>NZ_JACIDR010000003.1 GCF_014196425.1 Hansschlegelia beijingensis
CCAGCTAAGTCACAACGTTTGACGAGGAACCACGCTGCCCTGACCATCTCACGATGATCGAGCGGCGTATTCCTTGAAACGTATAACCGCCGAAGCCTCTGTACATGCCCCCAGCTTAAAGCCAGAGGCCGCAAGAACCCCGCCGACCACGTTTCTCTTTCTCAAGATCAACTTGTCAAACAGCCAGCACCCAGCCGAAACCAGATGCGCACAGCCAAACGGGCATCCCCATCCAGCCGCTCAAGTCCGTCACAACCGGCTCCGGTCGATCGCTCGACTTTGCCGCTCTTTTGAGACAGATATCCAGGCCGCCGAGGCCGTTGTTGGCCGCCCCGTCGTCCGGTGTGAGGGCTATGTACGCCCGGGCCCTCGGGGTGTCAACGCCGGCTTTTTGAAAAACGTGCGGCGGAGCCCCGGCAGGACGGCTTATCCACAGAGGGCAGGGTGGCTGAGAGGCAGCTTGCGCCTTGAGAAATGAGCGTTCGACCACGGGCTCGGCGCGGCCTTCCGAAATCCCTCCACGCGGCGCCGAGCGGCGGCTCTCGGCTCGCCGTTACGGCCGCCCCGGGGGGCGATGACGGGCCTCGGGCCCCAAGCGACCGGACGGACGGCCGGGCCGAGCCGTCGCCGGCTGGGTCTCGGCGCCCGCCCGGCGCTCACCGGGAGGGGCCGGGCCGCTCCCGAGCCGACGTCGGGGGGGGCGCCGGCTAATCCTGAAGTCCGCAGGCCCCCGGCGGTTCCAGCCAATGCGCCGGCGTTCGATGAATTCGCCCGCCGGACTGGAGCGCGGGGGACGGGGTGTCCCCCAACGGTTCACCCGAGCTGCTTCAGCGTCTGCAGCATGCCAGATGGGTCTGGATAGCCGGAACGGCGACGATCGAGGCGCCCTGGGCCACGGGATCAGGCGCTCCGAAGCGTCTTGTGCGCCGCGGAGCGGGAGCGCCGGCCGCCCAGTTCGCGGAACGAAACGGCCTCCGAGGCGTTATGGCGCCCTTGTGAGGGACGCATGTCAGTCGAAAGCGCGTTGGTCGAGGAGCCCCGGGAAAGCGTCGCGAGCGGCGACCATCGGCTCGGCCTCGGCGGCGCCTCGCTCGCGCCTCTCGCCATGGCCCAGCGGGGCGGGCTCGACCCCGATCCGGCGGCGCCCGGCGCCTCGGCGCGGCCGGAACCCGAAGGCCTGACCGAGGCGGCCTCCGTGTCGGGGCTGTTCGCCCAGCGCCACGTTCTGCTCGTGGAGGACGACTTCCTGCTGGCGCGTCAGCTGAAGCGCGCGCTCGAGGCGCGCGGCGCAGTGGTGCTGGGGCCTGTGGCGCAGGATCGGGAGGCGGCGAGGCTCATCAAGGGCGCGACCCGGCTGGACTACGCCGTGCTGGACCTGGACCTCGACGGCCGCAGCGCCGCCCCGATCGCGATGGCGCTGCGCGAGCGCGGGGTGCGGATGGTGGTGGTGACTGGTTGCGACCTGACGGCCCTGCCGGCGCCGCTGCACGACGTCCCGGTTTGTCAGAAGCCCGCGACGATCGAGCAGATCGAGGCCGCCCTGTCGCGCATCGGGTGACCGGCCCCCGGTCCGGCTCGGCTCCCGCAGGACGAAGCAGGGCGCGGACCCCAGACCCGGCGGCGCCGGGGGGCAGGGTTGCCCGAACCGGTCATCCGCGCCAAAGACCCGCAGGATAATATCCCCGTGAGGGTCAGCGCAGCCGCGCCGATCCGCGCCCAGGCGGCAAGCTGCGGATTCGGACGCCCGCGGACGTCGTCGATCGGATGGAGACATATATGGACGAGGGCGGCGCTCACGGCTTGATGCGGGCGAGGCCGGGATGCTTCGGGGCGTTCGTCGACCTCGCGCCCGAGCCGCGGCGAGGGCGCCTGCCCACCGCCAATGGGGGCGCCGCCCTGCTCGAAAACCTGCTTCGCGCATGAGCGGCCCCGCCACAGATGCCGCGCAGCAGCCGCCGGCGACCTCCGTGGTCGAGGACTTCAAGGCGGCGTTCCGGCGGCTCGCCTCCGGCGTGTGCGTGGTCACGTTCGCGCGGGGTGAGGATCTCCATGGCTTCACCGCGACTTCGGTCACGTCGATCTCGGCGGACCCTCCGATGCTGCTGTTCTGCGTCTCCCGGCGTAGCGACAGCTTCGACAGCATGGTCCCGGGCGCGAGGATCGGCGTGTCCGTGCTGTCGGAGGAGCAGCGCGGCCTGTCGGACGCCTTCGCGAGCAAGGTCCTGCCGGGGCGCTACCGGCATATCCCGAGCTCACGGCTCGGCGGCGCGCCCGTGCTGCGGGACGCGCTCGCGCGGATCGCGGCCGTCGTGGTCCGGATCGTGCCGGCGGGCGACAACATCGTCGTGTTCTGCGAGGTCGAGGCCGCGGAGCCGGGCCGCCCCGGGCGGCCGCTGCTCTACGGCGAAGGCGGCTATCTGGCCGCCGACACGGAGCCCGCGGGCTGAGAGCCCGCGGTCCGGGGGCGCCGCCGCGTCCGATCGGTGATATGGTCTGGAGCCGATCCGGGGCCGCGAGGAGCGAGCGAGGCTCGGATGGGCAGGTCGCCGCGATCCGCCCGACCGCGGCCGCCGCCCCGCCACGGGTGAAGGAGGCAGATCATGACCGGTCGTCCGAACGTCGCGACATTTTTCGATCCCGCGACGAACACCTTCTCCTATGTGGTCCGGGACGCGGCGAGCGACGCCTGCGCGATCGTCGATAGCGTTCTGGACTTCGACTATGCGTCGGGGCGCGTTAGCCACGCCTCGGCCGACGCGGTCATCGCGCATGTCCGCGATCGCGGGCTCAAGGTCGCGTGGCTGCTCGAGACCCATGTGCATGCGGATCACCTGTCGGCGGCGCCCTACATCCAGGGGGCGCTCGGCGGGCAGGTCGCCATCGGCGCCGGCATCCGGGTCGTTCAGGAGACCTTCGGCAAGGTCTTCAACGAGGGCAGCGAGTTCCAGCGCGACGGCTCGCAGTTCGATCGGCTGTTCGAGGATGGCGACACGTTCCGCATCGGCGCCCTGGAGGGGCGCGTCATGCACACGCCCGGCCACACCCCCGCCTGCGTCACCTATGTGATCGGCGACGCGGCCTTCGTGGGCGACACGCTGTTCATGCCCGACGGCGGCACGGCGCGCGCGGATTTCCCGGGCGGCGACGCCCGCGCGCTGTTCCGGTCGATCAGGAAGGTCCTCGAGCTGCCGCCCGAGACGCGCCTGTTCATGTGTCACGACTACGGCCCGAACGGGCGCGAGATCCGCAGCGAGACCACCGTGTCCGACGAGCGCGCCCACAACATCCATGTGCGCGACGGCGTGACGGAGGATGAGTTCGTGGCGATGCGCACCGCGCGCGACGCCACGCTGCCCATGCCCAAGCTGATCATCCCGTCGCTGCAGGTGAACATGAGGGCAGGGGAGCTCCCCGAGCCCGAGAGCAACGGAAAGCGCTACCTCAAGGTCCCGCTCGACGGCCTGTGACGGCGAGCGCGCCGCGCGTCGCGGGCGGCCCGCCTGGTCGTGCGGCTCACAACCAGCGGCGAGGCGCCTTCCTGGTCGACACCCAGATGATCGGCACGACGGACAGCAGGATGCCGCTGACGAGCGCCCCGACCGCGATCAGGCCGCGACTGGAGATCTCGACCTCCGCTTCCGAAGAGAAGGGCCCGCAGCGCAGCTTCAGGGACGCGCGGTGCGGCTCGGTGCGGCGGACGGGAACCTGAGTGTCTGACATATGCGATCTCCTTCGCTGCTAAGGCGCAGCGAAGGGCGTCGGTTCCTCATGACGGGGGCTGCCTCGCGCGACGTCGCGCGGGCCTTCGCGTCCGCGCTCACTCGTCGAGGACAACGTTCGGCGTGTTCTTCTCGGTCTGGTCGATCACGAGCAGCTTGACCGGATCCGGCCCGACGCTGGCGCCGCGGTGCCGCTGTCCGATGGCCTCGAGGATGAAGTCTCCCGTCTTGAAGATCGTCGTCTCGCCCGTGACCGAGTTCGTGACGCTGAGCGTGCCCGCGAGCACATAGGCATAGCGGGGGTAGGGGTGCTCGTGCCACGGCAGCACCGCGCCGGGCTGAATGTCATAGGTGGAGACGGACACCTGGGCGTCCTTCTGCGGCAGCGTGATCGGCTGGCCGCTCGAGGTCTGCGACGTCGTCATGAGCGGCGTGACCACGATCGGCTTCTGCTCGGCGAGCGCCGCGCCGGACGACGAGGCGAGGGCGAGGGCTCCCGCGCAGAGGGCGCGCGTCAGAAACTGCATGTCGATCTCCAGCCTTGATGCCGCGCAGGAGGGTGACGACCGGAGCAGGTCCGCAGAACGTCGCCAGCCGCAGCTCGTCGTCGAGCCGGGCGAGGTTACACGGAAAGCGCGGCGACGCGACGCCGGGGGCCCGCTCGTATCTCACGGCGCGTTTTCCGGTCTTGCGGACTGACCGGGAACGCTCCGTCGGCGCCTTTGATAGCTGATCCCCATTGCAGCTCCTCAAGGCTGAGACCGACAGATCAACAGGCTGGCCGACAGCCTTTCGGCTCAACAAGCGACCGCTGCCAAAAGTTGATCGAGCGCAAAGCCACGTTCGGTCTCCGGTCGTAGAAACCATGAATTCTGCCCGAGCAGGGCGCCAGCCGATGTCGCGAGCGATGTAGAGCCGCCTGTCTCGACCCGGGAAAACAAAGGAGAAGCGCGATGCCGTCACCCAAGGAAACCCGAAGGATTTACGATGCCGGCTCCCATTTGATGCCGGCGATCCATCAAGCTCAGGATTGGCCTTACGAGGTCCCGCATACCCTGTACGAGGCCTATATTTGGCCGACGCATGACGTCGGCGGGCAGCCCTACGCGCCTCAGATATTCGAAGAAAAAGAAGATGAGGAGTGGGAGAACAACGTCTACATCACCTGCGAGGTGCTCGGCTTCAGGGGCATGTGGAACGCCGAAGAACGGCGCCGCCGCTACGCCAACGATATCGGCCTGACCCTCTATTACGGCTTCCCCTACAACGCGCGCTGGATCTGGGGCGCCGCGAAGATGCTCGTCGACAAGAACTATGTGTCGCTGCTCGAGCTGCAGGGGAAGATCGCGGAGATCCGGGAAAGGCTGGGCGTCAATTCCAACCGCCGAGGTCACGCTCCGTCGAACATCAACCACGGCGACACGACCAAGATTCACACCGGAACCGGGAAATCACCATCCTCTCCCGGAAAATACATCGACTATGGGCCCACCCCCCCTTGGGAACCCACCGGCGAGGTTCAGCCTGCCCGCTTCAAGGTCGGCGACCGCGTTCGCGTGAAGGACTTGCCCGCGATCTTCTACACCCGGACCCAGATGTATGTCCGGAACATGACCGGGACGATCGCTGCCCTGACATACCCGGACCTGGTTCCCGCCGACGAGGCCTGGGACCGCTACGATGCTCCTCAGGAGCAGTATTACATCGTCCGGTTCCAGCAGAAGGATCTCTGGGCGGAGTACCCGTTCGAGAACGACACCCTCCAGAGCGAATACCCGGACATGTGGCTCGAAGCTGCGGACTGACCGAAGCATTCGACCTCGCCATAGGAGCAGGACATGGCAGATAAACATAAAGATGGCGACCATCATCATTCGGGAGACCATGGTCACGACCATGCGGCGGCGCCGATGGTCGACGAGATCTCCGACTTCGAAATTCTCGAGCTGGCCGTCCGTGAGCTGGCGATCGAGAAAGGCCTGTTCACCGCCGAAGATCATCGCGCGTTCTCCGAGTGGAACGACGCGAGATCCCCGGCCGCGGGCTCACGCATGGTCGCGAGGGCCTGGACCGACCCGGCGTACAAGGCCCGGGTATTTGACGACCCGCTGAACGCCAGCAAGGAGGTCGGGGTCGACTGGAGCGAGCCGTCCGGCTTCGGGACCACAAGCGACTACATGCACCTGACCGTGCTTGAGGACACGCCGACGCTGCATCATGTGATCGTCTGCACCCTCTGCTCATGCTATCCTCGCCCGATACTCGGCCACTCGCCCTATTGGTACCGCGCGCCCAACTATCGTCGCAGGATTGTCCGCTGGCCGCGTGAAGTCCTGGCGGAGTTCGGACTGATCGTGCCGCCCGAGGTCGAGCTGCGGGTGGAGGACTCCAACGCGAAAAGCCGCTTCATGGTGCTTCCCGTGAGGCCCGAGGGCACCGAGGGCTGGACGGAGGATCAGCTCGCCGAAATCGTCACCCGCGACACCATGATCGGCATCGCCATGCCGAAGCCCGGCAGGACGACGGACGGTCCCCGGCCGATCCATAGGGCCAGCCGGCCGGTGCATAGCGGCGGCAGACCGACGGAGGCCCCAAAATGAGCGGGGAGAGCGTCGGCATCCAGGAGCAGACGGAAGGTCGGTACGTCGACCTTCGCCGCATCGATCTGCTCGAGTCCATACAGGACGAGGATCAGACCTGGGCGAAGCTTGCGCCGCGCTGGTGCGTCACCAATCCAGAACCGCCATGGAAGGTGTGCCTCGACGCGACCTGCGACTGTCTATCGGCGGGCGGGGCTCTTGATAACCTCGAGCGACGGCACGCCGAGGATGAGCTTGAGACGGTTTACAGCGCGATTCCGAATCCGGAACGCCAGCTTCTGACGCTCGCTCACATCATGGTCAGCCGCGGCCTTCTGACCGAGGAGGAGCTCGCCCGCCAGATCAGCGCCGTACGAGCGCGGCTCGAAGCTGTTTAGGACTTGAAGCTGTCTGGTGACAGCGCCAATAGAGGTAGATCAGGTCATGGCAATACATAAATCTCACGCGATGCGCTTCGCATGTGCAGGGCCTCTCCTTCTGGCCGGCACCAACGCGGCGCTGGCCCACCACGCGATGGGCGGTCTGCTTCCGCAGACTTTCGGACAGGGCATGCTTTCCGGCCTGGCGCACCCGGTGATCGGAATGGACCACTTCGCGTTCGTCGTCGCCGTCGGCATTACGGCCGCGCTTGCCGGGCGCGTCTGGGGGCTCACGCTCCCGTTCATCGGCGGGACCCTGGCCGGATGCCTCATCCATCTCGCGGGCGTCACGCTGCCGGTGGCCGAACTGGTCATCGCCGCGACGGTGCTCCTGCTCGGCGCCATCATCGCCACGAACCGCGAGCTTCCCGCGCTCATGCTCGGCGTTCTCTTCGCCGGCGCGGGGCTGTTTCATGGCTGGGCTTACGGAGAGTCGATCTTCGGCGCCGAGCAGACGCCGCTCATCGCCTATCTGGTCGGCTTCACGCTGATCCAGCTGGTCGTGGCGGTGCTCGCCGGTCTCGTCACGCGCTGGGTCATCGACAGCGATGCTGCGCGCCGGATGAATGTGCGCCTGGTGGGCGCAGCGGTCGCGGGCATGGGGCTGGTGCTGTTCGTCGGACACGTCGAAGGCGTCCTGTTCGCCGGCATCAAGTGACCGCGCCGGCCCGGGCCGAACTCGGGTCCGACGAAGCGAATACGTCGCCGTTCCGGCAATGAGCTCCGGCTCATCGCCGGAACGAAAGATCAGCAGTGCTTTGGCGCCGGGCATAGGCGGTGGAGATCGTGCCGCCTTACTGCGGAGCGCGCCGACAATTCTGGAGAGAGCAGATGGCGAAGTTCGAGAACCGGTTGGCGTGCGTGATCAAGGCGGATGGCACGATCGCCCGCGGCTACATGATCGACAAGTGCGAGAAGAAGGGCGAGAACGAATACCTGATCACCTGGAAAATCCCGCTCCAGGGCGAGGCCAAGACGAACTTCTCAGGCACGATCGGCAGCGCCATGGAAGAGGATGTTCAGCCCGGCTTCATTACGGTCGGGCTCACTCAAGATCCAAGTCAGATGCAGGTGCATACGTATGACGTGAGCGGCAAGCCTGCGCCGCGTCCATTTCATATTGCATGCTTCAGAGACGAGTAGGACGACAAGCGGGCCAGAGAGAGCCGATTGGATCTGCTTGCCCGCATCTACGCCATGAATCGAAGGCGGGACGTAGTCGATGGCGAATGTGGCCCCTGCCTTGACCCCGGCTGCATCCGGCTGAAGCCGGAGTTCTTCGCTGGATCGCCCAGGAGCGCTGGATGAGCAAGGGGCAGGCGGCGGAGCCGGGTTGGGCGGCCGAGCGCCCGTTGCGGCGCGATGGTCGGCGTCGGCCGCTGGCCTGATAGCTGGCGCCGGCCTCAGACAGCGCCACACGCCAACGCGCCCCTAGGCAAGGCAGAGGGACGCCACGCCATGGATGACCTCCTGCTCCGCGTCATCATTTTCGCAGCAGCCGGCCTGGCGTCCGGCTTCTTCGCGGGGCTGTTCGGCATCGGCGGAGGCACCATCCGCATGCCGATCTTCATCTATGTTTTCCCATGGCTCGGCATGGCCCATGCCGTGATGATGCATGTCGCGACCGCGACCTCGATGGCGCTCGTCATACCAAGCGCCATCTCCTCGACCCGCAAGCACTACGCGCTCGGCGACCTTGATCTCGCAGTATTCAAGACCTGGGCGATTGGCCTTTTTATCGGAGTCGCCATTGGTTTGATTCTGCTGCCTTTCGGCTCCACGGAGATTCTGCAGACCCTTTTCGCGATTTATATACTTCTGGTTGGCCTCTATATTGCGCTCAATCATGGGCGCTTTTTCTTCGGTCGGGAGCCGCCGAAAGGCGCGAAGATGGTTGGCGTCTCCTCGGTGGTCGGCTTCATCGCCGCGATGACCGGCACCGCCGGCGGCACGGTGGCGACGCCGATCCTCACGGCCTTCAATATGCAGCTGGAGCGTGCGATGGCGATTTCGGCCGCGACCGGTCTGATCACCGGCACGGTGGGCGCAATCGGATCCATCATCAGCGGCTGGAACGCCAAGGATCTGCCGTCTTACTCGCTGGGCTATGTCGATGTCGTCATCTTCCTTGTGATGATGCCGACCGTCATGATCGCCGCGCCGATCGGCGTGAGGGTCGGCCACAGGATGAACGAGCGGACATTGCAGCTCACCTACGCGGGCCTGCTGATTGTCATCGGCGTCGATCTCTTGCGGCGTCTCTTCGTCTGACCAGCCCGGCGGCCTCGGCCGAACCGCTGGCGCGAGAGGTGCTCCCGGGCCGAAGCGACGACCAGACGGTCGTTCTCGGCACAAACTTCACCGGGCGGAGAGTCCCGCGCCGGACGACGCCCCGGCTTCCCCGCCTTCCGAGCGGCGCCCCTGAAACGACGAAAGCCGCGGAGCGATCCGCGGCTTTCGTCGTTTGAAGAACTGGAGCGGGCGAAGGGATTCGAACCCTCGACCCCAACCTTGGCAAGGTGCGGCCGTATGTCCGCCAACGTTCGCCGAAATCCAGAAACTGTTCAAAAAGGAACGAAAAGCAAGATGCGGTGTCCGCCCGCATCCGCTACTGTCCCCCGACAGTCGACCATAAATGACACCCCAGACGACACCCCAAATTCCATGGCGCTATCAGACACCAAATTGCGGGCGATCCGACCGACCGGGAAGCGGCGCGAGATCGCTGATCAGAACGGCCTCAGCCTGCGGGTTTCGCAACGGGGCGTGATGACATGGACCGCGACGTTCCGCCTTAACAAGGGAGGGGGAGGGAGTGCGGCATCCGCCGCTAATCGGCGAAGGATGGCGTTGGGCGAATATCCGACCGTTAGTCTGGCCGAGGCACGGCAGCGCACCCTGGAGATTAAACGGATGGCCCCGGGCTGGGGTCGATCCCTCTCCGGCTCTAGTTCCTGAGCCAATATCCGTTCGAGCGTTCACGGTCTCCGATCTACTCGATCGCTACAAGGATGAGCACCTCACCCGAAATTTGAGGTCTGGAGCGAATGTCGAACGGCTCCTGCTGAGGCATGTGACGCCTGCGTGGGGAGAGCGGGAAGTCGCCTCGATTGGGCCCCGTGATCTCGTCGACCTCATCGAGCGCATTAGGACGCCTGCAGCGATGAAGATCGCGAGCAGGGCCGGGTCGTACGAGGGCAGCCGAGGAGGGCCCGGCGCGGCGGCTGAAGTCCGCAAGTGGACGCGGGCGATGTTCCAGTTTGCGGTCGAACGGCAGTACCTTCTCGAGAACCCTCTCGCGGGTGTGAAAAATCGCGACCGGCAGCGGCCCCGCAGTCGCGTTCTCACTATGGAAGAGCTGCGACGCGTCCGGGACGCTGCTTCTGCAATGGGGTATCCTTGGGGCAGCTATTTTCAGCTCATCTTGCTAACCGGCGACCGCCGGGGTGAATGGGCAAACGCTCAAATCTCTTGGCTATCGGCGGACGGAACGAGGCTTGAAATTCCGGCAGTCCATTACAAGACGGGAAAGGTGCAGGTAGTGCCGCTATCCGCTCAGGCGCTACGCGTAATCGACGCGATGCCTACGCCGGAGTATGGTCCTTACCTCTTGTCGTCTCTCGGTGGCGCGAAGCCGATCTCGGGCTTCAGCCGGGCGAAAAAGAGACTTGATGAGGTGATCGCAAGGGGCGGTCAAATGGAGCCTTGGGTCGTTCACGATCTCAGGCGATCCATGGCAACGCACATGGAGAGACTCGGCGTAGCTCCCCACATTATAGAAGTCTGCTTGGGTCACGCGCTAAAGGGAATCGGCGCGACCTACCGCCACTACACGTATCTCGCCGAAAAGACCGCAGCGCTGCAGATTTGGGCGAATGAATTAATGCCCTGGAACAGGCGCATTGAAAAACGAACGTGGGCGTTCAAACCCCACTCCCTGAACAGACAGGCCTTGCCGTCTTCGTAGCGCAGCTCGGCGATGTCGATGTGGAAGTAGCAATCTTGTAGGTCTTGAACCGCTTGAGCATCTCGCGATCGGCCTTCGGCAGGCGCGAGATGCCATGGCGCTGCAGGCAGCGGTGCAGCGACGATCGGGTCCGGGGGCCAGTTGGCAATTGGCACACCAGTTCAGCGCATGTCACGCTCCCACGATTTCAAGAAGCCTAGCACGAACATCAGCCCCGGACCGAGCGAGATCAACCGTGGCGAACCGGATGCGATGCCCCTGTATGGTGACGCTCTCGTCCACGTGGCGATCTAGGGAGGGATGGAGCAGCACCCCCTCGGCCGTGTCTCCCCGCGCATCGCCTCTTCCGGCCTGAGACCGGAGGTAGGCGTACATCTGGTAGAGGTGCGGGCTTTTGAACGACTCACCCCCGTAGGGCCGGGCCGTGAGGATTCCGGTGAACTTAGTATCAATCACCGTCCTTTGCTTCTCGTCATCTAGAACCACGTCGGCCTGCATGCCCGGGAGAAGCGCGGCTAGACCGGGTGTGGGCGCTGTCATGTCCCAATCGAAGCCGTGCTGTACTCGCACGTTCCATGTGCGCGCGAGCTCGTGCCGGTAGAAGCCCGCGATAGCCTTCTCAAATATCCGGCGGAGCAGCCGCTCGTCACGATCTAGACGCGTGAGGTGGAGATCGCCCGCCGCCTCCGCGGGGACCAGCAGGTCCAGCGCCATCGTCGCGACCGCCACCATCAAGCGGTCTTCGACCTCGTGACGCGCGACCGGGTCCTTAGAAGACTCCGAGCGGGTCGGGCGATTAGCGCTAACACGCTGAGCGGCCAGGGTGCGCGCGAGAGTCGCGCAGCGCCGGGACAGCTCCGGCCTTAAGACAATGGTCGCCATACGTTCGAGGGCGGCCCGCACCAGCCTGTTTCGCGGTGTGTCGTTGGTCAGCTCCTCAAAGCGGCAGGCGACAAGTCCGCGTCGAAGAAGAGAGCCGCTCTCCGTCACCAGCCAATCGATGCGGCCGCGCACCCTCGGAAGCGCGGCCTCGGTCATCCGGTAGCCGCGCGAGAGGCTGCGCCGCAGACGGCGCTCGACGACAGTCGCGAGCAGGGTCGCCAGGAGCTCGGGCAGCTCGGTTTTCTCGTCGACGTCCGCCTCTGCCCGTTCCAAGAAGCCGGCTAGGTCCGCGGCGTAGACCAGCAGCATCCAAAGGTTGCGGACGGGTATGCCGACGTGGCTGTTCCACGTCGTGTGCCCGTGGGCGCCCGAGGTAACGCTCACCTCTCAAGCCGTTAGACGGAGCGCGGTAGTGCGCTCATGCGCCTTATTCGGCTCGTCGAACCAATATTCCGCTAGCAGCGGCGCGACCTCGGTGTCGATGGTCACTTGGTACCACCGACGCCAGCCGTCCTCCGTCAAGGCGTCGTCGCTCGCCGGGGTCACGAAGCTGTGCCCGACCTGAAACTGGGGGCCGAGCGCCCGATCCTCGGCGATCGCGGCGTTGAGCGCGTTCATGCGCGCCCCAATCTCGGAGACCAATGCCGACGGGACTCCGCGATCAACGCACCATGCCCGCCACAAGGAGCCGAGTTCTGGCATGAGCGTGAGGAAGGCGAAGCGTCGGCGCAGTGCCAGATCGATCAACGCCAGCGAACGGTCGGCGAGGTTCATAGTGCCAACGATGTACAGGTTTTCGGGCACGTATACGCGCTCGTCGAGCGACCGCGGGTAGGCGAGGCGCAGCGCCTCGTCAGGGCCGCGTTTCGTGGCCTCGACTAGCGTCAGCAGCTCCCCGAGGATCTGCGCCGGGTTGCCGCGATTAACCTCCTCGATCACGAGGACGAAGGGCCGTCTCGGCTTGGCGGCGGCCGCTTGAACCGCCTCCAGGAAGGCACCGTCGACGAGCCTGAGGCCGCCTCGCCCGTCCGGCCGCCAGCCTCGCACGAAGTCCTCGTACGAGAGCGAGGGCTGGAACTGCAGCGCGACCAGCCGCTCAGTGTCCTTCGCACCGATCAGCGCGTAGCCTAGCCGCTTCGCGAGCCAGGTCTTGCCCGTGCCAGGCGGTCCTTGGATGATGATGTTCTTTTTGCGCCGCAGAAGCTCCACGGCGGCCTCGATGCGGTCCTTTCCGAGAAAGCAGCCCTCGTTGAGGATGGATTGCGCGTCGTAAGGTGGTGCGGGCGTCGCCGGCTGCACCGGCAGGCCGACAGGGTCCTCATCAGGAATCGCGTCGACTACGACGTCCTGCTCGGGCATGAGCCGCCACAGCCGTTCGAAATCCATTGGCAGCGCCGCAGCGTAATCATCCCCATCCTCCGTCAGCACAAGCCGCCCGCCCCCCGCCGAGCCGTCTAATTGGACGAGGCCAGCTAGCCTTGCCCAGGAGACAATGTGCGAACCGGGGAGAGTTGACGTCCACGTTGGTACGAGATCTTGCAAACGTCTGGCGGCCTCGCTGTGCCGGAGCGCGCCCGGCTCGCGGCCGATCATGAGCAGAAGGTGGCCCATCCCGAAGACCCGTCCCACCAGGGGCCCCCGGAGGACCTGCACGGGGTCGCTCGCGATTAGAAGCTCCTGGCCGCGCTCTGTAGGACGGTAGCTACCGTCCTCAAGCCGGATCAGCCCCAAGCCGCCCATCGCCTGGGAAATCATGTTGGGCGCCGAACTGGCGTTTAGCTGTGGCGCCTCGTTGAGGATGACGTCGATCAGGTCCTCCCGGGCGATGCCCTGCTCTGCCTCGCGCACCATCGCCACGAGCAGGTTGACATTGTCCTTGACTGCCGCCAGCGCCCGGCGCTGTGCGTTGGCCGGGAGGAGAGAAAGGGCGGGGAGCGCGTTGGCCTCGCGCTGGGGCGGCGGCAGCGCCACAGCGCCGTCGTCTGCGCGATCGACCTTTGTCTGCCACAGGAACCAGCAGAAGATCGACTGGTCGACTGCCTCCTCGATTGTCGCCGCCGCGCCGACCGCCTCGCGCACCCGTTCCCGCAGGCTCGAATGCTGTGCGACATAGGAGCCCGGCAGACGCGGAGCCCCCAGTGCACGCTGGACCCCGAACACGCGGCCCGCGTCCATCAAGCAGCTCATGTCGTGTGGGAACATGGAGGCGAGCAGCCGGACTAATCGGGCCTTGGGCCTCCGTTTAGTGTAACGGGGGTAGATCCAGGCCAGAACCTCTTCGAAGAACATTTGCAGGCGCTCGCCGCGCTGCTCTACGCCGAGCCCGTCCAGCGAGCCTCGCGCGTCGAACAGAAGGTCTGCCAACTGCGTGTCGGAGTAGGCCTCGACAACGGTGACGGCTTGGCCGGGCCCGATGCCAGATACGTCCGACGCGTCCCAAAGCATCCGCTGGAACTCCGGCGCACGCCACTCCTCCCGGCTGGCGTCGAGCACCATGTGGACGTGGCTCGCGTAACTGCGGCGCCAAGCCCTCGCCCAATCCTCCCCCCTGTATGCAGCAAATGCGCCTTCGTATAGGTCACGCACGTCGGCCGGACCGAGGCTATGCATCTCCAATCCTTTCCCGATTTCTACCGCTGAGGGTTGGCCTGCGGATGTGCGTAAATTGGATTAAGCCGCCGTCTCTAGTGGCACCGAGCGGCTGCAGGTCGCTGACCCCAAGGCGCTTGTTCGAGACGTCCGCTTTTGCTGTTGCTTCGTGGCTGCATCGCCGGTTCATCAATCAGATCTAGTGAGGGATGCTGTAGCGGGATCGTAGGACATGCCCGTGATTGAGCTGTCTCGGATCCGGGCGACAACCTCATCGATCAAAGGCAGGGGAGCGAGAAACCACTCTCTCGGGCGCGCCGACCCGCCAAAGCGGTCCGGGATCGCGAGGTCCAGCCGGGACGCGGCGAAGACCCGATGGAAGATCGCCTCGAGACGCTTCCGATCGATGCCAGCGAGTTTGTAGGTCGCGACGACTTCGACCGGCGCCATCAGGTAGGTCGGGTCCGCCGCAGCGCCGGCGATCCTGGCTTCGACAGCTCCGCCGGTGACGCCGATCTTGTGAATCACGTCCCGGTGAGTGGCGATGAACGGATGATCGGAGCGGCTACGGAGGACATAGATCGTGCCGCTCTCGACGTCGCCGTCCTCCGGCTCTGAACCGAACAGCGGGCCTATGTCGGGATCGCTGACGCGGCGGCCGTCCAGTTCCGGCTTGTAGAGTGCGCGCTGGAAGGAGCGCAGAAGCGTCTCGCTCTGCGTGGCGTTGTCATAGATCACGCGCAGCCGCCCTTGGGCGTGGCCATGCTCCGTGTCCAGTACCTCCGGTACGGAGGCGACGTAGGCGAGCTGCCCGCCGAGGACGAAGAACTCGCCTTGTTTGATCGAGGCGTCGCGCTCGAACTTTCGTGCCCGGCGCGCGCCGGTGCGTAGGTCCTCGCGCACCGCCTCGAACAGCGGCTTGAAGTCTTCGAAGTCGGGACATGGGACGCGGGTGGCTACTTCGTCCGCCGGTGTGACGGAGGTCCGCGACGGCACGTGACGCAGAGTTGTGATGTCGGCGGGATCGTCGCCGCCGACGCCGAGCTCCGCGAGTAGGGCGTCGTCGTCCAGCGCTTCCAGGGCCGCGCCGTCGCCGGCCGCTGGCTTGAGCAGGCTGTCAGCGTCCATGGGGGCCAGGAGGTCGTGGAACCGCGTCTGTTCGCGCAGCCGGTCGAGCCGCACCGCATAGAGCCGCTCGAAGATGTCTCGTTCCTCGCCGTGCTGAGGCGGGCGTCCGTGGGTGGCGACGAACTTCAGAATATCCTCGAAGCCGGCGATCACTCGTTCTTCTTCGGCGGTGTGGGTGCGCGCCGCCTTGGGCTCGGCAAGCGCGCCAAGCTCGGCCAGCATCTCCTCATCGGTCTGCTCGGCGATCGGCGCGTCAGCCACTGACAGCTCCCTCCCGCGCGGCCTGGGCTTTCATGCGGGCGAAAGCGGCCACGCCTTGCGCTAGGCGCTGCTCCCAGGCATCCGCCGCGTTGATGTCGGGCGCGCGTCCTCGCTCCCGCTGGAACTGCACGGCGCGCCGGGTGAGGTCGCGCGCCTCTTCCTCGGTGAAGGTCGCCTTGCGGGCCTCCACAGCCGCTTTCACCTGCTTCAGCGTCCCCTCGTTCAGCGCTTTCGCGAGAACGGCATAGGCGACGGAGAAGGGATTCACCCGGTCGATCATGTCGATGTCGAGGGTCTTCACTTCCAGCGCATAGCGGCGGGCTCCGTCGATGAAGGCGGTGTTGGAACGGGGTTCGCCGTCTTCGCCGTCCACGCGCTTCTTGATCTCCTGCACCACGTTCAGGGCGGCGATCGCGTGCTGGCGCACCGCCTCCACATCGTCGGGCGTGAGCTCGGGATATTTGTCGCGCACGATCTTGCCCATGCGCTCCTGCGTCAGTTCCTGGGGCGCGGTTTCCTCATCGAACAGGCCGCGCTCGGCGGTGCGCTTGTCCTGCACAAAGGCGGCGATCACCTCGTTGAGGTCCTCGCGGCAGATGCGCGTCGCCTCCGGGCTCTTCGGCTCGACCAGGCCGCCGATCTCCATGTGGAAGCGAGCGCCATCTTCGCTGACGCCGACATTCGCGCGGCCCTCCTGATAGCCGCCCTCGCCGTAGTCGAAGCCCTCCTTCTTGCCGCTGTTCTTCGGCGTGAAGTCGAAGCGCGGCGCCAGCACCTGCTCCATCAGCAGGCTGCAGGCGATGGCCTTCAGCGTGTCGTTGATCGCCTCGAGCACCGCCTCCTGGCTGGCGTCGGGTTCAGCGATCAGGTTGGTGAACATCGCCCGCGGCTTGCCGGGCGCATCGCGCGTGGCGCGCCCGATGATCTGGACGATCTCGGTCAGCGACGAGCGGTAGCCGACGGTGAGGGCGTGCTCGCACCAGATCCAGTCGAAGCCCTCCTTCGCCATGCCGAGCGCGATGATGATGTCGACGTGGTCGCGGTTGTTCCGCTGCTTCGGGTCCTTCAGCGCAGCGACGATGTGGTCGCGCTTAACCGGGTCGTCGTCGACCAGGTCGGCCACCTTCAGCACGCGCCCGTCGGGCTGGACGATGCGGTGGAAGCCCGTGACCTCGTCCTCGCCGTCCCATTGGCCGAGCGCATCCATGATGGCGTTAGCCTCGGAGGTCTTGCCGATCCTGGTGCTCTCGCGGGCGTTGACGTTGGGGATGTGCACGATCGTCTTCTTGGCCGGATCGAGCACCTTCATGATGTCGTCGAGATAGGGCCCCGAGTAGAAGAAATAGCCGATGTCCAGCGTCTTCAGGTGCGCGTAGCCGTTGAGCTGTTCGTAGTAGGTGTAGGTCACCGTCTGGAACTTGGCCTCGTCGCCGGGCGCCAGCACGGCGGTGGCGTCGCCGCGGAAGTAGCTGCCGGTCATGGCCACGATGTGGGCCTTGTCGCGGGCGATCAGTTCGGCGAGCTGGGAGCCCAGGCGGTTGTCCGGGTTGGCGCTGACGTGGTGGAACTCGTCGATCGCCACCAGACGGTCGTCGAAGGCGTCAGGCCCCAGCTCATCGAAGGCGAAGCGGAAGGTGGCATGGGTGCACACCAGCACCTTGTCGTCGCTCGCCAGGAACTCGGCGAGGGCCTTCACCTTGGACTTCGCCACCGGCGCGTCGTCCGTGCCCGGCACATTGCAGAGGTTCCAGCGGGGCCGCACGGTCCAGTCGGCCCAGAAGCCGTGCTTCCTCAGCGGCTCGTCGGCGAAGCTGCCGCCGATGGAGCGCTCGGGCACCACCACGATCGCCTGCTTGACGCCCTGATTGGTCAGTTTGTCGAGCGCGACGAACATCAGCGCCCGCGACTTGCCCGACGCCGGCGGCGACTTGATCAGCAGGTACTGCTCGCCCCGGTGCGCCCACACCTTCTGCTGCATGGCGCGCATGCCGAACTCGTTGGGCGTGGTCGAGGCGCCGCTGGCCGCAGTGGTGACGGAGACGGAGGTGACGCGTTCGCCGGTCGGCATGGGTCAGGCGGCCTTTTCTTTGCGCTTGCGCGGCGACTTGGACAGGCTCTTCTTGCCCGGCCCTGCGTCAGACGCGGTCATCTTGGTGTAGAGCGCGAACAGGTGCTCCAGCCGCTCGGTGTCGTTGCGGAAGCGCCGGCCGATATAGATGCGCTCCAGCGTCTCGTCGTTGCGCTCGTGGGCGCGGCGCAGGTCGTCGGGCATGGCCTCGGGATCGTAGAGGTCGGCGATGGTCGCCGGGAAGTGCGCCTCACGGGCGAGCAGGATGTCCTCGGCGCAGCGGGTGAGGTCGGCCTTGTCTTGCGTGGTAAGCGGCGGGACCGGAAAGGTATTCCAGCCGAGAGTGTTTGTATAAGAATAGCGCATCTCAAGTCGGCCACAAACCGTCGCTATCCAAACTAGATGCATCTTGGAGCTGAGTAGGGCTAAGTTCCACAGTTCCCCATCGAAGATGCCGTAGTTTCTGTTAGTTAGTACATCCGAAGCGCCGATGAGGCCGGCTGTGAGATATGGCCGATTTTCAGACGAAACGGCAGGAATCACTATAGTGAGGCGATTACCTGCATTCATTTCACGGAAACGATGAGGTGTAAGCGCCAATGCTTGCGCTCCCACATCGGAGCTCCGGAGTCGCGCCTCTCGCGTCAAGCCGATACGCTTTGCGATCGAAGGGGTCTCCATTGCCCAATCGACTACATCGTCTCTGATCCAAAGGCAGTACCTGACAGCCCCATAGATAAATTCCTCAGACCCAAATATCCTTCGAACTAATGACATCCTGTCCGTCGGGATCTCCGCGGTCACCTGCTCTGGAGATAGGAGCAAATTGCCTCCATCATATGGCATGTTCCCGCGGGCCATGTTTGCGACCGCCGCCAGCGGCCGGCTCGCCTTCCGAACGATCAAGTCCGGCCCCGGCACTAAGTAGGGACTTATGTTCTCAGCCTCGCGGCGTTCCACGGCCTTGTTCTCACATTCCGAGTAAAGCACAGGCCGTGCCCTGATTTTGGTGTTGCCGGACAGGCCGACAATTACCACTGTAACGCCAGCATTATTGGTAGATAGATTGCTCCACTTAAAAGAGGTGTGCGCAAACTCGATGTGCACACCCAGTCTCAAGAGGCTGGGCCACAGCAATTCTACGTGCTGCCCTTGGCAGATCGTATTTATGGAAACAAACGCACTGTGGGCACCGTGTGCCGAGTTGTACTCAGCTGCTTTGATAAACCAGCCACTCACATAGTTTAGTTGTTTCCACCCCTTCGTTCGGGACGAGAACGATATTTCAATCTCTTCTTTTTGCGCGGCAGTCTGGTCGTTCGACCAGATGTAAGGTGGATTTCCACAAATATACGTCTCCACCTCGTCGCGATCGCTCAGCCGGCTCTCCTCCAGCGCCAGCTGCCCCGTCGGGCCGCCAAGGTCCCTTTCCTCCGTTACGGGCGCGGCGGGCGGGCACACTTCGAGCCAATCCAGCCGCAGCGCATTGCCCTCCACGATCTTCCCCGACTTGTGCAAGGGCAGCACCATCGACCGAGCGGCCTGCTGGCTGATCAGGCGGGAGTCCGCCTGGAACTCTGCGATCAGGAGCGCCAGGCGGGCGATCTCGGCGGCGAAGCCCTTGATCTCGATGCCGTAGAAGTTGGTGAGCGGGATCACCGACTTGGGGTCGTCGCCCGTGCGCTTGACGATCTCGTGCTCGATCTCGCGCATCTGCCGATAGGCGATGACGAGGAAGTTGCCCGACCCGCAGGCGGGATCGAACACGCGGATGCGCGAGAGGCGCCGCCGCAGGGCGCGCAGCTTGCGCACGCTGTCGCCCGCCTCGCCGAGCTTCTCGTTCAGCTCGTCCAGGAAGAGCGGGTTCAGCACCTTCAGGATGTTGGGCACGCTGGTGTAGTGCATGCCGAGCGAGGCGCGCTCGTCGTCCTCGGCCACCGCCTGGATCATCGAGCCGAAGATGTCCGGGTTGATCTCCTTCCAGTCGAGCTCGCCCGCATGCAGCAGGTAGTTGCGCGCGGCCCGGCTGAAGCGCGGCACCGCGCCCGCATCCTCGAACAGACCGCCGTTCACATAGGGGAAGACGTCGGCGTAGGCCTTCACGCCCGCCGCCTGACGAAAACGGGACGTCGGGTTCCCGTTCTCCTTGGTGGGCGTAGACATGGCGAGGAAGAGCTGCGCCAGCACCTGATCGGTATTCGTGAGCCCCGCGCGATCCTCGCTGAATTGGCGGATCGATGCGGTGAAAAGGGTGTCGCCGATGAAGATGCCGGTGTCCTCGGCGAAGAAGCAGAACACCAGCCTCGCCATCAGGCGGTTCAGCTCCGGCCGCTTCTCCTCCTTGGCCCAGTCAGGGTTCTCGCGCAGGAGCTCAAGGTAAAGTTTGTTCAGCCGCCCCACCGCCTTCACGTCGATGGGGTTGTCCTTGATCTGCCGCACCGCGGAGATGCCGGCGAGCGGCAGGAAAAACCCGAAGTGGCGGTCGAGCTCCGGCAGCGGGAAGCTGCGGAATTCGCCTGTGGCGGTCTCTTCCGCCTGAACCTCATCGCCGTCGGTGGCGATAAGGAACTTCACGCGGTTGGCCGCGGACTTCGGGCTGTCGCGCAGCGCAGCGAGGGTCGCGCCCACCTCGCCCGGCGCGGCCACCGCGATGTGTATGCTGTCGCGTCTCAGGACCCCGCCGACGACGTCGGACGTGTTGTTCTTCCGGAGCCGCTTCAGCTCCACGTCCTTGCGCCCGAACGCCTGCAGGAAGGCGTACGGGAACTCGTCCGCGTCGAACGGCTGGCGTGCCAGTGCGGAAACAGCTTCCTCGATCTCGACGGCGTTCAAAGCGATACTCGACCTGGTGACGCCCGATCAAACACGCCCCAGCGTGCGAGAAGGGCGAGCGCTAAGGTACCGCGCCTAGCTTCCGATTCGATAGCGCCCAAGGTCCAAAGTCGGGAGCAATCGTGATGTTCGCTACTATCACGCTTAAGGCGCCGCTGCCCGTGGCGTCCGCGCGATGAGCGAACTAGGTCCACGATGACTTGAAGTCTCTGAAGGTCTTTTCGAACGCGTGTTGCAAGCGCTGCTCGAGATGAGGATCGAGCGGCGAGAGCCCGAGCTCATATTCCTTGTTGTGCTTGCCCAACAACTTGCCCACCGACGCAGAGGGGCGGCTGCCGACGAAGAAGCGATCCCCGTTATAAATGTCGTGCAGGAGTCCTAGGAACGACCTGCCGAGATCGATGCCAATGTTGGCGTTCAGGTAGAATTTGCACTCGACGGTCAGCAGAACCTTGCCGCTTCGTGGGTGCACTCCCTCCTGCCGGCATGTCGTGGCTTCGCTTTGGTAGAGCACGGCGACGTCACACTCGTGCTTCACCTGCGAACGACCTGCGACATAGATGCCTACATGCGCTTCGAGGACGGGACAGCCGGTGAATGCGATCTCCGCGTGGCAATAATTGTGGGCTCTGGAGAAAATTCCAGAGGGTTGTGTACGGAACCAAAAGAGGCTGGGCCAAGCCCCGTCGCGGTCCTTGAAGGCGATGGTCGCGCCCTCGTGCGTAGCCGCGGCCAGCACAATAGACCAGATGTACGCCTCATAGAGATCGGCACCATCAGAGCCGGCCGTCAGATTTGCCGGCATGGCAGCCAGGGCGGCGTCGACTTCCTGCCAAAGCCGGGCTGGAGTCGCTACGGTCATAGGAGATCCGTCACGGCCGCGGTCTCTGGCCCAAGTTCGGCTTTGATTTCGTCGAGGACCGCGGCCAGCTTCTGCGTCGCAGGTAGGGCAGCGGCCACGTCATCCGCTGTAATTGTGCGCACAGGCGCATCGGCCTGATCGTGGGCGAAACAGAGTGTCAAATTTTTGTTTGGCGACAGCTCGCGAACCAGACTGAGAATTTGATCGGCCATTCGTGCCGGTGCGATACGCGCAAGCTCAATGCAGTCCAACGTGATTGCGACCTTCTCCTTCGACGTGAAGTCGCGTTGCTGGACAAACTCAGCGCGGGAGCGGCTCGCTGTCGTCCGACTGCCCGCTAACGGGTCTTCAGTCCTTTGCTCACTCGCAACTGTCAGGTTCACTCGCACCTGCTTGCCGGCTGCGATTTCGTCTTCGATGGCGCTCGGGAAGCCAATCACATCTTCGTCACTGCGCGCGCGGAGGGGCAGGCCGTCGCGCAATAGTTTGTATAAGCTCTCGGCTTCGGCTTGGTTCATCTCGATACTCTCGCAGCGGACCTTAATGCTCAAGGTCGACTTTGGCGCACCGCGCGATGCGGAGCGAAGTTGGACGTCTGCCCCGGCGCGACCAGGGGGAGGCTATTTGACAGCATGTTTTTTGGCCAGATGCCAATGTCTGTTTTCGGCACTGCCCTGAACGACCGCTCTTTAGCGCAAGGCGGCGGTGCGCGGCCGAGCCGCGATCAGCCGCGTAGCGACGCCCAGTCACATCAGGGCATACCCCTTCGTTGCACCTGATCGCCGCGCGTTCGAGCCGTCACATCTGAGTTGACGCAGCTATTTGTGACCCTGCTAGCGTCGAGCTTAAAGCTTGAAGTTACAGGGGCTGCCGTGGCGCGCATCGGATACGCGAGGGTGAGCACCCTCGATCAGGATCTCGCCAGCCAAATCGAGCGGCTACGCGCCGAGGGCTGCGAAATCATCCGGTCCGAGAAAGTGTCAGGCGCGAGCAGGGACGGCCGTGGCGAACTGGAGATCGTCCTCCAGTTCCTGCGATCAGGTGACGAGTTGGTGGTCGCCCGCCTCGATCGGCTCGGCCGCGACACTCGCGATGTGCTCAACATCATCCACGAGTGCGAAAGCCGAGGCGCCTTTGTCACCGTGCTTGATCCGCATGTCACGACGCGCGGAGAAATGGGGCATGTCATCCTGACGGTTCTTGGCATGGTCGCGCAGATGGAGCGGCGCTTCATCAAGGAGCGGCAGAAAGACGGGATCGAGCGGGCGAAGGCTTCAGGCCGTTACCTCGGCGGGAAGCGTCGCATCGATCGACATGTTGTGCGCGAACTGCTGGCGCAGGGGCAGAGCGTCGCCGCCGCGGCACGCACCCTCGGGTGCTCGCGGATGCAGATCTACCGCATCATCGGCGAGGCTCCCCCCGCCGTTTAGCGGCAGCTCGGCGCCAGAACTGACCCTCGGACTCGGTCTGAAACGAGACATTCGCACGTTTCTTGCCGCGGTCGGAAACGCCCCGCTCAGCCAGGTCGCGCAATGTTGCCCGCCAGATCGAAAGCCGGGGCGGCCTTTCAACGGGAGACCGTGTCGCGCTAAGGTTCTTTCGGAGAACCGACGTGCATATCAAACGAATTCAGATCGAAGAAGGCTTCCTGAGCGGGCTCGACTTGCGCCTGCCGTCGGGGCTGGTCGCTGTTATCGGCGCGCGAGGAACCGGGAAGACGTCGTTGATCGAGGCGATTCGATTCGGTCTGGGCGCCCGCAACCACACAAGCGAGGCCACCGCGGCGTCCGTTGAGCACGCCAAATACACGCTGGCTGGTGGTGAGATCACTATAACGCTGGACGACATCATCGAGGATGTTGTCGTGTCCAGGACGGCGGAAGATGACGAGCCGAGAGCCACCCAGGTGTTCCAACCTGCGATCATCTTCTCGCAAAAGGAAATCGAGACCATTGGGCTCAGCGAGGCAGGCCGGCTGAGTTTGCTGGACGGCTTTGTCCGCGACCGCGCGAAGCTTCGTGCCGAAGAGGCGGAGAAGGCCAACTCGATCAAGTCGCTCTACCGCGAGATCGCAAACCTAGAGAGCGAGATCGCCCGCACGTCTACGGGACTTGACGAGCTTCCGGCGCTTCGTGCCCAGATCGTGACGCTCGAAAGCCGGGCGACGGAGGTTAGCACGACGTCGGCGGCCACTGCAGAGAAGTCCACCCGGCTGGAGGCTTTGTCAGCCAGTTTGACCGCCATAGCCGTCAGGGCCGACACCCTAGAACGGTTCAAGCATCGTCTGGGCGAATGGGCTGACGCCCTCGACGATTATATGGACGACGACTTCGGTCCTGAACCTTGGGAAGGCGAAGCGGCGGTCGATCCTCTGGGTGCATTCCGAGCTGGCTACGACGACGCCCTTGGTCATGTCAAAACCGCCAGCACAAAGTTCAAGGCACTCGCTGCGCGCGTGGAGGCCTCGCGCTCCGCCGCTGCCGCCGACCGTCAGAAGGTCGAAGGCGAGGCCCGGACGCTGCGCGGTGATGTCGACAAGCTTGTCGAAGGCGCCGGCGCGATCACCCGCCAACTGGCGGCGACGCGTAGCCGGGTCGCCCAGCTCGAAGCCTTGGAAAAGGTTATTATCGACCGACGGAGCCGGTTGGCGTCGCTGCGGCTTCGGCGCGATGGGCTGCTGAACGAACTAGAGGCTGTACGAGATAAACGCTTCCGCGCGCGCGTGATTGTGGCCGACAGACTGAATGCAGCACTTGGGCCGCGCATCGGCGTAGCCGTGGAGAAGTTCGGTCAGTATACTGAATACACGCGCGCGCTGACCGAAGCCTTTCGCGGAAGCGGCCTAAAATACAACGACTTGGCAACCTCGATCGCCGAGGCGGTCAGTCCGCGCGAGCTGGTGCGGCTCGTAGAGGAACAGGCGTTCTTGGAGTTGGCTCAAGCCGCCGGGCTTCCGCGTGACCGAGCGGCACGCGCGCTCGGTGTGCTGCAGGAAACTGGGCTGGGCGACATCGTCACCTGCGCCATTGAGGACAACGTGCGCCTGCGTCTCCTCGACGGAGCGGAATACAAAGACATCGCCTCCCTTTCGGCGGGACAGCGCTGCACGGTGATCCTGCCGATAGTCCTGCAGCACGACGAGCGGGTGCTGATGATCGACCAGCCGGAGGATCACATCGACAACGCCTTCATCACGGACAGCCTCATTAAGGCGATCCGGGCGCGGTCTCCAAATTCCCAGCTCATCGTGTCGACCCACAACGCTAACATCCCCGTGCTCGGTGATGCGAAGCTGGTCGTTCAGCTCATATCGGACGGCCGCAACGGCTCCGTCGAGGTGTGCAAGCCACTCGACGATGACGCGGCCGTGAAAGCGATCACGTCGCTCATGGAAGGCGGGATCGAGGCGTTCAGGAACCGGGCTACGTTCTACGACGCGCACCTTCCATGACGCGCGATGAGGCGACGACGGCTCTTAGTTCTGACGCGACCGAAGTCCGACTGAGGGGCGCACGATTCTTTTCACGTGTCGCCGAGGCGGATGACCTCCCTAGGATCAAGGCGGCCTTAAAACGCGAAACGGTGCCTTGGATCAAACGCGCGCTCCTGTCGGCCGTCGCGCGGGCTGAGAAGGTGCCAGGACCCCAACGGATCGTAGAGGCACCGGCTTCTGACGAGCTGGACGGTTTGGACGCTCAGAAGATCTTCGCGAAGGCGGCCGAAGAAGTCGCCGAAAGCCTCATCCATGAACTCGCGCCAGTCGTCGGCCTCCTTCGGGTCGTCCTGCCGAGGGAGTTGAACGGCGCCTATGACACGTCGAAGTCACGTCTGTATCTCGATCAGCTCCATGGGCTGATGACGGCGATCCGCGACCTCAAGCGCGCGAACGCTGTCCCCACCTACAAGGACTTTCTGCTCGGTGAACTGATTGCCTCGATCATCGAGGCCGCGCCCAACCCGGAAGGAGTAGCGATTCAAACGGCAGGACCGGCCCGGCTGGTGGTCTCAGCTGACAAGGAACAACTGCGCCTCGCGATCAGCAACGGTCTCCGAAACGCGCTGGAGGCGGTGCGCCTCTACTCGATAGCTACACCGCCCCGGATCGTCATCACGTGGGGCTCGACCCAGAGCGACAACTACGTCGTCATCAAGGACACTGGTCCAGGCTTCAAAGGTGACCCTTCGGCCGCTCTCAAGCTCGGTGCGACGAGCAAGAGCGGCCATGTCGGTTACGGTCTAGCTCTCGCGCAGCAGGCCATGCTGTCCATGCAGGGTGACATCGCATTAAAGAACGACGAGGACGGCGCGCACTTCGAAATCCGTTGGTTCAGAGACAATGAAGATCCTGTTCGTTGAGGATCATCTCAGTTTCGGCCCCTCCATGGCCGAAATCCTGCGGGGAGTTGCGGGCGTCGAGCGCGTGGACCTGTGCCGCAGCAAGGCTGTGGCGCTGGAGGCGCTGTCGCAGGACTTCTATGACCTGCTTATCCTCGACCTGACCATCCCAGCAAATGAAGGCGACCTGGACATCGCGCCAGTCCACGGTCAGGCCGTCTTCTACAAGGCCATCAAGGTCTGTCCCGGTATCCCGATCTTCATCCTGACCGGGTCGGAGATGGACGACTTCATCAAGGACCTGGTGCGCCACGGCGAGCAGGCGGACCTCTGGGGGTCGCGCGTGAAGAGAAACACCCTCGACTACTTCGAGAAGGAGAACGCCGACCGCCTCTTCACCGAGGTCGAGCATGTGGCGCGCGAGGTCAGCGCCGTGAACGCGATCACGATCAACACGCGCGGCAAGCAGCTTGGTCTTTCGGCCGGAGCCGAGCGATGCATCCGCGTCGCGGCTCGGCGAACCGGCGCCGCCATCGCCGAGGTGGTTCCGCTCAGCGGCGGCTTGTCGAGAGCGCGGGTCGTACGCGCGACGATGCGCAATGAGGCCGACCAGGTGCTCCAAGGTACGGTGGCGAAGCTCGGCTCCTTGGAGGAAATCCAGATCGAGATTGCCGCCTTCGACAAAGACGCCAAACGCCTGCCGCTCGGGTTCTACCCGCCGATCACTGATACCATCGAAAAAGGAGCCTGCGGCGAGGCCGCAGTGTTCTATGCCTTGGCGGAAGGGTACGCGCGATCATTGTTCGATCTACTGGCACAAGACGAAGCCGCAGCCGTCGCGGCCGTAAATCTGGTTCGAGACCGGCTTGGCATTTGGATCAAGGCGAAAGGGATGCGCAAAGGCACCGTGGCGGATGCCAGGAGGCGCATCCTTTGGGACCGGACATGCGAGCAGATCGTCGCCGACAATGGCCTCGATATCGCCGACGTCGAGGCCAAGCCACTCAGCTTCGGAGAGTGCTGCCTACATGGCGACTTGCACGGGATGAACATCTTGTTCGATGGCTCGGGTCAGCCGGTGCTCATCGACTTCGGAGATGTTGGGGTCGGTTCGTCATGCGTCGATCCCGTGACACTCGAACTAAGCACGGTCTTCCATCCGGACGCTGTGCGCCTTGCCGTGCCGATCGTCCATGACGTGCCAACCGCATGCAACAAAGGCCAAACGTAACTGACACCCCAACTTGCACCCCAAAAGGGAAAAAAAGAAAAGGGCCGCTTTCGCGGCCCGTCGTAAGTCGTTGCATTTTCTGTTGAAAACTGGAGCGGGCGAAGGGATTCGAACCCTCGACCCCAACCTTGGCAAGGTTGTGCTCTACCCCTGAGCTACACCCGCTTGAAGTCCGTCCCGCGGGTGGGTGCCCCGCGAGACGCGCTCTATGCCGCAACGCGATCTGGATTGCAAGACGGATTTGTCGGCCGCCGCAAGCCGCGACGACGTCGGCCGCAGGACGCCTAGGGGCGCAAGGGTTCCGCCCTTTTTGGGGTTGGTCCCGGAGGGTCCAGGTCGGCGCTCCGGAGGCGCTGGCGGGCTGAGATCGACCCCGAGAATCGCGCAACGCCCCCGCTTCCAAGCCCGCGCGGTCGCTCGCGCGTCAACTAAAGATTGTAATTGCGCCCCTCGGCCGGGCGTGTAAAACTTTAAGTTGTGTACAGGCGGGGTTGTAACCCCCGCTTGGCCGGGGGGCGCCGGAGGGGCGCGGACGAACGACGGGGCGGGGGAATGATGCCCATCTGGAGAGCGGCGCCGACCATCGCGGCCGCTGCGACGCTCGCCGCGTGCAGTTCGGCGAACCAGCGCGTGGCGCATGCGGATTTCGGGACCACGAAGGCGCTGGCCACGACCGGCGCGCTGCGGCTCGTGACGGAGCGGGCGAGGCCCGGCTACCAGCCCGTGGTCTGCTCTGAGCCGAGCCCCGACTATGCGGTCGCTTTCGGCCGGACCGCAAAGGCCACGCTGGTCGTCAACGGCGCGGCGCCTCCGCCGGAAGCGACCGTCGGCGCCGCCACGGCGGCGGCGGCGGGCGCCCCGGTCGGAAGCGGCGCGGCCGGGTTCGACGGCTCGACCACCGAGGAGGTCCACAAAGGAGACGGGCGCGCGGCGGCGGTGCTCGCGCTGCGCGACGGCCTCTATGCGGCGTGCCAGAGCTACGCCAACGGGATCATCGGGCATGACGCCTATGCGGTGATCCTCAGCCAGTACGGCCACCTTCTGGTGGCGCTGTTGGGCGGGCGCGCCGATCCGGCGAAGCCCGGAGCGGTCACCGTGGCCACCGCGGACGCGCGCAAATCGACGCTCTCGACGCTGCTGGTCGCCTGCGTCAGCGGCCATGACAGGACGCGGATCGGCTCAGGGGGGCCGAACCCGATCCTCACCACGACCTTCTGCCGGAACGTGATGGCCGCGGCCCTCCGGCAGGCGACGGGGCCCGAAAGCAGGCGGGCGACCGCCATCGCCAAATGAGCGCGTACGGCGGGTCGCGGCGGCCCTGCAACATCGTCGTGCTCTCCGACGGCACCGGCAACAGCTCGGGGGCCCTGTTCCGCACCAATGTGTGGAGGCTTTACAAGGCGCTCGACCTCGAGGACCGGCAGAACCCTCCGGAGCCGCGCCAGTTCGCGCTCTACGACGACGGCGTCGGGACGTCATGGTTCAAGCCGCTCGCGCTGATCGGCGGGGCGTTCGGCTACGGCCTCGCGCGCAACGTGCGGGAGCTCTACGCCTTCGTCTGCCGCACCTATCAGCCCGGCGACCAGATCTACGTCTTCGGGTTCAGCCGCGGCGCCTTCACGGTGCGCTTCCTGCTCGGGCTGATCTACCGCCAGGGCCTCGTGCCCTATGACGGCGACGAGGCGCAGTTCCAGGCGGACGTCACGGCGGCCTACCGGGCCTATCGGGCCGAGCGTTTTCACACCATCTTCCGACATGAGCGGATATTCCGCGCGATCCGCGACGCGGCGATCGCGGCCAAGAACCTCGTCACAGGGACGAAACCTTATCGGCGGCTCGATCAGTCGAGGCTCGGCCGCTGGGGGACCGACCCGATCCCGATCCGATTCCTCGGGGTCTGGGACACAGTCGCGGCCTATGGCCTGCCGATCGAGGAGCTCACCCGCGCGGTCGATCGCTTCGTCTGGCCGATGTCCTTCCGCCACCGGGAACTCGGCAAGTCGGTGAAAGCGGCGTGCCACGCGCTTGCGCTGGATGACGAGCGCCAGAGCTTTCATCCGCTGCTCTGGACGGAGGCCAAGCCGGAAGACGCCGCACGGCTGCGGCAGGTCTGGTTCGCCGGGGCGCACAGCGACGTCGGCGGCGGCTATCCGGACGACGCCGCGGCCTATGTGCCGCTGAACTGGATGATCGAGGCGGCGGCCGCCGCCGGCCTGCGCTTCCTCCCGGAGGTGCGCGCCGACTATCTGACCCTCACGGACGAGAACGGGCTGCTCCACGACAGCCGGACGGGGCTCGCCGGCTACTACCGCTACAAGCCGCGCCGCATCGAGAGGCTGCTGCGGGCCGACGCCGGCAAGGTGGAGATCTCCCGGATCAAGGTCCATGAGAGCGCCCTGCGGCGCATCCGCGTCGGCGAGGACGCCTATGCGCCGATCGTGCTGCCGGACAATTTCATCGTCGAAAGGATCGACGGCCGCATCGAAACCGGCGACGCCTATCTGGGCCATGGCGAATGGAGCCGGCTCGCGGAGGCGCGCGAGGACGTCTTCAACATCGTCTGGCTGCGCAGGCTCGCCTACTACCTGACGCTTTGCTGCACTCTGTTCCTGGGGCTGATGCCGCTGTGGTGGCCCGGAACGCCCGACGGCGCGTGCCGATCGGCGCTGTGCTGGATCTCGCCGATCTTCGCGCCCGTCAGGGCGTTCACCCCGGCCTTCGCGGGGACGTGGCTGGACTCCTTCGCGGCCAATCCCGGGATCTTCCTCGTCGGCTTCGCCGGGGTGGTGATCGGCCTGTCCTGGGGCGCGGCCCTGCAGCGTTCGATCGGGACCGCCATGCGGGCGGTCTGGTACAGCATCCTCAAAACCCGGCCGCCGCATCTCGGGAATCCGGTCAAGCCCAGGACGCCGGGCCTTGCGCAGCGGCTGATCCGCCGGCTGCGGCTCTTGCCCGGCTACGAGGCGACGGTGCGTGTCCTGGCGCGCGAGGTCATGCCGGCCATCGCGTTCGCCGCGGCGCTGTTCGTGGCGCTCGGCGTGGGGGCGAAGGCCTGGTTCTCGGTCGACAGCGCCCGGGGCCGCGTCTGTCTGGGCTCGCCCGATCCGAAGCCGCTCGGGCCGGGGGCCGTGACCGCGCCGGCGCCGTTCCTCACCAGCGAGCCCTGCATGGCGACGGGCGTGAAGCTTCTCGAAGGCGGCGCGTACCGGCTGACCTTTTCGGTTCCGGCCGACCGGGGGTGGTTCGACGCGAGCTTGCCCGCCGGGCCGTACGGGAACGATCCGGAGGCCGAGGGCGCGGCCCTCATCACGCCGTTCGTGCCCTACCGGCGGCACTGGGGCCAGAACTGGTTCAAGCCGATGGCCAGGATCGGCTCCCACGGCACGGACGTCTATCCGCTCACCCCTCGGCCGTCGGCCGCGCTGGCCTATCCGCCCGGTCCGCCGCCAGCCGATCAGCCGCCGATCTCCTGTCCGGCGGCGCCCTCCGCCGAGCTCTCCTTCGCGACCGAGATCGTCGCGCGCACCACGGGCGAGCTGTTCCTCTACGTCAACGACGCGATCTGGCCGGGCATACCTTTCCTGTCGGACCGCTACGGCGCCTATCGCAACAATCGCGGCGGCGCCTGCGTGACCGTGGAGCGGCTCGTCGCGCCGGTCATTACGCCGGACGGCGTCGGGGTCTCGCAGAACCTTTCGGAGCGCTCCTGACGCGGTTTGTCATCGCGCCCGCTTCCCGCTATCCGGCTTTCGGGCAGTGGGAAGGGCGCGATGACGGCGACGCGGACGGAGCTGATGGCCTATCTGGACGCGCTCGGCGTCAGGACCTCGACGATCGAGCACCCGGCGGTGTTCACGGTCGCCGAGTCGGCCGCCCTGAGGGGCCGGATCGCTGGCGGCAAATCCAAGAACCTGTTGCTCAAGGACAAGAAGGGGCGGCTGTTCATGCTGAGCGCGGAGGACGACGCCGCGATCGACCTCAAGCGGCTGCACGAGAAGCTCGGCGCGCAGGGCCGCCTGTCGTTCGCTTCCGCGGATCAGCTTCGCGCGGTGTGGGGCGTCGAGCCGGGCTCGGTGACCCCGTTCGGGGCGATCAACGACCGCGACGGCCTCGTGACGGTGGCCCTCGACGCCGCCCTGATGGCGCATGACACCGTGAACTTCCATCCGCTCGAGAACACCGCCACCACCGCGATCGCGCCCGGCGACCTCATCCGGTTCCTGCAGGCGACGGGCCATGAGCCGATGGTGGGAGCCTTCGCGGACCCCGCTGTGGCCGAGGCCGGGGATTGACCCGGGAAGGTCCGATCCTGTAGAAGCGCGCGATCGGCGCGGTGGGTCTCCTATCCGCGCCTTTCCGTTTGGGAACAATCCCGGACTGAACAAAAAGCCGCGCCAGGGACGACCGGTCCCGGAGCCCGGATCGAACACAGGAACTTCAAAATGTTCGCAGTCATCAAGACCGGCGGTAAGCAGCACCGGGTCGTCGCCGACGACGTGCTGACCGTCGGCAAGCTCGACGGCGACGTCGGCTCCAAGATCACTTTCGGCGAGGTTCTCGCCATCGGCTCCGGCGACGACATCACGATCGGCGCGCCGCTCGTCTCGGGCGCCTCGGTCGCGGCCGAGATCGTCGAGCACGCGCGCGGCCCGAAGGTCATCGCCTTCAAGAAGCGCCGTCGCCAGAACTCCAAGCGCAAGCGCGGCCATCGCCAGGACTACACGATCGTCAAGATCGTGAGCCTCGACGGCGCGAAGAACTGAACGGCTGAGGCAGGAGAGACCAGATGGCTCACAAGAAGGCAGGCGGCTCCTCGCGCAACGGCCGCGACTCCGAAGGCCGGCGCCTCGGCGTCAAGAAGTTCGGCGGCGAGAACGTCGTTCCGGGCAACATCATCATCCGCCAGCGCGGCACCAAGTGGCACCCGGGCGCGAATGTCGGCATGGGCAAGGACCACACCCTGTTCGCGACCGCGACCGGCAAGGTTCTGTTCGTCTCCAAGGCGAACGGCCGCACCTATGTGAACGTCGCCACGGCCGTCACGGCCGAAGCTGCGGAATGACGGCGGGCTGACGCCACGCAGCCGCCGGGCGCCTGACCCTCCGGCGGCGAAAACTCAGACCGAAAGGTCCGGGACGACGGGGGAGACGGGACGCCGTTCTCCCCCGTCGCCGTTTCAAGGGTCTGGTCTCCATGTCCGCGCGCATCGCTTTCGATGACGGTCTGCTCGCCGAGGATTGCCTCACGGCTGTGCCCGGCGTGCGCCTTCGGCGGCTGACGCCAGCGGACGCCGCCGCGCTCGCCGCCGGACTGAACGACCTCGAGGTCTCCAAGAACCTGGTCGCGGTGCCGCACCCTTACGGGCCCGAGGACGCCGCGGTGTTCCTCAAGGGGCCGGCGGCTTCGCCGCACATGCTTTGCGCGGGCCTCTGGGTGGACGACAGCTTCGCGGGCTGCGTCGCGATCGACGCGACCGCGGGGTTCCCGGAGCTCGGCTACTGGCTCGTCCGCGCCCATTGGGGCCGCGGGATCGTCTCGGCCGCGACGCGGGCGATCGTCGATCTCGCCTTCGGAGCGACGCGGATCGAGAAGATCGTCTCCGGCCACTTCGTGGACAACGCGGCCTCGGCGGCGGTGCTCAGGAAGCTCGGCTTCAAGCCCGCCGGGGTCGTGGAGACCCGCTCGCGGGCCCGCGCCGAGCCGGTGCGACTCGTCGCGATGAACCTGGACCGGGAGACCTGGGAGGCGGATCGGCCGACGATCGAGACGTCGCGGCTGGTCATGCGGCCGCCCCTGATGACGGACGCGGAAGAGATCGCCGCGCTCGCCAATGACGGCGGGCTGCCGCTGACCACGGCGGCGACGCCGCGCGTGCGCCGGCCCGAGGAGGCGCGCGCCTTCGTGCTCGAGGCGCTGCGCCGCGGCTTCCCGCGCGAGGCGAGCTTCTGCATGCGGCTCAAGGAGGGCGGCGCGCTGGTCGGCGGCGTCGGATGGCGCGAGGCGGGCGCCGACGAGGTCGAGCTCGGCTACTGGCTGGGCGCGGACCATCGTGGCGTCGGGCTCGCGACCGAGGCGGCCCGGGCAGCCCTCGAGGCGGCGTTCGAGACCACCGGGGCCGCGACCGTGAAGGCGTGCTGCCGGCTGATCAATTCCGCCTCGCGGGGCGTGCTGGAGCGGTGCGGGTTCCAGTGGGCGGGCGCGGGCCATATGCGCGCGCAGACCTCCGGCGGTCCGGCTCCTGTCGACCGGTTCCGGCTGGAGCGTGAGGTGTTCTTCTCGCTCAAGGCCTGGGGGGCGGCGGCCATCCGCACCGGGCAGGCGCCCGGGCCGTCCGCCCGGCGCCCTGTCGCTCTCGGCTGAACCGGCCTACATCAAACGCTGGCGCGCGACGCCAAAACGACTGGACCGATCATGAAATTCCTCGACCAGGCCAAGATCTATGTGCGCTCCGGCGATGGCGGCGCTGGCTGCGTCTCCTTCCGGCGCGAGAAGTTCATCGAGTTCGGCGGTCCTGACGGCGGCGACGGCGGGCGCGGCGGCGATGTCATCATCGAGTGCGTCAACGGCCTCAACACGTTGATCGACTACCGGTTCAAGCAGCATTTCAAGGCCAAGACCGGCGTCCATGGCATGGGCAAGAACCGCACCGGCGCGAACGGAGCCGACGTGGTGCTCAAGGTGCCGGTCGGCACGCAGGTGCTGGACGAGGACGAGGAGACGCTGCTCGCCGACCTGACCGAGGTCGGCCAGCGCATCGTGCTCGCCAAGGGCGGCAATGGCGGCTTCGGCAACGCCTATTTCAAGACCTCGACCAACCAGGCGCCGCGGCGCGCCAATCCGGGGCAGGAGGGCGAGGAGCGCTGGATCTGGCTGCGGCTGAAGCTGATCGCCGACGCCGGCCTGGTGGGGCTGCCCAACGCCGGCAAGTCCACCTTCCTGGCGGCCGTCTCCGCCGCCAAGCCCAAGATCGCGGACTATCCGTTCACGACCCTGCACCCGAACCTCGGCGTGGTCGGCGTCGACGGACGCGAATTCGTGATGGCGGACATTCCCGGCCTGATCGAAGGCGCGCATGAGGGCGTGGGGCTCGGCGACCGCTTCCTCGGCCATGTCGAGCGCTGCCGGGTGCTGCTGCACCTCGTCGACGGAACCTGCGAGCACGCGGGCGAGGCCTACAAGGTGGTGCGCCGGGAGCTCGAGGCCTATGGCGGCGGTCTGACCGACAAGCCGGAGATCGTCGCCCTGTCCAAGGCCGACGCGCTTTCGCCCGAGCTGCGCAAGGAACAGCTCGCCCGCCTGAAGCGGGCGGCGAAGCAGACGCCGATCGCCCTGTCCTCGCTGTCGCGCGAGGCCATCGAGGACACGCTGCGCCGGCTGCTCGCCGTCATCGACGAGGCGAAGCAGCAGGAGGCTGCGGAAGCCATGCCGAAGGTCGCCGAAGAGGCCTGGCGGCCCTAGCGCCGACGTCGGCTCGGGCTCGGGGGAGCAGATCCCGGCGATCCCCGCTCCCGGGTCTGCTTCCAGATCCTTCTGGTCGACTGACAATATCTAAGTCGTCGACAGGTCTATTCTGTGCGCCTAGCCTGCTGAGCTTGCCCATGGCGGGTCTCACAGGAGGTCTGTGCAATCATGCCGATCATCTCAAGCGACTACGACGCCGGCAATGCGGACGGCTACACGATCAGCGGCTTCAACGTGCATCTCACCATCAAGGCGGGCGTGGCGCTGACGGCCAGCGCCGGCTACTCGGGCGTCAACATGGGGAGCGGCGGCTTCAACTGGGTCCAGAATGACGGGGCGATCAATGCCGGCGGGGGAATAGCGACCTTCGGCTCCGAGTCGTTTATCTGGAACAGCGCGTCCGGCCGCATTTTCGCGTACAATGGCATATACTGCAGTGGAGCAAGCAGTGATATTGTCAATGACGGAAGTATAAATGCGTCGGGGTGGGCCGTCAACGTAACGTCAGCCAACAACACATACGTTGCAAACAACGGTTACATCACTGGTTCTTCAGGTATTTTCTGCCAGAATTCGAGTGGAATTGACATATCAAATTCCGGACTCGTGCGTGGGTCGAATTACTCGGTTGAGGTGAGTAGCGGCGGAACAGTGCGGCTCACCAACAGCGGCACGCTCGAGGGCCACGCCACTTTCAGCAACGAGAGCACGACGTTCCGCAACACCGGTCACGTCGAAGGGTCCGTAGCGCTGTCAGGGGCCGGCGGGAATGTTTTCGACGGCCGCGGCGGAACGGTCAGCGGCTCGATCGCGAGCGGCGCGGGCGCGGACTGGCTGATCGCTGGCAATGACGGCGCGTTGATCAGCGGCGGGGGAGGAAACGACACGATCAGCGGCGGCGCCGGGATCGACTTCCTGGATGGCGGCGATGGTCTCGACACGCTCGATTTCGCGTTTTCGACATTCGGCGTCACGATCAATCTCGCCAACGGGGGCGGCTACGGCGACACCTATATCGGGTTCGAGAACGTCTCCGGCTCGGGCTTCGCCGACACGCTGCGCGGCGACGGCGGAGCGAACGCGCTGAGCGGCCAGGCCGGGGCCGACAAGCTCTATGGCCTCGCCGGGAACGACACGCTGGACGGCGGCAGAGGCGCGGACCGCATGGAAGGGGGCGGCGGCGCCGACACCTACTATGTCGACAATGCGGGCGACGTGGTGATCGAGGCCAACGTCGCCGGGGTCGACACGGTGAACGCCTCAGTCACGTTCTCGCTCGCTGGGCAGTACGTCGAAAACCTGGTGCTGACCGGATCGAGCGTCATCAACGGATCCGGCAACGCCATGGCGAACCGGCTCACCGGCAACGCCGCAGCGAACGACCTCGACGGCGGCGCGGGGGCGGACACCATGACGGGCGGCCTCGGCGACGACGACTACTATGTCGACAACGCAGGGGACCGGGTCATCGAGACCAAGGACCAGGGGCTCGACCGGGTCTATTCCTCGGTCACCTTCTCGCTCGCCGGGCAGCACGTCGAACGCCTCGCCCTGACCGGGTCGGGAAACATCGACGGCACGGGCAACAGCCTCGACAACCTGCTGGTCGGAAACGCGGGGGCGAACCTGCTCGACGGCGGCGGCGGCAAGGATCGCATCGCCGGCGGGGCGGGCGCCGACACCTTCGCGTTCACGACCGCCATCAAGGCCTCGAACGTCGACACCATCACCGACTTCGTGGCGGCGGACGACACGATCCGGCTGGAGAACGGCGTGTTCGTCGGGCTCGCGACAGGGGCGCTCGCCGCCGGCGCGTTCTACGCCGGGGCGGCCGCGCACGACGCCGACGACCGCATCATCTACGATCAGGCGTCGGGCTCGCTGTTCTTCGACCGCGACGGGACGGGAGGCGCCTATGCGGCCGTTCGTTTCGCGATCCTGGAGAACAACGCCGCCATCACGGCGGCCGATTTCGTGGTCGTCTGAAGTCGCGGATGATCCCGGCCGCGCCGGCCGGGATCATCCGCCAGCTGTTCAGGCCGCGAGCGCTTCCGCGCCCGCATCAGCCGCCTCGAGCGCGATCGCCGCGGAGGCGATGATCGCGGCGAAACGCACGGCGGTCTGGATCTTGTCGCTGCCGACGCCGGCCTTGCGCAGCGTCTCCTCATGCGCGTCGATGCACATGCCGCAGCCGTTCATCGCCGAGATCGCGATCGACCAGAGCTCGAAGTCGACCTTGTCGACGCCGGGATTGCCGATGACGTTCATGCGCAGCTTCGCCGGCATGGACTGGTAGTCCTTGTTCGCCGCGAGGTGCACGAAGCGGTAGTAGACGTTGTTCATCCCCATGATCGCCGCCGCCGACTTGGCGGCCGCCAGCGCGGCGGGGGAGAGCTTCGGCGCGGCTTCGCCGATCAGCGCGTCGCGCAGCTGCGGGTTGCGGGAGGCGATGCCGCAGGCGACGAACAGGCCGTATTTCTGCTGGTCGGTCAGCGTCTCGTCGCCCGCCATCGAGGACAGGTTGAGACGGACGTCCTTGGCGAAGTCAGGGATCTGTTGCTTCAGCGCTTCGATCGACATGACGGTGTCCTCAGAGTGCGTGAACCGGAGCCCGCGCGCGCTCGTAGCGCGCGCGGGGCAGGGCGGAGCGTCGAGGGCCGGATCAGGCGGCCTTCAGCGTCTCGCCGCCGACCTGGCGGTTGCACGGGCAGAGCTCGTCGGTCTGCAGCGCGTCGAGCACGCGGAGCGTGTCCTTCGGCGCGCGGCCGACATTGAGGTTCGTCGCGTAGACGTGCTGGATCACGTTGTCCGGGTCCACGACGAAGGTGTAGCGGTACGGCACGCCATCCGCGGAGCGGACGCCGAGGCCGTCGATCAGCGAGCCGTTGGTGTCGGCGAAGGACCAGATCGGGAGCTTGTCGAGGTCGGCGTGGTTGCGCCGCCAGGCGAGCTTGCAGAACTCGTTGTCCGCCGAGCCGCCGAGCACGACCGCGTCGCGGTCCTCGAAGTCGGAGGCGAGGCGCGCGAACTCGGCGATCTCGGTCGGGCACACGAAGGTGAAGTCCTTCGGGTAGAAGAAGATGATCTTCCACTTGCCCGGGAAGCTCTCCGCCGTGATCGGCTCGAACGCCGAAACCCCGTTCTCCTCGTGATTGTTGAAGCCGGGCTTCACGCCCGTGACGGTGAAGTCGGGAAGCTTGTCGCCAATGCCCAGCATGTGTCCGCTCCGAATAGGGTCCTGAACCATGTCCGGCCGGGCGCGCACGAGGTCGCGCCGCCGCCGGCTGCTCGCCCTCCGGCTCGCATGCGCGCGAGCAGTAATCCAACCGATAAAACGGAAGTGTTGGATCGGTTTTTTCGATAACTTCGCCGGCGACCCATTCACGCCTTGATTCCGAGGAGATTGCGCGGTGCTGAACGTGAGCCTCCGCCAGCTGCGGTATTTTGTAGCTCTTGCGGAAACGGCCTCCTTCTCGAAGGCGGCAAGGCGGGTCGGCGTCAGCCAGTCCACGCTCAGCGGCGCGATTCAGGAGATGGAGACGGAGCTCGGCGCGCGGCTTGCGGAACGCGCGGGCCGTCGATTCGAACTCACCGCCGAGGGCGCCCTGCTCGCCGCGAGGGCCTCGGAGATCCTCGCCGAGGTGGAGGACCTGCCGTCGCTGCTCGCCCGCGCCGGAAGACCGTTGACCTCTCGGCTGAGGCTGGGCGTCATCCCCTCGGTCGCGCCGTTCCTGCTGCCCCGCGCCTTGCCCAGCATCCGCGGCGCGTTTCCCGAACTGGCGATCTCGGTCCGCGAGGGCCTGAGCCGCTCGCTGATCGCGGACATCCGCACCGGCGAGCTCGACGCCGCGATCATCGCGCTGCCTTTCACGGCCCACGGCCTCGCGGTCGAGCCGTTCTGGCGCGACCGTTTTCTGCTCGCCGTGAACAGCCGCCACAGGCTTGCGCAGCGCGGGGAGATCGCGGCGGAGGAGCTCGCCGAGGAGCGCGTGCTGCTGCTCGAGCCCGGGCACTGCCTGCGCGACCAGGTGCTGTCGCTGACCGGCGCGAGCTTCGCGCATGAGGGCGGCGACCTGAAGGCCATGAGCCTGATGACGCTGGTGCAGATGGCGGCGAACGACCTCGGCGTCACCTTCCTGCCGGAGATCGCGATCGCGGCCGGCATTGCGGAGGGCGCGCCGCTGGCGCTGATCCCGTGCCGCGGCGAACGCTCGTCGCGCGAGCTCGCGCTGATCTGGCGGGAGCGCGCGAGCCGCGCCCCGGAGTACCACGTGCTGGCCCGCCATCTGGGCGAGCTGTGCAGGGCGCATTTCGGCGGCGGGACGCGCGCGGAATGATCCTCGACCGCCGGCCGCTTGAAACCGGCACCGCTTCTAACCTATCGATCCCGCGATCCGTGACGGCGCGCCGCCCGCCGTCCTCCAGCAGAAAACCTTGTCCCGTGACCGCGCCTTCGCTCGCCTCCTTCCGCCGCATCGTCGTCAAGATCGGCTCCGCGCTGCTGGTCGATCGCGAGGCGGGCGCGCTGAAGCGCGACTGGCTGGAAAGCCTCGCGGCCGATCTCGCCCGCCATGCCGCGCGCGGCGCGGAGATCATCGTGGTCTCCTCCGGCTCGATCGCGCTCGGCCGCACCGTGCTGGGCTTTCCCGGCGGCGCGCTGCGGCTCGAGGACAGCCAGGCCGCCGCGGCGGTCGGCCAGATCGCGCTCGCCCGCGTCTGGAGCGAGGTGCTGGGCGCGCACGGCATCACGGCCGGGCAGATCCTTCTCACGCTCGGCGACACCGAAGAGCGCCGACGCTACCTCAACGCCCGGGCGACGCTCGCCCGCTTGCTGGCGCTCAAGGCGATCCCGGTCGTCAACGAGAACGACACGGTGGCGACGTCGGAAATCCGCTACGGCGACAATGACCGGCTCGCGGCGCGCGTGGCCTCGATGGCCAGCGCCGACTGCCTCGTCCTGCTGTCCGACGTCGACGGGCTCTACGACGCCCCGCCGGACCGCGACCCGAACGCGCGACACATCCCGATCGTCGAGCGCGTCAACGCCTCCGTCGAGGCGATCGCCGGCGGCCCGGCCTCGGAGCTGTCGCGCGGCGGCATGCGCACCAAGGTCGAGGCCGGCCGCATCGCGACCGGGGCCGGGGCGCATATGCTGATCGCCTCCGGGAAGGTGATGAGCCCGCTCGGCGAGGTCGAGCGCGGCGGGCGCTGCACCTGGTTCCTGCCGCACGAGAACCCCGGCCAGGCGCGCAAGCGCTGGATCGCCGGCGTGCTGGCCCCGCGCGGCTCGATCTACGTGGACGCCGGCGCGGCCTCCGCGCTCAACCGCGGCCGCAGCCTGCTGCCGGCCGGCGTCACGCGGGTCGAGGGCCATTTCAGCCGCGGCGACGCGGTCGTGGTGCGCGCCCCCGACGGCGTCGAGGTCGCCCGCGGGCTGGTCTCCTACGATTCCGGAGACGCCAACCGCCTGCTCGGAAAGCCCTCGGCCGAGATCGAGAAGATCCTCGGCTTCAAGGGGCGCCCGGCGATCATCCACCGTGACGACCTGGTGCTGACCGGGGCGTGAGGCGCCGGGGTCACGAAGACGCAACCCGGCCCGGCCGGGGCGCGTGATGACGAGCCGGCCCAAAAGCGCTACGTGAGCAGTCCGTTTCGAGGAGGCCCGCATGACGGCCGTCGCCGAACTCAGGACCGATGACGTCTCGACGCTGATGCGCGATGTCGGACGGCGCGCGCGCGCCGCCTCGCGCGTGCTGGCGCTTGCGCCGCGCAGCGCCAAGGACGCCGCCCTGCTGGCGGCCGCGCGCCGGCTGCGCGAGACGGAAGCGGCGGTTCTCGACGCCAACGCCGCCGACGTCGCCGCCGCGCAGGCCGCCGGGGTGGCGGCCTCGTTCATCGACAGGCTGACCCTGACGCCCGCGCGTCTCGCCGGCGTGGCGGACGCCCTCGAGGTGGTCGCCGGGCTGGCGGATCCGGTCGGCGAGACCATCGCGGCGTGGACGCGGCCGAACGGGCTCGCGATCGAGCGGGTCCGCACGCCGCTCGGCGTCATCGGCGTGATCTATGAGAGCCGGCCGAACGTCACGGCGGACGCCGGCGCGCTTTGTCTCAAGGCCGGCAACGCCGCGATCCTGCGCGGCGGCACCGACAGCTTCCGCTCCTCCGCCGCGATCGTCGAGTGCATAGCCCACGGCCTTCGCGAAGCCGGCCTCCCTGAGGACGCCGTGCAGTTGGTCCCGACCCGCGACCGCGCCGCGGTGGGCGAGATGCTCGCGGGACTTGGCGGTGATCTCGACGTCATCGTGCCGCGCGGCGGCAAGGGTCTCGTGGCTCGCGTCCAGGCCGAGGCGCGCGTGCCGGTGTTCGCGCATCTCGACGGCAACAATCACGTCTTCATCGCCAAGGGCGCCGATCTCGACATGGCGCGCTCCATCGTCCTGAACGCCAAGATGCGGCGGACGGGCGTGTGCGGCGCGGCCGAAACGCTGCTGGTCGACCGCGCGGTCGCCGGCACCCATCTGGTCCCGCTGGCGCAGGCCCTGATCGCCGCCGGCTGCGAGATCCGCGGCGACGCCGAGACGCGTCGCGCCGTTCCGGAGGCGCGGCCCGCGACCGAGGAGGACTGGCGCACCGAGTATCTCGACGCGATCATCGCGGTCCGGGTGGTCGACGGGCTCAACGGCGCGCTGGCGCATATCGAGGCCTATGGCTCGCATCACACCGACGCGGTGGTGACCGAGGACGCCGCGATCGCCGAGCGCTTCCTGCGTGAGGTCGACAGCGCCATCGTGCTGCACAACGCCTCGACGCAGTTCGCGGACGGCGGCGAATTCGGCTTCGGCGCCGAGATCGGCATCGCCACGGGAAGGCTGCACGCCCGCGGGCCGGTCGGCGTGGAGCAACTCACCTCGTTCAACTATCGCGTCCGGGGCCAGGGCCAGACGCGGCCGTGAGGCGAGGGGACGGCCGCCTGCCGCCTGCGGCGGCGCTTTCTTGAGCCGGGTCGCGCGGCTGCGCCTTCCCGGCGGACGCACCGGGCTGCCCCGGCTGCCGCCGCACGCGCCCGGCATGACGATCGGCCTGTTCGGCGGCACGTTCAATCCGCCGCATGAGGGCCACCGCCGCGCCAGCCTGCTGGCGCTGCGCCGGTTGGGCCTGGACCAGGTCTGGTGGCTGGTGACGCCCGGCAATCCGCTCAAGAACAACGACGCGCTCCCGCCGCTGCCCCAGCGCATGGAGGCGGCGCGGCGGGCGGCGGCGCATCCGGACATCTCGGTGTCGGACGCCGAGGCCGCGATCGGGGTGCGGTTCACCTATGACGCGATCGCCTATCTGGCCGCTCGCTGCCGGGGGGTCTCGTTCGTCTGGATCATGGGCGCCGACAACCTCGAGAGCTTTCACGGCTGGCAGCGCTGGCGGGAGATCGCCGACCTGGTCCCGATCGCCGTGGTGGACCGGCCCGGGGCGACCTTCTCGCCGTCCTCGCGGGCCGCGCACGCGCTGGCGCGCTACCGCGTGCCGGAACGGCAGGCGCGTTCGCTGTCCCGCATGAAGCCGCCCGCGTGGTGCTTCCTGCACGGTCCGCGCTCCGCGCTGTCGTCCACGATCCTGCGCAAGGAAGCGCTGCATCCTGGGCAGAACGCGCCGACGTGAAGATGCCGCGGTTGAAATGTCGCAGCCTCAGGGCGTATGTTAAGCATTGGCCGGAGCTGGATTCCGGCCTGAGGACGGCAGACGGAAGGCTAAAACTCTGTCCACCATAGCGCTGAAGGAGACGTCCGACATGGCGTCTCACATCGGCGCCGGAGCGCCCGCAGCGGCGAACCCGGCGTTGCTTCACCTCATCCTCGACGTGCTCGACGAAAACAAGGCTGAAGAGACCGTGGTCATCGACCTGCGGGGCAAATCCGCCTTGGCCGATGAGATGGTCATCGCCTCCGGGCGGTCGAACCGGCACGTCGGCGCGATCGCCGACAAGCTGGTCGAGGAGATGAAGAAGGGCGGTCACGGCAAGGTCGTGGTCGAGGGACTGCCACACTGCGACTGGGTTCTGATCGATGCGGGCGACGTGATCGTCCATCTGTTCCGCCCGGAAGTGCGCGCGTTCTACAATCTCGAGAAGATGTGGTCGGCGGGTCGTCCCGTCGAAGGCGCACTCTCCTGATCTGAGGGCGCATGCGGCTCGTGATCGCGGCGGTCGGCCGTCTCAAGGCCGGGCCGGAGCGTGAGCTTGTCGCCCGCTATGTGGAGCGCGCCGGGCAGATCGGCCGCTCGCTCGGCCTCGACGCGCCCGAGATCATCGAGCTCGAGGAAAGCCGCGCGCGCCGGCCCGAGGATCGCAAGCGCGACGAGGCGGAGCGGCTGCGGGCGGCGCTCGATGCGCGGTTCTCGATCTGCGCTCTCGACGAGCGCGGCAAGACCGTGTCGAGCGAGGCCTTCGCGGCCGATGTCGGCCGGCGCCGAGACGACGGCGCCGCGGGGCTGGCTTTCGTGATCGGCGGCGCAGACGGCTTCTCGGCCGAGTTCCTGGCGGCCGCGGACATGCGGCTCGCCTTCGGGGCCATGACCTGGCCCCACCAGATCGTCCGCATCCTTTTGGCGGAGCAAATCTACCGCGCCGCGACCATCCTGGCCGGCCACCCCTACCACCGCAGCTGACACGCTCTCGTGGTTGACGAAGGCTTAACGGCGGGCGTTTCAAATGGCCCGATGACGTCACGGCCGCTTCGCGCTCTGCTGATCTGTCTCGCCCTCGCCGGAGCCGCCTCGGCCGCGCGCGCCGAGACGACGCCGGCCTCCGAGGCGGCCGCGCGGCAGCGCGAGGCGCTTGAACAGGCGCGCCAGAGCCTCAAGGAGACGCAGGAGCGCCGCCAGCGGCTGGCCGCCGAGATCGAGGCGCTGAAGGGCGAGCGCGGCAAGCTGCAGGCGAGCCTGGTCGACACCGCGACCTCCATCCGCGAGCGCGAGCGGCAGGTCGAGGAGCGGGCGGGGCGGATCGGCGACCTCGGTGAGTCGGAGCGCCAGCTCAAGGCGTCGCTGGAGCGCCGCCGCGGGGTTCTGGCGGACGTGATCGCCGCCCTTCAGCGCATGGGGCGGCAGCCGCCGCCGGCGCTGCTGGTCCGTCCGGACGACGCGCTCGAGGCGATCCGCTCCGCGATCCTGCTGGGCGCCGTGGTTCCCGACATGCGCGCGGAGGCCGAGTCGCTGGCCTCGGATCTGCGCGAGATGGCGCGCCTGAAGGAGATGTTGACCAGCGAGCGCGACGCGATGGCGGGCGAGCTCAAGCAACTCGGCGAGGAGCGCGAGCGGCTCGCCGCGCTGGTCGACGAGCGCCAGCGCCAGCTCGGCCAGCGCGAGGGCGACCTCTCGGCGGAGGCCAGCAAGGCGGCCACGATCGCGCACAATGTCAGCGACCTTGAGGCGCTGATCGCGCGCATGGAGCAGGAGCAGGCGGCCCGCGCGGCGGCTGAAGCCGCCAAGACGCCTCCTGCCGCGCCGGGGGGAGGACGTGATCTTGCAGCGTTGCAAAACTCGGCTCGGCTGGCGCCCGCGATTCCATTCGCCGAGGCGCGGGGCATGCTGCCGCTGCCGGTTGCGGGCAAGCGCCTGCGCACCTTCGGTCAGCGCAACCCCTCCGGCGGCGAGGAGCAGGGCGTTTCGTTCGCGGCTGCGCCGGGGGCGTCGGTGACCGCGCCCTCCGACGGGTGGGTGGTCTACGCCGGACCGTTCCGGTCCTACGGCGAACTCTTGATCCTGAACGCCGGCGGCGGCTATCATATCCTTCTTGCGGGAATGGAGCGCATCACGGTCGGCTTGAATCAGTTCGTCCTTGCAGGCGAACCCGTGGGAACGATGCGCGGCGAAGCGAGCCCGTCCGGACAGGCGGCGACTTCCCCCACCGCACGGCCCGTGCTCTACGTCGAGTTCCGCAAGGATAGGGGAACGATCGACCCGTCGCCCTGGTGGGCCGGGACCCCTGGCGAAAAGGTAGGCGGATAATGCGGAAAGTTTCCCTGATCCTTTTCGGAGCGGTGATCGGCGCGTCTGCCGCCGGAATGGCCCTGCAGCCGCGCGCCTTCTTCGGCTCCGTCGCCGAGGCCGCCGGCGCCGCCGACACCTATCGCCAGCTGAACCTGTTCGGCGATGTGTTCGAGCGGGTGCGGGCCGACTATGTCGAGAAGCCCGACGACGCCAAGCTCGTCGAGTCGGCGATCAACGGCATGCTGTCGGGGCTCGATCCGCATTCCAGCTACATGGACGCCAAGGCGTTCAAGGAGATGCGCACCAACACCGACGGCGAGTTCGGCGGTCTCGGCATCAAGGTCCAGATGTTCGAGAACGCGATCCGCGTCGAGGGCGCGATCGACGACACCCCGGCCGCCCGCGCCGGCATCCGGGCCAAGGACGTCATCACCAAGCTGGACGGCGAGCCGGTGGACGGGCTGAGCCTGGAGCAGGCGGTCGACAAGATGCGTGGTCCGGTCAACACGCCGATCACGCTGACCATCCAGCGCGAGGGGCAGGAGAAGCCGCTCGAGGTCAAGATCGTCCGCGACAAGATCAAGCTCGACTCGGTCAAGTGGGAGCTCGCCGGCGACGACATCGGCTACATCCGCGTCAGCCAGTTCAACGCCACCACCTTCGAGGGCCTGAGCAAGGCCATCGACCAGATCTCCGACAAGGCGGGCGACAAGCTCAAGGGCTACGTCGTCGACCTGCGCAACAATCCGGGCGGGCTGCTCGACCAGGCGATCGCGGTGTCGGACGCGTTCCTGGAGCGGGGCGAGATCGTCTCCACCCGCGGCCGCAACCCGGACGAGTCGCAGCGCTTCAACGCGCGCTCGGGCGACCTCGCCAAGGGCAAGCCGGTGATCGTGCTGATCAATGGCGGCTCGGCCTCCGCGTCGGAGATCGTGGCCGGCGCCCTGCAGGACCAGAAGCGCGCGACCATCCTGGGCACGCGCTCCTTCGGCAAGGGCTCGGTGCAGACCATCATCCCGCTGGGCACCGCCGGCGCGATCCGGCTGACCACGGCGCGCTACTACACGCCCTCCGGCAAGTCGATCCAGGCCAAGGGCATCATGCCCGACATCGAGGTCGGGCAGGACATCCCCGACGACGTCAAGGGCAAGGACGAGACCAAGGGCGAGGCGGGCCTGAAGGGGCACCTCAAGAACGGCGAGCAGGAGCAGTCCGGCTCTTCGGCCTACATCCCGCCGGAGCGCAAGGACGACAAGCAGCTGAACTACGCTTTCGACCTGATGCACGGCATCCAGTCGAACGCCAACTTCCCGCCGCAGAACAAGACCAGCGCGAACTGAGGCGCGGTCGCCACGCTCTGACGCATTCACGGCCGTCGGGAACCAAGTTCTCGGCGGCCGTCTCGCGAATCCGTTAGACTCGTCCGCGATCGGCGGGCCTCATGACGCAGGACGACCTCGAAAAGCCGCTCATGCCGCGCGCGGGACGCAAGTCCCTGCGTCCGCGGTCGCGCGTCGACGGCGCGTTGGCGCTGGCCTGCGTGGTCGGGGCGACGCTCGCCTTCGTGGGTCTGTGGGCGATGCTGGCGGACGATCCGCTCGGCGGCGAGCCGGTCGCGGTCGCCGCGATCGAGCGCCGCGCGCCGCCGCCCCCCGCCCAGCCCGGCCAGACGACGCCCACGCCCTCTCAGCCAGGCGCCGGCGTTCGTGACGGCGTTCCGATCGTGCGGCCCGGCGACCCGATGCCGAAGGCGGGGCCGGTGATCATCCGGATTCCCGGCGCCGACGATCAGGCTGCCGACGGCCAGGCCCCGTCCTCCGCGATCCAGACCGCGCTGCTCGAGGACAGCCGTTACGGGCCGCTGCCCCGGATCGGCGCCGACGGCCGACGGCCGCTCGACGTCTACGCCCGGCCGCAGCTGGCGACCGCCGCCAAGGCCCGGGTCGCCCTGATCGTCGCCAATCTGGGCGTGAGCCGCGAGGCGACGGAGACCGCGACGGGCTCGCTGCCGGCTCCGGTGACGCTCGCCTTCTCGCCCTATGGCAAGGACGTCGGCGAGCAGGTCGAGAAGGCGCGGGCGCGCGGCCACGAAATTCTCATCCAGGCGCCGATGGAGCCTTACGGGTATCCGGGCAACGACACCGGTCCGCAGACGCTTCTGACCAGCCTGCCGGCCCCCGCCAATCTCGAACGCCTGCGATGGGCGCTCGGTCGGGCGAAAGGCTATGTCGGGGTGGCGCCGCTCGGCGGCGGCAAGTTCCTGGAGACGGACGCCGCTCTGACGCCGATGTTCACCGAACTCGCGCGCCGCGGCGTGATGTTCGCCGCCCCGGCCGGCGGCGAGAGCCGCGCGGACGTCGCCGCCGCGCAGGCCGGGCTGGTGCATGCGCGCCCTGCGACCCAGATCGACCTCGTGGCCGAGGCCTCCGCGATCGACGCCGCGCTCGCCGATCTCGAGCGCGCCGCGAAGGCGGACGGGACCGCGGTCGGCTGGGCGACCGCTTCGCCGCTCAGTCTCAAGCGCATCGCCGCCTGGGCGGAGAAGCTCGCCGACCGCGGCGTGGCGCTGGCCCCGATCAGCGCGGCGGTTCGGCCGCAGGGGCCGTCGTGACGCCGCGCGACGGGGGCGGAAACGGGTCCGCGCGGCTTCCCTACCGGCGCTGCGTCGGGGTGATGCTGCTCAATCGGGATGGTCTGGTGTTCGTCGGCAAGCGGCGGGGCGGCCAGCACGACCCGGACAAGATGGATTACCGCTGGCAGATGCCGCAGGGCGGCATCGACCGAAACGAGGATCCGCTGGCGGCGGCGAAGCGCGAACTGGTCGAGGAGACAGGCGTCCGCTCCGTCGAACTGCTCGCCGAGGCGCCGGAGTGGTACTGCTACGACTTCCCCCCAGAGGTGCTGGCGCGCACCCGCTCCGGAAAATTCGCCGGCCAGACGCAGCTCTGGTTCGCCTTCCGGTTCACCGGCGACGATTCCGAGATCGACCTCACGCCGCCCGGCCACAAGCCGGAGTTCTCCGAGTGGCGCTGGGCGCCGATGTCGGAGCTTCCGGGGATGATCGTGCCGTTCAAGCGCTCGGTCTATGAGAACGTGGTTCGCGCCTTCGCGCATCTCGCCGGCTGACGGGCGACGGCCCTGATGGCTGCGGCGGATCCGCATGAAAGTCTGCGCCGGCGTTTCCGCTGGCGCCTGCCGGCGCGCTTCAGCATAGCGGAGGCGATCTGCGACCGCTGGGCGCTGCGGAGCCCCGGCCGGACGGCGCTCCTGACCAAGCGTCCCGGAGAACCGCTCGTCGCCACCAGCTATGGCGCGCTGCGCGACGCCTCCCAGGCGCTCGCCGCCGCGCTCGCCCGCCGGGGCGTCGGGCGCGGCGACCGGGTGGCGATCTTCCTGCCGCAGGGCGCGGAGGCCGTGGCGGCGCATGTCGCCACCTCCCGGCTTCGGGCGATTGCGACGCCGCTCGCGCTCGCCTTCGGCCCGGACGCGCTGTCGTTCAGGCTGAGGGATTCGGGCGCGCGGGCGCTCGTCACCTGCGCGGCGGGGCTCGCCCGGCTGCGCCAGGTCGACGAGCCGCTGCCCGCGCTCGAGACCATCGTGTCGACCGACGGCGCGGAGGGGGATGCGCTCGACTACGCGGCCCTGCTGGCGGCCGGCGGCGGCGTAGAGCCGGTCGCCGGATCGCCCGACGATCCGGCGCTGATGATCTACACGTCAGGCACCACGGGGCCGCCGAAGGGCGCCCTGCACGCCGCGCGCGTGCTGCTCGGCCACCTTCCGGGTTTTCGCATGACGCATGACGGCTTTCCGCGCCCTGGCGATCTCGCCTGGACGCCGGCCGACTGGGCTTGGGCCGGCGGCCTGCTCAACCTGCTCGCGCCTGCGCTCCATCACGGAGTCCCTGTGGTGGCGCAGCCCGCCGCCAAGTTCGATCCGGCCGGCGCATTCGCGCTGATCGAGGAGACTGGCGTGCGCAACGCCTTCATCCCGCCGACCGCGCTGCGGATGATGGCGCAGGTCGAGGGGCCGGGGGGCCGGCTGCGGGCGCCGCTCCGCAGCCTTGTCTCGGCGGGCGAACGGCTGAGCGAGGCCGCCTTCGAATGGGCGCCGGAAGCGCTGGGAGCGCCGGTCAACGAGGTCTACGGCCAGACCGAGTGCAACTATGTGCTCGCCTCGGCGGCCGCCCTCGGCGTCTCGAAGCCCGGGTTCACGGGCAAGCCGGTCCCCGGGCACAGGGTGGCGGTTCTGGACCAAGAAGGCCGCGCGTGCGCGCCCGGCCAGGCGGGCGAGATCTGCATCCGCGCGCCCGACCCGGTGATGTTCCTCGAATACTGGCGCCAGCCGGAGGCCACCGCCGCCAGGTTCCGCGACGGCTGGCTGACGACCGGGGATCAGGCCTTGGTCGACGAGGAGGGCTATTTCCGCTTCCTCGGCCGCGACGACGACGTGATCACCTCGTCCGGCTACCGGATCGGGCCGAGCGACATCGAGGACTGCCTCGCCCGCCACCCCGCGGTCGCGCTCGCCGCGGTCGTCGGCAAGCCGGACCCGCTGCGCACCGAGATCGTCAAGGCGTTCGTGCAGCTGAGGCCCGGCGCTTCGCCCAGCGCTGAGCTCGCGCGCGAGCTCAGCCGCTTCGTGCGGGAGCGGCTGTCCGCGCACGAATACCCGCGCGAGGTCGCCTTCGTGGAGGCGCTGCCGCTCACCACGACAGGCAAGCTGATCCGTCGCGCGCTCCGGGACGCGGAGTGAGCGCCCGGACGCGTGCGGCGCTTCGGCCTACGCCGCCTTCTTCTGCTCCGCCGCCTTGTGGGCAGCGTCGAAGTAGTTCGCCTTCTCGCCGAAGATCACCCGGCGCAGCAGGCGGCGCATCGACTCGTTGCGCCGCAGCGGCTCCAGCGCGGAGCGGGCCGCCGTGTAGGCTGCGACCTTGAGCCCGTCGAGCGCAGGGCGGGCGCCGGGCGCGGCCTGCGGAAAGCCCTTCTCGCGCAGCCAGGCGTTCATGAAGATCAGCTTGTTGCGCCGGACCACGTCCGCCGACCGCCAGGTGATCGCCATCGAGATCGAGTAGTCGTCGCCCGTCCGCACCCAGTGCGGCACCTGGTAGGGCACGAACACGCCTTCGCCGGGCGCCAGTTCGTAGACCGTCGCGCGGCTCTCGAACTCCGGCCGGTAGGGCAGGTTGCGGTGCTTGGTGGGCGCGCTCTCCAGCAGCTCCTCGGAGACCAGCGATCGGTCGTCATTGTCGAACAGGTGGAAGAACTTCGGCCCGCGGATCTGGACGAAGAAATTGTCTTCGTTGTCGCAATGGAACGGGGTCACCGAGTTCGCCGAGGACACGAAGATGAAGCCTTCGATCTCCCGGAAGCTCGCGCCGTCGAGACTCTTGTGGCCGAGCTGCCGGGCGATCGAGAGCAGCGCCTCCTCCATCATCGCCCGGTAGGCCGGAACGGTGTCGACGCGCTTCAGCACCATCCAGGCGCCCGCCGTCTCGATCTTGCGGACGACCTCCTCCGGCGGCATGTCGACCAGCGGCGTCTCGTCGGCCTTCTGGTTCACCTGCAGCTTGCCGGAATTGTACTCGATCCGGTCCCGGTCGAGCTCCCGGGTGAGCTCGATCAGCCGCGGCAGCTGCAGCAGCGGATGCGAGGCGAGGTCGTGCGAAATCCGGAAATGCCGGAGCGGATAGTTCGCGGCGAGCTCGGCCGCGTCGGCGCTGAGGGCGGTCATCGGGTTCTGTCCTTCAAGCGGTGATAGAGATCGCGGGCGATCGCGCGAAGTCGTCGGCGCAACGTTTCGGCCCGCGCCGAGGCCATCACCAGCGGTCCGGCTCCGGGACGGACGGCGATCAGCCAATCCCCGAGCGCGAGACGCTCCCGCCAGATGTGATCGATCATCGGATGATCCGCGATCGCGGTCGAGTCGACCAGGTCGACTCCATCGTCATCGAGCATCCGGCGGGTGAGCTCGAGGGTCAGCTGGACGCCTGGCGAGCACTTCGAGCGCTGCTCGTCATAGGCCGTCTTGTAGAACCAGGCGGTCCGGCCGCTGGTGAGCACAAGTCCCGAGGAGATCAGGTGCTCGCCGACGAAGAGCTCAAGGACGCGCGCCTCGCCCTTCTCGGCGCGGCGGGCGAAGAGCTCGCGCAGGAAGCCTGTCTGGCAGGCGTGGAGGCGCATCGCGGAGCCCTTCTGGCCCTTCCAGCCGCGCGCCTCGAGGTCAAGGAAACGCTCCAGCGCGGCGGCGACGTCGGCCGGCGCGCGCGCCTCCCGGAAGTCCACGGGACCTTCGTCGGCGAGGCGCCGGAACTGGCGGCGCAGCTCCTTCAGCTTCTTGGCCGAGAGCGAATGCGTCAGATAATCCTCGGCGTCGCGGGCGGAGCGCAGCATCGCCCGCTCGTGGCCCGAGACCCGCACGATCGGCCGTCCCAGGAGGGCGGCCGCCGCCCGCACCGCGTCGGCGGTCGGGCCCCTTTCGGGCAGGAAGCGGAACAGGAACATCGTCTGCCCGAGACCGCGCAGGCCTTCGAGGAAGCTCTCGAGGGCGAGCGTCGGCCGCTCGCGGTCGAGCAGCGGCGTTCCCAGCGCGCCGAAGAACGCCCAGTCGGTGTTGGTCAGCATCCGCACGAGGGGGAGCAGGCGGCGAGGCCTGACCGCGACCGCCAGCATCATGCGCGGCGCGCCGGGGCCTTCATCGTCCCACACGACCGCCATGCGCACCCGCCGGTTCGCCGCCATGCGCCGGGCCGCGAGCGCGAAGTCCGCCTCGCAGAACAGGTTCGGCTCCAACGCGCGCGACGCGAGGTCGTCCCAGGCGGAGCGGCGCCCCTCGAGGTCTTCGAGCGTCATGAGCTCGAACCGGAAGGGCAGGGGGGCGTCGGCGGGAGGCGGCGGCGCGGAGGCGCGGCCGGGCGAGGCCGGGACATCGGCCACGGTTGCGGCCGCAGCCGCTGCGGCGCCGTCGGCCATGGCCGGCGCCGCACGCCGCCAGGGAAGGGCGCCGAGTCCGAGCCGGCGGCGGGTGAGGCTGAAGAGCACCACGGTTTCGAGGACCTGCGTTGTGGAGGTGGCGATCGCGGCCCCGATCGCGCCCCAATAGGGAACCAGGGCCACGCAGAGGCAGAGGTTCAGCAGGAAGGCGGCGCCATAGACGGCGGCGCAGAGGTTCTGTTGCCCCAGCATGTTGAGCAGGCGCTCGAGGGGGCCGACGCTGGCGCGGGCGAGGAGCCCGACCGCTATCACGGGCAGCAGCGGGTAGCCGTCGGTGAAGCCGGGGCCGAACAGCCACAGGATCGGCCAGCCGCAGGCGAGGATGATGACGGTTCCGGCCAGCGACGGCCAGAACGTCCATCGGGCCGCGTTCCGCACCATCTTCTCGAGCCGGTCCCGCTCTCCCGCGACCGAGTATTCGGCGAAGCGATGCGCGACGGCCGCCGCCACCGAGAAGGACACGAAGGCGACCAGCGACATCACCTTCACGGCCGCATAGTAGACGCCGACCTCGTCCGCGCCCCGGAACGCGGAAAGCACCAGCACGTCGGTGTAGGCGAGGAGCAGGTAGAACCCCTCGACCATGAAGATCGGCAGCGAGATCTTGAGCCAGGTCACGGGCGCGTAGGCGCGCGGTCCCGGCGGCAGCCGACGCTTCAGCCTGCGCTCGAGCATCGTGAGCTGGGCGATGGAGGTCGCCCAGGTGGCGATGATCGTGGCCGCCATCGCGGTCGTCGCGGTGGCTGCGAAGTTCTCGTAGCTCAGCGCCCCGAGCAGCAGCAGGATCAGCAGCGGCCGCACGAAATAGGCCGGCGCGAGCGCGACGTCGATCCAGTTGAAGGAGCGGGCGATGCCGTCCTGCACGTCCGTCAGCACGTACATCGGCACGCAGAAGCATGCGAGGTAGAGCGGGACCACGGTCCAGCTCTCGAGCCGGTCGCCGAACAGCCAGATCCCCAGCACGCCGAGCCCTGCGATCACGGTCGCGGAGACCATCGACATCACGCGGGAGCCGATCAGGAAGCCTCGCAGCAGGGACTGCTGGCCGGACTCGCTGTATTCGGGGATGAAGCGCTGCGGCGCGGAGCCGAGGCCGAAACTGGTCAGCCCTCCGAGGAGCAGCACCCAGGTCCAGACATAGACGTAGACGCCGTACTCGGTCTCGCCCATCCAGCGCGCCAGCAGGATTTGCGACACGAAGGCGATGCCGGCGTTGACGACGCGGATCAGGAAGGCGCCGCCCGCGACCTTCTGGGCGATGGCGGTGTCGGAGCGGTCGGACAGCAGCCGGCGCACGCGCTCCACGAGCCGTGCAGGCCCGCTCATGCGAGCCGGCCCTCCCGCCTCGTAAGGCGTGCTCGCCTCGACGTTCATGTCTGGCTTCGTCCTCATCCGATCCTCGACGAGTAGCGGAGGCCGCTTAAGGATGGGTTCGGAAACGCCGTAAATGAAGATCGAGAAGGACTTCGGAAAATCCGCGCAGGAGCGGCAAGGTTCCGTTAACCAGAGGGCGCCGCGCAGCTAGAGCCGGACCTTGCGGGCGCCGATCTCCGCGTGAAGCTCCGGGTCGAGCGGGCGGAAGCGCCGTTCCTCCGGCTGCGCGACGTAGAGCGGGTCCGTCACGCGCGACGGATCGTAGCCCTCCGTCACCAGCTCCACCTTGCGCTGCTTCAGCGTGCCCGTGACCAGCAGTTCGCCGGTGACCCGCAGGAACACCGGGCGGGCGTAGGAGGGCAGATGCTGCTCGATATGCGCGTGCAGGCCCTGGAGATCGAGCTCCGCGCAGGCGGGGGAGATCGCCGCCATGCCGGCGCGCCCCTCATAGCCGGGCGCCGGCACGCCATAGACCGACACCTCGCGCACGCCCGGATAGGTCGAGATAACCTCGGCCACCTCCGTGGTGGCGACGTTCTCGCCGCGCCAGCGGAAGGTGTCGCCGATGCGGTCGACGAAATAGAAGTAGCCGCGCTCGTCCTGCCGCAGCAGGTCGCCGGTCCGGAACCAGCGGTCGCCGTTCTGGAACGCGTCCGCCAGGATCTTGCGCCGGGTGGCTTCCGGATCGGCGTAGCCCTCGAAGCGCGCCGAGGGCTTGGCCGGATCGTTCAGGATCAGGCCGATCGCCTCGCCCGTCTCGCCGGGCGCGCATTCCACGCAGAACCCGTCGGGCCCGCGCGCCGGCTCGCCTGTCGCGAGATCGCAGCGCACGATCTTCACCGGGAACTTGTGCTTCAGATACCAGGGGATGCGGCCGACCGCGCCCGGCGTCCCGTCGAAGTTGAACAGCGCCACATTGCCTTCGGTCGCCGCGTACCATTCGAGGATGGTCGGCACCCGGAAGCGCTGCTCGAACAGCGGCCACACATCCGGCCGCAGGCCATTGCCACAGACGAGACGCAGCTTGTGGGTCTTCTCGGCCGCGCATTCCGGCTGATGGATCAGGTAGCGGCACAGCTCGCCGATATATTGCGCGAGCGTGCATTCGGTCGCGGCCACGTCGTCCCAGAACCGCCGCGCCTGGAACTTCTCCCGGATGACCACCGAGGCTCCGGCGAGCAGCGGGCTGCCGGCCGCAATGACCCCTCCGGCCGTGTGGTACATCGGCAGGCAGTCATACATCCGGTCCTCGGCCTCGATGCCCATCGCGCCGCAGAAGCCGTGGCTGATCGACATCAGCCGGTAGTGGTTGATGTTGGCGGCCTTCGGCAGCCCGGTCGTGCCGCTGGTGTAGATGAACAGCGCGCGATCCTCGATCGTGAGCTCGGGCAGCTCCGAGGCCGGCAGCGGCTCGCCCGCGAGCGCCTCGGCGGCCTCGTCGACGCGCGGCCAGCCCGCAGAGCCGCCGCCATGCAACCAGGCGGTCGGCGCGGGCGAAGAGGTCACGAAGGGCTGAGCCGACAGATAGGCCTCCTCGCATTCGGCCCCGACCACGACGTGCTTCGGCCGCACGATCGAGACGCAGTGCGCGAGCCCCCGGCCTGACAGGTTGGTGTTCAGCAGCGCGACCGCGCCGCCGACCCGCAGCACCCCCACCCAGAAGGCGAGGTAGTCGGGCCGGTTGAGCATCATCAACGCGACCACGTCGCCCTTGCGGACGCCGTTCGCATGGGCCCAGCGCGCATAGGCGTCGGCGCGGGCGTTCAACTGCGCGTAGGTGTAGGTCTCGCGGTCCGAGATCAGGGCGAGCCGGTCGCCATGCTGCTCGGCGAGTTCGGCGACGACGTGGGGAAAGACGCGGCTTCGGTTGCGGCCGATATGCGTGGTGGCCTTGAGCGCGCGCAGGATGCCCGCGAGGAAGGTCCATTCGCGCGCCAATCGTGACCTGCCGGCCATGTCCCCTCCTGCTCGCGCCCGTCTCGCCGGAACGGCGGGCGTCGTATTTGGGTGGACTGAAGCCCGCGCGGAGGCGCTCTGTCCAGCCCGCCGTAATGTTCTAGGAGAGCAGTCCACCGCCGCGCGGGGCGAGCGGATTGTCGAGCAGCGCCGCGCGGTCCGGCCGGTCGGGCGCGACCCGTCCGGCGAAGGCGGCGTAGAGCGTCGCGAGCAGGTCGGCCGGCAGACCTTCGCCGATCGCGACGAGCCGCGTGCGGGCGTCTCCGTCCGGCCAGGAGTCGAGGAAGCGCGGCTCGGCGAACACATGCCGCACGCCCTGCACGACGAGCGGGCGCCGCGGGTCCTCGGCGATCTTCACGAGGCCCTTCAGGCGCAGCAGCTTCGGCGCATGCGCCGAGCGCAACAGGTCGACGAACATGTCGTAGCTCGCCCGCGTCAGCGGCGCTTCGCTGGCGAGCGAGACGGCCCGGATCGCGCCATGGCCCTCCGCGAGCGGCGTCAGATCCAGCGCCCGCGGCGAGGCCTCGGCGAACAGGGACGAGGCGTCCGCGTCCTGCGCCTCCAGGAGCTCGGCGGCGGGGTTCAGCCGGCGGATCAGGCCGGTCGTGCGCTCGACGTCCTCCGGACTGGCGAGGTCGAGCTTCGACAGCGCGACGCGGTCGGCCATCGCGACCTGTCGGGCCGCTTCCGGATGCGCCGCCATGGTCTCGGGGGCCGTGGTCGGGTCGACGACGGCGAGCACGGCGGCGAGCCGGTAGCGCATCGCCAGATAGGGATGCAGCGTCAGGGTCTGCAGGATGGGAACCGGATCGGCCAGGCCGCTGGTTTCGATCGCCAGCCGCCGGAACGGCGGAATGCGGCCATTGTCGCGCGCCCGCAGGAGATCCTCGAGCGTGTTGATCAGGTCTCCGCGCAGCGAGCAGCACAGGCAACCCCCGGCGAGAGCGACCACGCCGTCCGCGACATGCTCGACCAGCAGATGATCGACGCCGATCTCGCCGGCCTCGTTGATCACCACCGCGGCGTCGGCGAGCGCCGGGTCGCGCAGCAGCCGGTTGAGCAGGGTGGTCTTGCCGGCTCCGAGGAACCCGGTCAGCACCGCAAGCGGGATCGGCTCCGGGCGTCTGTCGGTCATCTGCGGAACCGCGGTCGCGATCAGAAGGCGGACTTGCCGTTGGTGGGCGCGGCGTTGCGGTAGATCGAACCCGGCACCGGCTGGGCGCCGTCGCCCGTCTTCAGGGCGGGCTTGAGATCGATCTTCTTGTCGCGCTTGAGCGCCGCCGGCGCCGTCTTCGGTTTCGGAGGCGTCTTCCTCGATGCGGTCGACTTCTGGGATGCAGCCTTGCCTTTCGGAGCCGCGAGCGAGCGCACCTTGGCGGAGCCCGGCTTCACCGTCTGCCCAGCGACGGCGGGGGTCGTTCCCGGCGTCGGCGCGAAGGCCGACGGCGCGTCCTCGTTCACGCCGCTCGGCTCGCCAGCGACCTGGGTCTGCCCCGGCACGGGCGACGCGGACACCAGGATCGGCGACACCGCGGGCTTCGTCATCAGCCGCTCGGCCCAGGGATGGCTCTCCGCCGCCTTGCGGAGCGCCGTGCGCTCCTTGGCGTAAGCCTTGCCGCACATCTGCTCCCTGAGGTCGAGCGTGAAGGCGGCGGTGACGTCCCGCATCGAACCCAGCGCGCCCCGCGCCGACGTCGCCTGGAAGCCGCGCTCGAAGGCGTCGATCGCCTTCTCGGACCGCGTCAGCGGATTGGGCGCGCCGAGGATCACGGTGACCAGCTGGCGGCCGCCGCGCGTCGCGGTGGCCACCAGATTGTAGCCGGCCGAGCAGGTGTAGCCGGTCTTCATGCCGTCGGCTTCGGGATAGCGGCCGATCAGGCCGTTGTGGTTGCGCAGGATCCGGTCGCCGATCCGCAGCGCCTCGATGTTGAACAGCGAGGCGTGCTCGGGATGCTGCCGGAGCAGCGTCACGGCCAGCACCGCGAAGTCCCGGGCGGTGCTGCGCTGAAGATCCGGTCCCGGCCTGACCGGCAGGCCGTGCGGATTGACGAAGTTCGAGTTCGTCATGCCGATCTGCTGCGCCGTCCGGTTCATCTCGGCCACGAAGGCCTCGAAGCTGCCCGACACGCCCTCCGCCAGCGTGACGGCGATGTCGTTGGCGGACTGCACCATCAGCATCTTGAGCGCGTCGTCGACGGTGACCGTCTGGCCGACCTGGAAGCCCATCTTGCTCGGCGGCTCGGCCTGCGCGCGGGCGCTGTAGACCAGCGGGGTCTGCGGCGTCAGCCGGCCGGCCTTTATGGCGTTGAGCACGACCAGCGTCGTCATCAGCTTGGTGAGGGACGCCGGGTACCAGGGTGTGGTCGCCTCATTGGCCTCGAGCACGCCGCCGGTGCGGACGTCGACCACGATCATCGGGTTGGCGGCCGCGAAGCCGGTCCAGCCGAGCATGAGAGCGAGAAGGGGCGCCGCGAGGCGGCGGATCTGCATCGTCATCGGCGGACTCAAAACATGCGTGCAGGGTCGCCCGCGCGCGACGGCTGCGGCGAGCGGCGAGCGGCGATCGGCTTTTTGGCTGGGTCATGCTTAGCCTCTGGAGCCTCAATTGCCAATCGCGGGGGCGCCGGGAGGCGCCGTCAGCTCCTGGGCGGCGACCAGTCCGGCGAAGGCCCCGCCGGAGGCGACCAGCTCGGCGAAGGAGCCGCGCTCGACGATCCGTCCATGGTCGAACACAAGCACGAGATCGGCGCTGCGCACGGTCGCCAGCCGGTGCGCGATGACCAGCGTGGCGCGCCCGCGGCGGGCCTCGTCGAGCGCGGCCTGGACGCGCGTCTCGGTGCCGGCGTCGAGCGCGCTGGTGGCCTCGTCCAGCACCAGCACCGGCGGGTCCTTGAGCAGCGCGCGGGCGATCGCGAGCCGCTGGCGCTCGCCGCCGGAGAGCGACGCGCCGCGTTCGCCCAGAAGCGTCCCGAACCCCTCGGGCAGCCGGCGGACGACGTCGAGCACCTGCGCCTTGGCGCAGGCCGCCTCGAGCTCGGCCTCGGTCGCGTCGGGCTTGCCGACGCGCAGATTGTCCGCGATCGAGCGGGCGAACAGCATCGGCTCCTGGAACACCACCCCGACGTTCCGGCGCAGCCCGTCGAGCGTCATGTCGCGGATGTCGACCCCGTCGATCGTGACGCGGCCCGCCTGCGGGTCGAAGGCGCGGTGCAGCAGGGCGAGCGTGGTGGACTTGCCCGAGCCGGTGGCGCCGACGAGCGCCACCATCTCGCCCGGCCGCGCCTCGAAGCTGACGTCGACCAGCGTCGGCCGGCCGGGCTCGTAGGAGAAGCAGACGCCCTCGAAGGCGACGTGGCCCGCGAGCCGGCCCGGATCGCGGGCGCCGGGCCGGTCGGCCACCTCCGGCCGCTCGTCCACCAGATCGAGCATCTCGCCGATGCGGGGCGCGTTCAGCAGCAGCATGTTGATCAGCGACACGGCGTCGCCGAGCCGCGCGATCACCAGGCCCGCGAGCGCCGCGAAGGTCACGATCTCGCCGACGGAGGCCAGCCCCTGGGCGTTCAGCGCCGCGCCGGCGAGCACGACGCCGAGCACGGTCATCGTGCCGGCCGCCGGCGTCGCGGCCGCCGCGTAGGCCCACCAGGACAGCACCGGCATCTGCACGTCGAGCAGCCGGCGCATCACGCCGTTCAGCCCCGCCATCTCGGCGTTCACCCGCGCGAAGCTCTGCACCACCGCGACCGAGCCGATCGCGTCCGCGGCGCGCTGCGCGAGGTCGGAGTGGTAGCTCTCGACGTTCTCCTGCCGGTTCTGCGTCAGCCGCAGCAGCAGCGTGATCGCGATCCCGAACACCACCGCGAGCGCGATCAGGATTGAGCCGAGCCACGGGTTCAGCGCGAGGCTCGCCGGCAGCAGCGCGATCAGTCCGACCAGGGTGGCGCAGCCGGAGCGGAAGAAGGACAGCCAGACGTCCGCGAGCGCGTTCGCGCCGGTGATGAGCGCCTTCACGATCCGCCCCGAATGGGTGCGGCGGTGAAAGCTGAGCGGCAGCGACAGCGCGTGGCCGAACACTTCCGTCATCACGGCGAGCCGCCGGCGGTGCGAGAGGCGGTCGGCGTGCAGCCCCACCAGCACGCGCCCGCCGATGGCGGCGAGCGCGAGCGCCGCCCACAGCGCGGCCGTCGTCCCGATCCCGTCGCCGCCCTTGGTCAGCTGGTCGATGATCCGCCCGAACAGCACCGGCTCGGCGAACGCCGCGACCGCAAGCGCGACATTGCCGACGGCAAGCCAGCCGGCGAGCCTCCGCTCGTCGCCGAGCAGGCCCCAGGTGCGCCGGTAGATCGCCAGGACGCTGCGCGTCCGCGCGGGCACGGATGAAGTCGGCGCCGGCATCGGGAGGCTCGCGGGGGTTCGGAGGAACCGCTTGTTTGCCCCACTGCGCGGCTTCGCGCCAGAGCCCGTCAGGGAGCCTCTGGGGCCGCCCGGCGGCCGCGGGGACGTCGTCGATCGGCGGCATGGTTAACGGCTTGTTTACTATGGCGGTCAAAAGTGGCCGCAGGCGGTTCGGCGCGCCGCGTCGTCAACAGTTTCGCAAGGCTTCCGCGACCGCGGGGGCTCTCGGGGTGGGTCATATGAGCGTGAGCGATCCGAGGGGCCGCCGGTCCGAGCGCATGGCGCCGGAGCAGGAAGCGCGGCCGCTCATCGAGCTCTCCGAGCGTCTCGCCCATGCGCGGCGGTCCGGCGATCCGGCGCCCGAGGAGCTCGAAAGGCTGGTCGGCATGCTCGCGCAGCGTGTCCCGGAGGCCGACGACCGTCTGACCAAGGCGCTGGAGGGCCTCGCCCGCTGGGCCGAGACCGCCAAGCGCGTCGAGGCGGCCGAGCCCGCGCCGTCCGCTGCGGCCCTCGCGCCGTCCGCTGCGGCCCCTGCGCCGCTCGCGGCGGCCCCTGAGCCCCAGCCGGAGCCCCGCGTCGCGCCCGAGGTCGAGGCGCGTCTGACCGACTTCGCCCGCACGCTGACCGAGGCGCCCCGCGCCGCTCCGGCGCCCGCCGCGCCGCCGCGCCGCGACGCGCCCCCGATCGCCTCCCTGAGGGCCGCGCTGGCCGAGATCGCCGCGCGGCAGAAGACGCTCGACGACGAGGCCGACGCCTCGCCGGCCCTGCGGCCGGCGCCCGCGCCCAAGGCCGCCGCCCGACCCGCCATCGATCCCGACGTCATCGCCGGGATGCGCTCGGAGATCGAGCGGCTCAGCCGCACGGTCGAGGAGCTGCCGCGGCGCTCGGATCTCGACGAGCTCACCAGCGAGATGGCGACGCTGTCGCGGCTGCTCGGCGCCGCCATGCCTTCGGGCCTGGACTCCGGCGCGCTGAAGGCGATCGACGCCCTGGTCACCCAGGTCGAGGAGATGCGCGGCCACGCGGCCAGCCCCCAGGTCATTTCGGAGCTCGCCGAAGAGCTGAAGGCCATCTCGGCCCGGCTCGACGTGATCGGCCCGCGCAGCGCCGACGCTGTCGAGGCGCTCGCGCAGCGCATCGAGGAGGTGCGCGGCGAACTCGATCATTTCCCCCGCGCCTCCGCGGTCGGCGAGCTTTCGGCCGAGATCCAGTCGATCGTCGCCCGGCTCGACCGGCACGAGAGCGCCGCGATCCCGGCGCGCGAGGCGGTCGAGGGACTGACCGGCCAGGTCGAGGCGCTCGACGGCAAGATCGACGCGATCGCCGAGGCGTCCCGCGCCCGCGCCGAGGAACTCGATCGCATGAACGAGGCCTTCCGGGCCGAGCTCGATGCGCGCCCCCGGGCGGACGCGATGAGCGATCTCGGCCGCCAGATCGAGGCGCTGACCGAGGGCCTCAAGGCGCGGCCGCCGGTCGCCCCGAGCGCCGCAGCCTTCAAGGACATCACGGGCAAGCTCGAGGTCATCGACGACAAGATCGAGAAGATCGCCGCGGTCGCCCGGCCCGAGGCGATCGACGGGCTCGGCCGCAAGATCGACACGCTCGCCACCAGCCTCTCGGCGCGCTCCGTCGCGCCGGCGCCGGAGGCCGTCGGAGAACTCGTCAGCAGCGTCGACGGCCTGAGCGAGCGGATCGACGACATGGCCGCGGCGACGCGCGCCCGTGGCGCCTCGTTCGACCGCGTCGAGGAAGCGGTGCGCTCGATCGCCGAACAGCTGCTCGTCGCCCGTCCCGGCGAGGTTCAGTCCTCGGCGGCGCTGGAGGAGCAGATCGGCCGCATCGTCAGCGGCCTGGAGCGCAATGACGGCCGGCTGGACGATCTCAACGCCGCAATGAGCGGCGTCGCCGCCCGCATCGAGCAGAGCTGCGTCAGTCTTGGCGCCGAGGCCGCGCGCGCGGCCGCCGACGCCACCCGCTCCGCGCTCTCGGGCGGCGGGGCGAGCGGCGAGATCGCGCAGGCGCTCGCCGAACTGAGGGCTGCGGCCTCGCAGGCCGAGCGCCGCACCGCCGACACGCTCGACGCAGTCCGCCTGACGCTGGAGCGGCTGCTCGAGCGCATGGAGGACGGCCCGCGCGCGCCGGCCCCCGCCGCCGTGTCCGAATGGACGCCTCCGCCGGCGCCCGAACAGGAGCGCCCGCGCGCGCCCGTCGAAGCGCCGAGCGCCAAGGCCACGGAGGCCGCGCGCGCCGCGGCGCGCCGCGCGATGGCCGAGCTCGAGGCGGAGGCGCCCGAAAAGCCGCTCCCGCCCGTCCGTCCGGAGCCCGAGACCACGCCGTTCCGGCCGATCGAGCTCGACCTCGATCTCTCCCCCGACCATCCGCTGGAACCCGGCAGCGCGCCGCATGGCCGCGGCGAATTCGTCGGCCAGTCCTCCGCGGCCCAGACCGCGGCGTCCTTCATCGCGGCCGCGCGCCGCGCCGCGGTTCAGTCGGCGGCCGAAGACGAGGCGGCGGCGACCGCCGAGACCGAGCCGACGCCCGCCTCGCGGCTGTCCGGCGTCATCGCCGCTCTCAAGGCCCGCAAGCGGCCGGTCCTGACCGGCGTCGGCGCCGCGCTGATCGTTCTGGCCGCGCTTTACGTTGCGAGCGGGATGACCGGCGGCGATCCCGAGACGGCGCCGGAGACGGGGCCTGCCGCGCAGTCTGAACAGTCTGAACAGTCTGGGCAGTCTGAGCCGTCGAGCTCCGCGCAGGCCGAGGACGATGCGCCTGCGGCGGCGGAGCCCGCGCCCGAGCCTGAGCCCGAGCCCGGTTCCGAGCCTCAGGCCGAGCCTCGGACCGAGGCCGAGGACGCGCCTGCTCCTGCGCCGGCCGAGAAGCGCTCGGAGATCGCCCCGCCGGCGACCGGCGCCACGGCGGCGCCCGCGCCGGACGCTGACCTGGACGCGCCGGCCAAGATCGCGGCGCCGCGCGCCCCTGCCGCCGACCTGACCCAGTACGCCTTCGGGAGCGCCGCCCCGGCGACCGCGCCGAAGGGCCCGGACGCCTGGAAGGCCGCCGATCCGGTGACCACCGGTTCGATCTCCCGCGGCAAGGAGGATCTTCCGCCCGCGCTCGGCAAGTCGCTGCTGGGCAGCAAGGCGCTGGCGGGCGACCCCGCGGCGCAGTTCGAACTGGCCGCCCGCCTGCTCGAGGGCCGCGGCGCGGCGCCGGATCCGACGGCCGCCGCCCGGTGGCTCGAGAAGGCCGCCGGTCAGGGCCTCGCCCCTGCGCAGCACCGGCTGGGAAGCCTCTACGAGAAGGGCACGGGCGTCACGCGCGACATCCAGACGGCGCGCCGCTGGTACGAGCAGGCCGCCGCCTCCGGCAATGTCCGGGCGATGCACAATCTCGGCGTGATCCATGCCGAGGGCGGGCTGGGCAAGCCCGACTACAACGCCGCCGTGGTGTGGTTCCGCATGGCCGCGGAGCGCGGCCTCGTGGACAGCGAGTACAATCTCGCGGTGCTGCGGGCGCGCGGCCTCGGCGGCAAGCGCGACCTCGCGGAGGCCTACAAATGGTTCGCGCTGGCCGCCGCCCAGGGCGACGAGGACGCCGCCCGCAAGCGCGACGAGGTGGGCAAGGCGCTCGGCGCCGCGCTCCCTGCCGCGAAGGCGGCGGTCGACGCGTTCCGGGCGCGGCCCGTCGACGCGGCCGCCAACACGATCGCCGAGCCCCCGGGGGGCTGGGACCAGCCGGCGGCCAAGACCGCCAGGCGCTGACGCCGGGCGCGCGACTGTCTCCGAAAGGCGACGCTCGCGCGGCCGCTGCGGGCCAGGCGCCTGTTCGCCCTCGCGCCGGCTGCTATTCTCGGGGCGATTGAGGGCTCCGAATGACGCTCATCGCATCAGAGCCGGTCGGGGAGGATCGCGAGATCCCCGAGATTCCGCTGGCGCTCGGCCTGGCGGGGCTCGTGCCGTTCATCGCGCTGTCGCTGGTCATCGCGCTCCGTCCTGCGTCGGCCGAAGGCGTCGACGTGCCGGCCGCGCTCACGGCCTATGGCGCGGTGATCCTCTCTTTCCTCGGCGGCGTCCATTGGGGCCTCGCCCTGAGGCATCCGTCCCGCGAGACGCGGAACCTGCTCTACGCCCTGGCGATCGCGCCGCCGCTCTGGAGCTGGCTCGGCCTGATGGCCGGCGGGGCCACGGGCCTCGGGCTCATGGCCTTGGGTCTGGCGGCCCATGGCGCTGTGGACGCGGCGCGCTCCACCCGCTTCGCGGCGCCCCGCTGGTATCCCCGGCTGCGCATCCTGCTGGCGACGCTCGCCACGATCTCGACCACGGCCGCAGCGGTGGTGGTGGCCCATGCCGGATGAGCCCAGATTGGAAAACGTCGCCGGGAGTGCTAGCTGTGCCCTCCGAGCGGGCTCGGTAACGTCTTCGGGGGCGGCAGGTTTCGTGAAAATGAGCGTGGTGCTGCAGGCGGTCGGTGGCGCGGCCGTGGCGATGGTGTTGTGCATGGCGGCGGGTTCCGCCCAGGCCGCGGACCTGGCGTCGGAGGCGCCTGCGGTCGCGGCGCAGGCTCCGGCCGCGGAGAGCGCGCTGCAATTCCACTCGCCTTTCGGCCCCTGCGAGATGAACTGCTCGGCCACGATCTATGTCGGCCGCTACATCAGCACGCCGATGTCGGACATCTTCGCCAAGTTCAAGACCGCGCCCTGGAACTGGAAGACCAAGGACTCGACGCTGGTCAGCGGCTCGTTCTCGCGCGAGGTGCTGACCTATCGGGACCTCTGGGCGTTCGAGACCGAGATCGGCGTCGGCAAGCGCTTCGGCGCGCTGGAGGCGGCGGAAGCCTGGGGCGCGCTGTACTGGCGCTGGAAGGCGTTCCCCTGGAACGACTACGTCCGCACCACGGTGGCGGTCTCGACCGGCCTCAACTGGGCCTCGAAGATCGACGGCATCGAGCGCGACAAGGCGAGCCATACCTCGCACGTGCTGCACTATCTCTCGCCCGAGATCACCTTCGGCCTGCCGGACAATCCGAACTGGGACCTGGTGTTCCGCTTCCACCACCGCTCGGGCGGCAAGCTCGCCGTGTTCAACCACAACAGCGGCGGCGCGCAGTACCAGACGGTGGGCCTGCGCTACACGTGGTGAGCCGCGCCGGGCGCGGCCGCCTCAGTCGGGCCTGAGCCCGATCGACGGGATGGCGTAGACCGCCGTCTCCCCCAGCACCCACGCCGTCATCTCGCCCGCGCCGAACAGGTCGCCGAAGGCGGCGTCGCGCACGTTCAGGCCGCCCGCATAGGCCCCGAAGGCCGGCAGCACGACCCGCGCGCCGTCCGTCGCGAAGCAGCGCCGGCGGCCGAGGCTGCGGCCGCGCGCCGCCACCCTGGCGACCGGATGCAGGTGACCGGCGAGCTCGCCCGCGGCCGCGCCGGCGCGCGGCTCGTGGCGCAGCGTCAGGCCGCCGAGCCGCATCTCCGCCATCGCCTCGCCGCCGCAGCCCGCCGGCGCCTCCGGATCGTGATTGCCGGCGATCCAGATCCAGTCCCGCCGGGTCTGCAGCGCGGCGAGCGCCTCGCGGTCCCGGCCCGACAGCCGCGACGCGCCCCAGCGATCATGAAAGCTGTCGCCGAGCGCGATCACGGCGCGCGGCCGGTAGGTCTCGATCAGCAGCGCCAGACGGCCGAGCGTGGTCGCGGTGTCGTAGGGCGGCAGGAACTGGCCGCGGCGCGCGAAGGACGAGCCCTTCTCGAGATGCAGGTCCGCGACGATCAGCGCGCCCGAGTCCGGCTCGTAGAGCGCGCCCGAGACGTCCGCCACGAGCGTCGCTCCCGCGATGGAGAGCGTCGGCTCGATTTCGTCGCGGCGGAGGAGGGCGGAGAGAATCATCGCGCGGAACGTAGCAGGAACTGTTCGGCGCGGTCCATCGTGGGATACCGCCGACGGCCTCACCGCGGCCCCATCGCCTCCGCGACCAGGGTCTCGGCCGCCTCGCGCAGCAGCGCGTCCTGCGCCTCGCCATAGACCTGCTCGCGGCCGACATCGAGCAGGATCGGCACGGCGAGCGGCGAGATCCGCTCGAGCGCGCGGTGCGCGATGCGCCGCCGCGCGCGCGCCAAAAACTCCGCCACGCGTTCGAGGTCGATCAGCCCGCGCGCGGCGTCGGCCCGGGCGGCGCGCAGCAGCAGGTGGTCGGGCTCGTGCCGGCGCAGCACGTCGTAGACGAGGTCGGTCGACATGGTGACCTGCCGGCTGGTCTTCTCCTTGCCGGGGAAGCGCCGCTCGATCAGTCCGGCGATGATCGCGCAGTTGCGGAAGGTGCGCTTCATCAGCGCGCTCTCGGCCATCCAGGCCTCGAGGTCGTCGCCGAGCATGTCCTGGTCGAACAGCGCGTCGAGCGACAGCGCGCCCGCGTCGATCATCGCGCTGAGATCGCCCATCCCCCAGATCGCCAGCGCATAGTCGGTCGCCACGAAGCCCAGCGGCTTCGCGCGGGCGCGCTCCAGCCGGCGCGTGAGCAGCATGCCGAGCGTCTGATGCGCCAGCCGGCCCTCGAACGGGTAGGCGATGAGAAAATGCCGGCCGCCCCGCGGGAAGGTCTCGACCAGCAGCTGGTCGGGCTGCGGGATCAGCGAGCGCTCCTGCTGGAAGCCGAGCCATTCGCGCACCTGCGTCGGCAGCGCGCCCCACCGCGCCGGGTCCGCGAGCGCCGACCGCACATGGGCCGCGATGCCGGTGGTGAGCGGCATCTTGCCGCCGGCGTAGACCGCGACCTTGGGCGTCTCCGAGACGGCGCGGGTGACGAACACCTCGTTCTCGACCAGCGCCACGTAGCGCAGCACCTCGCCGCCGAACATGAAGGTGTCGCCCGGCGTCAGCGTCTCGACGAAATACTCCTCGACCTGCCCGATGACGCGCCCGCCCGCCATGCGGCCGACGGGGCCCTTCGACCGGGCGAAGCGCACCTTGAGCATGGTGGCCTCGACGATGGTGCCGACATTGAGCCGCCAGCTCTGCGCCACCATCGGGTTGGAGACGCGCCACAGCCCGTCCCTGGTGCGCCGGATCTTGGCGAACCGCTCGTAGCCCCGCAGCGCGTAGCCGCCGGTCGCCACGAATTGCACCACCTCGGCGAAGGTCTTGCGGTCGAGATCGGCGTAAGGGGCGGCGGACGTCACCTCGCTGTAGAGCGCGTCCTCGTCGAACGGCCCTCCGCAGGCGACCCCGAGCACGTGCTGCGCCAGCACGTCGAGCGAGCCGGGCTTGGCGGCCTCGGCGTCCTGCTCGCCGGCGAGCGCGGCCTCGCGCGCCGCCTCGCACTCGATCACCTCGAAGCGGTTCGCCGGCACCAGCAGCGCCTTCGAGGGTTCGTCGAGCCGGTGGTTGGCGCGGCCGGTCCGCTGCAGCAGACGGGAGGAGCCTTTCGGCGAGCCGACCTGCACCACGAGGTCGACGTCGCCCCAGTCGATGCCGAGGTCGAGCGTCGAGGTGCAGACGACCGCGCGCAGCCGGCCTTCGCCCATCGCGGCCTCGACCCGTCGGCGCTGGCCGACGTCGAGCGAGCCGTGATGCAGCGCGATCGGCAGATTGTCGTCGTTGATCCGCCAGAGCTCCTGGAAGGCGAGTTCGGCGAAGGCGCGGGTGTTGCAGAAGACGAGCGTGGTGCGGTGCTTCCGGATCGCCTCGTACACCGCCGGCATGGCGTGCGCCGCGGAGTGCCCGGCCCAGGGCAGCCGCTCGTCGGTCTCGTGGACCTCGATGATCGGCGCGGCGCCTCCTCTGACCTCGACCAGATCGGCGAGATCCTGCCCGCGGCGCGGGTCGACGAGCCAGCGGCGGAGCTCATCCGGATCGCGCACCGTGGCGGACAGTCCGACCATCGTGGCCGAAGGCGCCAGCGCCCGCACGCGGGCGAGCGCCAGCGCGAGCTGGTCGCCGCGCTTGGTGGGCGCGAGCGCATGCAGTTCGTCGACCACGATCCGCCGCACCGTCTCGAACAGTTTTGCGGCGCCCGGATCGCCGATCAGCAGCGCGACCTGCTCGGGCGTCGTCAGCAGAATGTCGGGCGGCTGGCGCTTCTGGCGCTGGCGGCGGGAGGCCGGCGTGTCGCCGGTGCGGCCCTCGATCCGGACGCCGAGCCCCATCTCGGTCACCGGCCGCTCGAGATTGCGCGCGACGTCGACCGCCAGCGCCTTGAGGGGCGAGACGTAGAGCGTGTGGACGCCCTCGCTCTCGCCGCGCGGCGCGGCCGCGAGCTCGACCAGCGTCGCCAGGAAGCCCGCGAGCGTCTTGCCCGCGCCGGTCGGCGCGATCAGCAGGGAATCCCGCCCGGCGCGGGCGTGCGCCAGCAGCTCGAGCTGGTGCGGGCGCGGGGTCCACCCGCGGCCCGCGAACCAGCGCATGAAGCGCTCGGGCAGCACGGCGGCGTTCTCTGGGCGGGGGAGGGCGGTCACAGCGAGAAAGATAAGCGCGCAGGAGAGGGAAGGGAGGGGCGAGGTCTTGATCCCTCCTCAAGCGCAGCTTGGGGAGGGTGGCCCGGCGCGCAGCGACGGGTGGGGTGGGGCTCTTGGTCGGCCGAGAAGCTCTGTCCTGGAGCCACCCCACCCGGCCGGCTCCGCCGTCCACCCTCCCCTCTGCGAGGGAGGGACAGGCGCGCCCCGCTGCCGGAGTGAGTGGCGGCGGTGCCCCTCCGGGAAATCCTCCCGCGCAACCGCTTATCCGGCCGCTGCCACGGCCACGTTCCCCCAAAGGGCAGGAAAAGGGTGCTCAGGCACCAAAAAGCATAACTGTTCGTCCCGGCGGGCAGCGGCGGAGTTGAGCGAGAGGCGATCGAGTGAAGGCAGATCGAAAAAGCCAATGGGTGATGGATTCAGCAATGGATGGGTCTAAGCTCCATTTGGTGGAGCTTCCTTACGCGGGCAGACATGACGCCTAAGATCTTTTTCAGGCTGGTTCATTCCACAGTGCCTGAGCTCATGAAAGTCGTGGAATGGATGACGCTTTCAGCTGCATTCCTAGTCGCGGGGGTGAAGACCGGGAGCGGTCTAGCAGTATGGTTTGGGGTTTCATTGGTAGTGTCGATAGTTTTGTATATTATAACAAGCAGTGTATTATTCAATATGACCAATTTTACATGGAGTTACATTAGAGATAAGCCGCTGCAAGCCGCGCTCCGTACGACGTTAGCCGTCGGTCTGACTTTAGTTCTACAGTACCTCATTTTTCGGCTGATCTTGGCGCTTGTCGCTGCCATTTGATTTTGCGTTGCAGGAATATTTGCTCGCCGTCACGGGTATGGTGTTCCGGATAGCGGAGCCTATGTCGTAGACGATGCGCCCCGAAGACCTGCTCTGTCCGAGCCCCAAGGGGCTCTATTGTCCGCCCGCCGATCTGCACATCGATCCGCTCCGCCCGGTGGAGCGGGCGCTGGTCACCCATGGCCATGCGGATCACGCCCGGCCCGGCAACGCCGCCGTGATGGCGACCCCGGAGACGCTCGCCATCATGGCGGCGCGCTATGGCGAGGCGTTCTGCTCGACGCGCCGGCCCGCCGCCTATGGCGAGGTCCACGACGTCGGCGGCGGCGTGAAGGCGAGCTTCCACCCGGCCGGCCACGTGCTCGGCGCGGCCCAGATCCTGCTCGAGTGGAAGGGTTTTCGGGCGGTCGTCTCGGGCGACTACAAGCGCGCCCATGATCCCACCGCGGCCCCGTTCGAGGTCGTGCCGTGCGATCTCTTCATCACCGAGGCGACCTTCGGCCTGCCGGTGTTCCGGCACCCGGACGCGGCCGGCGAGATCGCCAAGCTGCTGGACAGCGTCGAGCTGTTTCCGGATCGCGCGCACCTCGTCGGCGCCTACTCGCTCGGCAAGGCGCAGCGGCTGATGAAGCTGCTGCGGCAGGCGGGCTGGGACCGGCCGATCCACCTGCACGGCGCGATGGAGCGCGTCACCGAGACCTACCGGGCGCTCGGCGTCGACCTCGGCGAGACGATCCGGGTGATGGCCGCCGACCGCAAGGCGCTCGCGGGCGCGATCGTGCTGTGCCCGCCCTCCGCGCTGCGCGAGCTCTGGGCCCGCAAGTTCCCCGATCCGGTGACGGTCGCGGCGTCAGGCTGGATGCGGGTGCGCGCCCGCGCCCGCCAGAAGGGCGTGGAGCTGCCGCTGGTGGTCTCCGACCACGCGGACTGGGACGAGCTGCGCCAGACCATCCTCGACACCGGCGCCGAGGAGATCTGGGTGACGCATGGCGAGGAGGACGCGCTGGTGCACTGGTGCGGCTCCGCCGCCCTGAAGGCCCGCCCGCTGCGCCTCGTCGGCTATGGCGACGAGGGCGAAGCCGAAGAGACGCCCGCCGAGGAGGCGTCCGGCGAATGACCTCCACCCTCGTCATGGTGCGGCCTGACCGGACCATCCATGCCAAGCGTGGAGCTCGACGCCTGGGGTGGGTCCTCCGGTCGAGCCGGAGGACGACGAGGTTTTTCCTGGGCCGGCCGCGGCTGGTCGGAGGGGCCGCATGAACCGCTCCGCCGCCATGCCGAATGTTTCGAGCGCGCAGCCCCTCGTCATGGTCCGGCCTGACCGGACCATCCATGCCGAGCGTGGAGCTCGACGTCCTCGATGGGTCATCCGGTCGAGCCGGAGGACGACGAGGTCTGTTCTCGGCCGGCCGCGGCTGGTCGGAGGTCCCGCATGAACCGCTCCGCCGTGTTGCCGCAGGATTCTAGCCAGCCGCCCCTCGTCATGGTCCGGCTTGAGCGGACCATCCATGTGAAGCGTGAAGCTCGACGCCTGGGGTGGGTCCTCCGGTCGAGCCGGAGGACGACGAGGTCTGTTCTGGGCCGATCGAGGCTCCTCGGAGCGTTCGCATGAACCGCTTCGCCTTCCTGCCGACTGTTTGGAGCCCGCAGCCCCTCGTCATGGTCCGGCTTGACCGGACCATCCATGCCGAGCGTGGAGCTCGACGTCCGCGATGGGTCCTCCGGTCGAGCCGGAGGACGACGAGGTTTGTTCTGGACCGGCTGGGACTCTTCGACGACCATCGGATCGATGGCGAAGGTCTTCTACGTCTACATGCTTGCCAGCAGGCCCTTCGGCACCCTGTATATCGGGATGACGAACGACCTTGTGCGGCGGGTCTGGGAACACAGAGAGGGCGCGGTCCCGGGTTTCACGGCGACCTACGGCGTTCATCGCCTCGTCTGGTTCGAGCAGCACGCGACGGCGGAAAGCGCAATTCGCCGCGAGAAGCGCCTCAAGACCTGGCTGCGGGTCTGGAAGATCGAGCTGATCGAGAAGACAAACCCGCATTGGGAAGATCTCTGGGAGAGCGTCGCGCGCCCCTAGCCCCGGGACGACTTAGCGGACCAACCCTCGTCATGGTGCGGCCTGACCGGACCATCCATGCCGAGCGTGAAGCTCGACGCCCGGGGTGGGTCCTCCGGTCGGGCCGGAGGACGACGAGGTCTGTTCTGGGCCGGTCGAGGCTTCCCGGAGGCGTCGCATGAACCGCTTCGCCTTTCTGCTCGATCGGCTGGCCTATGAGCCGCGGCGCAACGCCAAGGTGCGGCTGATCGCGGACTACTTTCGGGAGACCCCGGACCCGGAGCGCGGCTGGGCGCTGGCGGCGCTGACGGGCGCGCTGTCGTTCCGGCACGCCAAGCCCGGGATGATCCGCGGCCTGATCATGGAGCGCGCCGACCCGGTCCTGTTCGGCCTGTCCTATGACTATGTCGGCGACCTCGCCGAGACGGTCGCGCTGATGTGGCCGGGAGAGCCGCGCGCCAACCGCGTGCCGCCGCTCTCGGAGATCGTCGAGGGGCTGACCTCGACCGCCAAGCTCGACCTGCCGCGCCGGCTCGCCGCCTGGCTCGACGCGCTCGACGAGGTCGGCCGCTGGGCGCTGCTCAAGCTCATCACCGGCAGCCTGCGGATCGGCGCCTCGGCGCGGCTCGCCAAGACCGCGGTCGCGGCGCTCGGCGACCACAAGCCGGACGAGATCGAGCTGGTCTGGCCCGGCCTTGAGCCGCCTTACGAGGAGCTGTTCGCCTGGGTGGAGGGCCGGGGCGAGAAGCCCTCCGCGCTCGACCCGGCGCCGTTCCGGCCGCCGATGCTCGCCCATCCGCTGGAGGACGCGGATTACCGCGCCTTCGATCCGGCGGACTTCGTGGCGGAGTGGAAGTGGGACGGCATCCGCGTGCAGGCCTCGGCCGGCCGGGACGAGGAGGGCCGCCACGTCGCGCGGCTGTGGAGCCGGTCGGGCGAGGACGTCTCCGGCGCCTTTCCGGACCTGATCGAGGCGCTGACCTTCGACGGCGCGATCGACGGCGAGCTGCTGGTGCTGCGCGAGGGCCGGGTGCAGAGCTTCAACGTGCTGCAGCAGCGGCTGAACCGCAAAAGCGTCACGCCGAAACTGATCGCCGAGTTCCCGGTGCACATCCGCGCCTATGACCTGCTGGTCGAGGGCGGGGAGGATTTGCGCGAAAAACCGTTCATGGAGCGGAGGGCGCGGCTCGAAGCCTTCATCGCCCGGGAGAAGAACCCCCGCGTCGACCTCTCGCCGATGGTGCCGTTCGCGGACTGGGACGAGCTCGCGGCGGCGCGGCTCGATCCGGCTTCGGCGGGGGCCGGAGAGGACTCGGCGGCCGTCGAGGGGCTGATGGTGAAGCGCCGCGACGCGCCCTATGTGGTCGGCCGGCCCAAGGGCCTGTGGTTCAAGTGGAAGCACGACCCGATGACGGTCGACGCCGTGCTGATGTACGCCCAGCGCGGGCACGGCAAGCGCTCGTCCTTCTATTCGGACTACACCTTCGGCCTGTGGACCGAGGACGACGCCGGGCCGCAGCTCGTGCCGGTCGGCAAGGCCTATTTCGGCTTCACGGACGAGGAGCTGGTCGAGCTCGACCGGTTCGTGCGCAAGCACACGATCAACCGGTTCGGGCCGGTGCGCGAGGTCTCCCACACCGAGGATCTCGGGCTCGTGCTGGAGGTCGCCTTCGAGGGCGTGGCGCGCTCCGCCCGCCACAAGTCCGGCGTCGCGATGCGGTTTCCGCGCGTCGCCCGGATCCGCTGGGACAAGCCGCCCCACGAGGCCGACCGGCTGGAGACGCTCGAGGCGCTGATCGACCTGCGGGGCGCCGCCCGCGCCTCCTAGAACAGCATGAAGATCAGCCCGGCGAGCGCGAAGCCCATCAGGCTGATCAGCGTCTCCAGCACCGTCCAGGTCTTGAGCGTGGTCTTGAGGTCCATCTCGAAGAACCGGCCGACCAGCCAGAACCCGGAATCGTTGACGTGGCTCGCGATCACCGAGCCGGCCCCGAGCGCGATCACGATCGCGGCGCGGTCGACGCCGACATAGCCCGCCGCCTCGACGGCCGGCTGCACCAGGCCGGCGGCGGTGATCAGCGCCACGGTCGCCGAGCCCTGCGCGATGCGGAGCGCTGCCGCGATCACATAGGCGGCGATGAAGATGTGCAGGCCGAGCCCGTCGAGCGCCTGCGAGAGCGCGCCGCCGATGCCGCTCGCGCGCAGCACGCCGCCGAACATGCCGCCGGCCCCGGTGATCAGCGTGATCGAGCAGATCGGCCCGAGCGCGGAATCGACCAGTTTCTCGATCTCCGAGCCGCTGCGGCCCCGCCGCCGCCCGAGCGCGTAGGAGGCGACCAGCACCGCGATGAGCAGCGCGATCGGCGTGGCGCCGAGCCCGCGCGCCACCTGGAACCACTTGTCCGTGCGGTCGAACACCCCCGCGGCGCCGAGCGCGTCGAGGCCGGTGTTGAGGAAGATGATCGCCAGCGGCAGGAGCAGCAGCAGGATGACGGTGGAGGATTTCGGCGGGTTCGCGACAGTGGCGGCCTGCGGGCCGCCGCTCAGGATGTCCGGGACCTTCACGTCGATCCGGCGGCCGATCCACAGGCCGAACAGGTAGGAGGTCACGTACCAGGTCGGGATCGCGATGACCAAGCCGACCAGCGTGACGAGGCCGATGTCGGACTTGAGCAGTTCGGTCGCCGCCACAGGGCCGGGATGCGGCGGCACGAAGACGTGCATGCAGGAGAACGCGCCGGCGGCCGGGATCCCGTAGCGCAGCAGCCCGCCGCCGACCCGCCGCGCGACCGTGAAGATGATCGGCAGCATCACCACGAGGCCGGCGTCGAAGAAGATCGGGAAGCCGAAGATCAGCGAGGCGACGCCGAGCGCGAGCGGCGCGCGCTTCTCGCCGAACAGCCGGATCAGGTCGTCGGCGAGCGTCTGGGCGCCGCCCGAGACCTCCACCAGCCGGCCGAGCATCGCCCCGAGACCGACCAGCAGCGCGACGCTTCCCAGCGTGGTTCCGAAGCCCGAGAGCAGGGTCGGCACGACCTTCTCGGCCGGGATGCCGGCGACGAGGGCCGTGACCAGGCTGACCAGGATCAGCGCCAGGAAGGCGTGCAGCTTGAATCGCATGATCAGGACGAGCAGCGCCGCGACCGCGACCGCCGCGATGATCAGCAGGGGGCCCGCGGAGAGCGCCGGGGCGGCGTCGGCGGCAGGGTTCATGGTCCCCTCCCGCCTTCAGAGCGCGCCGCGGCGGGTGGCCGGCCGGTCCGCCAGCCCGAGCCCCGCCAGCGCCTGCCGGACCACCTCGTCGGGCGCGGAGGCGACGCTGACCTCGACGCCGTCCTCGTCGGGCTCCAGCGGCTCGAGCGCCGCGAACTGCGAGCCGAGCAGCGAGGGCGGCATGTAGTGGCCCTTGCGGCGGGCGAGCCGCCCCGCGACCAGTTCGGGGTCGGCGACCAGTTCGAGGAACCGCACGCGCGCGTCCGCGCCCCGCAGCACGTCGCGGTAGCGGCGCTTGAGCGCCGAGCAGGTCGCGACCGAGCACCGGCCCTGCGCGGCCTCCGCGCTGATCCAGTCGCGGATCGCCAGCAGCCACGGCGCGCGATCCTCGTCCGTGAGGGGCACGCCCGCCGTCATCTTGTCGATGTTCGCCTTGCTGTGGAACTCGTCGGCTTCCGCGAAGCTCCAGCCGAGCCGCTCCGAGAGCCCCCGGGCCACGGTGGTCTTGCCGACCCCGGACGGCCCCATCACGATGACGCAGTGCCGCCGCCCCTCGGGCTTGTCCATGACCTTCCCCCTGACGCGCCGGCGCCGGTTCGGCCGGGGCCGTCGAGACGTTATAGAGCGCCGCGTCGATCTGGCGCGCTCTCGCCGGAGAGAGCGTGCCCCATGACGCGGCCGTTCGGGAAGCTTATCTTGAGGCCCGAAGCCGCAGCGCATTTCCGCCGCAGCGGCGCTACGCGTGCGGGCGATGCAGGTTCACGAGCTTCCCACCATCGACATGCCCGCGCTGGCCGAGCGACTCGCCGGCCTGCCGCATCTCGTGTTTCTCGACAGCGCGATGCCGCACGCCGCGCTCGGGCGCTATTCCTATCTGGCGGCTGACCCTTACGCCGTGCTCGACGCCCGCGACGGCGGCGCGACGCTTGGCGGCGAACCCGTCGCGGACGCGCTCGTCGCGCTCGACCGGGCGCTGGACGCCGCGCGCGCGCAACGCCAGCCGGATCTGCCGCCGTTCCAGGGCGGGGCGGCCGGGTTCGTCTCCTATGAGTTCGGCCGCCGGCTCGAGCGGCTGCCGGCCCCGGAGGTCGACGACCTCGGCGTGCCGGATCTGGTGCTGCCGCTCTATGACTGGGTGGTCGCCTGCGACCACGCGCGGGGCAAGGCCTGGCTGATCTCGACCGGCGCGCCGGCGCCCGAGGGCGCCGAGCGGGAGGCGCGCGCCCGGTCCCGCGCCGAGCAGGCGCTGGAATGGCTGTCGCGCCCGGCGCCGGCCCGCAAGCCCGCCGCGCCCGCGCCGCTCAGCTTCTCGTCCAACTTCGACCGGGCGGCCTATGAAGCCGCGATCGCCCGCACCGTCGAATACGTGCTCGCCGGCGACATCTTCCAGGCCAACGTCGCGCAGCGCTTCCTGGCGGACCTGCCGGAGGGGTTCGACCCCTGGGCGTTCTACCGGCGCCTCAGGACCCGCAACGCCGCGCCCTTCGCGGCCTATCTGGACTTCGGCGACGTGGTGGTGGCGTCGAGCTCGCCGGAGCGCTTCGTCCGGGTCGAGGGCGACCAGGTCGAGGCGCGGCCCATCAAGGGCACGGCCAAGCGCTGGACCGATCCGATCGCGGACGGCTCCTCATCGCGCGCGCTGCTCGGCTCCGAGAAGGACCGCGCCGAGAACGTCATGATCGTCGACCTGCTGCGCAACGACCTGTCGCGGGTCTGCCGGCCCGGCACCGTGGAGGTCCCGACGCTGTGCGGGCTCGAGACCTACGCCTCGGTCCATCATCTGGTCTCGGTCGTGACCGGACGGCTGCGCGAGGGGCTCGGGGTGGTCGACCTTCTCCGGGCGAGCTTCCCTGGCGGCTCGATCACGGGCGCGCCGAAGCTGCGCGCGATGGAGATCATCACCGAGATCGAGCGCCACGCCCGCGGCGTCTATTGCGGATCGATCGGCTGGATCGGCTTCACGGGCGACGCGGATTTCAACATCGCGATCCGGACCGCGACCCTCGCCCGGGGCAAGGCGCTGTTCCAGGCCGGCGGCGGCATCACGGCGCTGTCGGACCCGGCCGCCGAGTATGACGAGACGCTCACCAAGGCGCGCGCGGTGTTCGACGCCTTCGGAGGGCGGCTCGCCGAACAGGCCGAGGACGCCCGCCCGTTCGCGGCCGCCGGAGGCCTGCGATGATCCTCGTCCTCGACAATTACGACAGCTTCGTCTTCAACCTCGCGCGCTATTTCGAGGAGCTCGGGCGCGCGACCGAGGTCGTGCGCAACGACGCCGTGACGGTCGACGAGATCGAAAGAGCGCGGCCCGACGCGATCGTGATCTCGCCCGGACCCTGCACGCCGAACGAGGCCGGGGTGTCGCTCGACCTGATCCGGCGGCTGTCCGGGACGGTGCCGATTCTCGGCGTCTGCCTCGGCCATCAGGCGATCGGCCAGGCCTTCGGCGGGCGTGTCGAACGGGCGCGGCGGCCGCTGCACGGCCGCTCCTCCCGGGTCCGGCATGATGAGGCGGGGCTTTTCGAGGGGCTGCCGAACCCGGTCGCGGTCGCGCGCTACCACTCGCTCATCGTCGAGTTCGACGAGCGCTATGCCGGGCCGCTCGCCGTCACGGGCCGGTCGGAGGAGGGCGAGGTGATGGCGCTCGCCCATGCCGAGCATCCGACCTTCGGCGTCCAGTTCCACCCCGAATCGATCCTCACCGAGGGCGGGCACAAGCTCCTCGAAAACTTCCTGACGATCGCGGACCGCCGCCAGCCATGCATCGCCTGAACGGAGTTCCGGTCGAGGACGGCGCCGTCGCCTTCGACCTGTCGGATCGGGGCCTGACCCTGGGCGACGGCCTGTTCGAGACGATCGCCGTGTTCGGCGGCCGACCGGCGCTGCTCGACGCGCATCTCGACCGTCTGGCCGCCGCCGCCGCCGAAATCCGCCTGCCGGTCGACCGCGGGCTCCTCGAGGCCGAGGCGGCGGCGCTCGCGCAAGGGGCCGCCGACGTCGTGATCCGTCTGACGGTGACGCGGGGCGCCGGCGCGCGGGGCCTCGCGTTTCCGGGCGATCCGGCCCCGACCGTGATCGCGTCCTCGTCGCCCTATCCGGCAGGGGCGTTGTTTTCAGCCGTCCGCCTCGCCCAGGCGTCGATCCGGCGCAACCCGACCTCGTTCGCCTCGCGCGCCAAGACGCTCTGCTACCTCGACAACGTGATGGCCTTCGACGAGGCGCGGACGGCGGGCGCCGACGACGCGCTGATGCTGAACGTCGCGGGCCGCGTCGGCTCGACCGCGATGGCCAATCTGTTCGCGATCCTCGGCGACGAACTCGTCACGCCGCCGCTCGCCGAGGGCGTTCTGCCGGGCATCATCCGCGCCGCGGCGCTGGAGGTCGCGCCGACGGTCGGGCTGGAGCCCGTGGAGCGGCCGCTGACGGTCGACGAACTGATGCGCGCGGACGCCGCGTTCGCCACCAACAGCGTCCGGCTCGTCATGCAGGTGAAGGCGGTCGACGGCGCGGAGATCTCCGGCGCGGCCGAGCCGCTCATCCGCCGGCTCGCCTCAGCCGTGGCGCAAGTCTGCGGCGCGCCCCCGCCGGGCTGAGCGAGGCCGGAGGTTCAGGGCAGGGCGTCGTAGCCGGGGCCGAACCCGTTCAGCGAGACCGGCACCCCGATGCCCTCTTCGGGCGTCTGGAAGATGATGAACGTGGCCTGCTTGCCGGTCTTCAGCTGATTCACCAGCTTGTCCTCGAGCACCACCTCGGCGACGCAGCCGTTCGGCAGGCAGCGCACGAAGCCGGCGCGGCCGACCTCGGTCTGGTCGATCCTCAGTCCGAGCCCGGAGGGCAGCAGCACGCCGAGCGGCGCGAGCACGCGCAGCAGGCGGCTCTTCTTGTCGGCGGTCTTCAGCACGATCACGGTGAGGCCGACGTTCGGACGGTCCTCGGCGGTGACGCTCTGGACGAGCGCGCACTGCTCGCCCTGCGCGCCCGGCGGGGTGTCGCAGCGCATCTGCCAGTCCCCATGGGTCGCCTTGACGGCGCCTTGAGCCGCGGCTGCGACCGGCGAGAGGGCGGCGAGGGCGGCGGCGAGAATCAAGGCCGCGGAACGTTTGGAGGGCACGTTCGGCTGTCTCCCGGTGCGTGGTGTCAGGGGGCGTAACAGAGCCCGGGGCGGTGTCAAGAGAAGGTAGGCCGAGGGGGCCAGCGCTCTGAAAGCACACAGCTTCGGGGCGATTTCGCGCCCAAATGCCGCATCCGCGCCTACGATTGGTCACATTGAGCTTTCGTGCCGCTTATGGTTTCAGAAAGCCGCTAAATTGGGCGGGGACCACGGCGAGTGTGGTGCGCCGGAACCCAGCTAGGCGAAATGCGGCGCCGCCAAGGCATACGGCCTTGCGGGGCGGCGCGCGCGCGTGACAACAAAGGGGGCCCTGCCAAGGGGCTTCGGGAAGCGACGAGAGGCTCGCAGACATGCTCCGAACCGGACGTCCGACGACGATCCTGGCCGCCGCGCTCGCAGCGACGATCGCAGCCGCCGCTCCGGCTCTTGCAGGAACGGGGCAGCCCTCGCCGTGGCAGCTCGGCCTTCAGGGGGCGGTGACGCCCATCTTCCATCAGGCGCACTCCTTCCACGCCTTCCTGCTCGCGATCATCACGGTGATCGTGCTGTTCGTGCTGGCGCTGCTGGTCTACTGCGTCGTCCGGTTCCGCGAGGAAAAGAACCCGGTCCCGTCGAAGACGACGCATCACACCCTGCTTGAGGTGGCCTGGACGATCATCCCGGTCCTCATCCTGGTGGTGATCGCGATCCCGTCCTTCCGTCTGCTCTACGCCCAGTATTCGCCGCCGCCGGCCGATCTGACGATCAAGGTCGTCGGCCGCCAGTGGAACTGGGACGTCGTTTATCCCGACGCCAACGAGCTGACGCTGACCCAGATCATGCTCGAGCCGGAAGAGCTTCAGCCCGGCCAGCCCCGGCTGCTCGCGGTCGACAACAACGCCGTCGTGCCGGTGAACAAGGTCGTGCGCGTCCACGTCACCTCCGACGACGTCATCCACTCGTTCGCCATGCCGTCCTTCGGCGTGAAGGTGGACGCGGTGCCGGGCCGCCTCAACGAGACCTGGTTCAAGGCTGAGAAGGAAGGCATCTATTACGGCCAGTGCTCCGAGCTCTGCGGCCTCGCCCACGCCTTCATGCCGATCGCGATCCAGGTCGTGAGCGAAGACACCTACAATAAGTGGCTGGAAGCGGCGAAGACCGACCTCGAAGCCGCCAAGAAAGTGCTCCAGCAGGCGAGCGTGAGCTCCCTGACGTCGGTCGCGTCGCGCTGACGGCCTGAAAGAAGACTGAGGAGACGATCGCCATGGCGACAGCAGCGACGCACGGGCATACGCCCGCTCATCATGCGCACCCGACGGGTTGGCGCCGGTACGTCTATTCGACGAACCACAAAGACATCGGCACGATGTACCTGATCTTCGCGATCTTCGCCGGCATTCTCGGCGGAGCGCTGTCGATCGGGATCCGCATGGAGCTCCAGAACCCGGGGATGCAGATCTTCGGGGACCCGAACATGTTCAACGCGTTCGTGACCGCGCACGGTCTGATCATGATCTTCTTCATGGTCATGCCGGCGATGATCGGCGGCTTCGGCAACTGGTTCGTGCCGCTGATGATCGGCGCGCCCGACATGGCCTTCCCGCGGATGAACAACATCTCGTTCTGGCTGCTGATCCCGGCGCTGGGGCTGCTGATCATCTCGATGTTCGTGCCCGGCGCGCCCGGCTCGCACGGGGTCACGGGCGGCTGGACGATCTATCCGCCGTACTCGACGACCGGCCAGCCCGGTCCGGCCATGGACTACGCGATCCTCGCGCTGCACATCGCCGGCGCCTCGTCGATCCTCGGCGCGATCAACTTCATCACCACGATCTTCAACATGCGCGCCCCGGGCATGACGCTGCACAAGATGCCGCTGTTCGCCTGGTCGGTGCTGATCACCGCCTTCCTGCTGCTGCTGTCGCTGCCCGTTCTGGCCGGCGCCATCACCATGCTGCTGACGGACCGCAACTTCGGGACGACCTTCTTCACGCCGTCCGGCGGCGGCGACCCGATCCTGTTCCAGCACCTGTTCTGGTTCTTCGGCCACCCGGAAGTGTACATCCTGATCCTGCCCGGCTTCGGCATGATCAGCCACATCATCGCGACCTTCTCGAAGAAGCCCATCTTCGGCTATCTCGGCATGGCCTACGCCATGGTGGCGATCGGCGTCGTCGGCTTCGTCGTGTGGGCGCACCACATGTACGTCTCGGGCATCTCCGTGAACACGCAGGCCTACTTCGTGTTCGCCACGATGGTGATCGCGGTGCCGACGGGCGTGAAGATCTTCTCCTGGATCGCGACCATGTGGGGCGGCTCGATCTCGCTCCGCACCCCGATGATCTGGGCGATCGGCTTCATCTTCCTGTTCACGGTCGGCGGCGTCACCGGCGTCGTGCTGGCCAACGCGGGCATCGACCGCTCGCTGCACGACACCTATTACGTCGTCGCGCACTTCCACTACGTGCTGTCGCTGGGCGCCGTCTTCGCGATCTTCGCGGGCTGGTACTACTGGTTCCCGAAGATGTTCGGCTACATGTACAACGAGACCATCGGCAAGGTGCACTTCTGGGTGACCTTCGTCGGCGTCAACCTGGTCTTCTTCCCGCAGCACTTCCTCGGACTCGCGGGCATGCCGCGCCGCTACGCCGACTATCCGGACGCGTATCACGGCTGGAACATGGTCTCGTCGATCGGCTCCTACATCTCGGCCCTCGGCGTGCTGATCTTCCTCTACGGCGTGTTCGAGGCCTTCTCGAAGAAGCGGGTCGCGGCGGCCAATCCGTGGGGCGAAGGCGCCACCACGCTGGAGTGGACGCTGTCCTCGCCGCCGCCGTTCCACCAGTTCGAGACGCTGCCGCACATCAAGTGACGGCTCCCGGCGGAAGGCGTTCGCGCCTTCCGCCCCAAGCCGAGGATCGCGCCGGGGGGCGCGGCCCTCTTCGATGAAGGAACTGCGTTCGGCGCCGCCTCGCGCGCGCCCGAACGAGCAAGGCGTATCGCCCCATGTCGCTGATCCAGGAAGACCGTCTCGAGCGCCCCGCGCTCCCGGCATTGCCGGGGCCGAGCCTCGCCGGCGTCGAGGACTACCTCGCGCTGCTCAAGCCGCGCGTGATGTCGCTCGTCGTCTTCACGGCCCTGACCGGGATCGTGCTCGCCCCGCAGGGCATCCATCCGGTGCTGTCGGCGATCTCGCTGCTGTGCATCGCGATCGGGGCCGGGGCGTCGGGCGCGCTCAACATGTGGTGGGACGCCGACATCGACGCGGTGATGGCCCGCACCGCCAACCGGCCGGTTCCGGCCGGCCGCGTCATGCCCGGCGAGGCGCTCGGCTTCGGCGCCACGCTCTCCGTCGGCTCGGTGCTGATGCTGGGCCTCGTGGCGAACTGGCTCGCGGCCGGGCTGCTCGCCTTCACGATCTTCTTCTACGCCGTCATCTACACGATGTGGCTGAAGCGCTGGACGCCGCAGAACATCGTCATCGGCGGTCTCGCCGGCGCCATGCCGCCGATGGTCGGCTGGGCGGCCGCGACCGGCTCCGTCAGCTTCGGCAGCGCCGTCCTGGTCGCGATCATCTTCATGTGGACGCCGCCGCACTTCTGGGCGCTCGCCCTGGTCAAGTCGGACGACTACAGCCGCGCGGGCGTTCCGATGCTGCCCTGCGTCGCCGGTCCCGACGAGACCCGCCGGCAGATCCTGCTCTACGCCCTGGCGCTCGCGCCGCTCGGCGTCGCGCCGGCCTTCATCGGCCTCGGCGGCCCGATCTATCTCGCCGTCTCGACGGTGCTCGGTCTGATCTTCGTGCAGCGCGCCTGGGTCGTGTGGCGGGTGCGCGAGGGCGAGCCGGCGCGTCGCGCCGCGATGCGCCTGTTCGGCTTCTCGCTGGTCCACCTGTTCGGCCTGTTCTTCACCCTTCTGGCGGAGAAGGCGCTCGGCGTCGCCGCGCTGCCCGATCTGCTCGCCGGCTGGATGTGACGTCGTGGCGGATGAACCCGAAAAAGGCGTCGTCCTCACCGAGGAGCAGAAGCGCCGCCGCCGGTCTCGCAGCATCGCGATCGCGTTCGCGCTGGCCGCGCTGGTGTGCCTGTTCTACCTCGTGACCATCTTCAAGATGGGCGCGGACGTGGCGAACCGATCGCTATGAGCAAGGGCGAACCCGAAATCAGGCGCAGCCGCGGACGGCGCGACGTGGTGGTCGCGGCGAGCTGCGCCGCGGTCGTCGCGGCGATGGTCGGCGCCTCGTTCGCGGCCGTGCCGCTCTACGACATGTTCTGCCGGGCGACCGGCTTCGGCGGGACCACGCAGGTCGCGAGCAGCGCGCCCGCGAAGGTGCTCGACCGCGAGATCACCGTGCGGTTCGACGGCAACGTCGCGCCCGGGCTCGGCTGGAGGTTCGGGCCCGAGCAGAACGAGATGAAGGTCCGGGTCGGCGAGACCAAGCTGGCGCTGTTCCGCGCGCAGAACGTTTCGGACAAGCCGGTCACCGGCACCGCGACCTACAATGTGACGCCCGAGCAGTTCGGCGCCTATTTCTCGAAGGTTCAGTGCTTCTGCTTCACCAAGCAGACGCTGCAGCCGGGCGAGTCGATGGACATGCCGGTGGTGTTCTTCGTCGATCCGTCGCTCGCGGACGAGCACGAGCTTGACGGCCTGAGCCAACTGACCTTGTCGTACACGTTCTATCCCGACAGCGCGGCCAAATCGGCCTCCGCAGCCGGGCCGGAACGGCCGAAGACCTAAGAGCGCGCGCCGCGACGGCCCGGAGAACTGGCCGCGCGGAACCTGAGGAAACCTGGGGGACCCCGATGGCCGACGCCCACGCGAAGCATCACGACTACCACCTCGTCGACCCGAGTCCATGGCCCTTCGTCGGCTCCATGGCCGCCTTCGTCATGGCGGTCGGCGCGGTTCACTGGTTCAAGGGCGCGCCCCCCTATGTGGCGCTGATCGGCCTCGCGGGCGTCATCTACACGATGGTCGCCTGGTGGCGCGACGTCATCAACGAGGGCAACAGCGGCTTTCATAGCCGCGTCGTTCAGCTCCACATGCGCTACGGCATGATCCTGTTCATCGCCTCCGAGGTGATGTTCTTCGTGGCGTGGTTCTGGGCCTATTTCGACGTCGCGCTGTTCCCCGGCGAGGCCAACCAGTTCCAGCGCACCGAGCTGACCGGCGGGGTGTGGCCGCCGAAGGGCATCGAGACCTTCGATCCCTGGCATCTGCCGCTGCTCAACACGCTGATCCTGCTGACCTCGGGCACCACGGTGACCTGGGCGCACCACGCGCTGCTGCACAACGACCGCCGCGGCCTGAAGCTCGGCCTGCTGCTGACGGTCGTGCTCGGCGTGCTGTTCACGATCTGCCAGGTGATCGAGTACCGGGAGGCGGCGTTCAGCTTCCACGGCAACATCTACGGCGCGACCTTCTTCATGGCGACCGGCTTCCACGGCTTCCATGTCATCGTCGGCACCATCTTCCTGCTGGTCTGCCTGTTCCGCGCGATGGCCGGGGCGTTCACGCCGAAGGCGCATTTCGGCTTCGAGGCGGCCGCCTGGTACTGGCACTTCGTCGACGTGGTCTGGCTGTTCCTGTTCGCCGCGATCTACGTCTGGGGTCAGGGGCCGGCCGTCGCTCACTGACGCGCGCCCCAGGACTGAACATCGGAGGCCGCCGGCGACCGCCGGCGGCCTCAGCCGTTTGAGGGAAGAAGCCACGATGGACGACCGCCGCGCCGTCATGTCGAGCGGCGCCTCCGCTCTCGCCGGCGCCGCCGGGCGCTGCCCGGCCTGCGGGCGAGGGCGCCTGTTCGACGGCTACATCAAGCTGCGCCCGTCCTGCGCGGCCTGCGGCCTCGACTTCGGCTTCGCCGATTCCGGCGACGGTCCCGCGGTGTTCGTGATGCTGGTCGCGGGCTTCGCGGCGCTCGGCTTCGTGCTCTGGGTCGAGTTCACCTACAACCCGCCGTTCTGGGTCCACCTGCTGGTCTCTTTGCCGGTCGTGCTCGTCGTCTGCCTCGCGCTGCTGCGCGCCTTCAAGGGCGCGCTGATCGCGCTTCAGCACCGTCACGACGCCGCCGAAGGGCGGCTCGACCGTTGAGCGCCGCGGCCGCGCCCCGGCGGGGCCTGCTGCGCGCCGGGCTCGCGACTCTGGTCGCAGCCGCGATCCTGGTCGGCCTCGGCGCGTGGCAGCTCGAGCGTCTCGCCTGGAAGGAGGCGCTGATCGCCACCATCGCCGAGCGGATGGCGGCGCCGCCCGCGCCGCTGCCGGCGCCGTCGGAATGGTCGAAGCTCGACCTCGACCAGTGGCGCTATCGCCGGGTCCAGGCGATCGGGACCTTCGATCCGACCCGCGAGGTCCGGATCTACACGCTGCTCACCGACCAGAAGGGTCCGTACGCCGGCCCCGGCTACTGGATCATCGAGCCGCTGCGGCTTCGCGACGGCGGCACGGTGCTGGTCAACCGCGGCTTCGTGCCCGAATCCCGGGCCGACCCGGCGAGCCGGCCGGACGGCCACACGGTCGGCGAGACCACCGTGGTGGGGCTGCTGCGCGAGCCCGAGGACCGCAACATGTTCACCCCGGCGGACGCGCCGGAAAAGCGGCTGTTCTTCACCCGCGACCCGCAGGCGATCGCCGCCGCGCTCGGGCTCTCCGACGCCGCGCCGTTCACCATCGACGCCGACGCGACGCCCAATCCCGGCGGCCTGCCGCAGGGCGGGGAGACGCGGCTCGCCTTCCCGAACCGGCATCTGGAATACGCGCTGACCTGGTTCGGCCTTGCGGGCGCGCTGTGCGCCGTTTTCGCCGCTTTCGCATGGCAGACCCTTCGGCCAGGACGGCGCCGCTGAGGCCTCGCCGCCCTTGGGTCGCTTGCGACGCAGGGGCGGCGCGCCTAGGTTGCTGATCTTGCGCCGCTTGCTGGAAAGACCCGTCAAAACATGTCGCTGGCCTATGTTTCGACCCGAGGGGACGCGCCCGCTCTTGGATTTGCGGACGCCATGCTCGCAGGGCTCGCGCGCGACGGCGGGCTCTATGTTCCGGAGCTCTGGCCGACCCTCTCGACCGACGCCATCGCCGACATGGCGGGACGTCCCTACGCGGAGGTGGCCGAGGCGGTGATCGCGCCCTTCGTGGGCGACGCGATCCCGGCGGCCAAGCTCCGCGAGATGATCCGCGAGGCCTACGCGACCTTCCGTCATCCGGCCGTGACGCCGCTCGTGCAGACCGGCGCCAACCGCTTCGTGCTCGAGCTGTTCCACGGGCCGACCCTCGCCTTCAAGGACGTCGCCATGCAGCTGCTCGCGCGGCTGATGGACCATGTGCTCGCCGAGCGCGGGCTGCGGACGACGATCGTCGGCGCGACTTCGGGCGACACCGGCGGCGCCGCCATCGAGGCCTTCCGCGGCCGCGACCGCGCGGACGTCTTCATCCTGATGCCGCACGGCAAGGTCAGCGAGGTGCAGCGCCGCCAGATGACGACGCCGACCGAGGCGAACGTCCACGCGGTGGCGATCGACGGCTCGTTCGATGACGCGCAGGCGTTGGTGAAGGCGATGTTCAACCATCACGCCTTCCGCGACCGCGTCTTCCTCGGCGGCGTGAACTCGATCAACTGGGCCCGCGTGCTCGCGCAGGCGGTGTATTATTTCGTCGCCGCGGTGGCGCTCGGCGCGCCGCGCCGCGCCGTCGACTTCGTGGTGCCGACCGGCAATTTCGGCGATGTCTTCGCGGGCTATGCGGCCAAGCGCATGGGCCTGCCGATCGGCCGCCTGGTGGTCGCGACCAACGTCAACGACATCCTCGCCCGGACGCTGGCGACGGGCCGCTACGAGGTCCGCGGCGTGGAGCCGACCACGTCGCCCTCGATGGACATCCAGGTCTCGTCGAATTTCGAGCGCCTGCTGTTCGACGCCTGCGGCCGCGACGCCCAGGCGGTGCGGCGGGCGATGTCGTCGCTCTCCCAGTCCGGCGCCTTCGAGCTCGACGAGGCGACGCTCGCCAACATCCGCATGGACTTCGACGCCGGCCGCGCCGACGAGGCGCAGGTGTCGGAGACCATCGGCCGAGTCAGGCGGGAGACCGGCTACCTGCTCGATACGCACACCGCCGTCGCCTATTCGGTCGCCGAGCGCGCGAATCTCGATCCCTCGACCCCCACGGTCGTGCTGTCGACCGCCCATCCGGCGAAATTCCCGGAAGCGGTCGAGGCGGCGTCGGGCATCCGCCCCCCGCTGCCCGCCCACCTCGCCGACCTGCTCTCGAAGCCCGAGCGGCTCGACCGGCTCCCGAACGATCTCGCGGCCGTCGAGGCCTATGTGGCCGAGCGGGCGCGCGTCACCCGGGAGCGGGCTGCGTGAGCGCGCAGGTCACAATCCTGCCCTCCGGCCTCGCGGTCGTGACCGACCGCATGCCGGAGCTCGGCACCGCGGCGGTCGGCGTCACTTTCGGGGCGGGCGCGCGCGCCGAGGCGTCGGACGAGCACGGCCTCGCGCATCTGCTCGAGCACATGGCCTTCAAGGGCACGCGCCGGCGCTCCGCGCGCGCCATCGCGGAGGAGATCGAGCAGGTCGGCGGCGACCTCAACGCCGCGACCGGGGTCGAGCAGACCGGCTATTCCGCCCGCGTGATGGCGGGCGACATCCCGCTCGCGCTCGATCTGCTCGCCGACATCGTGGTGGAGCCGACCTTTGACCCGGCCGAGCTCGCGCGCGAGAAGAACGTCATCGTTCAGGAGATCGGCGCGGTCGAGGACACGCCGGACGACCTGATCTTCGACTGGCTGCAGGAGGCGGCCTTCCCGGGCCAGCCGCTCGGCCGCTCGATCCTGGGCACCGAGCAGACCGTGACGGCGCTCGACCAGGACGCGCTCCGCCGCTTCCGCGAGCGCGGCTACCGGGCGTCCGACGCCGTCGTGGTGGCGGCCGGCGCGGTCGAGCACGAGGCTGTCGTGGCTGAGGCCGAGCGCCGGTTCGCGGCGCTGCCGGGCGGCGAGGCCCGCAAGCCGGACCCCGCGACCTATGGCGGCGGCGACCGCCGGGAGAAGCGCGACCTCGAGCAGCTGCACGTCACGCTGGCCTTCGAGGGCCGGCCGTTCGACGCGCCGGACGCCTACGCGGCGCAGGTCTTCGCGAACCTCGTCGGCGGCGGCATGTCCTCCCGCCTGTTCCAGGAGGTCCGCGAGGAGCGCGGGCTCGCCTATGCGGTCCATGCGTTCCACTGGGGCTATTCGGACACCGGGCTGTTCGGCGTCTACGCCGGGACGGGGGCCGGCGACGCCGCCGACATCCTGCCGGTGATGATCGACGTGCTGCACGAGGCGGCGGAGGGCGCCGACGAGCGCGAGGTCGCGCGCGCTCAGGCGCAGATGAAGGCCGGCCTGCTGATGTCGCTCGAGCAGCCGGCGTCGCGCGCCGACCACCATGCGCGCCACCAGCTCGCCTATGGGCGCCCGCTCGACGTCGCCGAGACCATAGCCAGGATCGACGCCGTGACGGTCGAGGCGGCGCGCCGTGCGGGCCGCGACATGCTGGCGACGGCGTTCACGCTCGCGGCCATCGGCCCGGTGCGCCGGCTGACGCCGCCTGAACGACTCGCGGAGCGCCTCGGCGTCCGCGCGACGGCCGCCTGAGGAGCCCTGTGGTGGCCTTCTTCCGCACCCTTTCTGCGGTGGAGGCGGTTCCGACGCTCTCGGGGCAGGGCGTGTTCCTCCGCGTTCCGCAGATGATCGACTACCCGGCATGGGCGGTGCTGCGGGACGAGAGCCGCGGATTCCTGCAGCCCTGGGAGCCGACCTGGCCGCATGACGACGTGTCGCGCCTCGCCTACCGCAAGCGGCTCAAGCGCTACGTGCGCGAGCTCGAGCTCGACCAGGCCTACCCGTTCTTCGTGTTCCGGGAGGACGGCGAGCTGGTCGGCGGCGTGACCGTGAGCCAGATCCGGCGCGGCGTCTCGCAGACCTGCTCGATCGGCTACTGGATGGGTCAGCGCCACGCCGGCAAGGGCCACATGACCGCCGCGGTCCGGGCGCTGACGCCGTTCGTGTTCGAGTCGCTCAAGCTGCGGCGGATTGAGGCGGCCTGCCTGCCGCGCAACGCCGCATCCATTCGGCTGCTTGAGCGCACCGGGTTCAAGCGGGAGGGATACGCCCGCGAGTATCTGTGCATTGCTGGACTTTGGCAGGATCACCTGCTCTACGCGCTTCTTCGCGGCGACGCCGTAGGCTAACGTGCCGCCGCTTCGCCGTGTTCGGCGTCACGCCGCCGGCTGCCGCCGCCTCGGGTCGACGACCGCCGCCAGCGGGCAATAGGGAGAGCTGAGGCGTTGCGTTTTTCCCGCGCCCTCCTTCAGGCGATCATTCTCGTCGCCGCGTTGATCGGCTGCGTCGCGCCTTCGGCGGCCCTGCAGACGCTGTCGGTGCGTCCGGACGACCAGGCGCTCGACCTGACCCAGGCGCTCGAACGACCGCAGGGCGAGCCGGACCGCATCCAGGTCGCGACCGTTCCGGGCCCCGACGGCATCGCCCGGCGCATCGAGGTTCGCTCCGAAAGGCCCGGCGACGGCCGGCAGTGGGCGGTGTTCTCGCTGAAGAACGAAGGCGACGAGCAGATCGACCGGCTGCTGGTCTCGCCGCATTACCGCCTCGTGGGCTCCGGCGCGCTCTGGCCGGACCTCGGCGAGCAGCGGATCCAGGCCGTGACCGCGAGCCAGGGGTTCCGGCCGGACCGCCAGGAATCCGACGACGCCGACGTGTTCCTGCTCACGCTCGATCCGGGCGCGACCGTCACCTACGTGGTCGAGCTCAGTTCGCCGGAGCTGCTGCAGCTCACGCTGTGGGAGCCGGACGCCTACAAGGACAAGGTCAACTCCTTCGCGCTCTATCGCGGCATCCTGCTCGGGATCGGCGGCCTGCTCGCGCTCATCCTGACCATCCTGTTCGTGGTCAAGGGCAGCGTGATGTTCCCGGCGGCCGCCGCGCTCGCCTGGGCGGTGCTGTTCTATCTCGGGGTCGATTTCAGCTTCTGGCGGCGCGTCTTCGATCTCGCGCCCGAGGCCGAGCGCATCCTGCGGGCCGGCAGCGAGGCGACCTTCACGGCGACGCTGCTCGTGTTCCTGTTCGCCTATCTGAACCTCAACCGCTGGCACGTCCGCTACGTGCACATCATGGGCGGCTGGCTGGTGTTCCTCGTCGCGCTGGTGGCGCTGTCGGCCTATGACGCGCCGATCGCGGCCGGGATCGCGCGGCTTTCGCTCATCGCCGTGGCGGTCGCGGGCTTCGGGATCATCGTCTGGCTCGCCACCAAGGGTTACGACCGCGCGGTGATGCTGGCGCCGACCTGGCTGCTGCTGCTCGCCTGGGTGGCGGCCGCCGCCGTCGCGGTCGGCGGAGGGCTCGCGAACGAGCTCGTCGCGCCGGCGCTGGTCGGCGGCCTGGTGCTGATCGTCCTGCTGATCGGCTTCACGGTGATGCAGCACGCCTTCGCGGGCGGCGCGATCCTGCAGGGCAGCGTGTCGGACATCGAGCGCCGGGCGCTCGCGGTCACGGGCGCGGGCGACTACGTCTGGGACTGGGACGTCGAGGGCGACCGCATCTATGCGAGCCATGAGCTCGAAGGCGCCCTCGGCCTGCGCCGCGGGGCGCTCGAGGCCTCGCCCGCCGAATGGCTGCAGCTCGTGCATCCGGGCGACCGGGACCGCTTCCGGGCGGCGCTCGACGCGCTGCTCGAGGAGCGGCGCGGGCGGCTGGTCGAGACCTTCCGCCTGCGCGGCGAGGACGGCCACTATCTCTGGTACTCGCTGCGGGCGCGGCCTGTCGTCGGCGCGGACGGCGAGGTGGTGCGCTGCGTCGGCACCCTGCTCGACGTCAACGCCGCCAAGACCACCGAGGAGCGCCTCCTCCAGAACGCGGTGCATGACGCGCTGACCGGCCTGCCGAACCGCGAACTGTTCGTCGACCGGCTCGACGTCGCCCTGGGCTTCGCCCGCGCCAACCAGGCGCTGCGCCCGGTCGTGATGGTGCTCGACATCGACCGCTACAAGAAGATCAACGAGACCGTCGGCGTCACGACCGGCGACACCATCCTGATCACGGTGGTGCGGCGGCTCTCCCGCCTGCTGAAGCCACAGGACACGCTGGCGCGCCTCGGCGGCGACCAGTTCGGGGTGCTGCTGCTGTCGGAGAGCGACCCGTCGGCCGCGCCGGCCTTCGCGGACACGCTGAAGCGCACGCTGCGCGCGCCGATCGCGTTCGGCGGCAAGGAGCTGTTCCTGACCGCCTCGATCGGCTTCGCGGTCGCGGACGGGTCGTCGGAGGCCTCGGCCGAGGAGCTGGTCAAGAACGCCGAGGTCGCGATGTACCACGCCAAGCGTTTCGGCGGGGACCACATCGAGGCCTTCAGGCCCAACATGCGCGCCGCGACGACCGATCGGCTGCTGATCGCCGGCGAGCTCAACCGGGCGCTCGAGCGCAACGAGATCAAGGTCTTCTACCAGCCGATCGTGCGGCTCGACGACCGCAGCATCGCGGGCTTCGAGGCGCTGCTGCGCTGGGAGCACCCGCGCTACGGCCGCCGCCCGCCGTCCGAGTTCATCGCGATCGCGGAGGAGACCGGGCTGATCGTCGACCTCGGCCTGTTCGCGCTCGACGAGGCGGCCCGCCAGCTCGCCCGCTGGCAGGAGGAGGTGCCGGGCGAGCCGCCGCTGTTCATGTCGGTCAACGTCTCGACCCGGCAGTTCCTGCGTCAGGACATCGTCCAGGACATCAAGAACGTGCTCGCGCGCGCGGATCTGCCGCCCGGTTCGCTCAAGATCGAGCTGACCGAGGGCCACGTCATGGAGAACCCGGAGCACGCCGCGCAGATGCTGACGCGCCTGCGCGAGCTCGGCGCCGGTCTGTCGCTCGACGACTTCGGCACCGGCCATTCGAGCCTCGCCTATCTGCAGCGCTTCCCCTTCGACGTGCTGAAGATCGACAAGTCATTCGTCCGGCCGCGCGGCGGCGGCCAGCGCCCGGTGATCCTGCAGTCGATCATCCGGCTCGCGCACGACCTCGGCATGGAGGTCGTGGCCGAAGGCGTCGAGACGGACTCCGACGCCGTGGAGCTGTTCCATCTCGGCTGCGAGTACGCGCAGGGCTACGCGTTCGGCGAGGCGATGCCGGCCGACGCCTGCGACCGCATGCTCGGGCTCGCCCCGGCCGCCGGCGCCGTGCGCCGGGTCATGCGGGGCGCGCTCAGGCGCGTCTGAGTTCTCGGGCGCCTGCGCTGCGGGCGGCCCGGGCGCCTTCCTTTCGGACACAAAAAAAAGAGCCCGCTGCGCGGGCTCTTCATGCGCCGGCCGTCCGGCCGGGACGCCTCCCCCTGGCGGGGGAGGGCAGGGTCGGCGTCAGCTTTCGAAGCCGCCCTTGATGCTCGCGATGCGCAGCATGTTGGTCGCGCCCGGCACCCGCAGCGGAACGCCGGCGGAGATGATCACGCGGTCGCCGTCGAGCGCGAAGCCCTCGTCATGCGCGAACGCGCAGGCGCGGTCGACCATGTCGTCGAGATCGTGCGCGTCGGGCGCGAGGATCGAATGCACGCCCCAGACCAGCGTCAGCCGGCGGCTGGTGTCGACGTTCGGCGTCAGCGCGATGATCGGCGTCTTCGGCCGCTCGCGGGCCGCGCGGCGCGCGGTGGTGCCGCCGGAGGTCCAGCAGATGATCGCCGCGAGGTCGAGCGTCTCGGCGACCTGGCGGGCGGCCGCCGAGATCGCGTCGGCGCCGGTCGCCTCGGGCTCGGCCCGCTGGGCGTCGATGATCCCGCGGTAATAGGGATCGCTCTCCACGCTGCGCGCGATGGAATCCATCATCGCGACCGCTTCCGTCGGGAACGCGCCGGCGGCGGATTCGGCGGACAGCATGATCGCGTCCGCGCCCTCGAACACCGCGGTCGCAACGTCGGAGGTCTCGGCGCGGGTCGGCATCGGCTGCGTGATCATCGACTCGAGCATCTGCGTCGCGATGATCACCGGCTTGCCGGCGCGGCGGCAGGCGCGGGTCATCTGCTTCTGCATGCCCGGGACCTTCTCGATCGGCATCTCGACGCCGAGGTCGCCGCGGGCGACCATCAGCGCGTCGGACAGATCGATGATCTCGGTGAGCCGCGTCATGGCCTGCGGCTTCTCGATCTTGGTCATCACCGCGGCGCGGCCCTGGATGATCTCCTTGGCCTCAACGATGTCCTCGGGACGCTGCACGAAGGACAGCGCGATCCATTCGCAGCCGACGTCGAGCGCGGCCCGCAGATCGGCGTGATCCTTCTCCGTCATCGCGGAGGTCTTGATCATCGTGTCCGGCAGGCTGACGCCCTTGCGGTCCGACAGGCGGCCGCCGACGATGACCTCGGTGACCGTCTCGGTCGGGGTCGAGGAGCGGGCGACGAGCCGCACCTTGCCGTCGTCAAGCAGGAGATGATGGCCCGGCTCGAGCGCCTCCAGGATCTCCGGATGGGGCAGGTGGACGCGCGTCTTGTCTCCGGGCGTCGGGTCGGAATCGAGCGTGAAGGTCTGGCCCTTCTCCAGCATGACCGCGCCGTCCGCGAAGCGGCCGAGCCGGAGCTTGGGACCCTGCAGGTCGACCAGGATGCCGATCGGACGGCCGACGTCCTTCTCGATCGCGCGGATGGAGCCGATCAGCTCGCGCATCCGTTCGTGCGAGGTGTGGCTCATGTTGATGCGGAACACGTCGGCGCCTGCGTGGAACAGGCGCGTGACCATCTCGGGCGTCGAGGACGACGGGCCGAGCGTGGCGACGATCTTGACCTTGCGGAGCCTTCTCATCGAACCGCGGCGCCGGAATCGAGGGCTGCCCGGGCGGCGGCTGTCGCCGGCGTGGTGGTCGCGCCCGAGGGCGCGGCTGCCGCGGGATTCGCGGTCGGTTCCGTCAATTGCACGGTCCAGCTCTTCTGTTCGCCAGTGTCTATTTCGAAAAAGCCCGAGCGTTCATAACCGCGGGCGAGGCAGTCTTCTATGCCCTTGATCGTGAACTCTTTGTCGCGGGTGCACATGTAGGCCTTGCCGTTCCATTCCCCGCCGCGGTCGTAGTCGATCGCATAGACATAATAAAAACGGGCGGAGAGCGGCCCGCGCAGCAGCGTCTCGCAGGAATTCGAGGCGACGTTCCACCAGCCTTCGGTGGACCAGGTCTCGTGGTCCTTGTAGCCGATCGAGACCCCGACCCGGCTGTCCGTCTTGTTGCACAGCCGGAAGTCGGCCAGCGCCGGAGACGCGACGGCCATGGCCGCCGCCGCCACGCAGCAGCGTCCGAACCAGCCTGGGGCGCGAAGGGAGATGCGGTCGCGAATCAGCATGAGGACGGGGACGCTCGCTTGGCCTCGTCAGGCGCGGTTGTGCGGCGATGGGCCCGCGCTGTCAACGAGCACGATCCTGAGGTCGTTGACGTTGGTGCAGGTCGGGCCCGTGAGCAGAACGTCGCCCGTCGCCTCGAAGAATCCGGTGCTGTCGTTGTTATCCAGAAACCGGGCGGCTTCGAGGCCTTTGGCGCGGGCGCGCTCGATCGTGCCGGCGTCGACCACCGCGCCGGCCGGATCCTCCGGCGAGCCGCCGCCGCCGTCCGCCCCGTCGGTGTCGCCGGCGAGCGCCGCCCAGCCGGGCAGGTCGCCGAGGTCGCGCACCAGCGCCAGCGCATATTCCTGGTTGGGGCCGCCGCGTCCGCCTTCGCCGCGGATCGTGACGGTGAGCTCGCCGCCCGAGAGCAGCGCGATCGGGTGGTCGGCGCCCACGAGGCCGCGGGCCATCGCGGCGTGCTCGGCCGCCACCTCGCGCGCCTCGCCCTCGAGATCGGCGCCCACCAGCCTGACCTCGACGCCGGCCTCCTCCAGCGTCCTGATCACGGCGGCGACGGCCTCGGCCGGGCGCGAGACCACGACATAGTCGGCATGCTCGAAGGCGGCGTCGCCCGGCTTGGGGCTTTCGTTAGCCGGATCGGAAAGCGCCTTCGCCACATCCGGATGCGGCGTCACCTTGTAGCGCTCGAGGGCCGCGCGGGCGTCGGCGAGCGTGGAGGGGTCCGGCACCGTCGGGCCGGAGGCGATCACCGACGGATCGTCGCGCGGCACGTCCGAGATCGCGAGCGACACGACCTTCGCCGGATGGGCCGCGCGGGCGAGCCGGCCGCCCTTGATGCGCGACAGGTGCTTCCTGACCGTGTTGATGGCGTCGATCGGCGCGCCGGAGCGCAGCAGCGCCTTGGTGGTGGCCTGCTTCACCGCGAGGTCGAGGCCCTCGGCCGGGGAGACCCAGTTGGCGGAGCCGCCGCCGGTTATCAGCGCCAGCACCAGATCGTCGGGTCCGGCCCCCTCGGCGAGCTTCAGCGTGTCGGCCGCGCCCTGCAGGCCGGCGGCGTCCGGCACCGGATGGCCCGCCTCGATCACCTTCACGAACTCGGTCGGCCGCGCGTGGCCGTGGCGGGTCACGGCGAGGCCGGTGAGGCGGTCGGGGCCGAGCCCGTATTTCTCGCGATAGAACTTCTCCGCCACCTCGGCGCAGGCGCCCGCGCCCTTGCCGGCCGCGAGCACGATCACGCGGCCCTTCGGGGGGGCGGGCAGATGCGGCGGGATGCACACCGCCGGGTGCGCAGCCGCCACTCCCGCGTCGAACGCCCGGCGGAGGAGCGAGCGGCGTTCGTCGGGACTCATGGGCGCTGCTCCAAGAGAATGAGGTTCAGGGACGGGATGGGGGCGTTCAGGGCGCCCTTCCTATGGCATCGGGCCGGCTGCGTCACTATTGTCCGGCGGGCCATGAGCTGCGACGCATCTTCGCTTTCGACCAAAGACCAAGAGCCGCCTTTCGAGGTCGTCGAGGGGCTTCCGGGCTCGCGGCTGCTGATCCTGTGCGATCACGCGTCGAACTACGTTCCCCCCGAATTCGGCGGCCTCGGGCTTTCCCCGGCGGAGTTCGAGCGGCACATCGCCTATGACATCGGCATGCGCGGCGTGACGCTCGCGCTGGCGCGGCTGCTCGGCGCGCCGGCGGTGCTGTCGCGGTTCTCGCGGCTGGTGATCGACCCCAACCGCGGCGAGGACGATCCGACGCTGCTGATGCGGCTGTCCGACGGCGCGGTGGTGCCCGGCAACGCCAAGGCCGGCGCCGACGAGATCGCCCGACGGGTCGCGCGCTTCCATCGCCCCTATCACGACGCCATCAGCGCGCAGCTCGACGCCATCGTGGACGCCGGCGACACGCCGGTGATCCTGTCGATGCACAGCTTCACGCCGGCCTGGAAGGGCGCCCCGCGCCCCTGGCATGTCGGCCTGCTGTGGGACCGCGACGACCGGCTGACCCGGCCTCTGCTCGAGGCGCTCGGGCGCGAGCCCGGGCTGATCGTCGGCGACAACGAGCCCTATGACGGGGCGCTGGTCGGCGACACGCTGCACCAGCACGGCACGCGGCGCGGGTTCCCGCACACGCTGGTCGAGATCCGGCAGGATCTCGTCCGCGACGAGGCCGGGCAGACGGAGTGGGCGCTGCGTTTCGCGCGGCTCGTCCCGCCTCTGCTGGAGCTGCCGGAGACGCGGCGCATCACGCATTACGGCTCGCGCGCCGAGATCAGGAGATCGAAATCATGAACCAGCTGCCAGGGATCGACGACAGGACCCGCGACGAGCTCGAGGCCGAGGTGTTCCGCCGTCTCGTGCAGCATCTGCGCGACCGGCCGCAGGTGCAGAACATCGACCTCATGAACCTCGCGGATTTCTGCCGGAACTGCCTCTCCAACTGGCTCAAGGACGCCGCCGACGCGCGCGGGCTCGCCCTGAGCAAGGAGCAGTCCCGCGAGGCCGTCTACGGCATGCCGTATGACGAGTGGAAGGCGCTCCATCAGAAGGAGGCGACCCCGGAGCAGCAGGCGGCCTTCGCCGGACGCCAGCCGCAGCACTGACCGTCCCCGCTATACCCAGGCCGTCGGGTCTCTGCGCCTTGACGGACTCGCCCGGTTCTGCGAACCGGACCCCTCCCTTTTCGAGGAGGCTTCGGGACGTCCCGAGCGGCGGCGCGCAAACGCCCGTCGTCGCCTCCGTCACGCTCTGGCAGGTACCGAAGTGGCTCAGGACATCACCAATGACGGCGTCGCCGGCGAAGAGCTGAAGCAGTTCGTCGAGCGCATCGAGCGCCTCGAGGAGGAGAAGAAGGGCATCTCCGACGACATCAAGGAGGTGTTCGCCGAGCTCAAGGGCCGCGGCTTCGACGTCAAGATCGTGCGCAAGATCGTCCAGATCCGCCGCCAGGACGCCTCCGAGCGGCAGGAGCAGGAGGCGATCCTCGAGCTCTACATGCAGGCCCTCGGCATGCAGTGAGGCGGCTCGTCCGCCTCAGGCGGCGCAGCCCTCGCGCCGCCTGAACAGGAAGACGCAGGCGCCGTCGGTGGCGCCTTCGGCCGCCGGCACGTGGAACTGCTCGGTCATGTAGCGGAACACGGTCCTGGCCGCGGCCGCGGACAGGGCCGGCTTCCACAGCCAGACGTCGGCGTCCGGGTCGACCTTCTGGGCCCCGAACAGCGCCGCCGGCGCGTCGGCCGCGAGGCCCACCCGCCAGTCGGCCGCCCGGCCGCCGAATTCCTTGATGTACATCAGGAATTCGAACTTGATCTGCTGCACGCTGAAGACCATCGCGGTCACGCCGGGACGGGGTCGAGCCGGGCGTGCCGCGAGATTTCGGCGGTCCGCGACCGCCAGTGCGCGACGCCCGCCGCGCCGCGGCGCTTTTCATCCGCCGACATCTGGGAGGCGATCGCCTCCAGCGCGTTGAGCGCGTTCCCGACCCCGTGCTGCGCCGCGAGCGAGAGCCACACATAGCCCTCGACGCGGTCCTTCTCGACGCCCACGCCGTTGGCGCAGATGAAGCCGAGCCGCGCCTGCGACGGATAGTGCCCGGCCTCCGCCGCGCGGCGGTACCAGCGGACCGCCGCCGTGTCGTCGCGCGCCACGCCCTGGCCCCTGGAGTAGAGCGTCGCGAGATTGTACTGGGCGAACAGGTCGCCCTGCTCGGCGGCCATCTCCAGCCAGCGCGCGCCCTCGGCGCAGTCCTGAGCGACGCCCTGTCCCATCGCGAGCATCGCGCCGACATTGGTCTGCGCCAGCACGTTCCCGGCCTCCGCCGCCCTGAGATAGAGCGCGAAGGCGCGGGCGAGCGAAGCCTCCACCCCCTCGCCATGGGCGTAGAGCGCGCCGAGCCAGGTCGTGGCCTCTATGTCGCCCGCCGCGGCGAGCTCCGAGAACAGCCCGGCGGCGGCGACGAAATCGCCCCGGTCGTAGGCCTCGACGGCCTCGGCCAGCGGCGTCGGCGCATGATGGGCGGCGCGAGCGGAGAGCATCGGTCAGCTCCTCGGGTTCTGGAAAAGCGGCTGGGGCAGGGCCTCGCGCGGCACCCGCGCGACGCGTTCGGCGAGCATGCGGGCGAGCCACAGGCCGTGCGGATCGGTCTGGAGCGGAAGCGGCGCGCCGGCGGTCGCGGGCCGGAAGCTCGTGCCCCAGCGGGAGATGGCGAGATGCTCGGCCGCGGCCGTTCCGGCGCGGGCCTCGACGGTCTCCCGCCAGCGCGCCGGCGCGTCCGCGCCCGCCGCCTCGCCATAGACGCTGACCCGGCAGAGGGTCTGGCCGATCGCGGTCTGCTGCAGGACGACGACGCAGGTCTCCCGCGCGGTCGCGAGCAGCACGAGGTTGGGAAACAGCCAGGCCGTGACCGCGTCGCCGCCGCCGTCAAGCGCGGTTCGCGCCAGCAGCCAGCGGGCCCCGGGGTCCTCGGCGAACGGCTCTCCGGCCGCCAGCGCCTGTGCGAGCAGCTTCCAGTTCGCCGGAAACTCCAACCAGAGCTCCTCGGAGCGGGCCGGCTTGTGGTTGCCGAAGAATCCGGCGGCCTTGTTGAGCGCCGCGAGGTCCGCCTCCGGGCTTTGCGGCGCGACGTCGAGATTGACGAAGATCAGCGGGCCCCAGCTGCGGGCCTGCGCGGTCAGCAGCCGCTCGGGCCTGAGCCCGAGATACTGGTGCATCGCCGGGGCGCCGTCGCCGAGCTCGCCGGCCGGGATCGCCGGGCGGTCGCGGCTGTAGCCGCAGGAGGTGAAGGAGCAGCGGGTCTTGGCGCCGGTCTGGCACTGCAGCGGCACCATCCGGCAGCCGCCATGCTGGGCCTTGTTGAAGCGGGCTCTCAGCCCGTCGGGGGTCCGCTGGACGTGGACGCCATGCGTGCCGATCGTGAAGGGCAGCAGGTCGCCGACATGGGGGATCGCCTCATGCGAGCCGACGCAGATCCAGTCCCGGGTCCAGACCGCTTCGTCCTCGAGCTGCGTGAAGGCGAGCGACCGGAAGGCTGCGGGCGGCAGCAGGCGCGCCTGGCCCTCCGGCCTCAGCGCCTCCGCATAGAAGGACGGGCTCGCGAGGTCCTGGCCTTCGTCGAAATAGCCGAGGTCCGGGCGGTTCGACACGGGGTTTGCGCCTTTCCGATGGAGTGCGGAAGGCCGGTCCGCGGACGCAAGGCGTCGCGGACCGGAAGCGTCGTCGCCGTCAGGCGCTGGCGAGAGCGGGGGACTCGTAGTCCGCCCGTCCGCGATGCCTGATCGCGTCCGCCGGCGGGATCGGCAGCGGGCCGTCCTGCGAGAACCGGTCCAGCACGTTCTTCACCAGCGTGGAGATGTTGTTCCGGCACTCGTTCCAGGGCAGCGAGCCGCAGAAGGCGATCGACGAAAAGGCGAAGCACGCGCCGCCATTCGGGGTCTCGTGATAGGCGATGTCGCCGCGCACCCGCGGATGGGTGGTGCCGTCGAGGCCCTGCTGGTTGAAGCCGAAGTCCTCCATCACGAGGAGGTAGGCCTCGGTGTGCCGCCCGGCCGAGGTCGCGACCGCCAGCGTGTGGGGCGGCGAGCCCAGCATGGTGTCGACGATGTCGAGCTCGAGGCCAGCCGCGCCGCCGCCGACCAGCCCGAAATTGCCGAGCTTCTCGTCATAGTCGATGCCATCGAACGCCCAGCTGGCGCGCGGGTCGAGGCTTTCCTTCGTCCGGCTGAAATAGCTCGAGATGTCGAAGCCTTCCGACGACATGCCGACGCCCGCGACCGAATGCAGGTAGCGGCCGCGGAAGCGCCACATGCCGCCGAGTTCGCCCGTGCCCTGGTGGTAGTATTCGCCCGGATCGGCGCGCCATGTGCGGATGCCGGATTCGCAGCGCCGCATCTCGGTGACCACGCCGCGCCCGAGATGATCATAGGCCGGGTGGAAGGAGTGCACCCAATACCAGGCGTCGGCGCCCATATACATCAGTCGTCCGCCGCGCTGCGTGTAATTGTGCAGGGCGTCGAGCTGCGGCCCGGAATTATGCTCCGGATGCGAGCCGGTGATGATGACGTTGTAGTTCTCGAGCCGGGCGAGGCCGTCATAGGTGACGTCCTCGTCCGTGATCACGTCGTAATCGTAGCCCATCGTCTCCAGCCAGTAGATCAGATGGAGATCGGCCGGGTACTGCCACGGCGCCTGGGCCAGGAAGTGATCGTATTTCGGCCGGATCGAAAGGATCGGCCTCAGCCGCGACGACAGGCAGATCCCTGAGCCGTCGGTGTGGGTGTCGTAGATCGAGCCGCCATACTCGCGATGCTCGGCCAGGAACATGTTCTGCTGCTGCATGATCGGCACGCGGTAGACGAACAGCTCCGCGCCGCCGGCGTTGCAGGCGACATGCTCGTTGGCGTAGGCCATGTAGCTGATGGTCGGAACCATCACGGCGATCCGGGACTGCTCCTCGCCGATCCGCGGAACGATCCAGAACGGGATGTAGTCCTCGTCGCCTTCGGAGGTCGTGAGCTTCAGCGCGTAGAAGCGGCTCTTGATCTCCTGCGGAACGGTCCATTCCAGATCAGAGATCCAGCGCGCGTCGTCGACGTCGTCGTCATGGAAGTGGATCGCGCCATATTCCTTCGGGGCGTGCTTCCAGTCGAAGTTGTCTCCGGACCAGTTGTAGCCTGTGAGCGCGCGTGTCGGGCAGTTCACCAGCTGCGCGTCGAACCGGTAGGGGCCGTTGTCCTTCGCCACGATGGTGTCGATGCCGTCCCAGAAGTCCCAGGCGGCGACGATGACTTCGGAGAGCGGCCCGGTCGGGCCGGAGTTGCGGCGCTCGGTCAGGCCGGGCTGCGCGCCGGCCTTCATCTGCTCGATCTCGAACCGGCTGAGCGCCCTGTTGCAGATGCGCGGGCTGTCGATCTTGCCGTTGTACTTGCCGGTGAACCAGACGCCGGCCGGCCGCGAGGAGGCGGCGAGCGGGCTGTCGTCGATCTTCTCCACATAGGCCGCGAGCGCGACCGGGGCGGCGCTGTGCGCGATCGTGGTGCTGATCGAGGCCGTCACCGGCTCGATGACGGGATCGAGCGCATAGACGACCTGCGGCTCGTGATAGAGCACGACGTCGCCGGTCGCGGCGTCGAAGCTCGCCGCCAGGAAGTGCCAGGCGTGGTCGCGGATCGGCGCGCCGGTGGTCACCTTGTGCTCGTTGATCCGGAGCTCGACGAAGCCCTCTTCATTGATGAAGAGCCCGTAGCCCTTGCCGTCGCACCATTTGGTCACGAGGCCCTGCGCGCCGTGCTTCCAGTAGCGCGGATGGGTCCTGGGCGTGGTCGGCCAGATCCAGCACTGGAGGGTGAAGCTCTCGACGTGGAACTGCCTGGCGTCCGGCACGTAGCCGTAGGAGCCGCCATGGATGATCTGCTTGCGGCCCTGATAGGCGCCGTTCACCTCCGCGGAGATCGGCTTCTCGATGAATCCGGGCCCGCGCGGGTTGGTGTCGCCGTTGATCATCTGCACGACCTCGGCCTTGTACTCGGCCGGACCGTCGCAATTGACGTAGAACCTGATCTTGTCGCCCGGATGCACTCCGAACTTGTCGGCGTATCCGGTCAGTCGCATCGCGCACATCTGCGCTCTCCTTGCGAAATCGTCCAGTCGTCTGGCAAGCCGCCGTCATTCGCGGCCCGCGAGGGCCGCGTTCGGCGCTGTCTTGATCGAAGCCGCCCCCGTCGGGAGCGCGGGCGAGGTGGCGCGACCTTCAGGTCACCGGCCAGTTGTCGTCCCGGCGCTTCCAGCCTTCCGAGAAATGCTCGGGCATTCCGGCGGTCTCCGGCAGTTCGTCCAGCCGCATGAGGAAGATGTCGTGCTGGATCTCCTGCTCGTCCGTGTAGACCTTGTCGGTCACGAACTCCGGCGGCACGCCGCGAATGCCGGACAGGCGGCCGATGCGCCACTCCGCGTCGACCTTGGTGCAGATCACAACGAGCTTGCCCTTGGTGGATTCGCCGCGCATGCGCAGCAGGACGCGCTTCAGCAAGGGGTCTTCATGCACGCCGCCGGTCACCACCGTGGTGTCGCCGGGCGTTTCGCATTTGAGCACCGAGAACCCCGCGACGCCCTTCATGGAGTCGACGCACTCGCGGTGCTCCCTGATGAGCGCCTCGCGCTCGGGCGTGCCTTTCCTGGGAATCGGGATCATGTCGGCCCTCTTCGAAGCAACGCGCCGCCGCGAGGGCGCGCAAATCCTGCAGCCTCGCGGTCCGAAGCTGTCTATACTGAGCGCCGGCGTCGCCTTTGCTCGATTTGTGAGAATTAAAAGCTACAACGCCCCCGCGACGCCCGTCAATTCCGCACAGCAGTAATTTCTAGATATGTGCGCGGAGGCGTCTAGACGTTCGGGCGTAGAGTCTATCTCCGGGCGGCGTTTTTCCGGGCGCTCGGCGCCCCGCAGATAAGCGCCCGGCGGAAGGTCGCCGCGGCGCCTTGGGGTGGCGGCCTGCCGCCTCCGATCAAAGTTGAGGCGCCGGCGCGAGGCGCCTGCGGCGCCGTGACGCTGGCGGTGATCAGGGACTGAGAGCGTTTCGGCCGGATGCGCGGCCGCCGGCGCCGCCCGCCGCGCCTGGCCACGCGGTCCGGCCTCGCGTGGTGGAACCCCCGACGCGGCTGCCCCGCCTCGACCGCACGCGCGAACTAGATATGGCGTCTAGAGTGCGGCGGCTGCTGCGCAGACGCTGCGAGGCGATCGTCCGGCCTCGGGAGGGCGTTCTGGCGGTCGGGCGGGGCGGTCCGGGATCGCAGCGGCGCGTCCGCCATGCGCTGCGCCTGTCCGGCGCGGTGAATGGTCGGCCGCAGGGGCCGGATTGGCTCGGCGGCGGATGTCTAGATATATTGGCGTCCTCGGGAGAGCGGGCGGGGCCGAGTCGCCGCTACGTCTTGTGTCCTCCTTGGAAAGGGCCGGTGAGCGTGACAGAAGGGCGCAGCGTGCGGATGAACGGCCGTGGGTCTGCGCGCCCCGCGAAGTCGGGAAGGCGGCTAACGAACGGAAGCGTCTGGCGCGTGCTGGCATGAAGGTCTTGATCGCAGACGACCACTGGGTGGTCCGGGAGTCGCTGAAGCAGGTGATGCGTCGCCTGCGGAAGACGCTCGAGGTTTACGAGGCGGAGACCTTCGAGGAGGCCGCCGCGACGCTCGCCGCGCATCCGGACGTCGATCTCATGCTGGTCGACCTGGTGATGCCGGGCTTCGACGAGTTCGAGGGCCTGCGCCGGCTCCGCGCCGATTTTCCGGACGTGCCCGTGGTGGTGATCTCCGTCCACGAGGACGTGGAGTATGTGCTGCGTTCGGTCGAGCAGGGCGTGATCGGCTACATCCCGAAGTCCTCCGACGGCGAGCAGATCGAGCGCGCGCTGGAGCGGGTGCTGGCGGGCGAGGTCTCGTTTCCGCGCCGGATCATCGAGCGTTCGGCGCCGGCGGGCGCGCCGAAGCCCGCCGAGATCGCGCCGCCGCATCAGGCCAGAAGCCTGCACGCGCTCACTGGACGCGAGCGGGACGTGCTGTCGCTGCTCGGCCGTGGCTATTCGATCAAGCGGATCGCCGAAGAGCTGGAGCTCAGCAGCCAGACGATCCGGGTGCATCTCGGCAGCGTCATGAAGAAGCTGAACCTTCACGACCGCTCCGCCGCGATCCATTACGCGATCAGCCTCGGCAAAGACGTCGTAGCGGCCGGGCGTGGCTGAAGCGGCGTCCGGCGCGACGGAGCGCGCCGACGCGGCCGCCCTTTCCGAGCTTCGGGCCGGTCTCGAGGCCGTGCCGGCCGGCGTCGCGATCTGGTCGGCCGACCGCGCGCTGAGCTACGCCAATCAGCGGTTTCGCCGAACCTTCGAGTTTCCGATCGCGGCGGGCGTGTCGTTCGACGCCTTCGTGGGCGACCTGGTGGCGTCTCGCGAATGGCTGCTGCCGGGCGCGCCCGAGGAGTGGGAGCGCGCCGAACGGGCCGATTTCGGGCGCGACAAGCAGGGCGACTACGTGCTCGCCGACGGGCGGGTGATGAACCTGTCGCAGGCCCCCTCCGAGGGCGGCGGCATGGTGCAGACGCTGACCGATGTCACCTCGGTGAAGCGCAACGAGGGCGCGCTGCGGGAGGCCAAGGAGGCCGCGGAGGCGACCGACGAGGCGAAGTCCCGCTTCCTGCGCGCGGCGAACCACGACCTCAGGCAGCCGCTCGCCTCGCTCAAGATCCTTATCTACAACTGCATGCGCGAGGCCGACGAGACGCACCGCGCCGAGATGCTGCACGCCATGAGCGTCGCGGTCCTCATCATGGAGGACCTGCTGGGCGCGCTGCTCCAGATCGGCCAGCTCGACGCCGGCCGCATCCAGCCCCGCGTCACCAGCTTCCAGCTCTCCCAGATCTTCGAGCGGCTCGACATCCAGTTCCGCCACCAGGCGCAGGAGAAGGGCCTCAGGCTGAAGTTCGTGACGCCGCGCGGCACGGTCGCCACCGATCGCGCGCTGCTCGAACGCATCCTCAGCAACTTCGTCGCCAACGCCATCCGCTTCACCGAGGTCGGGACCGTGCTGGTCGGCTGCCGCAAGGAAGGCCGCCTGCTGCGCATCGAGGTCGTCGACACCGGCAGGGGCGTGCGGGACGAGGACCGCGAGCGCGTGTTCGAGGAGTTTTATCGCGCGGCGGAGGAGCGCAGGGGCCAGAAGAGCGGCCTGGGGCTCGGGCTCAACATCGTGAAGCGGCTTGCGGATCTGCTCGAGCTGCCGGTCAGGCTGCGGTCGCAGGTCGGGCGCGGCTCGATCTTCTCGGTCACGGTTCCGCTCGGCAACATCTGGCACAGCGAGGGCGGCGAGATCGAGATCAGCGAGATGGTGGGCGGCGAGTTCGCCGGCACGCCGGTGCTGCTGGTCGAGGACGACGACATCCTGCGCCGGAGCATGACCCAGCTCCTGCAGCGCTGGGGGATCGAGGTCCACGCCGCGGCCGACGAGGCGGAAGCCCTCGAGCTCGGACGCAGCGGCGTCGCGATCAGCCTGATCATCGCCGACTACAACCTGAAGAGCCGGACCGGGATCGACGTCGTGCGGGCGCTCCGCCAGCAGTTCGGCGTGGAGACGCCGGCGATGATCGTGACCGCGGACGCGGAGCCGCGCGTCCTCGAAAGCATCCGGGAGGAGGGGCTGCCGGTGCTGATCAAGCCCGTGAGCCCTCCACGGCTTCGCGTGCTCATGCACAATCTGCTGTTCGAGCCGGGCCTGATCTTCGGCTCGCGCCAATGACCGCCTGTTGAGGATCCGAGCCGTGTCCGCCGACCTTCCGCCCGTCCCGATCGGAAGCATGATCCCGCTGACCGGGCCCTCGGCCGCGGACGGCGCGGAGTTCCGCAAGGGGATGATCTTCGCCGTCGAGGAGCTCAACGCCCGCGGCGGGCTGCTCGGCCGCAGGTTCGAGCCGATCTTCGCCGACACCTGCCGGCAGACCGCCGAAGAAGTCGTCGCAGCCGCGCGCTGGCTGATCGAGAAGCACAAGGTCCACGCGATCATCAACGGCTACAACATCGGCGCGCAGAACTCCGAATACGAGCCGATCGCGGACGCCGGTATCATCTACGTTCACGCCAATACGCTGCTTCAGCACCACGATACGGTGATGAGCGATCCCGACCGCTACTTCGGATGCTTCATGGCCGATCCGGCCGATTACTGGTACGGACCCGGGTTCATCAAGTTCATCTCGTGGCTTCGGGATTCCGGCCAGTGGACGCCGAACTCGGACCGGCTCGCGATCATTTCGGGCTCGAAGCCCTACAGCATCGTCATCGCGCAATCGATGGCGGCGGCCGCCGCCGACTATGGCTGGCGGCTCTGCTTCGGGCCGCGCATCATCCAGACCCCGACCAACCAGTGGCGCGACGTCATCGAGCAGGTGCGGGAGACGCAGCCGGCGGTGGTGGCCAACACGCATTTCTACGCGGGCGACCTCGCTTACTTCCAGCGGCAGTTCATGGAGAAGCCGATCGACTGCCTGGTCTATCTGCAATACGGCGCGATGCACCGCACCTTCACGGACATCGCCCAGGAGGCGAGCGTCGGCGTCATCGTCTCGTCGGTGATCGGCCTGCTGCGCGACGACATGGGGAAGCGCTTCGAGGCCCGCTACAACGCCCGCTTCGGCGAGGGCTCGACCGCCGGCATCGGCTGCCAGACCTACAGCAACATGCATCACTACGCGGTCGCGGCCGCGATGGCGGGCGGCTCGGGCGCGCCGGGCGATTTCGAGCAGAACCGCAAGGTCGCCTTCGCGATGAAGGGCATGATCTACCGCAGCGTCCAGGGCGTCATCCGCTACCATCCGCAATGGCAGGCGGTGCAGCCCTATCCGGTCGTGACGCACGACCCGTCGCTCGGCATGCCGCACATCTTCTACCAGATCCAGGATCACCGGCGTCCGCTCTCGATGATCGCGCCCGAGCCCTACAACACCGAGCGCTTCGTCCTGCCGCCCTGGATGAGCGGCCGGCGCCCCGCCGCGAAGCCGGCCGTGGGGTGAGGCGCGCGCCGCCCCAAAACGCTTGCGCGAGAGGCGAAACCCGTCCCCAATGCGGGCGCGGCCTGCGCGCCGCCTGATCCGGTCGACAGGGCTGTCGCCGGATGTCCTCGGCAGAGACGCCGGCGGCGGAGGACCCGCCGCGCGTCTGAACGCGTCCGGACCCTCGGTCCGGCCGGCGCCGGAGACCCTTCCATGACCACGGACCTGATGCCGGGCGCGCTGTCCGCCCATGCGATCCGCGACGAGCCCTACTACCGCGCGGTCGGCGACGAGATCGAGATCTTCGCCGCCGCCTACGCCGGCCGGCTGCCCGTCATGCTCAAGGGGCCGACCGGTTGCGGCAAGACGCGCTTCGTCGAGCACATGGCCTGGCGGCTCGGCCGCCCGCTCGTCACGGTCGCGGCGCATGAGGACCTGACCGCCGCCGATCTCGCCGGCCGCTTCCTGCTCGCGCCCGAGGGCACGGTCTGGCAGAACGGGCCGCTCACCATGGCGGTGCGCGGGGGCGCGATCTGCTATCTCGACGAGATCGTGGAGGCGCGCCAGGACGCCACCGTGGTGATCCATCCGCTGACCGACGCCCGCCGCGCGCTGCCGCTCGAGAAGAAGGGCGAGCTCGTCCCGGCGCATCCCGACTTCCAGCTCACCATCTCCTACAATCCCGGCTACCAGAGCGCCGTGAAGGACCTCAAGGAGTCCACCAAGCAGCGCTTCGTGGCGATCGAGTTCGACTATCCGGCGCCGGCCGTCGAGGCCGAGATCGTGGCGCGCGAGGCGGACGTCTCGGGCGAGCAGGCGCGCGGGCTGATCGAGGTGGGCCTGCGCTCGCGCAATCTGCGCGGGCAGGGGCTCGCCGAGGGGGCCTCGACCCGGATGCTGATCCACGCCGGCAAACTGCTGCGCGCGGGCGCGCCGGTCGACGCCGCGATCCGCGCCGCGATCCTGCTGCCGATCACCGACGAGCCCGACCTGCGCGAGGCGCTCGGCGCGGCGATCGCGGCCAGCCTGCCGGCGGGCCTGGCGGCGTGACCACCGGCGCTCTGTCGCGGCCTGACGCGCTGCCGCGGCCCGCTGCGGCGGCCGGCGCCGCCACGCGTCTGCTGCGTCTTGCGGGCGACCGGGCGGACGTCGGCCAGCAGCTCCGCGCCACGCTGGACAGGCTGCGGCGGCGCTGGAGCGCAGAGGATGTCGACGACTGGGCGGAGGGCGCGCTGGCGCTGGTCCACGCCAACGCCGGCGGCCGCTGCCTCGCGCTGTTTTGTCGGCTCACGGACATGTCCCGCGGCGCCGGGGCGGCTGCCCTCGCCGCCGACGCCTGCGCCGCCGCGGAGCTCGCCCGCCGCGCCGGCTCGAAGGCCGCCGCCGCGGCGCTCGAAGCGGCCCCGGCCGTCGCTGCGCGTCTCGCGCCGCCCGACCGGGCGCGCTGGTGGGCCGCGCTGAGCCGGCTCGCCCGCGCGGCGCCTGACTGCGTCGAGCCTCTGGTCGAGCGCTCCGCGATCGTGCTCGCGGCCGGCGGCGCCCACGGCTTCAAGGACTTCGTGGCGGCAGGCCTGAAGGCGGGCGGGGGCGATCGCGGCCGGCTGAAGGCGTTCTTCACGCTCGCGGACCCGGCCGCGCGGCGCCTGCTGGAGCGCAGCGCCGGCGAGGGCGGATTCCATGAGCTGGAGCGCGGCCTCGTGCTGTTCGGCGCGGCGCTGTGGGGCGCGCCGCCGCGTCTCGCGGCGCTTGAGGGCGTCGGCGCCGCGCCCGCGGCGCAGCGCGTCTCGCTCGCAGGCGACCTGATCCGCATGCCGCACGTCTATCGCGGCGTCCCGGCGGACGCGGCGCCCGGCCTCTACCGGGCCGCGCTCGCCCACGCGATGGCGCACCGCGTCTTCGGCGGCCCGCGCCGGCCCGCCGGCAAGCTGAAGCCGCTGCAGATCGCCCTTGTCGGCCTGATCGAGGACGCCCGCGTCGAGGCCCTCGCCATGCGGCGTTTCCCGGGCCTTCGTGCGCTGTGGGGCCCCTGGCATGTCGCGCGGCCGGTCGCGGCGACCAACGCCGCGCTGCTGATGGGGCGGCTCGCGCGCGCCCTGTTCGACCCGGACTATGAGGACCCTGACGGCTTCGTCGCGAAAGGCCGCCGCCTGTTCGCCGACGCCTCCGGCCGGCTTGAGGATCCGACGCTCGCCCGCGCCATCGGGGGGCTGCTGGGCAACGACATCGGCCAGATGCGCCTGCGCTTCGACCCGAAGGGCTATGTGGTCGAGCCGCTTTATCGCGACGACAATCTCGGCCTCTGGGACTTCGGCGACGAGCCTGACGCGCAGGCGGAGGAGATCGAGCAGGCGGTCGACGCCGCCCGCCCGCGGCCCGAGGAGGACGACGACGGGCGGGTGGCCGACGCGCCCCCGCGGGAGGAGGCCGGGCGCGCCCGCGAGGTCGAGCCGGACGGCGCCGGCCAGGCGATCGCGAGCTATCCGGAGTGGGACCGCGCGGCGGGCGTCGAGCGCCCGCGATGGACCACGGTTCGCGACGCCCCGGCGGCTTCAGGCGACCGGCGGGCGCTCGCGGCCGCGCTCGAGGCGCTGCCGGGCTTTCGCCAGCGCATCGCGCGGCTCGTGCGCGGCGCCCGGGTGGGCCGCACGGCGCGGCTGAAGCGCCAGCCGGAGGGCTTCGACCTCGATCTCGACGCGGCCGTGGAGGCCGGCGTCGCGCTGCGGGTGGGCGACATTCCGGAGGAGCGCATCCATCGCGCCGACGGGCGGCGCGCCCGCGACGTCGCCACCGTCGCGCTGGTCGACGTCTCGGAATCGACGCGCGACCGCGTCGGGGCCGCCACGGTGCTGGAGATCGAGAAGCTCGCGGTCGCCGCGCTCGGCGCCGCCATGGACGCGATCGGCGACCGCTTCGCGGTGCGGGCCTTCGCCTCCTGCGGCCGCGACGAGGTGCGGCTCACCCGCGTGAAGGAGTTTTCCGGCCGTATGGACGACGCCGCCATGGCGCGGCTCGCCGGCCTGTCCTCCGGCCTCTCGACGCGGCTCGGCGCGGCGCTCCGGCACGCCGGCGCCGAACTCGCGCCGCTGCGCTCGCACCGCAAGCTGGTTCTGGCGCTGACCGACGGCGAACCCTCGGACATCGACGTCGCCGACCCGCTCGACCTCGCCGAGGACGCGCGTCGCGCGGTGCTGGCCTTGCGGCGGACCGGCGTCGACGTGTTCGGCGTGACGCTCGGCGAGGGCTGCGACGCGCGCATCTTCGGCCGCGCCAACACGCTGCCTGTCCGGCGCATCGAGGAGCTGCCGGCGCGGCTCTCGGAGCTCTACTTCAGGCTCGCCCGGCTGTAGCGCTTTGGCCCGCTGCGCGTGGTCATGAACCGCCCCGTCATCCTCCGGCTCGTCCGGAGGATCCATGTCCGACATGGAGCGCGACGTGCCGGCGGCGCTATTTCCGCCGCCGCGCCGGCGAAATGCCCAGCATGGCCTCGGCGCCGAGCGCGAACACGGTCTCGACGCCCGTGACGATGCGGCCGCCATTCGGGGCGATCATCCGCACGCTCAAGCCTGCGCCGTTCGGCGCCGGGCAGGCGGCGGCGAGGCAGCCGACCGCGTCGAGCGCCGCCTCCAGCGCGGCCGGGTCCGGCAGGCGCCCTTCGGGGCCGAGCAGCAGCGCCGAGCCGTAGGCCGCCATGCCGGGACCGAGCAGCTCCGCGAACTCCGCCCCCGGAACGGTCGAGCGGTCGGCGAGCAGCAGTTCGCCGTCGGGGCCGAACACGGAGGTCTCGGCGCAGAGCTCGCCGAACGGCCGGCCCGCGCCGGAAAAGTCGTGCGCGGCGACGCCCTCGGCGAGGATCGCGAGCGCGCCGGGCCCGAGATGGACGGAGGTCTCCACCGTCAGCTCGGCGCCCGGGAACAGGATCAGCGGGTCGAGCGTCAGCGCGGCGAACGCGCCTTCCGCGACGCTGAGGCGGGTGATCTGGCGCGCCCGCTGCGCTCCGGTGTGGTGCACGACCGTCGCGGCCTGGCTGGTGACATGGGCGGCCGCGCCCGGGCGCACGGCAAGATCGAGCTCCAGCCGGTCGCCGCGATAGATCCCGCCGGAGGCCGACTGCAGATAGAGGGTCGCAAGGTCCGGCCGCGCCGCGTCGAGCGCGAAAGGCCGGGTGACGTGGAACGGGTAGGGCGTCACCTGCCGGACCAGGGCCGAGCGGCCGCCGCCTTGCGCGAACGCCAGCTCCGCCCGCCGCTCCCGGAACGCCGCGCCCGAATACTCGCCGTAGAGGGCCGGCTTCATTCGCGGAACAGCACCGCGCGGCAGATCGCGTCCGCGACCGCCGCGACGCCTTCTCCGCTGCGGGCGTTGGTGGCCGCGACCGGCCTGGCGCCGCGCACGCCCTGCGCCTCCGCCAGCATTTTTTCGAGATCCACCCCGACATGCGGCGCGAGGTCGGTCTTGTTGACGACCAGCAGGTCGCATTTCAGCACGCCCGGCCCCCGCTTGCGCGGGATGTCGTCGCCGCCCGCGACGTCGATCACGAACATCCACCAGTCGACCAGGTCGAGCGAGAAGGTCGAGGCCAGATTGTCGCCGCCGGACTCGAAGATCACCAGCTCGAGGCCCGGAAAGCGCGCCTCCATCTCGTCGCCGGCGGCCATGTTGAGCGTCGGGTCCTCGCGGATGACGGTGTGCGGGCAGGCGCCGGCCTCGACCGCCGAGACCCGTTCGGGCTCGATCAGGCCGGAGCGGCGCAGCCGCTCGGCGTCCTCCTTGGTGACGAGGTCATTGGTCACCACCGCGAGGTTCACCCCGCGGCCGCGCAGCTCCGGGATCAGCCGCTCGATCAGCGCCGTCTTGCCGGAGCCGACGGGGCCGCCGACCCCGATGCGCGCCGCGACTGATTTCGGCGTCGTCCAGGTGTCGTCAGAAGCAGCAGGCGCCGGTCTGCCCCCCTCCCCCTTGTGGGGAGGGGCGGGGGGTGGGGGTGGCGCCGGATGATGTTCGAACGTGGCCGTTGCTTTACGCCTGAGCGCGGCGCTGGGCCTTGGACCACCCCCACCCTTACCCTCCCCGCAAGGGGGAGGGGGCGGAGCCGTGGAGGCTGTAATCCGAGGCGCTTCGGTCTGCTCAAACTCCAGCATCTCCGTCACCTCAGCATGTAGCGCTGCGCGAGCGGCAGCTCGGTCGCCGGCTCGCAGGTGGCGAGCTCGCCGTCGACGAACACGTCGAAGGTCTGCGGATCGACGCGGATGTTCGGCAGGGCGTCGTTGTGCAGCATGTCGGATTTCCTGAGCCCACGCGTGCCCTGCGCCGGCAGCAGGATCTTCGAGACGCCGAGCTCCTCGCGCAGGCCGCGCGAGATCGCGAGCGGGTGGACGAAGCAGGCCGAGAGGGCAGGGGCGGCCCTGCCGAACGCGCCCCATTGCGGGCGCAGCGTCACGGGCTCGCAGGTCATCAGCGAGGCGGCCGAGTCGCCCATCGCGCCCCAGGCGATGAAGCCGCCCTTGACGATCAGCTCCGGCTTGATCCCGAAGAACGCCGGCCGCCAGATCACGATGTCGGCGATCTTGCCGTCTTCCAGCGAGCCGACATGGTCGGCGATGCCGAAGGTCTTCGCGGCGTTGATCGTGTATTTGGCGATGTAGCGCTTGATGCGCTCATTGTCGCCGAAGCCCGGCTTGTCTTCCGGCAGCAGGCCGCGCTGGTCCTTCATCTTGGAGGCGAGCTGCCAGGTCCGGCAGATCACCTCATGGATGCGGCCCATGCCCTGGCTGTCGGAGCCCAGCATCGAGATCGCGCCGATGTCGTGCAGCACGTCCTCGGCGGCGATCGTCTGCGCCCGGATGCGGCTCTCCGCGAAGGCCACGTCCTCCGGGATCGCCGGGTTGAGGTGGTGGCACGTCATGGTCATGTCGAGATGTTCGTCGAACGTGTTGACCGTGTAGGGATTGGTCGGGTTCGTCGACGACGGCAGGCAATAGGCCTCGCCGGCCACGCGGATGACGTCGGGCGCGTGGCCGCCGCCGGCGCCTTCCGTGTGGTACATGTGGATGGTGCGGCCGCCGATCGCGGCGAGCGTGTCCTCCAGGAAGCCGCTTTCGTTCAGCGTGTCGGTGTGCAGCTGCACCTGGTAGTCCAGCTCGTCCGCCGAGCGCAGGCAGGCGTCGATCGTCGCCGGCATCGCGCCCCAGTCCTCATGGATCTTGAGCCCGAGGCAGCCGGTCTCGAGCTGCTCCCGGAGCGAGCCGGGGATGTGGCTGTTGCCGCGCCCCAGGAAGCCGAAATTCATCGGCCAGGCCTCCGAGGCCTGGATCATCTTGCCGGTGTTGAACGGACCGCCGGAATCGATGCCGACCGTGATCGGCCCGAGCGAGCCGCCCAGCATGGTGGTGACGCCGCTCGCAAGGGCGTGCTCGACCAGCCCGGCGGAGTCGAAGTGCACATGGACGTCGATGCCGCCCGCGGTCGCGATCAGGCCCTCGCAGTCCCGCACCGTGGTGCCGGCGCCGACGATCAGCCGCGGGTCGACGCCGTCCATGATCGCCGGGTTGCCGGCCTTGCCGACGCCGACGATGCGGCCGTCCTTGATGCCGATGTCGCCCTTCACGACGCCCAGCACGGCGTCGATGACGGTCGCGTTGCAGAGCAGGAAGTCGAGCGCGCCGTCGGCGTTGGTGATCCCGGCCGCGAGCCCCAGCCCGTCGCGCAGCGTCTTGCCGCCGCCATGCAGGCATTCGTCGCCATAGGCCGCGTAGTCCTTCTCGACCACCGCGACCAGCGAGGTGTCGCCGAGCCGGACCCCGTCGCCCACGGTGGGGCCGTAGAGAGCCGCGTAGTCGCGCCGCGCGATGCTGACCATGACCCTATCCCCTCACGCGCCGCGGAAACCGGCCGCGCGGGCCTTTTCGAGCGCGGCCTCGCGCGCGCCGGGCGCCGTCGTGTCGCCGTCCGTCAGCGCGTTCAGCCCGCCGACGAAGCGCCTGCCGCCGAAGGCCACCAGCGTGACCTCCTTGCTCTGGCCCGGCTCGAAGCGGACGGCGGTGCCGGCCGGAATGTCGAGCCGCATGCCGAAGGCCTGCGCGCGGTCGAACTCCATCGCCCGGTTGACCTCGAAGAAATGGAAATGCGAGCCGATCTGCACCGGCCGGTCGCCGGTGTTCACGGCGGTCAGCGTCACGCGCGGCCGGCCGGCGTTGAGCTCGATCTCGCCGTCGAGCGGCAGCGACGCGCCGGGCTCCACCGGATCCGGGGCGGAGCCTTCGGCGGGACGGATCGGCTGGTGGACCGTGACGAGCTTGGTGCCGTCCGGAAACACGCATTCCACCTGCAGGATGTCGATCATCGCCGGCACGCCGGGCATCACGTCGGCGCTCGTCAGCACCGTGGCGCCGAAGCCGATCAGGTCCGCCACCGAGCGGCCGTCGCGCGCGCCCTCCAGGATCTCGTCGGTGATGAACGCCACCGCCTCGGGGTGGTTGAGCTTCAGCCCGCGCGCGCGGCGCTTTCGGGCGAGCTCGGCCGCCGTGAAGATCGTCAGCCGTTCGAGTTCCGTCGGCGTCAGCAGCATGCGGCTCTCATCATGTCAGTTCGCGAACAGGCGGAGTTCGCCGCGCGCGTGGCGGATCGCCGCCACGTCGAGACGGGGCGAGAAGCTTTCGATCCGCGCCGGGGGCGGCGCGGCGGCGAGTTCGGCCACGACGCCCAGCAGGTCGCGCAGCACCGACTGCGCCGCGACCGCGCCGATGATCCCGAGCCGGATGGCGGCGGTGACGAAGCCGGACGCCGCCATGTAGCCGGAGGCGAGGCTCGCGCCCTGCGCGTCAAGGCCCGCGCCGCGCCAGACGACGCCCTGCGTCGCCGCCAGATGCCCGAGAGCGGCGCCGGAGCGCACCCGCGCCTGCCACTCCCGCGCGCCCGGCGTGCCGATCCGCGCATGGGCGGCGAGCAGGCCCGCGCCGTTCTTGCGGGAGCCGGAGCGGAACGGCTCGGCGAGCGTGGCGGCCTCGATCTCGCGGTCGATCTCCGCGACCGCGTCGAGGTCGTGGCCGCGCGCGAGCGCGCCCAGCAGAGCGGGGCGGTCGGCCGTCGCCCAGCGGCGCCGCAGCGCGCCCTCGATCACCCGGCGCAGCGCCTCGGGGTCGAGCGCCGCGCCGCCCGCCGCGAGCCCCTCCATGCCGTTCGAGAACGCGAAGCCGCCGCTCGGAAAGGCCGCGTCCGCCTGCCAGATCGCAAGCAACTGGCCGATCATGCGGCGAGATCGTCGCTGACGATCGAACTCGGGACCGTGCGACCGGCGAGCAGCGGGTCGAGGCGCGCCAGATAGTCCTCGACCGGTCCCTCGAGCGCGACCAGCAGGTTCTCGCCCTCGAAACGGACCCGCCAGTGCAGGTTGCCGGCGTGGTAGCCGATCTCGATGGCGTCCGCGATCGAGCGGGGCTGCAGGCGCAGCCAGCGCTCGACCTCGGCCCGCAGCACGATGGCGCGCGCGTGCTCGAGCAGCAGAACCGCGCCGTCGAACAGCTTTTCCTCGCGCGGCAGCGCGATGGCGAGCTCCTCGCCGGACGGCGTCGTGATGCGCAGCCGGCGCCGCGCCATGTCGGCCGCCGGCAGGGTGACGGTCTCCACGCGTCCGTGGTGCTCGAGATGATGGAGGCGGTCGTGGATGTGCGGGTCGGTGCGGTTGCCGACCAGCGTCTCGATCTTCAGCATGGCGCGCTCGGGCAAGGGGCGCGACGACCTGGCCGCCGCGCCGAAAGATCAGCGGTGCGTGGCGGCGGCGGTCGGCAGGCCTTCGATCGGGCACTCGTCGACCCCCACCGTCGGCCGGGTCATCGCCTCGACCATCTCGCGCGTGCCTTCGGGGTCGGCGATCCAGCGCTTGTAGAAGTCGTAGGGGCAGCCCGCCGCGCCCTTGTCGCCGTCGCCGGAGTTGATCATGCCGGTGTAGCCGCGGTGCAGCAGCTTGAAGAGGTGGTTGTTGGACTGGCCGGTGCGGCGGTGGTCCCGGATCAGCGACATCGAGAGCTGGGCGTAGTTCACGCCGTTCTCCTCGGTGCCGCATTCGCCGAGCGTGCGGCCGTCGAAGCCGACGATCGCCGAATGGCCGAAATAGGAATAGACGCCGTCGAAGCCGGTGGCGTTCGCCACCGCCACATAGGTGTTGTTGGCCCAGGCCATCGCCTTGGCCATGGTGATCTGCTGCTCCTTAGCCGGGTACATGTAGCCCTGGCAGCGCACGATCAGCTCGGCGCCGCGCATCGCGCAGTCGCGCCAGATCTCCGGGTAGTTGCCGTCGTCGCAGATGATCAGGCTGATCTTGAGGCCCTTCGGCCCCTCGGAGACATAGGTGCAGTCGCCCGGGTACCAGCCCTCGATCGGCACCCAGGGCATGATCTTGCGATACTTCTGAACGATCTCGCCCTGGTCGTTCATCAGGATCAGCGTGTTGTAGGGCGCCTTGTTGGGATGCTCCTCGTGGCGCTCGCCGGTCAGCGAGAACACGCCCCAGCACTTCGCGGTCCGGCACGCGTCGGCGAAGATCTCGGTCTCCTCGCCCGGGATCGCGGAGGCCGTGTCGTACATCTCCTTGGAGTCGTACATGATCCCGTGGGTCGAGTATTCGGGGAAGATCACCAGGTCCATTCCGGGCAGGCCGGCCTTCATGCCGACCACCATGTCGGCGATCTTCTTGGCGTTCTGCAGCACCTCGGCCTTGGTGTGCAGCCGCGGCATCTTGTAGTTCACGACCGCGACGCCGACGGTGTCGTTGCTCGAGCCGATATCGCCGTGGATCATCCTGGTCTCTCCCGTCGCTGACCGTCCGGAGGCCGACGGCAGGGCGCGGATCGTCGATCCCGCGCCTGTCCGGCTCCGGCGTCGGCATTTGAAAAGGTCAGCCGAAGTCGTGGCGCATCACGCGCGGCTCCGGCCAGGTTGTCTTCGACTGCGAGACGCCTTCGACCGCCTTGTCGGAGGCGCAGAAACAAAAAAGCCCGCCAATTCCCGGGAAGGGAACTGTCGGGCTACATCGCCGCGCCGGATCAACAACCTTGGTGATCTGGCAGAAACGCCAATCGCGCGCTGGCGACGACGTCTAGGGGTCAGCTAAGCATCATCCGGACGGAAGTTCAAGAGCTCGCTCGCGCGGATGATGGCGGTCGCCATCTCCTCCATCGACACACGTTTGGCCATCGCCTGACGGCGGATCGAGCCATAGGCCTCCTCCTCGGAGAGGCCGTGGCTCGACATCAGGATGGCCTTGGCTTTCTGGATCTCCTGGATGCCGGTGAGCTTGCGCTCGAGCTTGCGCAGCCGCCGGGCCTGGGCGCGGCGCTCGCTCCAGAGGCTGCGCGCGAGCGCGATCTGGGTCAGCAGCCCGAACGGCTTGATCGGGCGCTCCACCACGGCGAGCGCGCCGCTCTCGAGCACCAGCGCGAGCGTCGACGGGTTCTCGTAGCCGACGATCGCGATCACGGTCGGGCTCTTGTCGGAGCGCGAGCGGAACAGCTTCTGCAGCGCGTCACGGTCCTCCTGGTCGACCGACAGCAGCACGAGATCCGCGTTCTCCGCATAGGCTTCGGGGGCCGGCCATGCGGTCTCGACGAAGCAGCCGATGCGCTTCAGATGCTCGACGAGCTGCTGGCCTTCGGCGTCATTGGCGTGGATCACCTGGACGCGCAGGCCGCGGATGTCGCGAAGGATCTGGATGCTCATCGCGCCCGCCGCTCAGGAGGCCGGCGCGTCGACGAAGTCCGCGGACCAGTCGTCGAGGCTCTGCGTGACGCAATAGGGATCGGGCTTCAGCCGCACGCCGGGATTCCAGATGATCTGGAACCTGCCCTGCGCGTCGAGCCGCGCAACGCGCGGCCAGACATAGGCGTGGTGGTTGTCGGGGTCGATGCGCACCCGGCCCTGCGGGGCGTCGTACTCGATCTCGGTCGCCTCGGCGAGAACGCGCCGCGGGTCGTCGCTCCCCGCGCGCGCCAGCGCCGCGGCCGCGAGGTGCATCTGGAAATAGGCGGTCTCCGCCACGGACGGGATCGGCGCGTCCTCGCCGAAGCGGCCCCGGAAGGCGGCCGTGAAGCGCCGGGCGCGGGGCGTCGCCAGCGTGGCGAAGAAGGTCGCGGCCGAGATGTGGCCTTCGGCGACGCCGGGGCGCATCTCGGCGATGTCGGCCTCGGAGGTCGTGAGGCTCGCGATCGGGATCGAGGGCGCGAAGCCGGCTTCCGCATAGGCCTCGTAGAACGGCGCCGTCGCCTGGCCGACGATGGTCGAGAACACGACGTCGGGGCTCGTCTTGCGGATCTTCTTGAGCGCGCGCTCGATGTCCTCCGCGCCGGCGTCGAGCGGGATGTACAGCTCATCCACCACCTTGCCGCGCGACTGAACGACGAAGTCGCTCATGATGCGGTTGATCTCGTAGGGGTAGACGTAGTTCGAGCCGACGAACAGCACCCGCTGGCCGTGCTTGGCGAGGATGTATTTGGCGAGCTGAAAGGCGTTCTGGTTGGGCGCCGCGCCGGTGTAGATCGTCTGCGGCGAATACTCGAAGCCTTCGTAGAAGGTCGGGTAGAACAGCGCGCCGCGAAAGCCGTCGATCACGGGCAGGACCGCCTTGCGGACGCTCGACATGTAGCAGCCGAACAGCAGGCGGACGCCGTCCGTCTCGATCAGACGCTCGGCGACCGCGCGGAACTGCCGGGGGCTCGAGGCGCCGTCATAGACGACGGGCGTGATCTCGCGGCCATGCACCCCGCCGGCCGCGTTGATCTCCTCGATCGCGAGCTGCGTCGCGTTGAGCTGCGTGCGCTCGACATTGGCGGTGACGCCGGTCGTCGAGAACAGCAGTCCGACGCGCCATGGCTTCGTGGTCACGTGTTGCTCCGAGGGGCGAGGCGCGGCGGAGGCGCCGCCGGGCTTTGGCGCGGGCGAGGTCGCCACACGCTAGCGGGCCGCAGCCGCCGTTCAAGCGGCGGATTGTCCCGCGCCGACAGGCCATAAAAAAAGCCCCGGCCGGAGCCGGGGCTTTTTTCGATCTCGCGTCTTCGGACGTCAGCCGTGAGAGCTCGCCTGGGCGTAGCCGCCGGTCGGCAGGAAGGACTGCGTCCTGAGCAGCATCACGGAGGAGCCGGCGAAGCGGTCGGTGTGCGCGCCGTGCGTCGGGTCGGAGCCGAAGCCGCCGACGAGCGCGGCGCTCGGCGCGACCATCAGCGTCGCCACATGGGCCTGGTCCGGATGGGTCATCGCCGGCAGGCGCTCGACCTTCACCGGGATGACCGCCACCCGCAAAGAGGCGGCGTCCATGCGGGCGGTGACCATGGCTTCCGCGCTCAGCGTGGCGCGCCGGCGCTGCGGCGCGGTGGCGGCCGCATAGACCGCCGCGGGCGTCGCGTAAGGCGACAGGACGCGGACGTTCGGGTCGGTCGGCGCGGTCGCGGTGACCTCCGTGTGCGGCGCGACGGCCGCGCGGGTCGTGGCCGCGCCGCCGGCGTCGGGCGAGGCGTAGGCCAGCGTCATCTCGCCGTCAGACGAAGGCTTGTTGCCCGTGAACGCATCCGGAAGCCGCGGGAACGTGCCCGCCTCGGCCTGGTAGGCGCTCGCGACCTGCGGGTTGATCTCGCGCGGCCGGCGTTCGCCGGACGGGCCCGGCGTCGGCAGAGCGGCGAGCACCGCCACGGCGCTCTCCGTGGTCGGCCGCGGCCGCGGCGTCGGGATGGAGGAGGCGAGCGCAAGAGCCGGGGAGGCGGCCTGAACCGAGCCGCGCTCCGCGCCCTTCGGGCCTTCGCGCCAGGCCATGTTGGGGCCGTCGTCGGCGGACGGCGTCTCAGCCGACGCAAGCTGGTAGTTCGGCGCCGGAACCGGGACCGGCTTGGCGGCCACCACGGTGGGGGCCACCGGCGGAAGCGGTATCGAGGCGGTCGCGATCTGGACGTCGCGGCGGGCCGGGGCGATCGGCGGCACCGGAACCGTGGCCGGGGCGGCCGAGGCGACCGCGATTTCCGGCTGCGTGCGGACGAGGTCGGCCGGACGGGCCGGCGGAACCGGCACGCGAACCGTCGCGACCTTGACCGAGCGAACGGCGGTCTCGTCGTCGGAGGACGAAGCGGCGGGCCTGGCGGGCGCGGCCGAAGCGACCGCCGTCGGCGTCGCCTCCGTCTCGTCGCCCTCGTCGCCGCCGCCGAACAGCCGCGCGAAGAAGCTCTTGCCGCCGCCGCCCGAGGCGCTGGAGGCGTAGGCGGTGTCGACCGAAACCGAGCCGCGCGACTTCAGCTCGGCCATCGCGAGCTGGTAGCCGGGCAGCGGCTTTCCGTCAGCCGGCACATGAACGGTCTTGCCGTTCGGGAACAGCTTGACGAGCTGGGTGCGGGTCATGCGCGGCCAGGCGCGCACCGAGCCGGCGTCGAGATGCACGAAGGGCCGGCCGGAGGTGGGATAGAAGCCGACGCCGCCGGCCTGGAGCCGCATGCCGGCCTCGCGGACGGAGGACACCGGCACGCCCGTGATGTAGAAATCCATCGCCCGGCCGAGCATGTGCTGGCTGAACTTGGCGACGCCGCGGCTGTTGGCGCGCAGATAGGCGTTGGTCTCGGGGCTGCGATACGCAGAGACGATGTTGATCATCGCGCCGCGGCCGACCTGCCGGTGGACTTCCCAGACAATGTCGAACAGCCGCGGCTCCATCCGCGTCTGCTTGTTATTCCGCCAGTCGCGCAGGAAGTAACTTAGCTTCTTCAGGCCGTCCGCGTCGTAGCGGCCGTTCCTCTTGAACGTCACCGTGACGGAGTCGCCGCGATGCGTGTGATAGAGCGTCAGGGTCCGCGTGTCGCCATTGGCGACAGCGTCCTGGGTCGCCTCCGAGCCCAGCAGCAGCGCGAGGGCTCCGAGGAGGACGGCTCCGGCGCGGCGCGAAGAAAAGCGCCAGCGCGGACGTCGCGACGAATGGTTGTCCAGCAATGATCCGTCCTGACCTGAGAGATCGCCCGGGTCTCGCCAGCGCGACGCGCCGACGAGCCGATTGATCAACAAAGTCTCAGCGGAGGTGGTTAATGTACGGTGACTGACCGCGCAGAAAGCTACCCCCGAACCCCCCGAACAGTGACTTGGTAGCCTCGCCTTTTGGCAAAAGCCAGTCCGAAATCTGCCGGGGGATGCAAAAAGGAGATAGCGTTCTCCTTTTCGCCATATTTGGACGGGGCGTCAGTACCGCGAATCACCGAACAGTCTGGACAGCCAGTTGGGCGCGCTGGGCCGGGTCTGGGGCGGCGGAACGGCCGCCGCCGCCTGGGCTTCGGGCGCGGGCTTCGGCTTGGCGCGCACGATCTTCGGCAGCGCCGGGGGCGCCGCCGGCCGCGGGCGCGACAGCTGCTCGCCGCGGAGCGCAGCCGCCATGCGTCCGTCGAGATCGTAGACGTCCTTGCGCCGCTCCAGCGTCCCGTCGCCGTTCACCCACGCGGTGAAATAGGCGAGATGCACCGGCACCGGCTCGGCGATCGGCAGGCCGCGTTCCTTTCCGCCGATCATCGCCTTCAGCCTGTCGCCCGAAAGACCCTGGTCGCCTGACAGCGCGTCGGCGAACTCCAGCGGCTTGTCGACCCGGACGCAGCCATGGCTCAGCGCGCGGTAGTCGTTGCCGAACAGCTTGCGGCTCGACGTGTCGTGCAGATAGACGGCGAACCGGTTCTGGAACTGGAACTTGATGTGGCCGAGCGCGTTGCGCTCGCCGGGCGGCTGGCGGATGCGCAGCTTGTGCGCCTTGACGTCGGCCCAGTTGACCTCCGACGGCGGCACCACGCGGCCCTTCCTGTCGACCACCTCGAAGCCGCGCAGCGATCCCTGCGAGAGCTCGGCCAGCGCGATCGAGACCGGGACGTTCCAGTACGGGTTGACGACGATGTTGTTGATCGCGCTCGTCAGCACCGGCGTCTGGTTGCTCGGCTTGCCGATGATCACCCGCGTCTCGTAGGTGTCCTGCCCGTCCTTGACGACGCGCAGCCGGTAGGCCGGCAGGTCCACGAAGACGTGCCGGGCGCCGAGGTCGCGCGGCATCCAGCGCCAGCGCTCCATGTTGATCGCGATGAGCTCGGACTCGTCCCGGCGCTCCACCCCGCCATTGAGCGCGCCGATCGTCTGCCGGCCGACCACGCCCGAGGACTCGATCTTCTTGTCGAGCTGGAAGTTGACCACGGCGGCCGCGAGCGCGTCGTCATACAGGTAGTCGTCATCCGCGCCCGCGAGACCGAGGCGCTTGCGCAGCGCCGGCACCCGCGGGTCCTCGTCGCCCGGGCGCAGCAGCTTGCCGAACGGGATCTCGGGCCGGTCGGCCTTCTCGGCCTGGGTCGCGCGCGCCTCCCTGAGCAGCTTGCGCAGCGCCTGGAACTGCGGCAGCGGCGGATTGAAGGCGTCGAGCGTGGCGGCGACGTCGCCGCTCGTCTCGATCGAGGCGAGGGCCGCGCCGGCGTCGAACGGGTCCGGGCGGACCGCGACGTCGCGGCTGATCAGGTTCGGATCGACGCGCCCGCCCCAGGCGGCGCGAGCGTAGCCGAGCGCCGCGGCCGAAAGCTCGAGCTCGGCGCGGGCGATGTCCTGCGGCTCGTCCGAGAGCGGAGCCGTGGGCAGGCGGAAGGAGCGGGCGTCGAGCCCGTCGTCGGTCGCGGCGGCGATGCGCGCCCTGGCGGCGTCAGCCTTCGCGGTGAGGCGGCCGTCCTCGAACCAGATCGGCTCGCCCTGGCGCGCCTCGTAGAACGCCTTGAGCGCCGCGCGGTCGGCGTCGGCGAGCTTCAGGCGCGCCCCGGGCCCCTGCTCGGCGGCGAGCTGGACGATTGCGGCCGGCAGCGGGGCGAGCGCGGGGGCCGTGGCCTCCACCGGCTGGGGCGTTCCTGCAGGCGCCGCCGGGGACGCCGCGGGCGCGGGCGCCGCGGGCTGGGCGGCCGGCTCCTCCGGCGGCAGCGCGACATTGGTCGCCGGCGCCTCGGCGTCGATGGAGCCCGTGGGTCGGGAATCCAGCTCCGGCGCGGTCAGCGCGTCGAGCGTGGCGGCGGCGTCGGTCTCGGCGCGCGAGGTTCCGGCGGCGAGGGCCGCGAGGGCGACCCCGAGCATCAGGGCCGCGCCGGCGCGCCGCACAGGCCCAAGCCCAGCCGTGTGCGCGATGGCAATCTCGATCATAGGCTCAGTCCCTGCGTGAGGCACGACGATGCGGTCGGCGGCTCTGCTGTTCAACTACGTTCGCGGGCGCGAAAGGTTCACGCGACGGCTTCGCCGTTCTTCGTGTCCCGGTCGCCACATTCCTCGTCGAGGCCGAGCTCCTTGATGCGTCGGTAGAGCGTCGAACGCCCGATCCCGAGCCTGCGCGCGACCTCGGTCATCTGTCCGCCGAGATGCCGGATGGCGTATCGGATCGCGTCGGCCTCGAGCGCCTCCAGCGGCCGCAGCCGCCCGTCCGCCGCGAACAGCGGCAGCGCCGGCGTGTCGAGCGTGCGCACGAGCTCGGGCTCGGCGAGGTCGCGCGCCAGCGAAGGCCGGGGCGCTTCCTCGAGCTCCTCGGGCTCCTCGCCCAGCGCCGCCGCGATCTGCGGGAAGTCGATGGGGCGCAGCTCGGTGTCCTCGGCCAGCACGACCGCGCGGAACACCGCGTTCTCGAGCTCGCGGACGTTGCCGGGCCACGCGTAGCGCTCCAGCAGCGCGAGGGCGGATGGCGAGAAGCCGGAGACCGCGCGGTTCTCCTCGGCCGCGAAGCGGGCGAGGAAGCGCCGCGCGAGGTCCCGGAGGTCGGCGCGGCGGGCGCGCAGCGGCGGCACCTTCACCGGAAACACGCTGAGGCGGTAATACAGGTCCTCGCGGAACGACCCCTCGCGCACCCGTTGGAACAGGTCGCGATTGGTCGCCGAGATCACCCTGAGATCGACCTTCACGGGGCGCTTGGAGCCGACCGGGTCGACCTCTCCCTCCTGCAGCGCGCGCAGCAGCTTGACCTGTGCGTCGGCCGGCAGTTCGCCGATCTCGTCCAGGAACAGCGTGCCGCCGTCGGCCTCGACGAATTTTCCGACATGGCGCTCCGTCGCGCCCGTGAAGGCGCCGCGCTCATGCCCGAACAGGATCGACTCCACGAGGTTCTGGGGAATCGCGCCGCAGTTCACGGCCACGAACGGCTTTCCGGCGCGCTCGCCGGCGCCCGCGATGGCGCGGGCGAACAGCTCCTTGCCGACGCCGGACTCGCCTTCGATCAGCACCGGGATCGCCGAGGCGGCGGCGCGCTCCCCGAGGCGGACGGCGTCCGCCATGGCGGGCGCGCGGGTCGGCAGATCCCGCAAGGTGAGGGTGCCGGCGTCCCGCTTGCCGATGCGGCGGATCTCGCCCTGCAGCGCGTCGGTCCTGAGCGCATTGCGAATCGAGACCTGCAGGCGCTCCGGGCCGACCGGCTTGACCACGAAGTCGACCGCGCCGGCCCGCATCGCGCCGACCACCGCCTCGATCGAGCCGTTCGCCGTCTGGACGATGGTGGGCACGCTGAGGCCGAGTTCGCGCATGCGCGCCATGACGCCGAGACCGTCGAGCTCAGGCATGGCGAGGTCGAGGAACATCAGGTCATAGGCCGCGCCTTCGGCGGTCAGCGCCTCGATGGCGGCGAGCCCGTCTTCGGCGGTGCGGGCCTCATGCCCGAATCTCCGGAGTTGAGCTTCCAACAGACGCCGCTGCACCGGATCGTCGTCGACAATGAGGATTACGGCGGTCATCCACGGCCTTCCGGCGGCGTTGCGGGGGGCGCAAGCCGCGCCAGCATGATCCGGCTGCAGTAAATGGGCGCTTAAGTGGATCGCGCGAAGCCGCTTGGTTGATCGCGCCCGGAGGCGTTGCGATATCTGCCCAACCCTTCCCGCCGCCGCGATCCCGCGCCGGCCAATCGTGAGCCGCCCATTGTCCGACGCCGCCGCAGCTCTCGGGTCCCTGCCCGAATGGAACCTCGCCGATCTCTATTCCGGCCTGGACGCGCCCGAACTCGCGGCCGACCTCGCCCGCGCCGACGCTGACGCGCGCGCCTTCGAGACCAAGCACAAGGGCGCGCTCGCGGGCCTCGCGGCCTCCGGCGGGCTGATCGACGCGATCAAGGAGTACGAGGCGCTCGACGACCTGACCGGGCGGATCGCCTCCTATGCGAGCCTCGTCTATTCGGAGAACACCGCGGACCCGAAGGGCGCGAAGTTCTACGGCGACGTGCAGGAGAAGCTGACCGACGTCTGGTCGCACCTGCTGTTCTTCACGCTCGAGCTCAACCGCCTCGACGACGGCCTGCTCGAGGAGGCGATGTCGGAGCCGCGGCTGGCGCATTACCGGCCCTTCATCGAGGACGTCCGCAAGGAGCGGCCGCATCAGCTCGAGGATCGGGTCGAGCAGCTGTTCCACGAGAAGTCCGTCACCGGCCGGGGCGCCTGGAACCGGCTGTTCGACGAGACCATGGCGGCGCTGCGCTTCGAGATCGACGGCGAGATCCTGACGCTCGAGCCGACGCTCAACCTGCTGCAGGACTCCGACGGCGCGGTCCGCGAGAAGGCCGCCAAGGCGCTGTCCAAGACCTTCAGGGCCAATCTCCGCACCTTCACGCTGATCACCAACGTGCTCGCCAAGGACAAGGAGATCTCGGACCGCTGGCGGCATTTCGAGGACGTCGCCGACAGCCGGCATCTCGCCAACCGGGTCGAGCGCGAGGTCGTCGACGCGCTGGTGTCGGCCGTCCAGGACGCCTATCCGCGCCTGTCGCACCGCTATTACAAGCTGAAGGCCAGGTGGTTCGGCATGGACGCGCTGAACTACTGGGACCGCAACGCGCCCCTGCCCACCGTGCCGAGCCGCGTGATCCCGTGGGACGAGGCGCAGAAGACGGTGCTGGACGCCTATGGCGGCTTCGCGCCGCGCATGGCCGACATCGCGCGCCGCTTCTTCGACGAGCGCTGGATCGACGCGCCGAGCCGCCCCGGCAAGGCGCCGGGCGCCTTCGCGCATCCGACCGTGCCGTCAGCGCATCCTTACGTGCTGCTGAACTATCTCGGCCGCCCGCGGGACGTGATGACGCTCGCCCATGAGCTCGGCCACGGCGTGCACCAGGTGCTGGCCGCCCCCAACGGCGCGCTGATGGCCCCGACGCCGCTGACGCTCGCCGAGACCGCCTCGGTGTTCGGCGAGATGCTGACCTTCCGGGCCCTGCTCAAGCAGACCACCGACCCGCTTCAGCGCAAGGCGATGCTCGCCGGCAAGGTCGAGGACATGCTGAACACGGTCGTGCGCCAGATCGCGTTCTACACCTTCGAGCGGAAGGTCCATGAGGAGCGCCGGAAGGGCGAACTCACCGCCGAGCGGCTGAACGAGATCTGGATGGAGGTGCAGGCCGAGAGCCTCGGGCCGTCGATCCGGCTCGGCGAGGGCTATGAGGTGTTCTGGACCTACATCCCGCACTTCATCCATTCGCCGTTCTACGTCTACGCCTATGCGTTCGGGGACTGCCTCGTGAACTCGCTCTACGCGGTCTACGAGAACGCCTCGGACGGTTTCGCCGAGCGCTATTTCGCGCTGCTGTCGGCGGGCGGCACCAAGCATCATTCCGAGCTGCTCGCGCCCTTCGGGCTCGACGCCCGCGACCCGGCGTTCTGGCAGACCGGGCTCGGCCTGATCGAGCGCATGATCGGAGAACTCGAGGCCCTGGAGGGCTGAAGCCCGCCTCCGGCGGCCCGCGACAAACCTCTGGCGCCGCGCATGTCGGCGCTTGACTGCGGCCTTTCCGCAATTCAGCCTGATTCGTTCACGAAGAATGAATGGGGGCATGCGGGGGCAGGCAAGCATCGCGGGTTCGTCACATGATTGATCTCTATCAGACGGGCGGAACGCTCGCGCTCGTCGCAGGTCTCGCGGCTTCCGGCGGCGCCGTCGCGCAGGAGGCCGTGGACGCCGCGGCGTCCCCCGAGGCCGAGAAGCAGCAGGCGGTCGCGCTGGTCTCCGACGGCGTGCAGGTCAAGGCCGACGCCGATCCCTCCTGTCCCAAGATCTCCGTCGCGCCCCAGGCCGGCACGTTCCCGCCGCGCGACGACGCCTACAAGGCCACGCTGCAGGGCCTCGCGCGCGACTGCGCCAATCTGGGCGCGGAGACGATTCTCAAGGTCGCCGTGATCGGCGAGGGCGAGCGCGATTCGAAGAACGGGCCGAGCTGGTTCAACGCGCCGCTCAAGGTCTCGGTCAAGGACGCCGAGGGCCGCCCGGTCGAGACGCGCAAGATCAGGCTCAAGGTGAAGCTGCCGACCGGGATCCAGAGGGTCTCGTTCAACCACGTCGAGAGCGACGTCTCGCTGCCGCCGCCGCCGCCGGGCGGGTATCGCGACTGGATGGTGGTGGTGGGCTTCGATCCCGCCGGCCAGCCCGCCAAGAAGGAAGCCTCGAAGGCGGTGCGCAAGGCCGCGGTGAAGCGCGCGGTCAGGACGGCCCGCGCCGCCCCGCCGCCGCCGCCGCTTCCGCCCAGCGCCGGGGTCGGCACCGCCGGCGCCGCGCCGGTCCCGGCCGTGACCACGCGCGCCGCGCCGAGCGGCGACACCAACTTCACGCGGCTCGCCAGGGCCGCGGCGGAGCGCAAGGCGCAGGCGCGGACCCAGGCCCAGGCTCAGGCTCAGGCGGCGCAGCGGCAGCCGGCGCCGCAGGGGCCGAAGGCGGCCGTCGCCCAGCCGAGGCGTCAGGCCGCCGCGGCGCAGCCGGCGCCGGCTGCCCGCCAGCAGGTCGCCGCCAGGCCGACGCCGGTGCGGACCGCCCAGTCGAACTGAGCGGCCTCGGGCTTGAGCTCCGGGCATGAAAAAGCCGCCCGGAGGCGGCTTGATCAGAAGGTCGTTTCGATCCGCGTCAGTTGAGCTTCGTGCGAAGCTCGCTGACGCCGCGGTCGAACAGCTCGTCCGACAGGGGGCCCTTGGCCTGGCCGGCCAGCACGCGCTCGGCCGCCGACACCGCCGCCTCGGCCGCGGCGGCGCGAACCTCCGCGACGGCCTGGCTCTCCGCCAGAGCGATCTTCTGCTCCGCGGCCCGGGTCCGGCGGGCGACGAAGTCCTCCGCCTTCGCCTTCGCGTCGGCGGCGTAGAACTCGGCGTCCTTGCGGGCGTTGGCGACGATCGCCTCGGCCTCGCGCTCGGCCTCCTCGCGCTTGCGCTTGTAGTCCGACAGCAGGCGCTGGGCCTCCTCGCGGAGCGCCCGCGCCTCGTCGAGCTCGGCCTTGATCTTGGCCGAGCGGGCGTCGAGCGCGCCGAGGATCTTGGCCGGCGCGCCGACATAGACCAGCAGGCCGATGAAGATCAGGAAGGCGACTAGGACCCAGAGTTCTGCGCTGCCCATGATGATCTCCGTCAGGCTGCGAGCGAGGCGTCGACCGCCTGCTCGATCTCGGGCTGCGCAGGCGCCTTGCCGGTGAGCCGCTCGACGATCGCCGCGCCGGCCTCGACCGCGATGCCGCGAACGTTGGACAGCGCCGCCGCCTTGCTCTCGGCGATCTGCCGGTCGGCGTCGGCGAGCTTCGCGTTCAGCTCGGCCTCGAGCTGCTGGCGCTTCTCCTCGGCGTCCCGGGCGATCCGCTCATGCATCTCGCCGGCGATGCGGCCGGCTTCCGCGCGGGCGGAGGCGAGCGCCTTCTCGTAGGACTCGATCGCGGCGTCAGTCTCGTTCTTCAGCCGGTTGGCCTCGGCGAGATCGGACGCGATGCGATCGGCGCGGCCCTCCAGGATGTTGCTGACGCGCGGCAGCGCGATCGACTTCATCAGCCACAGCAGCAGCCCGAAGAAGATCGCGAGCCACAGCAACTGGCCCGGGAAGGTGTTGGCGTCGAAGGGCGGGAACGCCGGGTCGTGCCCTGCGGCATGGGAGCCCGCCGTTTCCGTCCCGGCGAAAGTCGGTGTCGCCCCGTCGTGCGTCTGCTGGGCGAGCACGATCGTGTGGCCGCTTTGGCCCACGGTCTCGGTCATCGCGGTCTCCATAGGCTCGCGCGGGGCGTCGATCGCCCCGCGTCAAGCGTGTTCAGCTGATCAGACGGCGAACAGCAGGAGGAGCGCGACGAGCAGCGAGAAGATGCCGAGCGCTTCCGTCACCGCGAAGCCGAAGATCAGGCGGGCGAACTGGCCGTCGGCGGCCGACGGGTTGCGCAGCGCGCCGGCGAGGTAGCTGGAGAAGATGTTCGCGACGCCGACGGCGGCGCCGCCCATGCCGAGGGTGGCGAGACCGGCGCCGATGTACTTGGCGGCTTCAGCTTCCATGACGAGAACTCCGATGGGGAAGGTGGGTTTCTGGGCGAGGGCGCAGCGGGCCGATCAGTGGCCGGGGTGCAGCGCGTCGTTCAGGTACATGCAGGCGAGCAGCGTGAAGACGTAGGCCTGCAGGAAGGCGACGAGGAACTCGAGCGCGGTGATGCCGACCGCGAGCGCCAGCGGCAGCACGCCGATGGCGAGGCCGAGCGCTCCGAGGCTGCCCGAGAGCATGGTGACGAAGCCGGCGAACACCTTCAGCGTGATGTGGCCCGCCAGCATGTTGGCGAACAGACGGACGCTGAGGCTGATCGGCCGCGACAGGAAGGAGATCACCTCGATCACCACCACCAGCGGCAGGATCACGAGCGGCACGCCGTGCGGCACGAACAGCTTGAGGAAGGCCAGCCCGTGCTTGGCGAAGCCGTAGCCGATCACCGTCAGGATCACCGCCAGCGCCAGCGCGAAGGTGACGATCAGCTGGCTCGCGACCGTGAACGTGTAGGGGATCATCCCGATCAGGTTCGAGATCAGGATGAACATGAACAGCGAGTAGACGAACGGGAAGAACCGCATGCCGTCGCGGCCGGACGTCTGGTGGATCGTCGTCGCGACGAACTCGTAGGAAAGCTCGGCGAGCGACTGCAGACGGCCGGGAACCAGCGTGCGCGCGGAGGTGCCGAGAAGCAGGAAGCCGGTGATCGCGGCGACCGTCAGGCCCATATACAGGGCGGAATTGGTGAAGGCGAAGGTCCCGTCCCCGATGAGGGGGACGATCTGGAACTGGTGGATCGGATCACTCGCGCCGGCCATCGTCCCTTTGCCCTGTCCCGGCGCTGTCGCGCCGCCTCGTCGTAAGCCCGCCGAAAGCGGGACGCCTCGTCAGTCGACGCGCGGTCCGGGCGTCATGCCCGCCGCGCGCATCACGTTCAACACGCCGGCGACGAAGCCGAGCAGCAGGAACACGATCAGTCCCCAGGGCGAGATGCCCAGGAACTGGTCGAAGCCCCAGCCGATCAGGCCGCCGGCCACAACCCCGGCGACGAACTCCGAGCTGAGCCGGAGCGCGTTCGCCACGCCGGCGCCCATGGACGCGCTGCGCCCCGCGGCATCGGCCTCGGCCTTCGTGTCGGTCTCGGAGCGCTGCTTCAGCTGCCTGTCGAGCCGATCGAGTCGGCTTGCCAGGTCGCCTTCGCCGGCGGGATCTGGTTGACCCGGTTTTCCGTCAGAGCTTTGCGTCATCACGCGGCAGCCTCGCCGGACACCCGGAGCGGCCGACCCCCCCGAAAACCGCCGGCACCCTATTTTTTCGTCCTAACCCTGTCAAGGTTCCGCCGCAAAGATGTAAATCACTGATTCACAAAAGAAATCAGCTTCTGAGCCGGCGTTCTTCCCAAGGCTTCGTCTTCACCTCGGCGCGACTACACGGCCTCGGCGAGTTCGGCCGCCGTCTGCAGATCGACGGACACGAGCTGGCTGACGCCGCGCTCCGCCATGGTGACGCCGAGCAGGCGGTCCATCCGCGCCATGGTGAGGGGATTGTGGGTGACGACCAGGAACCGTGTGGTCGTCGCCCGCGACATCTCTTCGAGCAGGCCGCAGAATCGGTCGACATTGGCGTCGTCGAGCGGCGCGTCGACCTCGTCGAGCACGCAGACCGGGGCGGGATTCGTCAGGAAGACCGCGAACACCAGCGCGAGCGCCGTCAGCGCCTGTTCGCCGCCCGACAGCAGCGAGAGCGTCTGAGGCTTCTTGCCCGGCGGCCGCGCGATCACCTCGAGCCCGGCCTCCAGCGGATCGTCCGATTCGACCAGTTCGAGCTGCGCCTCGCCGCCCTCGAACAGCTTGGTGAACAGCTCGCGGAAATGCGCGTCGACCCGCTCGAAGGCGGCGAGCAGGCGGGTGCGCCCCTCCTGGTTCAGCGAACGGACCGCGGCCCGCAGGCGCGCGATCGCCTCGGTCAGATCCGCCTGTTCGGCCGACAGGGTCTGGTGGCTCGCCTCGGCCTCCGCGAGGTCCTCCTCGGCGCGCAGATTGACCGGCCCGAGGCGCTCGCGCGCCGCGGTGGCGCGGGAGAGGCGCTCGTCGGCGGACTGCACGGTTTCGCGTGGCGCGGCCGCGAGGCTCTCGGCGAGCTCGCCCGGCGTCAGACCGCGCGCCTCCATGATTCGCGCAGCGGCGGCGGCCTGCTTCTCCCGCGCGGCCTCGAGCTTCGCGCCGGCGCGTGCGGTCGCCTCGCGCGCTTCCGAGAGCCGGTCGAGCGCCGCGCGGGCCGCACGGTCCGCCTCTCGATGCGCCGTCTCGGCCGCCGCGAGCGCGTCGCCCGCAGCCTTCGCGCGCGCCTCCGCCTCCTGCAGCGCGGCGCGCAGCCTGACGCGGGCTTCGGCGATCTCGTCCGGCCGGCTCTCCAGCCCGGCCCGCTCGGTTGCGGTCTCGCTCCTGCGGGCCGCCAGCGCCGCGAGCCGGTCGGCCGCGCCTGCGCTGCGGCTCGTCCAGGAGGCGAGCTCCGCCTCGAGCTCCTTGCGGCGCGACTCGCGACGGCGCTGCTCGGCGGCCTGCGCCTCGACGGCGGCGCGCGCCCGCGCCGCCTCCCGGCGCGCCTCGTCGACCGCGGCCCTGAGCCCGGCGAGGTCGTCCGCGCCTCCTCCGGCGGGCAGCGCGGCGAGCGCCTCGCCGGCCGCGCGGGCCGCCTCGCGCGCCTCCGCGAGCTGCGCCGCCACGCGGGCGCCGGCCTCCTCGACCGCCGATCGGCGCGCCGCGACCTTGCCGGCGGCGCGCTCGGCCGCCGCGTGCGCCTCGCGGGCGGCGTCGGCGGCCGAACGCGCGGCCTTGGCGGCCTCCCGGGCGGAGCGCTCGAAATTCGCCGCCATGCCGGCCCGGCGCCGCGCCTCGTCGGCCTCGGCGCGCAGCCGCTCGGCCTCGGCCCGGGCGGCCTCCGCGATGCGCTCGACCTCGCCGAGGCGGTTCTTCTCCTGGAGCCGGCGCGCGGCCGGCGTCGGGGCTTCGGCCGCCAGCGTCAGCCCGTCCCAGCGCCACAGATCGCCTTCACGGCTGACGAGCCGCTGGCCCGCCGCGAGCCGCGGCTGGAGCCGGGCGCCGTCCGCGCGCGCGACGACGCCGACCTGCGCGAGCGCGCGGGCGAGCTCCGCCGGCGCCGCGACATGCCCGGCGAGCGGCTCGACGCCTTCCGGCAGGGCGGGGTCGCCTTCCGCCGGCAGCGCCCGCCACCGCGCCGGGGCGGCGGCGTCGATGGAGGCTTCGAGATCGTCGCCGAGCGCCGCCCCGAGGGCGGCCTCGTAGCCGGGCGAGACCGTAAGCAGGTCGACGACCGGCGCGAAGGCGCGCGCCGAATCGGCGGCGAGCAGTTTGCGCAGCGTGCGCGCCTCGGTCTGGGCGCGGTCGGCGCGGCCGGCCGCCTGCGCCGCGGGTCCACGAGCGGCGCTTTCCTGCGCGCGCGCCGACGCGTGCGCGGCCTCCGCGGCCTCGACCGATTTCTCGGCCTCGACCATCCGGGCCTTCGCGGCTTCGGCGCGGGCGGCGAGCTCGCCGACGTCGCCCTCCCGTCCGGCCTCGGCGGCGAGGCGCTGCTTCTCCTGCTCGAGCTCGGCGGCTTCGCGCGACAGGTTGGCGGCGCGCCGCTCGGCCTCGTCGCGCCGGCGCTCGGCGTCGCGACGTTCGGCGGCGCGTCTCGCCGCCGCCTCGGTCGCGGCCGACAGCGCGGCCTCCGCCTCCGCGACCCTGCGTTCGGCCTGCGCCAGCGCCGCGCGGCCTTCGGCCTCGTCCTCGACCGAGGTCTGGCGCCCGAGCTCGCGCAGCCCCTGCTCGGCGCGCGCCAGGGATGCGGCGGCGTCGGCGGCGAGCGCCTCCTCGCGGGCGAGATCGCCCTCGATCTGGGTGAGCCGCGCGGCGAGCTCCGCGAGGCGGGCGCGGGCGCGGGCCTCCTCGCCTTCGAGCTGGCCGGCCTCCTGCGTCAGACGGCGGAGCGCCGCCTCGGCCTCGGCTGCGGCGGTCCGGGCGGGCGCCAGCGCATGCGCCGCGACGCCTTCGGCGCGCGCCGCCTCGCCCTGCGCGCGCATCGCCTCGGCGACGAGCGCGGTCGCGGCGCCCTCCGCGGCCTCCGCCTCGGCGGCCCCGGCCGCGGCCTGCTCGTGGCGGAGCAGCAGCGACATGGCCTCGGCGGCCAGAATCTCCTCGGTCAGCTGCCGGTAGCGCTGGGCCCCGCGGGCCTGACGCCGCAGCGTCTCGGCGCGCGACGACAGCTGGCCCAGCACGTCCTCGACGCGCGACAGGTTCTGCTCGGCGGCCTCGAGCCTGCCCTCGGCCTCGCGGCGGCGGGCGTGGAGGCCCGAGACGCCGGCGGCCTCCTCGAGGATGCGCCGGCGCTGCTCGGGCCGCGCATTGATGATCTCGCCGACGCGGCCCTGTCCGACGAGCGCGGGCGAGCGGGCGCCCGACGAGGCGTCGGCGAACAGCAGCTGCACGTCGCGGGCGCGCGCCTCGCGGCCGTTGATCCGGTAGGTCGAGCCGAGGCCGCGCGAGATCTTGCGGCTGACCTCGATCTCCGCCGCCTGGTTGAACGGCTCCGGCGCGAGCCGGGCGGAATTGTCGAGGGTGAGGATGACTTCGGCGTGGTTGCGCGCCGGCCGGCCGCCGCTGCCGGCGAAGATCACGTCCTCCATGCCGGAGCCGCGCAGGGATTTGAACGAGCTTTCGCCCATCACCCAGCGCAGCGCTTCGAGCAGGTTGGACTTGCCGCAGCCGTTCGGGCCGACGACGCCGGTCAGCCCCGGCTCGATCGGCGCCTCGGTCGCGTCCACGAAGGTCTTGAAGCCCGCGAGGCGCAGCCGCGTGAAGTTCATGACCCGCGCGCTCCGCTGCGCGCGTCAGTCAGACCGGCCCGATCAGGCCTTGTCGAGAAGCGGCTGAAGGATCTTGTCCAGGTCGGCAATCTCGATCGCCCCGCGATAGACCTTGCCGTTGATGAAGAAGGTGGGGGTCGAGTTCACCCCGAACTTCTCGACGCCGCGCTGACGCACCGCATTCACACCGTCGAGCAGCTCCTGATTCGTCAAGCAGGCCTGGAAGCTCTCCTGTGTGAAACCGAGCTGCTTCGAGAGGTTCTGCAGGGCTTCGACCGGCTTCTCCGCATAGGCCCACTGGCGCTGCTCGCGGAACATCAGCTCGACGACGGGGAAGAATTTGTCGTCCCCGGCGCAGCGGGCGAGCATGAAGCCGGCGGCGGCGAGCGGGTCGAGCGGGAACTCGCGGAGGATGAAGCGCACCTTGCCGGTGTCGATGTATTTCTCCTTCAGCGCCGGATAGGTGTTGGCCGCGAAATGCGCGCAGTGGCCGCAGGTCAGCGAGGCGTATTCGATGATCGTGACCGGCGCGTCGGCCTTGCCTTCCGACTTGTCGCCGAGCGGGCCGGCGACGAGAAGCTCCTGCTGGTCGGCCTCCTGCGCGGCCGCCTGAGAGAGGAAGCCGAAGCGCGGCGCAAGCGACAGCGCTGCGAAGCCTGCGGCCGCAAGGGCGGCGGTCTCGAGAAGGCGGCGTCGGGTCAGCGTCACGGGCGGATCCTTTATGGGCCACTTTGCGTGGTCTGGACGATCTGCGCGCAAAGTCGCGGCAAGCTCAACTATTCGCAAGGAGAATGTGGCGGCAGCAAGAAACTGCGCCGCGCGGGCCGCTAGCGCCCGCGGCTGCGCGCCCTGGCGAGCGCGGCCATTCCGAGCCGGTCGAGCGCGGCCGCGAGGCCCTCCTCCTCGACCCGGGCGGTGGCGGAGCGCACGCGCGCGGCCTCGGCCTCGGTCGGCGGGGGCGGCGGCGCGGGCGGCCGGTGCGGCTTGCGGAACGGCGCGGCGGACCCCTGCCGGAGCTTCACCGAACCGACGCAGGCCCAGCCGAGATGCGCGTTGACGCGCTCCAGGATCTCCGGGACGCGGTGCTGGATCTCGAGCGCGAACGCGCCCTCGACCCTGAGATGCAGCGTGGACTGCGCAGGCGCGGCGTCCGGCCCCTGCGGGCGCGGGGCCGCGAGCTTGAGCGGCGTCGCGCGCGCCGCGATGTCCGGCCCGGCGATCGTCGCCCAGCGCGCCATGATCTCCGCGCCCGCAAAGCCCTGCTTGGCGGCGGCGGGCCCGAGCGCCTGCGGCAGCAGATCGGCGAGCAGCTTGGCGCGGGACGGCTTGAGCATGGCGCGAGGGCGCTCGATAAGGCTTGTCGCGGATCGACCTCCGACCGCGTGCTCCCCAGAGACTACAGTTTGGCCGTCGCCGCAGAAACCCGTCCCGATCCCGCCGCGCTGCTCGCCTGGTACGATCGCCATCGCCGGCGGCTGCCCTGGCGGGCCGAGCCCGGCGAGCGCGCCGACCCGTACCGGGTCTGGCTGTCGGAGATCATGCTCCAGCAGACCACCGTGAAGGCCGCCGGGCCCTATTTCCTGCGCTTCCTGGAGCGGTTTCCGGATGTCGGGTCGCTCGCCGCCGCGCCGCTCGCCGACGCGCTGCGGCTCTGGGCGGGCCTCGGCTACTATTCGCGCGCGCGCAACCTGCACGCCTGCGCGCAGGCGGTGGCGGCGCGCCACGGCGGGCGTTTCCCGGCTTGCGAAGCCGAACTGCTCGCTCTGCCGGGGGTCGGCCCCTACACGGCGGCCGCGATCGCCGCGATCGCTTTCGACCTGCCTGCGATCGTGGTCGACGGCAATGTCGAGCGGGTGGTGACGCGGCTGTTCGCGCTCGAGACGCCGCTGCCGGCGGCCAAGCCGGAGATCAGGCGGCTCGCCGGCCTCATCGCCCCGGAGGCGAGGCCGGGCGATTTCGCGCAGGCCATGATGGACCTCGGCGCCACCATCTGCACGCCGCGCCGTCCGGCGTGCGCGCTGTGTCCCTGGAGCGAGCCCTGCGCGGCGCGTCGCGCCGGCACGCAGGAGACCTTTCCGCGAAAGGCGCCGAAGGCCGAGCGGCCGACCCGGCGCGGCGTCGCCTTCTGGGTCGAGCGGCCGGACGGCGCGGCGCTGCTGCGCAGCCGCGCCCCGAAGGGCCTGCTCGGCGGCATGACCGAAACGCCGACCGGCCGCTGGGCCGCCGACGTCGACCTGACGCTGCCCGTCTCGGCGCTCGCCGCCGAGGCGCCGCTGGCGGCCGAGTGGCGGCGCACGCCCGGGCTCGTCACCCATGTCTTCAGCCATTTCGCGCTGGAGCTCGCGGTGCTGGCCGCCCGGGTGCCGGCCGGCACGCCGGCGCCGGCGGGCGCGCGCTGGGTGGCGGCCGCGGAACTGGCGAACGAGGCGCTGCCTTCGGTGTTCCGCAAGGTGGCGGCGCATGCGGGCGCGGGCCGCAGGAGCTGAACATGAGCGAGCAGGTTCTTCGCGGCGGGCGCGCCGGGGTCGCGCGCGCCCGGTCCGCCGTCACGGCCGTGTTCTTCGTGACGGGCGCCGGGCTCGGGGTCTGGGCCGCCTATATTCCGCTGCTCAAGGCGGGGCTTGCGCTGAACGACGCGGAGCTCGGCCTGGTGCTGCTCGGCATGGGGGTCGGGGCGATCGCCTCCATGCCGCTCGCCGGCTTCCTGGCGCACCGCTTCGGGCCCACGCGGATCACCGCCGTCGCGGCGCCGATCTACGCCGTCGCGCTCGCGCTGCCGCCCTTCGCGCCGTCGCAGCCGCTGCTCGCCGGCTGCGCCTTCCTGATCGGGCTCTCGATCGGCGTCTGCGACATCGCCATGAACGCCCATGCGGGCGCGGTCGAGCGGGCCTATGGCCGGCCGATCATGTCCTCGATCCACGCCTTCTTCAGCATCGGCGGGCTGGTCGGCGGCGCGGGCGCGGCGGGGTTGATCGCGCTCGGCGTCGGCGCGGCCGCCGGCATGCCGCTCGCCGCGCTGCTGCTTGCGGGGGTCGCGGGCGTCGCGGCCTTCGGGCTGGCGCTTCCCGAGCCGGAGGCGTTCGGCGAGGGGCCGGCCTTCCGGCTGCCCAACGCCGCGGTGGTCGGGCTCGGCGCGCTCGCGCTCTGCTCCTTCATCTGCGAAGGCGCGATGATGGAATGGAGCGCGGTGTTCCTGCGCGACGCCGCCGGCGCGCCGCTCGCGGCGGCGGCGAGCGGCTATGCGGCGTTCTCGGCCACCATGACCCTCGGCCGGCTGTTCGGCGACCGGATCCTGGAACGCCTCGGGGCCGCCCTCACGGTGGGAATCTCGGGCGCGATCGCGGCGTTCGCGCTGCTCGTCGTGGTCGTGGCCCCCAACGCCTGGATCGCCTATGGCGGGCTCGCGCTCGCCGGGCTCGGCTTCGCCAATGTGGTGCCGGCGCTGTTTTCCGCCGCCGGCCGCGTGCCGGGCGTCGCCCCGGCCGCGGCGCTGTCGATGATCGCGACCGTGGGCTACGCCGGCGGCCTCGCGGGCCCGCCGGCGATCGGCTTCGTGGCGCACGCCTTCGGGCTGCGCGTCGCCTTCCTCATCCTGGTCGCCGCCGCCGCCATCGTGGCGCTCGGCGCCCGGTCGGCGCTCAGCCCGCCAGCCGGTCCTCGGCGCGGATGATCTCCCGATAGGCGTCGATCGGCGTCAGCCGGCCGGCCTCCGCGACGTGCCAGAAGGTCCAGCCATTGCAGGCCTCGCGGCCTTGCGCCACCGCGCCGATCCGGTGGATCGAACCGATCACCGTGCCGAGCGCGATCGTGCCGTCGGCGCGCACCACCGCCTCGTAGCGGCGGCGCTCGTCGACGAGCCGGGCGCCGGGCGCCACCAGGCCGCGCTCCACCACGGTCGCGAAGGCGACCCGCGCGGCGTCGCGCTTCGCCGGGGCGGCCGTCAGCGCCTCCTCGGCTTCCGGCGTCACGGCCGCGATGCGCGCGTTCGCCGCCGCCGCGTAGTCGCGGTCGCGCTCGACGCCGATGAAGTGGCGCCCGAGCCGCCGCGCCACCGCCCCGGTGGTGCCGGAGCCGAAGAACGGGTCGAGCACCACGTCGCCGGGCTTCGTGGCCGACAGCAGCACCCGGGCGAGCAGCGCCTCCGGCTTCTGCGTCGGATGGACCTTGCGGCCGTCTTCGCCCTTCAGCCGCTCGGCGCCCGAGCAGATCGGGATCAGCCAGTCGGAGCGCGGCTGCAGATCCTCGTTGCCGGCCTTCAGCGCCTCGTAATTGAAGGTGTAGCCCTTGGCGTCGGCGCCGCGCGCCGCCCAGATCAGCGTCTCATGCGCATTGGTGAAGCGCCGGCCGCGGAAGTTCGGCATCGGGTTGGCCTTGCGCCACACCACGTCGTTCAGGATCCAGTAGCCGAGGTCCTGCAGCGCCGAGCCGACGCGGAAGATGTTGTGGTAGCTGCCGATCACCCACAGCGTGCCGGAGGGCTTCAGCACGCGCCGCACCGCGAGCAGCCAGGCCCGGGTGAAGGCGTCATAGGCCGAGAAGCTCTCGAACCGGTCCCAGGAATCCGTGACGGCGTCGACCAGGCTGTCGTCCGGCCGGTGCAGGGCGCCCTGCAGCTGAAGATTATAGGGCGGGTCGGCGAACACCATGTCGACCGAGCCGGCGGGCAGCTTCTCGAGTTCGGCGACGCAGTCGCCGATCAGGATCGTGTCGAGGGGGAGGGCGGAGCCCTCGGGCCGCTCGGCGCGGGCTGCGCCGGTACGCTGGAACGCCATGAAACACCCGCCTGGGTTACGCTGCTGACAGGCGGATTCTCGGTTCGGTAACGTAAAGCCGGGGTTCAGAAACGCGGTGAACGAACCCTTAAGCCGCCAGCAGCGCGGCGATCGGCGCGAAGCCGCGGCGGTGGTGCTGGCAGGGGCCGTGCGTCGTCAGGGCGGCGATGTGCTCGGGCGTGCCGTAGCCCATGTGGCGCTCGAAGCCGTAGACGGGGAAGCATTCGCCGAGGCGGCGCATCATCCGGTCGCGCACCACCTTGGCGACGATCGAGGCGGCGGCGATCGACTGGACCAGCGCGTCGCCGCCGATCACCGGCTCGGCCGCGCAGGCGAGGCCGGGCGGGGCGTCGCGGCCGTCGATCAGCGCGAGGTCCGGCCGCACGGGCAGGCTCGCGACCGCCCGCGACATAGCCCAAAGGGTCGCGCCGCGAATGTTGAGCCGCTCGATCCGGTCGGTCGAGGCGGCCGTGAAGGCGACGTCGGCGGTCGCCATGATCTCGACGAACAGCTCCTCGCGCCGCTCGGCGTTGAGCATCTTGGAATCGGCGAGCCCGGCCGGGATCTTCTTCGGGTTCAGCACCACCGCGGCGGCCACGACCGGTCCGGCGAGCGGCCCGCGGCCGGCTTCGTCGACGCCTGCCACGAGCCGCGCGCCCGCCTTCATGGCGGCGCGCTCGCGCCGGAAGGACGCGATGATTTTCGGCACGGGCGCGGCTTTGGGCGTGGCGGATCTGGCGGTCATGCGGCCGGGGCGACGGGAGCTCTCAGCCCGCGATCATCGCCGATTCGAGCCGTCCTGTCCGCCGCCTGCTCACTTCGGCAGGCGCGCGCGTCCGTCGGCGTCCAGCGGAAAGCCGGGATTGCAGGCGATCTCCCAGAGGTGACCGTCCGGGTCCGCCACATAGCCCACATAGCCGCCCCAGCCGGTCTTCTCCGCCGGCTTCACCAGCCGGCCGCCGGCGGCCACCATCCGGACGATCGCCTTGTCGACCGCCGCGGAGGAGGGGAGGTTCCAGGCGAGCGCCTGCGGGCGGAAGCCCTCGCCCGCCTCGTCCAGGCCGGCGTCGGAGGCGAGCGCCGCGCGGCCATAGAGCGACAGGATCGCGCCGCCGACGTCGAAGAACGACACGTCGTCGGTGCTGGCGGCGGAGCGCTTCAGCCCCAGGGCCTCGTAAAAGGCGGTGGAACGTCCGAGATCCTCGACGCCCAAGGTGACGAGAGACAGACGCAACGGCCCCGGCATGGCTGACCTTTCGAACGGAAGGGGCGCCGAATAGGGCCGCTCATCATGGCGAAATTGCCGAGGCGCCGGCGGCATATCAGAACAGCGACAGCTGCGCGCCGCCGCCTGCGCGCCGTTCCCGCTCGGGCGGCACGAACAGGTCCGTCCTCAGCTTCAGATGCCGGCGATCGAGACCGAGCCGGCGCGCCGCGATCTCGAAGCGGCGCCCGATGGTCCAGGCGACCACGCCTTCGCCCGTCTGGCGCTTGCCGAACGCGGCGTCATAGAGCTTGCCGCCGCGCGTCTCGCGGACGAGCGAGAGGATCCGGCGCATCTTGGCCGGGTGGCGCTCCAGCAGCCATTCGGCGAACAGGTCCTTGATCTCGTGCGGCAGCCTGAGCAGCACGTAGCCGGCCTCCTCCGCGCCCGCCGCCGCGGCGGATTCGAGCAGCCGGTCGATCTCATGATCGTTGAGCGCGGGAATGATGGGCGCGGTCAGAACCGCGACCGGCACGCCGGCCTCCTTCAGCGCCGCCATGGCGGCGAGCCGCCGCGACGGGCTCGACGCGCGCGGCTCCATCTGGCGGGCGAGCGTGGCGTCGAGCGTGGTCAGCGAGATCGCCACCTTGGCGAGGCCCTGCGCGGCCATGCGCGACAGGATGTCGAGGTCGCGCAGCACCAAAGCCGATTTGGTGACGATGCCGACCGGGTGGCGGGTCTCCTCCAGCACCTCGAGGATCTTGCGGGTCAGCCGGTAGGTCTTCTCGATCGGCTGGTAGGGGTCGGTGTTGGTGCCGAGCGCCATGGTGCGCGGCTTGTAGGAGGGCGCGGCCAGCTCGCGCCGCAGCAGCTCCGCGACGTTCGGCTTGGCGGTCAGCCTGGTTTCGAAATCGAGCCCGGGCGACAGGCCGAGATAGGCGTGGCTCGGCCGCGCGAAGCAGTAGATGCAGCCATGCTCGCAGCCGCGATAGGCGTTGATCGAGCGATCGAACCCGATGTCCGGCGAGTCGTTGCGGGTGATCGCGGTGCGCGCCGTCTCGAGCGCGACCTCGGTGCGGAACGGCGGCAGCTCGGCCGCGCTGTCCCAGCCGTCATCCTCCTCGACGCGCTCGAGCGGCTCGAACCGGCCGCTGGCGTTGCTGGCCGCGCCGCGGCCGCGCCGCCGCCGTTCGTCGGGAAGCGAGGGCTCAACGGAGGAAGGGAGGCGGAGCGCGGGATGTGCCATAGCGCGACAGTAAACATCTGTTCGGAACAAATCAAGAACATCGTCCCGTTCCCGACCGGCGGGCCCGCTTTCCGCTCGAATCTCACCGGACACAACGTTTTCGGCGTGCTAGAGATCCCCTTCATGCTCAGCGTGTTGATCCCGACCTGTAACCACGAGCGCGCGCTCGTCCCGACCCTCTCGACGCTCGTCCCGGGGGCGGCGGACGGCCTGGTGCGGGACGTGACGATCGTCGACGGCGGCTCCACGGACGCGACGCCCGAGGTCGCCGACCTCGCCGGCTGCCACTTCGTCCGCGGGGGCGGCCTGAGGGGCGACCGGCTCGACGAGGCCGCTCGCGCCGCCAAGGGTCCCTGGCTGCTGTTTCTCGAGCCCGGCGTCGCGCTCGACGAAGGCTGGCAGCGCGAGGTGCGCTCGCTGCTCGACGCGCTCGAGCGGCAGGGTTCGGCCGATCGGCGGGCGGCGGTCTTCCGCTATGGCCTCGACGGCTTCGGCGGCAAGGTCCGGCTGGCGGAGATGCTCGCCGATGTAGCCGGGCTGCTGACGGGGCTGCCGCGGACCGAGCAGGGCCTGCTGATCCACAAGCGCTTCTATGAAAAGCTCGGCGGCTACCGGCCTCTGCCGGCGATGGAGGACGCCGATCTCATCCGCCGCATCGGCCGGCGGCGGATCGTGGCGCTCCGCGCCCGGGCGCTTGCGCCGACGGGCCAGCCCACAGGGGCGGGCGGGGGCGCCCGGGCGGCGTTGCGCGCGGGATTGCTGATGCTGCGCGTTCCGCCCCATCTGGTGGCGAGACTTTACGGCTGATCGCGGATCAGGACGCCGCCGGGGCCGGTTTTCGCGGGCGTCCAAAAGGTCGTGAGCCTGGCCCAGGTTGCTTTTCCGGCTCAAACGCCTAAATAAGCGGCCGCTCAAGTGAAATAGTCAGCGCCTCCGCGTCCGCCCGCGTGGTCGGGCGCCTGGCGTCGTTCCGATTTCAAATCCTAACGATTGGAGACGTTTTGCTAGTCGTCGTTCGAGAAAACAACGTTGATCAGGCGCTCCGGGCCCTGAAGAGGAAGCTCCAGCGCGAAGGCGTCTTCCGCGAGATGCGCCGCCGTCGCGCCTATGAGAAGCCGTCGGAGCGGAAGAACCGCGAGAAGGGCGAAGCCGTCCGCCGCGCCCGCAAGGCCGCCCGCAAGGCCGCCCAGCGCGAAGGCCTGCTGCCGATGCCGAAGAAGAAGCCGATGCCGGCGCGTCCGGGCCGGCCTGCGGCCGCCGGGACCGGCTCCGCGGGCTGAGCTTCAGCCGGGAAGGAGCCGCGCGATTCGCTCGCGCGCCGCTTCCGGAAACACGACCTCGAGATGACGCGGACCTCCGGCGCTCCACGAGCGCACCGCGTCTCTCAGGATCGACAGGTAGCGCTGCAGATCCTCCTCGGGCAGCCGCGGAAGCGCCTCGTGGACGAGCACGATCGTGCGGTCGCTCATCCAGCTGAAATCGCGCAGCGCCTCGAACAGCGCGTCCCAGTCGGTCGGCGCGTCCTCGGGGAACCAGAGCTCGCCCCGAAAGGCGGCGAACAGCTCCTCCTTGCGCGTCAGGTCCGCAGGCACCCGCCAGTAGAACGATTTGCCGTTGATCCGGCCCGAGAGGTCGGCGGCGTATCTGAAGCCCTGTGCGGAATACCCCACCGGCCTCTCTCCGTCAGGGCGCGGCGCGCAGCTTGCCGCGCTTCAGGTGCTCGTCGAGCCGCGGCAGGATCTCGACGAAGTTGCAGGGCTTGTGCCGGTAGTCGAGCTGCGCCTTGAGCACGCCGTCCCAGGCGTCCCGGCAGGCCCCGGTGGAGCCCGGAAGCACGAACACGAAGGTCTTGCCCGCAACGCCGGCGGTCGCGCGCGACTGCAGGGTCGAGGTGCCGATCGTGCCGTTCGAATAGGCGTGAAACAGGTTCGAGAAGCCGTCCATGCGCTTCTCGAACATCGGCTCGAGCGCGTCGGGGCTCACGTCGCGGCCCGTGAAGCCGGTTCCGCCGGTCGTGAGCACGACGTCGGTGGCCGGGTCCGCCACATAGCCGCCGACCGCGGCGCGCAGCGCCTCACGGTCGTCGCGCACGATGGCGCGGCCCGAGACCCTGTGGCCCGCATCCTCGATGCGCGCCGCGAGCGCGTCGCCGGACTTGTCCTCGGCGGCGCTGCGGGTGTCCGAGACGGTGACGATCGCGATCCCGAGCGGGACGAACGGTCGGCTTTCGTCAATGCGCGACACGGCGTTTTCCTCCCAGCCGGGGTGGCGCTATCATACCTCACGGCTCCACGCGAAGGCGCCTGCGCCCTGCTCGCGGCTTCGTGACCCCGGCGGCTTGCAGCGCCCAGCCGGGGCGACCATTTTTTCCACGACGGACCGCCCCGAGCCAGAGCCGCATGTCGTTCTTCACCGATCAATCTCCGGCTGGCGCCGCGCCCGGGCGGGCCGGCTGATGGGCGCGCGGGCCGCAAAGGCGGTCGACTGGGCCTCGCGCGCCAGCCGCATCGCGCTCGCGGCGTCGCTCGCGGTCGTCGCGGTCGGCGCCGCTTCCGATTTCGGCTTCACGGTTCCGCTCGAGGTGGCGATCCAGCGCGGGCTCGGCGAGGTCGCGACCCCGGAGGCGCTCGACGGCAAGGCGCGCGCGGCGCTCGACGCCGACGATATTCCGCTCGCCCGCGGCCTGGCCGATCTCGGCGCGGAGCTCGGCCGCCCCTTGCCGGCGGAGACGCTGGCGCGGCTCGCGGCCGCCGAGGCGCCGGGCGCGACCGCGTGGCGGAACGCGCGCGGCTTCGCGCACGGCTTTGCGACGGGCGACGCGACGGGCTCGGCGGCGCTCGCCGGCGCGCTGGCGTCCGACCTCACCGTGGTCGGCGACGTGCGGGATCTCGCCCGCGAGGGCGGCAGGCTCGCCCGCGGCGAGGAGCACAGCGACCTGATCCTGGGGCTTGCGGCGGCGGGCGTCGCAGTGACGGCCGCTAGCTACGCCACGCTGGGCGCGGCCGCGCCGGCGCGCTTCGGCGTCTCGGTCCTGAAGGCCGCAAGGCGCGCCGGCACGATGACCGCGGAGTTCGCGGCCGACCTGGGTCGTCGCCTGGCGAAGGCCGGCGAGGCAAGCGCGGACGCCGCGGCCCGCCGCACGGGCGCGATCGAGGCGCGCGCGGGAGCGGCCGCCACCGAGGCCGGCGGCGCCGCGGCGCTGAGAACGCTGTCGGGCGCGGCCTCGGAGCTCAAGGCGGTCGGCGGCGCGGTCGGGGCGGGGGAGACCGTGCGGCTGATGAAATATGTCCGCAATGTCGACGAACTGCCCGAGCTCCGGCGCTTCACCACCCGGTTCGGGGCCCGCAGCCGCGCGGTGGCGGAGCTCACCGGAAAAGCCAGCCTGCGCGTGTTCCGCACCTCGATCCGGGTCGGCGAGATGCTGCTGCGCCACCTGTGGGCCGTGCTGATGTGGTTCGGCGGCCTGGTTCTCGGCTCGCTGTCCAGGCTTGTCTGGCGCGGCGTGCGGTTCGCCGCGCTGCGGATCTAGCTCGGCGGCAGATAGGCGCTGCGGTCCTCGGCCCGCGCCGGCGCGCCGACATAGCGGCCATGGGGCGGCACGGCGACCGCGCGGAACCGGTCGGCGAGCTCATGCAGCGCGGCGCGCATATGCGCGCCCGCCATCGCCTGGCCGTGGCCGGTCACCACCGTCTCCGGCTCCAGCGCCGCGAGCCGCCGCACCGAAGCCTCCGCTTCGTCCCAGTCCACCGTGAAATACATCGGCGGCCCGTGCATCTCGGGGTCCTGGGTCAGCGCCGCGCTGACGCTCTCCTGGCGGGTGGTCACGAAGGCGTCGCCGACGATCAGCGCGCGATCGCTCTCGCGCCACAGCGAGATGTGCCCGACGCTGTGGCCGGGCGTGGCGATCCACCGCCAGCCCTTCATGCCCGGAACGGCGCCGTCGGGCGGCAGCGCCCGCAGCCTCGCGCCGACATTCACCGGATCGCGCGGATAGAAGCGCGACAGCGCCGCCATCGCGCCGCCGCCGACCGACGGGTCGCCGGGCGGGTAGGCGGCCGAGCCGTCCAGATAGGGATGTTCGAGCGGATGGGCGTAGACCGGCGCGTCCCACTCCTCCGCCAGCGTCTCGAGCGCGCCGACATGGTCGAAATGGCCGTGGGTCAGCACGATCGCGGCGGGCCGCGAGCCGCGCCCGAAGCGCTCCTCGGCCGCCGCCCTGATGAAGCCCGCGGAGCCCGTCAGCCCGGCGTCGACCAGCGCCCACTCGCGGTCGGCGGCGCCGCGGTAGCCCACGAACGCCACGTTCACGATGGCGAGGCGCCGATAGGCGATGTCGGGCGCGACCTCATGGGTCTTGTCGCCGCGCTCCGCGTCCCACTCGGGCGCGAACGCCCGATCCTCTTCGCTCAGGGGAATCTGCTCTGCCATGCCGGGCTCCGGAACCGCGCGGACCATCGGCATGTCCGCTCGTCCCGAACGGCCGGGCGCCGGCGATGTTCCCTGGCGGCGCTAGAGGCTGCGGGCCGCGAAGGTGTTGCACTGCTTCGGGTCGCCGCTCTGCAGCCCGGTGCGGAACCACTTCACGCGCTGGGCGGAGGAGCCGTGGGTGAAGCTGTCCGGCACGACCTCGCCGCCGGAGCGGCGCTGCAACGTGTCGTCGCCGATCTGGCTCGCGGCCTTGAGCGCGCCCTCGACGTCGCCCTGCTCGAGCACGTTGTGCTTCCTGTCCGCCCAATAGGCCCAGACGCCCGCGAAGCAGTCGGCCTGCAGTTCGATCCGGACCGAGATCGCGTTCGCGGCCTCCTGCGAGCCCGCCCGCTCGCGCGCGCTGTTGGCCTTGGCGAGAATCCCGAGCTCGTCCTGCACGTGATGGCCGATCTCGTGCGCGATCACATAGGCGCGGGCGAAATCGCCGGGGGCGCGGAACTGCCGTGACAATTCGTCGAAAAATTCGGTGTCGAGATAAACCCGCTGGTCGCCAGGGCAGTAGAATGGGCCCATCGCGGATTGCGCGCGGCCGCAGGCCGACCGGGTCATTCCGCTGAACAGGGTGAGGCGCGGCTTGTTGTAGGTCGCGCCGGACTGCTTGAAGAGGTCGGTCCAGACGTCCTCGGTCTGCGCCAGCACGGCGCGCACGAAATCGCCCTGCTTCTGCTCTTCGGCCGAAAGCTCGCGCCGCTGGCCGGGCTGGCTCTGCTGCTCGTAGCCCGGGCCGCCGCCCTGAATGCCCTCGAGTCCGCTGAGGATCAGCCGGGGATCGACGCCGAGCGCCCAGGAGACGAGCCCGACGACGATCAGGCCGCCGATGCCGATGCCGCCCCCGCCGCCCGGAAAGCGGAAGCCGCCCCCGCCGCCCGAACCCCGAATGTCGTCCACATTCTCGCTGCGGCGAAAATCTTCCCAGCGCATCGACGTTCCTTCCCGGTCGCCCCGGCTTCAACATAGCGCGGCGGACCCGCGCGAGCAGTCGGACTTGCGCGAGCAGCCGGACTGGGCGATCCGTCCACTATCGCCGGGGCGCGAGGCGGGCTTATAACGATTCAAGCGACGCGAAACGCGAACCGGGGGCAGCCCGGCGCCGGAGGGACCGATGGACTTCGACCCGAACCTGCTCGCCCGCCTGCAGTTCGCCTTCACGGTGTCGTTCCACATCGTCTTCCCGGCGTTCACGATCGGCATCTCGGCCTATGTGGCGACGCTGCTGCTGATCTGGGCCCGGACCGGGGCCGACCGCTTCCACCGCCTCGCCCGGTTCTGGACCAAGATCTTCGCGGTCTCCTTCGCCATGGGCGTCGTCTCGGGGATCGTGCTGAGCTACCAGTTCGGCACGAACTGGAGCCGCTACTCCGAGGTCGTCGGCAACGTCGTCGCGCCGCTCATCGGCTATGAGGTGCTGACCGCCTTCTTCCTGGAGGCGACCTTCCTCGGGATCATGCTGTTCGGCTGGGACCGGGTGCCGGCCTGGCTGCACGTGCTGTCGGCCTGCATCGTCGCGCTCGGGACCGCGATCTCCGGCTTCTGGATCCTGTCGGCCAACAGCTGGATGCAGACGCCCGCGGGCTTCGAGATGCGCGACGGCGTGGCGCATCCGCTGGACTGGGTCCAGATCATCTTCAATCCGTCCTTCCCGTACCGCTTCGCGCACATGATGACGGCGGCCTATCTGACGACCGCGGTGGTCGTGCTGTCGGTCGGCTGCCGCTACCTGCTCGCGAACCGGTTCGGCGAGGACGCGCGCACGATGGTGCGCATGGCGATCGGCATGATCGCGATCGTCGCGCCGCTGCAGCTCTTCATCGGCGACCAGCACGGGCTCAACACGCTGGAGCACCAGCCCGCCAAGGTGGCGGCCATGGAGGGCCACTGGAACAGCGACGAGCCGGTCGCGCTGTCGCTGTTCGCGATCCCGAACGTGGCGGAAGAGCGCAACGACTTCGACATCGCCCTGCCGAACCTCTCCAGCGTGATCCTGACCCATTCGTGGGACGGCCGCATCAAGGGGCTGTCGGACTTCCCGAAGGACGAGCGGCCGCCGGTGCTGCCGGTGTTCTTCGCCTTCCGCATCATGGTGGCGATCGGGTTCGCGCTGATCGCGACCGGGCTCGTGGGGGCCTGGCTGTGGTGGCGCGGCACGCTGTGGGAGACGCGCTGGTATCTCAAGACGTCCTCCTATCTCTGGCCGCTGGGCTTCATCGCCATCCTGGCGGGCTGGATCGTCACCGAGGTCGGCCGTCAGCCCTGGGTCGCCTGGGGAATCCTGCGGACCGCCGACGCGTCCTCGCCCGTGACCACGGGAAGCCTGGTGATCTCGCTCGCGATGTTCGTGGTGGTCTACTGCTGCGTGTTCTCGATGGGGGTCTACTACATCAACCGGCTGATCAATCGCGGGCCTGACCCGTCGATCATCGCTCCCCCGCGCCAGGGCGCCCCCAACAGGCCGCTTTCGGCGGCGCAGGACGCGACCCGCGGGGCGATCGCGGGCGGCCCAGAACCGGCGGCGGGGTGACGGTCATGGAATGGTATCTGCCACTCGCCTGGGGCTGGATCATCGCGGCGGCGGTCGCGATGTACGTGATCCTCGACGGCTTCGACCTCGGCATCGGGATCCTGTTCCCGTTCGCCAAGGACGAGCATGAGCGCGACCAGATGATGAACACGGTCGCGCCGTTCTGGGACGGCAACGAGACCTGGCTGGTGCTCGGCGGCGGCGGGCTCTGGGTCGCGTTTCCCAAGGCCTACGCGATCGTCATGCCGGCGCTTTACCTGCCCGTCATCGTGATGCTGCTCGCGCTCATCTTCCGCGGCGTGTCGTTCGAGTTCCGCTGGGTGGCGAAGCCGAACAAGAGCGTGTGGAACATCACCTTCGCGGGCGGCTCGATCCTCGCCGCCTTCTGCCAGGGCCTGATCCTCGGCGGGCTGATCCAGGGCGTCGACGTTCAGCAGCAGCCCGATGTCGGGCCGCAATTCGCCGGCGGGGCGTTCGACTGGGCGACGCCGTTCAGCGTGCTGTGCGGCGTCGGCGTGGTGCTCGGCTACGCGCTGCTCGGCGCCACCTGGCTCAACATGAAGACCGACGCGGAGGTCGCCCGCCGCTCGCGCCAGCAGGCGCCCATGCTGCTCGCCGCCGTGCTGGTCGCGATGGGGCTGGTCAGCATCTGGACCCCGCTCGCGGTCGACCGGATCTGGGACCGCTGGTTCTCGCTGCCGAACCTGCTGATCCTGTGGCCGATCCCGCTGGTGACGGTCGGGGTGGCCTATCTGGTGTGGCGGGGCCTCGAGAACGGGCGCGAGATCGGGCCGTTCTTCGGCTCGATCGTCCTGTTCCTGCTCGGCTTCCTGGGGCTTGCGATCTCCACCTTCCCCTATCTGGTGCCGCCCCACATCACCTTTTGGGACGCCGCCGCCGCGCCGGCCTCGCAGATCTTCGCCGGCATCGGCGTGGTGATCATGTTCCCGATCATCATCGGCTACACGGTGCTGGTGTACTGGCTGTTCCGGGGCAAGGTGCGCGCCGGCGAGGGCTATCACTAGCCTCTCGCCGGCCGCGGCCTCAGAAGGTCACGAGCGACGTCACGCCGAACACGTGGGCGTCGCGGATCTTCTGCGAGCCTGAACGCTCCGGATTGTCGACGCCGCCGCCCGGGCGCATGACGTACTGGTAGGTCGGCCGGACCGTGAGGCCCGGCACGATCTGCGCCTTGTAGGTCGCCTCGAACACCGCCTCGTATTTGCGGGCGGGGCCGCCGGGATCCGCGGCGCGGTCGGAATCGGCCAGCTTGGGCGAGAAGTTCGCGTAGGCGAGCGCGAAGCCGAACAGATCGTCGGGGCGGCCGGGGATCATGCCGGACGCCACGATCCCGCCGTCGACATAGAAGTCGATCTCGTTGCGGTCCTTCGGGCCGGCGATGACGCGCGCGAACACGCCGACGCCCCTGTCGGGGTCGTCGCCGGGGGCGCGGTAGATCTGCTGGTCGAGCACCGCGTACAAATTGACGTCGCCCCGGTGACGGCGCGGATCGTCATTGCTGCCGGGGGCGCCGAGCACGAGGCCGTCGGTTCCGCGCTTGAGGTCGTCGAAGCGGGCGAAATGGCGGTAGCCGCCGAGCTTCAGCGCGCCGGGCAGCCAGGCGGCGTCCTCGCCCTGATTGTAGCGGTAGCGGGCTTCCGCGATGACGAGCGGCGGGTCCTTGAGGCGGAAGTCGAGGCCGTGCCGGTTGGCCTTCTCGGGGTGCTCGGCATGCGGATTCGCGGCCGCGCCATTGTAGATCGCGGCGACCAGCGTGAGGTTCTCCGTCGCCTCGACGGTCGCCTGCGCGCCGAGCGCCGCGAGCGGGTAGGCGGGGCCGCCGAACGGCAGGTTCTCGGAAGGCGGACCGGCCCAGCCGAAGGTCGCGTCCAGGAACGCCTCGCCATAGTCGCTCTTGATGAACTCCTCGTCGGCCGCGAGCTGGCCGACCTTGAGCGCGAAGCGGTCGCCGAGCTTCTGCTCGTACCAGAGCTCGAACAGCCGGGTGGTCGGCCGCGCCCCGACGTCGTTCACCGACAGCACGTTGCCGATGTAGTCGTCCGAAAGGTCGCGGCCGTGGATCTGCAGCATGTCGACATGCAGGCGGCCGCCCTCGATCCCTGCGACCTTCTCGGCGTCGACGTCGAGGGCGAGCTTCAAAAGGCCGCTATAGGTGACGCCGCGCCTCATGCCGCCGGCAAGGTTGCCGCGCACGTCCGAGAAGTAGAAGCCGGAGAACCGGAAGCCCCGGCCGGCGAGCGCGTCGCGCGCCGCGGCGATGTCCCTGAACGCGGCGACGCTGTCGAGGATCGAGGGGTCCTGATCGTCCTCGTCCGGCTCGGCGCGCGCCGCCCCGCCTGCGGCGCAGGCCGCGAACATGCCGAGCGCGAGGGCCGCAGCCCCGACGCCTCTTCCCCCAGATCGACGCACGAATCCCCCGAATTCTTATGAGAGCGTTCTTAAGGGGAGGGTGCCACGGCCGGCGTCGCGTTCCAACGCTCGCGCGCGCGTGTTCGTGACAAACGGGCGCGCGCGCAAAAAAAAGGCCGCCCCGAGGGGCGGCCAGCTCTGGGTCCGAGGGAGGGGGAGGACCGGACCAGAGAAACTCAGAGCCCGAAATAGGGCTGGTAGCCGACGCGCTGGTCGGCGCGCTGCAGCGCAGCAAAAGCAGCCGCAATGCGGGCGAAGATGCGGCCGAAGAAGCCCGAATGGGCGGGGCCGTCATGCGTGACAGATACGTAAGCCATTGATCCACACCGTCTCTGGGGCGCGCCTCGCGCCGTGATCCTGTTGGCGCTAATCTGGCATGCCAGACCCCATCTCAAAAGTGGGGAACTGGCATGCCAGTCATGCGTGCGGTGCAGCGCGACTTTCATGCGGCGTTTACGAAACCGGGGCGGTCAGCGAGGCCGGGGGATGGTCATGGCGACAGGGCTGTCGACGCGGTAGCGAAGGGCCGCATGCGGATCGCCCGCGCGCCGGAAGGCGTGGGCGGCGGCCAGCCCTAGCCGCGCCGCCATCAACGCGCGAAGCCGTCACGTCTCCGCCTGCGCTCCGGCGCTCACTCGGACGAGCGGCGGATCTCGACCGTTCCGGTGGTCGCGGGCTGCTCGACCACGCGGCCGCTCGGCACGGGCGTCACGGTCGTCGTGCGGCGCTGCTCGAGCATGGTGGTGTCCGGCGCCGGGTTCTGGCGGGCCTGCGGCGTCGCGCCCGCCACCGGCGCGGAATAGACGCCGGTCTGCGTCTCCTGGCGGACGATCGCGTCGGCCTGCGCGGCGGTGGACAGCGCGAGCGCGCCGGCTGCGAGCATCAGGAACTTGTTCATCGTTGGGCCTCCTCGAGCGCCGCGGCGTCCCGCGGCCTCCGGAGGAAAAGCGAAGCCGCCCGGGTTCGTTCCGCCGGCTTGTGATCGCGCCTGTCAGGCGGCTATCATCCGATCAATCGCCCGATAGAGCCTTTCGATGGCCGTGGGCGCAAAAACGACAAAACGTCCGGGAGAATGAAATGCTCGAAGAGACCGCCGCCGAGACCAGGACTCATCTCGGCGCCTGCCCGCATGACTGCCCGGACACCTGCGCGATGGTCTACACGACCGAGGCCGGGCGGCTGGTGTCGGTCAAGGGCAACGCGGAGCATCCGATGACGCGCGGCTCGCTCTGCGTGAAGGTCAAGGACTTCGAAAAGCACCACTACAACCCCGACCGGCTGATGCACCCGATGAAGCGGGTCGGCCCAAAGGGGGAGGGGAAGTTCGAGCGGATCTCGTGGGACGAGGCGCTCGACACGATCTTCGAGCGGTTCGCGGAGGCGGCGCGCGCCCACGGGCCGGAGGCGATCCTGCCTTACAGCTATCTCGGCAATGAAGGCCTGGTGCAGGGCCTGACCGTCGGCGACGCCTTCTTCAACAAGCTCGGCGCGACGGTCGCGGAGAAGACCTTCTGCGGCTCGGGCTCATGCACCGCCTGGCTGCTGACCAACGGCCCGACCAACGGCACGGACCCGCTGAGCTTCACCCAGTCCAAGTACATCGTGATCTGGGGCTGCAACTCGGTCAGCACGAACCTGCACCACTGGCACATCGTCAAGGACGCCCAGCGCAACGGCGCCAAGGTGGTGGTGATCGACCCGTACAGGTCCCGCACCGCCAAGGAAGCCGACTGGCACATCATGCCGCGCCCGGGCACCGACGGCGCGCTCGCGATGGCGATGATCCATGTGATCATCAACGGCAATCTCTGCGACATGGACTATGTCGAGAAGTACACGGTCGGCTTCGAGCAGCTGAAGGAGCGCGCCGCGCCGTTCACGCCCGAGTACGCCGAGACGCTGTGCGGCGTGAAGGCGGAGGACATCCGCATGCTGGCGCACGAATACGCCACGACCCGCAACGCGGCGCTCAGGCCCGGCATCGCGGTCGAGCGCTCGGCCGGCGGCAGCCAGGCGCTGCGGGCGATCTTCTCGCTGCCGGCCCTGACCGGCTCCTGGAAGGACCCGGGCGGCGGCGTCTATCAGATGCCGCTCTGGGAGTTCCCGGTGCACTGGGACCGCGTCTGCCGCCCCGACCTGATCCCGGAAGGCACCCGCACCATCAACGTGCTGAAGCTCGGCGAGGCGCTGACCGGCGAGGCCGGGCTGAACCCCGGCGTCCATGCGCTGATGGTCTACAACTGCAACCCGGTCTCGCAGTCGACCGACACCGACAAGATCGTCCGCGGCCTCGAGCGCGAGGATCTGTTCACGGTCGTCTCCGAGCACTTCCTGACCGACACCGCGCGCTACGCCGACATCCTGCTGCCGGCCACCATGGCGGCCGAGCACGACGACATGATGTTCTCGTGGGGCCACTTCTTCTTCACGCTGAACGAGAAGGCGATCGAGACGCCGGGCGAATGCGTCTCCAACGCCGAGCTGTTCCGGCGCCTTGCGAAGCGTTTCGGCTTCAAGGAGCCGCAGTTCTCGATGAGCGAGAAGGAACTGATGGAGTGGTACATCGACTGGTCGAGCCCGAAGATGGCCGGCTGCGACATGGACTATTTCCGCCAGCACGGCTTCTGGCGCATTGCGGTCGGCGATCCGTCGACCCGCACGCCGCACGCCGAGGGCGGCTTCCCGACGCCGTCCGGCAAGGTCGAGTTCTATTCGGAGACCGCCGCGACCACCGGCAACTTCGTCGCCCCGCCGTTCCGGCAGATGTATGAGGCGATGCAGGGCGGCGAGAAGCTCGACCCGCTGCCGGGCTATGTGGCGCCCTATGAGCGCCCCGAGACCGCGCCCGACAAGGCGCAGAAATATCCGCTCAACATCGTCTCGCCGAAGAGCCACGCCTTCCTCAACTCGCAATACGCCAATGAGGAGCGCAAGATCGCCGTGCAGGGCGAGCAGGCGATCCTGATCAACCCGGCCGACGCGCTGTCGCGCGGGGTGAGCGAGGGCGCGCTGGTGCGGGTGTTCAACGACCGCGGCCAGTTCCACGGCGCCGCGCGCGTCACCGAGGACGTGCCGGCCGGGCTGGTGGTGGCCTCGCTCGGTTACTGGCGCACCCTCAACCGCGGCGGCGCCGTGAACATCATCTCGTCCTCCGCCTATGGCGGCATGGGTCACTCGCCGACCTATTCGGACAACCTCGTTGAGGTTCACGCGGTCGGGTGAGGGCTTCCCGCGCGCCGTCCTCGCATCGCGAGGCGGCGCGCACTATCTATCCCGCATGAACCAGGCGTCGGAATCAGAGCTCTCGGACCGTCAGTTCGAGCGGATCGGGCGCGCGCTCGCGGAGCCGCGGCGCGTGCAGATCCTCAAGGAGCTCGGCGCCTGCGGCGAGGCCACGCCGTGCAGCGCCCTGAGCGAAGCGCAGCAGATCAGCGCCGCGACGCTGTCGCACCACGTGAAGGAGCTTGAGGCCGCGGGGCTGATCGAGATCGTCCGCGAGGGCAAGTTCGCCCACCTCGTGCTCCAGCGCGACGTGCTCGCCGCCTATACGAGGCGGCTCTCCGAAATCTGAACCGCCGACGCTCCGCTCCGCGTCGTCGCCCGAAAAGCAGCGCCCGCTCCCCCGGCGCCGCTTTTTCGGAACGGCCCCTTGCGCGCTGACATTTCGACATTCATCTAAGCGTCGAATTGAAATCGCTCTCCAAGGGGAACACCAATGAGCGAACTTACAGGCAAGACCGCGGTCGTGACCGGCGCCTCCAAGGGCATCGGGGCGGGCGTCGCGAAGGTCCTCGGCGCGGCGGGCGCGGCCGTCGTGGTCAACTACGCGTCGGACAAGGCGGGCGCCGAGAAGGTGGTGGCCGAGATCGCCGCCAAGGGCGGCAGCGCGATCGCCGTCCAGGCCGACATGTCGAAGGCGGCCGACGTGACGCGGCTGTTCGACGAGGCCGCCAGGGCGTTCGGCGAGCTCGACGTGCTGGTCAACAACGCCGGCGTCTACCAGTTCGCGACGCTCGACGAGGTCACCGAGGAGCAGTACCGGCGCCAGTTCGACATCAACGTGCTCGGGCCGCTTCTCGCCACCCGCGAGGCGCTCAAGCATTTCGGCCCGGACGGCGGCAGCGTCATCAACATCTCTTCGAACGCCAGCACGGCCGCCCATCCGGCGCTTTCGGTCTATTCCGGCACGAAGGCGGCGCTCGACGCGATCACAAGGTCGCTCGCCGCGGAGCTCGGGCCGCGCAAGATCAGGGTCAACTCGGTGAACCCGGGCGTGACGGACACCGAGGGTCTGACCACGGTGGGCGTCAGGGGCAGCGAGTTCGAACAGCAGCTGGTCGCCTCGACGCCGCTCGGCCGGCTCGGCGAGCCTGAGGACATCGCCAAGGTGGCGCTGTTCCTCGCCTCCGACCTTTCGAGCTGGGTGACGGGCGCGGTCATCCTGGCCTCCGGCGGCCAGCGCTGACGATTCCGGGCGTCGCGCCGTCAGGCGCGGCTCACCCGGGCGGCGCCGCTCCCTCGAGGGCGCGCCGGATCGCCTTGAGGTCGCGCCACGCGAGCTTCTTCTGCGCCGGGCTGCGCAGCAGATAGGCCGGGTGAAGGGTCGCCATCGCCTTGGCGGGCCGGCCCGCGACGTCATAGTCGAGCCACTTGCCGCGCAGCTTCAGGATGCCGTCCCGGGCGCGGAACAGGCTCTGCGCCGCCGCGCCTCCGAGCGCCACCAGGATCTCCGGATCGCACAGCTCGATCTGCCGCCGGATGAAGGGCAGGCAGGTCTCGGTCTCCTGCGGCGTCGGCGTGCGGTTGCCGGGCGGCCGCCAGGGGATGACGTTGGCGATGTAGACCGAGCCGCGGTCGAGCCCGATCGCCGCCAGCATGCGGTCGAGCAGCTGCCCCGACCGGCCCACGAAGGGCAGGCCCGAAAGATCCTCCTCGCGGCCCGGCGCCTCGCCGACGAGCATCAGCCGCGCCCCCGGCGCGCCGTCCGCGAACACCGTCCGGCTGGCGGTCGCCTTCAGCGCGCAGCCCTCGAAGCCCTCGAGGATCTGCCGCAGTTCGTCCAGCGTGGCGGCGGAGGCCGCGGCCTCGCGCGCGGCGGAGACGGATTCGTCCGGCGTCGCCAGCAGGGCGGCCGGGGATACGACCGCGGGCGCCCGCTGGGGCGCCTGTGGCGCGGCCTGCGGGGCAGGCTGGGCGGCGCGCTGCGCGCGGGCCGCGTCGGCGGCGAAGCGGTCCTGCGGGGCCTCCTCCAGCGCCACGTCGACGCCCATCGCGAGCTGCCATTCGAGCAGCGCGCGCAGGTCGTCGCGGGAGGGCAGCGGGAGAGCCATGCGCGCATTATAGGCGGCGCGGCCGGCGCTGTCCCCGCGCGGAGGCGGCGCGCCCGAGGAGCCGGTTGCGGCCCGGATGAAGAGCCGCCTAACCATTAGGCAGGGCGCACAGAAAAGAATCAGTTTCCAGCTGAATAAACGACCGGAACGGTATGTATCTGCCAAACTGTTCTCGGCTCTGCGCCGGCGCCTGCGACAAAACGGCTCGCTGTTCGCTGAATCCAAAGATGTCCTGAAGTCGTAACGGTCCGATAATCATTCCGGCACAGTTTCCGCAGCGCAACACAAGGGGGTGTGCAATGCGGAATGCTGCGCGTGCGGAGCTCGGCGGGAACCAGTCTCTGTCATCGGTGGTGGGGGACTCGGCGGCGGAGCTGAAGAACACCGCTTCGGCCAACATCGCCGCGATCCACGGCATCACCCATCGCATGCACCTGCTCGCGCTCAACGCGCTGATCGAGGCGGCGCATGCGGGCGAGAAGGGCGCGGGCTTCTCGGTCGTCGCCCAGGAGGTCAAGATCGTCGCGGGCGAGATCCAGCGCCTCGCGCAGGGCCTCGGCGTCGACCTCACCGAGCGGGTCGATTCGCTGCGCGAGGCCGTGACCGCGCTGACCGGGGCGGCGCGCAGCGAGCGGCTCGTCGACCTCGCGCTCAACGCCGTCGAGATCATCGACCGCAACCTCTATGAGCGCACCTGCGACGTGCGCTGGTGGGCGACCGACAGCGCCGTGGTGGACTGCGCGCGCGAGCCCTCGCCCGAGGCCTGCGCCTTCGCCAGCCATCGGCTCGGCGTGATCCTGTCGTCCTACACCGTCTATCTCGACCTCTGGCTCTGCGACCTGAAGGGCCGCGTGATCGCGAACGGCCGGCCGGACCGCTTCGACGTGGTGGGAACCGACGTCTCGCAAAAGCGCTGGTTCGCGCTCGGCCGCGGGCTCGCCTCCGGCGACGAGTTCGCGGTGGCGGACATCGACACCTGCGAGGCGCTCGGCGGCGCCGAGGTCGCGACCTATGTGGCGACGGTGCGCGAGGGCGGGGCGGTCGACGGCCGCGTCACGGGCGTGCTGGCGATCCATTTCGACTGGGAGCCGCAGGCCCGCTCGGTGGTGGGCGGCGTGCGGCTCGACCCGGCCGAGGCGCGCCGCTCGCGCGTGCTGCTGGTCGACGCGGCCGACCGGGTGATCGCCGCCTCCGACGGCCGCGGCGCGCTGACCGAGCGCTTCCCGCTCAAGACCGAGGGGCGCGAGAGCGGCTGCTATCTCGACGCCGGCGGCCATCTGATCGCGTTCCACCGCACGCCCGGCTACGAGACCTATCGCGGCCTCGGCTGGTATGGCGTGATCGAGCAGGCGCCCGAATAGCTCTCGCCTGAGGCGAGGCCGACGCGCTAGGTTCCGCTCCCATGCGGCCCGCGCCGCGCCAGTTGAGGAGATGAGCCATGGCGAACCCGCCGACCAGCCACGAACACCCCGCCGCGGACGCCTTCAACGCGACGCTGCCGGACGATCCGGGACCGCTCACGCCCGAGCAGCGCGCCGGCGTCAACAAGGAGGAGCTCAAGAAGGAGCTCGAGCGTCAGCGCGAGCGGCTGACCCGCGAAAACCCGAAATAACTTGCTCGCCTTCTCCGCCTAAGGACGCGCTTTCTCGGACGAATGTCGCCCTAGTTTCGCAGCGCAGCAGATGCGAACGGTTCCAGGGCGACGAGCTTCAGGGAGACGCGGACGATGGCGGACGAGAGCATGGCGGAACTGCCCGAGCGCGAGGCCATGGACTACGACGTGGTCGTGGTCGGCGCCGGGCCCGCAGGCCTCGCCGTCGCGATCCGCCTCAAGCAGCTCGACGAGAACATCTCCGTCGTCGTGCTCGAAAAGGGTTCTGAGGTCGGCGCCCACATCCTGTCCGGCGCGGTGGTGGACCCGGTCGGCCTCGACGCGCTGCTGCCCGGCTGGCGCGACGAGCCCGACACGTTCGAGCGCACCGAGGTCACGGACGACCGCTTCCTCTTTCTGACCGAGGCCAGGGCTCTCGGCCTGCCGGCCTTCGGCATGCCCAAAATCCTGTCGAACCACGGCAATTTCATCGTCTCGCTGGGCGACGTCTGCCGCTGGCTCGGGACCCGGGCCGAGGCGCTCGGCGTCGAGATCTATCCGGGCTTCGCGGCCAACGAAGTGCTGTTCGGCGAGGACGGCGCGGTGGTCGGCGTCGCGACCGGCGACATGGGGGTGAACCGCGACGGCACGCCCGGCCCGAACTTCACCCGCGGCATGGAGCTGCGCGGCAAGTACACGATCTTCGCCGAAGGCGCCCGCGGCCAGCTCTCCAGGGCGCTGATCGAAAAATTCGCGCTGCATGAGGGCCGCGAGCCCCAAAAGTACGGCCTCGGCCTCAAGGAGCTGTGGCGCGTCGCGCCCGAGAAGCACAAGCCCGGCCTCGTGCAGCATTCCTTCGGCTGGCCGCTCGACGACCGGACCGGCGGCGGCTCGTTCCTCTACCATTACGGCGACGACCTGGTGGCGGTCGGCTTCGTGGTTCATCTGAACTACGAAAACCCCTATCTCTCGCCCTTCGAGGAGTTCCAGCGCTTCAAGCAGCACCCCTCGGTGCGTCCGACGCTGGAGGGCGGCCAGCGGCTCTCCTATGGCGCGCGCGCCATCACGGAGGGCGGCTTCCAGTCGGTCCCGAAACTCGCCTTCCCCGGCGGCGCGCTGGTCGGCTGCGCGGCGGGTTTCGTGAACGTCCCGCGGATCAAGGGCAGCCACAATGCGGTGCTGACCGGCAAGCTCGCCGCCGAGCACATCTTTGAAGCGCTCAAGGCCGGCCGCGCCCATGACGAGCTGTCGTCCTACGAGGACGCCTGGCGCAACGGTCCGGTCGGCGCGGACCTGCGCCCGGTGCGCAACGTCAAGCCGCTCTGGTCGCGCTACGGCACCCGCCTCGGCGTCATGCTGGGCGGCGCCGCGATGTGGGCGGAGCAGTTCGGCCTGAAACTCTTCGGCACGCTGCCGCACGGCAAGCCGGACTACGCCGCCACGAAACCCGCCCGCGAATGCCAGCGCATCGCCTATCCGAAGCCCGACGGCGTGGTGTCGTTCGACCGGCTGTCCTCGGTGTTCCTGTCCAACACCAATCACGAGGAGCACCAGCCGGTGCATCTCCGGGTGAAAGACATGGGCCTGCAGAAATCGTCCGAGCACGACGTCTACGCCGGCCTGTCGCAGCGCTACTGCCCGGCGGGCGTCTATGAGTGGCTGGAGGAGGGTTCTGAGCCCAGGTACCAGATCAACGCCCAGAACTGCGTCCACTGCAAGACCTGCGACATCAAGGACCCGAATCAGAATATCGTCTGGGTCGCGCCGGAGGGCGGCGGCGGGCCGAACTATTCCGGGATGTGAGGGTAATCTTCTTGTGGACGAGGCCCTGACCACCTAGAGTTCCCGCCCTGCAGAAGGCACAACCGTACAAAAGGACGAGCGACCATAGAGGTGCGGTGTGAAGTACGTCGCCGGCGCGCTTACCGTTGCTACCTACCAGCGTAATGCGATTCAAACCGATCTTCGCCTACCTCGGGACCGCTCCCTAGCGTTCCCTCTCCTTGGCGTTTTTGGTGAAGTCGGCACGCTGCTCAGCGAGACAAAGAAGAAGCATCGCGACGAGGCGACATACAAAGGCTACGAAACGTCCGTCTTAACTGAGATTGGTGACGTCCTATGGTATGTTAGTGCCATCGCAACGAGAGGTAATATCTCTCTCCCTTACTTGATGCACAATCTGGACAATGCCTTAGCCTCCTGGGGGGCTACGGTTCCGCGAAATCTCAAGTTCGTTGATATCCGCTCGAGAACGACCCGTCGGCTCTCGGCTCCAACCCCAGAGTTCGATCGAACACTGCTTCAGCTCGCTGCCGAGGTCGGCCTCTTGGTTGTCGATGAGCGCGCCGGCCGCTTGGAAAACAATCAGGCTGCTCTCGCAGGACGCCTCTCGGCCGTGTTGAGAGCTCTCCGGGCGGCCGCCGACGAGGCCGGTGTAACTTTAGCCGAGGCCGCCTGCGGCAATCTCAAGAAGATTTTCGATAGATGGCCCGCGAAGAAGATCTATCCGCGGCTCTTAGACGATGGATTTCCTAAGAACGAGCGGCTGCCGCGGAAAATAAGGTTCGACCTTATCGAAGACACAAATTCTGACGGGAAGCATGTTGTGCCTCTCTACGAAGGCGTCCAACTAGGTGACAAACTCACTGACAATAGAATGGAAGATGATGACTATCGGTTCCATGATGCGTTTCATCTTGCGTTCGCCGCTAAATTAGGTTGGTCCCCGAACATCAGGCGACTTTTGAAGAAGAAACGAAAGAGCGTGCCGAAGGTAGATCAGGTCCAAGACGGTGCCAGGGCTGTCCTGATAGAAGAGGGAATATCGACTTGGATATTTAATCACGCTCAAAGGCTGGATTTCTTCGACGGCGCGGACTCCGTCGATGGAGAAATTCTGAAGGTGGTCCGGCAGTTTGTCGAAGGTTATGAGGTTCAAGATATGCCTCTCTGGCTCTGGGAGGAGGCTATTCTTGATGGGTACACCGTCTTCCGGGAACTCAGGAAGCGCCGTCGAGGTGCGGTGACGGCGGATCTCGACGCGCGAACCGTCACCTTTAAGGAGCTGCCATGAAGGCCGTAGAGCGCTTCATCAATAAACTCTCATCAATTCAGTGCCCGAACGCCTTCAATCCATATTCCGCTAATTGCGTGATACACGACTCCTCCGAATCAGCGCAGATACGCCGAGAAAATCTGCGCCGTGCTTTAAACGGCGCTCTAGAGAGCAAAGCGAGAACGATTTGGATCGCTCGCGACCTCGGCTACCTCGGAGGAAGGAGAACTGGCTTAGCCCTCACAGATGAAGCGCACTTGAGAGACTATGGGGCCATCTTTCCGGGCGTGCAATTGCGAAAGGCAACGGTAGGTCCGGTAGTTTCCGAGAGAACTGCGACTGTGATCTGGCGCGTTCTTCTCCGAATTAACCAGCCAGTCTTCCTGTGGAATGTGTTCCCGCTACATCCTCATGAGGAAAATAATCATTTCTCGAACAGATCGCATTCTAAGGAGGAGAGGAATATCGGGGAATACTTCATTCATGCTGCTCTTGACTTGATTCAGCCTGAGCGCGTCGTGTGCATAGGCGGCGACGCTGAGCGATGCCTTTCCCGATTTGGGGTGTCTTCTGAGAAGGTCAGGCATCCGAGCTATGGGGGGCAAGCCGATTTCATGCGCCAGACGGCGGAACTCTTTGGAATAGTGGATCAGCTAGGAGACTTGTTCACGCACCAGCCTCCTAGCTGATGTGCCGTCGGCCCGACGCCGTACGCCACCCTCTCGGGAGCTTCGGATAGTTCACCAACTTCAGGCTGGAGAATCGGATGAGCAAGATTGTCGTCCTGCGATCGCTGATGGCCGATGTTCAGACGGAGAGTCTTATCGCCGCCTTAGAAGCGGCGGGCTTCGAGGTTATATGCATAGAATCCCTTGAGGAGCTAATGGCGCTTCTGGCATCAGAAGATCCAGACGAGATCGTTCTTGTTATCCTGCTCTCCATCAACTGCGAAGAAAATTCTGACTTGGAGAGTGCTGTCAATGCCTGCGCTCAAGCAGGAGCACGCGTCGTTGGTATATGGCCACGCACTGTAAATAAAGAGGCTCAGCTTCCAGATTGCCTAATTGAGAAGGGATCGAGCGTAACGACAACCAATCCAGCCAGCATCAAGGCGGCGATCACGGGAGACACTCCGATCTGGGAGGCCCCGAACGGAGACTTACGTCCCGTACCCCCGTTGCGCAGGAACAAGTGCAGGTGACGGCAATAAGAACATATATCGTTGAACACGACCTTGGTTTCGCGCCCAACCCTTTTTGGGGCGCGTGTACATTAGCGGCATGCAAGCCCTTAATTAGAAAGGCGGCCGCTCAAGGCGACGTGATCATAGGGACGACCGCCGCCCGCCATGGTCGCGGTCGCCTGACGTACTGGATGCGCGTTGAGGAAATTCTCAGTTTCGACGAGTATTGGCACGACGACCGATTTCGGCGAAAGAAGCCGCACTTAGCTGGAAGTAAGATCCAGCGATACGGGGACAACATATATTATAAGGGAAACGAAGGATCATACGTGCAGGTTGACTCCTTTCATAGCAAAGAAGGGGGTATATGCGCCGAGGACAACTACCAGAACGACCTCGGAACAACCGATAAAGTTCTGATATCAAAGGAATTTACCTACTGGGGACGGCTTGCGCCAATAATACCTGATGAACTCGGAGAGTTCGTTCTTCCGGGGGTCGGCCAGAAGTGGAACTTTAGCCCTCAGCAAGTTGCTGACTTCCTAGGGTGGCTATCGGTCCTCGGCCCACAGGGAGTGCAGGGCTTCCCGGCAGACTGGTGAACGAGCGAGTCGCGCCGCATAGGTATCTTTCAACTCATAATCCGGGTGCCGAGTGAGGCTTTTATTCCTTGACATCCCGCCTCCCTCATGCTCTCCTCCAGAGGTCCTTCCCCGACAGGAAGGCGTGTCCGGACCGGCCGGCCATGCGGGGGAGGAGCGGCGCCTGCGCCTGCGAGCACCGGAGCTCGCGGTCCCGGGACGTCGGCTGCGGGCCCGCGAGGCGCTTGCGTCTCGCCGGGATTACAGGCCGCCCGCCCCGCACTAGGACGGGGCCGCGCCGTCGAGCGCCTTAAGGCGCGGGATGGGTTTTGGGCCACGGCGCCTCTTCGGAGGCGGCGAGCCAGGATCCGCAAAGGGACCGACCCCGAAAGGGGCTGCGGGCCGCCCGCGGCCGGAGCGCGGCTTCCGCGACCGATGAACAAGCCGCCGCGCGTGGAGCGCCGGGCGACCGGCCAAAATACGCGTAAAACCAACGGTGGCCCGGCGCTCCGCGCCTTCCGCTGTCGCTGTTTGAACCGGATGAGGATCTTGCGCCGTGCGACCCGGCGGATGGCGCGCGCCTGCGGCGTTGCGCTCTACGCCCAAGGGCCCCACCCGGCCGCGCTATCGCGCGTCCACCCTCCCCCCGGCTTCGCCGTGAGGAGGGAGAAGAAGAGGCGGGGCTCGGCGAAGGGCGCTCTGTCCCTCCCTCGCAGAGGGGAGGGTGGACGGCGCAGCCGGCCGGGTGGGGTGGTTTCAGGACGGAGCTCCACGCCCGAAGGCCCCACCCGGCCGCGCTTCGCGCGTCCACCCTCCCCACGGCTTCGCCGCGAGGAGGGAGAAGAGGCGGCGGGGCTCGGCCGACAGCGCGGCCCGGGGGGCGGTGCAGCAGGAGGCTCAGCCTCTTCCCGCGCGGGCCATCATGCGGCCGACATAGACCACGGCGGCGCAGCCGGCGGGGAAGACGACCTCGTTGACCGCGAGCGCGGCGATCTCGGCGACCGGGGCGGCGCCGGCGTGGAGGCGGATCCAGAGCGCCGCGCCGGCGAAGACCACGCCGACGGCGAGTCCGGTCCCGGCGAAGCGGGCGAAGCGGGTCTCGCCGGAGCGCGCCAGGCGCGCGAGCAGGAAGCCCAGCAGGCCGTACTCCACGGCCTTCAGCCCGGCGAGCGTCACCAGCGAGACGGCGGCCGGCTTGCCGATCACGCCGATCGCCGCGGACATCACCTGGTTCGCGGCCCGGGCGGCCGCGACCGCGACCGGCGCGAACAGGGCGGCGATCAGGCCGGAGACCGCGGGCCCCGCGCGCAGCACCGAGACGCCGATCCCGGTCGCCAGGCACACCACCACCGACCAGGCGACCCCGGAGGCGACGTCGAGCGGCAGCAGCGGCCGGGCCACATAGCCGCCGGCGAGGAGCTTCGCGACCACCACCAGGACCTGCACTCCGAAGCCGAGCGCGACCGCGAGCGCGGCGAGCGCCGCGATGCGGCGCAGGGCGTCGGCGGGGTCCTCGGCGGGGTCCTCGGCGGGGGCGGGGGCGGCGGTCATGCGGCGGATCATAGCTCCGCGCGCGGCGCGCGCCACGGCGCGGGATTGCGGCGCGCGCGAGGCCGCCGTAAATGCGGGCCGCGGCGCCGGCAGGGCTTCCGCCTCAGGGGTTTTTTCGATGAAGCCGACCGCCGCCTTCGCCCTTCTGGCCGTCCTGGCCTCGACCGCCGCAGCCGTCGCGGCCGCGCCGCCGAAGCGCGCGCCGGGGCTGTGGGAGACCACGACGATCACCAATGCGGGCAGGAGCGGCGCGCGCGAATGCGTCGACGCCGCGACCGACCGGCTGGTGCGGCAGGCGATGGCCGGCCAGAGCTGCCGCAACGACGATTTTCGGGAGACGCCCGAGGGCTATGTGGCGGGGGCGATCTGCAAGGCCGGCGGCATGACGGTCGACAACAAGATCGTGGTGACCGGCGATTTCGCCACCTGGGCGCGGGCCGAGGCGACCAGCACGCTGAGCGGGCTCGATGGCGGCGGCCGCCGGTTCTCGACCACGATCGAGGCCCGCCGGCTCGGCGACTGCGCGCCGGGCCAGCGGCCGGGCGACGTGATCCTGCCGAACGGCACGGTGATCAACGTCGGCCCGGCGCGATGACCTGGCGGCTCGGTCAGGCGTTGCGGTTGGCGGGGTCGCGGGCTTCCTGGTCGTAGACCCGGTCGGTGGCGCGCTCGGACACGCCCTTCTCCTGCGGCGTCATCCGGCGGTTGCGGATCATCGCATAGGCGATCACGATTCCCAGGATGACCACGCCGACCACGGTCATCAGGCCCCAAAGGTCTCCGGCTCCGTTGGCCATGCGATCTCCTCCAAGCTGCTGCCGCCCGCGGCGGCCTTCGTCTTACAAGGCGCGGCGGAGACGAGTGGTTCCGTAACGGCGCCGCGACATGCCGGCCGGGCGCGCTATAAGCGCCCCGAACGAACCGATGAGGAGACACGGATGAACTTCGCGCTCGCAAGCCTCGCCGCCGCGGCGGGCCTCCTGGCCATGGCGGTCGCCCCCGCCGCCGCCCAGCAGGCCACCACCACGCCCTCCGGCCTCAAGATCGTCGAGACGCAGGTCGGCTCCGGCGCGCCCGCCAAGGTCGGCAACGCGGTCAGGGTGCACTACACGGGCTGGCTGGAAGAGGGCGGCCAGAAGGGCAAGAAGTTCGATTCCTCGGTCGACCGCGGCCAGCCCTTCACGTTCCGGCTCGGCGTCGGCAACGTCATCCCCGGCTGGGACGAGGGCGTGGCGGGCATGAAGGTCGGCGGCAAGCGCACGCTGATCATCCCGCCGGAGCTCGGCTATGGCGCGCAGGGCGCCGGCGGCGTCATCCCGCCGAACGCCACGCTGATCTTCGACGTCGAGCTGCTCGACGCCAAATAGGCTCAGTCGTCGTCGGACAGGGCGACGGCGCACAGCACGTCGATCACGGTGACGGCGGCCACCACGGCGACCGCCGCCATCGCGGCGTCGCGCTTCGGGTTGCGGCGGGAGAGCGCCGGACCGAGCGCCCAGAAGTCCATGACGTCGCCCGCGACGCGGGCCCACACGGCGAGCGAGCGGCCAAGCCGGCTGCGCGTTCCGAAGATGCCGATCCCGGCCGCGACCTCGCGCATCCCGAGGCCGCGCAGCAGCGTGCGGCTGCGCGGCAGGCCGATCGAGCGCGCGAGCGCGCCGGGGCTCGCGAGCTCGACCGCGCCGAGGCCGAGCGAGAGCCAGCCGAGCGCGGTGGAGAGGCGCTCGGCCTGCGGGCGGGTCGGGACGAGAACGGCTGGCAACTGCATGGGGCGTGATCCTGCTTGGGGGCTCCGCCTTGGTTTGGCGCGCCGGATGGCGCCGTCCAGCCCTCGCGGCGCGCGCCGGCCGCCCTATACCTCCGGCTCCGGCGTGTCCCCGGAGCCTTCATGTCTGCGCATGGATCGCCGACCGTCATCTACGCCGCGCTGGCCGGCAACCTCGCGATCGCCGTCACCAAGTTCGCGGCCGCGCTCTGGACCGGCTCGAGCGCCATGCTGTCGGAAGGCGTGCACTCGCTCGTCGACACCGCCAATCAGGGGCTGCTGCTGCTCGGGCTGAAGCGGGCCGCCCGTCCGGCCAGCGTCCGGCATCCCTTCGGCCACGGCATCGAGATCTATTTCTGGGCCTTCGTGGTGGCGATGCTGATCTTCGCCCTCGGCGGCGCGGTGTCGATCTACGAGGGGATCCACAAGCTCGCCGATCCGCGCCCGATGGAGGACGCCTGGGTGGCGTTCGCGACGCTCATCATCAGCATGGTGATCGAGGCGCTGTCGTTCCGGGTCGCCTATCGCGAGCTGCGCTCCGCCTACCCGGACATCTCGGCCTGGCAGGCGATCCGCCGGAGCAAGGACCCGAGCGTGTTCGCGGTGCTGTGCGAGGACGCGGCCGCGCTCGTGGGCCTCGCGATCGCGCTGGTCTCCGTTGGCGCGGCCTACGCGTTCGACGCCCCGGCCTTCGACGCGGCCGGCTCGATCGCCATCGGCCTCGTGCTGGTGCTGGTCGCGATCTTCCTGTCGCGCGAGACGCTGAGCCTCATCACCGGCGAGGCGGCCTCTCCGGAGACCCGCGAGGAGGTGCGGCGCATCCTGCTCGCCGATCCAAGGGTGGCCGCGGCGCCGGAGCTGCTGACGATGCATCTCGGCCCAAGCGAAATCCTGCTCGCGGCCTCGATCGACATCCGCGACGATCTCGACGGCGCGGCGGTGGAGCAGACGGCGCGCGACCTCGCCGCCCGGATCGAGGCGGCGCATCCGGAGATCACGCGGGTATTCCTGAGGCCTATCCCGCTCCGCGACGCGGCGACCGCCCCGAAAGCCGGGGCGGCGTGATCACTGGACGCTCTGCGGCGCGACGCTCTGCAGGTTCTCGGCGGTCTGGTTGTTGAGCGACTGCAGCAGGGCCCGGATGAAGGGCCGCGCTTCGAGAGCCACGTCCAGGATGCCCCCGGTGTTCACCGTGGTGCGCGACTTCGGGACCGACAGGGCGCTCTCCCAGCCCCGGGTGTCGACGAGCGGGTAGATCGTGTAGCCGAGCATGGGGACGCCTTCCTGCATGGTCTGCGCAAGCTCCAGCAGCAGTTGCGCGTGCCAGCGGGCGCCGTAGGCGTAGAACGGCGTCCCGGTCTCGCCGATCATCATCGGCAGGCCGTAGCGATTGTAGTAGTCGATGATCAGCGGATAGAGCCCCCGGCGCGCGCCGTCCTGCATCTGCGCCGCGTAGAGTTGCGGCTCCGGGTTGAGCCAGGCGCCCTTCGGGTCGACGTCCTCGTTGTGGGCGTAATAGTCGGCCGCGAACACCGTGTCGGTCTTCATCGTGACGCCGAAGTCCCGGGCGAGCGCGAGATGCAGGTCGCGCAGCTCGGTCAGAAGCTCCAGCAGACGGGTCCGGCGGGCCTCGCGCTCCGGCAGGCTGTGGGTCGACAGCACATAGGCCCCGACCAGCCAGTCGAGCGAGGTCTTCTGCGCCGCCTGCGTTCGGCGGACGCGGCGGTCGAGCGCCGCAAGGGGGGTGTTGGCGAGGGTCTCGAGGTCGGCGTTCAGCAGCCAGCTCTGGCCGAGAATGAGATCGCTCGGAATGAACCGCACGAAGCGGTTGAAGTCCGGCCGCCCCGGTTTGTAGACGGCGGCCTCGGTGTGCATGAACAGCATGCGCTGGCCGGAGCTCTGAAGCTGGCTCTGGATCGCGCTGCGCGCCTTGACCGCCGCCCGCGCCAGCGCGAACGCCCGTTCGATGTAATACTGCCCGTGCCGCGGGTCTCCCCAGCCCGGGAAGCCGCCGTTCCACATCTCGCTGTTGAAGCCGACGGTGGTCTCCGGCTCGTTGATCAGCGTGACCGCCTTGATGCTCGCGCCGTAGCGCTCGAACGCGGCCGCCGCGAAACGGGCGAAATAGTCCGGCCATTCCGGATTGAGATAGTAGCTCCTGGACGGGATGGTGCGCCCTGCGGCGTCCGTCACCCGGAAGCGGTCCTCGATGCCGAAATGGTGGATGTCGAGGCTCAGATTGAGGCCGGCCTTCGCCAGATCGGAGACGAACGCGTCGTGCTCCGCCCAGCTCGCCGGCTCATCGAGATCGATCTCATGGTTCGAGAGCCCGATCCTGATGTTCACGAGCCCGAGGCTTTGCACTTCCGAGATCAGCTTCGCCCGCTGGTCCGGATCGAACAGGCCCTGATCCCTGAGCGAGTTCCAGCGGTAGCCCTCGTCCCGGGTGAGCGGGTTCGCGGTCTCGATCCCGCTCCACAGCAGGCTGTTCGGAGCGTTCCCGCCGATCATCGCGGAATAGAGCGAGATGGTGGCGTCGGCGCGCGCCTGCTCGCTCGGCGTCAGCTCGCGGCGGATCCGGGCGGGCAGCTCGAGCGGGACGGGCGCGCTGAAGTTCTCCGCGTCGTCGCCGACCGAGACCGTGTGGATCTGGAGCTGCTTCTGCGAGGCCCAGTCGACCAGCCAGGATTGCTGCGCCATCGAGGGCGCCACGCAGAGGCCGGCCAGAAGCCAGCCTGCGGCGACGCGCGAAAAGATCGTCCGTGCCCGCGCCAATAGGTCCCCTTCGCGCTTGCGATATGATTCGTCGCAGACGCGAAGACTTACCGTGTCAGCCCGTCGCGGGAAGGCCGAAAATGACCGGAGTCACGCGCTTGTGCGGTAGCGGGCGACCCTGCGCGCCGCCCCGAACGCGCCATTTCGCAGGCCACGCCGGGTCTCCGCGTCTCGCGTTCCGCAATTCCGCCCGGCTTGTGGGGTCCGCTCGCGAGGTTCATGTTGCGCGCCACGCTGCTTCGCGCAGCGCTGCCCCGGAGGACCGGATCTACGTGACCTTGCTTAAGCGGCGCGTCGCGCCTTTCGCCGTGGTGGCCGCGCTGGTGGCCGCTGGTCCCGCCGTCTCCTCGCCGGCCTCCGAGGTGGAGCTCGCGGCGTCGCGCAGCTCTCTCGCCGGCAACTATCTCGCTGGGCGCATCGCCGGCTCCGAACGCGACGCCGCTTCGGCCGCGGCCTATTTCAGGGCCGCGCTGCGCGCTGACCCGAAAAACCCGGAGCTCCTCGAGCGCACCTTTCTGCTGACGCTCGTCGAGGGCGACGCGGAGGGCGCGATGCGGCTCGCCGAACGGCTCGTGGCCAAGGATCCGAGCAACCGCATGGCGCGGCTCGCGCTGGCGGTGAGGGGGATCAAGACCCACAACTACGCGGCCGCGCGTCGCCAGCTGACGCAGAGCGCCAAGGGGCCGCTCGCCGAGCTGACCGATCATCTGCTGACGGCCTGGGCGTGGCTCGGCTCCGACCAGACCGGCAAGGCGCTCGCCAGCATCGACAAGCTGCAGGGCGCGGACTTCTTCGGCACCTTCCGCGACTATCACGCCGCGCTCGTCGCGGATCTCGGCGGACGGCGCGAGGAAGCGAAGAAGCGTTTCGACGCGGCCCTGTCCGGAGACGGCAGCGCGCTGCGCATCGTGCAGGCCGCCGCCCTGTTCCGGGCCCGGAACGGCGACAAGGACGGCGCGCTCAAGCTGCTCGCGGATTTCGAGAAGGTCGCCCCGCGCCATCCGCTGATCCGGGAAGCCCGCACCGCGGTCCAGAACGGCGGCGATCTGCGGCGTCCGATCGCCGACGTCAGCGACGGCGTGGCCGAGGTGCTCTACGGGATCGGAGGCGCGCTCGCGCGCCAGGGGGGCGAGGATCTGTCGCTCGTCTACCTCCAGCTCGCCCTCTACGCCGAGCCCAACCACGCGATGGCGCTCGTCACGCTGGCGGACCTCTACGACCAGCTGAACCAGTACCAGCAGGCGATCGACGCCTATGCGCGGGTTCCGGCCTCGTCGCCGCTCAAGCGCAACGCCGAAATCCAGAGCGCGATGGATCTCGACCGCCTCGACAAGACGGAAGAGGCCAAGAGCAAGCTCGCCAAGCTGATCGCAGCCGATCCGACCGACCAGGAGGCGATCATCGCGCTCGGCAACATCGAGCGCGGGCGCGAGCAATTCGCGGAGGCGGCGGAGACCTATTCGCGCGCCGTCGCGCTGATCGAGGCGCCGCTCGCCAGCGCAGGTGAGGCGCCGGGCAGGGCCGCGGAGCCGACCAGCTATGTGGTGAAGGGCGGCGAGACGCTCCCTGACATCGCCAAGGAGGTCTACGGCGATCGCAACCGCTGGCGCGAGCTCGCGGATTTCAACCGGACGCCCGAAGCCGAACGCGCGAATGGCGGTCCGCTCGCGAAGTCGAACGAGCTGAAGCCGGGCCAGAAGCTGCTGCTGCCGCCGCGGCAGGCGAGCAATCCCTCGGACGAGCAGAAGGCCGCAGCCGCCGACGCGGCGGCGAAGCCGAGCGCGGCCAACTGGTCGCTCTACTATGTCCGGGGCATCGCCTATGAGCGTTCGAAGCAGTGGCCGAAGGCCGAGGCCGACCTGAAGAAGGCGCTGGAGCTCTCCCCCGACCAGCCGCTGGTGATGAACTACCTCGGCTATTCCTGGATCGACCAGGGCATCAACCTCGAGGAGGGCATGAAGCTCATCAAGCGGGCGGTCGAGCTGAAGCCGGATGACGGTTACATCGTCGACAGCCTGGGGTGGGCCTATTACCGCCTCGGCAAGCTCGATGACGCGGTGCGCGAGCTCGAGCGGGCGGTGGAGCTTCGCCCGCAGGATCCGGTGATGAACGACCATCTTGGCGACGCCTACTGGCGGGTCGGCCGCAAGCTCGAGGCGCGCTTCCAGTGGAGCCACGCCAAGGACCTCAAGCCGGAGCCGGCCGAGCTGCCGAAGATCGAGGCCAAGCTGAAGGACGGGCTGCCGGACGAGAAGAAGACCGACGCCTCCGCCGACGCGTCGGACAAGAAGAACGGCGGCTGACCTCGCGCCGCCGCGCTTACGCGGCGGCTGCGGCGGTGATACAGGCAGGCGCGATGCTGCTTCGCGCCCGCGCCCCCGCCAAGGTCAATCTGACGCTCCACGTCCTCGGGCGGCGGCTCGACGGCTTTCATGAGCTCGACAGCCTCGTCGCTTTCGCGGGCTGCGCGGCCGACGCGCTGACGCTGGAGCCGGATGGCCCGCTGTCGCTCGCGGTCGAGGGGCCGTTCTCCGACGCGGCGGGGCCGACCGACGACAATCTCGTCCTGAAGGCTGCGCGCGAGGCGGCCGCGCGGATCGAGGGGCTGCGGCTCGGCCGGTTCACGCTGGTCAAGCGGGTGCCGGTGGCGGCCGGGATCGGCGGCGGCTCGGCGGACGCCGGCGCGGCGCTCCGGCTGCTCTGCGAGGCGAACGGGCTTCCGCATGACGACGCCCGCATCGTCGCCGCCGCGGCGGCGACCGGTTCCGACGTGCCGGCCTGCCTGGAGTCGCGGGCCGCGATGATGCGCGGCCGCGGCGAGGGGCTCGCGCCGGTGGACCTGCCGCCGCTCTGCGCCGTGCTGGCGAACCCGCTGAAGCCGTTGTCCACCGTCGCGGTTTACCACGGCCTCGGTCTCGCAGCCGGCGAGCGCCTCGGCGGGCCGTCGCCCGAACCCGGCGCGACCTTCGAAGCCGCGGTCGCGGCGATCGCCGCCGGCCGCAATGATCTCGAGCCGCCCGCCCGCGCGCTGGAGCCCGCGGTCGTCAGGGGCGTGGCCGCGCTATCGGCGGTCGACGACTGCCTGCTGGCGCGCATGTCGGGCTCCGGCGCGACCGTGTTCGGCCTGTTCGACGACGTACGCGCCGCACGCCGCGCCGCGCGGACGCTGCGCGGCGCCCTTCCGGGGTGGTGGATCCGGCCCACCCTGCTGCAGTGAGGAAGGCGCGATGACGCCTGCGATCTACGTCGCGGCGGCGCTCGCCGAGATCGCCGGCTGCTTCGCCTTCTGGGCCGTGCTGAGGCAGGGCGCGTCGCCGGCCTGGCTTGCGGCGGGCGTGGCCTCGCTGCTGCTGTTCGCCTGGCTGCTCACCCGGGTCGAGGTCGAGGCGGCGGGGCGGGCCTACGCGGCCTATGGCGGCGTCTACGTCGCCGCCTCGCTCGCCTGGCTCTGGGCCGTCGAGGACGTCAGGCCCGACCGGTGGGACCTGACGGGCTCCGCGATCTGCCGGCGCGGCGGTGGTGCTGTTCGGCCCGCGGGCCTGACCTCAGTGCGCCCGGGCGGTGACGAAGCCGATGACGTCGAGCAGGGCGCGGGCCTCCGAGCGGTCCTCGAACAGCGCCAGCGCGTCACGCGCCATCGCGCCGTAGTGCCGGGCGCGGGCGAGCGTGTCCTCGATCGCGCCGTGCTTTCCGAGCAGGCGGATCGCCTCGGCGAGGTCGGCGTCCTGCGCGTCGCCATCCTCGAGCGTGCGCTTCCAGAACAGGCGCTCCTCGGCTGAGCCGCGCCGATAGGCGAGCACCACGGGCAGCGTGATCTTGCCCTCGCGGAAATCGTCGCCGACCTTCTTGCCGAGCTTCGCTTCGCGGCCGCCATAATCGAGCGCGTCGTCCACCAGCTGGAAGGCGATGCCGAGATTCATGCCGTAGGAGCGGGCGGCCGCCTGCTCGGCGCGCGGCCGGCCGGCGATCACCGGCCCGACCTCGCAGGCGGCGGCGAACAGCTCTGCCGTCTTGCCGCGCACGACCGCCAGATACTCGTCCTCGGTGGTCGCGGTGTTCTTGGCGGCGGCGAGCTGCATGACCTCGCCCTCGGCGATCACCGCGGCGGCCTCGGAAAGGATGCGCAGCGCCTCGAGCGAGCCGACCTCGACCATCATCTTGAAGGCCTGGCCGAGCAGGAAGTCGCCCACCAGCACGCTCGCCTCGTTGCCCCAGAGCATGCGCGCCGCGAGCTTCCCGCGCCGCATCTCGGAGCCGTCGACGACGTCGTCGTGCAGCAGCGTCGCGGTGTGCATGAACTCGACGGCCGCCGCGAGCTTGACGTCGCCGTCGCCCGAATAGCCGCAGAGCGCCGAGGTCGCGAGGGTCAGCATCGGCCGCAGCCGCTTGCCGCCCGACGAGATCAGGTGGTTCGCCACCTCCGGGATCATCACGACCTCGGATCCGGTGCGCGACAGGATGAAGGCGTTGACGCGCTCCATGGCGGGAGCGACGAGCTTGAGAAGGGGCGCGAGACCGGCGTCAGTCCCGCCGGGGCGCTCCTCTAACGGCACTACAACGCCCAATCGGAGCGCTCCCAACTGCCTCGGACCGGGGCGGACCGTAGCCACGCCCCTCCGGGGGAGCAAGTCGTAAAACGCCGGCGGTTCAGACCGGCAGCACGGCGCGGGCGGCGAGCAGCTTCTGGGAGGCGAACAGCAGCAGCACGACTGCGACGGCGAGAGCGACCACTTCAGCACGCATGACGAACTCCGAAGCCCGAACGACCCGGACTTCATGACCGAGGCCGCGGGCCGAAGTTGGGCCCCGGCGTGGCGATCCCCGCCAAAAGCGTTAAATCCGCTAAACGACCCTCCAACACAGGCGATGGCTCTTGCAGGAACTCATCAGAAGCAATGATCCGGTGCTGTTGTCCTTCGTCCGCGCCCGGCTGGGCGAGGAGGGGATCGAGCCCGTCGTGGTCGACGGGAACATGAGCGTGCTGGAGGGCTCTCTCGGCATTCTGGCCAGCCGGGTGCTGGTGGCGGACGAGGATGCGGCCCGGGCGCGCCGGGCGCTGGTGGAGGCCGGCCTCTCCCACGAGCTTCGACCCGAGACGCCGTGAACGGCGAACTCACTGACGATCTGTTCTTCGGAGGGCGTCTCCGGCTTCTGCAACCGCGGCGGGGGCACCGCGTCGGAACCGACGCGGCGCTGCTGGTCGCGGCCGCCCGCTCCCGACTGGCGCCGGGCGCGGTGGCGGCGGATCTGGGGGCCGGGGTCGGCGCGGTCGGCCTCGCGCTCGCGCACGCCGGCGCCGGGCGCGTCGCGCTCGTGGAGATCGACGAGGGCCTGGCGGCGATCGCGGCCGAAAACGCCAGGCGCAACGGTCTTGAAGGCCGCGCGGCCGCAGCCTGCGCCGACGTCGCGACCCTCGCGACGAGCCGGGGTCCCGCCGAGCCGGCGGCGGGCTCATGCGACCTGGTCGCCTTCAATCCGCCGTTCGACGACGCTGACAGGTTCCGGCTGTCGCCGGACGCGGTCAAGGCGCGCGCCCACGGGTCGCCGGAGGGCCTTCTGGGCGACTGGACGCTGGCGGCGAACCGGCTGCTGAAGCCTCAGGGCGACCTGGTCATGATCCACCGCCCGGAGGCGCTCGCCGGCATCCTCGGCGCGCTCGACGGCCGGTTCGGCGACGTCCGCCTGCTGCCGGTCCATGCCCGCGACGATGCGCCGGCGACGAGGATCATCGTCGCGGCCCGAAAGGGCCGGCGCGGCGCCCTCGCGCTGTTGCCGCCTCTCGTGATGCACGCGCCTGCTGGAGGCTTCACCTCGGAGGGCGACGCCGCGCAGCGCGGCGACGCGACGATCGCGCTGGACCGCTCAAGGCCATAGGGAGGCGCCCCGTCGGGGCGCCTCATCCGTCGGGCCCGCCGGCCTCAGTAGCGGCAGACGCGGCGGTTGGTGACGACGTAGCGGTAGCCGTTCCAGTAGCGCCGGCTCACCGTGCGGCAGCGGGGCCCATAGGAGCGGTAAGCGCGATACGGGCGGTAGTAGGGCCGATAGGGACGGTAGTAGGGCCGATAATGGTGGCGGTGGCCGTAATAGGGCCCACCCCCGACGTCGAGGTAAACGCCGGCCGAGGCGGGCGCGGGAGCGACCGCGAAGGCCCCGGCCGCGAGAGCTGCGGCGAGAACAAAGTTACGAACCATCATGTCCTCCTCGAAAACCACTGTGGGCGCGGCCCAGCCGCCGGCTGGCTTGTCCCTGAGACGGGCGGCGCCCGGCTTGGTTCCATGAATGGGGCGTCGGCGCTGAACCGATCCTGATCCCGATATTCAGTCGGCGTTCATCCATGCGCGCCGCAGCGTTGTGAACGCGCGGCCTAGGCCTATATCCAGCCGTATGAGCACATCCTTCGCAACACTGCGCCGCCTCGCCGGGCCCGTTCTTCCCGAACGCCTCAGAGACGGGAGACCGGTCGTGCCGGTCGTCCGCCTGCACGGCGCCATCGGCATGGGCGGTCCGCTTCGTCAGAGCGTGACCATGGCCGGCGTCGCCGCAGCGCTCGACAAGGCGTTCTCGATGCCTGGCGCGAAGGAAGTCGCGCTGATCGTGAACTCGCCCGGCGGCTCGCCGGTCCAGTCGCATCTGATCCACCAGCGGATCCGGGCGCTTAGCCGGGAGAAGGAGATCGGCGTCGCGGCTTTCGTCGAGGACGTCGCTGCTTCCGGCGGCTACATGATCGCCTGCGCGGCCGACGAGATCGTCGCCGACCCGTCGTCGATCGTCGGATCGATCGGCGTGGTCTCCGCCGGGTTCGGCTTCGACCGCGCGATCGAGCGGCTCGGGATCGAGCGGCGGCTCTACGCGTCCGGACGCAACAAGGCGATCCTCGACCCGTTCCAGCCGGAGAAGGCGGAGGACGTCGAGCGGCTCAAGGAGCTTCAGCGCGAGGTGCACGAGCACTTCATCGCGCTCGTGAAGGAGCGCCGCGGCGCGGCGCTGTCCGATCATCCGGACATGTTCACCGGCGCGTTCTGGTCCGGCGCGGCGGCGCTCGGCCTCGGCCTGGTCGACCGGCTCGGCGATCTGCGCACCACCATGCGCGAACGCTGGGGCGACAAGGTCGAACTCAAGTCCGTCACCCCGAAGACGTCGCTTCTGAAGCGGCTGTCCGGGCGCAGCGAAGGCGTCGGCGTCGGGCTCGCTGAAGAAGCGATCGCGGCGCTCGAGGCGCGTGCGCTCTGGGGCCGCTTCGGTCTTTGACGCGCCGCCCCATGGCGGCCAAGATCACGGATGATGGTCCATAGGCCGTCCTTGGCCCTGACCGGAGCCGCGCCCATGCCGCCCTTCCTTCTGATCGCCGCCGCAGCCGCCGGAGCGGTGTTCGGCGCCAAGGCGCTGAAGCGCGAATGGCGGCGGGTGAACCGCGAGCTCGACCGCAACGAAGCGGCGTCCTTGGTCGCCGAGCGGTCCGAGCGCCCAACCCTGAGGCGCGACCCCGCAACCGGCGAATGGCGGCCGCAGTAGCGGCGGGCGCAAGCCTCGCGATCCGGCGACGCCTCAAGGTCGCGGCGCCACGCCTTGACCCTCCGGGGCGCCCCAACTAGCGTCCGCGCGCCTTCGCACCGGACGCCCGACCGCCTCATGACCGACGACCCGATGAGCCCCAAGAAGTCCTTCCAGGGGCTCATTCTGACCCTGCAACGCTTCTGGGCGGAGCAGGGCTGCGTGATCCTGCAGCCCTACGACATGGAGGTCGGGGCCGGCACGTTCCATCCCGCCACCACGTTGCGCGCGCTCGGGCCGCGCCCCTGGAAGGCGGCCTACGTGCAGCCCTCGCGGCGGCCCAAGGACGGGCGCTACGGCGAGAACCCGAACCGGTTCCAGCACTATTACCAGTTCCAGGTCATCCTGAAGCCGAGCCCCGAGAACCTTCAGGAGCTCTATCTCTACAGCCTCAAGGCGCTCGGCCTCGACCCGACGGTGCATGACGTGCGCTTCGTCGAGGACGACTGGGAAAGCCCGACCCTCGGCGCCTGGGGACTCGGCTGGGAGTGCTGGTGCGACGGCATGGAGGTGTCGCAGTTCACCTATTTCCAGCAGGTCGCGGGCGTCGACTGCAATCCGGTGTCCGGCGAGCTGACCTACGGGCTCGAGCGTCTCGCGATGTACATCCAGGGCGTCGACCGGGGCTTCGACCTCAACTTCAACGGCCGCGACGGCGCCGAGAAGGTCACCTATGGCGACGTCTTCCGGCAGGCCGAGCAGGAATATTCGCGCTTCAATTTCGAGAACGCCGACGTCGAACTTCTGAAACGGCACTTCCAGGACGCCGAGCAGGAATGCAAGGCGCTGATCGAGGCCGGGGAGGCCGACGGCCGGCTGATGGCGATGCCGGCCTATGACCAGGCCATCAAGGCGAGCCACGCCTTCAACCTGCTCGACGCCCGGGGGGTGATCTCGGTGACCGAACGCCAGAGCTACATCCTGCGCGTGCGCGACCTCGCCAAGGCCTGCGGCGCCGCCTGGCTCAAGACCGAAGCCGGCGGAGCGGCTGTCCCCCTCCCCCTTGCGGGGAGGGGTTAGGGGTGGGGGTGCTGCAGGATGATCAGCGACTTTGATCGTTCCCGTCCCTGGGCCACGACCCTCGATGGAGCTCCGGTTCCGGCGACAGGCCGCTTCGCCCGCCATATGCGCCGGGAACCCACAGACGCCGAGCGGAAGCTTTGGTTGCGCCTTCGCCGCCTCGCGGTCCCGGGTTCGCACTTTCGCCGTCAGATGGTGATCGGCTCGTTCATCGCAGACTTCGCCTGCCTGAGGTCCCGACTGATCGTGGAGGTCGATGGCGGTCAGCACGCGGAGAACGCGGCCGACGCGGAGCGCACCGCCGCGCTGGAGGCGCAGGGCTGGAGCGTGCTTCGGTTCTGGAACACGGACGTGCTTTCGAATATCGACGGCGTGCTTGAAGCGATCGCGGCAGCGGTCGCGGCGCGCGACGGCGCCTCAAGGGGCGCCACCCCCACCCCCGACCCCTCCCCGCAAGGGGGAGGGGAGTAGAGCGCTCATGCCTGATTTCCTTCTCGAACTTCTCTCCGAAGAGATCCCGGCGCGCATGCAGGCGCGGGCGGCGGACGATCTCCGACGGCTCGTCACCGACGCGCTGGTCGAGCGTGGGCTGACCTATGAGGGCGCCAAGGCTTTCGCCACGCCGCGCCGGCTGGCGCTGGTCGTCGTGGGCCTGCCGGCGCGGCAGCCTGACCGCAGCGAGGAGCGCAAGGGGCCGCGCGTCGGCGCGCCCGAGAAAGCGCTCGAGGGTTTTCTGAAGGCCGCGGGCCTCGCCTCGATCGACGAGGCCGTCGTCCAGTCCGATCCGAAGGGCGACTTCTACGTCGCCCGCAGCGTGAAGCCCGGCCGCGCCACCGCGGAAGTCATTTCCGAGATCATGCCGGCGATCATCGCCGGCTTCCCGTGGCCCAAGTCGATGCGCTGGGGCTCGGGAACGCTGCGCTGGGTGCGGCCGCTGCATTCGATCGTCGCGACCTTCGGCTCGACCCAGGAGGAGCCGGAGATCGTCCGCTTCGAGGTCGGCGGCGTCGCGTCCGGCGACGTCACGCGCGGGCACCGCGTCCACGCTCCTGGGGAGATCCGGGTCAGGCGCTTCGATGATTACGTCGACGCGCTGCAGAAGGCCCATGTGGTGCTCGACGCCGAACGCCGCCGCGACATGATCCGCGCCGACGCCCGCACGCTCGCACAGGCGCAGAACCTCGAACTGGTCGAGGACGAGGCGCTGGTCGACGAGGTGGCGGGGCTCGTCGAGTGGCCGGTCGTGCTGATGGGCGCCTTCGAGGAGGAGTTCCTCGAGGTCCCCGAGGAGGTCATCCGCGCGACCATCCGGGCGAACCAGAAGTGCTTCGTGCTGCGGCGCGCCGACGGCCGGCTCGCGAACCGCTTCATCCTGGTCGCCAATCTCGAGGCGGCGGACGGCGGCGCGGCGATCATCCATGGCAACCAGCGCGTGGTGCGCGCGCGACTGTCGGACGCCCGGTTCTTCTGGGAGACCGACAAGAAGACGCCGCTGGCTGACCGGCTGGAGAAGCTGAAGTCGATCACGTTCCACGAAAAGCTCGGCACGCAGCATGAGCGCGTCGAGCGCATCGAGCGGCTCGCCCGCGAGCTCGCGCCGCTGGTCGGCGCCGATCCGGACAAGGCCGGACAGGCGGCGCGGCTCGCCAAGGCCGATCTCGTCACCGAGATGGTCGGCGAGTTCCCCGAGCTGCAGGGCCTGATGGGCCGCTATTACGCCGAGGCCGAGGGGCTCGACGCCGACGTGGCGGCGGCGCTCGAGGAGCATTACCGGCCGCAGGGCCCTTCGGACCGCGTCCCGACCGCGCCGGTTTCGATCGCGGTGGCGCTCGCCGACAAGATCGACACGCTGGTCGGCTTCTGGGCGATCGACGAGAAGCCCACGGGCAGCAAGGACCCCTATGCGCTCAGGCGCGCGGCGCTCGGCGTCGTGCGCATCATCCTCGATAATGGGCTGCGGCTGCGGCTGCTTTCCATCCTGGGAGCCGAGGTCGCGTTGGACCTGCTGGCCTTCTTCGCGGACCGCCTCAAGGTCCAGCTCCGCGAGCAGGGAGCGCGCCACGACCTCGTGGACGCAGCTCTCGCGGCGGGCGAACTCCCTCCCCCCTTGCGGGGGAGGGTCGGGGTGGCGGGTGGCGCAGGACCGGGCGCCGCGGCCGATGGCGAGCCGACAGCTCCTTCCTTGACCACCCCCACCCCCGGCCCCTCCCCGCAAGGGGGAGGGGGGCAGAACGACGACCTCGTGCTGATCGTCCGGCGGGTCGAGGCGCTCGGGAAGCTGCTCGAGACCGACGACGGCAAGAACCTGCTCGCCGGCTACAAGCGCGCCGCGAACATTCTGAGGGCCGAGGAGAAGAAGGACGGCGTCGGAGCCTTCGAGGGCGAGGTCGACTGCGCCCTGCTGACGGAGAAGGCCGAGATCGATCTTTCCAAGGCGCTCGATCTCGCTGCGCCGGCCGCAGCCGATGCTGTGGGCCAGGAGGATTTCGCGCTCGCGGCGGCGGCGCTCGCCCGGCTCCGGCCGGAGGTCGACGCGTTCTTCGATCAGGTGACGGTGAACGCGCCCGATCCGGCGCTTCGCGCGAACCGGCTCAAGCTGCTCGCGCGACTGAGGCGCGCGACGCGCGCGCTCGCGGACTTCGACCGCATCGCCGGCTGAGCTGCGCTACTGCGCGTGCAGGACGTGAACGCTCGCGGGCCGCGGACGGGCCGTGCGCTCGGCGAGCTGCGCCCGCGCGAAGCAGCGGTAGAGCGAGCGTTCCTCGGCGGACGCTCCTGCTTCAGGGTCCGGAGCGACGCTCAGCGACCACAGCCGGTCCGGATGGTCGCGGCGGAACAGGTTCATGGCGAGGGATTCGACTGGATCGATCATGGCGCGCGTCGGCATGAGGGCCTCCCAGCGCGCCAACGCGACACTTCAAGTCGCGTTCAACGATCGTCACATCATTCGTGGGCTATGCTTAGCAGAGTATTGCCGAGCAGCGGGTGAGCGCTGCTCAGCAAGCTCTGCCGGGCGGCGAGCCGGCCTGAGGTCCTATTCGGCCGCCGCCTGAGTGGGGCCGTCGTCCAGAAAGCCGCCCGACTGCCGCCGCCACAGGGCGGCGTAGAGGCCGTCCTTCGAGATCAGCTCGGCGTGCGAGCCCTGTTCTACGATGCGGCCCTGGTCCAGCACGACCAGCCGGTCCATCCGTGCGATCGTCGACAGCCGGTGCGCGACCGCGATCACGGTCTTGCCGGCCATGACCGCGTCGAGGCTCGTCTGGATCGCGGCCTCGACCTCGGAGTCGAGCGCCGAGGTCGCCTCGTCGAGCACGATGATCGGAGCGTCCTTCAGGATCACGCGCGCGATCGCGACCCTCTGGCGTTGCCCGCCGGAGAGTTTCACGCCGCGCTCGCCGACATGCGCGTCGTAACCGGTCCGGCCGTGCAGGTCGGTGAGGCCGAGGATGAAGTCGTGCGCCTCGGCGCGCTGGGCGGCGGCGACGATCTCGTCATCGGTCGCGGTCGGGCGACCATAGGCGATGTTGTCCCGGATCGACCGGTGCAGCAGCGAAGTGTCCTGCGTGACGACGGAGATCTGTTCGCGCAGCGATTCCTGCGTCGCCCGGGCGATGTCGACGCCGTCGATCAGGATGCGGCCGGAGGCCGGATCGAAGAACCTGAGCAGGAGGTTCGCGAGCGTCGATTTCCCCGCGCCGGAGCGGCCGACCAGCCCGATCCTCTCGCCCGGCCGGATGTGGAGCGAGAAGTCGTCGATCACCTTGCGAGGCGTCCCGTAGCCGAAGCTCACGCGTTCGAACCGGACGTCGCCGTGGCGCACGGCGATCGGCTCGGCCTTAGCGTCGTCGGCGAGTTGCAGGGGCCGGGCGATGGTCGCGAGCCCTTCCTGCACGACGCCGACATTCTCGAAGATCGCCGAGACCTGGAAGGCCACCCAGCCGGACATCGAGACCACCTGCCACGACAGCGGGATGGCCATGGCGACGGCGCCGATCTCGATCGAGCGCGACGACGCCAATGCGACCGCGGAGATCGTGATCGCGGAGACCAGCATCGCGTTGAGGATCTGGAGCGAGACCGCGAAGGTCGTGACCAGCCGGAACTGCCGCTGGAAACGCTCCATCAGCGTGTCCATCGCGTCGCCCACATAGGAGTCCTCGGCGCGGGCGCGGGCGAACAGCTTCACGGTCAGGATGTTGGTGTAGGTGTCGACGATCCGGCCGGTCAGCTGCGAGCGCGCCTCGGAAGCCGCGCGCGAGCGGTCGCGCATGCGCGGCACGAAGCGCCAGATCAGCGCCGCGTAGCCCACGAACCAGACGCCGAGCGGGATCGCCAGCCGGGGATCGGCAGTGGCGAGCAGCACCATGGCGCTCACGCCGTAGACCGCGATGTACCAGACCGCCTCGACCGTCTGGACGACGCTCTCGCGCAGCGCCGGCCCGGTCTGCATCACCTTGTTGGCGATGCGGCCGGCGAAGTCGTTCTGGAAGAAGCCCCAGGACTGCCGGACGACATGATAGTGCGACTGCCAGCGGATCAGGTTCGAGAAGCCGGGGCCGATCGCCTGGTTGGCGATCAGCCCGCGCCCGAACAGCACGGCGGGTCGGAAGATCAGGAGCGTGCCGACAAGCCCGCCGATCAGCGGCCAGCCTTCAGCGAGCAGCCGTTCCGGCGGCGTGCTGGTCACCAGCGCGACGATGCGGCCCACGAAGAACGGGACCGAGGCGTCCGCGAGGCCGAGCAGCAGGCCCGCCAGGAGGAGGCCGGCGAACAGTCCCTTGGCCTGCCGGAGGAAGTGCCAGTAGAAGCCGAGCAGCCGCGCCGGGGGCTCCGGCCGCTCCGGGGGCGCGGTCGGATCGATGATCGATTCGAATAAGCGGAACATGCGCCAGCATATGGCGCCTGCGCGGGGCGAACTTAAGGCTCCGCCCGGCGACCCTCGGTGGTTGAGCCGCTCGGCTCAGTCGTCGCGATAGACCTTCTCGCGGCGCTCGTGGCGCTCCTGCGCCTCGATCGACAGCGTCGCGATCGGGCGGGCGTCCAGACGGCGGAGCGAGATCGGCTCGCCGGTCTCCTCGCAATAGCCGTAGGAGCCATCCTCGATCCGCGCCAGCGCCGCGTCGATCTTCGCGATCAGCTTGCGCTGCCGGTCGCGGGCGCGAAGCTCGATCGCCCGGTCCGCCTCGGAGGACGCCCGGTCGACGAGGTCGGGATGGTTCTGGTTCTCGTCCTGCAGGTGCTCGAGCGTCTCGCGGCTCTCGCGCAGGATCTCCTCGCGCCAGTTGAGCAGCTTGTCGCGGAAGTACCGGCGTTGCCGCTCATTCATGAACGGCTCGGTCTCGGAAGGCCGATAATCGTCTGCCAACTCGACGCTCATGTGGATGCCTCTGGGTACCGCACGCAGGGGAGCTCGGACGGCGCGGAATATACTCATCCGCTGGCCGCCCGACAATCGCTTCCGTTAACGACCAACCCTTTGGAACAAATGAGTTATTCTTGAGTACGTAAAAACCCGTGCGTGCTTTTCAGGTCAAAGTCCTCGCTTTGCGAGCTCTACCTGGGCGCGCACCTCTATGGCTGAAAGGGTGTCGTCCAGAGCCGCGTCGCCCGTCTGGCCGCACCGCCCGGCGAGATTTTGAGCCATCCCGGCCAGGAGCTGCGCATCCGCGCGCCCTTCCACCAAAGCAAGTCTCAGGCCATCGAGGGCGTCGAGCAGGCCGCGTCCGCGCCGCACCGCCCGTCGACGCCTCTCGCGCGGCGTCTCCTCCTCGGCCTGCAGCGCCAGCAGCGCGCCCAGTCCCTGGGCCGAGAGGGTCGGCGGCGCCTGGCGCGCCGTCTCCGTGGCGACGGGATCTGACAGGCGGAAGGCGCCTGACGCCGCTTGCCGGGCGGCGCCGCCGCCCGAGAACGCGCGACCGAGACCGTCGATTCGCATCCTGCCGCCCCCGCAGCGGTTCCTTCCGCTCGATCGCCACTTGAAGCCATCATGCTTAACCACGCGTTAACGACCCGGCAGATTCTGCCGGTTCCGGCGGAATATTGCCGGGCGACCGGGCGGGCCGCCCCGGCCTCGCGCCCGGCCTGACGCCTCATCTTCTTGGAACGCCGCCGGCGGCACGGTCCTCGCATTGCACTGCGCAGACAGTCCCGTTCTGCGAAGCGCCGTCAGATGCCCCAGATCACCATCCGCCGTCTCGTTTCGGCCGCGCTCGTCGCGGCGGCGGCCTGCTGGACGGTCTTCTCCGCCCAGGCCGCCGACATGGCCGCGACGACGGATCTCGGCCAGCGTAGCCGCGCCGTCGTGCAGGCGTCGGCCCGCGGCCACGCCTTCGCGAATGGCGACGACGGCGGGCCGGGCAGGGGAGGGGTGACCTCGCGCATCAAGGACCTCGCGGACATCGAAGGCGTCCGCGAAAACCAGCTCGTCGGCTACGGCCTGGTAGTCGGCCTCAACGGCTCGGGCGACACCCTCAATGCCGCGCCCTTCACCAAGCAGAGCCTGCAGTCGATGCTCGAGCGGCTCGGCGTCAACACGCGCGGCGCCATCCTGCGCACCAAGAACGTCGCGGCCGTGATGGTGACCGCCAATCTGCCGCCGTTCGGGACCCAGGGAACCCGCATCGACGTCACCGTCTCGGCGCTCGGCGACTCCACCAGCCTGCAGGGCGGCACGCTGATCGTCACGCCCCTCATGGGCGCGGACGGCGAGGTCTACGCGGTCGCGCAGGGGTCGGTGGCGGTGATCGGCTTCAACGCCCAGGGCGAAGCCGCCCAGGTGGTGCGCGGCGTGCCGACCGCCGGGCGCATCTCCAATGGCGGTCTGATCGAGCGCGAGATCCCGTTCGCGCTGAACAATCTGTCGACGGTCCGCCTCGCGCTGCGCAATCCGGATCTCACCACCGCGCGCCGCATCGCGGCGGCGATCAACCAGTTCATCGGAAAGGGCGTGGCCGAGCCGCTCGACCCCTCCTCGGTCGCTCTCAAGATGCCGAAGGGCTACCAGGGCAACATCGTCCAGTTGCTGACCGAGGTCGAGCAACTGCGCGTGGAGCCCGACCAGCTCGCCAAGATCGTGATCGACGAGCGCTCCGGCATCATCGTCATGGGCCAGGACGTACGGGTGTCCACGGTGGCGGTCGCCCAGGGCAACCTGACCGTGACGATCACCGAGACGCCGGTGGCCAGCCAGCCGGAGCCGTTCACCGATGGCGAAACGGTGGTGACGCCGCGCACCGAAATCTCCGTCGACACCGACAAGAACCGCCGCCTCGCCATCGTGCGCGAAGGGGTCAACCTTCGGCAGCTCGTGGACGGCCTGAACGCGATCGGCGTCGGGCCGCGCGACCTGATCGCGATCCTCCAGGCCATCAAGGCGGCGGGCGCGCTGCAGGCCGAGATCGAGGTGATGTGATGGCCGAAGCCGCAACGCCCGCCGCATCCACCCTCGCGGCCCTCGGCGCCCAGAAGGCCTATGGGGCGAAGTCTCCGGCCAAGGCGGATGACCGGCTCGACGCCGCCGCGCAGGATTTCGAAGCCGTCTTCCTGACGCAGATGATGGAGCAGATGTTCTCGGGCCTCGGCGATAGCGGGCCGCTCGGCTCCGGCGAGGGCGGCAGCGCCTATCGGTCGATGCTCGCAGACCAGTACGGCAGGACCATCGCGGCCGCCGGCGGAATCGGTCTGGCGGACGACGTCCGCCGCGAACTCATAGCGATCCAGCAGGGGGGGCAGTCCTCATGATCAATCGACGCCGGGCGGTTCCGGCCGCCGCGACCATGTCTCCGCTGTCCGTGCAGGAGGCCGCCGAACGCCTGGAGCGAACCGCCGACACCGTCGCGCGACTGACGGCGGTGATCGTCGAGGAGACGCGACTGGTGCGCGCCGGCGCCTATGGCGCGGCCGACGGCCTGCGGCAGGCGAAGGGCGAGCTTTCCGGGCGCTACATGCTCGACGTGAAGAGCCTGCAGGCGAGCGTCGAAGCGGTGGCCGCGCAGCCGCGCGAGGCGGTGGGCGAGGTGGAGCGGCTGCACGTCGCCTTCCGGGCGGCGCTGGACGAGAACCTCGCCGTTCTGGGCACGGCGCGTTCGGTCGCCGAGAGCCTGCTGCGCGGGGTGGCCGAGGAGGTCGGCGCTCGCGCGGCGCCGAGCACCTATGACGCGCGCGGCGGATCGCGCGACCAGCGTCCGTCCGCCGCCCCGATTTCGCTGTCGCGCGGGGCCTGAGCGCGAATCGGTCGGTATCTCAGAAGCGGGCGTTAACCCCATCTCCTAACATGGAATTAACGCGGCCTCCGGCAGGATGGACAAGCGCGCAGGCTCGTCGGCGCGCGGATCCTCGGAGGACGAGATGGACTCTGCGATCGGATCGCTGGTCACGCCAGCTTCGGCCCTGAGGGGGCCGGGCGCCGGCGGCGCGCGCGTGGAGCCCGCGACCGGGCCGTCGAGCCTCAGCGATCAGCGGTCTTCCGGCCCCGCCGCCTCCCGCCCCGACGCTTCCCGCCGGGAGGTGCTGGAGGACGAACGGACCGGGACCTTCGTGTTCCGGCTGGTCGACGTCGCGACCGGGCAGGTGACCTCGCAGACGCCCAGCGAGGCGCGCCTGAAGCTCAGGGCCTATATCGACGCCCTGGTCGCGGACAATGCGCGGGGCCCCTCGCTCGAGCGGTTCGTCTGAACCCGCTCAGCCGCGCAGGCCCTCTGCGATATTGCGGTTGATGTTGATCAACGCGGTCAGCTGTTCGGCGCGAGGCTCGGCCTCGACCGAGGAGCAGCGGCCAAGCACGAACAGCGCGATCTTGCGGATGTTCGCCTTGGTGCCGGCGTCCAGCGGGTTCTCGGCCCGCATCACCGAGCTCAGGAACACCGTCCAGAGCTTGCGGTTGAAGATGGCGGCCTGACGGGCGCCGGACTGATCGAAGGGGCTGGAGGTCTGCGCAGCCGCGAAGCGGGCTGCGGCTCTCAGAAGAAGTTGAGCGTCCCGTTCACGCGGGTTCGCCGTCGTCTGAGCCATTCTCGCGTAGGCCTGCGCTCCGCTCTGCATGCTCGAATATACTCGCCTCGTACGCAACCAACTTGCGCGCTTCCCGGAAAGCTTTGTAAAGCGCCCCGGTTAAGACGCAGTTATTCATGCGCTCGACGATTTCGAGCATGCTCGGCGCAGCTTTCAGCGCGTCTCGGGTCAGCTCCGTGTAGATCGGCAGCAACCGGTCCGTGGATCCGGCGAGATACATCATCTGGACCGCGTAGCAGATGCGCTTGGCGGGCGTGTCGGCCCCGTCTTCCTGCAGGATGTCACGCTCGCGCAGGACGGGATCCTGGCCGTCGATCAGCAGGCTGGTCCGCGAGGCGCCGTTGGTCACCACGGACCGGCCGATGACGATGCGCTCGCCGGGCTTGAGTTCAACTTTCAGGGTCATGCGGCGACAGATAGCACAGCTTCAAAAACGAAGCGCGGCGGAGGCCTGAGCCTCCGCCGCGCTTCGCAGGAAAGATCGAAAGAATTCAGCGCAGGAGCTGGAGGATCGCCGCATCCTGCTGCGTCGAGATGGAGAGCGACGAGACGATCAGCTGCTGCTTGGTCTGCAGCGTCGCCAGGTTGGCGGCTTCCTCGTTGGTGTCGGCGGCGGTGAGCGAGTTCGCGCCGTCCTGCAGGGTGCCCACCATGTCCTTGGTGAAGGTCTCGCGGGTCTGCACGATCTGCAACTGCGACCCGAACTTGGCCGACTGCGCCTCGATGATCTTGAACGACTTCTCGATCTGGTCGAGCACGCCGTTGATCGAGGAGGAGTCGTAGAAATCCTCGGCCGCGATCGACGCCAGGCCGACGCCGTTGGCGTCGAACTGCACGCCCTTGACGTTGAGCTTGGAGGATCCGTCCTCGTTGAAGATGACGTCGAGATCGTCGCCCATCAGCAGGTTGACGCCGTTGTAGTTGGCGTCCTTCGCGATGGTGTTGATCTCCTTCAGAGCGGCGTTGTAGTCCTCGGCGAAGTCGGCCCGCTTCTGCGCGGCCAGCGCGTCGAGGACCGGCGCGCTGAACGTCAGCGTGGTGAAGGCGTTGGTGGCGCCGGTCGCGGTGCCGGAGATCGCCGGCGGCGTCGAGTTCGCGACCGAGTTGTCGGCCTCGAGCTTCAGCTTGTGGGTGGTGGCGTCGAAGGTCGCGTCGAGCAGGACGTTGTTCTTCTCGAAGAAGGCGTTCAGCTTGTCCAGCGTGTCCACCTGGTTGGCGCCCGTTCCGAACGTCACGGTGACGTCGGCGCCGTCCTTGTCCTTGACGATCAGCGTGTCCCCGCTCGCCAGCACGGTTCCGCCGAGGAGGTTCTTGGCGGTGACGCCGTCTCCCAGCGCATCCGACTCGACGCCCGCCTTGGTCTCGACCGCGAGCGGCGACTGAAGGGCCGACCTGGCGGTCGCCTTGAGCGTGTTGACGATGTCCGTGATCGCCTTGATGCCGTTGTCCGCCGCCTTGAGCGTCTGGACCGAGGATCCGACAGTGTCGAGCAGGGTGTTGAGGTCGCTCGCCCGCCGGTCCAGCGCGTTCGCCGTGAAGAAGCTCGACGGATTGTCGAAGGCCGAGTTGACCTTCTTGCCGGTCGACAGCCGCTGCTCCGTCTGCGCGAGGAGATCGGTCGTCGACTGGAGACTCCGGAGGTTGGAGCGGATAGCGGAATTGAGAACGACGTCGGCCATTGAAGGGCTCCTAACGGGAGACGCCTCAGCAGGGCGCGGACGTAATCTAGGCTTGTTAACCTTAATGAGCCGTTAAGGTTAATTCCTCCTTGCGAATGCTTTGCGCGCGCTTGGCCGGTGAAACGAGAGAAGGGCGGAAGCCGAAGCTTCCGCCCTTCACGGAAGGTCTGTGTGGCGGCTTGCGATCAGCGCAGAAGGCTGAGGATGCTCTGCTCCTGCGAGGTCGAGATCGCCAGCGAGGAGACGATCAGCGACTGCTTGGTCTGGAGCGTCGCAAGGTTCGCGGCCTCCTCATTGGTGTCGGCGTCGGTGAGGGCCCCGGCGCCGTCCTGCAGCGTGCCGATCATGTTCTTCGTGAAGGTCTGCCGCGTCTGCACGATCTGCAGCTGCGAACCGAACTTCGACGAAGTCTGCTCCAGGGTGGCGGCAGCCTTGTCGAGCTTGTCGATGATCTTGTTGATCGAGTTCGAGTCGTAGAAGTCGTCGGCGCTCAGCTCCGTGATGCCGAGGCTGGCGGCGTCGAAATCCACGCCCTTGACGTCGAGCTTCGACGAGCCGTCCTCGTTGAACACGATGCTCAGGTCGTCGCCATTGAGCAGGTTCACGCCGTTATAGCTGGCGTCCTTGGCCAGCGACGAGATCTGCTTCAGCGCGTCGTTGAAGTCCTTACGATAGTTGTCACGGGTTTCCTTGCCCGCGCCGCTGACGACCGGAGCCGAGAAGCTCTTGGAGGCGAACGCCGCGCCGGAGGCCGTGGCCGTGCCCTCGAGGTCCACCGGGGTCTTGTTCGCGGCGGCGTTCGAGGTCGTGAGGGTCAGGGTGCCCTTCTTGGTCGCGGCGTCGACGGAGACCGAGGCCTCGAGGTCGACATTGTTGTCCGAGAAGAACTTGTTGAGCTCGTCCAGCGTGTCGATGCCGCTGGAGCTGAAGGTCACCGTCTTGGTGTTGCCGTCGCGGTCCTGGACGTTGAGGGTCTGGCCGGCGAGGCCGCCGGTGGGCGTGCCGCGGGCGGTGGTGCCGGCGGTGAGGCCGAGCTTGGTGAGCGTGGCGCTCGAGCCGCCGATCGTCAGGTCGCTGGTCGTGCCGGTGCTGATGGTCAGCTTGCCGGCGGCCACCGTGGAGGCCGTGCTGGCGCCGGTGATGCCATCGATCTTCGCGAGCAGATCACCGATGTCGTCGGTGATGTTGACCTGATTGCCGGTCGCGCCCGACGCCACGAATTCGATCTCCGTGCCGTTGACGGTGATCTTCTCGCCGGCGGTCAGGCCGCTCGCCAGGTTGTCCGAAGCCGCGCCGGCCGTGCCGGAGAGCTTGGTGTTGGCGGTGACGGCGGCGGCGGTGCCGGTGTTGTCGTTGGTGAGCGCCGAGCCTTCGACCGTCGCGTTGGACGGAGCGCCGCCGAGCAGGTTCGTCTCGGACAGGTTGTCGATCGCGGTGGAGCTGATCGAAGCCTTGGTGGTCACCGCCTGCGGGGACTGCACCGCGCTGCGGGCGGTCGCCTTGAGGCTCTCGATGACGTCGTTGATCGCGGTGATGCCGTTGTCGGCCGCCTTCAGCGTCTGGACCGAGTTGGAGACGCTGTCGAGCATGTTGTTCAGGTCGCTCGCGCGGCGGTCGAGAGCCTGGGCCGTGAAGAAGCTCGAGGGATTGTCGAGCGCCGAATTGACCTTCTTGCCGGTGGAGAGCCGCTGCTCCGTCTGGCCCATCAGCTCGGAAGCCGACTGCAGGGAACGGAGGTTCGAGCGAACGGCCGCGCTCAGGGAAACGCCAGACATGCCAGTCTCCTGTCCTAGGAGTTTGATGTGACGCCCCGTCCTGAGGCGTGCGAGGACAGTCTGGCCTGGCTCACTAAGCCCGGGTTAAAGGCCCGGTTGGTTCCGGCGCGGCGCGGGACAAGTTTCCGCCATGGTTAAGAGAATGCGAATAGCGCGTCAGAGGAAGTTGACGAGGCTGAGGTTCTTCAGCGTCGCCGTCGCCTGATAGCTCGCCTGAAGCTGCGTCTGCAGCGCGAGGATCTTGAGCGTGGCCTCGTCCTTGTCGGCGCTCTCCACGCCGGAGAGCGCGTCCTGGGCCATCGATTTGGCCGCCGCGTGCCGGGCGCTCGCCGCCTTGATGGCGTTGTTGGCGGCGGCGAGGTCGGTCGCCATCGTCCTGACGGCGGCCGTCGCGTCGCTGGAGCCGAGCGCGGCGATGGTCCGGTTGGCGAGCGCCGAATAGCGGGCCTTGGCGTCGGCGTCGTCAGCCGAGAAGGTCATCGCCGAGAACACGGCGAGGTTCTGGACCACCTGACGCGTCCCGGCTTCATTGGCCCGCGCCCCGTAGGCGACGGCGACGCCATCGTCGATCCTGGCCGCCGCGGTCTTGCGGGGATCGTCGGTCCCGGTCTCGCCGACATACCAGGACACGGTCTTCTCGGCGGTGTCGGTCCTGTCGAGCGCGGTCGCGTTTTGAAGAGCGGCCACACGCTCGGCGTCGCTCGCATAGCTCCCGTCGAAGCCGGCGACGCGGGCGGGGCCGCTCCCGGCGGGGGCGTTGAAGAATTCCTCGCCGGCCTGGACCGCGGACGCCGCGACCAGCGCAGTGTCGGCGCGTGTCTTGAGCGCGGCGTCGAAGCTCGCCCGCATGTTCGCGGCCGTCTGCGCCGGCGTCGCGCCGACGCGGAACTCGCCGGGCGCCAGGGCCGACGTGTCGTCCGCAGCCTTTGCGGTCAGCACGATCTCCTCGGTCGAGCCATCCGGCAGCGTCAACCCGACCCGCATCTGGTCGCCCGTCTTGGGCTGCCCCGTGACGCCGAGCGTGATCGTCGCGGGAGAGCCGGTCGGGCCGCTCGCGACGCCGTTCGTCATGGAGGACGACAGCGACGAGATCTTGAAGCCGAACGGCCCGGAAGCCTCCTCGGCGACGCTGAATGACGAGCCGGACACCCCGGAGACGTCGATGCGGCCACGGCCGTCGGCGCCGAGATCCGCGAGCTTCCGCTCGGCGATCACGGTCCGCAGGCCGGCCTTGGCGCCGTCGTCCGCAAGGATCGCGTCGGCGGACAGCACAGGCTTCGTATCGGTCGTGCGTCCCGAGAACACGAACCGTCCGCCGACGTCGGTGTTGAGTTGCGCGATCGCGTCCTGCAGGTCGATCGCCGCCTGAGACTGCGTCACCGTCACGGACCCGGTCGTCAGCGTGAAGTCGTTCGGGTCGACGAGCCTGTATTCGGCGCCGATGTCGTCGAGGCGCTGCAGCGCCGTGCCCATGACGGCGATCCGCGTGCCCACGGTCGCGGCCGTGGCGTCGTAGGAGGACAACGCGGCGAGCTTCGCCCGCATCGCGAGCGAGGTCGCGCGGCCGTCGCCGAGGCCCGCATAGGTGGCCGACACCATCCCGGTCGATAGCTGCCGCGTCAGGTCGTTGAGCTGAGACCTGCTCTTGGCCAGCGCGTCGACGAGGCTGGGGCGGCCCACGCCGCTCGCCGCATATGGTCCGATCGAGGTCATGGTTCAGGCCTTGTCCGCGGGCGCGCGGCGCTGGAGGTCACGCGGCCGCGCATCAGACGTTCATCAGCATGTCGAGCATCTCCCTGACCGCCGTGATCACGCGCGCATTGGCGCTGTAGGCGGTCTGGAGCTGGATCAGCTTGCCCATCTCCTCGTCCGTGTCGACGCCCGAGGACTCAGAGAAGCGGTCGGTCAGCGCCGAGACGACCAGGGACTGGCCATCGGCGATCCGCGTCGCGGCGGCGCTGGCGCTCGCCTGCATGTTGATGACGCCGCCGGCGAATTCGACGACCGATCCCGTGAAAGGCGAGGCCGCGCCGCCGAGACCGGTGTCCGCGCGGAAGCTCGTGCGAGCCGCCAGGGCGTCGCGCAGGAAGGCCGGCCTGGCGTCGTCGCCGGAGGCTGCGCCGCCCGCATAGCGGGTGAGGGCTTCGGGGTCGTCCAGCAGGTCCGGATTGACCGCGATGCGCCCCGCGAAGCCGGTCCGTTGGGCGCCGCCGTCGAGACTGTTCGAGTACGGATCCCCGCCGGCGCCGTCGACGAACACCGGCAGCGCGAGCCCGCCGCCGGACAGCGAGGTCGCCGTGATCCGGGACGATCCGGCCGAGATGCTGAGGCCGGGCGCGTTAGACGTGAAACGGAAGCCGTCGGCGTTCGCCGCGGCGCCGAGGCCGATCCCCTTCGCCGCGAGGGCCGCGTTCAGGTCGGCCGCGGCGGTCGGCGACGAGAAGTCGATCCCGATGACGGTGTCGTTCGGGTCCGCCGTCAGGCCGTCAGCGAGCGGCAGCTTGCTCGCGTCGCCGACGTTGACGATCGTCACCGACCGCGTGGCGCCGCCGTCCGAATAGGTGACGGAGAGCCGGTCGCCGGGCAGCGCCCCCTGCGTCGTCAGGTCGACGCCGCCCGCCGTCGGGCTGACGGAGGTGACGTTGGAGCCGAGCGCCTGGGCGAGACTGGACGCGAGTTCGTCGAGCTGCGTCTGGGCCTGCGGGAGCGTCTTGTCGCGCAAATCCGCCAGCGCGCGGAGCTCCCCGGAGCGGAGCTGGCCGCTCGCGAGCAGATCGACCGAATAGCCCGAGGGACGCACCAGCGTGATCGTTCCAAGGCTGCTGGCGGCGGCGTCGGAGGCGTATTGCGCCTGCGGGACGATCGTGCTCGACGGCTGGAACTGCAGCGTCGAGGCCTGGCCGTCATAGAGCGACAGGCCGCTCTGCGTCTTCACGCGGATCTGGCCGGCGCCAAGATCCTCGACCTTGACGTCCATCAGCGAGGACAGCGTGTCGATCGCCTGGTCGCGCTGGTCTTCAAGAGCCGCGGTGGACTGGCCCTGCGCGATCGCCCTGGCGATCTGGGCCGTCAGGCTCTCGATCGACTTCAGGGCCTCGTTGGCCCGGTCGACGCCCGCGCTCATGGCGCGATCGGCCTGGCCGCGCAGCTCCTGCACGCTGCTCGACGCGGCGTTCAGGGTCTGCGCGAAGATCTGCGCCTGCGACAGCACGTTCGACCGCGCGCTCTGGTCGTCAGGCGATGCGACGAGCGCATCGAGGGCGCTGGCGAAGCCCTGCGCGACCGTGTCGAGCGAAAGGTCGCCGCCCGGCGTGCCGAACACGCTCTGCAGCCGATCGAGATAGTTCGCGCGCGTCGCCGCGTAGCTGGCGCCCGCCGTCTCGGTGCGGAGCTGGCGCTGGAGATAGACGTCGAGTTCGCGGCGCACGTCGTCCGCCCGGACGCCCACCGTGACGCCGCCCGCCACCGCCTGTTCGGTGACGAGCGTCTTCTTGGTGTAGCCGGGGGAGCCCGCATTGGCGACGTTCGCCGCCACGAGGTCTAGGCCGGACTGGCTCGCCTTCAGGCCCGAAAGCGCGGCGCCGAGCGCGGAGGAAAGGCCCATCTCGTCGGGTCCTCAGGTGAGCTGGCTTCGTCCGCCGTCAGCGGACCATGCTCAACGTGTCCTGCATCATCGAGTCCGACGCCGAGACCACGCGCGTATTGGCCGAGTAGGCCTGCTGGGTGACGATCATCTTCGAGAACTCGTCGGCGATGTCGACGTTCGACTGCTCGAGCGCGGAGCCCACGATCTCGCCTTCGCCGGCGATCGGCGCGCCGGACGCGACCGTCTGCTGATAGGCGCCGCCGTCGACATGGGAGAGCTGGTTCTCGGCGTAGAAGCTCACCACCGGGACCTTGTAGAGCGTGCGCGACTTGCCGTTCGAGTAGGTCGCGTTGACGAGGCCGCCGTCATTGATGGAGACGCTGACCACGTTGCCGGAGGACACGCCGTTCTGCGTCAGCTGCTTCGTCGTCACCCCGCCATTGGTGTCGGCGTACTGGGTCAGGCCGGTGCCGTGGTCGAGCGTGACCGCGCCGAGCGATTTGCCGTCGATCGTCAGGTTGGCGATCGAGGTGACGCCGTCGGTCGGCGTCACCAGCGCGCCGTCGGAGTTGAACACGTAGTTCTGCGTTCCCGCCGCCGACGGGTTGGCGTCCACCTTGGTCCAGGCGGCCTCCGAGCCCGTCGCGGTCGGATCGGACAGATAATAGAGCGCCCAGGTGTCCTGCGCGCCCGACGTCGCGTCCTCGTTGGTCACCTTGCCCCAGCGGAACTGGACGTCGTAGGCGGTGCCCTTGTCGTCATAGACCGTCACCGCGTCGCCGCTGACGCTGCTTGCGATGAACGCGTCCGACTGGTCGGCGGTGACGCTGGCGCCGAAGCTCGAGCCGAGCAGCCATGAGCTCTCGTCGCCGGAGACGTAATTGGCGGTCTGCGGCGCCGAGGGAAGGTTCGCGCGGTAGGTGACCGAGGTGGTCGCCTCGGCCGGATAGAAGTCGTTCGACAGCTTGATGATTTCGGAGGCCGACCCGGTCGGGTTGCCGGTCCGCGAGTCGACCGCCAGGCCCTTCAGGTAATAGCCCGCGCCGTTGACCACGTAGCCGTTCTTGTCGATCGTGAAGTCGCCGCGGCGCGTGTAGAGATCGCCGCCGCCGAAGGTCGGCTTGCCGTCGACCTGGCCGGTGTTGTCCTGCACGACGAAGAAGCCCTGGCCGTTGATCGCGATCGAGGTGCCGGAGCTCGAGGCCTGCAGGGTGCCCTGCACGTCGTTGCTTGAGCGCGAGAACGCCTGGACCGAACCGGCGACCTGGCGGTTGACGTTGAGGTCGCCGCTCAGCACGAGGTCCGCGAAGGAGGTGTCGGTGCGCTTGTACCCCGTCGTCTGCGAGTTCGCGATGTTGCCCGAGATGTTTTCAAGCGCATAGGACTGCGCCTGGAGCCCGCTCACCGCCGTCGTCAGCGCGCCGAAGATACCCATTGCCGTCTCCCGAAGCCGCAGAACCTCATCAGGCCGCGCGCGCAAGCCGCGGCCTCCCTTACGCCCACGCAAACCGCGCGCCAGTCGAATAGCCGAGTGTTTTCAATGGCTGAGTGGCCGTTGGCCGGAACGGCCGGCCACGCATCCGCTGCCGAGCGGCAGTTTCTGCCGGGCGCCGGAACGTTGACGCACGCCGCTCGGGGGGCGACCGTGGCGGGTGGCGGGAGATGATTCATGGCGGATGCGGCGAGCGAGCCGGAGACGGGCGGAGCGCGACGCAAGCTCTACCCGCCGATCGAACCTTACCAGCACGGTCATCTCGACGTCGGCGACGGCCACCGGGTCTACTGGGAGCTCTGCGGCAACCCGCAAGGCCAGCCTGTGGTGTTCCTGCATGGCGGGCCCGGCGGCGGCTGCGGCGCGGCGCACCGGCGGCTGTTCGACCCCGCGCGCTACCGGATCCTGCTGTTCGACCAGCGCGGCTGCGGCCGCTCGACGCCCCATGCGGAGCTCGAGGCGAACACCACCTGGCATCTCGTGGCGGACATGGAGCGGCTGCGCGAACTGACCGGCGCCGAGCGCTGGCTGGTGTTCGGCGGCTCCTGGGGCTCGACTCTCGCGCTCGCTTATGCGGAGACCCATCCGGAGCGCGTCACAGGGTTGATCCTGCGCGGGATCTTCACGCTGCGGCGCTTCGAGTTGGAATGGTACTACCAGTCGGGCGCCTCGCTGCTCTTCCCGGACAAATGGGAGAGCTTCCTCGCGCCGATACCCGTGGAGGAGCGGGGCGACCTGATCGCCGCCTACCGCAGACGCCTGACCAGCCCCGAACGCTCCGTTCGCCTGGAGGCCGCGAAGGCGTGGAGCGTCTGGGAAGGCGAGACCATAACGCTGTTGCCGGACCCCGCCTTGGCCGGCCAGCACGGCGGCGACGCCTATGCGCTCGCCTTCGCCCGCATAGAGAACCACTACTTCACCCATGCGGGCTGGTTCGATGAGGGACAGCTCATCCGCGATGCGCACCGGCTGAGCGGAATCCCGGGAGTCATCGTGCAGGGCCGCTACGACGTCGCGACCCCGGCCGTCACCGCATGGGACCTGAAGCGCGCCTGGCCGGAGGCGGAGTTCCACCTCGTGCCGGACGCCGGTCACGCGTTTTCGGAGCCGGGCATTCTCGATCGTCTCATCCGCGCGACCGACGCCTTCGCGGACAGGTGACCGCGCCGTGCTTTGAAGGGCGCGGCGGCGGCGCTACATGTCCCCCGCGACGGAGGGAGACACGATATGCGTCAGCGCAGCCTGACACGAACCGCGATGGGCGCCGTCGCCGTCTGCGCGCTCGCCGGAATGGTCGCGACGGCGTTCGCGGCGGCCCAGACCCGCGCGCGGAGCGACGCCGCCAAGCCTCAGCCGGCGGTCTCCGTGGAGACGGTGGCGGACGGGCTGGAGCGCCCGTGGGGGCTCGCCTTTCTTCCTGGCGGGCGCATGCTGGTGACCGAGAAGGCGGGCCGGCTGCGGCTGGTTTCGCCCGACGGCAAGGTCTCGGCGCCGGTGACCGGCATGCCGAAGGTCGACGCGCGCGGGCAGGGCGGCCTGTTCGACGTCGCGATCTCGCCTGACTTCGGCAAGAACCGGCTCGTCTACTTCACCTTCGCGGAAGCCGGCGAGGGCGGGGTGAACGGCACGGCGCTCGGCCGCGGCCGGCTCGCCGACAACGCCGCGCGGCTCGAAGACGTCCAGGTGATCTGGCGCCAGTCGCCGAAATACGCCTCCACCAAGCATTTCGGCTCGCGGATCGCGTTCGCGCCGGACGGCAGGCTCTTCGTCACCACCGGAGAGCGCTCGGACGACCAGTTCCGCGTCAAGTCGCAGGCCCTCGACGAGACGCTCGGCAAGGTGGTCCGGCTGGAGCCGGACGGGACGCCGGCCGCCGACAATCCCTTCGCCGGCCGCCCCGACGCCAAGCCCGAGATCTGGTCCTACGGCCACCGCAACATTCAGGGCGCGGCCATCGAGCCAGGAACCGGCCGGCTCTGGACGGTCGAGCATGGCCCGCGCGGCGGCGACGAGCTCAACCGGCCGGAGGCGGGCAAGAACTATGGCTGGCCGGTGATCTCCTATGGCCGGGAATATTCTGGCGCCAAGCTCGGCGAAGGGACCGAGAAGGAGGGCATGGAGCAACCGGTCTATTACTGGGATCCTTCGATCGGCCCGTCCGGCCTCGTCTTCTATACGGGCGACGCCTATCCGGGCTGGCAGGGCAGCGTGTTCGTGGGCGGACTGGCGATCCCGATGCTCGACCGGCTCGAACTCGCGGACGGAAAGGTCGTTCACGAGGAGCGCCTGCTCGAGGATCTCGGCGAGCGCATCCGTGATGTCCGTCAGGGGCCGGACGGCCTGCTTTACCTGCTGACCGACAGCGACGACGGCCGGGTGCTGAGGCTGAAGCCGGGCAAGGCAGGAAAGTCGTAGGCGGGACTAAAGTCTTCCGCCCGAGACGTCCGGGCGTCGGGTAGTCTCTTCCCGACCTTCCAGGGGGAGAGCGGATGAGCCAGTCGGACGCGTGGTTTTACCTTTCGGGGTCCGAAAGCAAGGGGCCGTTCTCAAGAGAACAGATCGCGGCGCTGGCGTCCGAGGGGGCGATCGACGCTCGCACGCAGGTCTGGTCCGAGGGCTCGGGATGGCGACCCTTGGCTGACACCGACCTTCTCCGTGCACCCGGATCGGGACCGGCCGGCCGTTCGTCCGTTCCGCTGGTGAGCGCCCGGCCCGACCGCGGCCCGAGATCGGTCGGCTTCATGGAGGCCACGCGGCTGTTCTTCTCGAACTACGCGACCTTCTCCGGGCGGGCGTCCCGCTCCGAGTATTGGTACGCCGTGCTGTTCGTCGTGCTGAGCTCGGTCGTGGCCGCGTCTCTGGATGTGGCGCTGTTCGGCAACAGCGGGCGCATCGACCCGATATCGTCGATATGGCAGCTCGCGCTGCTGATCCCGGGCATCTCCGTCGCCGTCCGCAGGCTGCACGACACGGATCGCACCGGCTGGAACTACCTCTGGCTGTTTCTGCCGGTGATCGGCGCGATCATCCTCATCGTGTTCTTCTGCCAGCGCGGTTCTCCGGGGCGGAACCGCTACGGCTGAGCCGTCAGCGGCCGCCGGGGGGAGCCGGCGGCCGCTCAGGTCCGAGGGGCGGGGTGGACGCCGCCCTTCGGGCGCCGCGGAGGAGGGCCGGCGCCGGCCCGCTCCCGCGATCTCTGGAACAAGGGCTCAGAAGGGCAGCAGCACGTCCATCACCTGCTGGCCGTAGCGCGGCTGCTGCACGTCGGTGATCTGGCCGCGACCGCCATAGGCGATGCGGGCCTGCGCGATCTTCTCGCTCGCGATGGTGTTGTCCGCGTCGATGTCCTCGGTCCGCACGATGCCCGCGACGATCAGCTCGCGCACCTCGAAGTTGACCCGGATCTCCTGCTTGCCCTCGATGACGAGCGAGCCATTGGGCAGCACCTGGGTGACGACCGCCGCGACGTTGGTGGTCAGCGTCTCCTTGCGGTCCACCGAGCCTGCGCCCTCGCTCGAGGCGGTGGAGCCCGCCTTGATCAGGTTCGAGGGGTCGACGGCGTTCGGCAGGAACTTGCCGAGCTTGGTCTCGAAGCCGAGGAAGTTGTCGACGCCGGACTGCTCGGAGCTGCTGCGCGCGCGCTTGGTCGTGTTCTCGATCTCCGCCTTGTCGGTGATCTGCACCCGGACGGTCAGCAGGTCGCCGACCCGTTTGGCGCGCGGATCCTTGAAAAAGCCCGTGGCGCCGGCCTGCCACAGCGAGTTCGGCTGGTACGAGACCGGCATCACTTCGGGCATCGGCATCTGCACCGGCTTGTAGCCCGGCTGCGTGGTCGGATTCTCGATCGCCGAGAGGGACGGCTGCTTGCCGACATTGGCGAGCCGGTCCGCCGCGCCGCAGCCTGCGAGCGAGAGGGCGGCGACGCCGAGCGAAAGAAGGCGGAGGGCGTGGCGCTGCGTCATGACTGGCGCTCCTTCGTCAGCGGCGGGCGACGGTGGTCGTTGGCGCGGTGACGGTGACCTCGGAAGGTCCCGTGACCACGCCGTTGACGACGCGCTTGGACTGCAGGTTCTGGACGGCGATCACGTCGCCGGCGGCGCCGGCGGCGAGGGCCTTGGCCTTCAGGGACAGGGAGAGGCCATCGGCGACGTACACCAGGGTGATGAATCCGCCGCGCTGGACATGCTGCGGCCGCATCAGGTCGGACTCCCGGAGCGCCTGGCCCTCCCGGAGCGGCCGGCGCGCGGCGAGCCCGACGATGTCGAGCGCCAGCGGCTCCGCTCCCGCCGGCCGCGGGCGGCGCTCGATCCTTACGTCGGCGGCCGTCACCAGGTCTCCACGGGAAAGGGGGCGGAGGAGGGTCGCGGTCTCGACAGTCTCGGCGGCCGTGCCGGTCACGACGGCGGCGGCTCTTCCGCCGTGACGCTCGCGCGCCTCGATCTCGGCCTCGAAACGACCCGTCGCGCGGTCGAGGGCGAAGCGGGCGAGCTGAAGCGGTCCCGCGTCGCGCGGATCGAGGCGCAGCGGGCCTTCCCGGTCGAGCGTGATCGCCACCGCTTCCGCCGGAAGATCAGCGTCGGCGGCGAAGCGGGCGGTCAGCAGCGCCTGTATCTCGGCGACCGAGACCTCGCGGCTCGGCCTCGTCACCGTGACGGCTGCGAGCCCGCCCAGGGCGACGTCGTCGATCCCGGCCTGCCGCGCCGCGGCGATCACCTGCTCGGCCGGCACCCGGCCGGTCATGCCGGGGTCGGGGGCGCGGAAAAGCGCGACGCCGGCGCGCTCTCCGGCCCCCTCGATCAGATCGCCCGCGACCACGAGGTCGCCGGTGACGACGGCCTCGGGCCTGAGCAGCGGCGCGGCCGAGGCCGCGCCCGCGAGCATGCCGAGCAGCGGCCCGGCGATAAGGAGACGTCTCATCGTCTGGCTCATCGCATCATCGCCGCGCTGGCCTGCAGCATCTGGTCCGCCGAGGAGACGACCTTCGAGTTCATCTCGTAGGCGCGCTGGGCGGCGATCAGGTCGGAGATTTCGGTGACGGCGTTGACGTTGGACTGCTCGAGATAGGACTGCAGCACCGATCCGAAGCCCTCGGCGCCCGGGATGTCGACGAGCGGCGTTCCGCTCGCCGGGGTCTCGAGGAACAGGTTGTCGCCCTTCGCCTCGAGGCCGGACTTGTTCATGAAGCGCGCCAGCTGGAGCTGGCCAAGGTTCTGCGTCGCGGTCTGGCCCTGGATGGTCGCCTCGACCTCGCCGGTCGCGCTGATCGCGACCGAGAGGGCGTTGGCCGGAACCGTGATGCCGGGCGCGACCACATAGCCGTCGGCGGTCACCAGCTGACCGTTCGGGTCGAGCTCGAACGAGCCGTCGCGGGTGTAGGCGGTGGTGCCGTCAGGCAGGTTCACCTGGAAGAAGCCTTCGCCCCGGATCGCGATGTCGTAGGGCTTTTCGGTCGCCGCGACCGAGCCCTGGCTCATGACGCGCGGCGTCGCGACCAGCTTCACGCCCGAGCCGATGTCGACGCCGGTCGGCAGCACCGTGCCGGTGTCGGAGCTCGATGAGCCGACGCGGCGCAGGGACTCGTAGAGCAGGTCCTGGAACTCGGCGCGCTGGCGCTTGAATCCCGAGGTCCGCATGTTGGCGATGTTGTTCGAGATGATCTCGACGTTCATCTCCTGGGCGGCCATGCCGGTGGAGGCGGTGTAGAGGGCGCGCATCGTGGTGCTCCTTCCCTGGCCTTAAGCCGGCACGTCGGCGAGGCGCTCGATCGACGTGCGCCGCAGTTCGTCCTGCCGCTCGAGCAGCGACGACAGGTTCTGGTAGGAGCGGGTGACCTCGACGAGGCGGCTCATCTCCGCGATGCCCTGGACGTTGGACTTCTCGACCGCGCCCTGGATCAGGCGCGTGGCGGACGTCACCTCGGTCGGCGTGGCGGTCGCGCTGAACGTCGTCGACGTCTCTTTCTTCATGCCCATGAGACTGGCGAAGCGCATGACGCGGAGCCTGCCGCGGACGCCTTCGCTGGTCGCCACCTGGCCCTCCTGGTCGACGGTGAAGCCCGTCTCGTTCGGAGCGAACTGGAGCGGCCCGTTGGTCGTCATGACCCGGAAGCCCTCGTTCGTGACCAGCATGCCGGTCGCGTCGACCTTGAAGGAGCCGTTGCGCGTGTAGCGGACGCCGGCGTCGCTCTCGACTTCGAAGAAGCCGTCGCCGTCGATCGCGAGGTCCGTCGGATCTCCGGTGGTCTGGATCTCGCCGCCGCCGAAGTTCGACACGGTGGCGCGGTCTTCGACGAAGGACAGCGGGCGGTCGCGACGCATGAAGTTCTCGTCGCGCGCCTTCGACGTCAGGAATTCGGCGAACACCATCGAGTCGGCCTTGAAGCCGGTCGTGTTCATGTTCGCGATGTTGTTCGAGATGACGTCGAGCTCCCGCCGCAGGGCGACCTGCCGCGACAACCCGACCAGAGAGGCGTTTTCCACCACACGCTCCCGCGGTCCGATCTGCGATGTCTCTGGCCGCGCTCGCCATCCTCCCCGACGGCGTCCGCGACCGGCATCACCGGTGCAGGCGGCGTGCCAAGCGGCCGCTTCCCTCGAAAATGAACGGATTCGCGAAATTCCGGCCGCTGCCGGGCAGGTCGCAACGCGGCAGGACGGCGCAAAATGCCCGGCAGGAATTGCCGGGCGCGGGGGCTTTCGCAAGGTTTCGTTAAGCTTTGCGACCTATTCGTTAACCATAGCCGGCGGCGGCGAATTGGGGCGCGGCCTGCGGGCGGCGCAGGTGCGATGGCGGACAGCGACCAGGACGGCCAGGCCTCCACGGCCAAGGCCAAATCCAAGAAGAAACTCTTCATCCTGGGCGGCGCCGCGCTCGCGGTCGTCATCGTCGGAGCCGGAGGCTATCTGCTCCTCGGCCGGAGCGGCGGCGCGCATGAGGATCAGGCCGCCGCGGCGGAGGAGAAGGTGGCGGCGCATGCGCCCGCGCCAGCCAAGGCGGCGTTCCTCGACCTGCCCGAGATGACCGTCAACCTCGCGACGGCCGACACCCAGAAGCAGCGTTACGTCCGCCTCGCCATCGCGCTCGAGGTCGACAAGCCCGAGATGGCCGAAGCCATCAAGCCGATGATGCCGCGCGTCCTCGACAGCTTTCAGACGCATCTGCGCGAACTGCGGCCGGAGGACATCAGGGGGTCCTCGGGCGCCTATCGCCTGAAGGAAGAGCTTCTGCGTCGCGTCAACGTCGCGGTCGCGCCCGCGCGCGTCGAGGCGGTGCTGTTCAAGGACATCGTGATCCAGTAGCGGCGTTCGGGGAGATCGCGGCGGATGGCCGGCGGACAGGACAAGACGGACGACGAACTCGCCGCCGAGTGGGAAGCGGCGATGAACGAGCAGGTCGGCGACGCCGGCGGGATGGCCGGCGGCTGGGCTGCGACGCTCGACGAGTCCGGCGGCGGCGGCCCCGACGGCGTCAAGGGCGGCGCGGACCGCGTGCTCAACCAGGACGAGGTCGACGGGCTGCTCGGGTTCAACCCCGACGAACTCGGTCTCTCGGATCAGTCCGGCATCCGGGCGATCATCAACTCGGCGCTCGTGTCCTACGAACGCCTGCCGATGCTGGAGATCGTGTTCGACCGACTCGTCCGGCTGCTCACGACCTCGCTGCGCAACTTCACGTCGGACAATGTCGAGGTCTCGCTCGACGGCATCCGCTCCGTCAGGTTCGGCGATTACCTCAACTCGATTCCGCTGCCGGCGATCCTGTCGGTGTTCAAGGCCGAGCAGTGGGACGGCTTCGGGCTGGTCACGGTCGATTCCGCGCTGATCTACTCGATCATCGACGTCCTGCTCGGCGGGCGGCGCGGCGTGACCAAGATGAAGGTCGAGGGCCGGCCCTACACCACGATCGAGACCAGCCTCGTCCAGCGCATGATCGAGGTGGTGCTGACCGACGCGGAGCACGCGTTCAGGCCGGTCAGCCCGGTGGACTTCTCGCTCGACCGGCTCGAGACCAATCCCCGCTTCGCCGCCATCACGCGGCCGGCCAACGCCGCGATCCTGGTGACGCTGCGGGTCGACATGGAGGATCGCGGCGGCGGCATCCAGATGCTGCTGCCCTATGCGACGATCGAGCCGATCCGCGACGTGCTGCTGCAGATGTTCATGGGCGAGAAGTTCGGCCGCGACACCACTTGGGAAGGTCATCTCGCGACCGAGATCTGGGCCGCGCAGGCGGAGGTCTCGGCGGTGCTCTACGAGAAGAAGCTGCCGCTCAAGACGATCCTCAACCTCGATGTCGGCGACACGCTGATGCTCGACATCAAGCCGGACGCGCTGGTCGAACTGCGGTGCGGCGACGAGGTCGTGACGGAAGCCCGGATGGGGCGCTCCGGCGAGCGCGTCGCCGTCCAGGTCGCGCGGCCGCTGCGCCGCTCGCGCACCACGCTCGCGGCCTTCGAGGCCGCCGGTCAGACCCGGAAGGAGGCCTCGTGATGGAGAATCTGATCGGGATCGCCATCGAGTCGCTCGTCGCGGTGCTGCTCGCCGCCACGATCGTCTACTGCGCCGTGCTCGACAGGCGGCTGCGGCGTCTGCGGGGCGACGAGACGATGATGCGCCAGACGATCGGAGAACTGGTCGGCGCGACGCACGCCGCCGAGCGCTCGATCGTGGCGCTGCGGGCGACCGTCGGCGCCTGCGAGGAGACGCTCGCCGAGCGTCTCGGCAAGGCGCAGGGGCTCTCGCAGGACATGGCGAGGCAGCTCGCAGCCGGCGAAGAGGTCATCGAGCGCATCACGAAGATCGCCAAGGCGGCTCGCGAGCATGCCTCCCGGGTCGCGTCGCGCGAGCAGATCGACCAGCTCGGGGCCGAACGCGAGGCCGCGCGGCTGGAAGCCCGCCGCCGCGCCGAGGAAGAGGCGCGGGTCGCCGCCGCGCGCCGCGAGGCGGCGGAGCGCGAGCGCGCCGCACCGCCGGTCCTGAGCGCTTCGGCCGCCACGGCGGCCGCCGCCGAACTGTTCGCGTCGCGCGTCCGCGCGCTCAGCCTCGGCGACGCCGCATGAGCGAGCCGTCGCGCATGCGGCTGATGCCGGTGGTGATGATCGCCGCCGGAGCGCTGCTCACGCTCAAGCTCGCGGGCCTCGCGACCCACAGCGGCTATCTGTTCTCCCCCGCGCAGGCCGCGACCGCCGAACCGGGCCTGCCTGCGGCCTCCGAGGTCGGCCAGCCGCCGGCCGCGACGGCCCAGCCGGCCAAGGCCGAGCCGCGGGGAGGGGAGAGCGAGCAGTCGGCCTCGCAGAAGGCGCTGCTGGAGGCGCTGCAGAAGCGCCGCGAGATGCTGGATTCGCGCGCCTCCGACCTCGAGCTGCGCGAGAATCTCCTCAAGGCCGCCGAGAAGCGCCTCGAGGAGCGCCTCGAAGAGCTCAAGCGGGTCGAGACCTCGGTCGCGGAGGTGGATCGCAAGCGCGCCGACGAGGAAAAGGCGCGGCTCAAGAACCTCGTCACGATGTACGAGACGATGAAGGTCAAGGAGGCGGCGCGGATCTTCGAGAAGCTGGACCCCGCGGTGCTGCTCGACGTCGCGTCGCTGATGAACCCGCGCAAGCTCTCCGAGATCATGGGCCAGATGTCGCCCGAAGGCGCCCAGAAGCTCACTGTCGCGCTTGCACGGCAGGAGGTCGGCGCCCGGCCCACCGACGTCGTCGCCCGCGAACTGCCGAAGATCGAAGGACTGCCTACGCCGCCCTAAGGCCTGCCGGGCCTCGCTTCGTCGGTAACGGCTTGCCAACGGCTTGCCTTTAAGACTCCGCGGGATCGACGCAGGACGCGTCGGGGTTCGGGAGCCAAGGCATGGCGAATGGCAGGGTGAGAGCGCTCGTCGCGTGGATCGCGCTTGGGCTCTCCGGCGTCGCCTGTTCTCCCGCTCTGGGGGCCAACGCCACCGTCTCCGCCGTGATGGCGCCGGAAGGTTATGCGCGCATCGCGTTCGCCTTCGACCGGCTGCCGGGCTACCAGACGCGTCTCGTCAGCAACGTCCTGGTGGTCAGCTTCGACGAGCCCGTCGACCTCGATCCCGCGCCCATATCGCGGGCGCTCGGCCGGATCGTGAGCGTGGTGCGCCGTGATCCGGACGGCGCGGCCGTCAGGATGGCGCTCAGCGGAACGGCCAGGATCGACGCCAAGGAAGCCGGCGACACGCTGTTCGTCGACCTGCTGCCGTCGAACTGGGCGGGCATGCCGCCGCCTCTGCCGAACGACGTCATCGCGGCTCTCGGCAAGGAGGCCCGCGAAGGGCGCGCGATCAAGGCCGAGGAGGAGCGCCGCCGGCTTCGGCCGCTCGCGCCGCTGACCGTGTCGGGCGCGACCCATCCGACGTTCCGCCGGCTGATCTTCTCGGCGCCCGAAAGCGTGCCGGTCGCGTTCAAGCGTGTCGGCGACCGCGTGGCGGTGACGATCTCGGCCGAGATGCCGTTCGACCTCGAGGCCGCGCGCGCGAAGCTTCCGCCGGAGCTTGCGATCGACGTGTCGCGCGCTCGCGGGTCGCTCACCATCTATGCGGCGGCGCCCGAAGGCCGCGACCTTCGCGGCTTCCGCGACGATGGCGGCTTCGTTCTCGACATCGACCGATCCGACGCGGCCGCGACGGACGCGGCCGCCGACCTCCCGCCGCTCGCTCCGGCCCTGAAGCACGCAGCCGAGACCGCTCGGACAAGCTCCGCCGCGCCCGTGGAGGAGCCGCGATCCGCGGACGCGCCCGGCGTCGTTCAGGGCGAGCCGCCGGCGCCTGAGCTCGCCAGGCCGGCCGCAGCGGCGGATCGCGCTTCGGCCGCCGCCGTCAGCGCGCCGGCCCCGGCGGCCTCTCCGCAGCAGCCTTTTGCGACGCGCGTGGGGGAGACGCTGCGGCTGACCTTCCCCTTCGCGCGCGCCACGCCGGCCGCCGTCTTCCGCCGGGGCGTCTCGTTGTGGGCGGTGTTCGACGATCCCAAGACGCTCGACCTGAGCGGGCTGCTTCGCGACGCCGGCGGCGTGATCGCCGCCGCCGAGCAGACGCCGGTCGAAGGCGGACGGGTCGTCCGCTTCAAGCTCGCTCGCGCCGGGCTGATCACGGCCGCCAGCACCGGCTGCGACTGGGTGATCTCGCTCGGCGAAGACCTTCTGAGCGCGAGCGGCTCCATCGAGCTGAAGCCCGCCTTCAGCCGCGACGGCCGGGCCGCGGTGGAGGCGGAGGCTCCGGGCCTCGGCGCGATCCATACGCTGCGTGATCCGGATGTCGGCGACATGCTCGCCATCGCGACGCTCGCCGGCCCGGCGCGGAACGTCGACCGGCCCCGCCAGTTCGTGGAGTTCTCCGCGCTGGCCACCGCGCAGGGCGTTGCGATCGGCCTGACCGCGGACGATCTGCGGGTGACGGGCGATCTCGACAGGCTGCGGATCTGGCGCGACGAGGGCCTCGCTCTGTCGAGTGACGTGCCCGCCATGGCCGGGACAGCCGCGCCTGCGGCGGGAGCGACCATCCTCAGCGCCGCCGCGTGGGCCGAGGAGAGCGCCCGCCCGTTCGGCCGGCGCGAGAACGAACTGATGCGCGCCGCCGCGATGGCGGCGCCCGACAGCCGCACCGAGGCGCGGCTCGCGCTCGCGACCTTCTACCAGCTGAATGGCCGCGCGGCGGATTCGAAGGCGGTGCTCGGCGCCGTTCTGGCGGACGACGCGGCCGCCGAACGCGACCCCCGCGTGCCGATCCTGCGCGCCGCCGCCGAGGTGGATCTCGGCCGTCCCGAGACCGCGCTCGCCATCCTGCGGCGGCCGCAGCTCGCGGCTAACCCAGAGGCCGCCCTCTGGCGTGCCGAAGCGGAAGCGGAGGCGGGGCGCAGCGGCCCCGCGCGCGAGGCGCTCCGGCGCGGCGCCCCTGCGCTGCCGGCGCTTCCGGCGGTCTTGAGGGGCCGCTTCCTGGAGAGCGCCGCGGCGCTGGCGCTCGACGCGGGCGACGCGCCTGCAGCGGCTGCCGAGTTCGAGCGTCTTGCAAGCCTGCCGTCGACGCGCGACCCGGGCGCTCGCGAGCTGCTCCGCGCGCGGCTCGCCGAAGCGATGGGGCAAACGGAGCGGGCGCTCTCCGTCTACAAGGGCGTGATCCGGGGCGGCAGCCCCGCGGCGGCCGCCGAGGCCGATCTGCGCGCGGTCGAGCTTCGGCTGCGCCGCAATGAGATCAGCGCGGGCGACGCCATCGTGCGGCTGGAGCGGCTGGTGGCGGGCTGGCGCGGCGACTGGATCGAGGCGGAGGCGCTCGCAAGGCTGATCGACCTCTACGGCAAGCAGGAGCGCTGGCGCGACGCCTTCTCGGCGCTGCGCGTCGCGGTCGAGGCGTTCCCGAACGCCGAGAGTTCGCGGACCCTGCAGGACCGGATGCAGGAGCGCTTCATCGAGCTCTTCCTCGGCGGCGGCGTGGACCGCATGTCGAAGCTCGACGCGCTCGCCCTGTTCTACGATTTCAAGGAGCTGAGCCCCGGCGGCAAGCGCGGCGACGAACTCGTCCGCCGGCTGGCCGACAAGCTGGTCGAGGTCGATCTGCTCGACCAGGCCGCGGAACTGCTCAACTATCAGGTCGAGCATCGTCTGACCGGCGCCGCCAGGGCCCAGGTCGCCGCGCGCGCCGCGCTGGTCCACCTCATGAACGGCAAGCCCGCCGAGGCCGTCGAGGTGCTGCGCAAGACGCGGCAGGCCGATCTGCCCGCAACGCTGGTCCAGGGTCGCCTGATCCTGGAGGCCCGCGCTCTGGCGGCGACCGGCAGGACGGACCTGGCGCTCGAAATGGCGGACGGGCTCAAGGGGCCGGAAGGCGCCCGCCTCAAGGCTGACGTCCTGTGGTCCGCGCGGCGCTGGGCGGAGGCGGGCGAGGCCGCCGAGACGATGCTGGGCGGGGCCTGGCGCGCCGCCGCTCCGCTCGCGTCGGAACAGCGGGCGCAGGTGCTGCGGGCCGCGGTCGCGCTTTCGCTGGCCGGCGACGGGCTCGGGGTGGACCGCATCCGGCAGAAGTTCGGGGCCAAGATGGCCGACAGCTCCGACGCGGCCGCGTTCGAGGTCGTCACCGCCCCGGTCGAGGCGCAGGGCGGAGCCTTCCGGGAGATCGCGCGCTCGATCGCCTCCAGCGCCGCCTTCGAGGCGTTCCTCAAGGAGTATCGAAGCAGGGCCGCCCAGGATCCCGCCAACGCCGCGCCGACCGGGGTCTCGGCCAGCGCGGCGACGCCGTCGCGGGCCTAGCCCGGGCGGGCTTCAGCCGCCGTAGCTTTGCACCAGACTGCCTGCGACGAGATTCCAGCCGTCGACCAGGACGAAGAAGATCAGCTTGAACGGCAGCGACACGATCGCCGGCGGCAGCATCATCATGCCCATCGACATCAGCACCGAGGCCACCACGAGGTCGATCACGAGAAACGGCACGAACAGCAGGAAGCCGATCTCGAAGGCGCGCCTGAGCTCGGAGATCATGAAGGCCGGAACCAACACCCGCAGCGAGACCTGATCGGGCGTCTCGGGCGCCGGCTCGCGCGACAGGTCCTGAAACAGCGCGAGATCCTTCTCGCGGACATGCGCCAGCATGAAGGTGCGGAACGGGGCGACGCCGCGCTGGAAGGCGGTGGCGTCATCGATCTGGCCGGCGAGCCGCGGCGCGATCGCCTGATCGTAGGCGGCCTGGAAGGTCGGGGCCATCACGAACGCGGTGAGGAACAGCGCGAGCGCCGTGATCACCGAGTTCGGGGGCGCGGTCTGGGTTCCGACCGCGGTGCGGAGCAGCGAGAGCACCACCACGATGCGGGTGAAGCAGGTCACCATCACCAGGATCGACGGCGCGAGACTCAGCACCGTGATCAGCGCGACGATCTGCAGCGCGCGCTCGCTCACTCCGCCCTGGCCAAGATCGAGCGTGAGGCTCTGCGCGGCAGCCGGCGTCGCCGCCGACAGAGCCGCCGCGATCAGTCCATAGCGAAGCGAGCGTCCGCGCCAGGCGGCGGGCATGTCGGGAGGGACCCGGACATCAACCCTTCGGCTTGCCGACATCCCGCCCGAGCAGATTGGCCATCTCGGCCTCGAGCGCCGCAAGCGGGTCGTCGTCGAGCGGGGATCCGGCGGGGGCTTCGGCGGGCGAGGGGCGCGGCTCCGGACGAACGTCGGGCGCAGCCGGAGCCGGCTTCTCGCTCTGGGGCGCCATCGGCGGCATCTCGCGCGGCGTCTCCTTGGCGGCCGCGGGGGCCGGCTTGACGGGCGCGGCCGCACCCGCAGCCTCCGGGGCGGCGGGCTGCTTCGGCGCAGCCTCCTTGGCGGGCTCCTTGGCAGGCGCAGAGGGGGCCGCGGGAGCAGTGGGCGCGGACGGCTTCGCCTGAGCCGCCGGCGCCGCCGGGGCGGCCTGCGCTGCGTCAGCCTCGGGCCGGGGGCGCGTTTCGACCGGGCGAACCGCCGGGGCGACCGGACGTTTCAGCGCCGCCGCAAGCCGCTCGGCGAGCTCGCTCGTGCGCGTCTCCGCGGTGGCCGGGCGCGCCGTCGGGCCGGCGATGATCGGCTTCGCCGCAGTGGCGGCCGCGGGCGCCGGCCGCTCGGAGGCGGGAGCGGCGACCGGAGCCGCCGGCGCCGCGACCGGCGGAGCAGGCGGAGTCGGGGCGGGGCCGCGGGCCGCCGCCGGAGCGGGCGGGGTCGGCGCAGCCGGCTGCGGAGCGGCGGGCTGCGGAGAAGCTGCGCCCTGCGGAGCGGGCTGCGGACGGGCCGGCTGCGGCGCATCCCGCGTCGGGACGACCGGCGGACTCTCGACCGTCCTCGGCGCCGGCCGCTGCGGTTCCGGCGCGCGCGGCTGCGGCGCGGCGACGGCCGGGGCCGGAGCCGGGCGAACCGCCGCCGGGGGCGCCGGGGGCGCCGGCATCGGCTGCGGCGGCGCCGCGCGCACCGCCGGCTCGGGCGACGCCGGCTGCTCGCGCTGCACGGGAAGTCCGGCCGGAACGCGCAGGATGCCGCTCTCGACGACCAGATCGTTCGGTCCGCCGATCATCACCAGATGCTCGACATTGTCGCGACGCACGATCACCAGCCGGCGGCGTCCGTCGATCGCCAGCACGTCCAGCACGCCGAGCCGTGGCTGGCGCGAGCGGCCGGACGAGCCCATGCCGCCGGACAGCCCCTGACCGCTGAACCGTCGCATCAGCCAGGCGGCGAGCACGACGAGCAGAATGACGACCGCGAAGGCCAGGATGAACTTGAGAGGGGTCGGGACGTCGCCGAGGAACTGGTCGAACACGCGGTCTCACCTCAATCTCGAAAACTTCGCGGATCCCGGCTGCCCGGACCTCCGCAACGGCGCGGCCGTCGAGCACGTTCGTTCACACGAGCGCGACCCGGCTGTTCGTCATAGCCAAAGTCACCCGCAAGGTGAACGGAAACTTAACGTTCTTAACCGCCCGTTAACCATGGGGGCGGCAGATTTTGCCGGGCGGACGCGCAATCCGCGAAAATCGAATCGGGCCGGCGCCGCCGCTCTGGCGCGGCGTTCCTTGCGCCTCGGGAGAAGCCGTATGGCTGGTCTTGTCGAGTTGCCGCTGCTGTCGGCCCTCAAGACCAAGATGCGATGGCAGGAAGCGCGCCAGAGGGTGCTGGCCGAAAACGTCGCCAACGCCGCGACGCCCGGCTTCCAGGCGCACGACCTGAAGCCCGCCGAGCCGTCTGCTTCTTCGGTCGGCCCGCTGCAGACCAACGCCCGTCATCTCTCGCTGGCCTCGGCGCCGGGAGGCGCGACGAAGATCGGCGACGGCTTCGAACGTACGCCGGACGGCAACACGGTGGTGCTGGAGGAGCAGATGACCAAGGCTGCGCAGAACCAGATGGATCACCAGATGGCCGCGATGCTTTACCAGAAGAGCCTCGGCGTGCTGCGCGCCGCGCTCGGCAGGGCCTGAGGCGCGCCATGGACCTGACGCGCGCCATCGGCGTCGCCGCTGCCGGTCTCAAGGCGCAGGCCGGCCGGATGCGAATCATCGCCGAGAACCTCGCCAACGCCGATTCGGCCGCGAAGGCCCCGGGCGAGGATCCCTATCGCCGCAAGGTGCCGACCCTCAAATCGGCCTTCGACGACGAACTGTCCGCGCAGGTCGTCCGGCTCGGCCGGGTGGAGCGCGACCGCAGCGACTTCCGCGTCAGGCGTGAGCCGGGCAATCCGCTGGCGGACGCCAATGGCGACGTGCGGTTGCCGAACGTGGACCCGCTGATCGAACAGATGGACATGCGCGAGGCGCAGCGGAGCTACCAGGCCAATCTGAACATGGTGGGCGCGGCGCGGAAGATGATCGTCCGCACGCTCGACATCCTGCGCGCCTGATCGGGAGACCCCAGATGACCAGCCCCGCCTCCGTCGCCGGCGCCTACGCCAACATTGCGAGCCTCGTCGGCCAGGCGGCCGGCGGCGCCGCGCCCGTGGCGCAGCCGAAGGGCGGCGGGTTCGGCGAGCTGCTGGAGCAATCCTTGTCCGGCATGGCCGAGCAGGGCCGTAACGCCGAGGCGAAGGCGATGCAGGCGGTCGCGGGGAAGGCCGATGTGGTCGACGTCGTGACCGCGGTGGCGGAGAGCGAACTGGCGCTCAACACGCTGGTGAGCGTGCGCGACAAGGTGATCGCCGCCTATGAAGAGATCATGCGGATGCCGATCTGACGCCGAGTCGGCGGGCGATCCCCGGAAAGCGCGGTCAGGATCATGAACGGAGCCGAAGTGCTCGACGTCGCCCGCGACGGGCTGTGGACGATCCTCAAGGTGGGCGGCCCGCTGATGGCGGTGACGCTGCTGGTCGGCGTCGTGGTGTCGCTGGTTCAGGCGCTGACGCAGATCCAGGAGATGACGCTGGTTTTCGTGCCGAAGATCCTGGCGCTGTTCGCGGCCCTGCTGATCGGGCTGCCCTTCATGGGCGACGCTCTCGCGGGACATATGGCGCGAATCGCGGGCAGGATCGTCTCCGGCGGGTGAGCCGCGCGGGCGACCGATGACGTTCGATTTCCTGCCCAATGAGGTGGCGGCCTTCGTGCTCATCCTGGCGCGGGTGGGGGCGCTGGTGATGCTTCTCCCGGCGCTCGGCGAGGAGAACGTCTCGCCGCGCTTCCGGCTCACCGTCGCGGTCATGCTCGCGCTCGTGTTCTGGCCTTTCGCGCGACCGCTCTACGCGGTCGACGCCGGCGACGCGGCGGCGCTTGTCGGATTGGCGCTTTCGGAGATCGCGATCGGGCTGGCGCTGGGCATGGTCGGCCGGCTCGTGATGTCGTCGCTCTCGGTCGCCGGCAACGTCATCGCGAACCAGCTCGGCCTCGGCTTCGTCATGACGGTCGACCCCACGCAGGGCCAGCAGAGCGCGATCGTCGGCACCTTTCTGACCCTCGTCGGCGTGACGCTGATCTTCGCGACCAACCTGCATCACCTCGCGATCGGGGCGATCGCGGCGAGCTACGACGCCTTCAGGCCGGGCGCCTTCCCGGGAACGGGCGACGCCGCGCGCCTCGCCGTGGGCGCGGTCGAGGCCGCCTTCCGGATCGGCGTGCAGCTCTCCGCGCCGTTCCTCGTGTTCGGCCTGATCTTCAATCTGGGTCTCGGCGTGCTGTCGCGCCTGATGCCGCAGCTTCAGGTGTTCTTCATCGCCGCGCCGCTGTCGCTGATCGCCGGCTTCGCGCTGCTGGCGCTCGTCATCGGCGTGCTGATGGACGTCTTCATCGGAGACGTCGCGGCGACGCTCCGCATGCTGACCGGAGGCTGACCCGCGATGGCGGAGAGCGACGAGGGCGGCGAAAAGACAGAAGAACCGACCCGCAAGAAGATCGAGGACGCGCTCAAGCGCGGCGACGTCGCCAAGAGCCAGGAGCTCAACGTCTGGTTCGGCCTCGCGGCCACGACGCTCGCCCTGTCGATCTTCGGCGACGGCGCGACGTCGTCGCTCGGCGAGATGCTGACCCGGTTCCTCGCGGAGCCGCAGCGGTTCGCGATGGACGGCGCGTCGCTCCGCGCCATGGCCGGCGGCCTCGGCTTCGCGATCGCGGCCGCTGTCGGGCTGCCGATGGTGCTGCTGGCGCTCGCCGCCATCGCGGGCAATCTCGTCCAGCACCCTTTCCAGGTCACCACCGAGCCGCTCGCCCCGAAATTCTCGAAGATCTCGCCGGCCTCCGGTTTCAAGCGTCTGTTCTCGGCCGAGAGCCTCGCGAACTTCCTGAAGGGCCTGCTCAAGATCGGGATCGTCGGGGCGGTGATCTCCTCCGTCATCTGGCCGGAGCGGGCGCGCGTCGCCTCGCTGGCGCAGGGCGACGTGGCCGGCCTGCTGCCGCTGCTGAAAGCGCTCTCGCTGAAGGTCCTGGTGGCGTCGGTCGCGGTCTTCGCCGTCATCGCGCTCGCCGATTATCTCTGGCAGCGGCGGCGCTGGCGCGAGCGCCTGAAGATGACGCTTCAGGAGGTGCGCGACGAGCACAAGCAGCAGGAGGGCGACCCGCACATCAAGGCGCGCATCCGCTCGATCCGCGCCCAGCGCTCCAAGAAGCGCATGATGGCGGCGGTGCCGAAGGCGACCGTGGTGATCGCCAACCCGACCCATTACGCCGTCGCGCTGAAATACGAGCCGGGCATGAACGCGCCGCTCTGCGTCGCCAAGGGCGTGGACGCCGTCGCGCTCAGGATCAGGAAGGTCGCGGAGGACGCCGGCGTGGCGGTGATCGAGAACCCGCCGCTCGCCCGCTCGCTGCACGCGGCGATCGAGGTCGACAAGGAGATCCCTGCCGAACACTACAAGGCGGTCGCCGAAGTCATCGGCTTCGTCATGCGCCGGAAGGGCGCGCGGTGAGCGCCGGGCGCCGCCCCGCGCGGTTCAGCGCCTGCTTGTTGAATCCTGCGCCGGGCCGCCTCATGGTCGCGCGGTTCGGCCGGCGCGGGACGAATCGCGGCGCGCCGATCCACGAGGCCCGATGAGCAGCATCGCCGAGGAAGACCGCATGGCCGCCGAGCCTCCGATCGATCGCAGCCGGTCGGGCTCCGTCGGACTCGTGCTGCTCGTGGCCGCGGCCCTGGTGGGCGCCGGGCTTGCGATCTCCTTCCTGAAGGGCGACGCCGCGCAGCCCTGGATCCTGGCGCTGCTCGCGGTGCTGTCCGTGATCGGCGTGTTCGCGCTGTTCGCGGGCGCGCTCGGCCTTGTCCGGTTCGGCGCGCGCAGCGCCGGCGACGATCTCGCGCGCGCGATCGTGGCGACCGCCGAAGAGGGCGTCCTCGTCACCGACGCGGGCGGGCGGATCGTGTTCGCGAACGACGCCTATCTTCAACTGACCCGCGCCGCCGCGCCCGCCGAGGCGCGGCCTGTCGAGCGCGTGTTCGCCGGCAACGCCGACGTGGCCGAGGCGATCTACCGACTTTCGCAGGCCGCCCGCGAAGGCAGGCGGGCGGCGGAGGAGGCCCGGGCCACGCTGCCCGACGGCCTCGGCGCCTGGCTACGGATCGGCGTGCGGCCGGTGACGCGGCGGGGCGGCGCCGTCGAGACCGTCTGGACGCTCGCGGACGTGACGCGCGAGCGCGAGCGCCACGAGAACGTCTTCCAGGAGCTGCAGCACGCGGTCGACTTCCTGGACCATGCCCCTGCCGGCTTCTTCGCCGCGGAGGGCGACGGCTCGATCGTCTACATGAACGCGACGCTCGCCGGCTGGCTCGACCAGGACCTGACCCGCGTCGCCTCCGGCGCGCTCAGGCTCGGCGACATTCTTTCCGGCGATGGCGCGGCGCTGATCGAGGCGGCCTCGCCGAAGCCCGGCTCGGTCGCGACCGAAATCATCGACGTCGATCTCCGGACCCGCAGCGGGCGCTCGCTGCCCGCGCGGCTGCTGCACGCCGTGGCCTGGAGCCAGGAGGGGACGCCGAGCGCCTCGCGCACCCTTGTGCTTGATCGGGGCCCCGGCGCCGACGTCTCCGAGCCGCTGCGCGCCGCCGAGGTGCGGTTCGCGCGCTTCTTCAACAACACGCCGCTCGCCATCGCGACCGTCGACGCCCGCGGCCGCGTGCTGAGGGCCAACGCCCCGTTCGCCAAGCTGTTCGGAGACCGCCTCCGGAGCGAGGAGCAGCGCTCGATCTACGCCGCGCTCGCAGGCGACCGCGACCGCGCGGGGCTGGAGGCCGCGATCGCGGCCGCCGCCGACGGCGCGGGCGACGTGCCGCCGGTCGACGCCGCGCTCGCGGGCGAGGGGGGCCGCTCCGCCCGGCTGTTCGTGACGCGCGCGGACGACGGCGAGGACGAGGATCACGAGGCCGCCGTGGTCTACGCCCTCGACACCACCGACCAGCGGGCGCTCGAGGCGAAGTTCGCGCAGAGCCAGAAGATGACGGCCGTCGGCCAGCTCGCCGGCGGGGTCGCGCACGACTTCAACAACGTGCTGACCGCGATCATCGGCTACTCGGACCTGCTGCTGGCGAACCACCGGCCGACCGATCCGTCCTTCCAGGACATCATGCAGATCAAGCAGAACGCCAACCGGGCCGCGAGCCTCGTGCGGCAGCTGCTGGCCTTCTCCCGCCGCCAGACCCTGCGGCCCCAGGTGATCGCGCTCGGCGACGTGCTGGCGGAGCTCAGGATGCTGCTCTCCCGCCTCGTCGGCGAGAAGGTCAAGCTCGAGCTCGTGCACGGGCGCGACCTGTGGCTCGTGAAGGCGGACCTCAACCAGTTCGAGCAGGTCATCATCAATCTCGTGGTCAACGCCCGCGACGCGATGGCCGACGGCGGAACCGTGACGATCCGCACCCGGAACGTGGCTGCGGCCGAGGCGCCGGGGCTCGGGCATTTCGAGCTTCCGGCGGCCGACTACGTGATGATCGACGTCGAGGACACCGGGCCCGGCATCCCGTCGGAGATCATCGACAAGATCTTCGAGCCCTTCTTCTCGACCAAGGAGGTCGGCAAGGGCACCGGCCTCGGCCTCTCGACCGTCTATGGCATCGTCAAGCAGACGGACGGCTTCGTGTTCGCGCTCTCGGAGCCTGGCCGCGGCGCGACCTTCCGGATCCTGCTGCCGCGCCACGTGCCGGACGAGGCCGAGCAGGCGAAGCCCGTCGCGGCGGTCGCGGCGGTCGCGCAGGACATGACCGGCCGCGGCACCGTGCTGCTGGTCGAGGACGAGGACGCCGTGCGCGCCTTTGCGTCCCGCGCGCTCGCCTCGCGCGGCTACACGGTGCTCGAGGCGCGGTCGGGCGTCGAGGCGCTGGAGCGCATGAAGACGGACGGCGCCGACATCGAGCTCGTGGTGTCCGACGTGGTGATGCCGGAGATGGACGGGCCGAGCCTGCTGCGCGAGCTGCGCAAGACGCAGCCCAACCTGAAGATCATCTTCGTCTCCGGCTACGCCGAGGACGCCTTCAAGAAGAATCTCCCTGAAGGCGAGGTGTTCGCGTTCCTGCCCAAGCCGTTCTCGCTCAAGCAGCTGGTGCAGGCCGTGAAGGAGGCCATGGGCTCCGACGCGGCGGCCTCGGACTGACAGGACCAAACGCGGAACGCAGGCGGGAAAAGGCTTGTAGAGTAGTGGGTTAGCGCGCGCTTGCGCGGTGAGAACAAAGGGAGTACGTTCCTTGCGTTGAAGCCCCGCCTCGGCTCATGCCATAAGGAGCGTCCCGCGATGTCCCAATCCGCACTCCGCCTCGTCGAAGGAAGCTCCATGGACAAGACCAAGGCGCTCGACGCCGCCCTGTCGCAAATCGAGCGCGCCTTCGGCAAAGGCTCGATCATGCGGCTCGGCGCCGGGCAGGCGATGGCCGAGATCGAGACGGTCTCGACCGGTTCGCTCGGCCTCGACATCGCGCTCGGCGTCGGAGGCCTGCCGCGCGGCCGCATCATCGAGATCTTCGGCCCTGAGAGCTCCGGCAAGACCACGCTCGCGCTGCATACGGTCGCTGAGTCCCAGAAGAAGGGCGGCGTCTGCGCCTTCGTGGACGCCGAGCACGCGCTGGACCCGGTCTACGCCCGCAAGCTCGGGGTCAACCTCCAGGATCTGCTGATCTCCCAGCCCGACACCGGCGAGCAGGCGCTTGAGATCGCCGACACGCTGGTCCGCTCCGGCGCGGTCGACGTGCTGGTGGTCGATTCGGTCGCCGCGCTCACGCCGCGCGCCGAGCTCGAGGGCGAGATGGGCGAGGTCCAGCCGGGCCTGCAGGCGCGCCTGATGAGCCAGGCGCTGCGCAAGCTCACCGGTTCGATCTCGAAGTCGAACACGATGGTGATCTTCATCAACCAGATCCGCATGAAGATCGGCGTGATGTATGGCAGCCCGGAAACCACCACCGGCGGCAACGCGCTGAAGTTCTACGCCTCCGTCAGGCTCGACATCCGCCGCATCGGCGCGATCAAGGAGCGCGACGAGGTCGTGGGCAACCAGACGCGCGTGAAGGTCGTCAAGAACAAGGTGGCGCCGCCGTTCAAGCAGGTCGAGTTCGACATCATGTATGGCGAAGGCGTCTCCAAGACCGGCGAACTCATCGATCTCGGCGTGAAAGCCGGCATCGTGGAGAAATCAGGCGCCTGGTACTCCTTCGACAGCCAGCGGCTCGGCCAGGGCCGGGAGAACGCCAAGTCCTTCCTCAAGGAGAACGTCGAGATCGCCCGCCGGATCGAATCCGAGGTGCGGCAGGCGTCAGGCATCATCGCCGACAAGATCTTCGACCAGGTCGACCCGAACGATCCGGAGCTCGACGCCGACTGAGCCGGCCGGCGGCGTTCGCGCTGCGGCGCTGGGTTTTCTGGACATGCGAGGAAGCTGGCGCTTAATGTGCCGCCCGCGCCCCGTGGCGCGGCCCTTCGGGGCCCGCGTGACGGGGCGTCGGCCGTTCTGGCGGGCCGCCTTCCAAGACATCCAGCGAGCATTTTCGGCATCATGAGCGGCGTCAACGAGATCCGGAAGACCTTCGTCGACTACTTCGTAGGCGAGGGCCACGAGCACGTCGCCTCCGGGCCGCTGGTGCCGCGCAACGACCCGACGCTGATGTTCACCAGCGCCGGCATGGTTCAGTTCAAGAACCTGTTCACCGGAGTCGAGCGCCGGCCCTACAGCACCGCGACGACGGCGCAGAAATGCCTGCGCGCGGGCGGCAAGCACAACGATCTCGACAATGTCGGCTACACGGCCCGGCATCACACCTTCTTCGAGATGCTCGGCAATTTCTCGTTCGGCGACTACTTCAAGGATCGCGCGATCGAGCTCGCCTGGAACCTCGTCACCAAGCATTTCGAGCTTCCCAAGGACCGGCTGCTCGTCACCGTCTACATCGACGACGACGAGGCCTATGGGCTCTGGAAGAAGATCGCGGGCCTCTCGGACGACCGCATCATCCGCATCGCCTCGTCCGACAATTTCTGGGCCGCCGGCGACACCGGCCCCTGCGGGCCGTGCTCCGAAATCTTCTTCGACCAGGGCGAGGGCGTGGCCGGCGGGCCTCCCGGCAGCGCGGACGAGGACGGCGACCGGTTCCTGGAGTTCTGGAACCTGGTCTTCATGCAGTACGATCAGGTGGCGCCGAACGACCGCCGGCCGCTGCCGCGCCCCTCGATCGACACCGGCATGGGCCTCGAGCGCATCTCCGCGATCCTGCAGGGCGTGACGTCCAACTACTACACCGATCTGTTCCGCGCGCTGATCCGCGCGAGCGTCGAGGCGACCGGCGTGCCCGCGGAAGGCCCGACGCAGGCGAGCCATCGGGTGATCGCCGATCATCTTCGGGCTTCGAGCTTCCTGGTCGCCGAGGGCGTGCTGCCCTCCAACGAAGGACGCGGCTACGTGCTGCGCCGGATCATGCGGCGCGCGATGCGCCACGCGCAGCTGCTCGGCGCGCGCGATCCGCTGATGTGGCGGCTCGTTCCGACCCTGATCCGCGAGATGGGCGCCGCCTATCCGGAGCTCGTGCGCGCCGAGGCGCTGATCACCGAGACGCTGGAGCTCGAGGAGACCCGCTTCCGCGTGACGCTCACGCGTGGCCTCGGCCTGCTCGAGGAGGCGTCCGAGGGCCTCGCGGGCGGCGACCGGCTGCCCGGCGAGACCGCCTTCAAGCTCTACGACACCTATGGCTTCCCGCTTGACCTCACGCAGGACGCGCTCCGGCCGCGTGGCGTCACGGTGGACGTCGACGGCTTCAACGCCGCGATGCAGCGCCAGAAGGCCGAGGCGCGCGCCGCCTGGTCCGGCTCGGGCGAGGCCGCGACGGAGACGGTGTGGTTCGGCCTGCGCGAGCGCGTCGGACCGACGGAGTTCCTCGGCTATGGCGTGGAGCGCGCCGAAGGCGCGGTCGTCGCGCTGGTCAAGGACGGCCAGGAGGTCGAGCGCCTCGAGACCGGCGAGCGCGGGCTGCTGGTGACGAACCAGACGCCGTTCTACGGCGAGTCCGGCGGCCAGGTCGGCGATGTCGGGGAGCTTTCCGCCAAGGGCGTCCGGCTCGTGGTGACCGACACGCAGAAGAAGCTCGGCGACCTGTTCGTCCATGTGGTCGAGGTTCGGGAGGGCGCGGTCGCGGTGGGCGACGGGCTGACCTTCGAGGTCGACCATGAGCGCCGCCGCAAGATCCGGGGCAACCATTCCGCCACCCATCTGCTGCACGAGGCGCTGCGGCTGACGCTGGGCGATCACATCGCGCAGAAGGGATCGCTGGTGGCGCCCGACCGGCTCCGGTTCGACTTCAGCCATCCCAAGCCGATCGGCGACGAGGAGCTCGGCCGGATCGAGACGCTCGCCAATGCGATCGTTCTCCAGAACGACCCGGTGACGACCCGCGTGATGGGCGTCGAGGAGGCGATGAAGTCCGGCGCCCGGGCGCTGTTCGGCGAAAAATATGGCGACGAGGTGCGGGTCGTCTCGATGGGCAAGGCCGAGGACGGCGAGCGGGCCTTTTCGGTCGAGCTCTGCGGCGGCACCCATGTGGGCGCGACCGGCGAGATCGGGCCGATCACGATCATCGGCGAGAGCGGCGTCGCGGCGGGCGTCCGTCGCGTCGAGGCCCTGACCGGGGAGGCGGCGCGCCAGCACTTCGAGACGCAGAACGCCCGCGTTGCGGATCTCGCCGCGTTGCTGCGCGCGCCCGAGGCCGAGGTGGTGTCGCGCGTCGAAGCCCTGCTGGAGGAGCGCAAGCGGCTCGAGCGCGAGCTGGTCGAGGCGCGCAAGAAGCTCGCCATGGGCGGCGCCGGCGGCGGCGCGGCGGACGCGTTGCGCGAGGTCGCGGGCGTGAAGCTGTTCGCCCGCACGGTCGAGGGCATCGAGATGAAGGACCTCAAGGGTCTCGTCGACGAAGCCAAGAAGTCGCTCGGCTCGGGCGTCGCCGCGATCGTCGGCGTGACCTCCGAGGGCAAGGCCGGCGTGGTCGTGGGCGTCACCCCGGACCTGACGTCGAAGTTCAACGCCGTTGAGCTGGTTCGCGCGGCTTCCGCGGCGCTTGGCGGCTCGGGCGGCGGCGGCCGGCCCGACATGGCCCAGGCGGGCGGGCCGGACGGCGCCAAGGCCAATGACGCGCTCGACGCGGTGGCGGCGCGGCTCGCGGCGGCCTGAACGCTCGGGACGCGAAAGGCTCAGGAGCGGGCGGGATCCTGCGCGTCGCGCGCCGCGGGCTTGACGCCGGCGGAGCGCTTCAGGCGCGTCACGGCCTCGCGCGTGGCGGCGCTCGACGCGCCGGGCCCGAGCTGGTCGCCGGCCGCGAGGCTCCGGTGAACGCCCGCCGGATCCGCGCTCTCCGCGGGCGCGGCCTGACCCGCGGACACCTGCGACATCGCGGCGGCCAGAAAGCCGAAGAAGAGGGCGGTCTGCTTGGTGGTCTGATCCATCGCATGCACTCCTTACTCTGGCGCTCTCGTTGAGGCGCACGAGCAATGGAAGCGTATCCGCGATGAACCCGGCCTAAATGCTCTGAGGTCATTTCGTGGCGGCGCGCGCCACAGGAATGAATGCTGGTTCAGCGCCGCCGAATTCTCGGAGGCGAGGGCGCAGGGCCGGAGCCCCGCGCCGGCTGGCTCAGCCCATCGCCTTCTGCAGGTTCTCGTCGACCTTGTCGAGGAACCCCTGCGTCGTCAGCCAGCCCTGCTCGTGGCCGACCAGCAGCGCGAGGTCCTTGGTCATGAAGCCGCTTTCGACGGTGTCGACGCAGACCTTCTCCAGAGTCTCGGCGAACCGCTTCAGTTCGGCGTTGTCGTCGAGCTTGGCCCGGTGGCCGAGGCCGCGCGTCCAGGCGAAAATCGAGGCGATCGAGTTGGTCGAGGTCGCCTTGCTCTTCTGGTGCTCGCGGTAGTGCCGCGTGACGGTGCCATGGGCGGCCTCGGCCTCCATGATCTTGCCGTCCGGCGTGGTCAGCACGGAGGTCATGAGGCCGAGCGAGCCGAAACCCTGCGCCACCGTGTCGGACTGCACGTCGCCGTCATAGTTCTTGCAGGCCCAGACATAGCCGCCGGACCACTTCAGCGCGGACGCCACCATGTCGTCGATGAGCCGGTGCTCGTACCAGATCTTCTTGGCCGCGAACTGGTCCTTGAACTCGGCCTCGTAGATCTCCTGGAAGATGTCCTTGAAGCGGCCGTCATAGGCCTTCAGGATCGTGTTCTTGGTCGACAGATAGACCGGGAAGCCGCGGTTCAGGCCGTAGTTCAGCGAGGCGCGGGCGAAGTCTCGGATCGAGTCGTCGAGGTTGTACATCGCCATCGCGACGCCCGAGCCCGGCGCGTCGAACACCTCGTGCTCGATCGTCTGGCCGTCCTCGCCGACGAACTTGATGGTCAGCTTGCCCTTGCCGGGGAAGCGGAAGTCGGTCGCCCGGTACTGGTCGCCGAAGGCGTGGCGGCCGACCACGATCGGCTGCGTCCAGCCCGGCACCAGCCGCGGCACGTTCTTGCAGATGATCGGCTCCCGGAAGATCACGCCGCCGAGGATGTTGCGGATCGTGCCGTTCGGCGACCGCCACATCTTCTTGAGGCCGAACTCCTGCACCCGGGCTTCGTCCGGCGTGATGGTGGCGCACTTCACGCCGACGCCGACCCGCTTGATGGCCTCCGCCGCCTCGACGGTGACGCGGTCGTCGGTGGCGTCCCGGTTCTCGACCCCGAGGTCGTAATATTCCAGATCGAGATCCAGGTAGGGATGGATCAGCTTGTCCTTGATCGCCTGCCAGATGATCCGGGTCATCTCGTCGCCGTCGATCTCGACGACGGGATTGGCGACTTTGATCTTCGGCATGGGCGGGACGGCCTTCCTCGGTGGCGGGCGGGGCCGGCGCGAGCGCCGGCGCGACGATCGCGACAGTCCTTAGCATCGCGGCCGGAACCGGCAAAGGCGGACGCGGCTCGTTTTGCAGCCGAACTCTTGCATCGCAGCATATAGGCGCGGGGCCGGCGGCGGATTACTTCGGGCGCTGCCCGCCCCGCTTCTCTCACCGACGGATTTCACCAGATGGCCGAGACCAGGATAGCGCTCGACGCTCCGCGCTCCGCGGCGGGCGCCGGCCGGGGCGTGGTGCTTGCGGCGGCGGCCGCCTGCGGAGCCATCGTCGCGAACCTCTATTACGCACAGCCGCTCGTCGACCTGATCGCGCGGGACCTCGGCGTGGCGGCGACGCTTGCGAGCGCCGTTGTGGCGCTGACCCAGGTCGGCTACGCGATCGGCCTGCTGCTCCTCGCGCCTCTGGTCGACCTCGTCGAGAGCCGCAGGCTGCTGACCGCGACCTTGTCAGCGGCGGCCGCCGCCCTCCTGGCGGCCGCCGCGGCCCCGAACGGCGCCGTGTTCCTGGCGGCCTCGCTGCTGATCGGGATCGCGTCCGTCGCGGCCCAGATGCTGCTGCCGCTCATCGCCGGGATGGAGCCCGAGGCGAGCCGCGGCCGCGTTGTCGGCACGATCATGAGCGGTCTGCTGTTCGGCATCCTGCTGGCGCGGCCGGTCGCCGGCGTGGTGGCGGACGCGTTCGGGTGGCGGGCGATGTTCGGCCTGTCCGCCGTGCTGATGGCCGTCACCGCTCTCGCGCTGCGCGCGCTGATTCCGTCGCGCCGGCCGGAAAGCCGGATGAGCTATGGCGAGCTGATCGGCTCCATGGCGGAGCTGCTCGCCCGATACCCGACGCTGCGCCGGCGGGCGCTCTATCAGGCGGCGATGTTCGCCGCCTTCAGCCTCTTCTGGACAGCTTCGCCGATGCGGCTCGCCGGCGAATATGGCTGGTCCCACAGCATGATCGGCCTGTTCGCGCTGGCCGGCGCGAGCGGCGCCCTGATCGCTCCCTTCGCGGGCCGCATGGCCGACGCCGGCCACACCCGGATCGGCACGCTGATCGCCATCGCGTGCGGCGTCGCCGGCATGATCCTGGCGGGCCTCGACTGGACGCTGGGCCTCGCCGGCCTGCTGCTGGCCGCGATCGTGCTCGACATGGGCGTGCAGGCCAACATGATCCTCGGGCAACGCGAGATCTACGGGCTCGACGCCGCGGCCCGCGGCCGGATCAACGGCCTCTATGTCGCGATCCTGTTCCTCGGCGGCGCGCTCGGCTCCGCGCTGACGAGCCCGGTGTTCGCCTATTTCGGCTGGGCCGGCCTGGCCGTCGTGGGCGCCGCGCTGCCGCTGGCGGCCCTGGCGGCGGCCGCCGTGGAGCGGCCGGCCCACTGAGGGGCTTGCGTCGGCTGCCGGGCTTGGGCCATCTCGCGCCCCACACTTTTCCGGACCGAGGACATGGCGGGCACCGATCGCACCAAGGCAGACGCCGCAGCCCTGCTGCCCGCAGGACCCGCCGTGGTTCTGGTCGAGCCGCAGCTCGCTGAAAACGTCGGCGCCGTCGCCCGCGCGATGGCCAACTTCGCGCTCAGCGACCTGCGCGTGGTCCGCGCGCCGGGCAAGACCGAGGCCGAGGGCGCGCGGGTCCGCTCGGCCGGGGCCCACCATATCCTGGAGGCGGCGCGCCACTTCGACAGCATAGAGGAGGCGATCGCGGACCTGACGCTTCTGTTCGCCACCACGGCGCGGGGGCGGGGACAGGCGAAGCCCGTCGACGCGCCGGAAGCCGCGGCGCGCCTGATGGCGCAGCACGCGGCGGGCGGCGGACGCGTCGGGCTGCTGTTCGGCCGCGAACGGACCGGGCTCGAGAATGACGAGATCGCCCTCGCGAGCCGGGTGGTGACGTTTCCGGTGAACCCGGCCTACGCCAGCCTCAACCTCGCCCAGGCGGTGCTGCTCGTCGGCTATGAATGGTTCAAGGCCGCGACCGGGGGCGCGCCGGCGTTCGAGATGCCGACCCGCTCGCCGCCCGGCACGCAGGCCGAGATCGTCGCGCTGTTCGCGCATCTCGAAGGCGAGCTCGACGAGACCGGCTTCTTCCGTTCGCCCGAGAAGCGGGCTTCGATGATCCGCAACATCCGCAACATGATCCACCGCATGGATCCGTCCCGCCAGGACCTCCAGACGCTGCACGGCATCGTGGCGGCGCTCGCGGAGGGCCGCCCGGGCCCGCAGGGGCGGGGACGCACTCTGCTCAAGCCGTTGAAGGACCCGGAGGAGGGCTGAGAGGACCCGCGTTGCGCTCTGGCTCCTTGCGCCAGGCTCGCTGCGTCGGTAGGACGCCCGCGCCCCTCCAAGCCGAGCGACGCCCATGATCCCCCGCTACTCCCGTCCCGAGATGACCGAGATCTGGTCGCCGGAGACGCGCTTCCGCATCTGGTTCGAGATCGAGGCGCACGCCGCCGACGCGCTGGCCGAGCTCGGCGTGATCCCGAAAGAGGCCGCGAAGACGATCTGGGAGAAGGGCGGCGCCGCGACGTTCGACGTCGACCGCATCGACGAGATCGAGCGCGTGACCAAGCATGACGTGATCGCCTTCCTGACCCATCTCGCCGAGTTCGTCGGTCCGGACGCGCGCTTCGTCCATCAGGGCATGACGTCCTCCGACGTGCTCGACACCTGCCTCGCGGTGCAGCTGAAGCGGGCGGCCGATCTGCTGATCGCGGACGTCGACCGCCTGCTTGCGGCGCTCAAGGCCCGGGCGCTCGAGCACAAGCGCACGCCAACCATCGGCCGCAGCCACGGCATCCATGCGGAGCCCACGACGTTCGGGCTCAAGCTCGCCGGCTACTATGTCGAGTTCCAGCGCGCCCGCGAGCGGCTGATCGCGGCGCGCAAGGAGATCGCCACCTGCGCGATCTCCGGCGCTGTCGGCACCTTCGCCAATGTCGACATGGCGGTGGAGGCGCATGTCGCCGAGAAGCTCGGGCTCGCCGTCGAGCCGGTCTCGACCCAGGTGATCCCGCGCGACCGTCACGCGATGTTCTTCGCGACCCTCGGCGTGGTGGCGTCGTCCTGCGAGCGGCTCGCGACCGAGATCCGCCATCTGCAGCGCACCGAGGTGCTGGAGGCGGAGGAGTTCTTCTCCGAGGGGCAGAAGGGCTCGTCGGCGATGCCGCACAAGCGCAATCCGGTGCTGACCGAAAACGTCACGGGCCTCGCGCGGATGGTGCGCTCCTATGCGCTGCCCGCGATGGAGAACGTCGCGCTCTGGCACGAGCGCGACATCTCGCATTCCTCGGTCGAGCGGATGATCGGCCCGGACGCGACGGTGACGCTCGACTTCGCGCTCAACCGTCTGGCCGGGGTGGTGGAAAAGCTGCTGGTCTATCCAGAGCGCATGCAGGCCAATCTCGACCGGCTCGGCGGGTTGGTGCACTCGCAGCGCGTGCTGCTGGCGCTCACCCAGAAGGGCGCCTCGCGCGAGGACGCCTACCGGCTCGTGCAGCGGAACGCGATGCCGGTCTGGCGGGGCGAAGGCGATTTCCTGACGCTGCTCAAGGCCGACCAGGAAGTGCGCGGCTTCCTGTCCGAGGCCGAGCTCGAGGAGGCGTTCGACCTCGGCTATCACTTCAAGGCGGTGGACGCCGTGTTCGCCCGGGTGTTCGGCGCCGACTGAGCCCGAAAGCAGGACGGGCGGCTCGCGCCGCCCGTCTGGTTCTTCTAGCGCTCGCGGCCGCCACGGCCGCCATGATCGCCGCCGCCCCGGCCGCCGCCGCCAGCGCCGATCATGCCGCGCCCGCCGCCGCCGGCGCGGTCGAGGCCCATCCGGTCGCCGCGATCGCCGCCGCCGCCGATCCGGTCCCCGCCGCCGCGTCCGCCGCGGTCGCCGCTGAAGATATCTCCGCCGCCGCGCCCGCCGCGATCGCCACGATCACCGCCCCGGTTTCCACGATCTCCGCCGCGGTCGCCCCGGTCGCCGCTCCAGCCTCCGCGGTCGCCGCGGTCGCCGCCGCGATCAGGGCCGCGTCCCGGCCGTCCGGGACCGTCGCCGCGACCCGGCCGATCCCAGCCGCCGCGACCGTGATGTCTGCCGCGGTGGTGGTCCCGCCGCCAGGAGCGCTCCCAGCCGGAGCGTCCCGGACGCTCCGAGTACCAGCGCCCGCCCCAGTAGTAGAAGCCGTCATCGTAATAATAGGGGCGGCTGTCCCAATACCCGCCGATCGACAGGCCGGTGATCACCTCCGGCTCATACTCGTCGATGACCACCGTCGACCGGGAGGACGGGCCGCCGGCGCGATCCAGATAGCTGGCGCTCGCAAAGCCGGTGCCCTGCGCGCCCATGCTGATCTCGCACCACGAGCCGGTGCAGCCGAGCACGTTCACGGCCTCGCCTTCCGGGAGCGTGTCGATCACCGGATAGCTCGTGCCGGGGCCGGCGCGGACGTTCAGCGCCGTGGTCGCGATCGCGGTGTCGGCGTGCGCCGCCCCGGCCGTGACGAGCAAGGCGCCGCCAGCGAGCAAAGTCCTTAGAAGTGGGGTCATTGGCGTCGAACTCCTCATTTCCGAATGCGCCGTTCGCAGAGCTCCGTCCGCCCCGGCCGAAACGTCTTGCGCGCGCTGGCGCCGAAGCGCGCGATCCGGTCTGCAAACGCATGATCCCGGCGTTATGTTCAAGTCCGACGCCGGCGGGTGCCGCTCCGCGACATCGCGATCCGAGGCCGCAAAAGCTCATCCGCCAGCCGAGACGCCGATCGCCGGCGCGTCGAACACGTCCGAAAGCGCCCGCTCGGCGCCGGCGGAGAGGAAGGCGAGGTCGGGGCCGAGCGCGATCATGGGGAAGCCCCGACGCACATAGTCGGACGCCATCGCAGGCGAGTTCGCGAACACCGCGACCGGCTTTCCCGCGCTGCGTCCGGCGGCGAGCACCTGGCCGAGCGCTTCGACGACCTTCGGATGGCCGACGTCGATCGTCGCGCCGCGCGTCAGCGAGACGCTGAGGTCGTTCGGCCCGATCAACAACCCGTCGACGCCCTCGGTCCGGGCGATCTCGTCCACATTCGCCAGCCCGCGCTCGGTCTCGATCATCGCGAGCGCCAGCGTCAGCTCGTTGGCGCTCGCCAGATAGTCGTCGCGGTCGAGGCCCAGCAGGGTCATGGCGCGGCTCGGCCCCCAGCTGCGGCGGCCGACCGGCGGGAACTTGACCGCGTCCACGAAGGCGCGGGCGTCGGCCGCGGCCTCGATCATCGGCGCGATCAGGCCGGCGGCCCCGACATCGAGCGACCGAGCGCCCAGCGCGTAGTCGCCGGCCGGCAGCCTCACCAGCGCCGGGGCGTCCGCGAGCGCTGCGGCCGCCACGCCCTCGACGATGCTGTCGAACGTCGCGAAGCCGTGCTGGGCGTCGAGCGTCACGGATGCGAAGCCTGCGCGCGCCACCGCCTCCACCACCAGCGGAGACGTGAGAGAAAGCCAGCCGTTGAAGTGCGTGCCGCCGAACTCGAGCGCCGCCGCCGGGAAGGCGGCAGGGCGCGGCTCCGATGTCCTCAAATGCGGCCCCGTGCGCCGCCGCTCCGGCGTCTCACCGCTCCGCCTTGATCTGATCGACGGCGGTCGCCAGCAACTCGTCCATCGTGCGACGGATCTGGTGGTCGGAAAGCTGGACCTGGGCGTCGTCGAAATCCCGCCGGACCTTGCGGAACACGTCGTTGTCGCCCTCTTCCTCGAAGTCCGCCATCACCACCGACTTTGCGTAAGCCTCGGCTTCGACGCCCTGCTTGCCGAGCTTCTCGGCGGCCCACAGCCCGAGCAGCCTGTTGCGCCGGGCATAGGCGAAGAACTTCATTTCCTCGTCATGGACGAACATGGCCTCCATGGCCCGTTCACGACTGTCGAAGGTGGTCATCCGGGATATCCTCGAGCGCCGCGCGTCAGTCCGCCCCCGCCAGCCCGCGCATCTGTGATGATTACACCCCCCAAATGTGGCGCAACAGCGTGGGCCGACGGATTGCTCGTCGTTCCTTCGTCTTGGCAGCGGCCTGCGGCGAGCCTACATTCGCGGACGGTGCGGCGCGTCCTCAATCCACGCCGCCGCCGCGAAAGGCCCGCAATGAACCCCAATTTCCGGAACTTCGCCCTGTGGGTGATCATCGTCCTGCTGTTGCTGGCGCTTTTCACCCTGTTCCAGAACCCGGGGCAGCGCGCTCAGACGAACGACATCTCCTTCAGCCAGCTTCTGAACGAGGTCGATAACGGCCGCGTCCGCGGCGTCGTCATCGAAGGCCAGAACATCACCGGCCAGTACACTGACGGCGCCCAGTTCCAGACCTACGCGCCGAACGACCCGTCGCTGGTGCAGCGTCTCTACGGCAAGGGCGTCGCCATCACGGCCCGCCCGCCTGGCGAGAACATGCCCTGGTTCGTCGCGCTGCTGCTGCAGTGGCTGCCCTTCATCGCGCTGATCGGCGTCTGGGTGTTCCTGTCTCGCCAGATGCAGGGCGGCGCCGGCAAGGCGATGGGCTTCGGCAAGTCCAAGGCGAAGCTCCTCACCGAGGCGCACGGCCGGGTGACGTTCGAGGACGTCGCGGGCGTCGACGAGGCCAAGAGCGACCTCGAGGAGATCGTCGAGTTCCTGCGCGACCCGCAGAAGTTCCAGCGCCTCGGCGGCCGCATCCCGCGCGGCGTCCTGCTCGTCGGCCCCCCCGGCACCGGCAAGACGCTGATCGCGCGCGCGGTGGCGGGCGAGGCGAACGTGCCGTTCTTCACGATCTCGGGCTCCGACTTCGTCGAGATGTTCGTCGGCGTCGGCGCGAGCCGCGTGCGCGACATGTTCGAGCAGGCCAAGAAGAACGCGCCCTGCATCATCTTCATCGACGAGATCGACGCGGTCGGTCGTCACCGCGGCGCCGGCCTCGGCGGCGGCAATGACGAGCGCGAGCAGACGCTCAACCAGCTGCTGGTCGAGATGGACGGGTTCGAGGCGAACGAGGGCATCATCCTGATCGCCGCCACCAACCGTCCCGACGTGCTGGACCCTGCGCTGCTGCGTCCGGGCCGCTTCGACCGCCAGGTCGTGGTCGCGAACCCCGACATCATCGGCCGCGAGAAGATCCTGAAGGTCCATGTCCGCAAGGTGCCGCTGGCGCCGGACGTCGACCTCAAGACCATCGCGCGCGGCACGCCGGGCTTCTCGGGCGCGGATCTGATGAACCTCGTCAACGAGGCCGCGCTGCTCGCGGCTCGGCGCTCCAAGCGGATGGTGACCGCGGCGGAGTTCGACGCAGCCAAGGACAAGATCATGATGGGCGCCGAGCGCCGCATGGTGATGACGGACGAGGAGAAGCGGGTGACCGCCTATCACGAAGCCGGCCACGCCATCGTCGCGCTCTACACGCCGGCGAACGATCCCATCCACAAGGCGACGATCATCCCGCGCGGCCGCGCGCTCGGCATGGTGCAGTACCTGCCGGAGCGCGACCAGATCTCCATCTCCTACGAGCAGCTGACCTCGCGGCTCGCGATGGCGATGGGCGGCCGCGTCGCCGAGGAGGTGTTCTTCGGCGACGAGAAGGTGACGGCCGGCGCGCAGTCCGACATCCAGATGGCGACCAACATCGCCCGCGGGATGGTGACGCGCTGGGGCTTCTCGAAGGAGCTCGGCACCGTCGCCTATGGCGAGAACCAGGACGAGGTGTTCCTCGGCATGTCGGTCGCGCGCCAGCAGAACGTCTCGGGCACGACGATGCTGAAGATCGACAACGAGATCAAACGCTTCATCGACGAGGGCTACGAGACCGCGAAGCGCATCATCACCGAGCATCGCGACCAGATGGAGACGCTCGCCAAGGCGCTGCTCGAATACGAGACGCTGACCGGCGAGGAGATCAAGAACCTGCTCGCGGGTCACCCGCCGGTGCGCGACGCGACCGACGAGCCCCCGGCGCCGCGCGGCTCCGCCGTTCCGACCGCCGGCAAGCCGCGGCCGCGGCCCGATCCGGGGCTGGAGCCGCAGCCTCAGGCGTGAATCGAAAGGCCGGGCGAAAGCCCGGCCTTTCTGCTTCCGGGGCGCCTCGCCCGCCGCGGCTCGCGGGAGAGGGATCGGCGTGGCGAGGGCCGCCAGCCGCGCCTGGAGTCCTGTCGGCTACTTGGCGTCCTTGCACCAGGACGCGGAGGCCTCGCGGCAGCGCTCGGTGTAGCCCTTCGTCAGCTTCTCGGCCGCAGCCCACTCTTCCTCATCGACGCCGTTGTTGTTGTCGGTGTCCATCGCCGTGAAGGTCGGGGCGGGGTCGAGCTTCAGAGTGCCGACGCTCTTCTCCCACTCCACGCGGCTGATCCTGCCGCTGCCGTCCGCATCGAGCGTGTCGAAGGCCGGCCAACCGGCGGCCGAGGCCGCGGCTCCGGACAGCAGCAGAGCCGCACCTGCGATGGCCATAATCCTGGTCATGGCGTCTTCTCCCCTTGCGTTGTTTACGCGCCGCGACTCTTTTAGCGAGCCGCGGTCCTGCCGCCGTTGTTGGCGGCGCTGCAAGCGGGCGACAAGTTCAAGGTTTTATCAATGGAAGTGCTTCCAATTCTTTCGGGATATACTGCCAGTTAAACTTGGAGGCCCGCGCTCCGACGCGAATCCGCACAGATGCGTCGGGAAGCCGGCCGCAGCCGCTTTCGCCCCGGCGCGGCGTCCCCTTTGACCTCGCTCATCCTTTTTGAACCGCAATGCGGTATCGTGACCATGACAGGAAACGAGCAGCGCGCGGCTGGCCGCGCGCGATGCAGGAGCGCTTGATGACGCGCAAATATTTCGGCACCGACGGCATCCGCGGACGCGCCAACAAGTTCCCGATCACGCCCGACTTCGCGCTGAAGGTCGGCATGGCGGCCGGCATCGCCTTCCGCCGGGGCGACTACCGCCACCGCGTCGTCATCGGCAAGGACACGCGGCTTTCAGGCTACATGATCGAGAGCGCCCTGCAGGCCGGCTTCACCTCGGTCGGCGTCAACGTCCTGCTGGTGGGGCCGCTGCCGACCCCTGCGGTCGCGCTGATCACCCGCTCGATGCGCGCCGATCTCGGCGTGATGATCTCGGCCTCGCACAATCCGTATGACGACAACGGCATCAAGCTGTTCGCGCCGGACGGCTACAAGCTGTCCGACGAGGTCGAGGCGGAGATCGAGGCGCTGCTGGATTCGGATCTCGGGCCGAAGCTCGCGGCCTCGGCGGGCCTTGGCCGCGCGAAGCGGATCGACGACGCGCAGGCCCGCTACATCGAGTTCGCGAAGCGGACGGTCAGCCGCAATCTCTCGCTCGAAGGGCTAAGGATCGTCGTCGATTGCGCCAACGGCGCCGCCTACAAGGTCGCGCCGGAAGCGCTTTGGGAGCTCGGCGCGGAGGTGGTGGCGATCGGCGTCGAGCCGAACGGCGTCAACATCAATCGCGACGTGGGCTCGACCTCGCCCTCGGCCCTGATCGCCAAGGTCCACGAGACCCGCGCCGACCTCGGCATCGCGCTCGACGGCGACGCCGACCGGGTGATGATCGTCGACGAGAAGGGGCAGATCGTCGACGGCGACCAGCTGATGGCGGTCGTGGGCTCCTCCTGGGCCGAAGAGGGCAGGCTGAGCGCCCCCGGCCTGGTCTCGACCGTGATGGCGAACCTGGGCTTCGAGAGGTATCTGGCCTCGATCGGCCTGACGCTGGAGCGCACGCCGGTCGGCGACCGCTACGTCGTCGAGCGCATGCGGGCGCAGGGCTACAACGTCGGGGGAGAGCCCTCCGGCCACATCGTGCTGTCGGACTACGCCACCACGGGCGACGGGCTGGTCGCGGCCCTGCAGCTTCTGGCCGTGGTGCAGAAGGCCGGCAAGCCGGTGTCGGAGGTCTGCCACCGCTTCGAGCCGCTGCCGCAGATCCTGAAGAACGTGCGCTACAAGTCCGGCCGCCCGCTGGATGACGAGAAGGTCCGCGCCGCGATCACCGACGCCACCGAACGCCTGGGCGCGCATGGCCGGCTGGTGATCCGACCATCCGGCACCGAGCCGGTGATCCGGGTGATGGCCGAGGGGGACGACCACGACCTCGTCTCGCACGTCGTCGACGACGTCGTCGACGTCATCACGCGCGTGGCCGCCTGAGGTCCCGCCGATACTGTCCGCGCGTGGCCGGCGCTATGTGTTGCGCCGGCGAGACAACAGTCACCGCGTAGTCCAGCCAGCACGGTTAAAGGTTAAGGTTAAACGCTCATTAACGACTTACCTGCCAGTGTGCCGTCCGTGAGATGAACATGCGCTGCCTCGCTGTTGCGGGCGCCGCAGATCAAGGACATGGCAGGATGGCCAAGCTCTCGACCTACGCGCTTGCCGGCGCGGCACTACTCGCGCTCGCGCCGGTCGCGAGCCGCGCAGCCGATCTTCCCGAACCGCCGCTGCTCGAGCCGGCGCCCGAGCCCGTCGAGTTCGGCTCCAACTGGTATCTGCGCGGCGACATCGGCTACAAGGTCTACCGCGATCCCAAGGCTCGCTACGACACCAACGCGCCGGCTTTCGCGGGCAACCGCAGCTTCAGCGGCGAGAAGATGGGCGACGCGGTCGTCTTCGGCGGCGGCGTCGGCTACAGGTTCAACGAGTGGTTCCGCACCGACGTCACCGCGGACTACGAGACCCGCTCGCGCTTCCGCGGCCGGCTGTTCTGCCCCGGCCCCTGCGGCGGCTCCGGCACGTCTCGCGAGACCATGAAGATCGACGCGTTCACGATCTTCGCGAACGCCTATTTCGACGCCGGCACTTACTACGGCTTCACGCCTTACGTCGGCGGCGGCATCGGCGCGGCCTATCTCGACGTCCACAACTACCGCTCGAACTCGGCCGGCAATCCGTCCTATTCCGGCGACGGCAAGTGGAACTTCGCGTGGAACCTGACGGCCGGCGTCGGCTACGAGGTCAGCGACAACCTGATCATCGACACCAACTACCGCTTCGTCGATCTGGGCGAGGCCCGCTCCAAGCCGATCGCGGCCGCCGGCGGCCGCGGCCGGGTGAAGGTCGACGATATCCAGGCCCACGAGTTCCGCGTCGGCTTCCGCTACCTGCTCGACTGACGCCTTCCGACGCTCACGGCGATCAAGGCGGCGCGCCAGCGCCGCCTTTTTTGCGTTTTGCGCCGCCCGGCGATCGTCCGAAGGGCTGCCCTGCAGTCTCCCGGGCTCCTGGCGGCTTGACGCGCGGGAGGGCCCGGCTGATAGGGAGCGTTCCGAACCCCGTTCTTTCGAGGTTCGGTCCGTGAGGATGCAGCAATGACCAATGTCGCCCCGCGCGTGCGGCCCCAGAACCCGAATTTCTCGTCAGGCCCCTGTTCCAAGCGTCCCGGCTGGTCGCTCGACGCCCTGAAGGACGCGGCGCTCGGCCGTTCGCATCGTTCCCCGCTTGGCAGGGCCAAGCTGAAGGAGGCGATCGACCTCACGCGCGAGGTGCTCGAAGTGCCTGCGAGCCACCGCATCGCGATCGTGCCGGGCTCCGACACCGGCGCCGTCGAGATGGCGATGTGGTCCTTGCTCGGCGCCCGCGGCGTCGAGGTTCTGGCATGGGAGAGCTTCGGCGCGATCTGGGTGACCGACGCGGTGGCCCAACTGCGCCTGCCGAACGTGAAGGCCACGGTCGCCGAGTTCGGCAAGCTGCCCGACCTGTCCGCCGTCGATTTCGACAATGACGTGGTGTTCACCTGGAACGGCACGACCGCCGGCGTCTGCGTGCCGAACGCCGACTGGATCCCCGCGGACCGCGCGGGCCTCACGATCTGCGACGCGACCTCCGCCGCGTTCGCGATGGAGCTCGACTACGCCAAGCTCGATGTCGTGACCTTCTCCTGGCAGAAGATCATGGGCGGAGAGGCCGCGCATGGCGTGCTGATCCTCGGGCCGCGCGCGGTCGAGCGCCTGGAGAGCTACGTGCCGGCTTGGCCGTTGCCGAAGCTGTTCCGCATGACGCATGACGGCAAGCTGGACGAGGGGCTGTTCCAGGGCGACGTGATCAACACGCCGTCCATGCTCTGCGTGGAGGACTATCTCGACGCGCTGAAGTGGGGCCGCTCGGTCGGCGGCCTCAAGGGTCTGGTCGGGCGGGCGAACCGCAACGCCGCGGTCATCCACGATTACGTGGCGCGGACGCCGTGGCTCCAGAACCTGGCCGAGGATCCGGCGACGCGCGCCAACACCGGCGTCTGCCTGCGCATCGTCGACCCCGCCGTGCTGGCGCTGCCGGCGGCCGAGCAGAGAGCGTTCGCCAACCAGCTCGTCGGCCTGATCGAGGCGCAGCGCGTCGGCTACGACTTCGGCGCCTATCGGGACGCGCCTCCCGGCCTACGCATCTGGTGCGGCGCGACCGTCGAAGCCTCCGATCTCGCTGCGCTCACCGAATGGCTCGACTGGGCCTACGCCGAACTGCGCCCGGGCCTCGCCAAGGCCGCGTGACGTCCCTGCGGCCGCATCTGCGGCCGCGCAAGCAACCGGAGAGCGCCGATGTTCACCCCCGAGAACGACCTCGAGCGCTCGCTGGTCCGGGCCGCCGAACAGCCGGAGCACCGCGCCGCGTTCCTCAAGGAACTGCTGGACGCGGAGCTCGCCTTCGCCCTCATCGACAGCGGCGACGCGCGTGAAGGCTATGTGGTCCCGGAGGTCAGCAACGACGATCTGTCCTTCGTGCCGGTCTTCACCTCGGAGAGCCGGATCAAGGCGATGTTCGGCGACGAGAAGCTGCAGGTCGTCCGGCAGACCTTCCGGCAGATCCTCGAGCAGATCGACGACGCCAATTTCGTGCTGAATCCCGGCTCGGACTACGGTCGCGAGCTGATGGCCGAGGACGTCGCCTGCATGCTCGACGGCGATTTCGAGCGCGCGGCCGAAGGTTTCGAGGACGACGACCAGGATGGCGACGGCGCTGAGGAAGAGCCCCCGATGATGATCGGCGAACCGTCGCCGGCCCCGGTCCATCTGACCGCGCCGCTGGCCGCGCTGTTCGCCACGATCCCCGAGGTGAAGAAGGCCCATATCGGTCAGGCGGTGTTCGCCGATTCCGAAGGGGTGCGCCGCCTGGTCATCGGCCTCACGGTGGAAGGCGACATCGACGCCGTTCTCGACCGGGTCGGCGAGGTGCTGGAGACTGCCGCGCGGCCGTCCGACGTCATCGACTTCGTCGAGGCGCCGGGCTCGCCGCTCGACGAGTACTTCTCGCGGGACCTGAAGCCGTTCTACAGCCGGAACGATCCGCAGCCGGCCTGACGTGCGGCGACGCGAGACGCGGGGCCCGCGTCTCCTCGTAATCCGGACTAGCTGACCGGCGAGACCAGCCTGACGCGGTCGCGGTCGGGCGTCTCGCGCGGGCGGGGCTCGTCAGGCTCATCCGCCCCCGCCGCGCGAACGATCGCATCGGCGACTTCATCGAGACGCGTCCGCAAGGCGCGCAGCGCCTCGGCGTCGGCCGCCGAGAGCGCCGCCCGCTGGGGAAGCTGCGGCTCCGGGCCCGCGGCAGGCGCCGCCTGGGCGCGCAGCGAGAGGACCTCGGCGCTCCGGCGCGTCAGCTCGGTCTCAGACCGATCCCCCTCGGCCGTCGCGCCTTCCGCGGCGCGGCCGGCGTCGAGCTCAGCCTGCACGGCCGCCGCACGACGTTCGCTGCGCTCGAGATCCGCTTTCAACGCGACCGCTTCGGCCTCGAGCGTCGCGATCCTCGCCTTGAGGTCCGCGATCTCGGCGCGCTGGCGAAGCTCCGTCGCATGCGCGCGCGCCGCGCCGATCTGGGCCTGCGCCGCGAGCGTCGCCTCCCGCTCCGCCCGCCGCTCCACGGCCCTCACGGCCATGGCATGCTCAGCCCGCAGGCGGTCCTGCGCGGCGATGATCTCGGACGCGGAGACGGGCAGGCGGTTCACCAGACGCTTGGTCGTCAGCCGGACCGCCCGGCGCCAGAACGCAGGCAGGAACAGCAGCCACAGCAGGGTGGCGAGCAGGAAGCCGAAGCTGGCGTAGAGGATGGGCTCGACCATTCAGGCTCGCTCGGCGCGCATTCGGCTGCTCACTGGCCTGGCGACCATATGCAGGCCGCAGGTCGTCCGCCCGCAGCCACAATGGCACACCGCCCAGGCCCCGCCAAGCGACCGGGCAGGAGACCTCAGAACGGGTTCCAGGTCGAGTTCGGCGTGAACTTCAGATAGCCGACATTGACGCCGAGCCGCGCGCCCACGCCGGTCCGGATCGGCACCAGCACGGTCTCGTAGTCCTTCAGCGCCGTCATGCCGAAGCCGCCGACCAGATAGGCCGAGCCGTTGACGCCGGCGAACCGGCTGAACAGCGCGTCCGGCGAGCGCAGATTGTAGACCAGGATCATCGTGCGGGCCCCGTCTCCGCCGAAGTCCAGGCCGAGCGAGGGGCCCTGCCAGTAGACCCGGTTGTCCGGCGCGCCGTCGCGGGTGAACAGCTTGCCCTCGCCGTAGCGCAAGCCGCCGATGAAGGCGCCGGAGCCTTCCTCGCCGAGGATGTAGGCGTTCGGCTCGCCCCACATGCTGGTGGCCTTCTCGACGATGCCGGCGAGCCCGCGGGTCGTGGACCCGAAGAACGAGTTGCCGCGATCGACGATCTCCTGGACCGAATAGGTTCGCCGGGGGCCTTCGTCGTCGCGGGAATAGGCGGCGCGCTCGGCGCGCGGCGCGCCGTCATACTGGGCGGACGCCGTGGTCGCGGCCGAGACGCCGACGCCGAACGCGAGACTCGTGATGAGCGCTCTCAGGATCATCGCTGCGTTCCTTCTCTCGGATGGCGCGTCGCGAGCGGCGAACCGCAGGGTCGCGCCGATTCGTTCCAATTTGAGCGATCCGCTTTACTGGAAGGTGAACGGCCCCGGATTACAGGAGAGAACGCTCACAAGGCCGCCGTGTGGCGCGCCGTCCGGGGACAGACGGGACGATGAGAACACCGCGCCTGTTCGGGCCGCTTCTGGGCATCGCATGCGCCGGTCTCCTGGCCGGAGCGGCGCAGGCCACGCCCGGACTGACCGAACGCGTCGTCTCCGATCCGGCGAGCGGCATCGCTCTCTACGGCTACGATCCGGTGGCCTATTTCACCGACGGCCGGCCCGTGCAGGGGCGCCGCGACATCGAGGTCGAATGGGGCGGAGCCGCCTGGCGCTTCGAGAGCGAGGCGAACCGCGCCGCCTTCCTGTCGAAGCCCGAGGCCTATGCGCCGCGCTATGGCGGCTACGATCCGCGCGCCGTGGCGCGAGGCGTGGCGGCCGCCGGCCACCCGCTGCTGTTCCGGATCAGCGGAGACCGCCTCTACCTGTTCCGCAGCCCCGAGGACCGCGACGCGGCGGCGAACCTGCGCGAAGCCGACGCCGCCTGGCCGAAGCTGCGCCGCCAGCTGATCGAGAACTGAGACCGGGTCAGGCGCTGCGCCGGCCCCAGGCCACGAAGCCGCCGTTCCGGAACCCGGCGTCCGCCTTGCCGTAGCGGAACCGGCCGCCGTCCGGGCTGGTCACGGACCCGCCCGCCGCCGCGAGCACCGCATGGCCGGCCGCCGTGTCCCACTCCATCGTGGGGCCGAAGCGCGGGTAGACGTCGGCCTCCCCTTCCGCCACCAGGCAGAACTTGAGGGACGAGCCCGCCGAGCGGCGGTGCGCCACCGGCAGCGTCGAAAGATAGGCCTCCGTCTGCGGATCGGCGTGGCTGCGGCTCGCCACCGCGCACAGGCCTTCGGCGGGCGCCGTCCGGGCGGCGATCGGCTGAAAGGCGGACGAAGCCGGAATCTCGCGCGAGGCCGCGCGCGCGACGCTGGCGCCGAGGCCGGCGGCGCCGATCCAGGTGGCTCCGAGCGCGGGAGCGTGCACGCAGCCGGCGACCGGCGCGCCGCCCGAAACCAGGCCGACGTTCACCGTGAACTCGCCGTTGCGCGCGATGAACTCGCGGGTGCCGTCGAGCGGGTCGACGAGCAGGAAGGTCTCCGGTGCGCTCGCGGGCGCGCCGTCGCGCGAGCTCGCCTCCTCGGCGATCACCGGCACATGCGGAAACAGCGCCGCGAGCCCCGAGATCAGGATGGCCTCGGCCCGCTCGTCGGCCTCCGTGACCGGGCTGCGGTCATCCTTCGCCCGTACGGCGATGCTCTCGGCCTCATAGACGTCGAGGATGGTCCGTCCCGCCTCGACGCACAGTCGGGCGAGCTCGTTCAGCAGGCGCGCATCGACAGCGTCGACGGTCATCGGCGGCTCCCAGGATGTGAGGCGCGGGTCTCGCCTTGAGGCGGGATACGCCAGCGTGTATCAGGCATGCTCGCTGCAGAAAGAACCGACTCGCGAGGCATGCGGGGGCCGAGCGCTCGGAACGCCGCACTCAAGCCTCGGCAGGAGCCCTGATGTCAACCTCCGACGAGATTCCCGGCACCGGCCTCATCACGCTCGACAGCCTCGATCTCGCGGCGCTCGTCGCGAGCCGGGTGTGCCATGACGTGATCAGCCCGGTGGGCGCCATCGTCAACGGCCTCGAGATTCTCGAGGACGAGAAGGACGAGGGCATGCGCGGCTTCGCGTTCGACCTCATCAAGAAGAGCGCGGCGCAGGCCTCGGCGCGGCTGCAGTTCTGCCGCATCGCGTTCGGCGCCGCCGGCTCGGCGGCCGCCATGCTGGATCTCGGCGACGCCGAGCAGGTCGCGCGCGGCTTCGTCGAGGACCAGAAGACCAAGCTCATCTGGGAGGCGCCGCGCCAGCTGCTGCCGAAGAACAAGGTGAAGCTGCTGCTGAACCTGGTGCTGGTGGCCGCGACCACGATCCCCCGCGGCGGCGCCATCACGGTCTCCGCGGTCGGCGAAGGCGAGGCCACCGAGTTCAAGCTCGCCACCGAGGGCCCCCACGCCCGGGTGCCGGCCAATGTGCTCGACCTGCTTGCGGGCCGCGCGCCCGACGACCGCATCGACGCCCATGTCATCCAGCCCTTCTACGCCGGGCTGGTCGCGCGCGCGGCCGAGATGACAGTCACGATCGAGGCCGAGGTCGAGGGCGAGCGCATCGTCACCTGGGCCCGCGTCGCCGCCTGAGGCGGTCGCGGGGGCGCGCTCCCGCAACCATCCGTTATGGTTTGTCAGCCATGATCCCCTTGCGCCGCGTGGCGCGCCATGTGGGGGCTTGGCGTTGGACGACCTGCTGCGCGACTTTCTGACCGAAACGGCGGAAAACCTCGATCTCGTTGACGTGGAGCTGGTTCGCTTCGAGCAGGAACCGGCGAACGCCAAGATCCTCGGCAACATCTTCCGTCTGGTTCACACGGTGAAGGGGACGTGCGGCTTCCTCGGCCTGCCGCGGCTCGAGGCTCTGGCGCACGCCGCCGAAACCCTGATGGGCGAGTTCCGCTCCGGCGCCATGGCGACGCCGGACGCCGTGACGCTGATCCTTGCGGCGATCGACCGGATCAAGGACATCCTGGCCGCGCTGGAGCGCACGGGCGCCGAGCCCGACGGCGACGACAGCGATCTGGTGCTCGAGCTCGAGCGCGTGTCCGCGGCGGTCAAGGCCGCGCCGCTCCAGGCCATTGAGCCTCCGCCGCCCGCCAATGACGTCCCGGCCCGCGAGCTCCGGCCCGGCGAGGTTTCGCTCGACGAACTGGAGCGCGCCTTTCGCGAGGCGCCGGGTCCGGACCTGCCGCCCGCGGCCAAGCCGGTGGCTGCGATCGCGCCCGTTCCGGCGGCGGCTCCCGCAGAGGACGCCGGGCGCGCCGAAAGCACGCTCGCCGGCCAGACCATCCGGGTCGGCGTCGACACGCTCGACCGGCTGATGACCATGGTCTCCGAGCTGGTCCTGACCCGCAACCAGCTGCTCGACACCGTCCGGCGGCAGGGCGAGAGCGACTTCGGACTTCCGCTGCAGCGGCTGAGCCACGTGACGGCCGAGCTGCAGGAAGGCGTGATGAAGACGCGCATGCAGCCGATCGGGGCCGCCTGGCGCGCGCTGCCGCGGCTGGTCCGCGACCTTGCGGCCGATCTCGGCAAGAAGATCGAGCTCGTCACCGAGGGCGCAGAGACCGAACTCGACCGCCAGGTGCTCGACCTCATCAAGGACCCGCTCACCCACATGGTCCGCAACTGCGCGGATCACGGGCTCGAGGGGCCGGCCGAGCGCGCCGCGGCGGGCAAGCCGGAGACCGGCGTGATCCGGCTGTCGGCCTATCATCAGGGCGGCTGCATCATCGTCGAGATCGCCGACGACGGCCGTGGCCTCGACGTCGAGCGGATCAAGAAGAAGGCGATCGCCAACGGTCTTGCGACCGAGTCCGAGATCGAGAAGATGTCGGACGCCCAGATTCACCGCTTCATCTTCGCGCCCGGCTTCTCGACCGCCGCGGCGGTGACGAGCGTGTCCGGCCGCGGCGTCGGCATGGACGTGGTGCGGGCCAACATCGAGCTGATCGGCGGGTCGGTCGACCTGCGCTCGACGCCCGGCAAGGGCTCCGCCGTCGTGATCCGCATCCCGCTGACGCTCGCCATCGTGTCGGCGCTGATGGTGACGCTCGGCTCCGAGATCTTCGCCATCCCGCAGCTCGCCGTGCTCGAGCTCGTCCGCGCCCGGCCGGGCGGCGAGCAGCGCATCGAGCGCATCGGCGACGCCCCGCTTCTCCGGCTCCGCGACCGCCTGCTGCCGCTGGTCCGGCTGCGCGGCCTGCTCGGCCTGCCGCAGCCCGAGGACGAGCAGGAGGACGACGCCTTCGTGGTCGTGCTCCAGTCCGGCGAGGACGCCTTCGGCCTCGTGGTCGACGACGTGCTCCACACCGAGGAGATCGTGGTCAAGCCGATGGCCTCGCGGCTCAAGGAGATCACGCTGTTCGCCGGCACCACCATCCTCGGCGACGGCTCGGTGGTGCTGATCCTCGACCCGAATGGCGTCGCGCAGGCCGCGGGCCCCGCGAGCGCGCATGACGCCGGCCTCGGCAAGGACGAGGGCGCGGAGGCCGCGGAGACCGGTTCGGTCGTGCCGCTGCTGCTGTTCCGCGCCGGCGGCGCCGCGCCCAAGGCCGCGCCGCTCGCGCTCGTGACCCGTCTGGAGATGATCGACGTCAGCGCCGTCGAGATCGCCGACGGCCGGGCGATGGTGCAGTATCGCGGCGCGCTGATGCCGCTGGTGCCCGCAGGCGCCGGCGTCCGGCTCAAGGAGAGCGGCGACCAGCCGCTGCTGGTGTTCTGCGACGACGGCCGCTCCTGCGGCTTCATCGTCGACGAGATCATCGACATCGTCGAGCAGCGCATCGAGATCGGCGTCTCCTCGGTGGCGGAGGGGGTGCTGGGCACGGCGGTGATCGCCGGCCGCGCCACCGAGATCCTCGACGTCGGCCACCACCTGACGCTCGCCTTCGACGACTGGCTGAAGCGCAAGGACCGGCCGACCGAGTCCGCCCTGCAGCCCTGTGTGCTGCTGGTCGACGACAGCGCCTTCTTCCGCAACATGCTGACGCCGGTGCTGACGGCCGCGGGCTACCGCGTCACCTGCGCGAATGGCGGCGCCGAGGCGCTCGACCTGCTCGGCCGCGGTCGGCGCTTCGACGTGATCGTCTCCGACATCGAGATGCCGGGCATGGACGGCTTCGCGCTCGCCCAGGCGCTGCTCGCCGAGCCGCTCGCGGCCGGGATCCCGATCCTCGCGCTGTCCTCCCTCACAGGGTCGAGCGTCGTGCAGCGCGCCCGCCAGGCCGGCTTCAGCGAATATGTCGCGAAGTTCGACCGGCCGGGCCTCATCGCCGCCCTCCAGCATTTCGCGCCAGGCTACAGGAACGCCGCATGAGCGACAGCGCCGGAACCCGCAGCTACGTCACGGTCGAGGTCGGCGGCCAGATCTTCGGCATAGCGATCGAGCGGGTGCGGGAGGTGTTCCTCCCGGACCGCCTGACGCATGTGCCGCTGGCGCCTCCGGACGTGGCCGGCGTGCTCAATCTGCGCGGCCGGATCGTGACGGCGATCGACATGCGGCTGCGCCTCAGCCTGCCGCCGCGCGCCTCTGACCAGCGCCCGATGGCGATCGGCATCGACCACAAGCAGGAGGCCTTCGCGCTGCTCGTCGACTCGGTGGGCGACGTCCTCGACCTGTGCGAGAGCCAGCGGGAGACCACGCCGGCGACGCTCGCGCCGCGCTGGGCTTCCGTCGCCGAGTGCGTCCATCGGCTCGACGGCCGCCTGCTGCTGGTGCTCGACGTCGACCGGGCGCTGGAGCCGCCGGCCGCGGCCGCGATCGCCGCCTGAGACAGATTGAGAAGGCCGCGTCCGCCGCTGGCGCGCCATCCGGAGCCGAACGCGATGAAACACTGCCTGGTCGTCGACGATTCGAGCGTCATCCGAAAGGTCGCTCGTCGCATCCTGGAAGGCCATGACCTCCGCATCTCGGAGGCCGAGAACGGCCAGAGCGCGCTGGCGCTGTGCAAGCAGGCGATGCCGGACGGCATTCTGCTCGACTGGAACATGCCGGTGATGGACGGCTTCGACTTTCTGGCCGAGCTCCGCTCGCTGCCGGGCGGCGACGCGCCGAAGGTGGTCTTCTGCACCACCGAAAACGACGTCGCCCACATCGCGCGCGCGATGCGCGCCGGGGCCGACGAGTATGTGATGAAGCCCTTCGACAAGGAGATCATCACGTCCAAGTTCGCCGAGGTTGGACTTCTCTGAAGCGCTGGACCGCGGGGGCAAGCCGGTGACAGCCGCGCTGGAGATCGGGCTCGCGGAGCGGGTCCGCGTGATGATCGTCGACGACTCGGTTGTGGCCCGGAACCTCACCTCCCGCTGGCTGCAGGATGAGCCGGGGCTCGACGTCGTCACGACCTGCCGGTCGGGCAGGGAGGCGGTGGAGAGCATCGCCTGGGCGCGGCCCGATGTCGTGGTGCTCGACGTCGAGATGCCGGAGATGGACGGGGTCGAGGCGCTTCCGCTGCTGCTGCGCGCCAAGCCCGGCCTCGCGGTGGTGATGGCCTCGAGCTACACGACCCGCGGCGCCGACCTCTCGCTGCGCTGTCTCGCGCTCGGCGCGATGGACGTGCTGGCGAAGCCCAGCAGGGATCAGGCGCAGTCCGAGGAGTATCGGCGGGAGCTGCTGAGCAAGGTGCGGGCTCTCGGGGAGGTCGCGTGGCGCCGCTCTGCGGCGGCCTCCCGGGTCGCCAACGAGGCCGCGGCGCTGGCGCGCTACGCGGCGCGCTCGGTGCGCGCCGGCGCGGCCGCCTGGAACCCCGTGCGGGCGCTAGCGATCGGCTCCTCGACGGGCGGCCCCCAGGCGCTGTCGGCGGTTCTCAAGGCGGTCGGGCCCGTCGCGGGCCGCGTTCCGGTGCTCGTCACCCAGCACATGCCCGTCGGCTTCACGGCCGCCCTCGCCAATCACCTCGCGGCCGCAAGCGGCGTTCCGGCGCGCGAGGCGGAGGACGGCGAGCCGCTCAAGGGCGGCGCCATCTATGTCGCGCCCGGCGGCAAGCACTTCTCGGTGGCCCGTTCGGGCGCGCAGGCGGTCGCCCGCGTCGAGGACGGCCCCCCGGTGAATTTCTGCAAGCCCTCGGTCGATCCGTTGTTCCGGTCGGCCGCCGAGGTCTACGGCCCCGGGCTGCTGGCGGTGGTGCTCACCGGCATGGGCTCCGACGGCGCGAGCGCCGCGCCCGTGGTGGCGGCTGCCGGCGGCCGGGTGTTCGCGCAGGACGAGGCGAGCAGCGTGGTCTGGGGGATGCCCGGGGCGGCGGTCGCCACGGGCGCCTGTTCCGCCGTGCTGCCGCTTTCCGAGATGGGGCCGCGGATCGCCCGCGCGATCGTGGGGGAACGCTCGTGACGCCGACCCAGTACGCCTATCTCGCGCAATTCCTGAAGGAACGCTCCGGCATCGCGATCGGCGAGGACAAGCGTTACCTGGTCGAGGCCCGGCTCGGGCCGCTGGCCCGCCGTCTGGGCCTCGCCGCAGTCGCCGATCTGGTCGGGCGCGTCTCGGCCGGCGATCTCGAAAGCCAGCGCCTCGTGATCGAGGCGATGACGACGAACGAGACCTTCTTCTTCCGCGACGGCGGACCCTTCGCGGCCTTCACCGACGTCATGTTGCCCGAACTGCTCGTGCGTCGGGCGACGGAGCGCCGGATCCGGATCTGGTCCGCCGCCTGCTCGTCCGGCCAGGAGGCCTATTCGCTTGCGATGCTCCTGGAGGACTGCGCGCCGCGGCTCGCGGGCTGGACCGTCGAGATCGTGGCGACCGATCTCTCGAGCGAGGTCGTCGAGCGCGCCCGTGCGGGGCTGTTCAGCCAGTTCGAGGTGCAGCGGGGCCTGCCGATCCGGCAGCTGCTGAAGCACTTCACCCAGGAGGGCGACCGCTGGCGGATCTCGGCGGCGCTGCGCGCCAGGGTCCAGTTCCGTACGCTCAACCTGCTGCGCGACTTCTCCGCGCTCGGCCGGTTCGACATCGTGTTCTGCCGCAACGTGCTGATCTATTTCGAGGAGGCGACCAAGTCGGACATCCTCGCGCGGATCGCGCGCCAGATGGCCCCGGACGGCTACCTCGTGCTGGGGGCGGCCGAGTCCCTCGTCGGGACCGGGGCGCCGTTCGGCCCCCACGCGCAGCACCGGCTGCTCAACGTGCCTGCGCCGAGATCCACGGCCGCGATCGCCGCCGCGATCTGATCAAGGCCCTCTCCAACGACAAAGCCCCGCGTCGCCGACGCGGGGCTTTGTCGTTGATCTCGCGCTTCGAGGTCAGGCGATCGCCCGGGCCTCGTCCTCCATCGGCTCGCGCAGCACGTAGCCGCGGCCCCATACGGTCTCGATGTAGTTCTTGCCGTTGGTGGCGTTGGCGAGCTTCTTGCGCAGCTTGCAGATGAAGACGTCGATGATCTTGAGCTCCGGCTCGTCCATGCCGCCATAGAGATGGTTGAGGAACATCTCCTTGGTGAGCGTCGAGCCCTTCCGCAGGCTCAGCAACTCGAGCATCTGGTATTCCTTGCCCGTCAGGTGCACCCGGGCGCCGCCGACCTCGACGGTCTTGGTGTCGAGATTGACGATCAGGTCGCCGGTCGTGATCACCGACTGCGCGTGCCCCTTCGAGCGCCGCACGATGGCGTGGATGCGGGCGACGAGTTCGTCCTTGTGGAACGGCTTCGTCATGTAGTCGTCGGCGCCGACGCCCAGGCCGCGAACCTTGTCCTCGATGCCGGCGAGCCCCGAAAGGATCAGGATCGGCGTCTTGATCTTGGCCAGCCGAAGCGCGCGCAGCACCTCGTAGCCGGACATGTCCGGCAGGTTCAGGTCGAGGAGGATGATGTCGTAATCGTAGAGCTTGCCGAGGTCGATGCCCTCTTCGCCCAGCTCCGTCGTATAGACGTTGAAGCTCTCGGACTTGAGCATCAGCTCGATGCTCTGAGCTGTAGACTTGTCGTCTTCTATAAGAAGAACGCGCATGCGAGTCCTCCACCGATGCCCGCGTGACCTGCCTGCAATAGGCCGGGCGCCACGGTGAACCGATCGTTTCCAGTCCGATTCAAGCTTAACGACGAAAGGTTAACAGAATCTGATTCTGCGTCGCAAGCTCGATCTCGATGTTTCGTAAAATCTTAGTAACCTGTTGAAGAGAAACGATTTTCACGAAAGTCGCAAGCTTCGGATCATGATTAACAAAATGAGCTAAGCGACTCTCAGGACTCACCGTTTCGCGACGAACTACGGTTTCCGATCCCTTTACCGGCGCGTTCATAATTGGCCCGCGGGGTAAACGAAGCGTTACGTTGGCGGCCCGCCGGTCACGATTCGCTAGGGATTCGCGATGAGCGCGATGCGCGGCCTGTTGCAGAGCGTCGAAGCCACCCCGGACCACGAGGTTTTCGGCCGCGTGGTGGGCGTCCGCGGCCTGCTGGTGGAAGTCGCGGGGCCGCTCGGCGCGATGGCGATCGGCGGCCGCGTCGTGATCGAGGGCGCCGGGGGACGGCCGACGCCCTGCGAGGTGGTCGGCTTCCAGGGCGAACGCGCGCTGCTCATGCCGTTCGGGCCGCTCGAAGGCGTGCGCAGGGGCTGCCGCGCGACCGTCGGCGCCATGGAGCCCGGCGTGCGGCCGAGCCGCGCCTGGCTCGGTCGCGTGGTCGACGCCATGGGCGCGCCCATCGACGGCAAGGGCCCGATCGAGGAAGGCCCGCTGGTCTATCCCTACCGCGCCTCGCCGCCGCCCGCCCATGCGCGCCGCCGCGTCGGGCCGCCGCTCGATCTCGGCGTCCGGGCGCTCAACACCTTCCTGACCTGCTGCCGTGGCCAGCGCATGGGCATCTTCGCGGGCTCCGGCGTCGGCAAGTCGGTGCTGCTCGCGATGCTGGCCCGCAACGCCGCGAGCGACGTCGCCGTGATAGGGCTCGTCGGCGAGCGCGGCCGCGAGGTGCAGGAGTTCCTGCAGGACGACCTCGGGGAGGCGGGCCTGTCGCGTTCGGTGGTGGTGGTGGCGACCTCCGACGAGCCGGCGCTGAAGCGCCGCCAGGCGGCCTATCTGACCTTCGCGCTCGCCGAGTATTTCCGGGACCAGGGCGACGACGTGCTGTGCATGATGGACAGCGTGACCCGCTTCGCCATGGCTCAGCGCGAGATCGGCCTGTCGACGGGCGAGCCGCCCACCGCCCGCGGCTATACGCCGACGGTGTTCGCGGAGCTGCCGCGCCTGCTCGAGCGCGCGGGGCCGGGAGAGGGGCAGGGGACCGTCACCGGTCTGTTCACCGTTCTGGTCGACGGCGACGACCACAACGAGCCGGTCGCGGACGCCGTGCGCGGCATCCTGGACGGGCACATCGTGATGGAGCGGGCGATCGCCGAACGCGGCCGCTACCCGGCCATCAACATCCTGAAGTCGGTCTCCCGGACGCTCCCCGGCGCCGCGCCGGAGGAGGAGCGCCCGGTGCTGCAGCGCGCCCGCCGGATCATGGCGACCTATGCGGACATGGAGGAGCTCATCCGCCTCGGGGCCTACAGGCCCGGCTCCAGCGCCGAGGTCGACGAGGCGATCGCGCTCAACGGCGCGTTCGAACAGTTTCTGTCGCAGGGTAAGGAAGAAGCAACGCGACTCGACGAAAGCTACGCGCGACTGCGTTCGATCTTAGACGTTCCGGAAACCGGACGCTAACCCGCGTGTGCGTAGATGGCCGACATGAAGTCCAGAGACACCCTTCTTCGGCTCAAGCGGTTCCAGGTCGACGAGAAGCGTCGTCAGGTCGTGCAGATCGAGACGATGGTCGCCGAATTCGAACGCATGGCGGCCGAGCTCGACCGCGAAATCCTGCATGAGCAGGAGAAGGCGGGGATCCACGACGTCGCGCATTACGCCTATCCGACCTACGCGAAGGCCGCGATGACGCGCCGCGACAATCTCAAGCGTTCGGCCGCCGAACTCGCCGGACAGCTCGCCGAGGCGCAGGACGCGCTCGCCGAGGCGTTCGAGGAGCTCAAGAAGGTGGAGCTGCTCGAGGAGCGCGACGGCCAGCGCGAGCGGATCGCCGAGGCCGCCCGCGACCAGGCCGAGATGGACCGCATCGGGGCCGAGCGGACCACGCTCCGCGCGAGCTGAGCCCGCGCACGGGGCGGCCCGTCGCGGCTCGCCTTCGAGCCCATAGACCCGAGCAGCCGCTGCGGCGCTCTCCTGCAGAAATCCGTTCGAAGCTCGCCGGCTAGCGCGCGTTGCGCCGCCCGGCTGCGCTGATGCTGCCGGTCACCTCGTCGCGCGCCAGCGGCAGCGGCACGCCTTCGGCCGCGGAAGCGGGCGCGCCCGCGAAAGCGAGCGCGGAGGCTTCCGGAGCCGCCGGCCGACGCGGCTGCGCGGGCGCGACCGGACCGGCCGAGGCCAGAACCGGAGCGGCGTCGGCGGCGATCACGCGCGGCTTTGCGGGCGTCGCCGCCGCGACCGCGACAGGCGCCGCGGGCTTGGCCGCGGCGTTTCGGACGGGCGGCAGCGGCACGACCGGCGCAGCGGCCGCCAGAGCGACGGGCGCGCCCTGCTGCGTCGTCACAGCCGGAGAGGGCGCCTGGCGGACCGGCGGCAGCGGAACGGCTGCGGCGACCCGGGTCGTATCCTGCGCCTGCGGGCCGGCCGGCTCGCGGACCGGCGGCAGCGGGATGGTTGGGGCAGCGCTCGCCGCCGCGACCTGGACGGGGGCGGACGGGGCCGCCGCGGGACGCGCGGCCGGCTCAGGGCGACCGAACAGGAAAAGGCCCTTGCGCTGCGCCGGGGCGGCTTCGGCCACGACCTGACGGACGTCGCGCACGGGGGGCAGCGGCACGGCGGCGGAAGCCGTCTGCTGCGCGCTCGGCGTCGGCGCGGCGCTCGCGACTGCGACGGGGCCCGAAGCGGGCGCGGCCGGAGCGGGGGAGAACTTGCCGTCGCGGCCGAGCCCGACCTGCGCCAGCATGCCCTTGCGCTTGGCGTCGTAATAATAGCCGCTCGCGTAGAGCCGCACGGCGCGATCGCTGTCGCCGCCCGCGACCTTGTAGGCCCCGGCGAGGTAACGAACCGCGTAGGTCAGGTTGGTGTCGGCGTCGAGCAGGCCCGCCGCGGAGCCGCGGTAGCCCATGGCCTGGGCCGTCGCGGGCTTGATCTGCATCATGCCGTAATGGCCGCGATGCATGGCCTTCGGATTGTATCTGCTCTCGCGTACGATGACGCGGCGGATGAGCGATTCCGGGACCCCGTGGGCCCGGGCGTGCTTGGCGATGATGGCGTCATACTGCGCCGGAGCAGCGGTCTCGGCGGACTGCGCGGCTGGCGCGCAGGCGATCGCGAGCGCTACTCCCGTCAGAGTTGCCTTCAAAATCCCCGTCCCCACGTCGCTGCGCGAACTGTCTTGGTCGCCCCCAAATGCGGCCAGAGCGTGGCCCCGCCAGAATCAGACCGCATTCTCCGGCCGACGTCCAGCCAAGGCCGCCGGTCCTCTGACGGCCTGCCGGCCGGTCACCGTCTGACGCCGCGCAGGCTGCGCGACGCGGCGGCTCCGAAAGTCCGGCGGAAATCATGCGCGAAATGCGCCTGGTCGGCGAAGCCCGCCGCATGGGCCGCTTGCGTGAAGCTCGCCCCACCGACGATCTCGGCGATCGCGCCGCGCATCCGGCTCCAGGCGCGGTAGCGACGGATCGGCACGCCGATCTCCGACGCGAACAGATGCTGGAGGCGCGAGGGCGACAGTCCGCAGAGCCGCGCGAGCTCCGGCACGCTGACGCCTTCTTCGGACGCCGCCGCGAGCGCCGCGACGGCGCGGCTGGCCCGGGGGTCGATCCCGCGGCGGGCTCTGGGCCTGGCGTAGGCGACGAGGTCGTCGAGGGCGTCCTCGGCCCAGGCGAGGCTCGCGCGGTCCTCGTAGAGCTGGCGCATGAGCGGGATGACCGAGGAGCGGCCGACCAGCGCGCCCTCGGCCTCCTCCGCGTCCCTGAGCAGCGGCGCGAGCTCCCCCGCGCCGGCGACGTCCGGCTCGACATAGAACACCGCGAGCGGATCGCCGCCGAGATGAAGCTCGTGCAGGCGGCCGGCCGGGATCATCGCCGCCTCGCAGGCCCGCCAGGGGCCGCCCTCGAGGCGCAGCCCGAACGGGCCCCCGAGGCTGGACAGGAAGACAGGCGCGCCATGCTGGTGGAAGGCGTTGTGATCGAGCGTGCCGATGAACAGCGTCCGGCCGGCGTCGAGCCGCCAGAGCGGGGCGAGCGGCGCGTCCCCCGTCGCAGCAGGTCCGTACAAGCGCCGTCCCTCCGGCGTTCCTAACCTCGGGCTCTGGCCGGCATGAGCCGGCAGCCTAGGGGGAGCCTAACGATGTTCAGCCAGAAGACCATCCTGACCCGGAGAGGCGCGATCGCCTGCGCGACAGCCGCCCTGGCCGCGCCGGCGCTGCTGCGCGGCCTCGCGGCTCCGGCGCAGGCGAAGGCGCCGCTGGCCGGGCCCTGGTCGCCGGTCTTCCACAGGTTCCGGCTGGGCGACTTCGAGGTGACCACGGTGTCGGACGCCGGCGTGATGATCGACGGGCCGTGGCCGATCGTGGGCGAGGATCGTCCTGCCGCGGAGGTCGAGGCGCTGATGCGCGACAACCTGCTGCCCGAGAAGCGCTTCCAGCCCGGCTTCACGCCCACCTTTGTCAACACCGGCCGGGAGCTGATCCTGTTCGACGCCGGCAACGGCCCGGACGGCTTCGTGCCGCGCCCTGCGGGCGGACGGCTGGTCGAGTCGATGAAGCAGGCTGGCCTCACGCCCGAGCAGGTCGACGTGGTGGCGCTGACGCACTGCCATCCGGACCACATGGGCGGGCTGATGGAAGGCGGGAAGCCGGTTTTTCCCAACGCCCGCTATGCGGTCGGCGCCGACGAGCACGCCTTCTGGTCCAGGGACGAGCGGATGTCGGCGGCGGAGGGCGGCAACGAGCTCGCCTCGGCCAGGATGTTCCGCCGCAATGTGGCGCCGTTCGCCGAGCGCACGACGTTCCTCAAGCCGGGCCAGGAGGTCGCGCCGGGCGTCACGGCGCTCGCGGCCTTCGGGCATACGCCGGGCCATCTCGCCTACCATCTGGAAAGCGGCGGCCGGCGGCTGCTGCTCTGGGGCGACTGCGCGCACCACGAGGTGGCGTCGCTCGCGCGGCCCGAATGGAGCGCGTTCTTCGACATGGACAAGCAGCAGGGCGCGGCCACGCGCAAGCGGATCTATGACATGGCCGCGACCGAGCGCCTGCCCGTGGTCGGCTACCACACGTCGTTCCCGTCGGCCGGCTATGTGGAGCGCGCGGGCGAGGCGTACCGCTGGCTGCCCTTGACCTACCAGCTCAACCCCTGAAGCTTTGCGGCGGGCGCGTCGCGGCGGGGCGGCGCATCCGCCTCGTCGCGGCGCCGCGCGCCGGAGGGGCTTGGCGCGCCCGCCGGAGCGCGTGCGCATGCGACCTGCCCTGCCGGCCCTGCTCAGCCTGATCGCCGGTTACGTCGACACGGTGGGCTTTCTCGCCTTGCACGGGCTGTTCACCACCCACGTCACGGGCAACTTCGTGACGCTCGGCGCGTCCCTCGTGCTCGGCACCTCCGGTGCCCTCGCCAAGCTGCTGGCCCTGCCGCTGTTCTGCGTGGTGGTCACGCTGGTCACGCTGCTCGGGAAACTGTTCGCGCGGCTCAGGGTCCACGGGCTGAGCGCCATGCTGGCGCTCGAGCTCGTCCTGCTGATCGTCTCCGCCGTGCTGTCGATGCAGCTCGCCCCGTTTCCGGACGGCGACGCCCCGCGGGCGCTGATGATGGGCGGCGCCCTGGTCGCCGCCATGGCGATCCAGAACGCGGCCCAGCGCATCCACATGTCCGCTCTGCCGCCGACCACCATCATGACCGGCACCACGACCCAGATCATGATCGACGTCGGCGATCTTCTGCATGGCGGAATGACCCCCGAGGCGCGGGCGCTCGCCAGGGGCCGGCTGAAGCGGATGAGCTTCGCTGTGGTGACCTTCGCGGTCGGCTGCGCGTTCGGCGCCGCGCTCTACGCCTGGCGCCCGGCGATGTCCTTCATCGCGCCCGCGGCCCTCGCCGCCGCTGCGCTCGCGCTCGCCAACCCGGAGGCGCGGCGCGCGGCCTGAGACGTCGCGCTCACACGCTGCCGACGGTCTTGAGCCGCGCGCGCGGGTGCACCTCGTTCTGCGACATCACCGGGGTCTGGGCGCGGAAGCGCTCGACGATCGAGCGCACGAAGGGGCGCGCCGCCGCCGAGGTCAGCAGCACCGGCGCCTCGCCCATCCGCGCCGCGTCCTCGAAACGATCGCGCACGGCGGCGATGAACTCGTGCAGCTTGGAGGGGGCCATCGCGAGGCTCTTCTCCTCGCCGGTCCCGACGATCGACTCCGCGAAGGCCTGCTCCCAGGCGGGCGACAGCGCGATCAGCGGCAGGTAGCCGCCGAACGACTGATGCTGCGCGCACAGCTGGCGCGACAGGCGGGCGCGCACATGCTCGACGATCTGCGCCGGCGAGCGGGTGTAGCCGACCGCCTCCGCGACGCCTTCGAGGATCGTGCCGAGGTCGCGGATCGAGACCCGCTCGGCCAGCAGCAGCTGCAGCACGCGCTGCACCACGGTGGTCGAGATCTGGCTCGGGATCAGGTCGTCGACCAGCTTGCGCTGCTCCTGCGGCAGCTCCTTCAGAAGCTTCGCCACCTCGCCATAGGACAGCAGGTCCGGCATGTTGGCCTTGATGATCTCACTGAGATGCGTCGACAGCACCGTGGTGGCGTCCACCACCGTGTGGCCGCGGATGTTGGCCTCCTCGCGCAGCGAGGCGTCGACCCAGGTGGCCGGCAGCCCGAAGGTCGGCTCGACGGTGTGGACGCCCGGCAGGTCGACCTGCCCGCCGGACGGGTCCATGACCATGAACTGGCTCGGATAGACCGACCCGGAACCGGCTTCGACCTCCTTGACCTTCACCGCGTAGGCGTTCGGCGCGAGCTGCAGATTGTCGAGCAGCCGCACCTGAGGCATCAGGAAGCCCATGTCGCCCGCAATCGTGCGCCTCAGCGCCTTGATCTGCTCCGTGAGCTTGTCGGGCCCCTCCGACGCGTCGACCAGCGGCAGCAGCGCGTAACCGAGCTCGATCTTCACGTCGTCCATGCGGAGCGCGGCCGCCACCGGCTCCTCCGCCGCCGCGCCGCCGGTCGCCTCTCGGGCGATCTTGGCCGCGCGCTCGAGCTCCGCCGCGCGGTTCGCCTTGTCGGCGCGCCAGGCCAGCCAGCCGGCGCCGGCCGCGAGCCCCGCGAACGGTATCAGCGGAATGCCCGGCAGCAACGCCATCACGCCCATGACCGCGGCCGACAGGCCGAGCGCCTTGGGATAGCCCGAGAGCTGACGCACCAGCGCCCGGTCGGCCGAGCCGCTCACGCCGGCCTTCGAGACCAGCAAGCCCGCGGCGGTCGAGACCACCAGCGCCGGGATCTGGCTGACCAGACCGTCGCCGACCGAGAGCAGCGTGTAGGAATGCGCGGCTTCCGAGAAGCCGATCCCGTTCTGGGCGATGCCGATGATCATGCCGCCGAGCACGTTGACGAACACGATCAGCAGGCCGGCGATGGCGTCGCCGCGCACGAACTTCGAGGCGCCGTCCATCGCGCCGAAGAAGGTGCTCTCGTCCTCGAGCTCCTTGCGGCGCGTCTTGGCCGTGGCCTCGTCGATCAGCCCCGCCGACAGGTCGGCGTCGATCGCCATCTGCTTGCCCGGCATGGCGTCGAGGGTGAAGCGCGCCGCGACCTCGGCGATGCGGCCCGAACCCTTGGTGATGACCACGAAGTTCACGATCACCAGGATCGCGAACACGATGATGCCGATGACGAAATTGCCGCCCATCACGAAGGCGCCGAAGGCCTCGATGACGTGGCCGGCCGCGTCGGTCCCTTCATGGCCATGGGCCAGGATCAGGCGCGTGGAGGCGAGGTTGAGCGCCAGCCGCAGCATGGTGGCGACCAGCAGCACCGTCGGGAACGCCGAGAACTCGAGCGGCTTCTCGATGAACAGCGCGGTCATCAGGATCAGCACGGAGAGGATGATCGAGATCGCCAGCAGCAGGTCGAGCAGCAGCGCCGGCAGCGGCACGATCAGGACGCACAGGATCACCAGGACGCCGACCGCGAGCCCGATGTCGCCGCGGCGCACGACGTCCCAGGCTTTGACGAGGCCGGCAGGCAACGGGACGCCCGTACTCCGCGCGGCGGGGGCCTTCGCCCCGCCGACGACCGTCACGTCAGACATCCACGCCCCCGCATTCTGCGATCCTGCTAGGCAGAAAATGCCCACCGCATGGTTAGCGCGAGGTTAACAGCCGGCTTCGGATCTCCTGGAATCTGGAGGCCGGCACGGAAGGCGCGGGGCCTGCGGCAGCTTAAGAGTTGCATAAGTTTGGGCCGTCACCGACGATCGTGAGGAGATCCCTTCTCCCGGGCCTTCGCCCTCAGCCGGAGCAGGTCTGACATGGCGCCAAGCTCTGCCTCCTGCCTGATCGCCGTCGGGGCGTTTGCGGCTGCGGCCTGGGGTTCCTTGGCCGCCGCTGGCGGGGAGCCTTCGCGCTACGCCACCCTTGAAGCCGAGCGCGCGGTGACGGCCGCCTGCGCGTCGCCCGCGCCCTTCGTCATCCTCGACACGTTCGCCTTTCTGAAGCCGGTCAACATCGACGACGAGTTCGACGAGCGGAATGAAGACGGAGCGGCGCGCATCGGCCATGGCGACGTCGTCGCGGCCATCGTCTCCGTCGCGCACCCGGCGATCGCGCCCTATCAGATTGATCCCGTGTTCAACGTGCGCACGCTGGTGCGGGATTTCAGGCGGCTCGCGGACGACATCGAGGCCGGCCGGATACCGAAGCCTGCCGCGGTGGTGAGCTCGATCGTGCTGCCCGTCTCGCTTCGCGAGGTGAACGCGCGGGCGACGATGCGCTCCGTCCCGGCTTCCGAGATCTTTTTTCGCCGCGACGAGCTGCGCGCGCTGGTGACAGGCGACGGCGCGCCCGGCAACCCTTACGCGGAGATCGACCGCCAGATCGGCCGGCTGCGGGCCGGCGGGGTGCCTGTCTTCGTCGCGGCCGGGAACACGGGGCCGGACGACCTGTTCAACGTGCTCGCCCTGTCGGACGGCGTCTACGCGGTCGGGGCGCTCGACCGGGAGGGGCGCAAGGCCGGCTACACCAGCGCGCCTGACCTCGTCTCCGTCTGGAGCGACGGCTATGTCGTGCTGACCGAGACGGCGGAGGGCGTCAGCGTCAGCGCCGGACGCCGCGTCGAGCTTCCAGGCGCCACCCTTCCGGAAGAGCGTGAGGCGGTCGAGGACTTCGCGGGCAGGAAGGCGCGCGAACTGGTGCTCGACGTGCCGTCCGAGATCGCTTCGCTGCCGCGCGGGGCGCCGGTCTATCTGCGGAGCCGCTACATGCACGCGGTGATGCAGCCGGGGCTCTACCGCACCGAGGATCTGCTGGCCGCCTACGGCTACCCACGGGAGTCGGGGAACTTCATCCGGGCGCTCGAGCAGGGCCCCTATATGCACTTTCCCTCCGACACGATCTTCGCCGTCGACGTGGACGGCGCGCTGCGATTCGATCCTCTGGGGGACGGCACGCCCGGGCAGGTCAAGCTCCAGGACGCGACCTCGTTCGCGGCGCCGAATGTGTGCGCGGCGGAAGCGGGGCAGGGGGGCGCGCGGCTTGCTGCGGCGGCCCGAGAATGAGGCGGCGGCCTAGTCGCTCAGAAAGCTGGAGCCGATGCTGACGCTGAAGGCGATGATCACCGTGTTGAACACGAAGGAGATCACGCCGTGAACGAGCGTCAGGCGCCGCATCTCGCTCGACTGCGTGGCGGTGTCGGACACCTGGAACGTCATGCCCACCGTGAACGCGTAATAGGCGAAGTCGATGAAGCGAGGCGGCTCGTCGCCGGGGAAATCGATGTCCGGCTTGTCGGCTCCGCGGGCGAAGGCGCTGTGGGCGTAATGCGCGGCGAACGCCGTGTGCAGCAGCGTCCATGAACAAGCGATGGTGAAGGCGGCGAGCGAGAGGATGGTCGCGCTCGACTTGTCCGAGACCATCGCGAAGATCGCGATGAAGCTCGCCCCCACGGCGGCGGTGAGGATCAGCGTCAGCGCCCAGCGGCCTTCGTCCTCACGGTCCGCCCAGCTCTGGATCTCGCCGGCGGAGGCCGGCTGCAGCAGCCACCAGACGCGCGCCGTGTAGGCCAGCGCCGCGGCGTCCCATCCGGTGACGGCGGCGGCCGAGGGCGGCGCGATCACCCCCGCGACTGTTCCGACCAGGACACCGATGAGCGCGCAGGACGCGAGCCGCAGTCCATGCTGCTTCCAGGCTCTCACGCTCGGTCCTTCGCCATTCGAGTCCGCGCTCCATTTAGGGCGCGGTGTATAGTGCGCCCCGGGAATAGCTGGAGTACGCCCCCTATGTCGCTGCGCGTCTACGTCGTTCTGCTCTGCCTGGTGGCGCTGCCCTGCGTGCTGTTCCTCGACTACGTGCTGCCACGGCACGACGTGGTCCGCATCGTCAACACCGAGGTCAAACGCGTCGATCCGAAGAACCGCTCCGCCGGCGACCAGCGCGAGCCGGGCGCGGACGTCTATTACATCTACGCCGAGGACATCGAGACCAAGAAGCCGCACGTCTACCGCAACGAGGACACCGGCTGGGGCTTCCCGTTCTACTTCAAGTTCAACAGCGCCGACGTGCAGGCGATCGCCTCCTCGATCGCCTCCGAGAAGGGCGTCGCGCGGATCACGAAGTACGGCTGGCGGCTCAACGTCTTCTCGATGTTCCCGAACGCCACGAGCGTTCGCCGCTGGGATCCGGCCGACGCCGTGATTCCGTGGTTCAATATCGTCTTCTTCACTCTCCTCGGCGCGGTCGCGCTCTATATCGCCATCAGGATCCGGCGCCGCCGTTCAGCCTGAGCCGCGGGCGCATAGGGCAGGAGGCATTAATGGCCGACAAACTGACCGAGAACCGGGCGATGAGCGATTTGCTCGCCAAGAACTGGTGGGCGATCGCGCTGCGCGGCGTCCTGGCGATCGTCGTCGGGCTCATCGCGCTGGCGGCTCCGGGGCTGGCGCTGCTCTCGTTCGCGCTGGTGTTCGCGGCTTACCTGATCGCGGACGGCCTGGTGGGCGTCACCAGCGCGATCTGGGCGGCGCGCAGCCATGAGCGCTGGGGGATGCTGCTCGCGGAGGGCGTGCTCAACCTCGTGGTCGGCGTGGTCGCCGCCTTCTTCCCTCTGGCGGCGGTGCTGGCCTTCGCGCTGCTGGCTGCCTTCTGGGCTCTGGTCACGGGCGGCCTGATGCTGGCCTCCGCCTATTCGCTGACGGCCAAGCACGGCCGATGGTGGATGGTCCTCTCAGGCGTCGTCTCGATCGTTTTCGGGATCGCCCTGCTGATCGCGCCGCTCCTGGGCGCGGTGGTTCTGACGTGGTGGTTCGCCGGTTACGCTCTCGCGTTCGGCGCCTTCATGCTCGTCCTCGCCTTCCGCCTGCGGAAGGAGAGGCGCCAGAATCCCACTGTCTCGTCTGACGCGCCTCCCCGGGTGTAAGCCGAGGCGAATCGGTCCATCTGACGTCTGCCGCCTGCAAGGGGCGCGTCGCTCGCGGCAACGCCGCCCCTTCTTGAGGTAAGTCCGCATGGGCGGCGTCGCTCTTCTGGCGCTTCAGGCGATCGTTTATTTCGGCGTGATGGCGGCCCTGCTCAGGGCCCGCCGGGTCTATGGCGTGGGCCTGTTCGTCTGCGCCCTCGGCGTGATGCACTTCCTCGAGACCTATCTGGCGGCGGTGTTCTTCATCGAGCTGCCGTTCGGGCTGCTGTCGCCCGGCTCGACCGTGCTGTTCTCGGGCAAGCTGATGATGTTCCTGCTGCTCTACATCCGCGAGGACGCGGAGACGGTGCGGCAGCCGATCTACGGCCTTTTCATCGGCAACCTTCTGCTGGTCGTGCTGGCGCTCATCCTGCGCCTGCACACCACCGTGGTTCGTCTCCCCGGAGACGCGCCGAACCTGCAGTTCGTCGACCAGATGGGCGTGCTGATGGTGTGGGGCACGCTGCTGCTCTTCATCGACTGCATCGCGCTCATCCTGCTCTACGAGAACCTCGCGCGCCGCCTGAGGCGCAACGTCGTGCTCGCGGCCTTCCTCAGCGCAGCCGCCGTTCTGAGCTTCGACCAGATCGCGTTCTATCCGGCGCTCAGGCTCACCAGCGGCGTGCCGTTCTCCGCCCTCACCGGAGGCTGGGTGGCGAAGATCGGCGCGGCGGCGCTCTACAGCGTCCTGATCGGCGTCTACCTTCGCTGGATCGAGAGGGACGGCCAGCGCCGCGGCTCGCGCGGGCTGCGCGACGTGTTCGAGACGCTCACCTACCGCAGCCGCTACGAGGATCTTCTCAGACGCTCGCTGATCGACGAGCTGACCGGGGTCCGCAACCGCAGCGCCTTCGAGCAGATGTGCCGCGACTGGCTGGAGCGGCCCGCGCCCGACGGACAGGCGGTGACGCTGGCGATGATCGACATCGACCGCTTCAAGGCGATCAATGACGGTCTCGGCCACGCGGCCGGCGACGAGGTGCTGCGCCATGTCGGCAGAACGCTCGAGGCCAACATGCGGCCGGGGGATCTCGTCTTCCGCTATGGCGGGGAGGAGTTCGCGCTGCTGCTGAAGGGCCTCTCGCACAACGAGGCCCTGGCGTTCGCCGACCGGGTGAGGCGGGCGGTCGCCTCGGAGGTCCGCGCGGTGGACGGCGGATCCGTGACGGTCAGCATCGGCGTCGCGAGTTCGGCCTTCGGAAGCGGGAACCTGCGCAGCCTGCTCGACCGGGCGGACCAGCGACTCTACGAGGCGAAGCGGCGCGGGCGCGACCGGGTCGTCGGCGACCCCGCGCCGCGGCTCACCATCGCCGACTGAACGCTTGTCTCAGGCGGCCGCCACCCCGGCCTGCGGCGGGGGAACCGGGAAGCCTTCGTCGTCATACTGGTTGAGCTTGTTCCTGAGCGTCCGGATCGAGATGCCCAGGATGTTGGCCGCATGGGTGCGGTTGCCGCGGGTGTGGCCGAGCGTGTCGATGATGAGGTCGCGTTCGACGTCCGCGAGCGTGCGGCCGACGAAGCCGCGCGCGACGGTCTCGGCGGTCTCGGCCGCGCGCGCCGCCGGGCCGCGCGGCGTGGAGTCGAGCGGCGACCCGTCCGGAGTGCGGATCGTCTCGGCGCCGATCTCGGGGCCGGTCGCAAGCAGCACCGCGCGATGGATCGTGTTCTCGAGTTCGCGGACGTTGCCGGGGAAGCGGCCGCGCGCGAGCTCGACCCGCGCCTCCGCCGAGAGCGGACGTGGGGGCAGCCCGTTCGCCGCCGCGTACTTCTTCGCGAAATGGGTCGCGAGCTCGAGGATGTCCGCCGGGCGCTCGCGCAGCGGCGGGATCTTCAGGTTCACGACATTGAGGCGGTAGAGCAGGTCCTCGCGGAACGTCCCCTTGCGGACCTCGTCCGCCAGCGTGCGGTTCGAGGTCGCGATCACGCGGATGTCGACCGGCACCGGCTTGCCGCCGCCGACCCGGTCGATCACGCGCTCCTGCAGCGCCCGCAGCAGCTTCGCCTGCAGGCGCACGTCCATCTCGGAAATCTCGTCGAGCAGCAGCGTCCCCCCGGAGGCCTCCTCGAACTTTCCGATGCGCCGGGCCGTCGCGCCCGTGAACGCGCCCTTCTCATGACCGAACAGCTCGCTCTCGAGCAGGTGCTCGGGGATCGCGGCGCAGTTCACGGACACGAAGGGCGCCTTGGCGCGCGGCGAGGCGGCGTGGACGTGGCGGGCGAGCATCTCCTTGCCACAGCCGCTCTCGCCGGTGATCAGCACGCTCGCGGAAGAGGCGGCGATCTGGGTCGCGAGCTTGATCAGCGACACCATCGCGGGGTCGCGGAACACGAAGTCGCGGGCGTCGTCGGCGACGGCCGACAGGACGGCCGCGATCAGGTCCGGATCGGGCGGGAGCGGGATGTACTCCTTCGCGCCGGCGCGGATCGCCGCCACCGCGGCGCGGGCGTCGTGCTCCACGCCGCAGGCCACCACGGGCACATGGAAGCGCTCCGCCTCCAGCGCCTCGATCAGCTCCCGCACGTCGAGCGCGACGTCGACCATGATCAGGTCGGCGCCGCGGCCGGCCCGCAGGCTCCGCATCGCCTGATCGACGCTTTCGGCATGGGTCACGGCGGCCCCGCGGTCCATCGCGATGCGGGTGGCCTGCGTGAGCTGACCCTTGAGATGGCCGACGATGGTGAGGCGCATGGGGGGCTCTCCTCTCGCTCCGTCCTCAGGCCCTGTCGGGCTTGATGATTTCGGTCATGGTGACGCCGAGCTTGTCCTCGACGAGCACCACCTCGCCGCGGGCGACGAGCCGGTCGTTGACGTAGATGTCGATCGCCTCGCCGACCTTGCGGTCGAGCTCGATCACGGCGCCGGGCTTCAGCCGCATCAGCTGATGAACCTCCACCTTGGCGCGGCCGAGAATGGCCGAGACCGCCACGGGCACATCGAACACGGCCTCGAGGTCGGCCGCGCTGCGAGCCTCGATCGCAGCCGGCGAGCCGATGTCCTCGATCGTCGCGATGTCGCCGTCGTCCGGCCCGAACTCCGGCAGGGGCATCGATTTGTCGCCGCTCATCGCTGCGCTCCTTCATCGTCGGCCATGGGGGAGGGCGGTCCGAAACGCAGCGCGATCGCCTGTTCGACTGCGCGCGCCACGGCGGCGCCGTCACGGACCACGCCGCCGTCGGCCCATTCGAGCCGCGCGTCGCCCTCGGCGACGTCCGGATCGCCCAGCACCACCAGCCGCCCGGCGAAGCCGCGCTCCTGGGCGGTCGCGGTCAGCTCCGCCCGCACCGCCTCGACGAAGTCCGGCGCGACCCGAACCGCGAGATGCGGCGCGCTGCGCAATTCTGCGAAACAGGTTTCGGCGGCGGCCTGGATCTCTGCGAGCGGGAAGCGCTTGGCGGCCGCGGCGGCGAATTTCTGCGCGAAGGCGAGCGCCAGCGCGACCGCGTCGCGCTCTGTGGACTCCGCCCGCGTGTCGGCCTCCATGAAGGCCTCCGAGAGCCGCGCGCCGAGCGCCTCGACGGCGGAGATCAGACGCGCGGCTTCGGCTTCGCGCGCGGCTCGCCGGCCGTCGGCCTCGCCTCGGCGGTAGCCGGAGGCCTCCGCATCGGCGAGCGCCGCCTCATGCTCGTCGAGCGCGATCGAGCCGGGCGCGGCCGGAAGCGGCGCGGCGGCGGCCGCAGGCTGAGCCGGCCGGCCGAAGTCGACGTCGAACAGGAACGGGACGGGCCGGCTCATCGCCGCGCTTCCGGTCTGCGGGGGAGGATCGCGTCAGTAGACAAGCTCATCCTCGCCCTTGCTCTTGGAGATGGTGATCTGGCCGCGGGCCGCGAGATCCTTAGCGAGATTGACCAGAGCGGCCTGCGCCTCGTCGACGTCCCGGAGGCGTACCGGTCCCATCGCCTCCATGTCGTCGGCCAGCATTCGCGCCGCGCGGCCGGAGAGATTGCCGAGGATGAACTCGCGCATCAGCTGGCTCGCGCCCTTGAGGGCGACCGTCAGCCGGTCGCGGGGCGCGTCCCGCAGCAGGGTCTGGATGCCGGCGGAATCGAGCTTCGCCAAGTCGTCGAAGGTGAACATCAGCTGCTTGATGCGCTCCGCGCTCTCCTTGGCGGCCTCTTCGAGCTTGGTCAGGAAGCGGGTCTCGGTCTGCCGGTCGAAGGCGTTGAAGATCTCCGCCATCACCTCGTGCGCGTCGCGCCGCGAGGTCTGCGACAGGCTCGACATGAGCTCCGAGCGCAGCGTCTGTTCGACGCGCTCCAGAATGTCCTTCTGCACGGATTCCATCGCGAGCATCCGACGCACGACGTCGAGCGCGAAATCCTCGGGCAGGATCGCCAGCACGCGCGCGGCCTGCTCGGCCCGGATCTTCGACAGCACCACCGCGACGGTCTGCGGATACTCGTTCTTGAGGTAGTTCGCGAGCGCCGCCTCCGGGACGTTGGAGAGCTTCTCCCACATGTTCCGGCCGGCCGGTCCGCGGATCTCCTCCATGATGGAGCCGACGCGCTCCTTCGGCAGGAACTGCGTGAGCAGCCGCTCGGTGGATTCGACGTCGCCCACGATGCCGCCATTGCTGGTGAGCCGGGACGCGAACTCCACCATCAGGTTCTCGACGGTCTCGACCTCGACGGCGCCGAGCGAGGACATCGCCGCCGAGAGGTCGCGGATCTCGTCGTCGTCGAGCAGCTTCCAGACTTCTTCGCCGTGGGTCTCGCCGAGCGCCAGCATCAGGACGGCGGCGCGCTCGACGCCGCTCAGCCTGCGGCCGGAGGAGGGGGTAAGGGCGCGAGAGGCCATCTCAGGCGGGCTCCTGCAGCCATTGGCGGATGATGGCGACGCTCTCCGCGGGGTTTCCTCGGACGAGTTCTCCCAGCCGGTCGACGCTCTCCGACTTCCGGCCGGATATCTCCGCCGCGGTCAGCCGGCGGCCTCCGGCGGGGATGTCGCCGGCCGTCAGCGCGCCGTCGGAGCCGAGAGGCGTGGCGACGAGCGTCGCGGGCGAAGCGCCCGCAAGCTGCGGCGTCGCGTTGCCGCCCGCGGCGTCGCCGGCCGGCAGCGCAGGCATGAAGATCTCGGACGACAGCGCCTTGCGCATCAGCGGCCGCACCACGAACAGCAGCACCAGCAGGGTGAGCAGCGCGAGCACCGCGAGTTCCGCGAAGCGCATCACGTCCGCCCGGCTGAGCTCGAACATGCCGGCCGCAGGCGGGTCCCCGGCGCCTGCGCCCGGAAGCTGGGCGAAGCGGAGGTTGACGACCTCGACCGTGTCGCCGCGCGCCTGGTCGAAGCCGACGCCCGCGCGCACCAGCGCGCCGATCCGGTCGAGTTCCTCCTGCGGCCGCGGGGCGTAGCTCACATCGCCGTTCGGCGCGTGGGAGTAGACGCCGTCGACCAGCACCGCGACCGAGATCCGCTTGAGGCGCCCGCCGTCCTGGACCTCCGTGCGGGTGGTGCGGGAGATCTCGTAATTGACGACCTCCTCGGTCTTGTTGGAGGCGTCCCTGGCCTGCTGCGCGGTCTGGTTCTGCTGCGCGTTGGGAAGCTGGTTGGCGACGGTCACGCCCTGCTCGGCCGGCTCCGTCGACTGCGAGGTCTCCTCGCGGGTCTGCGTCGAGCGAACGACCTTGCTCTCCGGGTCATAGACGTCGGAGGTGAGCGTCGACTTGGTGCGGTCCATCTCCGCCCGCACCTCGACGCGCGCGCGGTCGGCGCCGACCACCCGGCCGACGATGGCCTCGACGCGGTCGCGCAGGCGCTTCTCGAGCGCCGTCGCCTGATCCTCCGCGGCGCCCACGGCGTCCTCCGATCCGGCGCCGTCCGCGAGCAGCTTGCCGGCGTCGTCGATCAGCGAGACCTTCTCGGGCTTCAGGCCCTGCACGGCGGACGCGACGAGGTGACGGATCGCCCGGATCTCTCCGACGCCGAGTTCGCCGCGGGCGCGGATCACGATCGAGGCCGACGGGCTCGGCGCGTCGCGCGTGAAAAGCGGGCGCTCAGGCACCACGAGATGCACCCGCGCGGAGGCCACCCGGTCGAGCGAGGCGATCGAGCGCGCCAGTTCGCCTTCGAGCGCGCGCAGGTGATTGACGTTCTGGACGAAGCTCGTGGCCGAGAAGCCGTCGCCCTTGTCGAAGATCTCCCAGCCGACGCCGCCGCCGGAGGGCAGCCGCTGCTCGGCGAGCTGCATGCGCAGTTTCGCGGCGCGTTCCCTCGGCACGACGATGCTGGCGCCCTCCTGGCGCAGCTCGTAGGGCACGGCCTGCTGGTCCAGCTGCTTCACGATCGCCGCGGAGTCGGAGAGCGTGAGGTCCGTGAACAGGGGGACCATCTCGGGCGTGGTGAAGCGGACGATGACGAAGGCGAAGAAGCCGACGAGCGCAAGCGTGACGGCGCCCATGGCGGCGATGCGGCCCGGGCCGAACGTGCGCAAGAACTGGAGCAGACCCGTCACTGCTATCCCCCGTCGCCGCAACTCCGAGGATGGCGGCGCCCGGCAAGAATTGCCCGGCGCATGGTAAACGGGTCGTTAACCGCGGCCGCCGCAGGTCCGGAAACGAGTGCGCCGGCCACGAGGGCCGGCGCGCTTGAAGCGTCGAAGTCTTGAGTTGTTCAGGCGCGATACTGTTGGATTCGCGTCGTCCTCAGCCCCGCGAGGCCGTGGCGGTCGATCGAGGCCTGCCACGACAGAAATTCCTCCACGGTCAGCGTGTAGCGCTGACAGGCTTCCTCGAGGCTCAACAGGCCGCCGCGAACCGCCGCGACCACCTCTGCTTTGCGACGGATCACCCAGCGCTTGGTGTCAGACGGCGGCAAGTCCGCGATCGTGAGCGGACTGCCGTCCGGCCCGATCACGTATTTGGTTCGTCCGCGATGCACTTCGGTCATCGATACTCTCACGCGCGTCTGACCCTTACACGCTGACGTTACGGGCCTGGATTTAACATTTGGCTAAGCGGAAAAGCGGTTTTCGAGAGAGTTCCAAAGGTTAAGAGAGAGTAATTCGAATACTAACGATTTATGATCTTGGGCCTTTCCCAAGTACCTTTCGCAAGGCGGCAGTTTTTGCCTGAGCGGGCAGAAACCGCCGGGCGGACGCACGCAAGGATCGCCTCGAAATTGAGGCGTTTCGCGTGGCATGGCGATTGCTGCGGTGACGCTGTCCGTCGACCGAGACCAGAATGACCGTTATTTCCGCGATCGCTCCTGCGAGCCTCGCCTCCGCGCCCGCGGAGGCCACGTCGCCCGCCGCCGACTCGGCGCTGGGCGCGCTTTTTGGCGCGCTTCTGGACGCGGCGACGGCGGGATCCGGGGCGAACGACTCGCCTGTCGCGCCGGTCCCCGGCCCACGCAAGACAAAGGAAGAGGCGGCGGACGCGAGCCCCCCGGTTCCGGGGAGCGTCGCTCCCGTCGCGATTCCGGCTCCGCTCGCTGTGCTCCAGATCGACGGCGCCCCGGCCCAGGAGGCGCAGCTTCCGGCCGCAGCCTCCAGCCCGGCTGGCTCCGAAGGCGCCACTGCCTCCGCCGCTGTCCCGGCCGCCGCCCTCCCGGGGCCCCAGACTGCCCGCGCCGCGGACGCCGCGCCCGCGTTCACGCGACAGACGTCGCAGACCGCCGCGCGCTCCTTCCCGCAACAACAGACGCCGCAGGTCGCCGTGTCAGACACCGCGGCGGCTGCGGCTTCTGCGTCAGCGCCGGCGGCGTCCGCGCAGCCAGCCGGCGCGTCTGCGCCCGCCAATGTCGCCGCGCCTCAACCTCCCGCAGCGCCCGCCGCCATTGCGGAAGCATCCGCGCCGCCGTCGCCCGCGGTCGCCGCCGCCCCGGAGGAGGGGCGCAAGACGGCCGCGGCGGCGCTCGCCGCCTCGGCGAAGGCCATCACGGCCAAGTCCGGACCCGACGCGGAGGCCTCGGGCGACGCCTCCGAACCCGCGGAGCCCTCGACGGCGGACGAGAGCGCCTCGGTCGACGGAGCCATCAAGCCATCTTCGGCGCCGGACGCCGGCCATAAGAGTGTGCAGACCGTCACGCTCGCGCGCCCTGATCAGCCGCGAGCGCCTGATGCGGCCGCCGCGCTCCCGGGCTCGCCGCAGCAGGGCGTCGTCGCCCAGCCCGCGACGGACGCCTCCGCCGCGACGGCTTCGGACCCCGCGCGTGCCGAGGCGCAGCCCAGGTCGTCCTCGGACGAGCCGAGCGCGCGGGACGTTTCCGAGGCCGACGGTTCGGCCCCGCAGAGCGCAACCCAGTCGGCCACGGCGCGGCACGGCGAGCCGAACGCGCCCGCCGCCCCGGCCGATCGGGCGGCGGCCGGCTCGCCCGCAGCCGGCCAGCCGCCGTCGAGTTCCGGCGCATCCCCCCAGGTCGCCTCCGCCGCGGTGACGGGGGTCGCGAACGCCATCGCGACGAACGCCGGCGCACGGCGCACCCGCTTCGAGGTGCGGCTTGATCCGGACGAGCTCGGGCGCGTCGACGTCCGGCTCGACATCGCGCATGACGGACGGGTCGCGACCCGGCTGATCGTCGACCGGCCGGAGACGCTGAACCTCCTGCGCCACGACGCGCGGGAGCTCGTTCGCACGCTGGAGCAGGCGGGATTCCAGCTGCCGGACGCGGGCCTGTCGTTCCAGCTCCGCGACGGACGGCAGGACGCGTGGCGCGAGCAGGCCTCGCAGGCTCCCGCTTCGCGGCTGTCCGTCGAAGCGTCCGACGCGCCGGCGGAGGTCGCGCCGGCTCCCTATCACCGGCCGACGCGCACGGGCGCGGGCGGCGTCGACATGACGGTCTGAGGGCAGGTCTGATGGCGGTCGATCCAGTCTCCGGCGCAGCGGCGAGCAGCGCGACCGCCACGTCGCGCACCACGCTCGCGAGCAATTTCGACACCTTCCTCTCGCTGCTCACGACGCAGCTCAGGAACCAGAATCCGCTCGACCCGCTCGACACCAACCAGTTCACCCAGCAGCTCGTGCAGTTCGCCGGCGTCGAACAGCAGCTCAAGACGAACGACACGCTGACCGCGCTGCTGTCGGCCACCCAGACCAGCCAGGCCGGCACCGCTCTCGGCCTGGTGGGGAAGTCGATCACCGCCGAGGGCGACACCTCCCTGCTCACCGGCAATTCCGCCAAATGGCAGCTCAAGGCGCCGAAGGACGGCGTCACCGGCACGATCACCATCCGGGACGCCAATGGGTCGGTGGTCGCGACCAAGGAGGTCGACTTCGTCTATGGCGACCAGGACTTCACCTGGGACGGCCGCAAGGCGGATGGTTCGCGGGCGAAGGAAGGTCTCTACAGCATCGCGGTCGACGCCCATGACGTCGCCGGCAACGCCGTCACGATCACCTCGGAGGTCAGCGGGACGGTGGACGGCGTCGACCTGTCCACCGGGCAGGCGGTGCTGCTGATGGGCGATCTGAGAATCCCGCTCGGCTCGCTGAAGTCGGTGCGCGCGCCGTCCTGACAGGACGAATTGCCCGCGCGCCGGGCGTGAAGTAGCGTCCGCGCTCCCCGAAGCGCGCGGTCGCCAGACGCGCCCGCGAGGCCGGATGCCGCGGTCCATCAAGCAACTCGTCCTCGCCGTCTATCACGCCGCCGTCGAGCCCCTGACGGCGCTGAGGCGGCGCTCCGCCCGGCTCGCGATGTTCGAGCCGCGAGGGGAGGCGTGGCCTCCGGAGATCAGCGTGCGGGCGTTGCGCGCCCGCGACTGCCCCCCGCGCTGCAAGGCGCACCCGCACAGGATCGAGGGCGTCGTGTCGCGCTATCTGGGCGGCCCGCGCAAGCCGTCCCGGCTGACCCCGCTGGTGATCGACCTCGAGAAGTACCCGACCAACGCCGCGTTCGAGGCCTATGTCAGGAAGCGCTCCTCACGCAGCCTGCCCAAGGTGCGCCAGGCCCAGCGGCTCGGCTACCGGGCCGGCCGCTTCCCGCTCTCGCGCCACGTGCACGACGTGCACGCGGTCAAGACCTCGATGAAGCGACGCGCCTTCGGACTGGTGCTGGACTACTGGCTGCTGCGGCTCGAGGACGTCGGCAAGCCCGCGGTGAAGCCGGTCGCGTGGCGGCCGCCGCCCTGCCGGCGACACTGGACCATGTGGTGGGGCGTCTTCCTGCCCGAGCCCGGCCACGCCCAGGGGCCGGTCACGGTCGACGAGCGGCTCGTCGCCTATGTGAAGCTCGTGCGCCGCGGCGACTTCATCCACTACGCGGATCTGATGGGGCACGCCGACAGCCTGGACGCCAACGTCATGGCGCTGCTGCATTTCGAGATCATGAAATGGCTGCTCGACCGCGAGGACCCGCTGGTCCTCGGGGTGCGCGCGGTGCTCTACGGCGCGGCGGAGCAGGGCGGGGAAGGGCTCGTGACCTGGAAGAAGCGGGCCGGTTTCGAGCCGGCCCGTCTGACGCTGGTCGAGGAGAGCTGAACCGGCCGGGCTTTCGCCGCGCGGCCGCGCGCGCTAAGACCCGCTCGATTTTCTGGTAGCAGCCGCCATCTCAAGTCCCATGAAACTCGACCTCGATCTCCCGGGCGACCCGGCCGCGACGCGCGTCGTCGTGGCGATGTCGGGCGGCGTCGACTCCTCCGTGGTCGCCGGGCTGCTCAAGCGCTCAGGCTATGATGTCGTGGGCGTGACGATGCAGCTCTACGATCATGGCGCCGCGACCGCCCGCAAGGGCGCCTGCTGCGCCGGCCGCGACATCCACGACGCGCGCGACGTCGCCGACCGGCTCGGCATCCCGCATTATGTGCTGGATTACGAGGCGCGGTTCCGCCAGGCGGTGATCGAGCCCTTCGCGGCGAGCTATCTCGCGGGCGAGACGCCGATCCCGTGCGTGGCCTGCAACCAGACGGTCAAGTTCCTCGACCTGCTCGGCATGGCCCGCGACCTCGGAGCCGCGGCGCTCGCGACCGGCCACTATGTCGCGAGCCGGGCGGTTCCGGGGGGCGGCCGGGGTCTGTTCCGCGCGGCCGACCAGGACCGCGACCAGAGCTACTTCCTCTACGGCACGACCTCGGAGCAGCTTTCGATGCTGCGCTTCCCGCTCGGCGAGATGACCAAGCCGCAGGTGCGCGAGCACGCGCGCGAGCTCGGCCTCTCGGTCGCGGACAAGCCCGACAGCCAGGACATCTGCTTCGTGCCGCAGGGTCGCTATTCGGACGTCATCGAGAAGCTGAAGCCCGGCGCGGCCGAGCCGGGTCCGATCCGCCATGTCGACGGACGCGAGCTCGGGCGGCACGAGGGCGTACTTCGCTACACGGTCGGCCAGCGGCGCGGCCTCGGGCTCAACGATGGCGGCGAGCCGCTGTTCGTGGTGCGGATCGAGGCGGCGACCAGGACGCTGGTGGTCGGCCCCCGCGAGGCGCTCGCGGCCCGCACCATTCGCCTGCGGAGCCTGAACTGGCTCGGCGACGGCCCCTTCGACGCGCTCCCTGCCGACGGGATCGCGGTGCGCGCCAAGGTGCGCTCGACGCGCGCCCCCGCGCCGGCGCGGCTGCGCCCGGTCGGGGACGGGGAGGCGGAGGTCGAGCTGCTCGACGGCGAGAGCGGCGTCGCCCCCGGGCAGGCCTGCGCGCTCTATGACGACGGGACCGGCGAGCGCGTGCTCGGCGGCGGGATCATCCGGGGCGCCGCAAGCGGCGCGCGCCCGGCCAACCAGCTGAGCGAGGCGGCGGCGTGAGCGTCCAGTACGATCTGGCGGGCCAGAAGAAGGCCTATGAGAGCTGGGCGCCGTTCTACGACAAGGTCTACGTCAAGTTTCTCGCCGACGGGCAGCGCAAGGCGGCGGCCGCGGCGGCGGCCTGCGGCCCCGACATCCTCGAGGTGGGCGTCGGCACCGGCCTGGTGCTGCGCTACTACCCGCCGCACGCCCGCGTGGTGGGCGTCGATCTCTCAACCCACATGCTCGCCAAGGCGCGCGAGAAGGTCGTGAGCGAAGGCCTCCGGCAGGTCCGCGGCCTCGTCTGCATGGACGCCTGCAATCTCGGGCTGCCGGACGCCTCGTTCGACGCCGTGACGGTGCCGTTCGTCATCACGCTGGTGCCGGACCCGGAGGGCGCGCTCGACGAGATGCGCCGCGTGCTGCGGCCGGGCGGCGAGATCATCGTCGCGTCCAAGATGGGAGCGGAGGGCGGCCTGCGCATGAAGCTCGAAACCGCGCTCGCGCCGCTCGTGAAGAAGGTCGGCTGGTCGACCGACTTCAAGGTCTCGCGCCTGCGCGCCTGGGCCGCGACCACGCCCGACATGGCGGTGGTCGACGTCCAGCCGATCTTTCCCGCGCCGTTCTTCCAGCTGATCCGGATAAAGCGCGCGGGCTGAGGCGTTCAACCGCTCTTGCATCCGCTGCGGCGCGCACGACGTAAGTCCTCGCATGCCTTCCGATCGCGATCTCGAACGTAACCGTCTGTCCGCCCGCGTCGGGCGCTACGCCCGCGTCGGCGTCAATGTCGGCGGCGTCGCGGCGCGGATCGCGCAGGCGCAGCTGTTCGGGCGCGCCGCCGGCCGGGCCGACCGGGCGGCCGATCTGAGAGCCGCGCTCGGCGGCCTCAAGGGCCCGATCATGAAGGTGGCCCAGCTGCTCGCCACCATCCCGGACGCGCTGCCCCCGGAATACGCGGCCGAACTCGCCCAGCTCCAGTCCGACGCGCCGCCGATGGGCTACGGCTTCGTGCGCCGCCGGATGGCGGCCGAGCTGGGACCGGACTGGCTCGACAAGTTCGGCTCGTTCGAGAAGGAGCCGGCCGCCGCGGCCTCGCTCGGCCAGGTGCACCGCGCGACCGACCATCAGGGCGCGCCGCTCGCCGTGAAGCTGCAATATCCCGACATGGCCTCGACCGTGGAGGCTGATCTCGGCCAGCTCAGGCTGCTGTTCGACATTCGCCGCCGGTTCGACGCCTCGATCGACACCAGCCAGATCGTCGAGGAGATCGGAGCCCGCATCCGCGAGGAGCTGGACTACCGCCACGAGGCCAGGAACGCGGCGCTCTACGGGCTGATGCTCGACGGCGTCCCCGAAGTGCGCGTGCCGGGCGTGCGGCCGGAGCTCTCGACCGGGCGCCTGCTCACGCTCGACTGGCTCGAGGGAACGCGGCTGCTCGATCACAAGGACGCGCCGCTCGAGATCCGCAACCGGCTGGCGGTCGCGATGTTCAAGGCGTGGTGGGGTCCGTTCTCGACCCATGGGGTGATCCATGGCGACCCGCACCTCGGCAACTACACGGCGTTCTCGGAAGGCGGCGAGCCGCAAGGCATCAACCTGCTCGATTATGGCTGCATCCGCATCTTCCCGCCGTCCTTCGTGGGCGGCGTGGTCGATCTCTATGAGGGCCTGCGCGACGGCGACGAGGCGCGGGTCGTCCGTGCCTACGAGGTCTGGGGCTTCAAGAACCTCAAGCGCGAGCTGATCGACGTCCTGAACATCTGGGCGCGCTTCATCTACGGCCCGCTGCTGGACGACCGGGTGCGCACCATCGCGGACGGCGTATCGCCCGGCGAATACGGCCGCAAGCAGGCCTTCGAGGTCCAGCAGGAGCTGAAGCGCAAGGGCCCCGTGACGGTGCCTCGCGAGTTCGTGTTCATGGACCGGGCGGCGATCGGGCTCGGCGCCGTCTTCCTGCACCTGCAGGCCGAACTGAACTTTTCGGCCCTGTTCCGGGAGGCGATGGGGGACTTCTCGGAGGCGCAGGTCGCCGCGCGGCAGAGCGCGGCGCTGAAGGCCGCGGGGCTATGAGCCGGCTCCCCTAGCACGCTCACTGGTATGTGGCATGCCAGACTTTCGGCGCGATTGCCGCGTCTGGGCCTTTCCGGTACATGGCGACACAACGACGCTTTCTAGACGCCGCAATGGGGAGCCAGCATGGCCGATCACGCTGTCGAATACGCCGCCGCGCCGGGCAATGACTACGCCGAGCATGAGCGCACCTACGCCAATTTCCTGAAGCTTTCCAAGGTCTGCACCGCCGCCGTGGTGCTGGTCATGATCGCGCTCGCGATCGGCGGGGTGAAGGGCCACTGGGGCCTCTGCGGCATCGGCGTGCTGCTCGCGATCGGCTCCGGCGTGATCGGCGCCATGACCCCCAAGGGATCCGTCGTGCCGTCGATCGTCGCCGGCGTGGTGCTCCTGGGCCTCTACGTGTTGTTCGGCTGAGGCGATGAGGATCGCCGTCGCCAAGGAGACCGACCCCGCCGAAACCCGAGTCGCGTTGACGCCAGACGTCGTCAAGCGGCTCGTGGGAACCGGCGCCCAGGTGACGGTCGAGAGCGGCGCGGGCCTTGCGGCCGGCGCCACGGATGAAGCCTACAGGGAAGCCGGCGCGACGATCGCCGGCTCGCGCGGCGAGGCCCTCTCGGGCGCCGACGTGCTGTTGACGGTCCGGCGCCCCGCGGCCGGCGGGCTCGAGGGTCTGAAGCCCGGCGCGCTGGTGATCGGCGTGATGGACCCCTACGGCAAGGGCGCCGAGATCGCCGAACTCGCCCGGAACGGCGCCTCGATCTTCGCGATGGAGCTGATGCCCCGCATCACCCGCGCGCAGGTCATGGACGTGCTCTCCAGCCAGGCGAACCTCGCCGGCTATCGCGCGGTGATCGACGCGGCCGCCGAGTTCGGCCGCGCCTTTCCGCAGATGATGACGGCCGCCGGCACCGTGCCGCCGGCCAGGGCCTTCGTGATGGGCGCCGGCGTCGCCGGCCTCCAGGCGATCGCCACCGCCCGCCGTCTCGGCGCGGTGGTCTCGGCGACCGACGTGCGGCCCGCCGCCAAGGAGCAGGTGGCGAGCCTCGGCGCCAAGTTCGTCGCGGTCGAGGACGACGAGTTCAAGCAGGCCGAGACCTCCGCCGGCTACGCCAAGGAGATGTCGGACGCCTACAAGGCGAAGCAGGCCGAACTGGTCGCCAGCCACATCGCCAAGCAGGACATCGTGATCACCACGGCGCTGATCCCGGGGCGCCCCGCGCCGCGGCTCATCACCACCGCGATGGTGAAGTCGATGAAGCCGGGCTCCGTGATCGTCGACCTCGCGGTCGAGCGCGGCGGCAACGTCGAGGGCTCGAAGGCCGATCAGGTGGTCGAGGTCGACGGCGTCAAGATCGTCGGCTACGCCAACGTCGCCGGCCGGCTCGCGGCGTCCTCCTCGGCGCTCTACGCGAAGAACCTCACGGCGTTCCTCGAGACGCTGGTCTCCAAGGAGACCAAGGAGCTCGCGATCAACTGGGACGACGAGCTCGTGAAGGCGACCGCGCTCACCCGCGACGGCGCGCTCATCCACCCGATCGTCAAGCCAGCCGACGCGCCGACGCCCGCTCCTGCGGCTGAAGCGCCCTCAGACGTTTCGCCCGTTCAGGAAGCCCGCTAAATGGCCGAACTCTCTCCCGACCAGGCGCTGGAACGCGCCCGCGCGGCGGCCGAGGCCGCCCGTGAATCCGCCAACGCCGCGCAGGCCTATGCGGACCAGATCGCCGACGCCGCAGGGGTCGCGCTCCATGGCGCCACCGGCGGCGTGATCGATCCCTTCGTGTTCCGGCTCGCGATCTTCGTGCTCGCCGTGTTCGTCGGCTACTACGTCGTCTGGAGCGTGACGCCTGCGCTGCACACCCCGCTGATGGCCGTCACCAACGCGATCTCCTCGGTGATCGTCGTCGGCGCCCTGCTCGCGGTCGGCGTCGAGCTCGCCGGCGGGTCCGGGCCCTGGTGGGCGCGCGCCTTCGGCTTCGTCGCCCTCGTGCTCGCCAGCGTGAACATCTTCGGCGGCTTCCTGGTCACCGAGCGCATGCTCGGCATGTACAAGAAGAAGGGCTGAGGCCGGTGACAGACCTCGTCCAGATCCTCTACCTCGTCTCCGGCGTCCTGTTCATCCTGGCGCTGCAGGGGCTCTCGAGCCCGGCCTCGTCGCGGCGCGGCAACTACATGGGCATGGCGGGCATGACGCTCGCCATCGCCACCACCCTGTTCGTTTCGCCGCCGCAGGGCGCGGGCGGCTGGATCCTGGTGCTGCTCGGCCTCGGCGTCGGCGGCGCGGTGGGCGCGCTCACGGCCAAGCGGATCGCCATGACGGCGATGCCGCAGCTCGTCGCGGCGTTCCATTCGCTGGTCGGCCTCGCGGCCGTCCTGGTCGCGGCGGCGGCGCTCTATGCGCCGGAAGCCTTCGGCATCGGCGCGGTCGGGACGATCCACGGCCAGAGCCTGGTCGAGATGGCGCTCGGCGTCGCGATCGGCGCGATCACCTTCACGGGCTCGATCATCGCCTTCGCCAAGCTCGACGGACGCATGTCTGGCGCGCCGATCATGCTGCCCATGCGGCACGCGATCAACATCGGCCTCGCGGCGCTGATCGTCGTGCTCGTGGTCATCTTCTGCATGACCGAGAGCCACGCGGTCTTCTGGCTGATCGTGCTGGCGTCGCTGGTGTTCGGCTTCCTGATCATCATCCCGATCGGCGGCGCCGACATGCCGGTCGTGGTGTCGATGCTGAACTCCTACTCGGGTTGGGCGGCGGCCGGCATCGGCTTCACGCTCGGCAACCTCGCGCTGATCATCACCGGCGCGCTGGTCGGCTCCTCGGGCGCGATCCTGTCCTACATCATGTGCAAGGGCATGAACCGCTCCTTCATCTCGGTCATCCTCGGCGGCTTCGGCGGCGAGACGTCCGGGGGCGGCGGCGGCCAGGTGGAGCAGCGGCCGGTCAAGCAGGGCTCCGCCGAGGACGCGGCCTTCATCATGAAGAACGCCTCCAAGGTCATCATCGTGCCCGGCTACGGCATGGCGGTCGCTCAGGCGCAGCACGCGCTGCGTGAAATGGCCGACAAGCTCAAGGAAGAGGGCGTCGAGGTGAAGTACGCCATCCATCCGGTGGCGGGCCGCATGCCGGGCCACATGAACGTGCTGCTCGCCGAGGCGCAGGTGCCTTATGACGAGGTGTTCGAACTCGAGGACATCAACTCCGAGTTCTCGGGCGCGGACGTGGCCTTCGTGATCGGGGCCAACGACGTCACCAACCCGGCGGCCAAGACCGACAAGACCTCGGCGATCTACGGCATGCCGATCCTGGACGTCGAGAAGGCCGGCACGGTGCTGTTCATCAAGCGCGGCATGGGCTCGGGCTACGCCGGCGTGGAGAACGAGCTGTTCTTCCGCGACAACACCATGATGCTGTTCGGCGACGCCAAGAAGATGACTGAGGCGATCGTCAGGGGCCTCTGACCCCGGTCGGCGCATCGCAGAACCGAAAAGGCCGGACCGTAGCGTCCGGCCTTTTTCTTGATATGTGCCCCAGAGCACGGCGCAGCCCCGTGAGAAGAAGACGACGGACGCCCGCATGACGACCGATCTCTCCCGCATCCTCGTCCTCGTCCGGCACGGCCAGAGCGAAGACAACGCGCAGGACCTGTTCTCCGGCCTGCGCGACCCGGCGCTCACCGCCCGCGGCGTCGACGAGGCGCGCGCGGCGGGGCGGGAGCTGAAGCGCCTGGGCCTGAGCTTCACGCACGCCTTCACCAGCGCGCTCACGCGGGCCCGCCGGACGATGGCCCTCGTCCTGTCCGAACTCGGCCAGTCCGACCTGCCGGTCGAGGCCGACCCTGCGCTGAACGAACGCGACTACGGGGAGCTGGCGGGCCTCAACAAGACCCAGGCCCGCGAGCGGTTCGGGGTGGAGCAGGTTCGCGTATGGCGCAAATCCTTCCACGCCGTGCCGCCGGGCGGGGAGAGTCTCGCCATGACGGCGGACAGGGTCTGGCCGTTCTATGAGCGGCGGATCGCGCCGGCCGTGCGGAATGGCGGGCGGGCGCTGCTGGTCGGGCACGGCAACGCCCTGCGCTCGATGCTGATGCGCCTCGACGGCATCGACCCGGAGACCATCGAGGACGTGAACATCGGGACGGCGCAGATCCTCGTCTACGGGCTCAGCGCCGACGGCGAGCGGCTGGTGAAGGCGCGCCGGCCCGATGCCGCCGGCGAGGATCTTCGCCCGGCCTGAGCGGTCGCATGGCTCCGGCGGGAGACGCCGGGCCGCCGATCACGACCTGGAAGCGCCTGGCCTCCAGAACCTTGCCGAATACTCTCGACATCCTTCCCGCCCGCTCCTAACCTTCGCTCGTTCCGAGGGGCGTCCCGCTGCGATGCGGGGCTGAGATGGCCAGAGGCCGATCCCTTTGAACCTGATCCGGGTCATGCCGGCGAAGGGACGGGAACCGACGGCCGAGAGGGCGGGACTCCGCGCAAGGCCTCCCAGACGTTTCGTCAACGCCCGGATCTCCTGACGAGAACATCGAGGAGGAGATCCCATGAACGCGCACGTCCCGCCGAAGGACGCCAAGGCCGCTCCGACGAGCGTCACCACCGGCCCGATCGCCGGCTCCCGCAAGGTCTATGCGGCGCCGAGGTCGCACCCTGATCTGCTTGTGCCGTTCCGCGAGATCCGGCTGACCGATCCGAACGAGGCGCCGGTGCGGGTCTACGATCCGTCGGGCCCGTATACGGAGGACGCCGCCGCCATCGACCTCGCGGCCGGCCTGCCGCTGGTGCGCGAATCCTGGATCGGCGCGCGCGGCCTCGACGTCGCGCCGGGTCGCGCGGTGAAGCCCGAGGACAACGGCAACGTCGCCGCCGACAAGCTGGTCGCTCCGTGCCCCGCGCAGCGCGTCATCCGCGAAGCGGCGCGCGGCCAGATGGTGACGCAATACGAGTTCGCGAAGGCCGGGATCGTCACCGAGGAGATGATCTATGTCGCCCACCGCGAAAACCTTGCGCGGGAAGCTGCGCTCGAGGGCGCGCGCGAGCGCCACGCCGACGGCGACAGCTTCGGCGCCTCGATCCCCGAATTCGTGACGCCGGAATTCGTGCGGGAGGAGATCGCCCGCGGCCGCGCCATCATCCCGGCCAACGTCAACCATCCCGAACTCGAGCCGATGGCGATCGGGCGCAACTTCCTGGTCAAGGTCAACGCCAATATCGGCAACTCCGCCGTGACGTCCGGCGCGGCCGAGGAGGTCGAGAAGCTGGTCTGGGCGATCCGCTGGGGCGCGGACACCGTCATGGACCTGTCGACCGGGCGGAACATCCACAACATCCGCTCCTGGATCATCCGCAATTCGCCGGTGCCGATCGGCACCGTGCCGATCTACCAGGCGCTCGAGAAGGTCGACGGCGACCCGCTCAAGCTCGACTGGGAGGTGTTCAAGGACACGCTGATCGAGCAGGCCGAGCAGGGCGTCGACTACTTCACCATCCACGCCGGCGTCCGGCTCGCCCATGTGCCGCTGACCGCGAGCCGCGTCACCGGCATCGTGTCGCGCGGCGGCTCCATCATGGCGCGCTGGTGCCTCGCCGGTCACCGGGAGAGCTTCCTCTACGAGCGCTTCGACGAGATCTGCGACATCATGCGGAAATACGACGTGTCGTTCTCGCTCGGCGACGGGCTCAGGCCCGGCTCGATCGCGGACGCCAACGACGCGGCGCAGTTCGCGGAGCTCGAGACGCTGGGCGAACTGACCAAGATCGCCTGGGACAAGGGCTGCCAGGTGATGATCGAGGGCCCCGGCCATGTGCCGATGCACAAGATCAAGCAGAACATGGACAAGCAGCTCGCCGTCTGCGGCGCGGCGCCGTTCTACACGCTCGGCCCGCTCACGACCGACGTGGCGCCCGGCTACGACCACATCACCTCGGGCATCGGCGCCGCGATGATCGGCTGGTTCGGGACCGCGATGCTCTGTTACGTCACGCCGAAGGAGCATCTCGGCCTGCCGAACCGGGACGACGTGAAGACCGGCGTCATCACCTACCGGATCGCCGCGCATGCGGCCGATCTCGCCAAGGGCCATCCGGCCGCCAAGGTGCGGGACGACGCCCTGTCGCGCGCGCGCTTCGACTTCCGCTGGGAAGATCAGTTCAACCTGTCGCTCGACCCGGACACCGCGCGCGCGTTCCACGACGAGACGATGCCCAAGGAAGCGCACAAGGTGGCGCATTTCTGCTCGATGTGCGGGCCGAAATTCTGCTCGATGCAGATCACCCAGGAACTTCGGGCCGAGGCCAGAGCTTTGGAGGCGCAGGCGGGCATGCGCGAGAAGTCGCGCGAGTTCCTGGAACAGGGGGGCGCTCTCTATGTCGCTGCGGAATAGACGTTCAAACGGGGCGCTGCGGCGCCCCGCCTCCGCTTGATCTCCGGCCTCCACAGGGAAGGGGACCGCCGCGCCCGGCGCGCGCAAGAGCCGCGATTCAGAGCGAGCAGCTTTGCCGTGACAGAGATGCTCACGGCATGGAAACTGCACATAATAGCGCCGTGATGGAGGCTCATCATGGATTGGCTGCTGAAGCTCGCCTTTCGTCAGATCATCGAACGCGGTTCGCTGATCATCCGCTCGCCTTCCGGACAGACGCTCAGCTTCGGGGACGGGCAGGGGCCCCCCGTCGGGATCCGCTTCACGGATCGCATGGCCGTCGTCGCGCTCGTCCTCGACCCTGATCTCAAGCTCGGCGAACTCTATACCGACGGCCGGCTCATCATGGAGCAGGGCGGGATTTATGATTTCCTGCGACTGGTCCACGATCAGCCGGCAGCGCTCAGAAAGCCGCTGCTCGGACGTCTGGTGGACCGCGCCCGGCTGGCGCTCCGCTGGCTTTCACACAGCAACGGCGCCGCTCGGTCCCGCAGGAACGTGGCGCATCATTACGACCTCGACGGCCGGCTGTACGACCTCTTCCTGGACGAAGACCGACAGTATTCCTGCGCCTATTACGAGACGCCGGAGGCCACGCTGGAGGAGGCGCAACGCGCCAAGCGGCGACACATAGCGGCGAAGCTCGCCCTTCGGCCGGGCGATCGCGTGCTCGACATCGGCTGCGGCTGGGGCGGGCTCGGGCTCTATCTCGCCGGAGTCGCCGGAGCCGGCGAAGTTCTTGGCGTGACGCTGTCCGATGAGCAGCTCGCGACCGCGCAACGGCGCGCCCGAGAGTCCGGGCTCGAGGGCGCGGTGCGGTTCGAGATGCAGGACTACAGAGCGGTGGAAGGCCGCTTCGACCGGATCGTCTCGGTCGGCATGTTCGAACATGTCGGCCTGCACAACCAGCGCACCTTCTTCGAGAAGTGCAAGAGCCTGCTCGCCGACGACGGCGTGATGCTGCTGCACACGATCGGCCTGTCCGACGGGCCCTGGTTCACCAATCCGTGGATCGACAAGTACATCTTCCCCGGGGGGCATCTGCCGGCGCTCTCGGAGCTGATGCCCTGGATCGAGAAGTCGGGGCTCGTGCTCACCGACGTCGAGATACTGCGGCTGCACTACGCCTCCACGCTGCGCGACTGGCGCGAGCGCTTCATGGCGCGGCGGGATGAGGCGGCGAAGCTTTATGACGACCGCTTCTGCCGGATGTGGGAGTTCTATCTCGCCGGCTGCGAGGCGGCGTTCCGCTGGCGCAACGTCGTGGTGTTCCAGCTCCAGCTCGCGCGGAAGCAGGACGCCGCCCCGCTCACGCGCAACTACATCGAGGAGGGCGAGGCCGCGCTGCGCCGCGCCGAGGCGGGGTCCGGCCGGTCCGCTGTTCCGGAAGGTCGCCGGCTGGCGTCCGTCTGAGGGTCATGGCCGCTCGTCCCGGGGCCGGGGAAGCGAACGGCCGGCCGCGTCACGTCTTTCGGCTCCGGGGCGCTTGCGCCGGATTGCGTGAACAGCCATAAGCCTTGCCTCCCGTTGGTCTCGGGGCGTAGCTCAGCCTGGTAGAGCGCCTGCTTTGGGAGCAGGGGGTCGCATGTTCGAATCATGTCGCCCCGACCAGCGCCGCACTGTTTGAATGAGGCCGCGTTCATGTCCGCGCGCATCTACAAGCCCGCCCGCAACGCCATGCAGTCGGGGACCGCGAAAACCAGGCGATGGGTGCTGGAGCACGAGCTCGCCGAGGCGCGCCGTATCGAGCCGCTGATGGGCTGGACCTCGTCGGGCGACACCCGCCAGCAGGTGCGGCTGTTCTTCGACACCAAGGAGGAGGCGATCGCCTACGCCACGCGCGAGGGCATCGCCTACCGGGTGGAGGAGCCGAAGCCGGAGGCGCCGCCCCGGGCGATGGCCTATGCGGACAATTTCCGCGCAGGCCTGCCGGAGCCCTGGACGCACTGAACCTTCCGGCCCCGTAGCTCAGCTGGACAGAGCAGCAGCCTTCTAAGCTGTTGGTCGCAGGTTCGAATCCTGCCGGGGTCGCCATCAAAGCCCTTCAGTTCTCAACGATTTTCGGCTCCGGGCAGGTTCAGCCAGCGGCCTCGGTAAGAGAACAGAACGAGCCCCAGGGGCCCGCAAAAAGGCCCCACCGCCGCGTAAAGGCCCGCAAAAGGCCCACACTACGTTCGCGAGGCGTTCTCCGGTCAGCCCGCCTGCCGCTCGATCCTGGCTATCGTCCATTCCGCCACGTCGATTTCGCCTATCAGCTAGTGAGGTGGGGAGGTAAGGTAAGATGGGCAGGCTGACTTGCGCCTTAAATGTTGTCGATGAGAGTATAGATAGAGAGAGGAAGCTGCCGGATCAGGTTTTCACTGGACGCTGGCGTGCTTTCCTGATCTTCGCGTCAGACAACATGTTCTCCAAGGACTTTGTGGCGCTGATAAAAGAGGTGATCCGCCTTGAAAACGCAGAATGCGTAGCTCTCGTGAACCTATCCAGAGATGCGCCGTTTCAGCGGTCTGTAATAGCAATCGATGGTCGTACATCCCCCGACAAGTATATGGCGAGCCTCCGCGAGGGTGGGCCCTCGAATGGTTGGATATATGACGTTGAACGATACGGCTGCGCTTCGGACTCAGGTGCATGGGCAATTTACGCCGAGCGTCTGAACGACGTCGCAGTTCTGGGGTTCAGATCCGTCGATAGTAGAAGTCCCTTAGCCACGATCTTTGCGTCACTGTGCGCAGCAACGGTCGATAAATACGATGATTCGGACAGCACCAGTATCATTGGAGCGCCCGGAAGTGACTGGAGAAGCGCGATGCTTTCAAATTACAGGTGCGATTAATGCATTGACTGCGCAATGCGATAGCGGAGTAATGGCCCGGTCCGTCGCAAGGGCATACTTCCGACCTAAGGTCACCAGAAGTGGCATCTCAGATGCGTGACGAGCAAGGGAAGGTGTTGGGCGTTGGATTGACGTGCGATATCATTGCCGATGCACGAGCCCCCGGCGCCCTCGAGACCCGCCGTCGGGCGCGTCCCTTCGCGATTGTGTCCGGCCCCCCGCCTCACCCCTCCCGGACGGACGGACGGAACGGCGCGGCGGAGGGAAGCGCGCGCGAAATGAACTGCGCAAGATGCTCGGCGGCGTCCGAGACGCCCGCGGGGCGGCGCAGCAGCACAAGGCCGATGCCGGGAAGCGACGGCATGCCTTCTTCCTCGCCGAGCCGCCGCATGCCGGGCGAGACGGCGCATTGCGGGAACACCGAGACCGCGAGGCGGGCCAGCACCGCCGCCTGAAGCCCGGCGATCGTGTCGCTCACGGTGCGGATCGCCCATTTGCGCCCGACCGACGACAGCGCCTCGAGCGCGCGCTGGCGATAGACGCTGCCGGCGGGCAGCACCGCGAGCGGCGTCGGGTCCGCAAGCTCCGGCCGCGCGCCGCGCGCCGCGACCCAGACCAGCGGTTCGCGGCGCACGATCTCCCCGCCCTGAAGGTCCGGCTGCTCAGTCAGGATCGCGATGTCCAGGCGATCGCGCATCAACTCGGAGTGCAGATGCACGCTGCGCCGGCAGTGCAGCTGGATCTCGACATCCGGATAGGCGTGGGAGAAGCGGCTGAGCACGTCGGGCAAGAGATAGGCGGCGTAGAGGTCGGGCGTTCCGAGCATGACCTTTCCGGCGACGCTGGGCGCCGCGAAGCGGGCCCTGGCCTCCTCGGAAAGCTTCAGCATGACGCGGGCGTATTCGAGCAGGATCTCGCCGTCGGCCGTCAGCGTGATGCGCCGGCGGTCATTGGCGAAGACCGTGCGGCCGAGCTGGCACTCCAGCCGGTTCATCTGGTGGGTGACGGCGGACTGCGTCCGCCCGACCGCGCGCCCGCCGGAGGTGATGCTTCCGGTGTCGACGATCGCCACGAAGGTGCGCAGCAGAGCGAGGTCGAGGTCAGGCATCCCGATGAAGCTCCTTCATCGTCAGGATGCACATAATGAACTTTGTTGTCTCGGGGCGCGCATGTAGCCTTTCGTGAAACGCGAGAAGGCTTGCCTTTTGGAGCAGGCTTTGCCGGCGCCTCGAAGGCGGACTTCAACCAAGAGACCCCCGGACAACGGGGCGATGCGACGTGGGCTGCGACCGGGACAACCGGCGGAAAGACCTGCGCGCAAGGGAGGGAAGCCATGAACGTCAGCAGACGAGAGGTTCTCGTCGGCGGCTCGGCGCTCGCCGCCATGTCCGTCGTGAAGCCCGCTTTCGCGGAAGAGTATCCCAGCCGGCCGATCGAACTCGTGGTCCCGTGGGGTCCGGGCGGCGGCGCGGACCAGCTCGCCAGAAAGATCGCCCAGCTCGGGGAACCGGAGATCGGCAAGCCGATGCCGGTCGTGAACATCCCCGGGGGCACGGGCGCGACCGGGATGGCCAAGATCCTCGCCAACCCCGCCGACGGCCAGACGGCGGCGATCTACATCGCGGACGCGCATGCGCTTCTCGCCGGCAAGAGCCCGCGCTGGACCATGGAGGACATCACGCCGGTCGCCGTGCTGATCCAGGCGCCTTCCTTCATCTTCGTGGCGCAGGACAGCCCCCACAAGACCTGGGACGACTTCGCCAAGGCCGCCAAGGAGCGGCCGGGCGCGCTCAAGGTCGCGACGCTCGGCTTCGGCAGCGTCGACGACTTCACGCTGAGCTTCCTCGGCTCCAAGGGCGTGAAGGTGAACCAGGTGCCGTTCTCCAAGCCGAGCGAGCGCTACGTCTCGATCCTCGGAGGCCACGCCGACGCTCTCTACGAGCAGGCCGGCGACGTCGGCAGCTTCCTCAACGGCAAGCAGATGCGCCCGTTGCTGGTCTTCGGATCGGAGCGCTTCGCGGCGTTCCCGGACGTGCCCTGCTCGAAGGAAGCCGGCTTCAACATCGCGCTTCCGCAGTTCCGTTCGATCATCGTGCGTGGCGGCACGCCGCCGGAGCGGGTCAAGAAGCTTTCGGACGCGCTCCAGAAGGTCGCGGCCACGGACGACTACAAGGCCTTCCTCAAGGAGCAGTTCGCGAAGGACGACAGCTTCATCGCCTCGGACGGCGCAGGCGCCTTCGTGGCGAAGCAGCTCGACGACATGAAAGCCGCCATCAAGCAGGCGAGCTGAGCCATGAATGGGGCTCCCGTCGGAGGAAGCTTCGGCATGGGCGCGCGGCTTACGCAGGCGCTTCCCTACGTCATCCTGCTCACCGTCGCCGCATGGCTGTGGTCCATCGCGAACGGCGTCGAATATGACGCGCGCCCCGACGCGCTCGGCCCCGCCTTCTGGCCCAAGGCCGCGCTCGTGCTCATCGGCGCGATGTCGGTGTTCCAGATCGCCCGGACGCTGATGTCCTCCTCCGACGACGAAGCGGTCGGCATCGCCGCCGGGCTGGAGGAGGAAGAGGACGATGCGCCCCGGCGTCCGCTTCTTCTCGCCCTCGGCGTCGGACTGACGATCATCTACGCCCTGACGCTCGACACCCTCGGCTTTCCGGTCGCGACCGCCGCCTTCCTGATCGCCTTCATGTATGTGGGCGGCGCCCGCAACCATGTCGCGATCTGGGCCTCGAGCCTGATCGGCGTCGCCGTGACGGCGCTGCTTCTCATGCGCGTCGTCTACGTCTCCCTGCCGCGCGGCGTCGCGCCGTTCTCGGGCGTCTCCGACTTCATCACCAGCTTCTGAGGAGGGCCGATCGTGATCGAGATCTTCGCCCAACTCGGCGACGGCTTCATCGCCTGTCTCCACCCGACGACCATGCTGATGCTCCTGCTCGGCATCGTCGTGGGCCTGCTGGTCGGCGTCCTGCCGGGCCTCACCCTCGTCATGGGCGTCGTTCTGTTCCTGCCCTTCACCTACAAGATGCAGGTGACCGACGCGATCGTGCTGCTGAGCGCGATGTACGTGTCCGGCACCTATGGCGGGGCGTTCACCTCCATTCTGTTCCGAATACCGGGCGAGCCGATCCACGTGCCGCTGCTCTGGGACGGCTACGCCATGGCGCGCAACGGCCAGCCCGCCCGCGCGCTCGGCTGGACGCTGGTCGCGGCGCTGGTCGGCGGCCTGCTGTCAGCCGTCGCGATGGTGATGCTGACGAAGTCGGTCGCAAGCTTCGCGCTGCGCTTCTCCTCGCCGGAATATTTCGCGATCCTCGTGTTCGGCCTGACGAGCGTCATCGCCCTCGGGTCTGGCTCGCTCGCGAACGCCGTCATCGGCCTCGCGCTCGGGCTGCTGATCGCCTCGGTTGGAACAGACCCGATCTACGGCGCCGCCCGGTTCACCTTCGACATGCCGATCTTCGCGGACGGCATCGAGTTTCTCGTCGTGATGGTGGGCGCCTACGGCGTGGGCGAGGTGCTGTCGCGCCTCGAGCGCGGCTTCTCCAGCAAGCCGCTCGCCACGATCTCCTCGACCAAGACCGAGCTCCCCAGCCTCGCCGAGGTGGGCCAGGTCAAGGCCATGCTGCTGCGCTCGACGGTGGTCGGCCACATCATCGGCATAATCCCCGGCGCAGGCGCGACGGTCGCGGCCTTCGTGGCCTACGGTCTGGAGAGCCAGTTCGGCCGCCGCCGCGCGCAGATGGGTTCGGGCGTCGTCGAAGGCATCGTCGCGCCCCAGAGCGCGGCGACCGCCTCGGTCGGGGGCGCGCTGATCCCGCTGCTCGCGCTCGGCATCCCCGGCAGCGGCGCGACCGCGGTGATCCTCGGCGCCTTCATGCTGCACGGCATCCAGCCCGGGCCGCAGATCATGATGACCTCGTCCGCGATGGTCTACACGATCTTCGCGTCGATCTTCATCGGCATCGCCATGATGTGCGTGCTGGGCTACTTCGCGATCCGGCCGCTCGTGAAGATCCTCGACTTTCCGGAGGCGATCGTCTCGGCCTTCGTGATGCTGTTCTGCTTCGTCGGCGCGCTGGCGATCCGCAGCAACGTCACCGACCTCTGGCTGATGATCGGCTTCGGCGCGCTCGGTTACCTGTTCGAGCGCTACAAGTTCCCGATCGCGCCGCTGGTGCTCGGCGTGATCCTCGGCCCGCTCGCCGAGGAAAGCTTCATGAACTCGATGATCAGCTTCTCGAACGACTGGACCGTGTTCTTCACGCGGCCAATCGCCGGGACCGTGATGGCGCTCGCCATCCTGACCCTGTCGCTGCCGATCATCGGGCTGATCCGCAACCGGCGAAAGCCGAGCGGTCCGCCGTCCGCCCCGCAGCTGTCGTCCGTCGGCGGCGCAGAGCGGGTCCTGACGCCCGAAGCCTAGTCGACACGTCAGCAACCGCGTTCCGGGAGGAAGACGAGCCGTGCCCATCGTTCGGAAACAGACAAGCCGCCTCGCGCCCGGCATGGGCGAAGGGCCGGCCTTCCCGACCGCGACGCGCGCGCTCGCGAACCGGCTGCGGGCCATCCGACGCTTCATCGCGCCGGGCCAAGGCGCCGCCGCGCCCGTCGCCCCGTGCGCCGCCTGATACGACACCGACAGGAGACCCCCATGAGCTTGGCCGCAGTCGAAGCCGGCGCCGCGCCGGACCCGCAGGAGGTGGTCGGCGCCCTCATGCGCCGGGCCCGCGCCGCGCAGGAAGCCTTCGCGGACGCCGACCAGGCCCGCGTCGACGAGGCGGTGCGCGCGCTCGCCTGGTCGCTCTACAAGCCCGAGCACGCGCAGGAGCTCGCGACGCTCGCCGTCGAGGACACCGGCCTCGGCAATGTGCCCGACAAGGTGATCAAGAAGCAGCGCAAGACCTTCGGGACCCTGCGCGACCTGCTGCGCGCCAAAACCGTCGGCGAGATCGAGCGCGACGAGGCGAGGGGGATCGTGAAGTTCGCCAAGCCGCTCGGAGTGGTGGGCGCTGTGACGCCCTCCACCAATCCGGGCGCGACGCCGGTCAACAAGGCCATGATGGCGATCAAGGGCCGCAACGCGATCATCATCGCGCCGTCGCCGCTCGGCCACCGCACCACCGAGAAGGCCGTGAACTTCATGCGCGAGGCGCTCGAGGCGATCGGCCTGCCTGCCGACCTCGTGCAGATCCTGCCGGCGCCGATCACCAAGGAGGTGACGCAGGCGCTGATGAGCGCGGTCGAACTCGTGGTCGTCACCGGTTCGCAGGACAATGTCCGCCGCGCCTATTCGAGCGGGACGCCCGCGATCGGCGTCGGCGCCGGCAACGTGCCTGTCATGATCGACGAAACCGCCGATCTCGACGCCGCCGCGCGCAAGATCTGCGCGTCGAAGATCTTCGATAACGCCACCTCGTGCTCGTCCGAGAACGCCGTCGTCATCGTGGACGCGGTCTATGACGCCGCGATCGCCGCGCTCGAACGGGCGGGAGGCTTCCTTGTCGACCCGGGCCTGAAGGACAAGGTCGTCGGCGAACTCTGGAAGAACGGCAAGCTCAACCGTCACCTCATCGCGCGCGACGCCGAGACGCTCGCGACCGCCTTCGGCCTGCCGGAAGAAGCCCGGCGGTCGCGCTTCTTCATGGTTGAGGAGACCGGCGTCGGCCGCGGCTACCCGCTCTCGGGCGAGAAGCTCGCGCTGGTGCTCACCGTCTATCGCGCCGCCGACTTCGAGGCCGCCAAGGCCAAGACCCGCGAGATCCTGGAGCTCCAGGGCAAGGGGCATTCGATCGGCCTGCACACCACGCGGCCTGAGCGCGCGCGGGAGCTCGCGGAGGAGATGCCCGTGGTGCGTGTTCTGATGAATTTCGCGCACACCTTCGGGAACGGAGGAGGCTTCGACAGCGGGCTCGAGTTCACGCTCTCGATGGGCTGCGGCTCCTGGCAGAAGAATTCGCTTTCTGAGAACCTGAACTACCGCCACTTCATCAACATCACCCACCTGGTGACGCCGATCCCGGAGGACAAGCCGTCCGAAGAAGCTTTGTTCGGCCCCCACTGGACCAAGTACGGGAAGTAACGCCGATGAAACTCGAAGAACATGCGGCGAAGTCGGTCGTGCTGCGCCCGGCTGGCGCGCCGATCGGGAACGCGCGTCTCTGCGCGAGCCCGGAAGAGGTGGCGGAGGCCGTCCGCGCGATCGGTCCGGCGGTTGTGAAGGCCCAGGTGCCGAGCGGAAAGCGCGGCAAGGCTGGCGGCATCAAGGTCGCGGAAACGCCGGAGGAGGGCGCGGAGGTCGCCAGCAAGATCCTCGGCATGACGATCGGCGGCGACGTTGTCGAGCGCGTGCTCGTCGAGGAGAAGGCGGCGATCGCCCGCGAGTTCTACGCCGCGGTGCTGATCGACGTCGCGAACCGCAGCCCGCTGGTGCTGTTCTCCACCGAGGGGGGCATGGACATCGAGGAGGTCGCGCTCGACCGGCCGGACGCCATTCGCCGCCATGTGGTGGATGTGCTGGAAGGCTTCGGCGAGCCCGAGGCCCGGGCGATGCTGCGCGGCCTCGAGCTCGGTTCGGCGGAGGCGGGCGTCGTCGATATCCTGGCGAAACTCTACCGGATCTTCCGCGAGCGGGACACCGAGCTCGTCGAGATCAATCCGCTGGCGGAGCTCAAGGACGGGCGCGTGGTGGCGCTCGACTGCAAATTCGTCGGCGACGACGCCTCCCGGGACCTGCAGCCCGAGATCGCGGCCGCGGCGACGCCGGACAAGCAGACCGAACTCGAAAGGCGGGGCGCGGAGGTGGGCCTCAAGTTCATCCAGCTCGACGGCGATGTGGGCGTGCTGGCGAACGGCGCCGGCCTGACGATGACCACCATGGACGTCATCAACCACGCCGGCGGCCGGCCGGCGAACTTCCTCGAGATCGGCGGCGAGGCCTACACCAAGGCCGAGACCGCGCTCGATCTCGTGCTGTCGAACCCCGGCGTGAAGAGCCTTGTGGTGAACTTCTGCGGAGCCTTCGCGCGCACCGACGTCATGGCAGAGGGCGTGGTGAAGGCGTGGGAGACGCTGAAGCCCAGCGTGCCGGTGTTCTTCTCGATCCACGGCACCGGCGAGGACGAGGCGGTGGCGCTGGTCCGCGACCGGCTCGGGCTGGAACCCTACGATCTCATGGAGGACGCGGTGAAGGCCGCGGTCGAGGCGGCGCAATGATCTATCGCAGCGGACAGAAGGTCCTCGTCCAGGGGATCACGGGCAAGCAGGGGACGTTCTGGTCCCAGAAGATGATGGAGATGGGCACGTCCGTGGTCGCAGGCGTGAACCCCAAGCGCGCCGGCGAGACCCATCTCGGCGTGCCGGTGTTCGCGAGCGCGGTCGAAGCCACCAGACAGATCGCGTGCGACATCTCGGTGATCTTCGTGCCGCCGATGCTGGCGCGCGACGCGATCGTGGACGCGATCGACGCCGGGATCGGGTGCGTCGTCGTGCTCACCGAGCACATCCCGGCGCAGCACGTGCTGGAGATCCACGCGCGGGCGAAACGCGCCGGCTGCCGGATCGTCGGGCCGAACACAGCCGGCATCGTGACGCCGGGCGAGGGCTTCGTCGGGATCATGCCGGGTCACAACCCCAACATCTTCAAGCCGGGCCATGTCGGCGTCATCTCGCGCTCGGGCAGCCTCGGCACGCTGATCTGCCTGAACCTCACGCGCGCGGGCCTTGGGCAGTCGGCCTTCATCGGCATCGGGGGCGACCCGATGATCGGCACGACGACCCGCGACGCGCTCGAGGCGCTCGACCGCGACGAGCGCACCCACGCGATCGCGATGATCGGCGAGATCGGCGGGACGATGGAGGAGGAGGCGGCCGAATACGCCAGGACGATGCGCAAGCCGATCGCCTCCTTCATCGCCGGGCGCTCGTCTCCTCCGGACAAGAAGATGGGCCATGCGGGCGCGATCGTGACGGGCGGCCGCGGCGGCTACGCCTCGAAGCGCGAGGCGCTCGAGCAGGCGGGCGTCCGCGTCGTCGACACGCCGCACGAAATCGCCATCGCGCTTGCGGGCGTCTACGCTTAAAAATGCTCGAATAAGAAGGCGCGCGGCGGAGTCGTCGCCGTGCGCAGCCCCCTTCTGGCGCAGTCTCCTCAGAACAAGAGGCATCATGGCGGATCCGGTCATCCTGGTCCTCAATGCGGGCTCCTCGAGCGTCAAGTTCGCGGCTTATGAGGCCGGTCCCGAGGGGCTGGGATCTGCGCGCTGGCGAGGGCAGGTCGAGAACATCCCGGACGATCCGTCGCTTACGCTTTCCGAAGACGACCGCCGCGTGGTCGACGGCGAGAAGCTCAGAGCCTCCGGGGTCACGGGCCACGCCGACGCGGTGCGGGTTTCGCTGAAGCGGCTGTTCGCCCTGTTCGGCCGCGAACGGCTGATCGCGGCGGGCCATCGCGTCGTCCACGGCGGGGCGGAATTCGGCGCGCCGGCGCTGGTCGACGACGCGACCTTCGCGCGTCTCGAAGCCCTGATCCCGCTCGCGCCGCTTCATCAGCCGCACAATCTCGCGGGGATGCGCGCGGTGGCCGAGGTGGCGCCGGGCCTGCCGCAGGTCGCGTCCTTCGACACGAGCTTCCACCGCACCATCCCGGCCGTCGCCTACACCATCGCTCTGCCGAGGGAGCTCCGCGAGAAGGGTCTCAGACGCTACGGCTTCCACGGCATCTCCTACTCCTACATCGCGAGCCAGCTGCCGAAGCGGCTGTCGGAGGCCGAGCGCCGCCGGGTGGTCGTGGCGCATCTCGGCAATGGCGCCAGTCTCTGCGCGATGCGCGACGGCAGGTCGGTCGAGACCACCATGGGCTTCTCCGCGCTCGACGGCCTGCTGATGGGCACGCGCTGCGGCCTGCTCGATCCCGGCGTGCTGCTCTACCTGATGCGCGAGCGCGGCGATGACGTCGAAAGCCTCGAGGACCTGCTCTATCGCCGCGGCGGCCTTCTGGGCCTGTCCGGCGTCAGCGCAGACATGCGCAAGGTGCTGGCGAGCGAGGAGCCGGATGCGCGGCTGGCGGCCGAGCAGTTCGTCTACCGCATCGTCCGCGAGGTCGGAGCGATGGCGTCCGTTCTCGGCGGCCTGGACGCGCTGGTGTTCACCGCCGGGATTGGCGAGCACTCGGCGGAGATCCGCGAGCGCGTCTGCGCCGGGCTCGCCTGGCTCGGCCTGTCTTTCGACCGTGAAGCCAGCGCGCGGTCGGCCGAGCGCATCAGCGCCCCGGGCAGCCGGGTCGCGGCCTTCGTGATCCCGACCGACGAGGAGGGCGTCATCGCCCGCGACGCCGCAGCGCTCGCAACGCAGCAGCTGGAGCCGGTGGGTTAGGGGCGGCTGCGCCTGCCGCCGGACCCGCAGGCCCGGATGACGATCTGGGGCGTCGGCGCACCTCGAAAACGAAAACGGCCCGCCTCGTAAGGCGGGCCGTCTGTTTCTGATAAGGCCGCTCCCGTCAGGTCGTGGCCGTCTTCAATTCCGCGCGGAGCTCGTCCGGCTGCTTCGCCGCGGTGCGCATCGCCATGGCGCAGCCCATGCTGACGAGCGCCGCGAACACGACATAGGCGCAGATCAGCCAGGGCTGGCCGCCGCCCTTCGCCAGGAGCCAGGTCGCGATGATCGGCGTCAGGCCCGACGCGAAGATCCCGGAGAACTGGTAGACGAACGAGATGCCGGTGTAGCGCACGTTCGCGTCGAACAGGTCCGCGAACAAGGCGGCCTCGGGCCCGTAGCAGACGGCGTAGACGATGCCGAACGGGATCACGATGCCGAGCGCGACCATGAAGGGGTCGCCGGTGCTCATCAGGTAGAAGGACGGATAGGCGCAGATCGCGAGCAGCAACGATCCGAGCGCGTAGGTCTTCGGCCGCCCGAGCCTGTCGGACAGTTTTCCGGCGAGCGGGATGGCGAAGATCATCACGAAGGCCGCGAGCGTCACGAGCCAGAGCGCGGTCGTGCGCGGGATGTTCACGTTCTTCGACAGATAGACGACCGAGAACACCGCGAAGATGTTGAAGAACACCCCGTCGATGTAGCGCGCTCCCATGCCGAGCATGATGTTGCGCGGATATTTCTTGATCATGTGGATGAAGGGCACGTCGGCTTCCTTGCCGGTTTCCTTCACCTTCGCGAATTCGGGCGTCTCGAGCACCTTGAGGCGGATGTAGAGGCCGACCGCCACAAGCAGGATGCTGAGCAGGAAGCCGACCCGCCAGCCCCAGGACATGAACTGCTCGTCCGGCAGGCTCGACATGATGGCGACGACGCCCGAGGCGAGGCAGAGGCCGAGCGCCAGGCCGATCTGGGGAAGGCTGGCGTAGAAGCCGCGCTTTTCCTTGGGCGCGTATTCATAAGCCATGAGCACCGCGCCGCCCCACTCGCCGCCGATGCCGATGCCCTGCAGGATGCGCATCAGGAGCAGCAGCAGCGGCGCCGCGATGCCGATCTGCTCGTAGGTCGGGATGAGGCCGATGATGACCGTCGCGACGCCCATGATCATCAGCGTCATCACCAGCATCGACTTGCGGCCGAGCTTGTCGCCGAAATGGCCGAACACCACGCCGCCGAGCGGACGCGCCACGAAGCCGACCGCGAAGGTCGTATAGGCAAGCATCGTCGACACGACGGCGTCGTCGGTCGGGAAATAGAGCTTGTTGAGCACGATCCCCGCCACGATGCCGTAGAGGAAGAAATCGTACCATTCGATTGTTGCGCCGATGACGCTGGCGGCGACGACGCGCCTCAGGTCACTGTTGGATACGCTCTGCGCGCCCTCCGCCATGTCTTCCCCTTTGGGTTTCCTCTTGCGTCCGCTCGCATTGCGTCGCCGGCGTTTGCGCCGATCTGGACTGCGGGGACTTGGTTGTGGCCGGACATGCGTGTCCGGATCGTCCGGGAGGCGGAGGCGCGCGACGACAGCGGCCGGGCCACGCGTGGCGCGGCGGCGTCCCCGTCACGATCGTGTTGGAGCTCGATCATCCACCCCGTCCCCAGAACCTCGCGATGCTGCGATGGGGTCGTGATCGAGTCAACGTGAAACGAGACGATATGTCTCACTGAATGAGACAATGGCGAGAAAGACGGGTCGCCTGCGTCGGCGCGCGGACGTGCGGCGCGTGGCGCCGGGTTCCGGGCCGAGACGGGAGCCGGCCCGTGACGCCGACTGCGCGCTGCAGAACATCAGGCGACCGATCCACAAAACTGGAGTTGTTGCTTCGTCCGAGATCCGAAAAACCGGCCGGGATCACGGCTGTCTTCGCGTCGGCGGCAAAGTGGCGCCCACTGGTGCTTGGATCGCAGCTTCGCTAGACAACCACATACGCTTGGCGTCACGCCCAAAAAAGGACAGCCCAATGAAAGTCGGCTTCGTCGGTCTTGGCCTCATGGGCCGCCCCATGGCGGAGAACCTGCGCAAGGCGGGTCACGACCTTTTCCTGACGAGCCGGTCGGGGGTGCCGCAGGACATGCAGGGCGAGGGCACGACGGCCTGCGCCAATGCGGCGGAGGTCGCAAGCAACGCCGATGTCGTCATCACGATGGTGCCGGACACCCCGGACGTCGAGAAAGTGCTGTTCGGCGAGAACGGCGTCGCGAGCGGCCTGTCGAAGGGCAAGCTCGTCATCGACATGAGCTCGATCTCGCCGGTCGCCACGAAGGGCTTCGCCAAGCGCATCGGTGAGCTGGGCTGCGGCTATGTCGACGCGCCGGTCTCGGGCGGCGACATCGGCGCGAAGGCCGGGACGCTGACCATCATGGTCGGGGCGGACGACGCAGACTTCGGACGCGCTAAGCCGCTGTTCGAGGCGATGGGAAAGACCATCACGCTGGTGGGACCGGTGGGCTCCGGCCAGACCTGCAAGGTCGCGAACCAGATCATCGTCGCGCTCAACATCCAGGCGGTCTCCGAGGCGCTGGTGTTCGCCTCCAAGGCCGGCGCCGATCCGGTGCGCGTGCGGCAGGCGCTGATGGGCGGCTTCGCCAACTCCCGCGTGCTCGAGGTCCACGCCGAGCGCATGATCAACCGCACCTTCAAGCCGGGCTTCCGCACGGGGCTGCACATGAAGGACCTCGAGGTCGCGCTGTCGAACGCCCGCGCCCTCGGCGTCGCGATGCCGGGCACGGCGCTCGCCCAGCAGCTGTTCAACTCCTGCGTCGCCGCCGGCGAGATCGACGAGGACGACTCGATCATGTGCAAGGCGATCGAGCGCCTGTCGGGCCACGAGATCACCAAGAAGAGCTGAGGCGCCCCGGCCTCCGCCGTCGTCGCCGGGCCTGACCGGCGATCCGTCGCCCGGATCAGCTCCGGGCGTCTCGGCGGAGGCTCACTCCAGCGTCCCGGCCAGCATCCGCGCCGCGTCCTGCAGCGCAGGCAGCTTCTCGAGCATCTGATCGCAGGACATGCGCGAGACCGGCGCCTGCATGGCGAGCGCCGCGACGCAGGCCGGCGAGCGGCCGATCCTCTGCATGACCGGCACGGCGAGGCAGACCAGTCCCGCCAGGTATTCCTCGCGGTCGAGCGCGTATTTCTGCTTCCGGATCGTCGCGACTTCGGCCAGCAGCGCGTCGCGGTCGGTCAGCGTGCTGTCGGTGAATCTCTCGAAGGTCAGATCACGCACCACCGCCTCGCGCCTGGCTGGCGGCATCAGCGCGAGAAACAGCTTCCCGCTCGCCGAGCAGTGCGCCGGCACCCGTGAGCCCCGCTGGAACGTGATCCTGAGCGGCCACATCGCCTCGACGCGGTCGATATAGGTCACCTCGGCGCCGTGCATCACGGTGAGATTGCAGGACTCGCCCACCGTCTCGACCACCTTCCGCAGAAGCTGGTGCCGAAGCGCCCCGCCGGGCTGGTTCGACAGGATCGCGAAGGCGAGCTGCGAGGCGCGCGGCGCGATCTCGTAGCGCCGCCCGTCGGGCGAGCGCTGCAGCAGCCCCGCGCCGACGAGCGCGTTCAGCCATCGATGCAGCGTCGGGCGCGGCGTCTCCGAGCCGGCCGCAAGGTCCGCGAGCGTGGGCGGCTGCTCCATCGCGGCCACGCGTTCGAGCAGGGATATCGGTTTGAGGCCGCCGGCGAGATCATCCATGGCGTCCGTCTACATAATTATTCCGAAAATTGGAATGCTTCGGCTCAAAATCTGACAATTGGTTGCGAAGCGTCCGCCGCCATGCGATGGGTGACCATCAAGATCGCGAGCCGGGATCGGCCACGCGACGCGCCATTGAGAGGATCGCCCGATGAAGATGACGACCGAGGAAGCCTTCGTGAAAGTGCTCCAGATGCACGGCATCGAGCACGCCTTCGGCATCATCGGGTCGGCCTTCATGCCGATCTCCGACCTGTTCCCGGAGGCGGGCATCACCTTCTGGGACGTCGCGCATGAGACCAATGGCGGCCTGATCTGCGACGGCTACACCCGCACCACCGGCAAGATCGGCATGGCGATCGCGCAGAACGGCCCGGGCATCACGGGCTTCGTCACGGCGATCAAGACCGCCTACTGGAACCACACGCCGATGCTGCTGGTGACCCCGCAGGCGGCCAACAAGACGATCGGCCAGGGCGGCTTCCAGGAAGTCGAGCAGATGGCGCTGTTCCGCGACATGGTCTGCTACCAGGAGGAGGTCCGCGATCCCTCCCGCGTCGCGGAGGTGCTGAACCGCGTGATCCTGAAGGCCAAGCGCCTGTCGGCCCCGGCGCAGCTCAACATCCCGCGCGATTTCTGGACGCAGGTCATCGACATCGACCTGCCGGCGATCGTCGAGTTCGAGCGCCCGGCGGGCGGCGAGAAGGCGGTCGCGGAAGCGGCGCGGCTGCTCTCAGAGGCGAAGTTCCCGGTCATCCTGTCGGGCGCCGGCGTCGTCATCGGCAATGCGATCAAGGACTGCGTCGCGCTCGCCGAGCGCCTCGACGCTCCGGTCTGCAACAACTACCAGCACAACGACTCGTTTCCCGGCTCCCACCGCCTGGCGGTCGGCCCGCTCGGCTACAACGGCTCGAAGGCCGCGATGGAGCTCGTCGCCAAGGCCGACGTCGTCCTTGCGCTCGGCACGCGGCTGAACCCGTTCTCGACGCTGCCCGGCTACGGGATCGACTACTGGCCGAAGGACGCCAAGATCATCCAGGTCGACATCAACGCCGACCGCATCGGCCTGACGAAACGCGTCACGGTCGGCATCTGCGGCGACGCCGCGCAGGTCGCGCGCGGCATTCTGGCGAAGCTCGCCGACACGGCCGGCGACGCAGGGCGCGAGGATCGCAAGAACCTGATCCACCAGACCAAGTCCCGCTGGCTCCAGACTCTCTCCAGCATGGACCACGAGGATGACGACGAGGGCACCAGCTGGAACGCGGACGCCCGCGCGCGCGACGCCGACCGCATGTCGCCCCGCCAGGCCTGGCGCGCCATCCAGGCGGGCCTGCCAAAGGACGCGATCATCTCTTCCGACATCGGCAACAACTGCGCGATCGGCAACGCCTATCCGACGTTCGACCAGCCCCGGAAATATCTGGCGCCGGGCCTGTTCGGCCCGTGCGGCTACGGCTTCCCTGCGATCATCGGGGCCAAGATCGGCAATCCGGACACGCCTTGCGTCGGTTTTGCGGGCGACGGCGCCTTCGGCATTTCGATGAGCGAGATGAGCTCGATCGGCCGCGAGGAGTGGCCGGGCATCACCATGGTGATCTTCCGCAACTACCAGTGGGGAGCCGAAAAGCGGAACTCGATCCTCTGGTACGACAACAACTTCGTCGGCACCGAGCTCGACCCGCATCTGAGCTATGCGCGGGTCGCGGAAGGATGCGGCTTCAAGGGCGTGGTCGCGCGCACGCAGGCGGAGGTGACGGAAGCCATCCGCCAGTCCTGCGAGGACCAGAAGAAGCGGATCACGACCTTCATCGAGATCGTGCTCAACCAGGAGCTCGGCGAGCCATTCCGCCGCGACGCGATGAAGAAGCCGGTCAGGGTCGCGGGCATCAACCGCGCCGACATGCGCCCGCAGGCGGGGTTCGCGGCCTGAGACAGGCGCCGACCTGAATGAAGGGCCCCGGCCGCGACGACGCGTCCGGGGCCCTGACGTTCCAGCCGGGCGCACGAGGCCGGGCACGAAACGGCGTTCGGCGTCACGCCGCCTTCGCGTAGCCTGTGGCGTCCTCAAGGATCATGTCGGACGCCTTCTCGGCCATCATCACCACCGGCGCGTGCGTGTTGCCGGAGACCAGCGTCGGCATCACCGAGCAGTCGCAGACGCGCAGCCCCGTGACGCCGCGCACCCGCAGGCGCGCGTCGACCACCGCCATCGGGTCCGGGCCCATCTTGCAGGTGCCGGAGGGGTGGAAGATCGTCGCGCCATATTCGCGGGCGAAGTCGAGGATCTCGTCGTCGCTCCGCACGCCGGGCCCCGGCTTGTATTCTCCGGCGATGTAGGGTTTCAGGGCTTCGGTCGCTGCGAGCCGCCGTGCGTATTTGATGCTCTCGATCGCGCAGATCCGGTCGACCTCGGCCGACAGATAGTTGGGCCGCATCGAGGGCGCCTCCATCGGGTCTGTCGACTTGATCGCCACCCTCCCGCGCGACTCCGGACGCAACTGGCACACTGAAAAAGTGCAGCCCGGCCAGGGATGCGGCTTCGCGCCGGCCATGTCCGCCGACAGGGTCGCGAAGTGGAACTGGATGTCAGGCGTCGCGGATCCCGGAAGGATGCGCGTGAACAGGCCGCCCTGGTTGATGCCGATGCCGAGCGGCCCCCGGCCCGTCGTCAGCCATTTGAGGCCGATGCGCGCCCGGCTCCAGATCGACTTCAGCTCGTCATTCGTCGTGATCGGCTTCGAGACCCGGTACATCAGCCGGAACTGCAGATGGTCCTGCAGGTTCTCGCCGACGCCGGGCAGGTCATGGACGACGTCCACTCCATGGCCGCGAAGCAGCGAAGCCGGACCAATCCCCGACAACTGAAGCAGTTGTGGGCTTTGCAGCGCGCCGGCCGCGAGGACGACTTCGCCGCTTGCGCGCGCTTCGACGATCTCCCCGCCCTGCCTGTAACGCACGCCCACGGCGCGGCGGCCCTGCATGATCAAGCCCGTCGCGTGGGCGTTGGTCTCGATCCTCAGATTGGCCCGGCCGCGGGCGGGCTTCAGATAGGCGACCGCCGCGCTGTTGCGCCAGCCGTTCCTGGTGAAGAGCTGATAGTAGCCGACGCCCTCCTGGTCGCCGGCGTTGAAATCGTCCGTCCGCCTGACGCCAAGCTCCCCGGCGCCGCGGATGATCGCCTCCATCAACTCGCTCTTTTCCTCGATGTCCGAGGACCAGAGCGGGCCGTCGCCGCCATGGGCGTCGCTCTCGCCGCGGCTGTTGTGCTCGCAGCGCTTGAAGTAGGGCAGCACGCTCGCCCAGTCCCAGCCGGGGTTTCCGGCCTGCGCCCAGCGGTCATAGTCCTGCGGCTGGCCGCGCACGAAGATCAGGCCGTTGATCGAGCTCGACCCGCCGAGCCCCCGCCCGCGCGGCCAGTAGATCCGGCGGTTCTTCATCGTCGGCTCTTCGTCGGTGTAGAACCCCCAATTGTATTCGGGGTGGAACATCGTCTTCCCGTAGCCGATCGGGATGTGGATCCACAGGTAGTTGTCGCGCGGCCCCGCCTCGAGCAGCAGGACCTTATGCTTTCCGCTTTCGCTCAGGCGGTTGGCCAGAACGCAGCCGGCTGAGCCGGCCCCTACGACGATGTAGTCGAATCTGGAACTCTCCATGTGTCTCCACCCCGGCGCATTTGAAGCGCTGCTTATTCGTTCCATTCAATGGAACATTTTGTACCATTTCAGGCCCATCCCGCGTCGCGGTCAAGTGTCTGGCGGGTGCTTGTCCGGCTTTACGTCCGCCGCCTGATGGCGACGAACGGCGAGCGTGCTATCCCACTGAATGGAACGCGCTTCCCGCATAAGGGGCGCTCTGGCGTGGGGTCGTGCGGATGAGACGCGGGGACGTGGGACCGAGCTCGGTGGCGGAACGGGTTCTCCTGCTGCTCGAGGTCGTCGCAGGCCGCGAGGAGCCCGCGACGCTCGCCGAGTTGACCGCCGCGATGGGGCTCGCGAAAGCGACGGTGCACCGTCTCGCCAATCTGCTGGTCGAGCTCCGCTATCTCGAGCGGACGGTGGACGGGAAGCGGTATGGCGTCGGGGCGCGCTTCGCGGAAGCTGCGGCCGGCGCGCTTCGCTCCACCCTCGCCTGGGGGCCGCGCCGCGTCGTGCTGCGCGAGCTTGTCGGCCAGCTCAACGAGACATGCAACATCACCGCGCTCGACGGCGGCCAGCTCGTCTATCTCGACCGGGTCGAATCCGATTGGCCGCTCCAGATCAGGCTTAGCGTCGGCTCCCACGTGCCGCTGCATTGCACTGCGAGCGGCAAGCTTTTTCTTGCGATGTCATCCAGGAAGATCGTCCGCGACCTGTTGAGCGCCGGAGAGCTGCCGCGTCACACGCCCAAAACGCTCGTGACGTGGAAGGATCTGGAGCCGGCTCTCGCTCAGGTCCGCAAGGACGGTTTCGGCACCGACGACGAGGAATTCATCGAGGGAATGACCGCGGTCGCCGTCCCGGTGCTCGGCCGCTCGCGCGCGATGATCGCGACCGTCGCCGTCCACGGTCCGAAAAGCAGACTGCCGCTTTCGCGGGCCGTCACGCACATCCCGGCGCTGCGCAGGGCGGCCGAAAAGCTCGGCGCCATGCTCGACCTTCCCTGACGACCGTCAGTCGGCGTCAGCGCTTCCGACGGGCCGCTGCGTCCGGGTCGGATTGGTCGTGGACGCCGAGCACGCGGCGCCCGCCGGGCGCGTCATCACCGGAGGAGCCGCGGTTCGCAGCTCGACCGCCCGCGGCGCCCTCCGGGCCGCAGCGATGCACACAAAACGGGCGGCGCCGCGCTTAAGTTGATGGCATTCCGCTCACAAGCCGATCCTCGTGGGCGGCGACTGCGCGCTTCATGAGGCCGATGAGCGTGGCTTGCTCTTCGGGGTTCAGGGGCTCGACCGTCGCCTCATGGGCGGAGCGCGCGGCGGCCTCCATCGCGGCGAGCAGCGCCGCTCCGGCGGGCGTCATCCGGCACGCCTGAGACCGGCGGTCACGATCGGACGTCACGCGGCGCAGAAGGCCGCGCACCTCCAGGCGTTTCAGGGCTCCGGTCGTGGTCGTGCGGTCGATCGCGACGGCCCGCGCAAGCCGCGTCTGGTCCGCCTCGCCGAGCTCGGAAAGCGCGGAAAGGAGGCTGTACTGGAGCGGAGTTATCCGGAATTCCGCGCAGCGTTCCGCAAACAGGCTCACATGGATCTGGTGCAGGCGCCTGGCCAGGAAGCCCGGGCGCTCGAGCAGCGGCCAATCCTCCTTCGCAGCTTCTGATTCCGCAGCCTTTTCGATCATCCATCACGTCCTTGTGGGGCGGACTGGCGCCCGCGGGCGACGGCGCCTGGGCCATCTGGCATGCGGCCTGCATAGCGTTGCGAAGCATACTTCGCTTTTTACCGGATCGCGTGACAGCGTTCCGCGGTCTGGAGTTGGAGAAGTCGAAATGGCGGAAGCGAGTGGTTACGATCTGCTCCTGAAGGGCGGTCGCGTGATGTGCCCGGCCTCCGGCATCGACGGCGTACGCGACGTCGCAGTCAAGGGCGGCAAGGTCGCGGCTGTCGAGGAGGCGATCCTGCCGAGCGCGGCTCGGGAGGTGATCGACGTCACGGGCAAGCTCGTGCTCCCGGGCCTCATCGATACGCACGGTCATGTCTATCAGTACGTCACCGGCCGCTTCGGGCTGGACCCGGACATGGTCGGCGTCCGCTCCGGCGTGACCACGGTGGTCGATCAGGGCGGCCCCTCCTGCATGACCCTGCCGGGCTTCCGCAAGTTCATCGCCGAGCCCGCGAAGACGAACGTGCTCTGCTTCCTGTCCGCCTATCTGGTCGGCGGCCTCGAGGGGCACTTCTATCCCAATCTCTACAGCCCCGACGGCGTCGACATCGAAGCCACCACGCGGTCTGCGCTCGCCAACAAGGACATCGTGCGCGGCATCAAGGGCCATGCCGAGATCGGCGGCTTCGCGCGCTGGGGCATCAAGGTCATGGAGATGGCGGCGGAGATCAGCCGCCGCGCCGACCTGCCGCTCTACGTCCATTTCGGCCAGCTCTGGGGCCTACCGGAAAGCGGCAAGAACGGCGAGGACGCCGACACCATCCTCGAGCGGGTCATTCCGCTTCTGAAGGAGGGCGACGTGCTCGCCCATCCGTTCACCCGTCATCCCGGCGGCTTCGTGAACGCAAAGGGCGAACTTCACCACGTCCTGCAGGCCGCCATCGATCGCGGCCTCAAGGTCGACGTCGGGCACGGCAGCCACTTCTCGTATCGCCTGGCCAAGATGGCGCTCGCCGCGGGCGTCGTCCCGCACACGCTGGGCGCCGACATGCACGGCTACAACACGCAGGTGCCCGAAAATCCTGCGCCGGCCGGCACGCCCGAAGAGCACCACGACGACGAGAACCATCCGTTCAAGGGCCAGGCCCGCTTCAGCCTCACCCAGGCGATGAGCTCGATGATGACGCTCGGCCTGCCGCTCGACTACGTCGTGAAGATGGTGACCACCCACCCGGCCAAGATGCTGGGCATGGAGGACAGCCTCGGCTCGCTCGCGGTGGGTCGCGCCGCGGACGTCTCCGTCCTGAACGACGTCCGCGGCCGTTTCGTGCTGCGCGACAACGAGGATCACCGCGTGCTCGCCGAGCGTCTGCTGCAGCCGGCGTTCTGCCTGCGCAACGGCGAACGCTTCGACGCCGACAGCCCGATCCTGCCGCAGGCGATCGCGGCGTGATCGAAGCCCCGGACATGGCGCGGGCGCCGCAGGAGGTCTGGGACACGCTGTCCCAGGCGGACCGCGACCGCGCCTACAACAACAATCTCGCGGTGCAGAACAGCGCCGAGCTGATCCGCGAGCGCGATGCGCTGTCGGCGGAATGGCGCGCCGGGCATCCGGCCGCGCTTGATGTTCCATACGGTCCGAAGCCGCGTCAGGCGTTCGACCTCTATCCGGCTTCGGATCCGGCGGCGCCCTGCCTCGTCTTCATCCACGGCGGCTACTGGCAGAAGAATTCGCGTGAAGTCTTCGCCGCCTATGCGGAAGGCGCGGCCGCGATCGGCTGGTCGGTCGCGATGCCGAGCCACACCCTCGCGCCCGACGCGACCCTGACCGAGATCGTGGCCGAGATCGGCGACGCGCTGGACTGGCTCACCCGCGAAGGGCCGCAGCACGGGATCGCCGGGCCGATCGTGCTGTCCGGCTGGTCCGCCGGCGGGCACCTCGTCGCGATGACGCTGAACCACTCCGCCGTGACGGCCGGTCTGGCGGTCTCCGGCGTCTATGAGCTGGCGCCGATCCGGGACACCTTCCTCAATGGCGCGCTGAACCTGACCGACGAGGAAGTCGCGACGCTCTCGCCGCTGCGCCTGCCGGTGGTGCAGAAGCCCCTCGCGATCGCCTATGGCGAGGCCGAGGTTCCGGCGCTGGCCCACGATTCCCGCGCCCTGCACGCGCTTCGCGCCGAGGCCGGCGCGCCGGGCGCGCTCATCCCGATCCCGGGCGCCGACCACTTCACCATCCTGGACGAGTTGCGTTCGGCCGAAGGAGCGCTGGTCCAGGCCGCGCAGGACGTGCTGGCGCTGGCGCTGGACCTGAAGAAGGGCGAGTCGTGAGCGCAGGCGGGGCAGGACAAGGGGTCGGCGCGCGGCTTCCCCGCAAGGAGGACGACCGCTTCATGCGCGGCCGCGGGCAGTATGTGGCGGATGTCAGGCTGCCCGGCATGCAGGACGTCGCCTTCGTCCGCAGCCCGCTCGCCCATGCGCGCATCAGGGGGATCTCCGTGCCTCCCGAACTGCGCGACCGCGTCTTCATCGCTTCCGACCTCGACGGCGTGAAGCCTATCCGCGCCGTGTCGGGGCTCGCCGGCTTCAAGCCCTCCGAGCAGCCGCCGCTGGCGCGCGACAAGGTCCGGCAGGTCGGCGAACTCGTCGCCATGTGCGTCGCGCCGACGCGCGCCGAAGCCGAGGACATCGCGGCGCTGGTCGAACTCGACCTCGAGGAGCTGCCTGCGGTCTACGACATGCGCCGCGCCCGCGACGAGAAGGCGTCGCTGGTGCACGAGGAGTGGGGCGACAACGTCTTCCTCGAGACGCTGGTCGACGTCGATATCGCCTCCGCCTTCGACGCCCCCATCAAGGTCTCGCGCACGATCTCGACGGCCCGCCAGTGCATGGCGCCGATCGAGGGCCGCGGCGTGGTCGTCCATCTCGATCGCAGGCTCGATCAGTTGACGGTGACGACCTCCTGCCAGATGCCGCACATCGTCCGGTCGGGCCTGTCGGAATGCCTCGGGATCGCCGAGGAGCGCATCCGGGTCGTCTCGCCCGATGTCGGCGGCGGCTTCGGCTATAAGGGCATTCTGCTCGCCGAGGAGGTCTGCCTCGGCTGGCTGGCGCTGCGCTGCGGCCATCCGGTGCGCTGGATCGAGGACAGGCGCGAGCACCTCACGGCCAACGCCGACTGCCGGGAGCATCATTACGAGATCACCGTCTACGCCGAGCGCGACGGAACGATCCGTGGCGTCGATTGCGAGGCGATCGTCGATAGCGGCGCCTATTCGGCCTATCCGTTCTCGGCCTGTCTCGAAGCGGCCCAGGTCGCGAGCATCCTGCCCGGCCCGTATGACTTCCCGGCCTATCGCTGCCGCACCTGGTCGGTCGCGACCAACAAGCCGCCGATCCTGCCTTATCGCGGCGTCGCCCGAACCGGCGTCTGCTTCGCGATGGAGCTCGCCCTGGATGCCGTGGCGGCGGAAGCCGGCGTGACGCCGGAGCAGGTCCGGCTGAAGAACCTCGTGCGGCCCGACCAGATGCCGTTCGACAACATCACGAACAAGCACTTCGACAGCGGCGACTATCCGGAGGCGCTGACGCGCGCGCTTCGCATGATCGACGTCGACGGAGTGCGGGCGCGCCAGGCGGCGGGCGAGCCGGACGGGCGGCGGATCGGCTTCGGCCTCTCGATCTATTGCGAGCAGTCGGCCCACGGCACCTCCGTCTATTCCGGCTGGGGGATCCCCATGGTGCCGGGCCACGAGCAGGCCGGCGCGCGGCTGACGCCGGACGGCGGCCTGGAGCTTCGCATCGGGGCGCACTCCCACGGCCAGAGCCTCGAGACCACGCTGCCGCAGGTCGCCAACGAGATCCTCGGCATTCCGACCGATCGCATCCGCCTCGTCCATGGCGACACCGCGATGACGCCGTACTCCACCGGCGCGTGGGGCTCGCGCATGATGGTGATGACCGGCGGCGCCGTCGCGACGGCCTGCGAGGAGCTCGTCGAGAGGGCGATGGCGATCGGCGCCCATCTGCTGCAGGCCGACGTCTCCGACGTGCGCTTCGAGATGGGTCGCGTGGTCGGGCCGAACGGAGACGTCGCGCTCTCGGAGATCGCGCGGGTCTGGTATCGCCGCCCGCAGGATCTGCCGCTCGGCGCGCATGGCGGCGGCCTGGAGGTCACCGCCGGCTACAAGCCAAAGCGCGACAGCGGCACCTTCTCCTACGCCGCCCACGCGGTGGTCGTGGCCGTCGATTCCGAGATCGGGTCGATCGAGATCCTCGACTACGTCATCGTGGAGGACGGCGGCGTTCTGGTGAACCCGATGGTCGTGGACGGCCAGATCCTCGGCGGCCTCGCGCAGGGGATCGGCACCGCGCTGCTCGAGGAGATGCCGTACGACCAGGCGGGGCAGCCGCTCGCCTCAACGCTCGGCGACTACCTGCTCCCCGGCGCGGCCGAGGTTCCCGCGCCGCGCATCGGGCACATGGAGACCCCGTCGCCCTACACCCGCTTCGGCGTGAAGGGCATCGGCGAGGGCGGGGCCATCGCTCCCCCGGCGGCGCTTGCGAACGCCGTCAACGACGCGTTGCGCCCTCTCGGCGTCGAGATGCTGGTCTCGCCGGTGACGCCGGACCGCATCGTGGCGGCCGTGCTCGCCGCGCGCTCCAGCACTCTTCAGCGGAGGGACGCGGCGTGAAGGCTGCTCGCTTCGACCTCGTCCGTCCCCGCGACCTCGCCGAGGCGCTCGATCTGCTCGCCGCGCCTGCGGGCGTCGTGAAGGTGATGGCTGGCGGCCAGTCGCTCGGCCCGATGCTCAATCTGCGCCTCGTCGAGCCCGACCTCATCGTCGACATCAGCGCCGTCCCGGACCTCCGCCGCTTCGAGCGCGAAGGCGGGACGATCGTCATCGGCGCAGGCTGCACGCACGCCGACCTCGAGGATGGCCGCGCGCCCGACGTCGGCCGCGACATGCTCGCCCGCGTGGCGTCCGGCATCGCCTACCGCGCGGTGCGCAATCGCGGCACGGTCGGCGGCAGCCTCGCGCACGCCGATCCGGCGGCCGACTGGCCGACGGCGCTGCTCGCGCTTGGCGCGGAGATCGAACTGGCCTCGAAGGTGGGCCGGCGGCGCCTCCCGCTTGGAGAATTCCTCACCGGCGCGCTGTCGACGGCTCTCGCGCCCGGCGAACTCATTGTCGCCGTGCGCGTCGCGGCGGCGTCCGCCTCCGCGGGCTTCGGCTACGTCAAGCACGCACGCAAGGTCGGCGAGTTCGCTCACGCGCTCGGCGCGGCGGTGATCGATCCGGAGGCCGGCGCGGGCCACGCCGTGGTGGGCGCGCTCGACCGGGCGCCCATCGTGTTCGAGGACGCCGGCGTCCTGTTCGGCGGACGGGTGGGGCCGGACGCCCGGTCTTTCGACAGAACCGTCGCCGACGCGGCGCTGAAAGCCGCGGGCGTGGAGAACGAGGCGTCCCGCCACGTCCATGTCGAGATCCTTCGCCGGGCCCTCGTCCAGGCCTTCGAGAGAGCTCCGGCGCCAGCGAGGGCAGCGGCATGAACGCCCCCGTCCGAACGCCATCCGGCGCCGCGCTCGATCTCACCGTCAACGGGCGGGCCGTCTCGCGCGCCGTCGAGCCGCGCACCCACCTCGCGGACTTCCTGCGCGAGGAGCTGAACCTCACCGGCACGCATCTCGGCTGCGAGCATGGCGTCTGCGGCGCCTGCACCGTGCTGGTGGACGGCGAGCCGGCGCGCAGCTGCCTCACCTTCGCGGCGGTCTGCTCCGGCGCCTCCGTCACGACCATCGAGGGGCTCGACGACGACCAGCTGACCAGTGAACTCCGCGCCGCCTTCACCCGCGAGCACGCGCTGCAGTGCGGCTTCTGCACGCCGGGCATGCTGGTGGCCGCGCGTGACCTCGTCCTGCGCCTTCCGGAGCCGGACGAGCGCCGCATCCGCGTCGGCCTCGCGGGCAATCTCTGCCGCTGCACCGGCTATCTCGGCATCGTCCGGGCGATCCAGTCGGTGATCGAGGAGCGCCGCGCCCGCGGCGTCGCGCCGCTCCTCGTCGAGAGGTCGCTTGGGCCGGTCGGCGCGCATGTCGCGAGCGCGCCCGCGGCGGCCCCCACGCTGCGCGATGCCGCGCCCGCGGAGCGAACCTCGGCCGCTGTGGGCGTCTCGGAGTTCGTCCCGGCCCACACCTTCGAGCAGCGCTTCACCGTCGCCTTCCCGCCCGAGCAGGTCTTCGGCCTGTTCGGAGACGTCCGCGCCGTCGCGGACTGCCTGCCCGGCGCCTTCATCGAGGCGACGCCGTCGCCGGAGCGCGTCGAGGGCGGCATCCGGGTCAAGCTCGGCCCGATCACCGCCGCGTTCCGGGGCGCCGCCTCGGTCTCGCGAGACGAGGCCGAACGCGCGGGGCGGATTCTTGGCGCCGGCGCCGACGGCCGCTCCGGCGCGCAGGGCGAAATCCGCTACCGGGTGGCCGAAGGCGCGACGCCCGACGCCTCCGAGGTGATCCTGACCGTCGGCTACACGCTCAAGGGGCCGCTCGCCCAGTTCGGCCGGCCCGGGCTGGTGCGCGACGTCGCCGGGCGGCTGACCGCCGCGTTCGTCCGAAACCTCGAGGACCGCCTGGCGGGCCGCGCCCTCCCGCAGGACCGCGGCGCCCCGTCCGCCGGCCTCAATCCCATTCGCCTCGTGACCGGCCTTCTGCTCGGCCGGATCTCGTCCTGGTTCAAGCGCATCCGCCCCGGCGGAGCGTCCCGATGATTTCCCGCCCCTGATCCTAGGAGATCGCCATGCCGACCTATCGCATCGCATCGATCGCAGCCCTGGCCATGGCCCTTCTCGCGGGCCCCGCCGCCGCCGAAGACGCCATCAAGATCGGCGTCAACCAGCCCCTGACGGGGGCCTTCGCGGCCTCCGGCTCCTATGTGGTCAACGGCGCGAAGATCGCGGCCGACGAGATCAACGCCAAGGGCGGCGTGCTGGGCAAGAAGATCCAGCTCGTCGTCGAAGACAACAAGTCGAACCCGACCGAGGCGGCCGCGGTCGCCGAGAAGCTGATCACCAGCGACAAGACGCCGGTCATGATGGGGGCCTGGGGCTCCAGCCTGACGCTCGCGGTCCTGCCGAAGCTCGAGGAATACGAGATCCCGATGCTGGTCGAGACTTCGTCGTCCGGGAAGATCACGACGTCCGGCAATCCGTTCGTGTTCCGCATCTCGCCGCCGTCCGCGCTCGAGGCGGAAGCCTTCGCGCCGATGGTCGAGAAGCTCGGGGTGAAGAAGGTCGACTTTCTCGTCATCAACAATGACTGGGGCCGCGGCGCGGCGGTCGACTTCGGCAAGATGCTGAAGGGCAAAGGCGTCCAGGTCGGCCTGACCGAGACGATGGACGCGGGCGCGCAGGACATGAGCGCCCAGCTCGCCAAGATCAAAGGCACCGACTCCGACACGCTCATGATCACGGCCGCCGTCGACCAGCTGACGCTGGTCTTCAAGCAGATGGCCGCGATGGGCGTGAAGAAGCGGGTCGTGACCACCGGCGGTTCGCAGAACCCCGACCAGATCCTCGCCCAGGCGGGCTCGGCGGCCGACAAGACCATGCATCTCACGACCTTCCTGCCCTGGTCGCCGGAGAAGACGCCGGACCCGAAGGCCACCGCCTACTTCCTCGGCGAGTGGAAGAACCGCGGCTACCCCTTCGCCGGCTCGACGGAGAGCTTCCGCGGCTATGACGGCATCCGCACCATCGCGGCGGCGATCGAGAAGGCCGGCTCCACCGACCCCAAGGCGATCCAGAAGGCGTTCTGGGACGTCAGCTTCATCGGCCTCAATGGTCCGATCGCCTTCGTCAAGGCCGGGCCCGAGGGCAAGGAGAGCGGGCAGAGCAAGCCCGGCGTGTACCTGATCGAGATCGCCGACGGCGCGATCGGCGAGGTCAAGCTCTAAGGGGCGCCGCGAAGGGAGTCCGCCCGTGGACCAGTTTCTCCAGCATCTCGTCAACGCCATGGTTCTGGGCGGCGCCTACGCGCTGCTCGGGATCGGCCTGACGCTGATCTTCGGCATCATGAACGTCGTGAACTTCACCCACGGCGCGCTCTACACCTTCGGCGCCTACGCGATGTTCATCGCCTCCACGGCTCTGGGGCTCAACTTCTTCGTGGCGCTGCCCTTCTCGATCGTGGCCGGCCTCGCGCTCGGCGCCGCGATCGAGCTGACGCTGCTGCGGCCGCTCAGGGGCGCCGACATCGACACCACGATGCTGGTGATGATCGGCGCCGGAATCATTCTCCAGTCCGGCACGCTCTGGATCTTCGGCGGCGTCGCCAAGGCCATCCCGTCGCCCTTCCCGGACGCGCCGCTGACGCTCGGCTCGGTCTCGATCTCGTGGCTCAGGCTGTTCGTGCTGGTCGCGGCGGCGGCGCTGATCGCGCTCGCCTACGCGATGATCAACGGCACGCGGCTCGGCCGCGCGATGCGCGCGACGTTCCAGGACTCCGACGCCGCCGCGCTCATGGGGGTCAATGTGCGCTTCATCTACACCGCGACCTTCGCCCTCGGGTCGAGCCTCGCGGCCGCGGCCGGCGCCTTGCTCGGCCCGGTCTATGTGGTGTTTCCCCAGATGGGCGACCTCGCCGCCGTGAAGGCCTTCGCCATCGTCATTCTGGGCGGGCTCGGCTCCATCACCGGCGCGGCGCTGGGCGGCTTCATCCTCGCCCTCGCCGAGGAGTTCGGCGCCGGCTACGTGTCGTCCGGCTACCGCGACGCGATGGGCTTCCTGATCATCATCGCCGTGCTCTTGGCGAAACCCACGGGCCTGTTCGCCCGGGCGGAGCGCGTCGGATGACCCGCTATCTTCCGCCCGCCATCCTCGTCGTCCTGGCGCTGCTGCCGCTCGTGCTCAAGGACCCCTATCTCCTCAACGCCCTGATCACCGGCGGCATCTTCACGATCGGGGCCATCAGCCTGAATCTTCTGCTCGGCTACACCGGCCAGCTCAGCCTCGGCCACATCGCGTTCTTCGGCATCGGGGCCTACGCAAGCGCGCTCACGACGCTCGGCTTCGACATCGGAATCTTCGGCGACTTCCGCATCGTCCATGAGGGCTGGCACCCGTTCGCGGGCTTCATCGTCGCCATCCTGCTTTCGGGCGCCTGCGGCTATGTCGTCGGACGGCTCTCGTTCCGGGTCCGCGGCGCGTATTTCGTGATCGTCACGATCTGCTTCGCCGAAGTCGTGCGCCTGGTCGCGCTGAACTGGGTGGAACTCACGCAGGGGCCGCTCGCGCTCACCGCGATCCCGCAGATGAAGATCGGCTTTCCGGGCCTCGGCGAGATCACGCTGAGGACCAAGGCGCAGAACTACTATCTGATGCTCGCCGTGGCGGCGCTCGCCTATGTGGTCGTGGCGCGGCTGGTGAGTTCGCGCTTCGGCCGCGCGATGCGCGGGCTGAAGGAGAATGAGCAGCTCGCCATATCGGTCGGCGTCAACGCCACCCGCACGCTCACCGTCGCGGCCGCCATCTCGGCCGCGATCGCGGGCGCGGCGGGCAGCATCTACGCCCATTACTTCCGCATCATCGATCCCGACGTCTTCCTCTTCACCTACACGGTCACGATGGTGATCATGGTGGTGAGCGGCGGCAAGGGCGCCCTCGCGGGCCCCGTGATCGGCGGCCTGATCTTCGGGACGCTGCCGGTGGCGCTGCGGCCTTACATGGCCCCGGAAGCGCAGTGGATCGTCTACGGCGCGGTGCTGATCGCCATCCTGTTCCTCATGCCGCGCGGGATCGCGCCCTACCTCGACGACTGGTTCGCGTCGCGCCGGCGCGCGCCCGCGCGAGCGCCCGTCGCCCAGCCGCAACTGGAGGGCCAGCCATGAGCGCGAACGCCGCTCCGATCCTCTCCGTCGATCACGTCGGCGTGCGCTTCGGCGGGCTGGTCGCGATCGCGGACCTGCACTTCGACGTTCGCGAAGGCGAGATCCTGAGCCTCATCGGACCGAACGGCGCGGGCAAGACCACCGCGTTCAACGTGGTCACGGGCTTCCTCAAGCCGACCCAGGGCGAGGTCCGTCTGCGCGGGACGAGCCTGTCCGGCCTGTCGCCGAACCGCATCAACCGGCTCGGCCTCGCCCGCACCTTCCAGCGCACCAGCGTGTTTCCGAACGACACGGTGACCGACAACGTGCTGATCGGCCTGCACCGCGAGGACCGCGGCGCGAGCCTGCTCGAGGCGATCTTCAACCTGCCGCGCGAGCGCGCAGGCGAGGCCGCGCGCCGTGAGAAGGCGAGGGCGCTGATCGACTGGGTCGGCCTGTCCGCGCGCGCGAACGAACGCGCCGGCGCTCTCTCCTACGGCGAACAGCGCCTGGTCGGCGTCGCGCTCGCGCTCGCGACGGAGCCTTCCATGCTGCTGCTCGACGAGCCGGTGTCGGGCATGAACGCCTCCGAGACCCAGAACTTCGTGCGCCTGATCCGCTCGGTGCGCGACCGGGGCGTCACGATCCTGCTGGTCGAGCACGACATGCCGATGGTGATGGAGGTCTCCGACCGGATCGTGGCGCTGAACCACGGCAAGCTGATCGCCGACGGGACGCCGGACGAAATCCGAGCCGACCCGGCCGTGATCGAAGCCTATCTTGGCAAGAGCGCCGCCGCTCGCGAGGCCGAACGGGAGGCCGCCCATGCTTGAAATCCGCAACCTTGAATGCGGCTATGGGCCGGTGTCGGCGCTCAAGGGCGTCAGCCTCGACGTCGGGAAAGGCGAACTCGTCGCGCTCATCGGCGCCAACGGGGCCGGAAAGTCCACCACGCTTCGGGCGATCTCGGGGCTGGTGAAGGCGCGCGCCGGGACGATCCGCTTCGAGGGCCAGGACATCACGGGAGTGGATCCCGCGGAGGTGCTCGCCGCCGGCATCGCGCACTGTCCGGAAGGCCGCCGCGTGTTTCCCTATATGAGCGTCGCCGACAACCTCGCGATGGGCGCCTATCTCCGGAGGGATCCGATCCGCGTCCGTGAGGATTTCGACCGGGTCTACTCCGACTTCCCCCGGCTCGCCGAGCGGAGACGCCAGGCCGCCGGCACGCTCTCGGGCGGCGAGCAGCAGATGCTCGCGATCGGCCGGGCGCTGATGTCGCGTCCGAAGCTCGTGATGTTCGACGAGCCGTCGCTCGGTCTCGCCCCGAGAATCGTCGAGCAGACCCTCGGCATCATCAGCGGCATCCGCGACGCGGGGGCGACGGTGCTGCTCGTCGAGCAGAACGCCTTCGCGGCGCTCGAGATCTGCGACCACGCCTATCTGATCGAGACGGGTCGGGTGGTGAAGCGCGGCACGGGGGCCGATCTGCTGGCCGATCCGAATGTCCGCGAGGCCTATCTGGGCGGGTAGATCGAGGCGGTCGGCCAAGGGCTGACGCGCCGCCGCCGCTCCAGCCGATGGCCGAGCGGCTTGCGTCCGGGACCGCTCGTCTATGAGCCGGCCCGGCCGCTCCGCCGTTTCCTCATCGCGAATTATCGAGCCGGCTTTCATAACGGCCGGTATAATACGTTTGACAACACGCGCCAGAAAACGTACCGACCGGTATTATAACGGTTGGTACAAAATTCTGCGTGAGGCCGCACCTCGGCCCGCGCGTCTACAGGAGCGCACCATGTCGAATTCCCTCGAAGGCAAGATCGCGGTCGTGACCGGAGGCAGCACCGGGATCGGTCTCGGAATCGCCAAGCGCTTCGTCTCGGAGGGCGCCACGGTGGTGATCACCGGCCGCCGGCAGGCCGAACTCGACGCGGCGGTCGCCGAGATCGGGCCGAAGGCCTCCGCGTTCCGGGCCGACGTCGCTGTCCTCGCGGACCTCGACGCGCTTTACGCCGAGGTGGAAAGAACCCATGGCCGCATCGACGTGGTGGTGGCGAACGCCGGCGGGGGCAGCCTCGCGAAGCTCGGCGAGATCACCGAGGAGCATTTCGACAGCACGTTCGCGATCAACGTGAAGGGCGTTCTGTTCACCGTGCAGAAGGCCCTGCCGCTCATGCGGAACGGCGGCTCGGTCATCGTCACCGGTTCGACGACCTCGATCATGGGAACCGAGGCGTTCAGCGTCTACAGCGGGACCAAGGCCGCCATCCGGAACTTCGTGCGAAGCTGGATCCTCGACCTCAAGGGCCGGAACATCCGCGTGAACGTTCTGAGCCCCGGGCCGATCGACACGCCGGCTCTGCGCGGCGTCGCGGAGCAGGCGGAAGGGCTGATCGACTACCTCACCTCACAGGTCCCGCTCGGCCGCATCGGCGACGCCGACGAGACCGGCAAGGTTGCGGTCTTCCTCGCCTCGGACGCCTCCAGCTTCGTGAACGGCGCCGAGCTGTTCGTCGACGGGGGAATGGCCCAGGTCTGAGACGTCGCCTCGACGTCCGGCGATCGCTCCGGACCGCGAGAGCTTCAGCAGGGCCCGACGATGACCGACCTCGCGCAGAACAAGGCGAACGTGATCGCCTTCTACGAACTGATGTTCAACGAATGTCAGCCGCGCGAGGCGATCGAGCGCTACGCGGGCGATGCGTACATCCAGCACAACCCGCACGTGGCGACCGGCAAGGACGGCTTCATCGCCTACTTCGAGCGGATGGCGGCGGAGTGGCCGGGCAAGCGCGTCGAGGTGAAGCGCGCGGTCGCGGAGGGCGATCTGGCCGTGCTGCATTGCCTGCAGCGCTGGCCGGGCGATCACGACTATGCGGCCGTCGACATCTTTCGGCTCGACGGCCAGGGCAAGATCATCGAGCACTGGGACGTGCTCCAGATCCTGCCCGAAGCCTCCGCAAACCCGAACGGGATGTTTTGACCGGCCGGCGCCGCGCGTCCGCTCCTTCGACGTGTCGCGCGCCCGCGCCGCGCCGGTCGGAACGCCCCCTCAGAAAACTTCGACAGGAAAGCACGATGGAAAAGCCGGAATTCTTCGTCACGCCGGGTTACGGCGAGCGCCTGCGCGACCTGCTGCACTATTCGCAGGCGCTGAAGATCGGGAACCGCGTGGAGATATCGGGGCAGGGCGGCTGGGACGACGACCTGCAGATCCCCGAGGCGCTTGAGGACGAGATCGCCCAGGCGTTCCGCAATGTCGAGCGGACGCTCGCGACGGCGGGCGCGGATTGGCGGCACGTCGTCCACGTCAACTCCTACCATGTCGGCGGTCTTCCGCCGGAGGTGAACGAGACGATGAGCAGGCTCTATCGGCGCTATATGCCCGACCACGCGCCGATCTGGACGCAGACGGGCGTCGAGGCGCTCGGACTGCCGACGATGCGGATCGAGATCCGCGTGACGGCTATTCTCAGCTGACCGGCCCGAGGGCCGCCTTCGGCCCCCTGGACCGACGAAAGGGACGCAACGCATGAAGACGATCGGCTTCCTGTCCTTCGGCCACTGGTCGCCTTCCGCGCACTCGCAGACACGTTCGGCCGCCGACACGCTGCTTCAGTCGATTGACCTCGCAGTCGCGGCGGAGGAGCTCGGCGCCGACGGCGCCTATTTCCGCGTCCATCACTTCGCCAGGCAGCTCGCCTCGCCGTTTCCGCTGCTCGCGGCGGTCGGCGCCAGGACGAGCCGCATCGAGATCGGCACCGGCGTGATCGACATGCGCTACGAGAACCCGATGTACATGGCGGAGGATGCGGGCGCGGCGGACCTGATCGCGGGCGGCCGGCTGCAGCTCGGCATCAGCCGTGGGTCGCCCGAGCAGGTGATCGAGGGCTGGCGGCACTTCGGCTTCGCGCCCGCCGAAGGCGAGAGCGACGCCGACATGGGCCGCCGTCACGCCGAAGTCTTCCTCGACCTGCTGAGGGGAGAGGGCTTCGCCGAGCCGAACCCGCGCCCGATGTTCCCGAACCCGCCCGGATTGCTCCGCATCGAGCCGCATTCGCCCGGCCTTCGCGACCGCATCTGGTGGGGATCGGCCTCCAACGGCACCGCCGTCTGGGCCGCGAGGCAGGGCATGAATCTGCAGAGCTCCACCCTGAAGAAGGACGAGAGCGGCGAGCCGTTCCACGTGCAGCAGGCCAAGCAGATCCGGGCGTATCGCGACGCCTGGAAAGAGGCCGGCCATGCGCGCGCCCCGCGCGTCTCGGTCTCGCGCTCGATCTTCGCCCTCGTGGACGATCGCGACCGCGCCTATTTCGGCCGCGGCGACGGCGACGACCAGATCGGCGTCATCGACGACATGCGCGCGATCTTCGGCCGGTCCTATGCGGCCGAGCCCGACCGGCTCGTCGAGCAGCTGAAGGCGGATGAGGCCATCGCCGAGGCCGACACGCTGCTCCTGACGGTCCCGAACCAGCTGGGCGTCGCCTACAACGCCCATGTGATCGAGGCCATTCTGAAGCACGTGGCGCCGGCGCTCGGCTGGCGCTGACGTCTCCGTCGAGGCCGCGGCTCAGACGCCGTTGCGTTCGAGGAAGCTCCGCACCCTTCGGGCGATCTCCGCCGAATGCGTCTCGAGCGCGAAGTGGCCGGCGTCGATCAGGTGGATCTCGGCCTTCGGCAGGTCGCGCGCATAGGCCTTCGCCCCCGCGGGGATGAAGAACGCGTCGTTGCGGCCCCAGACCGCGAGCAGCGGCGGCTGATGCTTCCGGAAGTAAGCCTGGAAGTCCGGATAGAGCGCGACGTTGGTGCGATAGCTCAGGATCAGGTCGAGCTGGATCTCCTGCGCCTCGGGGCGGCGCATGTAATGCATGTCGAGCGTCATGCCGTCCGGCGAGACCCGGCCTTCGGGCGCGCCGTGCAGGTACTGGAAGCGGATCGCCTCGTCGGTCAGCGAGGCCCGGCAGGCTTCGCGGTTCTCAGGCGAAGGATCGCGCCAGTAGGCCTCCCAGGGTCCCCATTCGGCGCTGAAGCCTTCCGTATAGGCGTTGCCGTTCTGGCTGATGATCGCCGTGACGCGCTCGGGATGCGCCATGGCGAGGCGATACCCGGTCGGGGCGCCGTAATCGAACACGTAGAGGGCGTATCGGGTGAGCCCCATGGCCTCGACGAAGCCCTCGGTCACCTGCGCGAGAGCGTCGAAGCTGTAGTCGAACGAGGCCCTCGGCGGCGCGACCGTATTGCCGAAGCCGGCGAGGTCAGGAGCGATCACGCGGTAGCGGTCGGCGAGCTTCGGGATGAGGTCGCGGAACATGTGGCCCGCGGTCGGAAATCCATGCAGCAGCAGAAGCACGGGCGCGTCCGCGCGGCCGGCCTCGCGGTAGAACACCGTCACGTCGCCGACCTTGCGGGTCCCGAAGCGCAGCGCCGCTTCGTCCGTGGGTCCGGCGGGCGTCGGCGTCTTCTCGTCGGCCAGCGCCGCGGCGCCCGCAAGGCCGCCAAGGCCGATCCCGGCGATCACCGACCGCCGCTCAATAGCTGTTCGCATCGTCGTCATGGCGTCTCCTCCGGGTCCATGTCTCTCGGAGCCGGAAGCTATGAGTTGCAGGATCGCGGGATAAGCCGTCCAATCAGCAGTCTCTCATTTCAGGATCTGCAACGATGGACCGGCTTGAGGCCATGGCGATGTTCGTCGCGACCGTCGATCAGGGATCGCTCGCGGCGGCCGCGCGGACGTTCGCCTGCTCGCCCGCCAAGGTGACGCGGGCGCTGCAGATGCTGGAGGATCGGACCGGCGAGCGGCTGATCCACCGCAACGCGCGGCGGCTGCGCCTGACCGAGGCCGGCGAGCGGCGTCTGGCGGTCTACCGGACCGTGCTTGCGGAGCTCGAGGAGGTCGAAGGCGGGCGGTCAGGCGACCGGGTCGAGGGCGTGGTCGCCGTGACCGCGCCGGAGCTCTTCGGCCGGCTGCACGTCATGCCGGTCGTCGAGACCTTCCTGGCCAGACATCCGGCGGCGCGCGCCCGGGCGCTGCTGCTCAACCGGATGGTCGACCTGGTCGAGGAGGGCATGGACGTCGCGATCCGGCTCGCGCCGCTTCCGGATTCCGGGATCGTCGCCACGAAGCTCGGAGAGGTGCGGAAGCTTGTCTGCGCCGCGCCCGCCCACATCGCACAGGCAGGCGCGCCCGCGACGCCGGCCGAACTGCAGCGCCATGTCTGCATCGGCGAGGAAGAGGGCGACGCAGGGACGTTGTGGCGCTTCGCCGACCCCGGCGCGCGGCGCAGCGCGACGTTCTCGGTCAACATCCGGCCGCGCCTGGCGCTGAACTCGGCAGGCGCCTCGATCGACGCCGCGGTGCGCGGACACGGGATCTGCCGCGCGCTGTCCTATCAGGTCGCCGAGCATGTCTCTGCCGGCCGGCTTGTGACGCTGCTCGACGCGTTCGAGCCCGAGCCGCTGCCCGTCAGCCTCGTGTTCCACCCCGTGCCGCGGCGCAACGTGACGCTCCGCGCCTTCATCGACCACGCGGCGCCGCGCCTCCGGGAAGATCTCGCCGCCATCGCGCGTCGGATCTGACCGGCGCGACGGTCTGCTTGATCGGGGCGATTGGTTTGGCCCGTGCGGAGTCGTGATAGAGGGGCGGGGCGCTCAGCAGCCTAGCGCTCGTGCAGAATGCTGCTGAAGCGGGCGCCTGCGGCGCAGGGGAGGACGGCAGCTCCGCAAAAACGAAGTCTAGTCAGGCGCTTATCGGGAGCTCGGAGGAAATTTAGCCTTTGGTCGATGCGTAATGTTTCGGCTTGGGCCTCCCACTCTCTGTCCGTAAGCTGCTCACCGTAATGTTGTGGGGACCTTATGACACTGTTCAGGGCCAACGTCGGCTCCGACGCTTCGTCAGCGAAGATCGCGATGCACGAGACCACCTTACGCGGCAACCATGCCTACGACCTTCTGCGTCGCGAGATCGTGTCGTGCCGCATCATGCCGGGCGCGCGCTTCACCGAGCACGAGATGATGGAGCGCCTGCAGGTCGGAAAGGCGAGCCTTCGGATCGCCCTTCAGCGGCTCACCGAGGGCGGACTGGTGACGTCGATGCCGCGCCACGGCTACCGGGTGGCGCAGGTCACCGTGAAGGACGTGGACGAAGTGTTCGCGCTCCGCATGGTGCTGGAGCCGCTGGCGGCCCGGCTCGCCTCCGGACGGGTGAACCGAGCCCAGCTTGAGCGTCTGGAGAATGCGTGCCGCGGCAAGCTTCCGGGCGACGTCGGCAACCAGATCGACTTCTTCCTCGAGGCCAACCGGTCCTTCCACATGGCGATCGCCATGTCGTCGGGCAACGACCGCCTCTGCCGCGCGCTCTCCGGCCTGCTGGACGAGATGACCCGCCTCGTGGCCCTCGGCTTCGGCGTGCAGCGCGTACGGCCCAACATCGAGAACGATCACACGCTGATGATCAGACATCTTGTGGCGGGAGACGCCGACGCGGCCGAGGAGGTCGCGCGGCGGCACGTCGAAACGTTCCGCGATATGGTCATGGAGAAGGTCGTCGCGAGCCTCAAGGAGGCCGCCGCGATCGTTCCGGTCGGCGCTCCCGCCGTTGGTTGGAAAGGCTGATCCGGATGGCCTCCGTCAAGGTTCAGTGCGTCAGCAAGTGGTTCGAGCGCAGGGACGGCGAGAGCCTTCACGTCCTGCAGAACATCGATCTTGAGGCCCCCGAAAAGACGATCACGGCGATCGTGGGCGCTTCGGGCTGCGGCAAGTCCACGCTTCTCAACATCGTGGCGGGCCTCATCGAGCCCGATCGCGGCTGCCTGTTCCTGAACGGGGTCAAGGCGAGCGAGTTCAAGGACTGGCGCTCGATGACCTACATGTTCCAGGAGGATCGCCTGCTCCCCTGGCGCACCGCCGCCCAGAACGTCGCCTTCGGTCTCGAGGCCGCCGGCGTCGGACGGGCCGAGCGGAAGGAGCGCGTCGCCGAGACGCTCGAGCTCGTGGGGCTCTCGCAGTTCGCCGACGTTTTCCCGCACGAGCTTTCGGGCGGCATGCGCAGCCGCGTGGCGCTCGCCCGCAGCCTGGTGACCCGTCCCACTCTTCTGCTGATGGACGAGCCGTTCTCGAAGCTCGATCCCACCATCCGCGAACAGATGCACGCCGAGGTGCTGCGGATCGCCGAGCTGATGTCGATGACGATCCTGTTCGTCACCCACGACGTCGAGGAGGCTGTCGTGCTCGCGAGCAGGGTGGTGGTGCTGAACCCGCGTCCGGGCCGCGTCCGCGAGACCCGCACGATCGATCTTCCTTATCCCCGCGACCGCACCTCCGCGGAGGTCCAACAGGAGGCGCGCTCCCTGCGCGAGAGCCTTTGAGCATGCCGGTGCCCGCCGCGACGCCCCTTGTTGAAAAACGGCCGACTGACGGCCCCAAGACCAGCCACACCCAGGGCTCGCGTGAGAAGCGGCTCCGCCTCCTCTCCATGCGCGTCCTCCTGCTCCTGCTGCTGCTGGTCATCTGGCAGGTCGCCTCGCTCGGGACGGCGCCGTTCGTGCTGCCGAGCCCCGGGCGGGTGTTCGACGCCTGGTGGAGCCTCGTGGTCACCGCCGGTTTCTGGCGGGACTTCGGCATCACGTTCTGGCGCGTGCTGATGGGCTTCGCGCTCGCCGCCGCGATCGGCGTTCCGCTGGGCGTCCTGCTCGGCGCGAACGAGAAGCTCGGCGAGTTCTTCGACCCTGTGCTCACCGTCGTGAACACCGTGTCGTCGAGCATCTGGGCGATCTTCGCGCTGATCTGGTTCGGGCTGTCCGACTGGACCACGATCTTCGTGGTCTTCATGACGGCGATGCCGCTGATCCTGACCAATGTCTGGCAGGGCACCCGCACCGTGAACGCCGACTTCGTCGAACTGGCGCAGACCTTCCGCATGTCGCGCCTGCAGGTGATGCTCAAGATCTACCTGCCGACGATCCTGCCGCCGTTCTTCGCGGGCGCGCGTCTCGCGTTCGGGTTCGGCGCTCGCGTCAGCCTGGTGGCGGAGACCCTCGGCGCCTCGAGCGGCATCGGCTATCGGCTGCGCCAGGCGGCCGACCTCGTCCAGACCGATCAGGTGTTCGCATGGACCCTGACGCTGGTCGCGCTGATGATCGCGATCGAGTCCCTCGTCCTCAAGCCGCTCGAAAGCCGCCTCTTCGCCTGGAAGAAGAAGGCTGGCGGCCAGTGAACTCCTCACCCGTGTTCGGCAACGAAACTTTGGAGCAGCAGTCGTGAAGCGCATTGCAGTGTTCGCCGCCGCCTTCGCGGCCATTCTCGGGGCGGCCGCCCCGGCCCACGCCGAGAAAGTCCGCATCGGCTACTGGAGCTCGGGCGTCAGCCTCGGCTTCGGCGCGGTGCTCGAAAGCGGCAAGTTCATGGAGGCCGAGGGCCTCGAGGTCGAATACGTCAAGTTCCCGGACGTGAACGCGCCGACCAAGGCGATGGCGGCCGGCGCGATCGACTTCGCGATCGGCGCTCCGGCGGCGGCCTCCATGAGCGTGGCGGCCGACGGCCTGCCGATGTCGATCATGCTGGCGACGCAGATCGCCGAGCTCGACTTCGTGGTGCCGGAGGACAGCCCCATCAAGACGATGGAGGACCTGAAGGGCAAGAAGATCGGCGGTTCGCCGGCCGGCAGCGCGACGGCCGCGATCATGTCCGCGATCCTCGAGAAGAACTATGGCTTCAAGCCGGGCGACTTCACGCAGGTGCCCGGCAACGACCCGCGCCTCGCGCAGTTCCTCGTCCAGAAGGACATCGACGCCGCCTCGCTGCGCTCGGTCACGATCGCGCTCATCAAGGACGTGAAGCTGCGGAAGATCGGCTCGTTCCGCGACGAGTGGAAGAAGCTCTCGAAGGCCGAAGCCGCGCCCGTGCTCGGCGTGGGCCTGGTGCGCAACGAGTGGCTGAAGGCCAATCCGGAGGCGGCCGCCAAGATCGTCGCCGGCATGCGCAAGGCCTACGAGTTCGGCAAGGCCGACAAGGCGGCCGTCGCCAAGGCGCTCGTCCAGGCCGCCAACATGAAGGAAGACGACGCCAAGGCCTACGCGGCCCTCTGGGACGGCATCTACTCCGTCTCGATGGAGCCCGCCGATCTGGCGTCTCTGAAAACCGAGTTCGAGGTGTTCAAGTCCGTCGGCGCCGTGAAAGGCGAACTGCCGGACGCGGCCCTCGTGACTGCGCCCTACGAGGCGTCCAAGGCCATCAAGTGACGGCCGCCCGCACCTAGCCCCAACGACAAGCGCGCAAGCGCCGCAAAAGAGAAAGCATCGAAATGACTGCGACCATGAAGGCTTTGCTGCTGAAGCAGCACGGCGACGTCACGGATTTGACCGTCGTGGACGACTATCCGGTCCCGACGGCGGACGCCGGCCATGTTGTGATCCGCGTCGGAGCCTCCTCGTTCAACTATCACGACGTGTTCACCGTGAAGGGCATGCCGGGCATCAAGGTGCCGCTGCCGGTGATCATCGGCCTCGACATGGCCGGCGAGATCACCGAGCTCGGCGAGGGCGTCACGGGCTGGAAGGTCGGCGACCGCGTGCTCGTCAACCCGCTCTATCCCGGCAAGGGCCTGATGGGCGAAATGCTCGACGGCGGCATGGCGCAGTACTGCAAGGTCTCGGTCGGCCAGCTGATCCGCATGCCCGACAAGGTCAGCTTCGTGGACGCGGCCTCGCTCCCCGTCGCCTACGGCACCGCGCACCGCATGCTGGTCACGCACAAGACGGTGAAGGCCGGCGACAAGGTGCTGATCCTCGGCGCCTCGGGCGGCGTCGGAACGGGCTGCGTGATGCTCGCCAAGCAGCTCGGCTGCGAGGTCATCGCCTGCGCCGGCAGCCAGGACAAGATGGACCGGCTGAAGGAACTCGGCGCCGATCACGTGGTGAACTACCGCGAGACCGACTTCTCCAAATGGGCGATCGAGAAGTACGGCAAGCCGCAGCGTCGCACTTATGAGGGCGGCGTCGACGTCGTCATCAACTTCACCGGCGGCGACACCTGGGCGCCCTCGCTGAAATGCGTGAAGCGCGGCGGCTCGATCCTGGTCTGCGGCGCCACCGCCGGCCACGATCCCAAGGAAGACCTGCGCTACATCTGGAGCTTCGAGCTCAAGGTCATCGGCTCCAACTCCTTCTACGATGACGACCTCGCCGCGCTCATGGACATGATCCAGGAGGGCACGCTGAAGCCGGTGGTCGACAAGGAGCTCAGCCTCGAAGAGGCGGCCGAAGGCCTCCGGATGATCCGTGACCGCGAGGTCATGGGCAAGATCGTGGTGACGCCGTGAGCGAGGCCCCCGTGCTGACCGCCGCCGAGGTCGAGGAGAAGCTGCTGCGTGGGCCGTTCCACCAGTGGCTCGGGCTCAAGGTCGTCTCCGTCGGAGACGGCGAGATCGAGCTCAAGGCGACGTGGCGGCCCGAATGGGTCGTCAACGCCGAGCGCGGCTACGTCCATGGCGGCATCCTGGCGACGCTCGTTGATCTGACCGCCGACTGGGCGCTCGTCTCGAAGACCGGCCGCGGCGTGCCTACGGTCGACCTGCGGGTCGATTATCATCGCGCCGCCATGCAGGGCGACCTGACGGCGAAGGGCAAGTTGGTGAAGTTCGGCGGCACGCTTTCCGTCGCCGAGGCACAGATCCTCGACCAGGACGGACGCCTGCTCGCCAGCGGTCGCGGCGTCTACATGACGGCGCCCGCCAAGTGACCACGACGCTCGATCATGTCGTGGTCAATGCGCTGCGCGGCATGGACGCGGCGGCAGAAACCTTCGCGGCGCTCGGCTTCACGCTGACGCCGCTCGGCCGCCACTCGCTTGGCTCCATCAATCACCTGATGATGGCGCCGGGCGACTATCTCGAGCTTGTCGCGGTGCCGGAGACCGGCAAGCAGCGCCAGGAGGTGCTGGACAGCCCGTTCGGGCTCAGCGGCCTCGTGTTCAAGACCGACGACGCCGACGCCGCCTACCAGCGGCTGTCGGCGGCGGGCTTGTCTCCGACGGAGCCGGTCGCGTTCTCGCGGCCGGTCGAAATCGACGGGGAGGCGCGCGACGCGCGCTTCCGCACCGTGCGGGTGGCGGCGGAGCTGTTCCCCGCCGGCCGCGTCTATTTCTGCCAGCACCTCACGCCGGAGCTTGTCTGGCGTGAGGAGTGGCTCGAGCACCCCAACGGCTTCGCGGGCTTCGACCGCATCGAGGTCGCGTCGCCCGAGCCGGAGACCGCCGCCTCGCTCTACGCCGCGGCGGCCGACAGCGCGGTCGAGGCCGGGGATGGCCTCTGGCGCGTGTCGGTGGACGACTTCCACATCGACGTCGTTTCCGCCGAACGACCCCGCTTCACGAAGCTCGGCCTGACGTTCCGAGGGCTCGGCCGCCTGGAGCAGGCCGCGACGGGGCTGACGGGGGTGACATGGCGACGGACCGCGGCGGACGCCGCGCGCCTCGACATCGCGTCGCTCGAGCTCAGCCTCGAATGCCGGAGCATCGCATGATCACCGCTTCCAATCTCGGCGACATCCTCAGCCCGAGCGTCGATCCCGAGAAGATCGCGATCATCGGGGTCGACGCCGGGCAGTCCGAGACGATCCTGACCTATGGCGGGCTCGCGGCGCGCGCCCACGCCTTCGCGCGCGGCCTCGTCCGGCGCGGCCTGAAGCGCGGCGACCGGGTCGCGATCGTGGCGGCGAACCGGCCCGACTACATCGCTCTGATGCTCGGCGCGATGCAGGCGGGGATCGTGCCGGCGCCGGTCAACTTCAAGTTCCCCAAGGCGACCATCGAGCATGTGATCTCCGACAGCGGCGCGCGCGCCGTGTTCTGCGACCCGGCGCGGCGCGACCAGGTCGCGGACGGGGTCGAGGCGATCGACTTCGACGGCCCTGGGATCGCCGAATGGCTGGACGCCGGGGCGTTCACGCCGGTGGTCCCGGAGGAGCGCGAGCCTGCGCTCACCCTCTACACCTCCGGCTCGACCGGCCGGCCCAAGGGCGTGCTGCTCAGCCACGCCGCGCATCTGTGGGTCGTCAGGACGCGCATGGCCGACAACGACCTGTCTGACGACCGGGTGCTGATCGCGGCGCCGCTCTACCACATGAACGCGCTCGCCAACGCGCTGCTGGCGCTTGCGAGCGGCGCCACGGTGGTGCTGCTGCCGCAGTTTCAGGCGCGCTCCTTCATCGGCGCGATCGCGCGCCACCGCTGCACCTGGGCGACCGCGGTGCCGCCGATGATCGCGATGATGCTGCGCGAGAAGGAGGCGCTGGCGGACGCCGACCTCTCCAGCGTCCGCGTCGTCCGGATGGGCTCCGCGCCGGTCAACGACACGCTGAGCGGCCAGATCCGCGAGCTGCTGCCGAACGCCCGCATCATCAACGCCTACGGCACCACGGAAGGCGGCCCGGTGGTGTTCTTCAGCACGGGCGACGAGCCGACCGGCTCGGTCGGCAAGCCTCATCCGGGCGTCGAGCTGCGGCTGGTCGGCGAGGAGGCGCCCGACAAGGGCGTGCTCCAGATGAAGAGCCCGGCCATCATGCTCGGCTATCACAACCGGCCGGACGTCCGTTCGCCGATCACCGACGACGGCTTCTACGACACCGGGGACGTGTTCCGCCGCGACGAGGACGGCTTCTACTACTTCGTCGGCCGCACAGACGACATGTTCGTCTCCGGCGGCGAGAACATCTTCCCCGGCGAGGTCGAGGCGGTGCTGGAGACGCACCCGGAGGTGCTGCAGGCGAGCGTCGTGCCGGTCGACGACGACATCAAGGGGCAGAAGCCGGTCGCCTTCATCGTCCGGAAGCCCGGATCGACCGTCGACGAGCAGGCCATCAAGGCCTTCGCGCTCGAGAACGCTCCGGCGTACCAGCACCCGCGCCGGGTCTGGTTCCTGGACCAGATGCTGCTCGCCTCGACCAACAAGATCGACCGGGCGGCGCTGCGGGCGCGCGCCGAGGCGGAACTGAAAGCTTCCTGAATGCTTGCGCTGAAAGAGAGAGAAGGACGGTCGGCGACCGCCGATGCCGATCGGCGCGCCTGGGTGTCCCGGGCGATCTTCAAGATCGAGGCCGACGTCAACCGCTCGGCCGACACGCATCTCATCCGCGTCGAGCTCCCCCGCACGCCGGGCATCGCGCTCTACGTGAAGGACGAGTCGAGCCACCCGACCGGGAGCCTCAAGCACCGGCTCGCGCGCTCGCTGTTCCTCTACGCGCTGTGCAACGGCTGGATCGGGCCGGACACCACCATCGTGGAGTCCTCGAGCGGCTCCACCGCGATCTCCGAGGCCTATTTCGCGAAGCTGCTCGGGCTGCGGTTCATGGCCGTGATGCCGCGCCGGACGGCGCGCGAGAAGATCGCCGCGATCGAGTTCCACGGCGGTCAGGCGCATCTCGTCGACCATCCCGACGTCTCCGGCGAGGCCGAGCGGCTGGCCGCGGAGATCGGCGGCCACTTCATGGATCAGTTCACCTACGCCGAGCGGGCGACCGACTGGCGCGGCAACAACAACATCGCCGAGTCGATGTTCGCCCAGCTTGAGCTCGAAGCCCGCCCGACCCCGGACTGGGTGGTGTGCGGCGCGGGCACCGGCGGCACGTCGGCCACGATCGGCCGCTACATCCGCTACCGGAAGTTCGAAACCTCGCTGTGCGTCGCCGATCCGGAGTGTTCGGTGTTCCACCGGCACTACGCCGAGCGCTCGGTTCGCCGGGTGGACCGGTGCGAGAGCGTGATCGAGGGGATCGGCCGCGCCAGGGTCGAGCCGTCCTTCGTGCCCGAACTGGTCGACCGCATGATCGCCGTGCCGGACGCCGCCTCGATCGCCGCCGCGCGGGTGGCGAGCTCGCTGCTCGGGCGTTCCTGCGGCGGTTCGACCGGAACCAACATCTGGGCCTGCATGCAGCTCATCGAGGAGATGAAGGCGGCGGGCCGGGAGGGCGCGATCGTGACGCTGCTCTGTGACAGCGGCGAGCGCTACCGCTCGACGATTTTCAACGACGCCTGGCTTGTCGAGCGCGGGTTCGATCTGGCAGGTCCGCTGGCGCGGCTCGACGCCGTGTTCGGCGGGGCGTGAGGAGGGATTCGATGACGCAGAGCTTCGACTGGACGGCCGGTTACCCCTCGCGCCGCATGCCCGTGTTCGGGCGCAACGTCGTCTCGACCTCGCACCCGCTGGGCGCGCAGGCGGGCCTGCAGACGATCTGGCGCGGCGGCAACGCGGTCGACGCGGCGATCGCCTCCGCCGCCGTCATGGCGCTGGTCGAGCCGTGCTCGAACGGCCTCGGCTCCGACGCCTATTGCATCCTGTGGGACGGCGAGAAGCTGCACGGTCTCAACGGCTCGGGCGGCTCGCCCGCCACGTGGACGCCGGACTATTTCGCGCGCAAGTACGGCGAGGGCCAGGCGCGCCCGCCGATGCGCGGTTGGGACAGCGTGACGGTTCCGGGCGCGGTCGGCGCCTGGGTGGCGCTGCATGACCGCTTCGGCAAGCTGCCCTTCGCGGACGTGCTCGCGCCTGCGATCGAGCTCGCCGAGCGCGGCTATCTCTGCCCGACCGTCGTCCAGGGCAAATGGGCGGCGGCCGCCGCCGTGCCGGAGATCACCCGCCAGCCGGGCTTCGCCGAGATGTTCCTGCCGCGCGGCCGCGCGCCGGAGGTCGGCGAGCTGGTGACGCTGCCGGGCGCGGCCCGCATGCTGCGCGCCATCGCCGAGACGAACGGCGCGGCGCTCTATGGCGGCGAGATCGCCGAGGCCATGGAGGCGCATTCCCGCGCCAATGGCGGCTCCATGACGGCGAAGGACCTCGCGGGCTTCAAGGCGCAGTGGGTCGAGCCGATCGAGAAGAACTACCGCGGCTACACGGTCCACGAGATCCCGCCGAACGGGCAGGGGATCGCGGCGCTGATCGCGCTCGGCATCCTCGAGAACTTCGACCTGAAGGGGCTGAGCGCCGACGGCGTCGACGCCACGCATCTCCAGATCGAGGCCATGAAGCTCGCCTTCGCCGACACCTATGCGCATGTGGCGGATCTCGAGCATATGCGGGTGACGCCCGCCCAGTTGCTCGACGATTCCTACCTGGCCGAGGCCGCCAGGCTGATCGACCCGAGCCGCGCCCAGGCGTTCGCGGCGCGGAACCCGGTCCGGGGCGGCACCATCTATCTCACCGCCGCCGATGAGAACGGCATGATGGTGAGCTTCATCCAGTCGAACTTCATGGGCTTCGGCTCGGGCGTCTGCCTGCCGGAATGGGGGCTCTCGCTGCAGAACCGCGGCCACGGCTTCCACCTCGACGCGGCGAGCCCGAACGTCGTCGCGCCCGGCAAACGGCCGTTCCAGACGATCATTCCGGGCTTCCTGACCAGGGATGGCCAGCCGGTGATGAGCTTCGGCGTCATGGGCGGCAACATGCAGCCGCAGGGTCACCTGCAGACGCTGGTGCGGATGATCGACTTCGACCAGAACCCGCAGGCGGCCTGCGACGCGCCGCGCTGGCGCTTCAACGCCGGCCTCGACATCAACGTCGAGGCGAACATGGCGGGCGAGACCGTCGACGGGCTGGTCGGCCGCGGCCACGAGATCAGCGTGATCAACGACAGCTACCAGGATTTCGGCGCCGGCCAGTTCATCTGGCGGATGGGCGATCCGTCGGTCGAGGGCTACGTCGCCGCGAGCGACCCGCGCCGCGACGGCTACGCGGCCGTCGGCTGAACCCTTTCACAAGCACAAACACGAGGAGAACGGCTGATGGCCGGAGAAGTCGAAGCGCGGCTCAGCGAGCTTGGAATCACGCTGCCGGAGCCGGTCGCGGCGGCGGCGAACTACGTTCCGGCGGTCCGCTCCGGGAACATGCTCTATATCTCGGGCCAGCTCCCGATCGGCCCGGGCGGCGTCACGCTGACCGGCACGCTCGGCGCCGGCGTCTCGGTCGAGGACGCCCAGAAGGCGGCCCAGCTCTGCGCCATCAACGTGATGGCGCAGGCCCGCGCGGCGCTCGGCGACCTCGACAAGGTGGCGCGCGTCGTGAAGCTGGTCGGCTTCGTCGCCTCGACGCCCGATTTCGGCGACCAGCCGAAGGTCGTCAACGGCGCCTCGGACCTGATGGTCGCGGCGTTCGGCGAGAAGGGCCGCCACGCCCGTTCGGCGGTCGGCGTCGCGGCGCTGCCCTTCGGCGCGGCGGTCGAGGTCGAAGCGATCATCGAGATCGCGTCGTAACACGCAAGTTCCTCCCGCTGAGGCGGCGCGCGCCTCAGCGGGAGGTCTCAGTGCGAGGCGCGCGCTAGAGCGCCTTCAGGCCGTGGAAGCCGGCTTCGAAATAGGCGAGCGGCGCTGCGTCGCCTGCGCTCGCGGCCACCACGCGGCCGATGAAGATCGCGTGGCTTCCCACTTCGTGTCGGTCCTCGACCAGACATTCGAGATGCGCCGCGCAGCCTTCCAGCAGCGGGCAGTCCCGCACGCCGGGCCGGTGCGGCGCGGCGTCGAAGCTTTTGGGCTCCGATCCGGCGAAATAGCTCGCGACCTCCTGCTGCGATTCCGAGAGGAAGTTGAGCGCGAAGGCGCCGCCGCGGCGGATCAGGCCATAGGACTGGCTGCTCCGGTTGACGACGATCAGCACCGTCGGCGGATCGGCGGTGACGCTCGCGACCGCGGTCGCCGTCATGCCGTTCGCCACGCCCCCGCTGCTGCTGGTGACCACGACCACGCCGGCGGCGTGCCGGCGCATCGTGGCCCGGAACGCGGCGGCGGAGACGCCCGCGGGGGCGGCTCCGTTGAGCGCGGCGGCGCCGCTCACGGCCGCCCCGCGCCGTTCAGACGGTCGCGCAGCGAGCCGGCGCCGTAGCTGCTCCTCAGCCGGCCGCGCTTCTGCAGGATCGGCGTGACCCTGTCGACGAAGTCGTCGAAGGTGTCGGGCAGGAAGGCCGGCGAGATCACAAAGCCGTCGGCCGCGCCGCTGTCGACGATCGAGATCAGCTCCTCGGCGACGTCCTCGGCCGTGCCGGTGACGCGCGGGCACATCACGCCGCGGCCGTAGATGCGGCCCGCCTCCGCGATCGTGGTCGAGCCGTCGCCCGCGATGGAGCGCAGCGCCGCGAGGTTGCCCTGGCTGCCGGTGTCGGCGATCTCGTTGACGGTCGCCTCGAGCGGCAGCGACGAGAAGTCGGCGTTGGCGTGCGCGGCGAGCGTCGAGAGCCCGACGCGGGGATCAACAAGGCTGTCATGCAGGTCGCGCTTGTCCTCGGCCTCGGCGCGGCTGTCGCCAATGAACGGCATCACGGCCATCATCACCTTGGCGGCGTCCGGCGCGCGGCCTTCCTTCTCGAGCGCGGCCGCGACGTCGGCCTTGAAGACGCCCATCCGGGTGAGGTTCGGCTGCAGGGCGAAGATCACCTCCGACCAGCGCGCCGCGAAGGCCTTGCCGCGGCCCGAGGAGCCGGCCTGGATGATCAGCGGCCGCCCCTGCGGGCTGCGCGGGATGTTGAGCGGCCCGCGCGACTGGAACCAGCGGCCCTTGTGGTTGGCGTAACGCACCTTGGCGGGGTCGGCGTAGATCCCGGCGGCGCGGTCGAGCACCAGCGCGTCGGGCTCCCAGCTGTCCCAGAGCTTGAAGGCGAGCTCCATGAACTCGTCGGCCCGGTCGTAGCGCTCGTCATGGCTGAGGTGCTGCGCGACGCCGAAATTGAGCGCCTCGCCGTCGTTCATCGAGGTCACGACGTTCCAGGCCGCCCGGCCGCCCGAGATGTGGTCGAGCGTCGCGAACTCGCGAGCGAGATTGTAGGGCGCGTCATAGGTCGTGGACCGCGTCGCCCCGAGGCCGAGATGTGAGGTCACGGCCGCCATCGCGCCGAGGATCGGCACCGGGTCCATCCGGGTGGCGTCCTGGTCGCCATGGCGGATGCCGATCTCGTGGCTGTCGCCGTAGCGGTCCGCGATGGCGAGCCGGTCGGCGAAGAACACGAAGTCGAACATGCCGCGCTCGAGCGTCCGGGCGATGCCGGCATAGTGCCCGAGCGTCAGGAACGGCGTCTCATGCGCCGGGTTGCGCCAGATCGCGTGGCTGTGCACCACGGGACCGGCGACGAGGAAACCACACAGGTGGATCTGCTTGTCCTGGCTCATCTTTTCCTCCGTGGCCGTCAGGCGCACGGCTCCCTTGCGCGCGGTCTCCACGGCCGCGCGTCGTTGTTGTTCGGCAGTTCTACTCGGACGCTGGTGCGTCAGCTCACCACGGCGAACGGGGTGTTCTTCCCGTCCTTGATGAGCTGGACGTAGAAGGACCTGTTCAGCGAGTCGCCCTTCTCGTCGAAGTCGCAGGTGCAGCCGGCGCCGTTGAAGTTGATCTTCTTTCCGTCGCGGATCATCTTCAGGGCTTCGACCACGTCGTCGACGAATTCTCCCGGAGGGTTGCAGACTTCGCGGACCGACTTGGTCCACACCGCCGCTTCCTGGGTCTTGGCGTGCTCCATCGCGAGCGCCGTGATGCAGATCTGGTCCCAGGCGTTGCCGGCGAACAGGAACACGGTGCCCTCGGGAGCGCCCATCTCCTTCACGAACCTGGCGTAGGAGGCGCTCTCGATCGGCGGGGCCGGCTGCAGGTGATAGATGCCCTCGGCGACCTCCGGTCCGACCGCCTGAAGGAACTTGCCCTCGGCGTCCGCGCCGGTGCCGAGCGAGACCACCTTGGAGGTGAAGCCGCCGCGATAGATCTCCTTCGAGATCGAGACCATGTCGGTGAGCAGCGGCAGCACGAACACGGCGTCCGGCTCCGGCCCGAAGGCCTTCTCGACTTCGGCGCGGTAGGAGGCCTGGTCGGGGTTGTACATCACGACGTCGATCACCTCGCCGCCGATCCTGGCCATCTCGGCCTTGAACGGCTCCACCATGGCGACGATGAAGGGGTTCTGCTGCGCCAGCACGGTGACCTTCCTGGCGCCGATCTTCTCCATCACCTTGGCGCCGGCCGGGCCCCACTGGCTGCTCTTGGCCTGCAGCCGGTAGATCAGCCCCTTGGTGTCGCCCTCCGTCACGGCGTTCGCCGCGCAGGACAGCATCTGCACCTTGTTGGCCGCGAGGATGATGGGCTTGGCGGCGAGCGCCTCGGGGCTGCCCCAGAAGCCGCCGACCAGCTCGACCTTGTTGACCTCGAGCAGCTTCTTGCTGGCGGTGACGCTGGTGGTCGCGCTGGTCTCGGAATCCTCGATGAACAGCTTGAGCTTGCGGCCGCCCAGGATGCCGCCGGAGTCGTTCACCTTGGAGACGACGAGGTCGGCCGCCTGCTTCATCGCCGGGCCATAGGCGCCGGTCGCGCCGGAGAACGGCAGCACCATGCCGATCGGCACGTCGGCGGCCTGCGCGATGGCGGGCGTCCGCAGCGCCGCGGCGAGCGGCAGCGCGCCGAGGCCGGCGACGACGGAGCGGCGGGTCATGGACAGGGCGTCGGTCATGCTGGCGTCCTTCTCTGGGCTCGGGTGGTCACGTCTCGAGGAGCGGGGCCGAGCGCCCGTCGTCGATCTGCAGGGCGTCGTTGAAGCGGTTGAAGAAGCCCGCGAGCGCGATGCGCACCGTGAGCTCGACGATCTGGCGTTCGGAGAAGACCTCGCGCAGGCGCTCGAACACGCCGTCGCGGATGCGGCCGGGGGTCTCGGTGACGAGGCGGGCGTATTCGACGACCAGCCGGTCGGTCGCGTCGAAGGCCGGATGGTCGAAATCCGGAAGCCCGGCGATCGCGTCCTCCGGCACGCCCTCGACGCCGAGCAGCGGCTGATGATGCGCGACGCAGTAGGCGCAGAGATTGATCTTCGAGACGGTGACGACCGCGAGCTCGATATAGCGAAGCGGAACCGCCGCCTCGGCCCTCAGCCGCAGCAGCATGCCGTAGAGCCCGTCGAGCGCCGCCGGGACGTGGGCGAGGGCCGCCGCCTGCTCGCGGAAGTCCGCATAGCCGCTCGCGAAGGTCTCGTAGAGCGCGGCCTGCTCGGGCGGCAGCGCGGAGGAGGGCAGGGGGGTGACGCGGGGCATCAGTCGCGGCCTCCGGGCAGCACGTCGGCGACCCGGCGCCGCGGCTCCGGCACGAGACCCTGCGGCCGCAGGATGAGCAGCAGCACGATGCCGACGCCGATCAGGCCGAGGCGCAGCGCCGAGAGCTGCACGCCGTCGATCGCCGAGATGAAGTCCTTGAGGAAGCGCGTGCCCTCAAGCAGCGCCATGATCGAGCCCGCGCCGAGCAGCAGGCCGACGTTGGAGCCGCGCCCGCCCGCGATCACCGCCATGAAGGCGTAGGCGGTGACGATGGGCGTGAACTGGCTCGGATCGATGTAGCGCAGGTAGAAGGCGTGCAGCGCGCCGGCGATCCCCATCACCGCGCCGCCGACCGCGAAGGCCCGCACCCTGAGGGCGAACACCGGCTTGCCGAGCGCGGCCGTCACGGTCGCGTCGTCGCGGATGGCGCGCAGCGCCCGGCCGAAGGGGGAGCGCGCCAGCCCCTCGAGCCCGAGGAACACGATCGCCAGAAGCGCGCCGGTGAAGGCGATGAAGACGAGGTCGCCGCCGAACGCCTCGCCCAGGGCCGCGAAAGGCCGCGGAATGTCCGCGATGCCGAGCGCGCCCTGCGTCAGCCACTCCTCATTGAGAATGACGAGCCGAACGATCTCGCCGAAGCCGATCGTCACGATGGCCAGGTAGTTCTCCTCGAGCCGGATCGACAGCAGCGCGAGCCCGGTGCTGAGCGCGGCCGAGATCGCGCCGGCCGCTGCCATGGCGGGCAGCCAGCCGAGCTCGGGCGCCAGCAGCGCGGTCACATAGGCCCCGATCGCCACGAAGCCGACGACGCCGAAGTTCACCAGCCCGGCGAGGCCCCACTGGAAGTTCAGGGCGAGCCCGATCAGCGCGGCTTCGCAGACCAGGATGGCGACAGTGACGAGATAAGCGGTCATTTGCGCGCAGCCTTTGCTCCGAACAGCCCATTCGCGCGGAACAGCAGCAGCGCGAGGATCACGGTGAAGCTCACGACCTGGCGGTAGTTGGTCGGGATCACGAGCGCCGACATCTCTTCCGCGACGCCGATCACGATGGCGCCGGCGACCGCGCCGAGCGGCGAGCCGAGGCCGCCCAGGATCGCGGCGGCGAAGATCGGGATCTGGTAGTTCCAGCCGATCAGCGGATCGATCGCGCGGTCGAGCCCGGCGAGGACGCCCGCGAGCCCGAGCAGCGCGCCGGACAGGGCCCAGGTCAGCCGCGCGATCACCCGGCGGTCGACGCCGCGCACCGCGGCCAGCGAGGCGTTGTCGGCGACCGCCCGCATGGCGCGGCCGAGCGGCGAGAAGCGCAGCAGCAGGTCGACCGCGATCAGGCACAGGACCACCGTGACGGCGGTCGTGATCTGTTCGTGGTTGATGCGCAGCCCCTCCCAGCGGATCGGACGCGACGGCGGGATGTCGAAGCCGCGGCTGGCGTTGCCGAAGAAGAAGCGGCAGACGTTCTCGATCACCAGCGACACGCCCATCGAGGCGACCATCAGGGTGATGGAGCCGCGCTCGCGCAGGCGCTCGAAGGCGAAGTGGTCAGCCACGACCCCCGCGAGGGCGGTCGCCGCGGCCGCCACCAGCGCCGAGGCGAACAGCGGAAGCCCGAGCTGGACGTTGGCGACCCAGGCCGCGTAGGCGCCGAAGGTCAGCATCGCGCCGACCGCGAAATTGGCGAACTTCAGCACGCCGAAGATCAGCGTCAGGGCGAGCGCCGGCAGCGCGAGCAGGAGCCCGGTGACCAGGCCGTTGAGGAAAAGCTGGGCGGCCATCAGGCGACCTTTGCGAAGAACAGGTCGCCGAGATCGGCGGGGCTGACGTCCTTGGCCGGCGCGCGCAGGCTGACCTGGCCTGCGACCAGCACCACCGCCTCGTCGGCGATCCTGAGGGCGGCGGCGACGTTCTGCTCGACCAGCAGGACGGTCACGCCGGTCTGCCGGACGCGCACGATCGCCTCCATGGTCTCGCCCACGAATTTTGGCGAGAGCCCGGCGGACGGCTCGTCGAGCAGCAGCACCTCCGGGGCGGCGAGCAGCGCGCTCGCGAAAGCCAGCATCTGCCGCTGGCCGCCCGACAGGTCGCCGGCGCGGGTTCTGAGCCGCGCGCCGAGCTCGGGGAAGAGCTCGAGAACGCGCGTGCGCTGCTCGGCCCCGACGCCCGCCCGGCCGCGCAGGAATTCGGTCGCGAGCTTGAGGTTCTCGCCGATGGTCAGGCTCGGGAAGACGTTGGCTTCCTGCGGCACATAGGCGAGGCCCGCGGCGACCCGCCGGGCCGGGGGCTCGGCGGTCACGTCCCGGCCGGTGACGCTGACGCTGCCGGCGCGCGCCGGGAGCAGCCCGGCCAGCGTCTTGACGAAGCTCGACTTGCCCGAGCCGTTCGGGCCGATCACCGTGACGATGCTCTCCGGCGCCTGGTCGAGGTCGACGCCGCGCACGATGTCGGCGCCGCGGCCGTAGCCTGCGCGCAAGCCCCTGGCCGCGAGCGCCGGCATGGAGGCTTCCGCCGGCCTCACGCCGCCACCCCCAGATAGGCTTCGACCACGCGCCGGTCCGCGATGACCTCCCGGAACGTTCCGGAGACCAGGTTGCGGCCCTCGGCCATGACGTGGACCTCGTCGCAGAGTTCGCCGATCAGATGCATGTCGTGCTCGATCAGCCCGAACGAGACGCCCTCCGCCTTCAGCTCGCGGATGAGGCGGATCAGCTCCTGCTTGACGGGCGGAGACACGCCGGCGCCGGGCTCGTCCAGCAGGATGAGCTTCGGTTCGAGCAGCAGCGCGCGGGCGAGATCGAGCAGCTTCTTCTGGCCGCCCGACAAGCCGGCGGAGGGCTGGTCGGCGAGCTTCCAGAGGCCGATCCGCTCCAGCAGCTCGCGCGCCTTCGCGGCGTTCGCGCGCTCCTCCCGCCACCATTTCGGGCGCGCGAACAGCCCCGTCGCGACGCCTTCGCCGCTTTGCCGGCGCGGCGCGAGCAGCAGGTTCTCCAGCACCGTGAGGCTGCCGAGCTCGCGCACGATCTGGAACGTGCGGGCGACGCCGAGCGCCGCGTAGCGGTGGGTGGCGAGGCCGGTGACGTCCTGCCCCGACAGCAGGACCTGGCCGGCGTCCGGCCGCACCAGGCCGGTCATGACGTTGAGCAGCGTCGTCTTGCCCGCGCCGTTCGGGCCGATCAGCCCGGTGACGCGTCCCGCCTGCAGCGCGAGGCTGGCGCCGTCGAGCGCCGCCAGCCCGCCAAAACGCTTGGCGATGTCGCGCACCTCGAGCACCGGCGCGCTCACCCGACGAAATCCGCATTGCGGCGAGGCTGGCTCTTCGTGCACGATATGCACAAGAAGCGCGCAACATCAGCCTTATTGTTGATCATTAGCCTAGTTTCTCGCCAGTAACGCTGCATGAAAACAATGCTAAAAGCGCTGAATAGCCGAGGCAAATTTATATTGCTTTGCAAAAACCAAAGAATAATTTAGCCAGATGGCGCGCACGCTCGAGATCGTCCTGCTTCGCACTTTCGTGATGCTTGTCGAGGAGCGCAGCGTCACCCGCGTCGCGCGCAGGCTGCACCGGACGCAGCCTGCGGTGAGCCTGCAGCTGCGGCGTCTCGAGGAGGCCGCCGGGCAGCCGCTGTTCGAGGCCGATCTGCGCCGCCTGCGGCTGACCCCGCAGGGAGAGGCGTTGCTGCCCTATGCGCGCGCCCTGCTGCGGATGCACGACGAGGCGCGGCTGAAGCTGGCCTCCGACGAGATCGAGGGCCGCGTCACGCTCGGCTGCCCGGATCTCTACGCCGCCTTCCTGCTGCCGGAGACGCTGGCGAGCTTCCGCCGGGCCTATCCGCGCGTCGAGGTCAGCGTGCGTTGCGCGCTGTCGCGCCAGCTCGCCGCCGAGATGGACGAGGGCCTGCTCGACGTCGCGATCGCGACCAGAATGCCGGGCGTCGACCCGCGCATCGCCGAGACCACGCGCCTGCGCAGCGAGCCTCTGGTCTGGCTCGGCGCCGAGGGCGGCGGCGCCTACCGGCGCGACCCGATCCCGCTTGCGATGCTGCCCGAGGGCAATCTCTACCGCGACCTCGCGCTCGCGGCGCTCAACGAGCACAGCCTCCGATGGCGCGTCGCCTGCGTGTCGGAGAGCATCGCCGGCTTGCAGGCGATGGCGCTCGCGGACGCGGCGGTGATCGTGCTCGCAGCCTCCGTCAACGCGCGCGGCCTCGTCGGCCTGGAGCCCGATTCCGGCCTGCCGGCGCTGCCGACGGTCGATCTCATGCTCTGGCGCCGCCGCACGAGCAGTTCGGAGGCCGCCGAACACTTCGCCCGTCATATCGAGCGCCACGTCGGCAACTGAGCCGGCGCCTCATGCCGCGGCCGGCGCCCAAATCCGCGGCGGGTCCAAGCGCTTATTTGAACTTGCTCCGGCGGGCGGGCCGCCCGCAAATCAGCCGGCTCGCTCGCCTGGCTGCCGGGCGCCACGCGGCGCAATGGCCAGCGTGAGCGCATTCACCCGCTGCGCCCTGGCGCCTTCATCTCACGGAGCCTCTCATGGACCTGAAGCTCGACGGCCTGAACGCGCTGGTCACGGGCGGCACCAAGGGCATCGGCCGCGCCATAGCGGAGACGCTTGCGGCCGAAGGCGCCAATGTGGCGATCTGCGCCCGTAACGAGGCCGAGGTGGACGCGACCGCGGCCGCGCTTTCGGCCTCGGGCGTGAAGGCGATCGGGCGCGCGCTCGACGTGGCCGACGGTCCCGCGGTCGCGGCATGGGTCGAGGAGGCCGCGGCGTCCTTCGGCGGGCTCGACATCGTGGTGGCGAATGTCAGCGCGCTCGCGATCGCCGGCGACGAGGCGAGCTGGCAGGCCGGCTTCGCCGTGGACATGATGGGCACGGTGCGTCTGGTCGATGCGGCGCTGCCCTATCTCGAGCGCAGCCGGGCCGCGTCGATCGTCACCGTCTCAAGCGTATCGGGCCGGGAGATCGACTTCGCGGCCGGCCCTTACGGCGCCTTCAAGGCCGCGCTGATCCACTACACGCAGGGCCTGGCGTTCAACCTCGCGCCGAAGAACATCCGCGCGAATTCGGTCTCGCCCGGCAACATCTATTTCAAGGGCGGCGTCTGGGATCAGATCGAGACCGGAAATCCGGAGCTGTTCGCCAGGGCGCTCGCGCTCAATCCCACCGGTCGCCTGGGCACGCCGCAGGAAGTCGCGAACGCGACGGCGTTCATCGCCAGCCCGGCGGCGAGCTTCATCACCGGGAGCAACCTCGTGGTCGACGGCGCGCTGACCCGCGGGGTGCAGTTCTAGGCGCGGCGTTCTTCGGCGCCCTGCAGACGGTCGAGGTGCGAACGGATGTGGGCGGCCTCGGCGGCGGTGCGGGCGAGCGCGATGGCGCGGCCGAAGGCCTCGCGGGCCGGGGCCTCCTCGCCAAGCTCCATGTGCAGCGCGCCCTTCACGCCGAAGAAGTAGAAATAGCCGGCGAGGCGCTCCTCGAGCGGCGCGATCATCTCGAGCGCCGCGCGCGGGCCCTTCAGCTTCGACACCGCCACCGCCCGGTTGAGCGTGACCACCGGCGAGGGCTGCAGCCGTTCGAGCAGCCCGTACAGCAGGTCGATCTCGGCCCAATCGGTGTCTTCCGCCCGAACCGCGCGGGCGTGCGTCGCGGCGATCGCGGCCTGCGCCTGGTAGGGGCCGGGCCGGCGGTGACGGACGGCCTTGCCGATCAGGTTTATGCCCTCCGAGATCAGCGGGCCGTTCCAGCGCGTGCGGTCCTGTTGGTCGAGCAGGACGATCTCGCCCGCTTCGTCGAAGCGCGCCGCGGCGCGGGCGTGCTGCAGCAGCATGAGCGCGACCAGCCCCATCGCCTCGGGCTCAGCCGGAAACAGGCGCAGCAACAGCCGTCCGAGCCGGATCGCCTCCTCGCAGAGGGGCGCGCGCAGCGGCGCCTCGCCTGAGCTCGCCGAATAGCCCTCGTTGAACAGCAGGTAGATCATCAGCAGCACCGCGCCGAGCCGCTCCGCGCGCTCGACCGGCCCGGGCGCCTCGAACGGCACGTCGGCCGCGGCGACCTTCGCCTTGGCCCGGGTGATCCGCTGCTCCATCGCGCTCTCGCCGACCAGGAAGGCGCGCGCGATCTCCGCGACCGTCAGTCCTGACACGATGCGCAGCGCGAGCGCGATCTGCTGCGGCGCCGGCAGGTCCGGATGGCAGCAGATGAACAGCAGCCGCAGCACGCCGTCGCGGTAATCGGCGTCGTCGAGCCGCTCGACCATCGCGGCCTCGGCGTCCTCGCGGTCGGAGATCAGCTCCTCGTCCGGCATCGGCGCCTGGCGGCTGACGCGGCGCCTGGCGTCGAAGGCGGCGTTGCGCCCGACGAAGATCAGCCAAGCGACGGGATCGCGCGGCGGACCGTTCTCGGGCCAGGTCCGCAGCGCGCGCAGGCAGGCGTCCTGAAACGCCTCCTCGGCCGCGTCGAGGTCGCGGAAATAGCGCAGCAGCGCGCTCACCGCCTGTGGCCTGGCGGCGGTCAGCGCCGCGTCGATCCAGGCCCGGTCGGTCATAGGGTCGGCGCCACCGGGTTGAACAGCATCACCGGCCGCACCTCGAACGACCCGCCGGAGCCGCAGGCGTCGCCGAGCTCCTTGGCGGTCTCGATGGCTTCGTCGAGCGAGGCGCAGTCGACGATGAAGAAGCCGAGCAGCTGCTCCTTGGTCTCCGCGAAGGGGCCGTCGATCACCATGGCTTCCCGGCCCTTGCGGATGGTCGTCGCCGCGGTCGTCGGCATCAGTCGCGCGACCGGGCCGAGCCGCCCCTGTGCGGCCAGCCTCTGCTGAACCGCGCCGAGATCAGCCATCACGGCGTCGTTCTTCTCCTGCGACCAGGCGCAGACCACGTCTTCTGAATCGTAGCAAAGCATCGCGTAAAGCATCGCCGGCGGTTCTCCTCGTTCCAAGGACGCGCAAAACTACTCCGGCGCGACAGTCCGCGCGAAAAATCCGCGCGAGGATGTCGGCGGCCGCGCTGCCCGGTCGTCCTTGGCGCGGGGGCCCGGGGAAACGGGCGCCGGAGCAGGGAGAGACCGATGCTTGTGCGACCCTATCTGTCGTTCGAAGGCCGCTGCGAGGAAGCGCTGGAGTTCTACAAGAGCGCTGTCGGCGCCGAGGTGATTGCGCTGCTGCGCTTCCGGGACGCGCCGGAGCCGCCGCCGCCCGGCATGGTTCCGCCGGGCTCCGAGGACAAGATCCTGCACTCCTGCTTCCGGATCGGCGCCACCGAGGTGATGGCGACCGACGGCGGCTGCGCGGGCGCGGCGACCTTCTCGGGCGTGAGCCTCGCGCTGTCGGCCCCGAGCGAAGCGGAGGCGAACCGGGTGTTCGCGGCGCTCGGCGAGGGCGGCGAGATCCGCATGCCGCTTGCGCCCACCTTCTTCTCGCCGGCCTTCGGCATGCTGGCGGACCGGTTCGGCGTCGCCTGGATGGTCGTCACCGAGCCCGAGCCGCAGGCCGGCGCATAAGAACAAGGCGGAGCATAAGACCGAAGGGGGAAGGCATGTCGAAGAAGGTGATGGTGCTGCTCGGCACCAAGAAGGGCGCGTTCATCCTGGAGAGCGACGCAGCGCGCGCGGACTGGCGACTGCGCGGGCCTTACTGCGAGACCTGGCCGATGAACCATGTGGCGGCCGATCCGGCCACCGGGGCGATCTATGGCGCGGGCGGCAATGAGTGGTTCGGGCCGGCGGTGTGGAAATCGACCGACCATGGCGAGAGCTGGAGCCATTCGAGCCAGGGGCTCGCCTATGAGCCGGGGCAGGAGCCGATCTCCACGGTGTGGAGCCTTGCGGCCGCGCATGGCCGGCTCTATGCGGGGGTGCAGCCGGCGGGCCTGTTCGTCAGCGACGACGGCGGCGAAAGCTGGAGCCATATCGACGGGCTGCAGAAGCATCCGAGCCGTCCCGAATGGAACCCGGGCGGCGCCGGGCTGATCCTCCATTCTCTCGTGGTCGATCCCCAGGACGCGAAACGCATCTGGGTCGGCATCTCGTCGGCCGGCGTTTTTCACACCCAGGACGGCGGCGAGACCTGGGAGCCGCGCAACACCGGCGTCCGCTGCGACTACTTCCCCGAGGACCAGCGCTATCCCGAGTTCGGCCAGTGCGTGCATTGCCTGGTCATGGCCCCGGGCGGTTCGGGCCGGCTCTACCAGCAGAACCATTGCGGCATGTATCGCAGCGACGACGGCGGGCGGAGCTGGGACAGCATCGAGGCCGGCCTGCCGTCGAGCTTCGGCTTTCCGGCCGCGACCCACCCGCGCGACCCCGAGACGCTGTTCCTCGTCCCGCTCAACGGCGACATCGCCGGCCGCTACATGCCGGACGCCAAGGCGGCGGTCTGGCGCACGCGCGACGGCGGCGCGAGCTGGAGCGACCAGCGGCAGGGCCTGCCGCAGCAAAACGCCTTCTTCAACGTGCTGCGCCAGGCGATGGCGGTCGACGCGCTCGAGCCGGCCGGCGTCTATTTCGGCACCGGCTCCGGAGAGGTCTACGCCAGCGCCGACGAGGGCGGCAGCTTCACCCGCATCGCCGAGCACCTGCCGACGATCTCGTCGGTCGAGACGCTCGTCGTGGATGCCTGACGTGAGGACCGAGGCGCAGACGAGCGGCGGCCGCAGCCCGGCCGTGGTGCGGCTGACGCCGCTGCTCGTGGCGCTGTTTCCAAGCGCCGAGCGGCGGCTCGAGGTGGAGGCGGGCAGCGTCGCCGAGCTGGTCGACGCGCTCGACGCCCGCTGGCCGGGCATGCGCGACCGGATCTGCGATTCCTCGCCGGCCATCCGCCGGCACATGAACGTGTTCGTCGACGGCAGGCGCGCCAGCCTCGCCACGCCGCTGCGTCCGGGCGCGGACGTCTTCATCCTGACGGCGATCAGCGGAGGGTGACCGGTCTTCAGGATGCGAACGCCTGCTTATGAAGTTCTTATACTTGCTTCTTCAGGAAGCCGCGGCAGTCCCGGCGGGCCGAAACCCTGACGACCGCCAAACATGACAAGAAATTAACTGGCGGCCGGCGGCGCGGATCCCTATCTTGTCCGTTACAGGACGCAGACGGCGATCCGACGCCCCGCGGGGCGAACCAACCGCGAGATTGATGGAGGATCAAATGGCTCTGTGGACCGCTCCCATCGTCGAAGAGACCCCGGTCGGCCTCGAGGTCACCTCGTACAGCCCGGCTGAGCTCTGAGCGCCTAGGCTCACTCTCTTCTAGCAGTTCGAAGGCCCCGCCAGCGCTTGCTGAGCGGGGCTTTTCTTTGCCTCGGCTCAGCCGACCGCGCCGTAGCGGGCCAGCCCGGCGTCGAGATCGGCGACCAGGTCCTCGACGTCCTCGAGGCCGATGTGGAGCCGGACCGTCGGACCCTGCGGCGCCCATTTGCTGGCCGTGCGCATCGGGCGCGCGTCGAACGGGATGGCGAGGCTCTCGAAGCCGCCCCACGAATAGCCGAGCCCGAACAGCTCGAGCTCGTCCAGGAAGGCCGCCAGCGCGGCCTCCGAACCGGGCTCGAGCTCGATCGCGAACAGGCCCGAGGCGCCGGTGAAGTCGCGCTTCCACAGCGCGTGGCCCGGATCGCTCTCCAGCCCCGGGTGCATGACCCGCGCCACCTCCGGCCGCGACTGCAGCCAGCGCGCGACGCGCAAGCCCGCCGCCTGGTGGTGCGCCAGCCGCACGCCGAGCGTCCTCAGGCCGCGCAAGGCCAGGAACATGTCGTCGGGGCCGCAGCACAGGCCGAGCGCGCCATGCGTGGTGCGAAGCGCCGCGGCGTGGGCGGCGTTGGCCGAAACCCAGCCCATCATCAGGTCGGCGTGGCCGCCGAGATATTTGGTGCCGGCCGAGACCGCGAGATCGACGCCGTGATCGTGCGCCTTGAAGAACAGCGGCGTCGCCCAGGTGTTGTCCATGATCACCGCCGCGCCGCGCGCGTGCGCCGCGCCGGCGATCGCCGGAACGTCCTGCACCTCGAAGGTCAGCGAGCCGGGGCTCTCGACGAACACCGCCTTGGTGTTGGGGCGCATCAGGTCCGAGACGTGAGCCCCGACCGAGGCGTCGTAATAGCTGGTCTCGACGCCCATGCGGCGCAGCATGCCGTCGCAGAACCGGCGGGTCGGCTCGTACACGGTGTCGACCATCAGCAGATGGTCGCCGCTCTTCAGCGCCGTCATCAGCGCGAGCGACACGGCGCTGACGCCGGACGGCGCGAGCGCGACGTGCTGGCCGCCCTCGAGCTGCTTGAGCGCGTCGCTCAGCGCCTCCGAGGTCGGCGTGCCGCGCCGGCCGTAGGTGTAGCGGCCGCGCGCAGCCTTGAAGTCCGCGACCGTGGACCAGAGCACCGTGGAGCCGTGCACCACCGGCGGGTTCACGAAGCCGAACTGCTCGTCGGAGCTTCGGCCGCCGAGCACCAGCTCGGTCATGGGCCCGTACCTGCGATCACCGAAACGGGCCATGCGTGAACTTTCCAGGTGCTGCCGATGATGCGGCGCCGCGAAGCTCCTCCATTTGCGATCACGCGCGAGAAACTGCAAGCCGGTCAGACGGCCGCGACGGGGCTCCGGGTGGCGGCGATCCATTCCCGCGCGCGTTCCTCGGGATCCGGGGCCCCGAGCACGTCGTTGACGACCGCCGTGACGTCGGCGCCTGCCTGAAGGCAGAGGCGCGCGCGCTCGGGGGTCAGTCCGCCGATCGCGACCAGCGGCCGATCTCCGATCAGCCGCTTCCACTCGCCGATCCGATCGAGCCCCTGCGGCGCGAACGGCATCTGCTTGAGGATGGTCGGCCAGATCGGGCCGAGCGCCACATGATGAGGGTCGAGCGACAAGGCGCGGTCAAGCTCCGCGCGGTCGTGGGTCGAGACGCCGAGCCTGATTTCAGCCGCCCGGATCGCCTTGAGGTCAGCGCCGTCGAGATCCTCCTGGCCCAGGTGCAGAAACTCCGCGCCCTCGTCGATGGCGATCTCCCAGTAGTCGTTGACCACGAGCGTCGCGCCGGCGGCGCGGCACAGGGCGAGCGCCTCGCGGATCTCCGCGCGCAGGGCCTCCTGGGGCTTCTGCTTGATGCGGAGCTGGATCAGCCGCGCGCCGGCGCCGACCAGCCGGCGCACCCAGGCGGCGCTGTCGACGACCGGGTAGAACGGATCGAGACGCGCGCTCATGCGAGGCTCGCGCGGCCGAGCACCGGCGTCGAGGGCGCGGCCATGTCGCGCGGCTCGATCGGGCCGGCGAGGTAGCCGGCGCGGCCGGCCTCGATGGCCCGCGCGAAGGCGCCCGCCATCGCGACCGGATCGCCGGCCTTGGCGACGGCGGTGTTGAGCAGCACGGCGTCATAGCCGAGCTCCATGGCGGCCGCGGCGTGCGAGGGCTTGCCGATGCCGGCGTCGACCACCAGCGGCACGTCGGGGAAGCGCGCGCGCAACGAGCGCAGCGCATAGACGTCGTTGAGCCCGAGCCCGGTGCCGATCGGCGCGCCCCACGGCATCAGCACGCGGCAGCCCGCCTCCAGCAGGCGGTCGGCCACGCCGAGATCGGCGGTCGTGTACGGAAACACCTCGAATCCTTCCGCCGAGAGGATCTTCGCCGCCTCCACAAGGCCGAAGACGTCGGGCTGCAGCGTGTCGGCGTCGCCGATCACCTCGAGCTTGATCCAGGGCGTGCCGAACACCTCGCGCGCCATCTGCGCGGTGGTGACGGCCTCCTTCACCGAGTGGCAGCCGGCGGTGTTGGGCAGCACCCGCACGCCGAGGTCGCGGATCAGCCCCCAGAAATCCTGTCCCTCGCGCAGCCGGCCGGACTCGCGGCGCAGCGAGACGGTGACGATGTCGCAATCCGCCGCCCGCACCGCGTCGGCGAGGATCGCCGGGGAGGGGTAGAGCGCGGTGCCGAGCAGCAGCCGCGAGCGCAGCGCAACGCCATAGAAATCCATGTCAGCCTCCTTGCCGCGGCGCGACGATCTCGATGCGGTCGCCTTCGGACAGCGACCGGGCGGCCCGGCTCGCCGCAGGCACGAAGGCGCCGTTCACGGCCGTCGCCACGACGGCGTCGCCGTAGTCGAGCGCGGCGAGCGCGCCCGCAAGGGTCTCGGCCTCCACCTCAAGCGGTGAGCCGTTCACGATCAGCTTCATCGTGGGTCTCCGATTGCGTCATCACGGCCTCGGCGGCCTGCCGGGCCATCGCGGGCGACAGCAGGAAGCCGTGGCGGTAGAGGCCGTTGATGGAGAATACGCGGCCTCGCCGCGTGACGCGGGGCAGATTGTCCGGGAAGGCGGGGCGCACGTCGGCGCGGGCCTCGACGATCTCGGCCTCGCCGAACGCCGGATGCAGCGCATAGGCGCCGTTGATCAGCTCGACCGCCGAGCGCGCCGTGACGCGGCCGCGCGCGGCGCTCTCGATCATCGTCGCGCCCACCATGAACAGCCCGTCGGCGCGCGGCACGATATAAAGCGGGATGCGGGGGTGCAGCAGCCGCACCGGGCGGCTGAGCGTGATCTCCTGGGTGCGCAACAGCAGCATCTCGCCGCGCACGCCGCGCAGGTCCGGGGTCTCGCCGCGGGCCGCGAAGCCCCGGCAGTCGAGCACCGCGTCGCCGGGCGCGGCTTCCGGATCGGCCTCGACCCCGAAGCGGATCGTCACGCCGACCTCCATCGCGCGGGCTGCGAGCGCCGCGAGCGCACGCCGCGGATCGAGATGCGCCTCCTCGCGGAAGAACAGCCCGCGGTCGAACCGGCCGGCGAGGTCGGGCTCCAGCCCGGCCATCGCGTCGCCGTCGATCCAGTCGAAGCGCTCGGTGCGCGCGGCGAAGCGGGTGAGCTCGGCGGCGTCGCGCCGCGGCGCGACCACCAGCGTGCCGTTGGGCGTCACGCCGTCTATATGGCGCGGCCACCAGTCGAGGGCCTGCTGCCCGAGTTCGGCCACGACCGGCTCGGCGCTTTCGCGCTCGCACCACGGCGCCAGCATGCCGCCGGCGGCCCAGGAGCAGGCGCGCTCGCCGATCTCCGCGCCGCGCTCCAGGATCTCGACCTTCGCGCCGCGCCCGGCGAGCTCGATCGCGGCCGTGAGGCCGGCGACACCGGCGCCGATGATGGTGACGCGCATGACAACACTCTCCCTCGGCTCGAGCCTCGGACGCGGGGCAGGATGGCGAAGGGAAGCGGCGGCGCGGACGCCGTTACGAGCCCCGTTCCTTCGCCGGCATGACCCGGATCAGGTTCAAAGGGTTCGGCTCGCGCCGTCTCAGCCCGTTGCCGGGCGCCCCTCGGACTGACGGGACAGTGGGGAGCGCGCCCGCGCGTGTCAACCGAAGCGGGCGTTCAGGGCGCCCAGCGGCAGGCCTCGGCGATCCTTCGGCGGATCTCGGCGAAGCCGGTCATGTCGAAGACCGTCTCGTGGCTCTCGCCCCTGCCGTCCCGCACCGCGAAGCGGAGCCTGCCCGGATCGGGCAGCGAGCGGAGCAGGGCGTCGGCGGGCTCGGGCGCGAACACCGCCTTGCCGTTGGAGGAGACGTCCCAGCGCATGGGGGTCTGGGCTCCCGGCGCGCCTTCGACCCGCGCGAGGACCTCGAGCGTTCGGCCGGACAGGCCCCAGCCGCCGGACGTGCCGACGAAGAACTCCGTGCGTCCGCCGAGGCAGCGGGCGACCGCATAGGACGGGTCGTTGAAAGAGGCGCCGGGCGCGGAGGCGAGCGCCGTGACCATCCCGCCGCCATTGCTGTCGGGCTCCGAATTGTAGGTCCAGGCGCCGGAGCGACCGCTCTCCGCCTGCGCGGCGGCGGAGGCAAGCGCAATTGAGAAGGCGGTTGCGAGCATCCTCATCGTCGACCCTCCCGGACGATCCCGATGCTAAACGCTGGCGAGGCCGATCGGAGGCCTCGTCCGCGCCCGAATTTCTTCTGCCGGTCGCGCCTTGACTGGCGGGAGCCTCGCGCGTAGGTTCCGCGCGCAATTCAAGCCAGAGGAAGCGACGGCGTGCCGCGCAAGCTCATTCTCGTAAGACAGGCGTCATCGACGGTGCGGGCCGCATAAGGTTCGCGCTCAACGTCCGATGACGCCAAGCAAGGGCTCCCCAGCGGGCCCTTTTTTGTTGCCCGGCGTCACGTCGCGTCGGGTCGGAGCAGGGTCTGACAAGGCGAAAGGAACCGCCACAATGACCGAGACGATGACCGGCGCGGAAATGGTGGTCCGCGCGCTCGCCGATCAGGGCGTCCAGCACATCTTCGGCTATCCGGGCGGGGCGGTGCTTCCGATCTATGACGCCCTGTTCCAGCAGAACTCGATCGAGCACGTCCTGGTCCGCCATGAGCAGGGCGCGACCCACATGGCCGAGGGCTACGCCCGCTCGACCGGCAAATGCGGCGTGGTGCTGGTCACCTCGGGCCCCGGCGCGACCAACGCGGTCACCGGCCTCACCGACGCGCTGATGGACTCCATCCCGATGGTCTGCATCACCGGCCAGGTGCCGACGCATCTGATCGGCTCGGACGCGTTCCAGGAATGCGACACGGTCGGCATCACGCGGCCCTGCACCAAGCACAACTACCTGGTGAAGGACGTCAACGAGCTCGCCCAGGTCCTGCACGAGGCGTTCTACGTCGCGACCAGCGGGCGTCCCGGGCCGGTCGTGGTCGACATCCCGAAGGACATCCAGTTCGCGAGCGGAACCTATGTGGGCCGCGAGAACGTCTCCCACAAAACCTACCATCCCAAGGTCAAGGGCGACGCCGACCGGATCCGCGCGGCGGTCGAACTGCTGGCGACGGCGAAGAAGCCGATCTTCTACACCGGCGGCGGCGTCATCAACTCCGGCCCCGAGGCGACGCGCCTGCTGCGCGAGTTCGCGCGGCTGACGGGCGCGCCCGTGACCTCGACCCTGATGGGCCTCGGCGCCTTCCCGGCGTCCGACAAGCAGTGGCTCGGCATGCTCGGCATGCACGGCACCTACGAGGCCAACCACGCGATGCATGACTGCGACGTCATGCTGTGCGTCGGCGCGCGCTTCGACGACCGCATCACCGGCCGGCTCGACGCCTTCTCGCCGAACTCGAAGAAGATCCACATCGACATCGACCCGGCGCAGATCAACAAGAACGTCAAGGTGCAGGTCGGGATCGTCGGCGACGTCGCCCATGTGCTCGACGACATGCTGCGCGTGTGGAAGGCCTCGAAGGTCCAGATCGACCCCGAGGGGCTGCAGTCGTGGTGGGCCGAGATCGACCGCTGGCGGGCGAAGAACTGCCTCGCCTACCGGCCGTCGCCCGACACCATCAAGCCGCAGCAGGCGGTCGAGCGTCTCTATGAGCTGACCAAGGGCCCCGACACCTACATCACGACCGAAGTCGGCCAGCACCAGATGTGGGCGGCCCAGTACTACAAGTTCGAGGAGCCGAACCGCTGGATGACCTCCGGCGGCCTCGGAACCATGGGCTACGGCATGCCGGCCGCGGTCGGCGTGCAGATCGCCCATCCGGAGGCGCTCGTCATCGACATCGCGGGCGAAGCCTCGATCCAGATGTGCATCCAGGAGCTCTCGACGGCGATCCAGTACAAGCTGCCGATCAAGATCTTCATCCTGAACAACGAATACATGGGGATGGTGCGGCAGTGGCAGCAGCTGCTGCACGGCAGCCGCTACTCGAACTCCTACTCGGAGGCGCTGCCGGACTTCGTGAAGCTCGCCGAGGCCTATGGGGCGACCGGCCTGCGTTGCGAGAGGCCGGACGACCTCGACGCCACCATCCGGGCGATGGTGGAGACGCCGGGACCCGTCGTGGTCGACTGCGTCGTCGACAAGATGGAGAACGTCACGCCGATGATCCCGTCGGGCCGCGCGCATAACGACATGCTGCTCGGCGACGCCAGCGAAGACCGGATCGAGAACGCGATCTCCGACGAAGGCAAGATGCTGGTCTAGGAGACGTCATCCCGGCCGAAGCGCGAGCGGAGCGCCGGGATCGTACTCCGATAGAGCGCCTCTTTACTGCACGCGATCCCGGCTCGGCGGCTCGCCGCCGTCCGGGATGACGCCCCACACCCGTTCCGGAACCCTTCACCATGCGTCAGCCGACCGGCTCAGCCTATTTCATGGACGACCCGCACAAGCAGATCGCGCGGCATACGCTGGCGATCCTGGTCGACAACGAGCCGGGCGTGCTGGCGCGCGTCATCGGGCTGTTCTCGGGGCGCGGCTACAACATCGACAGCCTGACCGTCTCCGAGGTCAGCCATGAGAGCCACCTGTCGCGCATCACGGTGGTGACCACCGGTCCCGCCGACGTGGTGGAGCAGATCAAGTCGCAGCTCGACCGGCTGGTGCCGGTGCATTCGGTGGTGGACCTCACGCTCACCGGCAAGGCGCTGGAGCGCGAGCTCATGCTGATCAAGGTGCGCGGCAAGGGCGACCAGCGCGCCGAGGCGCTGCGGCTCGCCGAAGCCTTCCGGGCGCGGGTGATCGACGCCACCACCGAGAGCTTCATCTTCGAGATCACCGGCAAGCCGGACAAGCTCGACCAGTTCATCGTGCTGATGACGCCGCTCGGCCTCGTCGAGGTCTCCCGCACCGGCGTCGCCGCGATCGCCCGCGGCCCCGAGGGGATGGTCGGCTGAGGGCGGCCGCCGGAGCGGGCCGCCCGCCGCGGGCGCGGCCCTAAAGCGTCGTCAGGAAGCTTTTCGACGGCGCGAAGAAGTACTCGCCGCCCTTGAGATGAACACAGAGCGCGAAATCCATCTGGCCGGCGTTCGGCGCGCCATAGCCGTCGGGCCAGTCCGTCTGGCCCGGCCCGTTGACGCCCTGGCCGATGACCGGATCGAGCCCCGCGCTGGGGTCGACGAAGCCGCCATTGTTCACCCAGGCCGCCTGCGTGAACTCGAACTGGCTCGCGATGTCCGCCATGTGGGCCATGAACAGCAGGCCGACGCCGCCCGACGGACGGTCCCGGAACGCCTTGGTCGCCGGGTCCTGGTCGCGCAGCCCGTAGGTGATGCCGCGCCGCGCCATGATGTGCGAGCGCTCCTCGTCGAGCGTCGCGCCGAGCCGGAGGCTGTCGCCGCGCGGGTTGCTTTTCCGGATGTGCGCGCGGAACGGGCAGAGAGCGCCCTGGGGGTCGCCGCTGAAGTCGAAATTGTTGATCGCCTTGGCGGCGGGCGGGCTGCCCTTGGCGGGCACGTGAGGCGCCGCGAACGGCGTGCCGTCCTCATAGCGGCCGACCACCATCGCCCCGGCGCGCTCGCGCTCGTCCTCCAGCGGATCGCCCGGGACGGGCAATCCGAGCACGTCCGCGAGGCTGCCGGGGCTCGTCTCGGATTCCTGGTCCTTGAAGCGCCTGACGTCCTGCTCGAGCTTCCGAAAGACGAAATAGCTGCCGCAGCTCACTCCCTCATGGGCGCCGCCGGGGTCGGGCGTCAGCGCCTGGTCGAGCTTGAACTGCGGGTCCCAGATCCAGTCGAAACCGCCGCCCGGCTTCGGCGGGACGCCGTCCTTGTGCGCGTCGGCGACGACGTCCTGGGTCAGCATCAGCGGCTGGCTGCGCCCGTCCATGTAGCCGAAATGTTCGATGCCCTCTCCGTCGGCGTTGAGATAGGCGAAGCCGATCTCGCGTCCGACGACCTTGATGCCGCCGAAGGACAGCAGGGTCTCCCAGCGCTCGGCCTCCTCCTTGACCACATCGTCGTCGTCGGCCGCGATCAGCAGCATGCCGTGGATCCGGCTCGGCTCCTGGAAGCAGTCGTCGAAGGTCGCCGGGTCGGGGTCGTCCAGCCGCGCGCGCCGGGCGGTCATGCCGGCGAGGAACGCCGCGTCGTCCGGCTTCTTGGCCGCGGCCGCGGGGCCGAGCGCGTCGTATCCGGCGGCGGTCAGGTAGAAGGACAGGAAGCGCCCGCCGGAGCGGCGGGACTTGGAGAAGGCCTTGGCGTCGCGGAGCTGGTCGAGCGCCGACTGGGCCTGGCGTCCGATGCTGCGCAGGATCGGCCGGACCTCGGCGTCGCCCTTGCTTCCGAAGTTCAGGAACAGATGCGCCGTGTGGTGGCGGCCGTGCCCCTTGAGGATGTTGCCCTGGGAGGTCCTCCAGCATGGCGCGGTCGTCGCCCCGCGCCTGCTCCCAGTCCAGCGTCTTTCCCAGATTCACCGCCATCCGTCGCCCCTGTTGCTGGACGCCTCTCCGCGACGACCCTACGGCCCGCCGCCGCGGCGTGAACGACAGGCTCCGGCACAATCAGAGGTTGGTCAAGATAAGCAGAACAACCTATGCGGCGTGTCCCGGCGGCGCGTCGCAGATCCCTTCCGCGAAGGCCGCGCTTCATTTCGCGCGTCCGGTGCGCTAGACGCCCCGCACGCATCGCTTCAACGCACGTCAAGAACCCAAGGAACCCGCCATGCGCGTCTACTACGATCGCGACGCCGATCTGAACCTCATCAAGGGCAAGTCCGTCGCCGTGATCGGCTATGGCAGCCAGGGCCACGCCCACGCGCTCAACATGCGCGACAGCGGCGTGAAGGACGTGATCATCGGCCTGCGCGAAGGCTCGGCGACCGCCAAGAAGGCCGAGGCCGAGGGCTTCCGGGTGATGTCGCCGGCCGAGGCGGCCAAGTCCGCCGACGTGGTGATGCTGCTCACGCCGGACGAGCTGCAGGCCGACATCTACAAGGAGAGCCTGGAGCCGAACCTCAAGGAAGGCGCGGCGCTGATGTTCGCGCACGGCCTCGCGGTGCACTTCAACCTGATCGAGCCGCGCAAGGATCTCGACGTGCTGCTGGTCGCCCCCAAGGGTCCGGGCCACACCGTGCGCGGCGAGTACCAGAAGGGCGGCGGCGTGCCGTGCCTGATCGCGATCGCGCAGGACGCCTCCGGCAACGCGCATGACATCGGCCTGTCCTACGCCTCGGCGATCGGCGGCGGCCGCGCCGGCGTGATCGAGACCACCTTCCGCGAGGAGTGCGAGACGGACCTGTTCGGCGAGCAGGCGGTGCTCTGCGGCGGTCTGGTCGAGCTGATCCGCGCGGGCTTCGAGACGCTGGTGGAAGCCGGCTACGCCCCCGAGATGGCCTATTTCGAGTGCCTGCACGAGGTGAAGCTGATCGTCGACCTCATCTATGAGGGCGGCATCGCCAACATGAACTACTCGATCTCGAACACGGCCGAGTACGGCGAGTACGTCACCGGCCCGCGCATCATCACGCCCGAGACCAAGGCCGAGATGAAGCGCGTTCTGGCCGACATCCAGGGCGGCGTCTTCACGCGCAACTGGATGCTCGAGAACAAGGTCAACCAGACCTCCTTCAAGGCCACCCGCGCCAAGGCCAACGCGCATCAGATCGAGGAGGTCGGCGCCCGGCTCCGCGAGATGATGCCGTGGATCAAGGCCAAGGCGCTGGTCGACAAGTCGAAGAACTGAGCTGATCTGTCGAGGCTGAGCCTCGTCTGACCGCCCCGGCCGGCCTTCATCCGAAGGCCGGCCGTTTTATTTTGCGGGCCGGGCGTCAGTCGGCAAAACGTTCTTTTAAGGCGCGCGTGTTCAGCTTCGCGCCCTCAAGCGCCCCCGGAACGTCCCAATGCCTGCGCGCGGAACAGTCCCTGATAAGCGGGTCAGCAGCCCGGCGCTGCTGCGGGCGCAGGTCGCCGCCTTCTCGAAGCAGGTTCCGGTTCTCTACCTGCTGCTCAGCGTCAACGCGCTCGCGCTCGCCTACACGTTCTGGGACGCCGCGCCTCTGTGGCTCGTCGCGGCGCCGTCGCCGCTGCTCGCGCTGAGCGCGGCCCGGATCGTCGTATGGGTCAGGCGCCGCAACGCCGCGCCCGGCTCCGCCGAGGCGGAGCGGCTGCTGCGGACGACCGTGCTGCTCGGCCCGGCGATCGGGATGGCCATGCTGGTGTGGGCGCTCGAGCTGCACCAGTACGGCTCCACCGCCCAGCAGACCCATGTGACGGTGTTCGTCGGGCTCACCGTGGTGAGCTGCATCTTCTGCCTGATGCATGTGCGGACCGCCGCGCTCGGGATCACGAGCTCGGTCGCGATCCCCTACAGCGTGACGCTGATCTTCTCCCGGGACCCGGTCCTGATGGCGATCGGCGCCAACATGGCGTTGGTCTCGCTGGTGATGATCTACATCCTGTTCGTCTACTCGAGCGAATTCGAGCAGATGATCCAGGCCCAGGCCGAGACCCAGCGCCTGAGCGACGACAATCACAGGCTGGCGAATATTGACGGCCTCACCGGGCTGCCGAACCGCCGGCAGTTCTTCACGCGGCTGTCCGAGCTGCTTTCGTCCGCCGAAGGCGAGCAGCGGCGTTTCTGGGTCGGCCTGCTCGACCTCGACGGCTTCAAGCCGGTCAACGATCTCTACGGCCATCTGGTGGGCGACCAGGTCCTGGTCGAGACCGGCGCGCGGCTGCAGGAGATCGCCCAGCACGGCGCCTTCATCTGCCGGCTGGGCGGCGACGAGTTCGGCGTGATCCTCGACGGCGGCCACAGCCATGAGGAGGTCGAGCGGTTCGGACAGCGCGTCTGCGAGGCGCTGCTGGCGCCGTTCTCGACGCTCGACGTGCTGGCCAAGATCTCCGGCACGATCGGCTTCGCGGCGAGCGACCAGGGGGAAGGCCAGGCCAAGCTGCTCTATGAACGCGCCGACTACGCGCTGTACCACGCCAAGCAGAACGAGCGCGGCCGCGCGATCATGTTCTCGCGGGAGCACGAAACCGCGATCCGCCGTCTGAGCGTCCTCGAGCAAAGCCTGCGCAACGCCGACATCGAGACCGAGATGTCGCTCGTGTTCCAGCCGATGGTCGACGTCGCCACCGGTCGGATCACGACCTTCGAGGCGCTTGCCCGCTGGGACTCGCCGGAGCTCGGGCCCGTCTCGCCGGCCGATTTCGTGCCGATCGCCGAGCGCACCGACCTGATCACGCGGCTGACCCAGACCCTCCTGCAGAAGGCGCTCGCGGAAGCGCGGCGCTGGCCGGCGGACATCCGCATCTCCTTCAACCTCTCGGCGCGCGACCTGTCGCCCGAGGCGATCCTGAAGACCATCGAGAAGGTCCGCGCGAGCGGGCTCGACGCCAGCCGCATCGTGTTCGAGATCACCGAGACGGCCGCGATGCGGGACATCGCGCTCGCAGAGATCTCGCTGGGCGCGCTTCGCGCGCTCGGGGCCCGGGTGGCGCTCGACGATTTCGGCGCCGGCTATTCGAGTCTGAGCTATGTCCGCCGCCTGCCGCTGGACAGGATCAAGGTCGACCGCGGTTTCATCGTCGACATCGAGCACGACGGCGTGGCGCGCGACATCCTCAAGACGATCATCGACCTGTCGCGCAACCTCAAGATCGACTGCGTCGTCGAAGGCGTCGAGACGGAGGCGCAGAAGCGCACCATCGGGCTGCTCGGCTGCACCACGATGCAGGGCTATCTGTTCAGCAAGCCGATGACGGCGGGCGAGATCCCGGACTTCCTCGCCGGCGTCGAGGCGGACAGGCGGACGAGGCTCACGGTCGCCCTGGCGTGACGCTGGGTCCGTCTCGACGGGACGCCGGGCCGGATCGTACAAGGGCGCCGATCCGCGTTTGAGGGGCGGCGATGAACATCCTGTCGATCCAGAGCCATGTCGCCTACGGCCATGTCGGCAACGCCTCCGCGGTGTTCCCGATGCAGCGGCTCGGGCACGAGGTCTGGCCGATCAACACGGTGCAGTTCTCCAACCACACCGGCTATGGGGCGTGGCGCGGGCCGGTGTTTCCGGCGGATGCGATCCGCGACGTGCTGACCGGGGTCGAGGAGCGGGGCGTGCTGCCGGGCTGCGACGGCGCGCTCTCCGGCTATATGGGCGACGCCGCCATCGGCGACGCGATCCTCGATGCGGTCGCGCGGGTCAAGGCGGCCAACGCGCGGGCGCTTTATTGCTGCGATCCGGTGATCGGCGACGTCGGCCGCGGCGTGTTCGTGCGGCCCGGCATCCCGGAGTTCATGCGCGACCGCGCCATCCCGGCGGCGGACGTCGCGACGCCGAACCAGTTCGAGCTCGAGTTCCTCACCGGCCGGACGATCCGCGACCTCGAAGGCGCCAAGGCGGCGGCGCAGGCGCTGCGCAGCGCCGGACCCGCCGCCGTCCTGGTCACGAGCCTTCAGACGTCCGAGACCCCAGAGGGCGCGATCGAGCTGCTGGCGGTGGACGGGGAGGGCGCCTTCCGCCTGCGGACGCCGCTGCTGCCGATCTCGGTCAACGGCGCAGGGGACGCGATCGCGGCCCTGTTCTTCGTCCATCTGCTCACGACCCGCTCGGCCGCCGAGGCGCTCGCGCGAGCGGGCTCCTCGATCTACGGCGTGCTCAAGGCGACCGCCGACGCCGGGTCGCGCGAATTGCTGACGGTGGCGGCGCAGGAGGAGTTCGTGCGCCCGAGCACGATGTTCGCCCCCGTGGCGGTCTGAGGGCCGCGCGAAGCCGAAGCTTAACGATGCCGGGTCCAGCATAGGGCCGAGCTCCCGCCTTCGGATCCCGCCATGTCGACCGACAGTCCTGCGCCGGCGCAGTTTTGGCGGCGGCCCATCTTCCGGGCCCTGGCGCTCAGCGCCGTGATCTGCGCCGTAGGCTTCCTGCTGATGGGGCGCGGGTCGCTCGCGCCGGAGAGCCTTCCGCTCGACGCCGCCGGCTATGCTGTCGGGCGGGACTTCGTGAACGTCTGGAACGGCGCGCGCCTTGCGCTCGCGGGCGAAGCCGCGATCCTGTTCGATCGCGACGCCTATCAGGCGAGCCTCGCCGCAGCCTTCGGGCCCAGCTTCCCGGATCACAACTGGTCCTATCCGCCGCACGCGCTGCTGCTGTTCGCGGCGTTCGGCGCGCTGCCTTACCTCGCCGCTCTGGCGCTCTGGCTCGTCCTGACCGGAGCGGCGTTCCTGGCGGCGGTCGCGGCGCTGGCGCCCTCCGGACGCCGCCGGCTGTGCTGCCTGCTCGCCGCGATCTCGCCCGCCAGCGTCGTGGACGTCGCCTTCGGGCAGAACGGGCATCTGACCGGCGCGCTCACGCTGGGCGCGCTGGCGGCGCTGGAACGTCGGCCATGGCTCGCAGGCGTGCTGATCGGGCTGCTGACGATCAAGCCGCATCTGGGACTTCTGCTGCCCTTCGCGCTTGTGGCGATCGGGGCCTGGCGGACGATCCTCTGGGCGGCCGGAACCACGGTCGCTCTGGTCGGGCTCAGCGTCGCCGCGTTCGGGCTCGAGCCCTGGCGGCTCTATCTCGGCGTCACCACCGGCGTGCAGGGCGAGATCCTCACGCAGGGCGTCGGCGGCTTCGTGACCATGATGCCGACCGTGTACCAGGCCGCCAAGGCGCTCGTGGGCCCCGCGGCCGCCTGGCCGCTGCAGGCGGCCGCGACGATCGTGGCGGCCCCGCTCACGGTCCTGGCGTTCCGGCGCACGAGCGATCCCGTCGCCCGCGCGCTGTTGCTGACCTCCGGGACGCTGCTCGCGCTGCCATATGCGTTCAACTACGACATGACGGCGCTCGCGGGCGCGATCGTCGTGTGGGCGGCGACGCGGGCGCCGGCTTCCGGCTGGCTGCTGCTTGCGTGGATCGCGCCGATCGTGATCATGCCGCTCGCGCTGGCCGGCGCGCCGCTCGGGCCTGGGGCGCTCGTCGCGGCGCTTGTCGTGGCGGCGCGGGGGGCGGTCCGCGACCCCGCCGGACGACCAGCCGGGGAGGCGTCCTTCGCATGAGCGTTGAAGTCGTCGACGTAGCCGCCTTCGACGGAAGGGTTCTTCCGGGCGAGCTCGCCATCGGGGAGGGCGAGCGCGCCGAGGCGCAGCGCTACTGGGCGGCGCGCGTCGCCGAGAACCCGCGGCTGTTCGACGGGCGCGTGCTGCTCGCCGAGTCCGTCGACCTTTCCTCAGGCCGGCTCGAAGCCCGCTTCCGCGAGGCGCCGTACTCCACCTTCCTGTGGCTGCGCGCGGGCGGCGCGCCCGGCCGTCAACTCGGCAACGTGTTCTCCGCTGCGGCGGTCGTGACCTCGGACGGCGCGGTGCTGCTCGGCCGCATGGCGCCGCACACCGCGACCGCCGGCCAGATGTACTTTCCGGCCGGCACGCCCGACCTCGAGGACATCGCGGGCGACGTGGTCGACCTCGAAGGTTCGCTTGCGCGGGAGCTCATGGAGGAGACGGGCCTCGGGGCGCCGCTGGTGCGGCCGACCGACGAGCGCTTCGTCGTGGTCGACGGCTTCCTCTACGCCTGCATCCGCCGCTTCGACACGGATCTCGACGCGGCGGCGCTCGCGCGGGTGGTCGAGCGGAACCTCGCCGCCGAGGAGGAGCCGGAGCTCGATCGGGCGGTCCTGGTCCGCTCGGCGCAAGACCTCACCGCCATGTCGCCGGTCTATGTCCACGCCGCCATCGCGCATCTGCTGAAGGACGCGCGCTAAAGCGCGTTGATCGCGGGGCTCCGGAGGCGTAGATGTGGGCGCGCGCCGCATTCTTCGGCGCGCTTTCTTGCGGGACCTTCATGCGCGCGAGCGGCGACGTCTTCGCGGACCGGACGGCGGCCTTCAGGGCCGGCGCGGGCGCGCGCGCGCGTGGTCTTCGTCTCCTCCTGCTTAGCCGCCCCTGAGGGCCGGCCGGGCTTTCGCCTGGGCGCTCAGGGGACGGGACGCCACGCAGAGACGAGACCGCACGCCCCGCACGCGATGCCGGGGCTGTCCGACGGAAGGACTTACGACATGACCGCTTCCACCGACCGCGTCGTGATTTTCGACACGACGCTGCGTGACGGCGAGCAATGCCCCGGCGCGACCATGACCTTCGAGGAGAAGCTCCAGGTCGCGAGCCTGCTCGACAAGATGGGCGTCGACGTCATCGAAGCCGGCTTCCCGATCGCCTCCAACGGCGACTTCGAGGCCGTCTCCGAGATCGCCCGCCGCGCCGACAACGCCATCATCGCCGGCCTCGCCCGCGCGATCCCGGGCGACATCGCCCGCTGCGGCGAGGCGGTGCGCCACGCCCGGCGGCCGCGCATCCACACCTTCGTATCGACCTCGCCGATCCACCTCGCGCACCAGATGCGCAAGACGGAGGAGCAGGTGCTGGAGATCATCGCCGCCACCGTCGCGCAGGCGCGCAATCTGGTCGACGACGTGGAGTGGTCGGCCATGGACGCCACCCGCACCAGCCATGAGTATCTGGCGCGGGCGGTCGAGGCGGCGATCAAGGCGGGCGCCACCACCATCAACCTGCCGGACACGGTGGGCTACGCCACGCCGGACGAGTACCGCGCCATGTTCGTCGCCATGCGCGAGCGCGTGCCGGGCGCGGACAAGGTGACGTTCTCCACGCACTGCCATGACGACCTCGGGCTGGCGGTTGCGAACTCGCTGGCCGGCCTCGCCGGCGGCGCGCGCCAGATCGAGTGCACCATCAACGGCATCGGCGAACGCGCCGGCAACGCCGCGCTCGAGGAGATCGTGATGGCGATCCGGACGCGCGGCGACGTGCTGCCCTACGAGACCGGCGTCGAGTCCACGATGCTGACCCGGATCTCGCGTCTGGTGTCGGCCGCGACCTCGTTCCCGGTGCAGTACAACAAGGCGATCATCGGCAAGAACGCCTTCGCGCATGAGAGCGGCATCCACCAGGACGGGATGCTGAAGCACAACGAGACCTACGAGATCATGACGCCGGCCTCGGTCGGCGTGACCAAGACCTCGCTGGTGATGGGCAAGCATTCCGGCCGGGCGGCCTTCAAGGACAAGCTGAAGGCGCTGGGCTACGAGCTCGGCGACAACCAGCTGCAGGACGCGTTCACGCGCTTCAAGGAGCTCGCCGACCGCAAGAAGCATGTCTACGACGAGGACATCGAGGCGCTGGTCGACAACCAGATCGCCTCGAGCCACGACCGCATCAAGGTGCTGTCGCTGACCGTGATCGCCGGCACGATGGGGCCGCAGTCCGCCACGCTGACGCTCGACATCGACGGCGTGCACACCACCGTGCAGGCGGTCGGCAACGGCCCGGTCGACGCGATCTTCAACGCGATCCGCCGCGTCGTGCCGCACGAGGCCACCCTGTCGCTCTACCAGGTGCACGCGGTGACCGAGGGCACCGACGCGCAGGCGGAGGTGTCGGTGCGGCTGGAGGAAGGCGACAAGTCGGTGACGGCGCGCGGCGCCGACCCGGACACGCTGGTGGCCTCCGCGCGCGCCTATGTGGCGGCGCTCAACAAACTCTCGGTGAAGCGCGGCCAGATCAACGCGCAGGCCGCGATCAGCGCCTGAGACCGGCGGCCGGCCTCGCGCCGGCCGTCCGCCCTTGCGGAACCGCCGGGCGGGCTTGCGCCGGCGGCGCTGGTCAGCGCTCGGCCGATCCGTCATCAAACCTGCGTTATGTCGAGATCAGCCGCGCCCGAGTCGCCGTCCCCGGAATCCGCCCTGCGCGGACCGCTGCTCGCCGTCCTGGCGATCGCCATGGCCCCCGCGGTGGGGCTCGGCATAGCGCGCTTCGCCTATGCGCTCGTGCTCCCCGACATGCAGGCCGACTTCGGCTGGAGTTACGCCGAAGCCGGCCTTCCTAACGGACTGAACGCGTTCGGCTATTTCGTCGGAGCGGCGGCGGCTGGCTGGGCCGCGGGCCGGATCGGCAGCTTTCGGCTGGTCGTGCTCGGCGCCGTCGTGGCGGCCCTGACCACGGCGCTCAGCGCCGCGGTCGGGGGCAGCGTTTCGCTGTCCGTCCTGCGCTTCGTGGCGGGCCTCGCCGGCGCCTTCGCGCTGGTCGGCGGCGGGACGGTCGCGATCGCGATCTCCGAACGCGCCGGCGCGCGCGCCTCGCTCGTGGTCTCGCTGCTCTACGCGGGGCCGCCGGTCGGCATCATCGTGTCCTCCGCGGTCGCGCCGCTCGCGCTCGCGGGCGGCGAGCCATGGTCCTGGCGGGTGGCGTGGCTGGCGCTCGGGCTCGCCTCGGCGCTGCTGCTGATCCCGCTCGCGGCGCCTTCGGTGCGCAGGGCCGAGGGCGACGATTCCCGCGCCGCCGGCCGGCCGGCGCCGCTGCGGCCGATGGCTTGGATCCTCGCCGCCTACGGCGTCTTCGGGGCGGGCTACATCACCTACATGACCTTCATGATCGCCTTCCTGCGCGAAGGCGGCGCGGCCACCGTCGAGGAGGCGGAGTTCTGGTGCGTGGTCGGCCTTGCGGGGCTGGCGTCGCCCTGGCTCTGGGCGCGGCCGTTCGCGCGCCTGAAGGGCGGCTGGGGCATGGGCCTCGCCACGGTGGTGACGGGGCTCGGGGCAGTCGCGCCGCTGTTCCTGGAGGGCTTCGCGGCCGACCTCCTGTCAGGCGTGATCTTCGGCCTCGGCATGTTCGCCGTCACGGCCGCCACCACGATGTTCGTCAGACGCAATCTGCCTCAGGCGACCTGGGCCTCGGGCGTCGCCGCCATGACGGTCTCGTTCAGCCTTGGCCAGACGGTCGGGCCGATCGTCACCGGCCTGTTCACGGACTGGTTCGGCGGCCTGACCGGCGGGCTCGGTTTCGGCGCCGGACTGCTCGCGCTGGCGGCGGCGTTGGCCTTCACGCAGCGCGAACTCTCCGTGATCGAGGTTGCGCCGGAGCCGTCATTGGCTAATGATCCCGCCGCGGGACGGAGGTTTGGCCGGTCCGCGTAACGGGTTGGGCGCCCCCAAGAAGCGTCGCCCGCGAAGAGGCGACGGGGAAAGCTCCGCCGCCCCAATTGGCATTGGGGAGCTTCACGTGAAGAACGCGCGTATCGTTGCGGTGGTCGCCGCGCTCATGGCCGCGGCCGGTTTTTCCGGCGGCGCCGCGGCGGAGGATTACCCGACCCGCCCGATCAGCATGGTCGTCCCGTTCGCGGCCGGCGGCCCGACCGACACCGTCGCCCGCTTGGTCGCCGAGTCGATGAGCCGGGACCTCGGCCAGCAGATCCTGGTCGAGAACGTCGGCGGCGCCGGCGGCACGCTCGGCGCGTCCCGCGTGGCGAAGTCCGATCCCGACGGCTACACCCTGCTGCTGCACCACATCGGCATGGCGACCAGCGCCGTGCTCTACCGCAAGCTTCCTTACGACACCCTTAACGCCTTCGAATATGTCGGCCTCGTCACCGAGGTGCCGATGACCATCGTCGCGCGCTCCGACTTCGAGCCGGCCGACCTCAAGGGCCTGATCGACTACGTCAAGACGAACAAGGACAAGGTCACGCTGGCCAACGCCGGCGTCGGCGCGGCCTCGCATCTCTGCGGCATGCTGTTCATGAGCAAGATCGGCGAGCAGTTGACGACCGTTCCCTACAAGGGAACCGGCCCGGCGATGACCGATCTCGTGGGCAAGCAGGTCGACTTCATGTGCGACCAGACCACCAACACCACGAACCAGATCAAGGGCGGCAAGATCAAGGTCTACGCCACCACGACCAAGGACCGCGTCGCCTCGCTGCCGGACGTGCCCACCGCCGCGGAGGCGGGGCTGCAGGACTTCGAAGTCGGCATCTGGCACGGCGTCTACGCCCCGAAGGGCACCCCGCCGGAGATCACCGCCAAGCTCTCGGCCGCGCTGCAGAAGGCGCTGAAGGACCCGCTCGTCGTCAAGCGCTTCGCCGATCTCGGCACCGCTCCGTCGACCGAGGCCGAAGCGACCCCGGAGGGCCTCAAGACCAAGCTGACCTCCGAGATCGAGCGTTGGCGTCCGGTGATCACCGCGGCGGGCGTTTACGCCGACTGACCCCGGCCTAGAACTCGAGCTGGCGAGGGGCCATGCAAATCGACACCCGCGAGCTCGCCTGCGGGGGGCTGTTCGTCGCCTTCGCGGCGGCTTTCGCCTACGGAACCGTCGACCTGCCCCTCGGCAGCGCGCTGCGGATGGGTCCGGGCTATTTCCCGCTGATGTTGGCGATCATCCTGGGCGTGCTCGGGCTGGTCATCATCTTCAAGGGACTCGGCCGGGCGCCGTCGCCGATCGGCGGCGTGCCGTGGCGCGGCCTGCTGTTCATCCTGGCGGGGCCGATCGTTTTCGGCCTGACGGTGCGCGGGCTCGGCCTCGCGGCCGCCATCGCCCTGGTGGCGGCGATCGCGACGCTCGCGAGCGCCCGCGCCGGCATCCGGCTGATGCTGCTGCTGACGCTGAGCCTGACCGTCTTCTGCGTCATCGTGTTCAGCTACGGGCTCGGTCTTCCTTATGCGCTGGTCGGTCCGTGGCTCGCGCCCTTCCTTCCCGGCCGGTGAGCGAGAGCGCGGATGGACCTCCTTCAGAATCTCGCCATCGGCTTCAGCGCCTCGCTCGATCCGGTCAACCTGCTCTACTGCTTCCTCGGCGTGCTGCTCGGCACGCTGATCGGCGTGCTGCCCGGCATCGGTCCGACCGCGACCATCGCGATGCTGCTGCCGATCACCTTCGGCCTGAAGCCGGAAACCTCGCTGATCATGCTCGCCGGCATCTATTACGGCGCGCAGTATGGCGGCTCCACGACGGCGATCCTGATCAACCTGCCAGGCGAAAGCTCCTCGGCGGTCACGGCGATCGACGGTTACCAGATGGCGCGGCAGGGCCGGGCGGGACCCGCGCTCGCCATCGCCGCGCTCGGCTCGTTCTTCGCCGGCACGGTCGCGACCATGCTGGTGGCGGTGTTCGCGCTGCCGCTGACGGAGATGGCGCTTCAGTTCGGACCGGCCGAGTATTTCTCGCTCATCTTCCTCGGCCTGATCGCCTCGGTCGCGCTCGCGCACGGCTCGGTGCTCAAGGCGCTCGCGATGATCACGCTCGGCCTGCTGTTCGGTCTGGTCGGCACTGACGTCACGTCGGGCGCGCAGCGTTTCACGCTCGGCATCCCGGACATCTCCGACAAGCTCGAATTCGTCTCGGTCGCGATCGGCGTGTTCGGCCTCGCCGAGATTCTCAGGAACCTCGAGAACGAGAGCGATCGGCAGGTGGCGATCAAGAAGATCACCCATGTCTGGCCGACGCGCGACGACTTCCGGCAGATGGTCGGCCCCGTGCTGCGCGGCACCGGCCTCGGCTCCGCGCTCGGCATCCTGCCGGGCGGCGGCGCGATCCTGTCGTCCTTCGCGGCCTACACGGTCGAGAAGCGGATCTCGAAGACGCCGGAGGCCTTCGGCAAGGGCGCGATCGCAGGCGTCGCCGCGCCCGAAGCGGCCAACAACGCCGGCGCGCAGACCTCCTTCATCCCGATGCTGACGCTCGGCATCCCGGCCAACGCCGTGATGGCGCTGATGGTCGGCGCCATGATCATCCAGGGCATCCAGCCGGGGCCGAATGTCGCGATCGAGCAGCCGCAGCTGTTCTGGGGCGTCATCACCTCGATGTGGATCGGCAATCTGATGCTGGTGATGCTCAACCTGCCGCTCGTCGGGCTGTGGGTGCGGCTGCTGACGATTCCCTACACGGTCCTGTTCCCGGCGATTCTGGTGTTCTGCTCGATCGGCGTGTTCAGCGTGAACTCCAACGTGTTCGACCTCTACACGGTCGCCTTCTTCGGGCTCGTCGGCTACGTGCTGATCAAGCTCGGCTGCGAGCCGGCGCCGCTTCTGCTCGGCTTCGTGCTGGGGCCGATGCTGGAGGAGAATCTCCGCCGGGCGATGACGATCTCGCGAGGCGACTGGACGGTGTTCTTCACCCGGCCGCTCAGCGCGACCCTGCTGGTCATCGCTCTCCTGGTGCTGGTTCTGGTGTTCCTGCCCTCGATCCGGGCCAAACGCGAAGAGGTTTTCCAGGAAGAGGGCTGATCGCCCTAGACAGCCGGGGCGGCCTTTGTTACATCCCCGGCCGCGGCGCAACCGCAGGCCTTCGGGTCTCGGGCGCATAGCTCAGTTGGTAGAGCAGCTGACTCTTAATCAGCGGGTCCTAGGTTCGAGCCCTAGTGCGCCCACCACCTCCTTCTCTTGAGGTGGACCAGCGCCGCGTAACGGAACGTAGAAGCAGTTTCTAGACTGCTTTTACAGTTCCGGTTCTCTCTTCCCTCGCCGCCAGCTTCCGAATCGTACTCTCCGCGAGCCGGACGCTGCAGCGTCCGCTTCCGGACGACGCGTTCACCGCCGGAGAGCGGCAGGACGGCTTGCAGGCTCAAGCTCCCGACCGAGATTGGCGGCTGTGGCGGCGTCCGGCCGTGAGGCAAGGCTGCGCCGCGCTCCCGGATCAGAGGCTCACATCGGCATGACAGGCGAAACCGTGACCCTCGCGGAGGCTCATCCGGACGACATCCCGGCCTTCAAGAAGGAACTGCAGGACGCCTTTGCGCAGGCCGTGATCGACGAGTTCGGTTCTCTGCCGGACGGACCGATCCCCTCCGACCAGGTCCTCGACGCGGCGATCGCCGCGCCCGGCGCGGTGGTTCTGCGAATCCTGTCCGGCGGCCGCAAGGTCGGCGGCGCCGTGGTGACCCTCGACCGGGACACGAATCACAACGCGCTCGATCTGTTCTTCATCCGGACCGGAGAGCACAGCCGCGGCCTGGGCCTGAAAGCCTGGCTGGCGATCGAGCGCCGCTATCCGGAGACGGCCGTGTGGCGGACGCTCACGCCGTATTTCGAGAAGCGGAACATCCACTTCTACGTGAACAAGTGCGGGTTCAAGATCGTGGAGTTCTTCAACCCGCGCCATCGCGACCCGCACCAGCCGGAAGGCCCGGACGACCTGCCGGGAGACGGGGAAGCCTTCCAGTTCGAGAAGATCATGAGGCCGGCCTGACGCTGGGCCGTCCGCAGGTCAGGTCCGCCCGTCCGCTTCTCCTTTCCCGCCCGGGCCGCGACCTCGCGTTCGAGGGCGTCGGCTTCGGCCGACAACGGGCGGCCTCCCGCTTGAGAAGCCAGTCGATCGCGCTCTCGGAGCTCAAGCCGCCCCGGCCGGGGTGCGGCGAATCGGCCGGCTCGGGGAACAGGGCGGGAGGCGGGTTGTTTACGCGCCAACCCCCAAACGAGGAGCACGACATGAGAAAACTGATGATGGCGTCCGCCGCCGCGATTCTGCTGGCCGGACCGGCGCTCGCGCAATCCAGCGACACGAAGCGGCCCGAAGCGCCGTCAACCGTCGACAGCGGCTCCGCCGCGCCCAGCCAGAAGGACGGCAAGCGCACGCCGCCCAAGACCACCGGAGCGATGAACAAGACGGTCGGCGGGGTGGCCACGAGCCCGCAGGACGTCGCGGCTCAGCAGCAGGGCAAGAAGACCGCCGCGGAGGGCGGCGGCGACGTCCCGGGCGCCCAGCACCCGGACCGGAACCGCGGCCCCAAGACGACCGGCGCGGCGCCGGGCGCAGACTTCCGATGACGTCATGAAAGCGCTTGGCGCCGCCCGTTTCTCGCGGCGGCGCGGCGTTGACGCCGCGAACCGCCCAGGCGGCCTGGCCGCGCGGGCGGCCCCGGCCGTTAAAGAAGGCGCGTGGCGGCCAGCAGCAGGAGAACGGCGGCTCCGCCCGCGAACAGCAGGGTGACCGCCGTGTGGAAGCTGGCGTTCAGGGCGTCGCGCGCGTCGTTCGCGATTGCTTGGGCGCCCAGCTCCGTCAGCTTGTCCATGACGTCCTCCGTCCCGGAATGGCGCAGCATGAGGCGACCCTGTTCTGGCCGCAATAAGTGAAATCCCGGATGCGGCCACGGCCTGGCGGTAAGCTTATTCGAAGAGATCTTGCGCGCTGCGGTGCATAGCGGGCTAAGCTCAGCCGGTTGAGCCCGCAGGTGACCTGATGCCGCCGCGCCCGATCTCGCAGTCCCGCTACGCCTTCGGCGTCTGCGCAGTGGTGTCGGCGATCTGCGTGGTCGGCCTCAGCATGCTGGGGATCGTGCCGGACGCCCCTCCGGCGGCGCAGGGCGTCGACGCCCGCGAGCCTCTCGGGCTCGGCATGGGCGTCGCGGTCCTCGGCGCCGGGTGGAGCTGGCTGCTGATCCACGCGCGGGATCGCCGCCTGCGGATGGCCGGATACGCGCTGCTCGCGCTCATCGCGGCGTTCGCGGTCGCGGCGCTCGTGGCGCGCGGCCTGATGCAGGCGGACAAGTCGCCGACCGCTTCGCCGGGCGGGCTTGGCGCCGTGGAGGCGGCGCTGCGGGCCGCGAGCCCCGCCAGCTGCGTCACGCTTCTGTTCGCGGCGCTCGCGGTCGCGCTCACGCATGTCCGATCGACGCGCGCCCAGGAGCTGCGGCAGCTCGTCCGGCTGCTCGGCGTTTCGCTGCCGCTCTTCACGCTCGCGCTGTTCGTCTACGACCCCGCGGCCGTGGCGGCGATCCGCGGCTTCGGCGATGTTTCGCTCACGGAGACGATGGCGCTCGTCCTCCTGATGCTGGCCATCGCGTTCGACGGCCCGGCCTCGAGCCTGCGCTGGCAGATCGCCTATATCGGCGTCGTCGTGGTGGCCCCGCTGGCGGCCCTCACGGTGCATTTCGCGAGCGCGGAGCGGGAGCTCGCCCTGGCGCACGCCGCAAGCCGCTTGAGGGCCGCTGCGACCCTGGTCGGGGAGCGCCAGGACGCGGTGGTCGCCCAGACGCAGCAGCTGCTGGCCGTTCTCGGCCGCTCGGAGGCGGTCCGGACCAGCGCGCCATCCTGCGCGAGCCAGCTCGCCGAACATCTTCCGCTCAATCCCTGGGTGCGCGGACTCTTCACGGTGGATCGCGACGGCGCGATCACCTGCGGCAACCGGCCGGGGATCACCTCCGTGAGCCTCGCCGACCGGGACTATGTGCGCGCCGCCTTCGCGGACAAGCGGCTGACCGTGAGCGGGGTGTTCATCTCGCGCGGCGACGGCGAGCCCCGCATCGCGGTGGTCCTGCCGCTGGAGAGCGGGGGGCGGTTCGACCGGATTCTCGCCGCGACCGTCGATCTCGCGGCGATGAACGACACAGTCGAGAGGCCCGTCATGGAAGGCGCGAGCGGCGGCCGCCTGACCCTCGTCGACAGCCAGGGGGTGCTGATCGCCCGGTCCGGCGCGGCCGCGCGCGTCGCCGAACCCCTGGTCCAGGCGCCTTTCGTGCAGCGGGCGCTCGCCGGAGAGCGCGGACCGTTCGAGGCCGAGGATCTCGACGGCGAACGCTCGATGTTCGTCTCGCAGCCGACGCTCGCGGGGCAGGGGACGCTGATCGCCGCTATGCCGCGCGCAGAAGTCGTCGGACCCGTCGACCAGCGGCTGAACCGGAGGCTGCTGCTGATCGCGGTGATCCTCGCCGCGTCGCTCGCGCTCGGCGTCGCGGGCAGCGAGGCGCTCGTGCTGCGGCCGCTCAGGCGCCTGATCGCCTATGCGGGCCGGCTGGAGGCGGGCGACCTCGCGGCGCGGCCCGACACCGGCGCGCGCGGTGAGGTCGGCGCCCTTGGACGCGCGCTCGCGGTCTCCGCCGCCGCGATCCAGGATCGCGAGCGCCGGCTCGCCGCGACCGAGGCGCTGTTCCGGGGCTTCTTCGACCACTCTCCCGACGCGCAGGCCGTCGTGGCCGTCGAACCGGACGGCGCGTTCCGGATCGAGACCTGGAACGCCGCCGCCGCCGACCTGTCCGGAATTCCGGCGAGCCACGCCGTCGGCCGTTCTCCCCGGGAGACCTTCGGGGAGGCGCGCGGGGAGGCGATCGAGCGCGACCTTCGCCGCGCCATCGCGCTCGGCCGGGTCTCGATCGTGGAGCGCGAGGTCACCTCCTCGGGCGCGCCGGGCGTGTTCGAGATGGTGCAGGCCCCGCAGTTCGCGGCTGACGGGACCGTGCAGCGGATTTTCGTCAGCGCCCGCGACATCAGCGAGCGCAAGCGCGTGGAGCGGCTCAAGAACGAGTTCGTCTCGACCGTCAGCCATGAGCTTCGCACGCCGCTGACCTCGATCGCCGGCTCGCTCGGCCTGCTGGCGGGCGGCGCCGCCGGGACGCTCGGAGACAAGGCGCGACATCTGGTGGCGATCGCGCACTCCAACAGCCTCCGGCTGGTGCGGCTCATCAACGACATTCTCGACATCGAGAAGATCGAGGCCGGCCGCATGACCTTCGAGGTCCGCACGGTGCTCGTGCGCGAACTGATCGAGCAGGCCGTGGGGGGACTGAGCGGCTATGCGGAGGACCTCGGCGTGCGGGTCGAGGTGGCCGAGGGCGCCCGGGGCCTGATGGTGCGCGGCGACCCGGATCGGCTCACCCAGGTCGTCACGAACCTCGTCGGCAATGCGATCAAGTTCTCGCCGCGCGGGGAGACCGTGACGGTCGCTTCGGCGGCCGAGGGCGACATCGTGATGATCGCGGTGCGCGACCGGGGGCCCGGCATCCCGGAGTCGTTCCAGCCCCGCCTGTTCAGCAAGTTCGCCCAGGCGGACGGCTCGGACACCCGTCGGCTCGGCGGCACCGGCCTCGGTCTCGCGATCGCGCGCGAGATCGTCGAGCGGCATGCGGGGGCGATCTCGTTCCGGAGCACGCCCGGCGAAGGCTCAGAATTCGAGGTGCGGCTTCCGCGGCACGCCGAGCCGGAGACCTCCGTGGGCGGCAGGCCGGCGGAAAGCTTTCTCCGGCCGACGGTGCTGGTCTGCGAGGATGACCCGCTGGTCGCCACAATCCTGGTCGAGCAGATGCGCGACGCCGGCTTCGACGGCCTGGCGGTCGGGACCGTCCGCGCGGCGCTGGAGACGGTGAAAACCCAGAAGGTCGACGCGGCGCTGGTGGACCTCTGTCTGCCGGACGGGGACGGTCTGGGGCTGATCCAGGAGCTGCGCGCGACGCCCGCCGGGGCCCGCATCCCGGTCGTCGTCGTGTCCGCCGACGTGTCCTTCGGTCAGCGCGACATGCGGGCGGTCGGGCTCGACATCGCCGCATGGCTCCAGAAGCCGATCGACATGCGCCGGCTTTCAGGCCTGCTCCGTCGCCGTCTGAGGCCCTATGGGCTGCGGCCGCGCATTCTGCACGTGGAGGACGACGGCGATCTGGCGAAGGTCGTGTCGGCCGCCCTGAGCTCGCTGGCGGACGTAATCTCCGTCGCCGGGCTATCGGACGCGCGCCGAGAACTTGCGGGCGGACGATTCGATCTCGTGATCCTCGACGTCGCGCTCGAAGACGGCTCCGGCCTCGACCTGCTGCCCGAGCTTTCCGCCGCGCATCCGCACCGCATCCCGGCGCTGGTGTTCTCGGCGCAGGACATCGAGCCGGCTTCCGCGGTCGACGCCGAGGTCGCGATCACCAAGTCCCGGAGCTCGCTGCTGGCGCTGGTCGAGGAGGTGCGTCGGCTGACGGGTCCGCCCGGCAGCGACGCCGCTCCGCCCCGCGTCAGGATGGGGGCGGAGCCCTGAGAACGGTGTGAGGCGCGGCGTTACTTGACCGCGGATTTCACCGCAGTGGTCGCCTTGCCGACCGCCTTCTGAACCTTGCCGGCGGCCGCCTCACCCTTGCCTTTGGCCTCGAGCTCGCGGTCGCCCGTGGCTTTGCCGGCGGCTTCCTTGGTCTTGCCGACCGCTTCCTTGGCCGTGCCCTTAACGGTGTTCTTGTTCACCATCGTCGTCACTCCTGCGGGGCGCCCGGCGCCCCTCTAAGCGAGCTTGACCGGCTCGCGGGCGGTTCAGAGCACGAAGCGTCCGAGAACGAAGCCCACCAGCAGCGCGCCAGCGGCGGCTCCGAGCGGGTTCTGCCGGATCGTCTCCTCAAGCGAGGCCCTGCGCGCGCTGAGATCATCCATCGCCTCGTCATAGGCGTGGCCCCCGCGGCGGGCGGCGTCCTTCAGGCGACGCGCGCCCTCGTCCGCGGCGCTGGAGACCGAATCACCGGCCTGCGCGCCGGCGCTGCGAGTCTTCGCGCCGGCCTCGTGACCCTTCTGGGAAATGTTGTCGGCCAGCTCGTCGGCCTTCTCGGGAAAATTGGAGTTCGCCATCTTGCAAAGCCCTTCGCTGGTCGCCGGAGGCGGCGTTCCTGCAACAAACGCCGTGGATTAACGCCGGTTCCAGCATGTTTCGGCGCCGCTGCGACGGTCGCGCCGCGGCGGCCGCTTGCGGAGCGCCGCGCCGCCCCCTATAAGGCCGCCGTCGGTCGGCGGAGTGTGGCGCAGCCTGGTAGCGCACCTCGTTCGGGACGAGGGGGTCGCAGGTTCGAATCCTGCCACTCCGACCACCGACTTAAGCCCTGTGTTCAGGGCGAGCGCGTCGAGAGGCCACGTCCTCCCTCCGCCTCGCGGAGTTCAGGTCCGGGACGGCCCGGCTCCCGGAAAGGGGGCGAAATGGCCTGGATCTATCTTCTGGCGGCGGGTCTTCTGGAAATCGTCTGGGCCTACGCGATGAAGCAGTCGGACGGCTTCACGCGCGTGACGCCGACGATCGTCACCTTCGCGGCCCTGTTCGGCAGCCTTGGGCTGCTCGCGCTCGCCATGCGGTCGCTGCCGCTCGGCGTCGCCTACATGCTCTGGACGGGAATCGGCGCCATCGGCGCGTTCGCGGTCGGCGTGATCGTGCTGGGGGAAAGCGCCAGCGCGGGTCGACTCGTCGCCGCGGCGCTGATCGCCGGCGGACTGATCATGATGAAGATGACGAGCCCGACCTGAGGCGCCCGTCTCTCTCGCGGGAGGGCGGGGTGGAGCGGGGCTCCACCCCTTGATCGTTCAGCGGCAGACCTCGATGCGCCGCACGCGGGTGTAGCCGCGCGAATCGACGTAGCGCTGGTTGGTCAGGTAGCAGTCATCGTCGCCGCCGCGGCGCGAGCCGGCGATCGCTGCGCCGGCGATCAGGCCGAGCGCGCCCGCGCCGACGATCGCGGCGGTGCGGCCGCCATGGTTGTGGTGGCGATGACCGCGATAATAGCCGTGGTGATGGTGGCCGCCGTGGCGGCCCCAATGGCGCGAGTCCGCCGAAGCGACGGTCGGAACCGCGAACGCGCCCAGGAGCGCCGCCGAGACGGCGACCGCGATCGTCTTCTTAGTATTGCCGAACATGGACAGTGTCTCCTTTGATGCTTGAAGGATGAGCGGGCCTAGCTGAACCTTGGATTAACGGAATTCTCCGTCTCAGCTCTTCCTCGCGTCTCGCTTAATATTTCGTCTGTTGCAGAGAACACGGACGGCGCGCCGGGACTGCCCGCTGCCGCTTATCGATCGATCAGCCGGCCGGGGGCTACGGGCCGCGCCGGTCCGCGCCTGGCGTCAGGGGGAACAGACGGGGAGGGCGCAGAGTTTCCGGGCTCCAGGAAGAATCGGAGACGCAAAGATGGCGAAGAAGATGCAGGACCTGCTGATCGAAGAACTCAGCGACGTGTACAGCGCCGAACGGCAGATCACGCAGGCGCTGCCGAAGCTCGCCAGAGCCGCCGCGTCGGCCGATCTGAGGACCGCCTTTGAAAGCCATCTGGAAGAGACCAAGGGGCAGATCGCGCGGCTCGACCGGATCTTCTCGCTGCTCAAGCAGCAGCCGGAGGAGAAGGAGTGCAAGGCCATGAAGGGCCTTGCGGAGGAGGCCGACGAGTTGCTGAAGGAGGATCTCGCTCCCGAGGTGCTCGACGCCGCGCTGATCGCGGCGGCGCAGAAGGTCGAGCACTACGAGATCGCGAGTTATGGCTCGCTGCGCGCCTATGCGGACGCCTGCGGCCTCGACGAGGTGGCGGATCTGCTCGGCCAGACGCTCGCCGAGGAGAAGGCGACGGACGAGAAGCTGAACGGTCTCGCGGTCGCGGAGATCAACCCGCGCGCCGTGGAGAGATCGGCGGCCTGAGGGCGCGGAAGGCGGAGGAAGCCGCGATCCGCGCCCGGGCGTGGTCTCAGATGCGCGCGGCTTCCTGCACGGCGGCCTTTTCGAGCGCCGCCAGCGCGGCCTCGGCCCGCTGGAAGGCCTCGGAGGCCGTCGCCCAGTCCTGCGCCTTGGCGGTCGCCATCATGCGGGCGGCTTCCTGCCGGACCGCGTCCCGGCGCTGGATCAGCTCCGGCCAACGGTCGCCGGAGCGGTCGAGGCGGGCGGCGAACTCTTCCGCCACGAAGGTGGGCGGCGTCAGCCCGACCAGGATCGACCCGAGCCGGCGATGCGCGATCGCGCTGTCGGCCGCAAGCCGCGCCAGTTCGTAATTCTTGATGTTCTTGCCGGCCGCGGCGTCGACGCCCGCGACGGCCGCGCTTTCGGCGGCGACCAGCTTGGCCAGCGCCTCGTCGATCTCGCCGCGCGTCTTGCTGGCGGTCTCAGCGATGCGCGAGACGTTCTCGGAGATCTCGTTGGTGGCCGCGCGCTGCTGGCTGAGCACCTCGGCCAGCGCATGCATCTGCGTCGTGATCACCGAGACATGCTGCCCGACCGCCTCGACCTTGCCGCCGGTGGCGCGGATCGTGGCCTCGCCCTCCGCGACCGCGTCCGCGCTCTCGGCGGTGGCGCGCTTGATAGCGTCGGTCTCTTCCATCAGCGTCGCGATGCGGGCGCGGATCTGCTCGGTCGCCTTCGCGGTCTGGCCGGAGAGCGACTTCACCTCGTTGGCCACCACGGCGAAGCCGCGGCCGGCGTCGCCGGCGCGCGCCGCCTCGATCGTGGCGTTCAGCGCGAGCAGGTTGGTCTGGCTGGAGATCGCCTCGATGGTGCCGGCCATGTCGGCGATCTGGCGCACCGCGTCCTCGAGCACGGAGATGCGGTTCGCGATGCCGGTGACGCGATCGCGGATCGCGTCCATCGAGCCCGCCGCCTGGCGCATCTCGGCGACGCAGGCGGTGGTCTCGTTGCGGGCGGCCACGGCGTCGTCCGCGCCGGCGCGTCCCATCGAGGACATCTCGGAGATCGAGTTCGCGAGCTCCTCGACGGCGCCCGCGATGGTGGAGGTGCTTTCGGCGACCTGGCGCACGTCATGCGTGACCCAGCCGACGCTGAGACCGGTGGCGGCGGCCTGCGCCGCGAAGCCCACGATGGTCTCGAGATCCTGCCGGCCGCGCCGGTCGAGCTCAGCCGCGAAGGCCTTGAGGGCCTCTCCGGCGTCGCCTTCCGGCCATTGGGAAATCGCTGCGCCACGCTTGAGCGCGTCGAGCGCCGCCACCAGCGTGGCGTGATCCAGAACCTGAGCGGCGTCCTGCCGCGGCGCAGCCTGGACAGGCTGCGATTGCGCCGTCTGGCGCCCAAATCCGAATGTCATGGTCCCCCAACCACCGTTCCGGAAGCCGCTTCATGCGGTTCTCGCGGCGGAGCATGACGCGGCGGCGTTAACGGCGGGTGACCGGGCGGTCACCTCTGCTCATTGGGCGAAAGCGCCCAGCGCGCGTTCACCCGAACCCGAAGCTCCTGCTCGCCGCGCGCGATCGGCGTCGCCTGGGCGGCGGCGTCCATCGTCTTGCGCGCCGCGAAGACGCGGATCTGCTCGGGCTCGCCCACCTCCTGCTCGGACACCGCGAGCGGCGCGCCGAGACTGGCGCCGACGCCGGCGGCGTAGATCTCGGCCTTGCGGCGCGCGTCCGCCATCGCCTCGCGGCGCGCGCCGTCGAGCTTCTCGCTGCGGTCCGAGACCTCGAAGGAGAGGTTCTCGATCTGATTGGAGCCCGCCGTCACCAGGCTGTCGATCAGCTCGCCGATCTCGTCGAGCGCGCGCGAACGCACCGTGACGACGTTGCGGACCTCGTAGCCCACCAGCTTCGGCGTGCGCGGCCCCGAGCCGGAGCCGTCGCCATAGTCATATTGCGGCTGCACCGAGAGCCCCGAGGTCGCGATGTCGCGATCCTCGACGCCCGCGTCCTTGAGCGCCGCCATCACCTTCGTCATCGCCGCCGCGTTCGCCTTGAGCGCCGCCGCCGCCGTCGGGGCGCGCGACACGACCCCGCTCGTCACCATCGCGAGGTCGGGAGCCGCCGAGACGGAGCCTTCGCCGACGACCGAGACGGACGGCTCGCGCCGCTCGCTCTCGGCATGGGCCGCGAGCGGAAGGGCTGCGAGGGCGATCGCGAGGGCGAGGGCGCGGCGCATCGGCGTCTCCTGGGGCTGCCCACGGGGGTCCGTGGCGGAATGAACGACAAGCCATCGCGCGGGATTGCGACCGCGGTTGGGCGGCGAGCGCGGCGGTCGCGTCTCCCGGAAATCCGGAACGATCCGGCGCGCCATGTGTTGAATCGACAATGCGCGCGACACGCGACAGTCGCGCGCGTCTTTACAACAGAGACCTCAAAGGAGGCCGATCATGGGTCTGTTTTCCAAGGACATCAAAACGCTCGACGATCTCTTCGTGCATCAGCTGCAGGACGTATACTACGCCGAGAAGCAGATCCTCTCGGCTCTGCCGAAGATGATCGAGAAGGCGACCTCGCCGCAGCTGAAGCAGGGGCTGCAGAGCCACTATGGCGAGACCGAGGAGCATGTCCGGCGCCTCGAGCAGGTCTTCCAGATGCACGGCGCCGAGATCAAGGCCGTCAAATGCCCGGCGATCAACGGCATCATCGAGGAAGCCAATGACGTCGCTGGCGACGTGGACGACAAGAAGGTGCTGGACGCCGCCATCATCGCTTCGGCGCAGGCCGTCGAGCACTACGAGATGACCCGCTACGGCACGCTGGTGGCCTGGGCGCGGCAGCTCGGCCGCAACGACTGCGCCACGGTTCTCGAGAAGACCCTGGCGGAAGAGAAGGCGGCCGACCGCAAGCTGAACACGCTCGCCGAAGGCGGCGTGAACCAGCAGGCCGCCTGACGCCGCGGCCGCACGGCCCAAACAAAAAGCCCCGCGAAAGCGGGGCTTTTTTCATGCGCTGAAATCCGGAGATCAGGCGCTCTTGCGGCGCATCGAGGCGGTGTCGGCCACAAAGCGCGCGGCGAGCGCGTAGGCGGCGGCGTTGATCGCCTTCGGACGGGCTGCGAGCTTGGCGGCCTCGGCGGCGGCGCGCTCGGCTTCCTTCTCGGCGGCGATGCGCGCCTCTTCGGCGGCCTTCTCAGCCGCACGGCGGCGCTCTTCCTCGGCCTTGGCGCGCATGCGCGCCTCGCGCGCTTCTACGATCTTCGCGCGCTCAGCCTTGCGACGCTCGGCTTCAGGATCCGCCGCGGCGACCTTGAAACGCTGGAGAAGCTTCTGCTTGGCTTCGAGAGCCGCATCGCGGCGCGACTGGAAGGTGTCTTCCTTCATCATAGACAGAGATAGGCCTCGGAATTGTTGTTGGTGAGGACGCCGACATAAGCGCCGGAGCCTGAAATAGCAATGGTTTGCCCGCGATATTGTGACATTTGGCGCGGCTTGTGATCGAGGCGCCGCAGCCTTTGCGGGCGACTCGCCGGCTAGTCTCCGGAAACCGGCCGACGCATCGACTTCACGGCCCCGCGGTGGGACTTCGCCTCGCGCCGCCGCGCCTCCGACGCGCGCGTCGGACGGGTGGCGAGCCGGCGTTTCGGGCGCTCGGCCGCCTCCGCCACGAGCGCGACGAGCCGCGCCAGCGCCTCGGCCCGGTTGTCGGCCTGGCTTCTGCGCGACTGCGCGGTCAGCACCAGCACGCCCTCCTTTGTCAGGCGGGAGCCCGCGAGCCGCATCAGACGGATCGCGACGTCGTTCGGCAGCGACGGCGAACGGCGCACGTCGAACCGCAGCTGCACCGCGCTCGAGACCTTGTTGACGTTCTGGCCGCCCGGTCCCGAGGCGCGCACGAAGCTCTCCTCGATTTCGCTGTCGTCGATGGAGATCTGGGGCGTCACGCGGATCATGAGGCAGGGGCGAACCGGATGCTCGGGCCTCCGTCATGCCCCAGCTTTCCGCGGCGATCCACGGCTTTCGCGGCGCCGGTCGCAAACGCGGCCGCAACGCATGTCGGCGAGGACGCAGGGCCGTCGCCGGAGACGAGGGGCCGGTCCGCGGGGGCGGCGGAGCGAGGCCGCTCCGCCGCGAAGGTCGTGGACTACTTCGGCGGAAGCGTCTCCTTCACCTTCTCCACGATCGCCATGCAGCCGGCCTCGTCGCCCTTCGCCTGCTTGGCGCGCGCGTCCGCGAGCAGCATGCCGGCGTCGGCGGGGCCGGCGTCGCCCATCACGACGCCGGGGCCGGTCGTGACGCCCGTCTGGCTTTCTTCGGCGCCGCCCGAGGCTGAGGCGCGGGGATCAGCCCCGCTCTTGCCCGAGGCCGCGCCCTGATCCTGGTTGCCGCGGGCCTTCTCGGCGGTGTCGCCCTTGGCGTGCGCCGGAGGTTCGGGATCGTTCGCGGTGCGGGTCGCGGGCGGTCCCTTCGGCGGCGTCTGATGGCTCTGCACCTGCGCGGAGAGCTTCTCGACCTCGTCGAGACAGGCGGCCGAGGCGCCGGTGGCGAGCGCGAGCGGCGCGACGCAGCAGGCGGGGATCAGGATCTGGCGGTAGAGGCGCACGGATTGCTCCTTTGTTGCGTGTCTCCAGAGCAAACTCGGCCACACCGCGCTCGTTCCGCCTGAAATGGCAGCAGAAGTGGAGTAACGGGCCGGGCAGATTTGGCATGGCTTCGCCGCCGTCTGGTATCTCAAACAAGAATTCCAGACGATGAGGCAGTATCGAGGCTGCGGACGCTTGCTGTTCCGTTCGCCTTATTATGATTTTCTGTGAAGAGCGTCGCCGTCGGGCGCCGAAGGCGTGAATCTTCCGGGAGGCGACCCGCAAGAAAGAGTGACCTCCGCCGCAGGCGCATCGGCCCGCGGCGGACGCGCCTACCGTCGCTTCGGTCCCTGCCGCCGGCCGCCGGGCCGGAAGTTCGTCGTCATCATGTCCGGCTTCTCCCTGCGCGGCAGGTCGCCGTGGAGCAGGGGCGTCGCGCGGTCCGTGCCGGGGCCCATGTCGTCGAGGCTGGGCTTGGAGACGCGCGACTTCGGCGGCGTGTTGGCGCTGCGGCCGTATTTGCGCTCGCCCGCATAGCCGCCGGCCACGGCGTCGACCGCGACCTGGCGGGCCATCGGGTCGTCCGAGATCGCGAGCTCGGTCGCCTGCAGGCGCTTGATCTCGTCGCGCAGCCGGGCGGCGGTCTCGAATTCGAGGTCGCCGGCCGCCTTGCGCATCTTGGCCTCGAGGTCGGCGATCGTGGCCTTGAGGTTGTGGCCGATCTTCGGCGCGTCCTCCGCAAAACCCTTGTCGACCGTGACGTGGTCGCGCTCGTAGACCGAGTTGAGGATGTCGCCGATCTCGCGGCGCACGCTTTCGGGCGTGATGCCGTTCGCCGCGTTGTAGGCGAGCTGCTTCTCGCGCCGCCGGGCGGTCTCGGCCATGGCGCGCTGCATCGAGCCGGTCTCGTGGTCGGCGTAGAGGATCACCTTGCCGTCGACGTTTCTGGCCGCGCGGCCGATGGTCTGCACCAGCGAGGTCTCGGAGCGCAGGAAACCTTCCTTGTCGGCGTCCAGGATCGCGACCAGCGCGCATTCCGGGATGTCGAGGCCCTCGCGCAAGAGGTTGATGCCGACCAGGGCGTCGAAGGCGCCGAGGCGCAGGTCGCGGATGATCTCGATGCGCTCGAGCGTGTCGATGTCGGAGTGCATGTAGCGCACCCGCACGCCGTGCTCGTGGAGATACTCGGTGAGATCCTCCGCCATGCGCTTGGTCAGCACGGTGATCAGCGAGCGGTAGCCCTTGGCGGCGACCTCCTTGACCTCGCCCAAGAGGTCGTCGACCTGGGAGCGGGCGGGGCGGATCTCGATCTCGGGGTCGACGAGGCCGGTCGGGCGGATGACCTGCTCGGCGAACACGCCGCCGGTCTGCTCCATCTCCCATGATCCGGGCGTGGCCGAGACATGGATGGTCTGCGGCCGCATCGCGTCCCACTCCTCGAAGCGCATCGGCCGGTTGTCCATGCAGCTCGGCAGCCGGAAACCGTATTCGGCGAGCGTCGCCTTGCGGCGGAAGTCGCCGCGATACATGCCGCCGATCTGCGGAATGGTGACGTGGCTCTCGTCGGTGAACACCAGCGCGTTGTCGGGCAGATATTCGAACAGCGTGGGCGGCGGCTCGCCGGGCTTTCTGCCGGTCAGCCAGCGCGAATAGTTCTCGATGCCGGCGCAGCTGCCGGTCGCCTCCATCATCTCGAGGTCGAAGGTGGTGCGCTGCTCGAGCCGCTGGGCCTCCAGCAGCCGGCCCATCCTGGTGAGCTCCGCGAGGCGGGCGTTGAGCTCGGCCTTGATGCCCTTCATGGCCTGGTTCAGCGTCGGCCGCGGCGTCACGTAATGCGAGTTGGCGTAGACCTTCACGGCCGCCATCTCGCCGATCTTCTGGCCGGTCAGCGGGTCGAACTCGTGGATCGACTCGATCTCGTCCCCGAACAGGCCGATCCGCCAGGCGCGGTCCTCATAGTGCGCCGGAAAGATCTCGATCGTGTCGCCGCGCACCCGGAAGGTGCCGCGCACGAAGTTCACGTCGGCGCGCTTGTACTGCAGCGCCACCAGGTCGGCCATCAGCTGGCGCTGCGAGACCGTCTCGCCGACCTTCAGCACGAAGGTCATCGAGGTGTAGGTCTCGACCGAGCCGATGCCGTAGATGCAGCTCACCGAGGCGACGATGATGACGTCGTCGCGCTCCAGCAGCGACCGCGTCGCGGAGTGCCGCATCCGGTCGATCTGCTCGTTGATCGAGGATTCCTTCTCGATATAGGTGTCCGACCGCGGCACATAGGCCTCGGGCTGGTAGTAGTCGTAGTAGGAGACGAAGTACTCCACCGCGTTCTCGGGGAAGAACGACTTGAACTCGCCATAGAGCTGCGCCGCCAGCGTCTTGTTCGGCGCGAGGATCAGCGCCGGCCGCTGGGTCTGCTCGATGATCTTGGCCATCGTGAAGGTCTTGCCCGAGCCGGTGACGCCGAGCAGCACCTGGTCGCGCTCCTGGCGGCGGACGCCGTCCACCAGCTCGGCGATCGCGGTCGGCTGGTCGCCCTTCGGCTCGAACGGCGAGACCAGCCGGAAGGTCTGGCCGCTCTCCAGCTTCTCGGGCCGCGGCGGGCGGTGCGGCACCCAGGGCTTGCCCTTGAGCTCGGGCCGGCCGTTCTGGATCAGGTCCTCGAGCGCCCGCACGGTCGCGGACACGGACGCCTTGGCGTCGAAATCCGCCGGCAGGGCGGCGAGGTCGGTCTCGTCCGCGGCCCCGAAGCCGCGCGGCGCCTTCTGCGGGTCGGGGATCGCGCCCGCCGGATCGGCGGCCTTGCGCTTGGCCTTGAGGGATGTAGCCGCCGCTCTCCCTCCCCCCTTGCGGGCCGGGGAGAGCCCTGAAGAAAGCGCGTCATGGTCCGGCTTGACCGGACCATCCACCGCGCCGCCGCGCCTGACGGCCGGCATGGGTCCTCCGGTCAAGCCGGAGGACGACGGCTGACGCCGTTCCGCCTCCGGCCCCTCGCTCGCGGCCGCCTGCGCGGCGCGGTCGGCGATCGCCCGGCGCGCCTCGTCGGCGGCCGCGCCGCCGCGGCCGAGCGCGCGCAGCAGCTCGGGGTCCCCGGTCAGGTCGGAGGGCGCGGCGGCCTCGAACGCGGCCTGCGGCGCTTCGGCGAAACCGGTCTTGCGGGAGGGCTTTGATGGCATGGCCCGAATATAGGCAGGAACCGGCCGAACGCGAGCCTCCCGGCGCAGCCTTCCGCGCAGGCCGGCGCCCCCCGCCCTTGGTCCGGCTTCCGCCCGTCCGCGGCCGGCGCCTAAACTCACGGTTGAGTTCCAGCGGCGCGGCCGCCCGGCTTCCGCCCCTGGAGGATGAAGGGGAACGCGATGCCCTACGATCTCACCCGGCGCATGGTCGCCGAGTTCTTCGGCACGGCCTGGCTGGTGTTCGGCGGCTGCGGCGCGGCGGTGCTGTCCGCCGCGTTCCCGGATCTCGGCATCGGCTTCCTCGGCGTGGCCTTCGCCTTCGGCCTCACCGTGCTGTCGATGGCCTACGCGGTCGGCCACATCTCCGGCGGCCATTTCAACCCGGCCGTGACGCTCGGCCTGTGGGCCGCCGGCCGCTGCGCCAACCGCCATGTCGGCCCCTATGTGGCGGCCCAGATCGTCGGCGCCGTCGCGGGCGCCGCCGCGCTCTACCTGATCGCCTCCGGCAAGGCCGGCTTCGTCCCCGCCGGCTTCGCCTCCAACGGCTATGGCGACCTCAGCCCCGGCAAGTACGGCCTCGGCGCCTGCTTCGTCACGGAGGTGCTGGCGACCTTCTTCTTCCTGTTCATCATCCTCGGCGCGACCTCGAAGGGCGCCGCCACCGGCTTCGCCGGCATCCCGATCGGCCTCGCCCTGACGCTGATCCACCTGATCACCATCCCGGTCACCAACACCTCGGTGAACCCCGCCCGCTCCACCGGCCCGGCGCTGTTCGCCGAGGGCGCCTATTTCGGACAGCTCTGGCTGTTCTGGCTCGCCCCGCTCGCCGGCGCCGTCGCCGCCGGCTTCCTGGCGCGCTGGCTCTACGAAGCGGGCGGCATCGACGAGACCACGGTGGTGGAGGAGCGAAGGGTGGGGTGAGGGGGAGGGCTTGGTTGCTGCTGGACGCCGGCTAGTTGTTATCAGTGTCATGCATTGGCTCATCCCACGCGCCATTCCTCCGCACCACTCGGAGGCCGCTTGATCCTCTAAGCAAGCTGCAGGACTAGTTTCTCTCCGTGAATTCGCTAGGGCTTGTTCAGAGTTAAAAAGCCATTCTCGGGGTATTCTATAGTGTCGCCCCCACGAGATGATCGTCTATCATGATGCGGTTCAGAACGAGCCTCATCGTAGCCGGATGGAGACCTTATGACGAACCTAGCGATCATTCTGGCGATATCCCATTATTCAGGCGGGCTAACTGCGCTTCCAGCATGCCAAAACGACGAAGCTGTTTTTAAGAGACTTGTCGAATCAACAGGTAAATTCGACGATATTATCGTGCTAGATGGCTCCGCTCGAAGTCTGGACGTGAAAAATAAACTTGCGAAGGCTATAGCCGGCCACCAAAAGTCCGACGTAGATACGGTTCTATTCTATTACACCGGTCACGGAAGTTTTGACGGAGAAGAATTTAACTATCTGTTTACTGATTACGACCCCAAGAGAACCAAGCAGACCTCTCTGCGGAATAGCGAGCTAGATGAGATGGTCCGTAGCATTGAGCCAAATCTCTATGTAAAAGTCGTTGACGCTTGCCAGTCCGGGATTCCTTATATCAAGGATTCGACTGATATATCAGAGTACCTCAAATCTAAAGAAAAGAGATTTAAAAGTCTTTATTTTCTTTTTTCGTCGCAAATAGATCAATCCTCTTGGCAGGACACAAGAATCAGCGACTTCACGCGGGAGCTTATATTGGCCCTCGACCGGCCTGTCGGCACCGGGATACGGTACAGCGATATTATGGATGCGCTAAGCGACGCATTCTCAGCAAACCAGAGGCAGCGTCCATTTTTTGTAAGCCAAGCGGGATTCACGGAGATATTTTGTGAAATTAACGAAGATGTGTACCGCATAGTCGACGAGATTAAGAGTGGGGCTGATCTTGAGGCAAGCGTAAGTGGAGGCGGGGATAAGAAAAGCGCTCTGATGCAGGCCATCAAGAAGCTGTCAGAAGGCTTTGTTGAGAAGGAGGAGGCGCTAGGGATTGTTGAGTCGATGCCGCGCGACTTCGCAGAGGTCAAGATCGAAAAGGATCTAGATGAGTTCTTTGATGTCTCAGTTTCAGAGGTTTTCGAAAAATCTCCGCCGAACGCCAACCTGATAGCGTCTTGGTTGGAAAAGCAGGGTATGAACAGAGAGTATTTTACGGACATAATATCCAGAACGGAAGAAATTAAGACGAGAGTTCCTCGTGATCCGATGGCTCATCTCTACAAGAGCGCTACTGGGTCTATGGGGTATGTCAGGGGGGACGATGAGTTCGTGACAGTAACAAAGGAGCGTAGAGTCATTACGGATTATAAGAGACGTGTTGAGCTCCCGTTTAATTATCTAGAGATCACTCTGATTCCGTTGTACCCTGGAATGGTTCAGTATGAATGTACTGTTGTTCCGTTTGTTTCTAGGAGAGCGCTCCGATTATTCTGGGGATTCCGGTCGTTCCAGTTTGTTGATTGGGATGCTCAGCGGCCGAACGGAGGCGTCGAGTATTTCACAGATGAAGTCGCTCTCCGCGTGGAACCTGACCGCGCAGCTTTGCAACAGAGGATCATCGCCGAATTTTCGAACTTCGTATCAGCAAAGCTCTCGGAGCTGACGGAGGCCGTGCTTCCGCCCGAAAGCCAGGCGGGGCCGCAAGCGGGTAAGGACACAAGGGCGCGCAAGGACTAGGAAAAAATACCTTGACATCCCGCCCCCTCTATGCTCTCCTCTCATCACCTTCTCCCGCGCGGGAGGCGTGTCCGGACCGGCCGGCCATGTGGGGGAGGGGCGGCGCCTGCGGCGGGGATGACCGGATGTCCTCCGTCCCGGGACGGTCGGCACTGCGGCGGGTTGGGAGATGCGAGCGCCGAAAGGCGCGTCCGGTTCCCTTCTGCGACGACGCCGCCCCGCATTACGACGGGGACGCGCTTGAGGCGCGGATGGCGCGGAACGCGCGAGGTTCTGGGCGGCCCCAAAGGCTTCCGCAGAACCCCTGCGCTTCGGGTTCCCGGCCGGCTTCGGCCAGGACCGTTCCAAGCCGGCAGGCGGTCCGCAGCGATCGTTAAGACGTCGCGCGCGGAGCGCCGGGCGGCCGGTTATCCGAACTACGGAACGAGCGGCGGCCCGACGCTCCGCGCCTTCCCGCTGTTTGACCAGGATTGGACGAGACCAAGCCGCGCCAGCGGCCGATGACGCGCGCCCGCGCTCTTCTCCCTCCCTCGCAGAGGGGAGGGTGGACGGGCGAAGCCCGGCCGGGTGGGGTGGGCTCAGAAGGAATCGCGCGAAACCTCGCCCGTCATGCCCGGCGCAGCCGGGTATCCACGACTTGGCGGCGGTCCGCAGGCGAGGGAAGTCGTGGATGCCCGCAAGCGGGCATGACGGGCGCTGGGCGCTGCGCCCGAAGACCCCACCCGACCCCTCGCTGGCGCGAGGGGCCACCCTCCCCACCGCTTCGCGGCGAGGAGGGAGAGGGGCGGCGGCGTTAAGGGGGGCGGGCGCCAATTCGTGAGACGGGGCGGATCGGGCGGAACCTCGCCTGCGCCGGCCCGTTACTGTGCCGGGCGAGGGAACACGCGGCGTGCAGCAATTGGTGGCGGAGCGGATTCGCAGGCCCGGCGAGGGTCCGCTGGTGGTGGCGGCGTGGTCGATCGTCGGCGCCGCGGTGGTGGGCGCGCTTTACATCGGGCGCGATCTGCTGATCCCGATCGCGCTCGCGCTGCTGCTGAGCTTCGTGCTGTCGCCGCTGGTCAGCCTCGCCAAGCGCGTGCGGATCCCGCGCAGCATCGCCGTGGTGGCGCTGGTCCTCATGGCGTTCGGGGTGATCGTCGGCCTCGGCGCGGTGCTGGCCGGGCAGGTGGCGCAGCTCGCGGGCGATCTCCCGAAATACCAGTCGACGATGCGCGCCAAGGTGCAGTCGGTCGGCGAGATGATGGGCGGCGGCGCGACCCTCGACCGCGCCGCGGACCTGCTGCAGGACCTCGGCGAGGAGCTCGACCGGCCGAAGTCGTCCGGGCAGACCTTTCCGACGGACGGCCGCCCGGGCTCCGGCAAGCCGCAGGACCCCGTGCCGGTGCAGGTCCGGCAGCCGCCGCCGACGGCGGTCGAAAACATGCGGGCGGTGATCGAGCCGCTGATCCATCCGCTGGCCACCACCGGCGTGATGATCATCTTCGTGATCTTCATTCTGCTGCAGCGCGAGGACATCCGGAACCGCTTCATGCGGCTCGCCGGCTCGCAGGACATCCAGCGCACCACGGCGGCGCTCGACGACGCGGCGCGGAGGCTGTCGCGGCTGCTGCTCACCCAGCTCGCGCTGAACTCCGCCTTCGGGCTGGTGATCGGCTTCGGGCTGGCGGCGATCGGGGTGCCGAGCGCGGCGCTGTGGGGCATCATGGCCGCGGTGCTGCGTTTCGTGCCCTATATCGGCGCGATCATCGGGGCGCTGCTCCCGATGGCGCTCGCGGCCGCGGTCGATCCGGGCTGGAGCAGCTTCCTGCTCACTGCGGCGTTCTTCGCGGTCACCGAGTTCACGCTCGCCCATCTGATCGAGCCGATGGCGTTCGGCCGCAGCACCGGGCTTTCGCCGGTCGCCGTGGTGGTGTCGGCGACCTTCTGGACGGCGCTGTGGGGGCCGATCGGGTTGGTGCTCTCCACGCCGCTGACGATCTGCCTGGTGGTGCTGGGGCGGCACGTGCCGAGCCTGTCCTTCCTCGACACGCTGCTCGGCGACCGGCCGGCGCTCAGCCCGCCGGAGATCTTCTACCAGCGCATGCTCGCGCGCGACCCGATCGAGGCTTCCGAGAAGGCGCGCGAGGTGCTGCAGGAGCGCTCGCTCTCGGCCTATTACGAGGAGGTGGCGCTGCCCGGCCTGCTGCTCGCCCAGCGCGACGCCGAGCGCGGCGCGCTGCAGGCCGAGCGGCTCGAGGCGCTGCGCTCATCGGTGTCGGAGCTGATCGAGGATCTCGATTCCTTCGACGACACGGATCCCAAGGACGGCGAGGAGACCCTCGACCCGGAGGCGATCGACGCCATCGAGCATGTCGAGACCGACGCAAGCGCGGCGGATCTCACGCCAGGCCCGCAGAGCGCGCCGCGGCCCGACCCGGCGTTCCGGGTGCGCTGCGTCGGCGCGCGCACGCCCGTCGAGGGCGCGGCGGCCGAGATCATGGCGCAGCTGCTCAACAAGCACGGTCTCGCGCCGCAGCTCGAGGACGACGACTTCCTGCTGACCAGCGGCGTGGTGGAGATGGAGGCCGCGGGCCCCTCGATCGTGTGCGTGGCGTTCCTGGACGCCGAGGAGGCCCATGTCCGGCTCGTCGTGCGGCGCGTGCGCCGGCGGCTGCCGAGCGCCTATGTGGTCGCGGCCTGCTGGACCTCCGACGAGCGCGAGCTGCCGGCGGACGACATTCGCCAGGCCGCCCGCGCGGACGCGGTGGCGCTCAGCCTGCGCGGCGTGGTCGAGCGCTGCCTCGACGAGGCGCGCCGCCGCTCCGAGACCAGGGCCGCCGCGACCCAGGAGGAGCGCACCGCCGTCTCGGCCTGACGCCGCGCCCCGGGGCGCCTATATGGGAGCCGGACACGGAGGCCGCGATGCTGGACGAGAGCTACGAAGTCACCCGCACCGACGAGGAGTGGCGGGCGCTGCTCACCCCCGAGCAGTACCAGGTGATGCGCCGCCACGGCACCGAGCGGCCCGGCAGCTGCGCGCTGCTCCACGAGAAGCGCCGCGGCGTGTTCTCCTGCGCCGGCTGCGGCCAGAAGCTGTTCGCCTCGGGCGAGAAGTTCGAGAGCGGCACCGGCTGGCCGAGCTATGGCGCGCCGCTCGAGGGTTCGGTGGGCGTCACCGAGGACCGCAGCTACGGAATGGTGCGCACCGAGGTGCACTGCGCGCGCTGCGGCAGCCATCTCGGCCATGTGTTTCCCGACGGGCCGCCGCCGACCGGCCTGCGCTACTGCATCAACGGCGTGGCGCTCGAGTTCGAGCCGGAGGAGTGAGGACGGGGCGGCTCAGTCGGTCGCGCCGCCCACATAGCTGACGCGGTAGATCGCGCCGTTGTGGTCGTCGGAGACCAGCAGCGAGCCGTCCCGCATCACCTCGACGTCGACGGGGCGGCCGACATACTCGTTGTCCTCGACGAAGCCGGTGAGGAACGGCTCGACCCAGACGACCTCCCGCCGGTCGTTGAGGAAGGCGACCGCCACGTCGGCGTATTTCTGCGACCGGTTCCACGGCCCGTGGCGCGCGATGAAGATCGCGTCCCGGTATTTTTCGGGGAACATGCCGCCCGTGTAGAACCGCATTCCGAGCGGCGCGGCGTGCGGCCCGAGCAGCGCGGCGGGGCTGACGAACTCGCCGCAGCTGCGGCCCTGGCCGAACTCGGGGTCGGTCATCAGGCCCGAATGGCAATAGGGGAAGCCGAAATCCTGCCCCGCCCGGGTGACGTGGTTGAGCTCGTCGAGCGGCATGTCGTCGGAAATCCAGTCGCGCTGATTGTCGGTGAACCAGAGGTCGCCGGAGCGCGGATCGAAATCGAAGCCGACCGAGTTCCGGACGCCCCTGGCGACCGTCTCGACATTGGAGCCGTCGAGATCCATGCGGAAGATGCGGGCGTGGCGCGGGTCCGGCTCGCACACATTGCAGGGCGCCCCCACCGGCACGTAGAGCTTGCCGTCCGGCCCGATCTTCAGAAACTTCCAGCCATGCGGGCTTTCGCCGGGGAACTTGTCATAGACGACGACCGGCTTCGGAGGCGCGTCAAGCCGGTCCTCGACGCCGTCATAGCGCAGGATCTCCTTGGCGTTCGCGACATAGAGCGCGCCGTTTCTGAACTCGATGCCGTTCGGCAGCGTCATGCCGGAGACGACGGTCTTCACCTCGCGTCGGCCGCCCTTGTCGACCACGGCGTAGACCTTGTTGGCGACGAACAGCGAGGACACGAACAGCGTGTCCCGCTCGCCCAGGCGCATCATGCGCGCGTCGAGGATGTCGCTCGCATAGGTCTCGACCTTGAACCCGGGCGGAACCCGAAGCTTGGCGGTCGGCAGCGCCTCGGCCGGCGTCGGCACCGGAAAGGCCGAGACCGGCGCGAGCTTGAAGCCCTGGCGTCCCTTGGGCCCGCCGAGGGACCAGAACTCCTCCGTCTTCTCGGCGGCTGCCGCCGCCCCGCAGGTCAGCGCGACCAGCGCCAGCGTCAGGCGCAGCGCGTTCCGTCGCTGATATCGCATGCAGTCTCCATGGCCGCTTCCCGGAGCGGCTCGGGCCAAAGCTAGGCGCGCCGGAGCCGCCCGCCAAGACGCCGTCTGGCGCGCCCTTGTTTCGCCGGAAAGCACGCGCTTTTCGTGCCGCGGAAGCAACGGCCGGAGCGACGATGGCGGGACGTCTGGCGACACTTGCGGGCGCGGCGCTGCTCCTGGGCGCAGCACCGGCGCGGGCGGTCGAGTTCGAGCCGCGGCTCACGATCGCGTCCCCGGACCCCGCCGTCCGGGAGGTGGCTCTCACCTTCGACGCCTGCTCCGGCGCCGTCGACCGCCGCATCCTGGACGCGCTGCTCGAGACGCGGGCCAAGGCGACGATCTTCGTCACGCAACGGTGGATCCGTCGGAACCCGGAGGCGCTTGCGACCCTCAAGGCGCACCCGGATCAGTTCGAGATCGAGAACCACGGCGCCCGCCATGTGCCGATCGTGACGGACGCGCGCAGCGTCTTCGGTCTAGCGGCCGCGGGCACGATCCAGGCTGTGCGGGCGGAGATCGGCGAGGGCGCGGCGGCGGTGGAGACCGCGACCGGCGCCCGCCCGAGGTGGTTCCGCGGCGCCACCGCGCGCTACAGCCGTGACGCGCTGGATGAGATTTCCGCGGAGGGATTCCGCGTCGCCGGGTTCTCGCTGAACGGCGACATGGGCGCTTCGCTGCCCGCCGCCGTCGCCGAGCGCCGCATTGCGGCCGCCCGATCGGGCGATGTCGTGATCGCGCACATCAATCAGCCGGCCCGCAGCTCGGGCGAGGGGGTCGCCGGCGCCATCCGCGCGCTCGCGGCGGCGGGCGTCAGGTTCGTGCGTCTTGAGGATGCGGCGATGAAGAGCGAGGACGGCCGCCCGATCCTACCGCCCAAGCGCGAAATCGATCACGAGCTTCGCGTTGAGCGCCACGATGACCAGGGCGACAAGCCCGGCGGTGGCGGACATCCAGCGGGGAGCCACGAACTCTCCCATCTTGGCGCGGCTGGCGGTGAACCAGACCAGCGGAATGACCGCGAAGGGCAGCTGCAGACTCAGCACGACCTGGCTCAGCACAAGTAGCTGCGCCGTCCCGCTCTCGCCGTAGAACATCGTGACGCCGATCGCCGGGACGATGGCGATGGCGCGCGTGATCAGGCGGCGCAGCCAGGGCGAGAGCCGGATGCGCAGGAAACCTTCCATCACCACCTGGCCGGAAAGCGTGGCGGTCACGGTGGAGTTCAGTCCGCAGCAGAGCAGGGCGACGCCGAAAGCGGTGGCGGCCAAACTGCCGCCGAGAAGCGGCCCGAGCAGAGTGTGGGCCTCACCGAGTTCGGCGACCTCGCCATGGCCGCTGTCATGAAAGGCGGCGGCCGCAAGCACGAGGATCGAGGCGTTCACCACGAAGGCGAACACGAGCGCGATCGTCGAATCCGTGACCGCATAGCGGATCGCCTCACGCTTGCCGGCCGCGTCGCGGCCATAGGCGCGGGTCTGCACCACCGAGGAGTGCAGGTAGAGATTGTGAGGCATGACGGTCGCGCCGACGATGCCGAGCGCGATGTAGAGCATCTCCGGGTTGGTCACGAGCTCCGTGGTCGGCGCGAGGCCGCGGATCACCGCGCCAAGATCGGGATGCGCCATCGCAAGCTGGATCGCGAAACAGCCGGCGATGACCATCAACAGGCCGATCACGAAAGCCTCGACCCAGCGAAAGCCCACCCGCTGAAGCCCGAGCACGAGAACGACGTCGAGCGCGGTCAGGATCACGCCGATCTCCAGCGGGATGCCGAACACGAGGGTGAGCCCGATGGCGGTGCCGATCACCTCGGCGAGGTCGGTGGCGCAGATCGCGGCCTCGGCCAGCATCCAGAGCGGGAAGGACACCGCCTTGGGAAATGCGTCCCGGCACGCCTGCGCCAGATCCCGTCCGGTCGCCACGCCGAGGCGGGCGCACAGCGCCTGCAGGAGCATCGCCATCAGGCTCGAGAGCGCCACGACGGCCATCAGCGCGTAGCCGAACTTGGAGCCGCCGGCGAGGGAGGTCGCCCAGTTGCCCGGATCCATGTAGCCGACGGCGACCAGATACCCGGGACCCACGAAGGCCAGCATCCGCCGAAGCGGGCTGCGGCCGCGCACCGACACGGAGGCGTTCACTTCCGCGAGCGAGGCGCTCCCCGGCGCTCCTCGCCAACCTGAGAAGGGTGTCGAACGCGCGGGCTCCCCCACGTCAGTCAAAGTCTCGGCTTCGCCTGTCTGCATCGGGTTCCTGGCGCCAGCGCCTGATGGTCTGCCAGCTGCAAGTAGGTCGCAACTGCGTCGCCCGCCATGCGGCCGTGACGAGTCCGCACCCTGCGCGTCGCCCTTGTCACATGTGCCCCCGCGTGCAACGTCCTCCCGTCGCGGAACGTTCGCGGTCGCGAAATGGTCCGCTCAACGCTGCGGGAGATGCGGCTGCGATGGCGAAATGGGTGCTCACCTTCGGCGACGGTCGCGCGGAAGGCCGCGCCGACATGCGCGACCTCCTCGGCGGCAAGGGGGCCAATCTGGCCGAGATGGCCAATATCGGCCTGCCGGTTCCGCCCGGCTTCACGATCACCAGCGACGTCTGCACATACTTCTACGCCAACGGGAAATCCTATCCTGACGCGCTCGACGCGCAGGTGAAAGCCGGCCTTGAGCACGTCGAAAAGATCACTGGCCGCCGCTTCGGGGACGCCCAGAACCCGCTTCTGGTTTCGGTGCGCTCGGGGTCCCGGGCGTCCATGCCGGGGATGATGGACACCATCCTCAACCTCGGCCTCAACGACGAGACCGTCGAGGGCCTAGCGGCGAACGCCGACGACCGGCGCTTCGCCTATGACAGTTACCGCCGCTTCATCCAGATGTACTCGAACGTGGTGCTCGGCCTCGATCACCATGTGTTCGAGGATCTTCTTGAGCAGGCCAAGGACCGCAGGGGCGTCGTCGAGGACACCCAGCTCGACGTGGAAGACCTCGGGAAGCTGGTGGCGATCTACAAGGCGAAGGTCGAGAAGGAGACCGGCTCGCCCTTCCCGCAGGCCCCCCTCGAGCAGCTCTGGGGGGCGATCGGAGCGGTGTTCTCGTCCTGGATGAACCCCCGCGCGATCACCTATCGCAGGCTCAACGCGATCCCGGAAAGCTGGGGCACCGCCGTCAATGTTCAGGCGATGGTCTTCGGCAACATGGGCGAGACCTCGGCGACCGGCGTCGCCTTCACCCGCGACCCGTCCACGGGCGAGAAGACCCTCTACGGCGAGTTTCTGGTGAACGCGCAGGGCGAAGACGTCGTCGCCGGCATCCGAACCCCGCAGCCGATCACCGAAGCCGCCCGTATCGCGGGAGGCGTGGCCGCGCCGTCGCTGGAGATGCGCATGCCGGAGGTGTTCCGCGAGTTCGTCGCCGTCGCCGAACGCCTCGAGCGGCACTATGGCGACATGCAGGACCTCGAGTTCACGGTCGAGCGCGGCAAGCTCTGGATGCTCCAGGCGCGTAACGGCAAGCGCACGACGAAGGCGGCCCTGAAGGTCGCGGTCGATCTGGCGGCTGAGGGCGTGCTGACGCGCGAGCAGGCGGTTCTTCGGATCGACCCTGCGTCGCTGGACCAGTTGCTCCACCCGACGATCGATCCCAAGGCCGAGCGCAAGGTGATCGCGACCGGACTGCCGGCGTCCCCGGGCGCGGCTCAGGGTGAGATCGTGTTTTCCTCGGAGGCCGCCGAGGCCGCCGTCTCGGGATCAAGCGGCCGCAGCGTCATTCTGGTGCGCGTGGAGACCTCGCCTGAGGACATCCACGGCATGCATGTGGCGGCCGGCATTCTGACGACGCGCGGCGGCATGACGAGCCATGCCGCAGTCGTGGCGCGGGGGATGGGCAAGCCGTGCGTCTCCGGCGCCGGCGCGCTTCGGATCGACGAGAAGGGCGGGACGCTGACTGTCGCCGGCCGCACCTACAGGGCGGGCGACGTCATCACGATCGACGGCTCGACCGGCCAGGTGCTCGACGGGCCGGTCGCGATGGTTCAGCCGGAACTGTCGGGCGACTTCAACACCCTTATGGGCTGGGCGGACGAGATCAGCCGGATGGAGGTGCGCGCCAACGCGGAGACCGCCGAGGACGCGCGCGCCGCCCGAGAGTTCGGCGCCAAGGGCATCGGCCTCTGCCGCACCGAGCACATGTTCTTCGACGAGGACCGCATCGTGGCGGTTCGCGAGATGATCCTCGCAGACGACGAGTCTGGCCGGCGCAAGGCCCTCGCCAAGCTGCTGCCCTACCAGCGCTCGGACTTCCGCGAACTGTTCAAGATCATGCAGGGGTTGCCGGTGACCATCCGGCTGCTCGATCCTCCCCTGCATGAGTTCCTGCCGCACGGCGATCGCGCCATCGCGGAGGTCGCCGAGGCGATGGGGGTGGACGCCGAGAAGCTGAAGCGGCGCGCCGAGGAGCTCCACGAGTTCAATCCCATGCTCGGGTTTCGCGGCTGCCGGTTGGCCATCGCGTTCCCGGAGATCGCCGAAATGCAGGCGCGGGCCATCTTCGAGGCCGCGATCGAGGCTGGCCGGGAGACAGGGGCGCCGGTGCATTGCGAGGTGATGGTCCCGCTGATCGTCGCCCGCGCCGACTTCGACTTCGTGAAAGAGCGCATCGACGCCGTCGCCCGGGAGCTCGAGGCGGATGGCGCCAGCCTCTCCTATCAGGTGGGCACGATGATCGAGCTGCCGCGCGCGGCGTTGCGCGCAGGCGAGATCGCGGAGAGCGCCGAGTTCTTCTCCTTCGGGACGAACGATCTCACCCAGACGGCGCTCGGCATCAGCCGCGACGACGCCGCGCCGTTCCTCAGTCATTACGTCGCCAAGGGCCTGCTGCCGGCTGACCCATTCACCACGATCGACCGCGACGGCGTGGGAGAGCTGGTGGCGATTGGCGTCGAGCGCGGCCGCGCCACCCAGCCGAAACTGAAGCTGGGCATTTGTGGCGAGCATGGCGGTGACCCGGCCTCGATCGCGTTCTGCGAGGAATTGGGCCTGGATTACGTCTCGTGCTCGCCGTTCCGCGTCCCGATCGCACGTCTCGCGGCCGCGCAGGCGGCGATCAGGAACGCGGCCAAACAGGGGGAACCGGCTGTCTGAGGCCGGGTTCGCTGCCTCGAGTAGAGCGCTTGATGGAACCGCGGCCGGTCGACGTTAGTTTCTGTCCGGATCGGCGGAGGCTCGCATCCGTCGGCGCTCGGGTGCGTAACGTGGCTCTTGCCTGCTGCGTAGCCTGATCCTCACTTCAGGAGCGCCAATGAGGCCGACAGTCGCCCGCAAGCAGGATCTCCGCTCGAACCTCGCCGAACGATTCCGCGAGGTTCGGGCGCACAGCCGCCGTCTGGCGCAGCCACTGTCCGACGCCGACGCGACGGCGCAGTCGATGCCGGACGCCAGCCCCGCCAAGTGGCATCTCGCGCACACCACCTGGTTCTTCGAGACCATGGTGCTGAAGCCGAACGCCGCCGGCTATCAGCTCTTCGACCCGACCTTCAATTTCCTGTTCAACTCCTACTACGAGACCATCGGAGAGCGTCATCCGCGGCCGATGCGGGGGCTGCTGACCCGGCCGTCGCTCGAGCGGATCATGGACTTCCGGGCCCATGTCGATCAGGCGATGGAGACGCTGCTCGGCGCCGATCTGGGGCCTGAGGTCGCAGCGTTGATCGAGCTCGGCTGTCACCACGAGCAACAGCATCAGGAGCTTCTGCTCACCGACATTCTTCACCTGTTCGCCCAGAACCCGACACGGCCCGCCTACCGCGATCCCGAGCCGGTCGCGGTGGCGCCGACGCCGGGAGAAACCGGCTGGGCGACGTTCGATGGAGGGATCTTCGAGATCGGCCATGACGGCTCGGGGTTCGCGTTCGACTGCGAAGGTCCGCGGCACCAGGTACTGCTGCAGCCGTTCAGGATCGCGGATCGGCTCGTCACCAATGGCGAGTGGATCTCGTTCATGGCGGATGGCGGCTACCGAAAGCCGCTGCTGTGGCTCGCCGACGGTTGGGCGCAGATCCTCGCGCATCGCTGGGAGGCGCCGCTCTACTGGGAGCAGCGGGACGGCGAGTGGTGGACGATGACGTTGCGCGGCATGCAGCCTGTAGATCCAACGGCGCCGGTCGCTCATGTCAGCTATTTCGAGGCCGACGCCTTCGCCAGCTGGGCCGGCAAGCGGCTGCCGACGGAAGCGGAGTGGGAGCGCGCCTCCGCCGGCCTGCCGACCGCGGGCAACTTCGCCGGAAGCGGTCGGCTGCGGCCAAAGCCCGCTGGGACCGAGGGCGGCCTGAAGCAGATGTTCGGCGACGTGTGGGAATGGACGCGGAGCCCCTTCACGCCTTACCCGGGCTTCCGGCCGGCGGAAGGCGCGGTCGGCGAGTATAACGGCAAGTTCATGTGCGGTCAGTTCGTGCTGCGCGGCGGCTCCTGCGCGACGCCCGAGGGCCATACCCGCGCCACCTACCGGAACTTCTTCCAGCCCGATAAGCGATGGCAGTTCTCAGGGCTTCGCCTCGCCGAGGACGCCTGATGCTTGAAAAAGTGAACCTGCATTCGCGTCAGCACGAGCAGTTTCGCGCCGACGTCATCGAGGGCCTGAGCGCATCCCGGAAGACGCTGCCTTGCCGCTGGCTGTATGACGACCGGGGCTCGGAGCTGTTCGAGCAGATCACGAAGCTGCCGGAGTATTATCCCACCCGGACCGAGACCGGCATCCTCAAGGCGCGCGCCGAGGAGATTGCCGCCTTCTGCGGCGAGCGCGCCGTGGTGATCGAGTACGGCGCCGGAGCCGGCGTGAAGACGGAGATCCTCCTCGGGGCCCTCACCAATCCGGCGCTTTACGTGCCGTTGGACATCGCCGGGGATTTCCTCGCCGCCTCGGCGGCCCGCATCGAGCGACGCTTTCCGTATCTCGAGATCCGCCCCCTGGTGGCGGATTTCACGGACGATTTCGAGCTTCCCGCAGACCTGCCGAAGCTCCCTCCGCGGGTCGGCTTCTTCCCGGGATCGACGATCGGCAACCTTGCGCCGCCCGACGCCGCAGATTTTCTGCGCCGCGTCCGTGGCCATGTCGGCGAGGACGGGCGAGCGGTGGTCGGCGTCGATCTCAAGAAGGAACTCAGCGTTCTGCTCCGCGCCTACGACGACGATGCGGGGGTCACGGCCGAGTTCAACAAGAACCTGTTGCGCAGGATCAACCGGGAGCTCGACGGAACCTTCGATCTCGAGGGCTTCGCCCACGAGGCGCGGTGGAACGCCCGGAACTCCGCCGTCGAGATGCATCTCGTCAGCCTGAAGCGGCAATCTGCGACCGCCTGCGGGCGTCGCTTCTCGTTCGCCCTCGGCGAGACGATCCACACCGAGAACTCGCGCAAATACTCGCTCGAGGCGTTCCGCCGTCTGGCCGAGCGGGCGGGCTGGCGCGTGGAGCAGGTCTGGACCGATCCTGATCGGCTGTTCGCCGTGCTCGGCCTCTGTTGACCGTAGTCCGAAGGAAGAGGTGACGGCGGCGGAGCGGCGTGGCAAACCCGCCGCCGCAGAAGAAGAAGCGTTTTCAAGCGCGTCTCGGAGGATGTTGGATGCGTAAGGAAATTCTCGCGATCGCCGCGGCGGCGCTGTTCGGGACGACGGCGGCGTTCGCGCAGGGGACCTCGCCTGCGACGCCGGGCCAGCCGCCGGTGGACGACACCTACCTCGCCCAGTGCACCCCGCAGGCCACCAAGGAGTTCTGCGGTTGCATCGTCTCCGTGGCGGATCTTCAGATCAAGGATCCGACCGAGCGGATGATCTTCTACGCTTACACGGTGGGCGAGTTCGACAAGGCGCGCGAGCAGCGCGCCGTCCTTCCCGCCGAGCAGAACATGAAGTTCAACGCCGTGCTGCAGCGGGCGGAGGCTATGGTGCATGACCGGTGCGACAAGCTCCGTCCGCAGAAGGACGCTGCGCCGAAATAGCGCGATGAATGTCGACGCGCCGTCTCGCGCGACATGCGAGACCGCGCCGTAGCGTATCCATCTCGGGACGACATTGACCGGCGGCGACTTCCCCGATCTCCCCAGCTTGCGCGCAGGCGGCAAGCCGGCGCTCGCCCGCGCGCTTGCGCGGCTGGAGCGCGCCGCCGGCACGGCTGAGGCCGCGCGCCTGCTGGACGCGGCGGACGCGGAGCCAAAAGGCGAGGTGCTGGGTCTCACCGGCCCGCCTGGCGTGGGCAAGTCGACCCTCACCGGCGCGCTTGTCCGCATGTTTCGCGACAGGGGGTTGACGGTCGGCGTGATCGCCGTGGATCCCTCTTCGATGCGCTCAGGCGGCGCGTTGCTGGGAGACCGGGCGCGAATACCGTCCGACCCCGAAGACGGCGGATTGTTCATCCGCTCCTTCGCGGCGCGCGACCGGCTGGGAGGGCTGTCGGACCTCGCATTCGGCGCTGTCGTGCTCATGAGGGCGCTGTTCGACCGGGTGGTCGTCGAGACGGTCGGGGTCGGGCAGTCAGAGGCGGACGTCGCTCTCGTGGGCGACACGATCCTGCTGGCGGTGCAGCCGGCCTCGGGCGACGCGCTGCAGTTCATCAAGGCCGGCGTGATGGAGTTGCCGGACGTGGTCGCCGTGACGAAGGCCGATATCGGCCCGGCGGCGCGCCGGGCGCGGGACGAGCTTGAAAGCGCACTCACGCTTGCGAGCCCGAACGATGCCCGTTGGACGCCGCCCGTTGCGCTGATCTCCTCGCAGACGGGCGAGGGGCTCGACGCTCTCGCAGGCCATCTGTCAGCCCATTCGGCCTTCCTGCAGACAGATGGACGCCTGGAGCAGCGGCGTCGCGCCCAGGCCGAAGCCCGTATTGTGGCCGCCCTCAGGAGCCGCTTCGGAACGGAAGGCGTGCGGGCCGCCCTGGGGGGCCTTCTCGGCTCGGAGGGAGGGCAATTCGGGCGCGAGGCCGCCGCCGCGAGGCTCCTCCTGGAGCGCCTCCATGCCGTCCGCTAAGTCGCTCAATCGTCGCCGTTAACCGCTCCTCAAGGTTAAGGACTGATAACTTCCTCGAAGCGGTGAAGCGGTCGCGCGGCTCTGAAGTGAGGCGGCGCCGGTCGTTCGGGGAGTGGCGTCATGCGGGGACGTGGACCGGGACTTGTGGCCCCGCCTCGCTCAGCTCGTCCCAAGAGGCGCGGCCTGCGCATCGTCCTTGCGGCGCTCCTCATCCCCGTCGCCACGACCTCGATCGCGCGCCAGGACGCGCTCAGCCTTCTGCCGGGCTCCGGAGAACAGGGCGAACTGGGCGGCGGTCATTACCTCGCAGCCGTGACGCGCCCGATGGAGCTTGTGTCGCTCGAGGCGGCCGATCTGTTCGGGTCGGGCCGGGGCCCCCTGGTCGCCCCTGATCCGTTTGTCGGCGGCGAGAGCCTGCGCGTTCTGGATCTCCCGGAGCCGCCTCCGGTCGCCGGCTCCAAGAGCGAGCTGCCCGCGCCATTCGTCGACAGGACCGTGAAGGGCGACAGGCAGTTGGTGCGCGCCCCGGCGCTCGCGGAGACGGCCGCAGCGGAGCCGCGCGATCCGGCGTTTGAAGCGCTCGCATCGGCGCATACGCTGCTTCGTCCGGGCCTGACCGGGCTGAACGCCGTGCCTCAGATCGGCGATGTCGCGCCCCCCGCCACCAGCTCCGACCGGGCCGTCGCCTCGGCTGCGATCAAGGGGTCCTCGGGCCCGGCGACGCCGAAGGCGCGAGCGTCTTCTCCGGGCGCGGTGCAGGGCGAGCAGGCGGTCGCCGAGGCGGGATTGACCAGCATCCCGATGGTGCCTCGCGAGGCCGGGCTGAACCATGACGGCTCGACCCCTTCCGTGGCCAGCCTCGCCGGCGGGGCGCTGCCGCACACCACAACCCCTGCAGGCGAGGCGCCGCTCGCCGTCGCGGCGCTGCCGGTGACGCCGCTCGCGGGCCGCGTGCTCGGCGACGATCTCCGCAGCCGACGCGTCGCTCTCACGGCCAGCGAACGCGCGACGGCGGAGGGCGAAACGATGGCGTCCCGCGGCGACGTCAGCGGCGCCATCGAAACCCGCGTCTCGCACCGCGTCTACATTCCGGCGGCGCAGCTCGCCAAAGCTCAGCAATGCCTGGCCGAAGCCGTCTACTTCGAGGCGCGCGGGGAGCCGATCAAGGGCCAGTATGCGGTCGCGCAGGTCGTGCTGAACCGCGTCCGCTCCGGCTATTATCCCTCGGATGTCTGCGGCGTCGTCTACCAGAACAAGCACCGGCGGAACGCCTGCCAGTTCTCCTTCGCCTGCGATCGCATTCCTGATCGCGTCAACAACCTCCACTCTTGGCGGATCGCCGTGCGGGTGGCGCGCGACGTCACGGAGAACGGCGCCTGGCTGCCGGAGGTCGGGGACTCCACGCACTACCACGCGACCTATGTGCGGCCGAACTGGATCCGTGACATGGTCAAGGAAGACAAGATCGGTCGCCACATCTTCTACCGCGTCCGCTGGCGCGCGCCGCTCGACGCTTGATGATCTAAAGACTTTGCGCCCATGCAGCTGTCCGCAGGCCCGCGTAACCTGATCACCGACGTCGCCGGCGTCAGCGTCGGCCATGCGCAGGACCCGATTCTCGCGTCGGGCGTGACGGCGATCGTGTTCGACGCGCCCGCGACCGCATCGGTCGACGTCCGGGGAGGGGGGCCGGGCGTACGCGAAACGGAGCTGCTCGCGCCGGAACGGACGGTCTCCGCCATCGACGCGCTTTGTCTCTCCGGAGGCTCCGCCTTCGGACTGGACGCCGCCGCCGGCGTCATGGCCGCGCTCGCCGAGCAGGGCCGCGGCTTCGCCGTCGGGCCGGCGCGCGTTCCGATCGTCCCGGCTGCGATCCTGTTCGACCTGCTCAATGGCGGCGACAAGAACTGGGGCCGATATCCGCCCTATCGCGAGCTCGGCTTCGACGCGGTCCGCTCCGCGGGTCAGGACTTCGCGCTCGGCAGCGTCGGCGCGGGGCTCGGCGCTCAGACCGCAACCCTGAAAGGTGGGCTGGGCTCGGCCTCGGCGGTCATGCAGACGACGGGGATAACCATCGGCGCTCTCGCGGCGGTCAATGCGCTCGGCTCCGCGACCGTCGGAGACGGTCCCCATTTCTGGGCCGCTCCGTTCGAGCTCGAAGACGAGTTCGGCGGCCTCGGGCCCGCAAACCGGATCCCGCCGGACGCCTGGTTCGCGCCTCAGAAGCCGGTCCCGGGGGCGCACACGACGCTGGCGCTGGTGGCGACGGACGCGAGCCTCACCAAGGCCGAGGCCAAGGCGCTGGCGAGCGTCGCCAATGACGGTCTCGCGCGCGCTCTCTTGCCCTGCCACACGCCGCTCGACGGCGACATCGTATTCGCAGTCTCGACCGGCCAGCGGCAGATCGGCGACGATCGCACTACGACCCTGGCGGCGCTTGGGCACGTCGCCGCCTTGACCCTGTCTCGAGCGGTGGCGAGAGCGGTCTATGAGGCGGAAGAGCTTCCTTTCGCCGGAGCGCTGCCCTCCTGGAAAGCGAAGTTCGGAGCCCGCGCGGGTTAAGGCGGAGGCGGCCCGCGGCCGCTCTCTGTGCTGTAGCGGGACGGGCGCGCGCAGCCCGCCACGGTGGGATCGCCCCCAAAAGGCGCAGGACGCAAAAACGATTAGCGGCTTTTTGTGTTGCGTGTAGCATCGACGGCGTCGGCTGCGGCCGGCGCGGATGCGACGCTTGTCGGGGGCGCCGTGAGATCCAGCGGGCTGGGGGAGCTCGTGGCCTATTATCGCCTGTATTTTTTGAGTGCTGACGGTCGCATATCCGATGTCGTCGAGCTGCACTGCGACACCGACCAGGACGCCTTGGCCGAAGCCGAGAGCAGGCGCGAGGGCCGCCCGACGGAGCTCTGGAACGAGCAGCGGTTCGTGGCGCTGCTCGGGCAACCGACCGCATCGCCGCCCGCCGATGTGAGCCGCTGACGCTTTAGGTCGCAGCTCCCGCCAAACCCGTCACGGAAGCCACAAAGTCGCCGCCTCCGCACGATTCAGTAACCATCCGGCGCTTCAATCAAGGCTGTCGGGGGCGCGGTGCAAGGGCGGGAAATGGGCGTGGATCTGTTCGCGGGGCTCGCCAACACGACGCTGCCGCGGCTCGATAGGGCGCCCAAGGTTCTGGTGTTCGATTCAGGGCTCGGCGGCCTCACCGTGCTGGGCGCCCTGACCGCAGCACTGCCCTCCGCGGACTATGTGTACGCCGCCGACGACGCCGCTTTCCCGTATGGCGGGCTGAGCGACGAGGCGCTCGTGGCCCGGGTCCTGCGCGTGATCGACAGGCTGATCCAGCGCGAGAGGCCGGACCTCGTGGTGGTCGCCTGCAATACGGCCTCCACGCTGGCGCTGCCTGCTTTGCGCGCCCGCTTCGACCTGCCATTCGTCGGCACTGTGCCGGCGATCAAGCCAGCCGTGGCTGCGACGCGCTCGGGAGTCGTGGCGGTGCTGGCCACCCCGGGCACGGTCCGCCGCGAGCACACGCGCGCGATGATCGACGCCTTCGCGGACGGCGCGCAGGTCGTTCTGGTGGGAGCCCCGAATCTGGCGGCCTTCGCGGAGGCGGAACTGCGCGGCGCGCCCGTGGACGACGCGACCCTGGCCGCGGAGATCGGCCCGTGCTTCGTCGAGTCCGCCGGCCGCCGGACGGACTCGGTGGCTCTCGCCTGCACGCATTTTCCGCTGCTGACCGGACGTTTCAGGCGGCTCGCTCCCTGGCCGGTCGACTGGATCGACCCCGCGCCCGCCGTAGCGCGCCGTGTGGTGGCCTTGGTCGGCCGCTCGCCGTCGCCGCGACCGGGCGCTCCGATGCGCGCGCTCTTCACCTCCGAGCGTCCTCTGCCGAGCGCGCTCGAAGCCGCGCTCGAAAGCCGCGGGCTGACGGCGATCGAGCGGGAGCCGCTTCCCCTCGATTGACCGCTTCTCGTCTTCGCGCCGTCATGAAACGCTGGTCGAATGCGCCGCTGCATGGCGCTCGCCGTCTGACCGATCGGAACCGCAATGCTGGGCCGCCTCTATCCGACCATTCTCGAGATCGACGGGCTTCTGGCTGACGTTCCGCATGACGGCTACGCCGACGCGGTGGCCGCGCTGCTGCAAGATCCGCCGGCCGTCGTGACGCTCGGCGGCGCTCGTTCCGGGGAGAGCGCGACGAGCCTGATCGCCCGTGCGCGGGCGCACTGGCGGGAGGCGGGCTTCGGCCTCTGGTTCTTGCGGGACATGCGCGACGGCGGCTTCGCCGGCTGGGGCGGCCTGCGCCGGCGTGAACTCGCCGGCGGGCGCGTGGTGGAGTTCGCCTATGCGCTCGCCCCCAGGCTGCGATGCAAGGGCAACGCCGTGCGGCTCGGCCAGGCGGCGCTCCGGCTGGGCTTCGACAGCCTCGGCCTTCGGGAGATCGTCGCGGTCACGACAGCCGAGAACCAGCACGCGCTGGGCGTGACCGAGCGGCTCGGCTTCGAATACGCCGAAACGGTTGATAGGCCGGACGGCCGCGACCTCATCTACCGCCGAACGGCGGCCGCGCACGCGGCCGCCTGAGGGCGCTGCCTACTCTGCGGCCATCTTGGCGGCGGCGGCCGGATTGTAGTTCAGCACCGGCGCCAGCCACTTCTCCATCGCCGCGAGGTCGAGCCCCTTGCGCGCCGCGTAGTCGGCGGTCTGGTCGCGGTCGATCTTGCCGAGGCCGAAATAGCGGCTCTCCGGATGGCTGAAGTAGAGACCGGACACGGCCGACCCGGGCCACATCGCGTAGCTCTCCGTCAGCTTCAGGCCGATCGCCTCGGTCGCTCCCAGAAGGTCGAACAGGATGCCCTTCTCGGTATGGTCGGGCTGCGCCGGGTAGCCGGGCGCCGGGCGGATGCCCTGATACGCTTCCGCGATGAGCTCGTCGTTGCCGAGCCGCTCGTCGGGAGCGTAGCCCCAATGCGTGCGGCGAACCTCCATGTGCATCCACTCCGCCGCGGCCTCGGCGAGCCGATCGGCGAGGGCCTTGGCGAGGATGCCGCCGTAGTCGTCGTTGGCGCGCGCGAACCGCTGGGTGACCGCTTCCTCGCCGATGCCGGCGGTGACCGCGAAGCCGCCGATGTAGTCCGGAACGCCTGACTCCTCCGGCGCGATGAAGTCGGACAGCGCGAGGTTCGGGCGATCCTTGCCGCGCGCCATCTGCTGGCGGAGCGTGTGCAGCGTGGTCAGTTCGGTGGAGCGGCTCTCGTCGGTGAACAGCACGATGTCGTCGCCGCGCGAGGCGGCGGGCCAGAAGCCGATGACCGCGCGGGCCTCCAGCCACTTCTCGTCCGCCATCTGCTTGAGCATGGCGGTCGCGTCCTCGAACAGGTTCCGCGCGGCCTCGCCGTACTTCTCGTCGGTGAGAATCTCGGGATAGCGGCCCTTGAGCTCCCAGGTCGAGAAGAACGGCGTCCAGTCGATGTAGGGGATCAGCGTCTCAAGCGGGATCTCGTTGAACACCTTCGTCCCGAGGAAGGAAGGCTTCGGCTGGACCTGGTCGAGGTCCAGCGCAAGCCTGTTGGCCCGGGCGACGGAGATCGGCGAGCGGACCTTGTCCTCCTGCGCGCGCGCGTGGTTCTCGGCGAGCCGCGCATAGTCGGCCTGGATCTCGGCCACGTAGCCGGCCTTCGCATCCTTGGCGAGCAGCTGGGACACGACGTTGACGGCGCGGCTTGCGTCCACGACGTACACGGCCTGGCCGCGCTCATAGGCCGGGTGGATCTTCACCGCGGTATGGATCTTCGACGTCGTGGCGCCGCCGATCAGCAGCGGGATGTCGAAGCCCTCGCGCTCCATCTCGGAGGCGACCGTCACCATCTCGTCGAGCGACGGCGTGATCAGCCCCGAAAGACCGATGGCGTCGACCTTGTGCTCCTTGGCGGCGCCCAGGATCTTCTGAACCGGCACCATCACGCCGAGGTCGATGACCTCGTAATTGTTGCACTGGAGCACGACGCCGACGATGTTCTTGCCGATGTCGTGGACGTCGCCCTTCACAGTCGCCATCAGGATCTTGCCGGCGTTGGAGCGCTCGGTCCCGCCGTTGAGGCGCTTCTCCTCCTCCATGAAGGGCATCAGATAGGCGACCGCCTGCTTCATCACGCGAGCCGACTTCACCACCTGCGGCAGGAACATCTTGCCGGCGCCGAACAGGTCGCCGACCACGTTCATGCCGGCCATCAGCGGGCCCTCGATGACATGCAGCGGCCGCTCGGCCTGCTGGCGCGCCTCCTCGGTGTCGGCCTCGATGAACTCGGTGATGCCGTGCACCAGCGCATGCTCCAGCCGCTTGGTCACGGGCTGGTCGCGCCACTTGGTGTCGACGACGCGGGCTTCCTGCTTGCCGCCCTTGAACTTGTCTGCGGCTGCGAGCAGCCGGTCGGTCGCGTCCGGACGGCGGTTGAGGACCACGTCCTCGGCGAGTTCGCGCAACTCCGGGTCGATGTCGTCATAGACGGGCAGGGCGCCCGCGTTGACGATGCCCATGTCCATGCCGGCCGCGATGGCGTGGTACAGGAACACGGAATGCATCGCCGCGCGGACCGGCTCGTTGCCGCGGAACGCGAAGCTGAGGTTCGAGATGCCGCCCGAGATATGGGCGTGCGGCAGGTTCTCACGGATCCATCTGGTGGCGTTGATGAAGTCGACGCCATAATTGGCGTGCTCCTCGATGCCGGTCGCGACCGCGAACACGTTCGGGTCGAAGATGATGTCCTCCGGCGGGAAGCCGACCTGCTCCGTCAGAACCTTGTAGGCGCGGCCGCAGATTTCGGTCTTGCGCTCGAAAGTGTCCGCCTGGCCGACCTCGTCGAACGCCATCACCACCACGGCGGCGCCATAGGCGCGCACCTTGCGGGCGTAGTGGATGAAGGCCTCTTCGCCCTCCTTCATCGAGATCGAGTTCACGATCGGCTTGCCCTGGACGCACTTCAGGCCCGCCTCGATCACCGACCATTTCGACGAGTCGATCATCACCGGCACCCGGGCGATGTCGGGCTCTGCGGCGATCAGGTTGAGGAACTCGACCATGGCCTTCTCGCTGTCGAGCAGGCCCTCGTCCATGTTGACGTCGAGGATCTGGGCGCCGTTCTCGACCTGCTCGCGCGCGACGTCGAGGGCGGCCGCATAGTCGCCGGCGGTGATCAGCTTCCTGAACTTGGCCGAGCCGGTGACGTTGGTGCGCTCGCCGACATTGACGAAGCGGGAGGCGGCGGAGGTCATGAGGCGTCCGTTCCGTGGAAAGTTGACGACGAGGCGCAGCGCGCGGGAGGCCGGCCGGCCTCCCGCAATCGGATTCAGGCGGCGGTCAGCTCGAAGGGCTCGAGGCCGGACAGCCGCATCTTCGGCGGGATCTCCGGAATCTTCCGCGGGGCCTTGCCCTTCACCGCCTCGGCGATCGCCGCGATATGCGCCGGCGTCGTCCCGCAGCAGCCGCCGACGATGTTGACCAGGCCGGACGAGGCGAACTCGCCGACCAGCTCGCCCATCGCCTCCGGGCTCTCGTCATAGAGGCCGAATTCATTGGGGAGGCCCGCATTCGGGTAGGCGCAGATCAGCGTGTCGGCCACGCGGCTGAGTTCGGCGATGTGGCCGCGCATTTCCTTCGCGCCGAGGGCGCAGTTCAGGCCGATCGAGAGCGGGCGCGCATGATTGAGCGCGTTCCAGAAGGCCGCGGGAGTCTGGCCCGACAGCGTGCGGCCGGAGAGATCCGTGATGGTTCCGGAGATCATCACCGGCACGCGGACGCCGCGGTCGGCGAAGATCTCCTCAATCGCGAAGATCGCAGCCTTGGCGTTGAGCGTGTCGAAGATGGTCTCGACCAGCAGTATGTCGGCCCCGCCGTCGAGCAGGCCGCGGGCGGCTTCGCCATAGGCTTCGGCCAGCTGGTCGAAGGTGACGGCGCGGAAGCCGGGATTGTTGACGTCCGGCGAGATCGAAGCCGTGCGGTTGGTCGGGCCGAGCGTCCCGGCGACGAAGCGGGGGCGGCCATCTTCCTTCTCGGCGATGTCGGCGGCCTGCCGCGCGAGCCGGGCGCCTTCGACGTTCAGCTCGTAGGCCAGTTCCTCCATGCCGTAGTCGGCTTGGGCGATCGTGGTCGACGAGAAGGTGTTGGTCTCCACGATGTCCGCCCCTGCGCGGAAGTACTGTAGGTGGATGTCGCGGATGACGTCGGGCTGCGTCAGGATCAGAAGGTCGTTGTTGCCCTTGAGATCCCGCTTCCAGTCCGCGAACCGCTCGGCGCGGAAGTCCTCTTCGCTGAACTTGTGGCGCTGGATCATGGTGCCCATCGCGCCGTCCAGCACCAGGATGCGTTCGGCGGCGAGCTTGCGGATTTTGGCTTCGGTGTCGCTCATGGCGGCCCTCCTTTCGAGGGAAGTTCAGGCTGTGTCGCGCGGCGCTTCAGGCTGCGGCGGCAGGCTTCGCAGTGGCTTCCCGCGCGGGCCTCAGGCCCAGCAGGTGGCAGATCGCGTAGACCAGGTCAGCCTTGTTCATCGTGTAGAAATGGAAGTCCGTGACCCCATGATCGACGAGGTCGAGCACCTGTTCGGCCGCGACCGAGGCGGCGATGAGCTGGCGAGTGGGCGCATCGTCTTCAAGGCCTTCGAAGCGCGCCGCGAACCAGTCCGGGATGCTCGCGCCCGCCCTCGTGGCGAAACTGGCGGTCTGCCTGAAGTTCGAGACCGGCACGATGCCGGGCACGATCGGGATGTGGATGCCGCGCGCCCGCGCCTTGTCGACATAGCGCAGATAATGCGCGTTATCGAAGAAGAACTGGGTGATCGCCCGGTTCGCGCCGGCGTCGACCTTGGCCTTCAGCACATCGAAGTCGGCCTCCTCGCTGGGGCTCTCCGGATGCCTTTCCGGATAGGCGGAGACGGAAAGCTCGATCTCCGGCGCGCGCGAGCGGATGCCCGAGACAAGCTCCGCGGTCGAGCCATAGCCGCCCGGATGCGGCTCGAACTTGGCGCCGACGCCGCCGGCGGGATCTCCGCGCAGGGCCACGATGTGGCGGACGCCAGCCTCACGATAGCTGTCGACGACGGCGTCCACCTCCTCGCGCGTCGCCGAGACACAGGTGAGATGCGCCGCAGGCGGGATGTCGGTCTCCTTGACCATCCGCGCCACCGTGGCGTGGGTCCGCTCGCGGGTCGAGCCGCCGGCGCCATAGGTCACGGACATGAAGTTCGGCTGCAGCGGCGCGAGGCGCTGCACCGCCCGCCAGAGCGAATCTTCCATCTCCGGCGTCTTCGGGGGGAAGAACTCGAAGGAGACGCGGATCGGCCGGCGGCCGGAGCGGGACAGGCGCTTGTTCGGCATCAGGCGACCTCCAGGCTCGAGGGAGGGAAGGCGTCGGAGACGACGCGTGGATCGCGCGCCAGCCAGAGCGACACCGTGAGCTTGTCAGAAGCCTGATCGGGAGGAGGCAGGCTGCGCTGACTTACGAGATCAAGCCCCGCGCTCGACAGCCACGCTGCGATCGTCTCGGGCGCGAAGCCAAGCCGGCGATGCGCGTGGGTCTCGCGCAAGGCCTCAATGCCGTGCGGCGCAAAATCCACGATCAGCAGGCGACCGCCGGGGCGGAGCGTGCGCGCCGCCTCCCGAATGGCGCGCGCGCCGTCATCAAGAAAGTGCAGCACCTGGTGCACGACGACGAGGTCGAAGGAATTGGCCGGGACCGGCAGGGCGAACAGGTCGCCCTGTCGGACCTGGGCGTTCGAGACGCCGGCGCGCAGCAGATTGGCCCGCGCGAGCGCGAGCATCTCGCGGTTCGAGTCGATCCCGACCGCCCGGCCGACGCGCGGGCTGAGGAGCTCGAGCATGCGGCCGGTGCCGGTGCCGAGATCGAGCGCCGTCTCGATGCGGCCTTCGCCGATCGCCTCCAGAATCGCGCGCTCGACGGCGGCCTCCGCGACCTGAAGGCTGCGAACCTCGTTCCAGCGCGTCGCGTTGGCGCTGAAGTACCGGGCGGCGGCTTCGTTGCGCGCCGTGCGGACCTCTGCGAGACGCTGACGGTCCCGCACCAGGGCGGGATCGGAGGCGTCCAGGATCGACAGCGCGGCGCGCAGCGCGGAGCCGCCATGAGGCGGTTCGGCCAGGCCGAAGAACGCCCAGGCGCCTTCCCGGTGGCGCTCCACCAGTCCGGCGTCCACCAGGAGCTTCAGGTGGCGCGAGATGCGCGGCTGGCTCTGGCCGAGGATGTCGGTCAGATCGGAAACCGTGAGCTCGCCCTCGGCGAGCAGCGCCAGGATGCGCAGCCGCGTCGGCTCCCCGGCGGCGCGCAGCGCGGCGAGCGCGGCGTCCAGGCTCAGAGGGTCCGATCTGGGGGCGGAAAAAGACATAAAGATGTCTTTATATGGTTTGACACGGAGGCGCAACGGAGATCGGCGCCGGGAGCTCTAATAGATCCACTGCTCCGGCAGCCGCACGCGCACCTCCGAGCCGGGGACGACATGGCCCGCGCGCTCGACCGACGCCACGAGGCCCCTCAGCCTGCGCGCCGCCTTTGGAAACGTCAGTTCGTCGCCGGGCCGCTCCGTCCGGCGGCTTACCGCGCGGCCCGCATGCCGGCAGGGGACGTTCTGCGCCTCCACGACGAGGGCGGCGCCGCCGGCGAAGAACAGGCGGGTCCCGGCCGGCAGGAACGACAGGCGCGGGAGGCCGCAGAGCAGCAGATTGGCGCCGATCCAGCCCGCCTCGATCGGCCCCACGCCCATCGCGCGCCCGATCTCCTCGAGCTCCTCGGCCGACACGATCGAGATCTGACGGCCGGACCGGATCTCCTCCCCGCGCGGATACCACGGCTCGCGGCCGCTGGCCCGCCGGGTGAAGCCGGCGTGGCGGTCGCCCGGCAGGCCCTCGAGCCGCAGATCCAGCGCATCGACCGGCGCGGTCTCGAAGCTGTCGCGGTCGGCGCCCGCCAGCACAGCGACGAGCTCCGCCCGCAGCGTGCGCGCCGGCGTGATGGCGAGCGGGCCCTGTTCCACCACGAAAGCCTAGCGCCGGATCGCGACGATGAAGACGCGCGGGAAGCGCAGCAGCACCTTGCCGTTCGCCCGCTCCGGATAGAACGCCCGCAGGCGCTCCGTGTATATCTTCAGGAAGCGCTCGCGCTCCTCCCCGTCGAGCGGATCGAGATAAGGCCGCAGCCCCGTCGCCCGGCACCAGTCCGCGATCGCCTCGGCGCCGTCGAGCGGGTGCACATAGGTCGTCCGCCAGACGTCGACGGCGGCGGCGTCGGGCGCCAGCAGGTCGTGATAGCCCTCGGCCGAAAGGATCCGGGTCCGGGCCCCGCCGGCGTTGGCGATGCGCGCCGCCCAGGCGGGATCGCGCGCGGCCTCCGCCATGGCGACGTGCGACGGCTCCGACAGATTGTCCGGCATCTGGATCGCGAGCGCGCCGCCGGGCGCGAGGCTGCGGATGAGCCGCGGGAACAGCGTCTCATGATCCGGCAGCCACTGCAGCACGGCGTTGGCGAAGATCAGGTCCGGCGGCGCCTCCGGCGTCCAGTCCGCGACGTCGGCCTCGACGAAGCGCGCGGCCGGCAGGCGCTCCGCCGCGGCCGCCAGCATGTCGGGGGAGGAGTCGATCCCGACGATCTCGGCCTCGGGAAACCGGGCCGCGAGCAGTTCGGTCGAGTTGCCCGGACCGCAGCCGAGATCAACCACGAGCCCGGGGCGCTCGACCGGCACGCGCGCCAGCAGATCGGCGGCCGGGCGCGTGCGCTCGTTTTCGAAGCGGAGGTAGGTCGATGCCGACCAGTCCTCCATCACCGGTTCACCGGGCGAACTGGCGGTACTTAAGACGCTTGGGTTCGACCGCGTCCGGGCCGAGGCGGCGCTTCTTGTCTTCCTCGTAATCCTGGAAGTTGCCCTCGAACCACTCGACATGGCTGTCGCCCTCGAAGGCCAGCATGTGGGTGGCGATGCGGTCGAGGAACATGCGGTCATGGCTGATGATCACGGCGCAGCCCGCATAGTCCTCGAGCGCCTCCTCGAGCGCCCGCAGCGTGTCGATGTCGAGATCGTTGGTCGGCTCGTCGAGCAGCAGGACGTTGGCGCCCGACTTCAGCATCTTGGCGAGATGCACGCGGTTGCGCTCGCCGCCCGAGAGGTCGCCGACCTTCTTCTGCTGGGCCGCGCCCTTGAAGTTGAAGGCCCCCACATAGGCGCGGGAGTTAACCTCGCGCTTGCCGAGATGGATCACGTCGGTGCCGCCGGAGATCTCCTCCCAGACGTTCTTGCTGGGGTCGAGGGAGTCGCGGCTCTGGTCGACATAGCCGAGATGCACCGTCTCGCCGATCTTGATCGTGCCGCTGTCGGGCTTGTCCTGGCCGGTGATCATGCGGAACAGCGTCGTCTTGCCGGCGCCGTTCGGGCCGATGACGCCGACGATGCCGCCGGGCGGCAGCCGGAACGACAGGTCGTCGATCAGCAGCTTGTCGCCGAAACCCTTCGACAGGTGCTCGAACTCGACCACCGTGTTGCCGAGCCGCTCGGCGATCGGGATGACGATCTGCGCGGTGGTCGGGCCGGCCTCGGAGGCCTTGGCGACGAGCTCGTCATAGCGCTGGATGCGGGCCTTGTTCTTGGCCTGGCGCGCCTTCGGGCTGTTGCCCATCCACTCCTGCTCGCGCTTGAGGGTGCGCTGCAGGGCCTCCTCGACGCGGCCTTCCTGCTCCATCCGCTTCTGCTTCTGCACAAGCCACGAGGAGTAGTTGCCCTCGTAGGGAATGCCGCGGCCGCGGTCGATCTCGAGGATCCAGCCGGTGACGTTGTCGAGGAAGTAGCGGTCGTGGGTGACGATCAGGATCGCGCCCTTGTAGTTCCGCAGGTGGTTTTCGAGCCAGTTCACCGTCTCGGCGTCGAGATGGTTGGTGGGCTCGTCGAGCAGCAGCAGGTCGGGCTCCGACAGCAGCAGCTTGCAGAGCGCCACGCGGCGCTTCTCGCCGCCCGACAGCTTCTCGACGTTCCAGTCGTCCGGCGGGCAGCCGAGCGCCTCCATGGCGAGGTCGACCTTGGAGTCGAGGTCCCACAGGCCGAGCGCCTCGATGCGGTCCTGCAGCTCCGTCATCTCGTCGGCGGTCTCGTCGGAGTAGTTCATGGCGAGCTCGTTGTAGCGCTCGAGGATCGCGGTCTTCTCCGCGACGCCGTCCATGACGTTCTCCCGCACCGTCTTGTTCGGGTCGAGCTGCGGCTCCTGCGCCAGATAACCGATCTTGGCGCCCTTCGCGGCCCAGGCCTCGCCGGTGTACTCCTTGTCGATCCCCGCCATGATCTTGAGCAGGGTCGACTTGCCGGCGCCGTTCACGCCCAGGATGCCGATCTTGGCGTCCGGGTAGAAGCTGAGGTGGATGTTGTCGAGCGTCTTCTTGGGCCCGAAGGCCTTGGAGACGCCGGCCATGTGGTAGATGAATTCGCGCTGGGCCATGGGCTGGAAGAGCTCGCCTGGAAGTGCTCGCGCAAGCGCCGGTGGGCGCCGCGGCCGGATGTCGGAAGGGTCGCGCGCCTTGTAGCGCGCCCGGCCCGCGAGCGGCAAGGGCGGCGGGCGCCGCCCGGGCGGCGCAGGGCAGGGGGCGCGAACAACAAGCCGTCATGCCCGCGCCTTCCCGGGCGCCCACGACTTGGGAGCGGGCGCCGCCGTGGAAGCGAAGTCGTGGACGCCGGGCCTCGCGGCCGGGCATGACGGTCTCCGCTTCGGGCCCCCGGTTCGCCAGCGCGCGCGGAGGCGCCGCGCGAGGCGGTTGGATCATCACCCAGAAATCAAACAGCGCAGGGAAGGCGCGGAACGCCGGGCCACCTGTCATGCCGTAGTTCAGCGGCGAACCGGTCGCCCGGCGTCCCGCGCGGCGGCGATTTGGCGACGGATGCGGAACCGCGCTCCGGTCGCGGGCGGCCCGTTCTCCCTTGCGGGGTCGGTCCCTTTGCGGGTTTTGGGCTCCGCGGCGTCCCTTGCGGGCCGCCGCCTCGCCCAAAACCCATCCCGCGCCTTAAGGCGCTCGACGGCGCGGCCCCGTCCTAGTGCGGGGCGGGCGGTCATCGCCCCGAAAGCCCAGGCGCGGACGCCTGGCCTGCCGAGGCCCGCAGCCGACGTCCCGGGACGGAAAGCTCCGGTGCTCCCCGCCGCAGGCGCCGCTCCTCCCCCGCATGGCCGGCCGGTCCGGACACGCCTCCCCGCACGGGGAAGGACGAGGGGAGTGGAGCATGGAAGGGGAGGGATGTCAAGGAATTTATTCTTAGACGCGACGCCAGCTAAGGACCGGGTCCGTTTCTGACCCTAATCGGAGGTTCGGCACGGGCGCTTAAGGCAGGACGGCCGGAATGACGCCCGCCATCCACGGCGGGATCGCCGGCGCCGGTTGAGGCTTCGCTCGAGGGGGGAGGCCAGGCTATTTATTCTTGGCTTGATCGTGATGCCATTTGATAGCGAAGAACATCCCGGTTGCGAGCACAATGAGTTTGAGGGGAAAGAACACTATCGGGAACCAATCCCACGCGCTCGAGAATTCCATTGTATTGTTCAACGCTTTATAAGTGACGGGGTCGGCGCTTTTTAGCTTCGGAAGCGTCGTTTACGCGACGTGCTCTCAGGTCGCAATCAGCGGATCTGGATCCCTGAACCCGACGGTGGCGCCGCCGCCTTCGCCCGGGCGCCTCGAAGATCTCTCCGCACTGCGACAGGAGGTCCATACACCCTTTGAATTTGTATGGCTATCAACTGCGCGCACACCTGCCCTGCTGATCGCCGCAAGCCTCGGCATGGCCAAATTGCTTGAGGTCCCAAGCGCTTCGCAAGGCCGTACATTATCACGAATTGTCAGATGGAGACCGGCTCAAGCCGGTGGCTAGCGTCGCATGGCCGGCCGGTCCGGACACGCCTCCCCGCCCGGGGAAGGACGAAGGGAGTGGAGCACGAAGGGGAGGGATGGCAAGGAATTTGCTCTTATAAGAACGGCAGTGAAAGGGCGCGTCCGTTTCTGATCCAAAGCTGTCATTGACGAGACCAGTTTCCGCACGCGCCTAACTGTCCCTCGGCGCTGGTCAAGTAAGCGTCGGCGTCACTTCCGTCCGACTCCGCCTGACGAGGGAGACGGGAAGAGAATCTGTCTCGGCGAGCCCGGTGTCCTCGCAACCGCCGCCATCTCGGACAGCGAATGGCAAGTGAATTGCTGGTCCAGTCCGTCGGCAACGGCGTTTTCGCCAGCTTGACGCCATCTGATCGCATCGCTGCGCGCAGTCCGGCTGACGTCGCCTCTCGTCCCGTGAGGGAATTGAGCTTCGAGCTTCGTCCACGAGCGCCCTTGAACAAATAAGGAACATTGAAACGGGCCAGCGTTTGAGACAAAGTGAGCACCACGACGGAAGCGCGAGGCGTTTCACCGGATTGAGAAGCAGTGGGCGCATGCCGGTCAGGCTCTGGGCTGCCATCGTTGTCTTCATCGGCTCGTACCTGCCGCTCGGCCTAATCCTCCTTGTGCAGGACGTCGATCTTACCAGTAGGAATTTCCTGTGCTGCGTTGAGCAGGGTGGGTTTCTGCCCAGTTGCCTCGCGCCGCTGAAGCATCCGGTCGTCGCCCTTGGATTCGTCGCCGTTTCGGCGATCTGCTTCGCGCTGACGGCCGGTTTTCTTTCCAAATGCAGAACGAAGGCCAAGACATCTATCGTCATCCGTGAAGCAGTCTACAAGCCGAATGATATGATAAGCTACGTATTTCCGTATTTGGTCACGTTTATGACTGTCACCTTTGACGATATTCCTAGAATTCTTGGTTTCACGATTTTCATGGTCTGGCTGTTTGTTATCACATACAAGGCTGGGCGGATATTTGTGAACCCCCTCCTGATCGTATTTGATTGGCGGCTCTACGAAGTAACCTACTCTTTTGCTGGGGATGAGCAGCGTTTTTCGAGCTTGGCACTTGCCAAGGCGGGTAACGTCGCTGAAGGCTCGTGGCTCAGCATGCAGGTCGAAGATCTGCTGATCATTCGGGCGGTGGAGTGAGGCTCGAGACATGCCAGATCTGGCGAAGCTGAAGGCGTTCGACATCGATGGCGCCAGCCTGTCGCTTTGGGTGTTCAAGAAGAGGGTCCCCAAAGGCGCGGCACCGATCTACACCGGCCGTTGGGCCGAAATCGGCGATGACCTGACCACGGAGATAAAGCGGGTTACGGCCACCTCGATCGCACGGATCGAGGAGGTCATCGAATATTCCCATCTGGCCCAGAACCACGAGACCAGCGTCCTAACGATTTCCACCGCCGAGACGCATGCGGGCCTGCTCAAGGACAAGGCCGCGGCGCAGCAGGAAAACAAGCGTGTCCGCAACTCCGCCGACCTCGAAAACATTGAGTTCTACGCCTTTCGCTTCGTCAAGGACGAGACGGTTCTCTACGCCATCCGGAAGGCCGATCAGAGTTGGAAGACCAGGAAGCGGCGCGACATAGTCTCAGTAGTATTGCAGAATCACGAGTTGGTCCTTGATAGAACGCCGAGCTTCAATATTTCGAAGGCCGTTGATTTCTTCGTCTATGACGAAGCGATTTTCATCGCGGCTAAGCAGAATTTCGAGTCAGTGCTGGCCTACAAGGCCGGTCATCAGGACGACTTCGTTGAGATGCAGGCGGAGGATGCGTTCAAGGGTGCGTTCGTCGATCTTGAGGAGATCGTCAAGTTCGTCGGCGACAACAAGATCCAGCTGAGACGGATTTCAGCGATTCGTCAGAAGGGCCACTACAAAGACCGGGTGTTTATGGATAATCTGCGGCGTCTTTACAAAGAAAATGGATTGAACATTGTGTTCGACGGCTCGGGTAAGATTGTTCCGTCAGAGGAGACCTGCAGGGACATCTTCCAAGCTTTGCTGGACCACAGGCTAGGCTCGGATTTCTCCAGAAGGAAGTACGACGTCCCCGACACCTCGTCGGTCACGGTCTGACTGCGCGTTACAGGGTTAAGCGCGGGCACCGTTGCCCTCATGATATCGAAGGTGCGAACTTCCAAATTCCTTCGTGGCTACGAGTGCGGCCCGGTGTAGGGGTACTTTCAGAAGCCTCTACGACGCTAGGTCTTAGCGGCGCCAATCGGCTCCGGCGGCCGGCACTAGATGATCCGAAGAGGCGGTTCGAAGTGGATTGGAATTCAAACATCATCCGGTAGTGTATACACGGTACTGACCGTCTGACGCCTCGCTTCCGTCCTCGAGAGCCGCGAAAGCGCAGCGCGGCCCACTCCGCCCGTACTAACCCTCAGCGCGTCTTGAGATATCGCGAGCCGGCGCGGAACGCCGGGATAGAGAGTCGCCACACTGAAAAGGCCGTCGCCTCTCATGAGCCCGGCTCCCGTCTCGCCGGGCGATCCCGACCTTCCCGATCGCGCGCGTGCGGACTGGCCCAGGCCGCTGACACGCGCCATGATCGCGTCGCCAGCCGTGGCCTGGGCCGAAAGCGACGCGGTCTCGCGTGGGGCGTCCAGCCGTTCATCCGCCGCTGTGGCGGGTCGCTCGAAACTGAACGGCCACGGATTGTTCGCGCTACGGTCGGTCTGATGACGGCGCGCCGAACCGCGCTGACGCAGTGAGCGCCCCAATCTCTGGAGTATCGGAGCATGACAGAGGGCTATGTGCAGGGCGCGCCGCGCTCGCTTCTCAGGTTGGAAGGCGCGGCGCTGCTGCTGTTCGCGCTCGTGGGCTACTGGTGGTCCGGGCAGCCGTGGTGGCTGCTGGCGGCTCTGGTTCTCGTTCCGGACCTCAGCATGCTGGGATACCTGGCAGGCCCGAAGGTCGGCGCCGCGCTCTACAACGCGGCCCACAGCACGACAGCGCCGCTCGTGCTCCTGAGCGGTTCGGCCCTTCTGGACGACCGCATGACGCTGGGCCTGGCGCTGATCTGGCTGGCCCATATCGGGTTCGATCGAGCCTTGGGCTACGGTCTGAAATATGTCAGCGGCTTCGGTGACACTCACCTCGGACCCCTCGGGGGGAGGTTGTAAGCGGGAGGGCGTCCCTCACCGCGACTTCAGGTATTGCGAGACGGCGCGGAAGGCCGGGAGCGAGGTGGGGTCGATCAGCGGGTTCTGCGCCTTCGGGAAGGAGGCGAAGCGCACCAGGACCATCTCGGCGGAGGGGTCCACATAGATCGTCTGGCCGTGGACGCCGCGGGCGGCGATGACGCCCTCGTCGCCGGGATAGAGCCACCACATGCTGGAGTAGCGTCCGCCGACCAGCGCCGGATAGCTTTCGCCGAACTTCGCCGGATCGCCTCCGGCGCGGATCTTCTTCACGACCTCGGCCGGAAACAGCCGCTTTCCGTCGATCACGCCTTCGTTCAGCATGAGGAGGCCGAGGCGGCCGAGATCGCGCAGGCCCGCCGAGAGGCCGCCTCCGGCGTAGGGCGTGCCCTTGCCGTCGACGGTCATATAGGCGTCCTGCTCGGCGCCCATCGGCCGCCACAGCCGCTCCGAGGCGAGCGCGGTCACCGACTTGCCCGAGACGCGGGAGATGATCCAGCCGAGCATGTCGGAGTTGACGGTGCGGTAGTGGAAGGCGTCGCCGTGCCGGCCCTCCGGCTTCACCTGCTGGAGATACTCCCAGTAGCCGTCGGGGCCGGCATAGCCCGCGGGCTTCGGGAGCGGGCTGGCGGCGGCCGAATAGGTCCAGATGTCGGCGTTGGGGTCGGCGTAATCCTCCGAGTAGCGCAGGCCCGTGGTCATATCCATCACCTGCCGCACCGTCGCGGAGCCGAAGGCGCTGTCCCTGACCTCGGGGACGATGGCGGAGACCGGCGCGGCGTCGTCGAGCTTGCCCTCGACCACCAGGATCTCGGCCAGAAGCCCGGTCAGCGACTTGGTCATCGACATCGCGGCGTGCTTGCCGTCCGGCTGCAGGCAGCCGAAGTAGCGCTCGTAGATCACGCGGCCCTTGTGAAGGATGAGAACGCCGTCGGTGTAGTTGGCGTAGAGCGACTGCTCCCAGCTCATCGGCGCGTGGGCGCCGAGCGGCGTGAAGGTCAGGGCGTCGATGGCGTCCCGCAGGTCGCCGAATTCGTAAGGAGGCGGATAGGCCAGCGGGACCGGCGCGCCGAGGCCGCGGCTGATCTCCTCCGTCGGAAGAAACTCGCGCAGGTGGCAGACCGACCAGCGCAGCTTCGGAAACGAGAAATAGACCGAGTCCGGCTGCGTGATGATCTTGTCCTTCGGCGGCGGAAAACCCTCCATCCACCCCATCACGCGGGGGTCGGACTCCTGAGCGGACAGCGGGGCCGCGTCGGCGACCGCGCCGTTGGATGATCCGAGCGTCATGACGAGGCTCGCGGCGAGGGTCGCCGCCCTAAAAGTTGACGACGGCATTGACGAAGCCTCCGACCCAATTGGGCGTTCTCCCGTCGGCGACGCCCCGGATGCCTTTGCCCGGGACGGACATGCTGACGCCGGCTGTCAGAAACGTGTTCGGATTGATCGTGCGTCCGTATTCGAGGAACACGTCGTCCGAGAGGTGGTGCTCCGTCACCCCCGAGATCAAGTAGGCTGCGCCCCCGAAGTTCAATAGGCGGGTCGCCTGTCCGAACTGGATTGGGCTGCCGAGTTCGTTGGCCAGGATGCGCGCATAGCGCAGCGTGACCGTGTCGCGCTCGGTGGGCTGCACGCGCAGCGACACCTCATGCGCGCGGATGTTCGAGTTGATGAAGACGAGCGACGACTTCGATCCCGTGGCCCACGCGCCGGGCGAGCCCTCGTAATACAGCGGATCGAAGCGTTCGAGGCGCGACGTCTTGGGATCGTCTCCGGAGAAGGTCTGGAACGAGTAGGTCAGGACGGTGGGCCAGGGCAGGCCGCTGAAGGCGTAGCCGACCTGAACGCGCCCGCCCCAGGCTTCCAGGTCGACCCTCCTGTTCCACTCATAGGCGAAGTCTCCGGTCAGGAACCAGTTCCGGAAGGCGCCGCTGAACGGGTTCGTCCTGGCGTAGAGATTGAGCGCGTTGGTTCCGTCGCGTCCGCGGGGCAGGAGGGTCGGCGGCCCGACGCCGCCGCGAGGCGCCTTCACATAGGGCGAGTCCGAGTGGAGCACGTTGATGTAGGAGAGGCCGAGGAACCCGCCGGCGGCGGCGTCATATCGGAGATCCCCGCCAGCGAGCTTGTTGTGGCCGTCGTTCGAGGGCAGCTCGTTTGGCTGGAGGAAGAAGGGCGTCGCCGTGAACCCGTCCTCGTAGACATGCGCGAACGCGGCGCGCTTCCAGGCCTTCCTCGGCCCGAACTTCAGAGCGCCTCTCTCGAAGCCGCTCGAGCCGCCGTTCGCGATCAGCATGCCGCTGCCGAGCTTCAGCTCGCGCGAACCCAGAGACAGGTCGAGCCCCGTCGCCTCGGCGGACCCGACCCGGTACCCGAGATACGCCTCCTCGAGGGTGATCCGCCCCGTGTCGCTCCAGTCGAAAGCGTCCGTCCCGGCCGTGTAGGAGCCGACGGAGGACAGCTTTCCGTAGAAGGTCGACCGGCCGAAGGGAGTCCATTCGAAACTCAGGCCCGGTTCGACATAGCCCTCGAGCCAGTGGGAGACCGGATCGAAATCAGACTGAGGCGAGGTCGTCGCCGCGAGGTTCCAGTACAGGTTGCGCTCGCTCACGGCGTTCAGTCCCAGCTGAAGATGCCAGCGCAGCTTCAAGCCGTTTTCGTCGTAGAGCAGCGTCTGGTCCGGCTGCTGCGCGTTTGCGACCTCGGCGGCGTTGGCCGTCGCGAACGCCAGCAGCAGTGCGCAGGCTGGGCGATATGCGTGGATGGCGCCCTCCCGTCGCATGCCAAGCCCATCACACTGACCGCGGCGCGGCGGGCGCGCAACCACGGCGTGCGTCGCGCAGGTCGGTCCCGCGCTTTCCCGCCAATGGCGGACGGATCACGTGCAATCGTGACCGTGGGCTCTTGGTTTCGAGAAACGGCGCCTAACTGGAGAAGGTCGGTGTTCGTCCATCTGCCAGCGAGTGCATAATGTCTGAAATCCGCGGCGCGATCCCTGGTTCCACGAGCGCCGACGACCGCATGCGGCTCGCGCTGGACGTCCTGCCGGTCGCGGTCTCCTGGTGCCGGCTCGGGGACGGCCGCGTCGAGTTCGTCAACCGCGCCTTCACGCGGATGTTCGGGCTGGCGCTGGCGGACTGCAGGGACGTCTTCGACGTGGTTTCGAGGACCTTCGCGGACCCGGGCGCGGCCGAGCGCCATCTCGCGCAGGCGATCAAGGACATCTCCTCGCCGCACGAAAGACGCGTCGACATTCCGGAGGAGGAGCTGCTGTGCCGCCGCCAGGACGGCGCGCAGTTCCATGCTGCCTTCAGCGTCTCCCTCATCCCGGAAGCCGGCATGTGCCTGGCCGTGTTCGTCGACATCACCGAGCGCAAGAAGCGGGAGCGGACGCTGCTCACGCTGGCCGAGCGCGATCCGCTTACGGGCCTCAAGAACCGGCGCTCCATCGAGGACGCGCTGAGCGCGGCCGTGCACGACACCTTCGGCCTGCTGGTGCTCGACCTCGACGGCTTCAAGCAGATCAACGACAATTTCGGCCATTCCGTTGGCGACGACGTGCTGAAGGAGTTCGCCCGACGCCTCTCGCGGCATTTCCGGGAGAGCGACGTGGTCGGACGACTGGGGGGCGACGAGTTCGCCGTGCTGCTGTTGCCGGCGATGTCCACGCAGGACGCGGACCGCATGATCAAGCGCCTGTACGACGCGCTCGAGGAGCCGTTCCTGCTGGGCGAGGCGACGGTGCAGGTCGCCTTCAGCGCCGGCTATGCGGTCCACCCGCACGACGCGTCGTCGCTGATCCAGCTCTTCCGGGTCGCCGACGCGCGCATGTACGAGGCGAAGAGGGACCGGCGCCTCGCTGCGGCGCGGGGCGCTCCGACGCCCTTCGGCGCGCCCTGACGGGACGCCCGGCGCGGACGCCGGGTCTGCCTCAGAACGAGACCTTCACCCCGCCATAGGCGGCGCGGCCGGTCGAGGCGTAGGTGCGCGCCTCCTCGTAGCGCCTGTCGAGCAGGTTCTCGATCCGCCCGTAGAGCTCGGCGTTGTCGGTCACCTTGTAGGACGCCGCCATGTTGACCAGCGTGTAGGCCTTCAGGGGCGCGGTGGTGCGGGCGTAGGTGACCGCGTCGTAGATGAACTCCCGCTGACGGCCGTTGTAGACGACGCCCAGGTTCACGTTCGCCCGGCCGTCGAGGAAGGCGTAGTTGGCGTTGAGGCTCCCGACATGGCGCGGCCGGTGCACCAGCGTCGCGCCGGTCGCGTCCTCGCCGTCGTTGAAGGTGTAGGCGGCGCGCAGCGTCAGCCCATCGATGGGCCTGACGGTCAGGCCGAGTTCGACGCCGTCGATCCTGGACGCGCCGGCGAGGTTGATCGCCCGGCTGACGAAGCCGCCCGGGTCGCTCGGGTCGGCGATGGTCTCGCTGGAGATCAGGTCGCGGACGCGCTGCTTGAAATAGGTGGCGTCGACGACGATCCGGTCGCTCCACAGCGGCTGGTCGAAGCCGATGTCCCAGCCTTCGCCGCGCTCGGGCTTGAGGCCCTCGTTCGGGACGTAGTCGCCGGAGTAGCCGAACAGCTCGAAGGCGGTCGGGTTCTTTACGCCGGTGCCCCACGAGGCGCGCAGCTTGGTCCTCGTGTGATCGAACGTGTAGGCGCTCGCGACCCGGTAGGTGGTCGCCTCGTCGAACCGGTCGTTGAAGTCCTGCCGGATGCTGCCGGTGACGAAGAACCGTTCGAGGAAGCCGATCTGGTACTGGCCGACGAGCCCCGACGTGTCGAGGTGCTTGCGCAGCGGGTTCGGCGCGTCGGCCGGGAACGGGAAGGCGGTGTAGCTCTTCACCGCGTCGCGCGTATGGTCGGCGCCGAAGGTCACGACGTGGCTCGTCGGCAGCGCGCCGGCCGCGTCGAACCGGATGTTGGTCTGGTAGTCGAACCGCGTCATCTCGCCGAGCGTGGCGTAGGTCTTGAGGTCGCTCCCGTCGAAGCTGCGCCGGTCCTGCCGCGTGTAGGACATGCCGAGCACATGGTCCCACGCGCCCTCGAGCAGGGTCGCCCTGGCCTGCGCGCGGCCGAAGAACTGCTTGCCCTTCTCGGTGTCGCGGCTGTCGACCGCGGCCGCCACAGGATATCCGTCCGAAGCCGCGCCAAAGTTGTCCCGGTCGGCGTCGAACGCGGTGTAGCGGGCGACGCCCGTGAATTCGAGGTTATCGGTCGGCCGCACCGAGACCTTGGCGAGCCCGGTGCCGCTCCGGTAGCCGTCGCGGTCGAGCGAGCCGGTCGGCGCATAGGCGTCGAAGCGCCGCGCGCTGGAGATCCCGCGCGTTCGGAAGCCCTGGCCGGCGATCAGGTAGTCGTAGGCCTGCGTCCCGCCAGAAACCGAGGCCGTGCCGGTCGCCGTGCCGAAGGAGCCGCCCTCGATGCTGGCGCGCAGCCGCGTCGGGCCGGGCTCGCCCCTGCGGGTCACGATGTTGACGACGCCGCCGATCGCGTCCGAGCCGTAGAGCGCGCTCTGGGGGCCGCGCAACACGTCGATGCGCTCGACCTCGAGGTTGAGCAGGTTGGCGAAGTCGAACTCCGCGCCGGCGCCCGGGTCGTTCATCCGGATCCCGTCGATGAGGACGAGCGTCTGGTTGGCTTCGGCGCCCCGAATGCGGACCGCCGTCGCGGCGCCGATCGGCCCGGTCCGGTTGACCGCCACGCCCGGCAGCTCGCGCAGAGCGTCGGAGACGACGCGGATCTGCTGTTGCTCGAGCTCCTTGCGGGAGATCGACGAGACCGCGCTGCCGATCGCGGCCTGCGGGCCTTCGATCCGGTTCGCGGTGACGGAAATCTCCTCGAGCTCGGCTGCGCCGTCGGAAGCCTCGGCCTGCGCGGCCGCGGAGGAGATCTGCGCTGCGGAAAGGGCCAGGGACGCTGCGAGAGCCGCGCATCGTGAACGGCAGGGAAGGCTGGACATCAAGACCCCGGGCGGGACGGGTGGCACGTCACCGCGAACCGGAGGTCTCACCGCAGACGCCTCTCATGCGCCCGCGGTTCGCCCACCATCGGTGCACCCCGCCCGATGCGTTCGCGTGTGACCACACGAATGACGGCAGGTCTCCTGGCTTGCGGGTCGTAGCTCGCTCCGTCGCCTTCCCAGACCGCGTGGGTCCAGTGGCCGATGACGAAGTCACTCGCCGCTCACAGTAGCGGGGGCTGCCGCGGCATGAGGTCCGAAAACCATCACCGCGTTCCCTTTTGATCCCCGGGGGGAACCGTCGCGGCGGACGCTATGGCGGGACTGTGGCGGGAGTCAATGCGACAAGCTCGTGAGCCGGGAGCGTGGCGCGTGACCCGGCCGTCCCGGGCGCTTGGCCGCGCGCCTGAGGGGCTCAGCCTCATCACGTCCCGTTGCGCCGCCTTCCATCGCCGCGCGCGCCGCGCTAAGCCGCCCGCGCGCGCCGCGTCATCAGCCCGGCGCGAGGAGCGGCGCATGGTGTCCAACGTCACGCTGCCGGCGGTCTTCGGCGCCGGCGCCCTGAGCTTTCTCAGCCCCTGCGTGCTGCCGCTGGTGCCGCCCTATCTGTGCTACCTCGCCGGCGCCACGCTCGAGGACCTGATCGGCGGCGACGCGCCGCGCCGGGCGGTCGCCCGCACGCTCGGGGCCGCGCTGCTGTTCGTGGCGGGCTTCTCGACCGTGTTCGTCGCGCTCGGCGCGACCGCCTCGGCGGTCGGCGGGCTGCTGTTGCAAAACGCCCCGCTGCTGGCGACGCTTGCGGGCCTCGCGATCATCGTGATGGGGCTGCACTTCCTCGGCGCCTTCCGCATCCCGTTGCTGATGCGCGACACGCGGATGCAGGTGGACAAGCCGGTGGGGCTCTGGGGCGCCTATGTGATGGGGCTCGCCTTCGCGTTCGGCTGGACGCCCTGCATCGGTCCCGTGCTGGCGGCGGTGCTGGCGGTCGCGGCCTCGGAGGCGACGGTGGCCAAGGGCGCGGGGCTGCTCGCGGTCTACGCCGCGGGCCTCGGCCTGCCCTTCGTGATCGCCGCGCTCGCCATGAAGCCGTTCGTCGCCTTCCTGAAGCGCTTCCGCAGCCACCTCGGCACGGTCGAGAAGGTCATGGGCGGCCTGCTGGTGCTGACCGGGATCGCCTTCCTCACCGGCTGGACCACGACGGCCTCGTTCTGGCTGCTGGAGACGTTTCCGGGCCTGGCGACGCTCGGGTAGCGCTCGTTTCCCTCCCTCGCGAGACGGGAGGGTGGGGGGCGAAGCCCGGCCGGGCGGGGATGGTCTCGGAAGGACCCGCGCGAACCTCCGCGTCATGCCCGCGCCTTCGCGCGGGTATCCACGACTTGTCTCGCACCTGGTGAGAAGGAAGTCGTGGATGCCCGCAAGCGGGCATGACGGGCTGAGCCCCATGCCCAAGACCCCACCCGACCTCGGCCTGTCCGCCGAGGCCACCCTCCCCACGGCTTCGCCGCGAGGAGGGAGCGAGGTGTGCCCAGGACGAGCGATCGGCCCCCGCTGGCGCGAGGGCCGGCCTCCCCGCCGTCTCCGGGCGAGGAGGCCGAAGGCTCACATCTGGCTGTAGCCGCCGTCCTTGAACTCGTAGAACACGAAGCCCGCGATGGTCGGGTCGCCCTTGTCGTCGAACTTCAGGTCGCCGATCACGGTCTTGAAGTTTTGCTTGTTCATCTCGGCGGCGACGGCCTCGCCTTCGGTCGACTTGGCCGCGTTGGCGGCCGCCGCCCAGATCTGCATGGCGGCGTAGCTGTAGAGCGTGAAGCCTTCCGGGCTGATCTTCTTGTCCTTGAACTTCTGGACGATCTCGGCGGCCGCCGGCGACTTGGTCTGGTCCGGCGGGAAGGTGAACATGGTGCCTTCGCCGCCCTTGCCGGTGATGCCGAGGAACTCCATGCTCTGAAGCGCGTCGCCGCCCAGCAGCTTGGCCTGCAGGCCCTGGTCGCGCATCTGGCGCACGATCAGGCCGGCCTGCTGGTAGTATCCGCCGAAGTAGACCGCGTCGACATTGGCCTGCTTCAGCTTCGACACCAGCGCCGAGTAGTCCTTCTCGCCGGGCGTGATCGCCTCATACATGACTTCCTTGCCGCCGCCGTCGCGGAAGGTCTTGAGCGTCTCGTCGGCGAGACCCTTGCCGTAGGACGACTTGTCGTGGACGATCGCGACCTTCTTGTCCTTGAAGTTGTCGAGCAGATACTTGCCGCCGATGGCGCCCTGCTGGTCGTCGCGGCCGCAGACGCGGTAGATGGTCGGGCCGGGGCGCTTGTCGGTGAAGGCCGGGTTGGTGGAGGCCGGCGAGATCTCGATGATGCCTTCCTCGGCGTAGACCGACGAGGCCGGGATCGACGAGCCCGAGCAGTAATGGCCGATCACCACCTTGGCGCCTTCGGAGACCAGCTGGTTCGCGACGTTGACGGCCTGCTTGGGATCGCAGGCGTCGTCGCCGACCTTGACCACCAGCTTCTCGCCATTGACCCCGCCGGCCGCGTTGATGTCGGCCACCGCCTGCTCGGCGCCGTTGCGGATCTGGGCGCCGAAGACGGCGTTCTCGCCCGTGATGGGCGCCCCGATGCCGACCACGATGTCCGCATAGGCCGGCGCGGCGAGCGCGACGGCGAGGCCGAGGCCCATGGCTGTTCCGAGATGTCGCTTCATGCCGAGAGTCCCCTTCGATAGCGCTGCCTGGAGCCATTGTTGGCGCGTCGCGCCGCGTCTGTCACGCCGCTCCTCCGCGGTCGCGGCGCCGCCAGCCGAACGGGCCGGCGCGCTCGTAGAGCCAGCGATACTGGCGCGCCATGCGGCCGGCGAGCGTCACGCGATGGCCCGCGAGCGCGAGCGCGATCAGGATCACGAGGTCGACGACGAAATAATGAAGCGTCAGCAGGCTGCCGCTGAACAGCGCGTAGTGGATGAAGCGCACGGCGGCGGCGAGCGGGACCATCCACAGCGCCGCCTTCCAGGCCGGCTCCCAGGAGCGCGCCAGCGCGCGCCCGGCGAGCCACGCCGCGCCGCCGCCGAGCACGACGGTGACGAAGCCGAACTCGGCGAGCGAGATCTCCCAGATCAGGCCCATCGCGCGTCTCCGCCGGGCGCGCTCACCGGCCGCCCTCCAGATAGGCCGCCCGGACCTCGGGGCGCTCCAGAAGCTCGAGCCCGCCGCCGCTCATGGTGATCTGGCCGTTGACCATCACATAGCCCCGGTGCGCGAGCTTGAGCGCGTGATAGGCGTTCTGCTCGACCAGGAACACCGTCAGCCCCTCGTTGCGGTTGAGCTCGCCCACCACCGAGAAGATCTGCTTGGCGATCAGCGGCGCGAGGCCGAGCGAAGGCTCGTCGAGCAGCAGCAGGCGGGGCCGGCTCATCAGCGCGCGGGCGATCGCCAGCATCTGCTGCTCGCCGCCCGACAGCGTGCCGCCGCGCTGGCTGGCGCGGTCCTTCAGGCGGGGGAAGATGTCGAAGACGCGCCGCAGATCCTCGTCGAAATGCGCGAACTGCGTCACCGCCGCGCCCATCTGCAGGTTTTCCAGCACCGTCATGCGCGGGAAGATGCGGCGGCCCTCGGGCGACTGCGCGATCTTGAGCCGCGCGATCTCGTAGGTCGGCAGATGCGTGATGTCGCGGCCGTCGAACAGGATCGAGCCGTCGCGGGCGCGCGGCGCGCCGAAGATCGTCATCATCAGCGTCGACTTGCCGGCGCCGTTGGCGCCGATCAGCGTGACGATCTCGCCGGCCGGCACCTCGATGTCGACGCCCTTCAGCGCGGCGATGGCGCCATAATAGGCCGTGACCCCGCGCAGCGAGAGCATGGCTTCGCTCACGCCCCGCTCTCCTCGGCGATGCGCTCGATCTCCTGCTCGACCTTCGCGACCTCCTCGTCCTCCACGCCCAGATAGGCGGCGATCACCTTCGGGTCCTCGCGCACGGCCGCGGGCGAGCCGTCCGAGATCTTCTTGCCGTAGTCCAGAACCACCACGTGATCGGAGATCTCCATCACCACGCTCATGTCGTGCTCGATCAGCAGCACCGCGACGCCCTCGTTGCGGATCGAGCGCAGCAGCGTGTTCAGCTCGGCGCTTTCGCGCGGGTTGAGGCCGGCCGCCGGCTCGTCGAGGCACAGCAGAACCGGATCGGTGCACATCGCGCGCGCGATCTCGAGGCGGCGCTGGTCGCCATAGGGCAGGTCGGCGGCCGCGTCGTCGGCGCGATCGATGAGGCCGATGCGCTCCAGCCAGGCGGTCGCCTTGTCGATCGCCGCGCGCTCGGCGCGGCCATAGCTGGCGAAGCCCAGAACGCCCAGCAGGGTGAAGCCCGACGCCCGCATCAGCGGCCCGTGCTGCGCCACCAGCAGGTTCTCGAGCAGCGTCATGCCGCCGAACAGGCGGATGTTCTGGAAGGTCCGGGCGACGCCCGCGGCGCGCGAGATCTCGTGGTCGCGCAGCCGCTCCAGCAGCCAGCTCTCGTCCTCGGCCCTGCGCAGCGTCAGCCGGCCCACGGTCGGCTTGTAGAAGCCGGTGATGCAGTTGAAGACGGTGGTCTTGCCGGCGCCGTTGGGCCCGATCAGCGCGGTGATCTCGTCGCGCCGCACGTCGAAGGACACGTCGTCGACCGCCACCAGGCCGCCGAACCGCATGGTGAGATGCTCGACCCGCAGCAGGACCTCGGGCGGCAGTTCGGGCGCGTCGAGCGGCCTCACCGTCATCCATGTCCCTCCTGCACGAGGGAGCCGGCGATCGCCTTCTTCTCCTTGAGGAACACCGAAGGCGTGCGCGAGGAGACGAGGCCGCGCGGCCGCCACACCATGATTCCGACCATGACGGCGCCGAACACGATCATCCGGTAGTCCTTGAACTCGCGGAACAGCTCGAAGCCGCCGATCATCGCCACGGCGGCGATCGCGACGCCGATCTGCGAGCCCATGCCGCCGAGCACCACGATCGCCAGGATCATCGCGCTCTCCATGAACACGAAGCTTTCGGGGCTGATGAAGCCCTGCCGGGTGGCGAAGAATGAGCCCGCGAAGCCGGCGAACATGGCCCCCAGCGCGAACGCGGTGAGCTTCGTGTTGACCGTGTTGACCCCGAGCGACCGGCACGCGATCTCGTCCTCGCGCAACGCCTCCCAGGCCCGGCCGATCGGCAGGCGGCGAAGCCGGATTGTCACGAAATTGGTGATCAGCGCCAGCGCCAGGATCAGGTAGTAGAGAAAGATGATCCGGTGCAGGGGCGAGAATTTCAGCCCGAATGTCGCCGCGAAGCCATCGGGCCCGGGCGTGAAGTCGAGCCCGAAGAAGCTCGGCCGGGGGATGCCGCCGATGCCGTTCGGGCCGCCGGTGAACCAGTACCAGTTGAGCAGGACGATCCGGATGATCTCGCCGAAAGCCAGCGTCACGATCGCCAGATAGTCGCCGCGCAGCCGCAGCACCGGGAAGCCGAGCAGCACGCCCCAGAACGCCGCGAGAATGCCGGCGAGCGGCAGGCACACCCAGAACGACAGGCCGAAATGCTGGGCGAGCAGCGCGTAGGAATAGGCGCCGACCGCGTAGAAGGCGACGTAGCCGAGGTCCAGAAGGCCCGCGAGGCCGACCACGATGTTGAGGCCCCAGCCCAGCATCACATAGGTCAGCACCAGGATCGCGAGATCGACCGTGTAGCGCTCGACGCCCGGCAGGAAGGGCAGCGCGACCGCCAGCGCGACCGCGACGGGGGCGAACCAGCGGCCGAGCCGGGCGAGCGTCGCCTCGACGCGCGGCGGGATCTGGGTCCGGGTCCGGCCCGCGTCGGGCCGCCAGATCGTCAGGTTGAGCGCGAGCCGCCCCAGGAAGACCAGGCCGACCGCGATCGCGACCCGCTCCCAGTGCGGCTCGAGCCTCAGCCCGTTGGGGCCCTGGACGGTGACCAGCCCCATCATCGGCGCCGCGAGCCCCAGCGCGATCAGCGCCGTGATGAACGCGTTCCGCAGCGCCGCCATGAAGGGCGAGGACGGATGAGCCGGCGCGTGATCCGCCACGAGCCGCCTCAGACCTTCTCGACTTCCGGCCTGCCGAGCAGGCCGGAAGGCAGGAAGATCAGCACGATCACCAGAATGGAGAACGCGGCGACGTCCTTGTATTCGACCGAGAAATAGGCGGACCAGAGGGTCTCGATCAGGCCGATCAGCAGCCCGCCCAGCATCGCGCCCGGCAGCGAGCCGATGCCGCCGAGGACGGCGGCCGTGAAGGCTTTAATCCCGGCCACGAAGCCGATGTAGAAGTCGGCCACGCCGTAATAGAGCAGGTACATGAGGCCCGCCACGGAGGCGAGCGCCGCCCCCATGACGAAGGTCAGCGAGATGGTGCGGTCGACGTCGACCCCGAGCAGCGCGGCCATCTTGCTGTCCTGCTCGCAGGCGCGCTGCGCGCGGCCGAAGGACGTCCGGGTGACGATCAGCCAGAACGCGATCATCGAGACGATCGTGGTCAGCACGATGATCACCTGCACGTTCGAGATGTTGACGACGAAGCCGCCGCCGCCCTCGGACTGCCAGAAATAGCCGCGCACCACCGGCGGCAGCGGCTTGACCCGCGCGCCCTGCGCGACCTGGACGTAGTTCTGGAGAAAGATCGCCATGCCGATGGCGGAGATCAGCGGCGCCAGCCGGAACGAGCCCCGGAGCGGCCGATAGGCGATCCGCTCCACAGTCCAGCCATAGAGTGCGGTCAAAGCCATCGCCACGACCAGCACGATCAGCAGCGCCAGCGGCGCGAATGCGACGCCGAGCGCCGCGAGGGCAAGATAGACGATGAGCGCCAGGAACGCGCCGACCATGAAGATGTCGCCATGAGCGAAATTGATCATGCCGACGATGCCGTAGACCATCGTGTAGCCGATGGCGATGAGCCCGTAGATCGAGCCGAGCGTGACGCCGTTGATCAGTTGCTGCGCGAAATACTCCATCGGGTTCCTTCGCGTTGCCGACTTCGCTTCCGCGCCCCGACTCAGGGGCGGCGCCCCTTCCGTGGGCGAGCACGGTTGGTGTGCAGTCTTAGCAAGCGTCGCGGTCGGCCACAACGCGCCGGGCGTGGTTCGCGCACGTTCGACCACGGGAAAAATTGGAACGCCGGGCTGCGCTTTCCGCCGGTCGCGCGGGCGCTATCTTGTCCTGTTTTCCCGCGCGCCCGCGCCCGCCTCGCCGAGGACGCCGCGGGCCCGGCGTTTTGCGTGCGTGTAGAGGATGACGGGGCGAGAGCCGCCCATCGGGGATCAGGCCGCGTATGACGGCGACGTTTGAGAATCAGCAGGGCCAGGGGAGAACGGACATAGGGGGTTTCCGGCGAGCCGGCAAAGTATCCTGGGCCGCCGCGGGCCTCGTGCTCGCCGCGGTCCCGCTGGCGCGCGCGCAGACGCCCGATCTGCAGGCGGCCTTCTCCAAGGCCTTCGCCGGGGTCGAGGCGTGCATCGCGATTCGCGACGTCGCGGCCGGGACCGCGCCGGCGAGTTCCGGAGAGCCGACCTGCGAGCGCCGCCTTCCGCCTTGCGCGACCTTCGACATACCCGCGAGCGTCATCGCGCTCGACCGCGGCGTCGTTCCGGACGCCGGCGCGCGGGTGAAGCGCAATCCGCCGATCGAGGGCGATCCGCCCGACGGCGTCAGCCTGCGCGACGCGTTCCGCAACGGTGCGGCCTGGGTCTATGAGGAGGTGTCGCGCCGGATCGGCTCCGACGCCTTCGCCAAGGCCCTTGCGGCGATGCGCTACGGAAACGCCGATTCGGGCGGGCCCGTGGAGCGGCTCGGTCGTGGCGACCGGCCGGACGGGCTCGCGCTCAACCCGGTCGAACAGGTCGAGTTCCTCGCGCGACTCAAGCGCGGCGAACTGCCGACTTCGGCGGAGTCGCAGGCCCGGACGGTCGAGATCGTGCCGACGGAGCGCTGGGGCGAGGCCACGGTGGCGATCAAGAGCGGCGCCTGCGACGGCGCGGCCTGGTCCGTCGGCTGGGTCGAGCGCGACGGACGCAGCACGGTCTTCGCGGCGCTTGAAAGCGGCGGGGAGGGCATGTCCGCGGACGACGCGGTGAAGCGGGCGAAGCGGTTCATCGTCGAGGCGGGGCTCGCGCCGCCGCCGCCGTAAGGCGGCCGCAGCCCGTCATTGTGCGGACGCGCGCGGCGGCCTATCTCGGGCTCTGCACCCGGAGGGCGCCCATGGATCTACTGTCGACCGCTGAAGAGTGGGCTCGCGAAGGGCGCTCCGTCGCGCTCGCCACCGTGGTGGAGACCTGGGGATCGGCGCCGCGGCCGGTCGGCAGCCATCTGCTGATCGACGCCGACGGCGAGTTCCAGGGCTCGGTCTCCGGCGGCTGCGTCGAAAGCGCGGTCGTCAGCGAAGCCGCCGAGGTGATCGCCTCCGGAGAGCCCCGGCTGCTCGAGTTCGGGGTCGCGGACGAGACCGCCTGGCGCGTCGGGCTGTCGTGCGGCGGCCGCATCAGGGTTTTCGTCGAGAAGCTGGCATGAAGCTCGATCTGCTCGCCGCGCTCAACGCCGCGCGGGCGGCCCGGCGTCCGGCGGTCGTCGTGACCGCGCTCGACAGCGGCGAGCAGCGGCTCGTGCTGGAGCCTGCGCAGGATCCGCTGGCCGCCGAGATCGGCCGCGCGCTGGCGTCCGGCCGCAGCGGCGTCGTCGAGGACGCGGCAGGGCGCTCCGTGTTCCTCAACGTCCACGTCCCGCCGCCGCGCCTCGTCCTCACGGGCGCCGTGCACATCGCGCAGACGCTGGGGCCGCTGGCGACCGCGCTCGGCTATCAGGTCGCGGTGGTCGATCCCCGGACCGCCTTCGCCACGCCCGAGCGCTTTCCGGACGTCGAACTGCGGCCCGAGTGGCCGGACGTCGCGCTGCCGGAGCTTGCGCTCGACCCGTTCACCGCCTTCGCAGCCCTCAGCCACGATCCCAAGATCGACGATCCGGCTCTCGCGCGGGCGCTTGAGAGCGGCTGCTTCTATGTCGGCGCGCTCGGCTCCCGCCGCACCCATGCGGCGCGGCTCGACCGGCTGAAGGCGCAGGGCGTCCCGGACGCCGCGCTGCAGCGGATCCGCGCGCCGATCGGGCTTCCCATCGGGGCCTCCTCGCCGGCCGAGATCGCGGTTTCGATCATGGCGGAGATCACCGCCGTGCTGCGCCGCGCGGAGCTCGCCTCGTGAAGTTCGGTCCCGTGAGCGTGTCGCGGGCGCAGGGCTGCGTGGCCGCGCACGCCATCCGGCTCCCGGGCTATGTGCTCAGGAAGGGCGCGCGGATCACGGCGGCCGACGTGACCGCGCTCGAGCAGGGCGGGGTGCGCGAGGTCGTGGTCGCAGAGATGGCTGCGGACGACGTCGCCGAGGACGCCGCCGCCCAGCGCGTCGCGGCCGCTCTGCTCGGACCGGGCCTGCGCGCCGACCCGGCGTTCACCGGGCGCGCCAATATCTTCGCCGACAGGGCCGGCCTGCTGCTGGTCGATCGCGCGGGCGTCGACGCGCTCAACGACATCGACGAGGCGGTGACGCTCGCGACGCTCGACGAGCATGCGCTGGTCCCCCAGGGCGCCATGGCCGCGACAGTGAAGATCATCCCGTTCGCGGCGCCGGAGGATCTCGTCGCCCGCGCCGAGGCGCTCGCCCGCGCGCGCGGGCCGCTGGTGCGTCTGGCGCCGTTCGAGGTCAGGCGCGTCGCCGCCATATCGACGCTGCTGCCGGGGCTCGAGCCCAAGGTGGTCGAGAAGACCATGACGGTGCTGCAGCGCAGGCTCGCGGCGGCCGGGGCGAAGCTGGTGGCCGAACGCCGGGTTCCGCATGACGAGCGCAGCCTCGTCCGCAGCCTGCGCGAGCTGGCGCTGGAAAGGCCCGAGATCATCATCGTGTTCGGCGCCTCGGCGATCACCGACCGGCGCGACGTCATCCCGGCGGCGCTGGAGGCGGCGGGCGGCGAGATCCGCCGGCTGGGAATGCCGGTCGATCCGGGCAATCTGCTGCTGCTCGGCGACCTTGCGGGCGTCCCGGTGCTGGGCGCGCCGGGCTGCGCGCGCAGCCCCAGGGAGAACGGTTTCGACTGGGTGCTCAACCGGCTGCTCGCGAAGCTTCCGCTCAGTGGCCGCGACATCAGCCGGATGGGCGTCGGAGGATTGCTGATGGAGATACCGGCCCGCCCGCAACCCCGCCAGGAGCGCGACCTGCCGCGCGCCCCGAGCGTCGCCGCGGTGGTCCTGGCCGCCGGCCGCTCGACCCGCATGGGCGGGCCGAACAAGCTGCTGGAGACCGTGCAGGGGCGGCCGCTCGTGCGGCATGCGGTCGAGGCGGCGCTCGCCGCCGGGCTGGGGGAGGTCCTGGTGGTGACCGGCCATCAGAGGGCGGCCGTCGAGGCGGCGTTGTCCGGGCTGCCGGTCCGCTTCGTGCCGAACCCGAGCTTCGCCGAGGGACTCTCGACCTCCTTGCGCGCCGGGCTGGAGGCGCTTCCCGCGAAGGCCGACGGGGCGCTGGTGCTGCTCGGCGACATGCCGCTGGTGAAGCCGGCGCTGCTCGCCCGTCTGGTGGCGGCGTTCGATCCGGCCGGCGGCGCGCATGTCGTGGCGCCTGTCCGCGACGGCCGGCGCGGCAATCCGGTGCTGTGGGGGCGACGCTTCTTCCCGGCCCTCTGCGCGATCGAGGGCGACGCCGGCGGACGCCATCTGCTGGCGGAACAGACCGAGACGGCGCGCGAGGTCGAGGCGGATGACGGCGCGCTGATCGACGTCGACACGCCGGAGGCGCTGGCCGCGATCCGCGCGCTCGGCTGAGGCCGCGGCGGCTCAGGGCCGCTCGAAGGTCGCCGGCAGCGGGTGCAGATGCTCGATCGCGACGTCCGCGTCCGCGGCCTCGACGCGCTCGGCGATCATCAGCCGGTGGCAGTGCTCGGGCTCGCGCTCGAAGCACAGCAGGCAGAGCCGCTTGCCCGTCCGGATCAGCTGCTCGAGCGCCGTCAGCTCGTCCCGGGCGGCCTCGGTCTGGAGATGGGCTTCGTAGATGCGGCGCATCTCGTCGTGCCGCCCGGAGCGCGCGGCCGCCCGCCCGTCGGCCGGGGTTCCGAGCGCCCGCATGTGCAGGTAGCCGACGCCGCGCTCCGCGAGCCCCGCCGCAAGCGCCCGCTTCGAGAAGCCGGGGCGGCGGGAGTTCGCCACCGCGCGCACGTCGACCAGCGTCTCGACGCCGGCGTTCGCCAGCGCGTCGGCCAGCGCGTTGGGCGTGGCGCCCTCATATCCGATGGTGAAGAGACGGCTCATCTGATCCTGCAGGCCCAGATCTTCTGCACCCGGGCGCCGAAGCGGACGGCCGGGTAGCCCTCGTAGAATCCCGGGATCACGAACGCGCCTTCGCCCGATGGCGGCACGAGCCCCGCGCCGGTGAACCCGACGTCGTTGAGGTCAAGGTTCTGGGCCGACACCTCGATCTTCGTCAACACGCGGTCGGCAAACGGGTTTCTGGCGTCCCAGATGAACACGTTGGACTGCACGTAGAAGGACGGGCTCGCGGCCCTGACCTTGCGCAGGTCCTCGAGCGACAGCTGCTCGGCGGGGCAACTCGCGGACTTCTCCAAGAGCCCGTCGCGCTGCAGCGCGGCGCGGGCCCCGTCCTCGCAGGTCCGGCGGCACGCGAGCGCGGCGTCCTTGATCTCGATGTCGCTGGCGGTGGCGCTGATCCGGCCGTTGAGGCAGTCGCGCAGACAGCTCTGCGCCGCCGCGAGGTCGGGCGCGGCCGCGATCGCCAACGCCAGTATCAGTCGTTTCGCGATCATCCGGCTGCGCTCGCGTCAGGGCCGCCGGTGCGGCGGGCGTCCTGCCATACGCACGAGAGCCCGGGACGGATCCGTCCGGCGGCTCGGGTCGCTGGCAGCAGCTGCCCGCGCATGCTGCTAAAGCACTGAAATCACAAGGCTATTACCCGCTTTTCGATTGTCATGAAAGTGAGTCGCAGAACACACTGACGTTGCGGCGCTTCGGCAACCGCGCCGCGAGGCGATGGAGCATGCGATGAGCGAGCGTGAGTTCCCCAAGTCGAGCGTCCAGCGGGCGAGTGCGGATTTCGAACTTCAGATGCAGGGTTACGGGCTGATCACCGCGGAGATCCTCTACCGCATGCCCGATCACCCCAAGCTGCTGCAGTCCTTCCTCTGGCAGGACTACGACCATTCCCCCGAGTTTCCGGTCCTGCGGCGCTTTCTGGACTGGTGGCGAAAGGAGCTCGAGGGCGTCCTGCACTCGGTCAGGGTGGCGCACAAGGCGCTCATCGGTCCGGCGGACTTCCAGCCGGTGAGGGCCGAGTTCCGCCTGAACTGAGCTCAGCGTCCCTCAACGGCCTGTAGTCGAAGACGGCCGTGCGCACGTCGGCGGCGTCGGGGCCGGTCATCACCTCGACCGGCCCGGCCGTCGCGGCGAAGCGATCGTCCGAGAGCCAGTACGCGAAGTCCTCGGCGCGGATCGAGAACGTGACCGTCCTGCTCTCTCCAGGCGCGAGCGCGACCCGCTGGTGGCCGCGGAGCTGGCGCAACGGCGGGGCCACGCGCGCCACGCGCGGCCGAAGATAGAGTTGAGCCACGGTCTCGCCGGCCCGGGCGCCTGTGTTCGTCACCTCGACCTGCGCCGTCACGGTCTCGCCGTCGCGCAGCACGTCGCGGTCGAGCCGCGGGGCGCCGAACGAGAAGCTCGTGTAGCCGAGCCCGAAGCCGAACGGGTAAAGCGGCTCGTGGCTCTCGTCGCCATAGCCTGCGGTGTAGGGCTCGGGCGGCAGCGTGGCGGGGCGGCCGGTCGGCCTCTGCTCGTGATGGATCGGGACCTGCCCGACCGTCCGCGGGAACGTCATCGGCAGGCGCCCGGTGGGGGAGACTTCGCCCATGATCAGCCGGGCGAGCGCGAGACCGCCCATGCTGCCGGGCTGCCAGGCGTAGAGAATCGCGGGGGCCTGCGCGGCAAGCTCAGTCAGGACGAGCGGCCGGCCTGCGAACACCACCGCGACGGCGGGCTTGCCGAGCGCCAGCACGGCCCTGGCGAGCTTCGCCTGGTCGCCCGGCAGATCGAGCGAAGCGCGGCTTGCGCCTTCTCCGGACTGGTTGAACCGCTCGCCGAGCGCGAGCACCACCGCGTCGGCGCCGTGCGCGGCCTCGACTGCGGCGGCGATGTCGGCGTCCGAGGACGCTTCGGCCGCGCCGCCGGCGGCGAACGAAAGCTGGACGGCGTCGCCCAGGACCTGCGCGAGGCCCTGCCGAAGCGTGACCGTCTCCGAGGGTTCTCCGCGGCCGGCCCACGGCCCGAGCGTGTCGGCCGGCGAGTCGCCGATCGGCCCGATCAGGGCGACCTTGCGGACGTCCCGCCGGAAGGGCAGGACGCCGCCGTCATTCTTCAGCAGGACGGCTGATTTCTCCGCGAGCTCCTGCGCGACCGCCCGATGCTCCGGACGGAACAGGGTCGCTTCCGCGCGGCCGGGCCGGGCGCCGCGCGACGGATCATCGAACAGGCCGAGCGCTTCCTTGAGCCGGAGCACGCGCCGAACGGCCGCGTCGAGCGCGTTCTCGGGCACGACGCCCGCGCGGACAAGGTCCGGCAGGCTTCTGACGAACGCCTTCGACTGCATGTCGACATCGGCGCCCGCCGCGAACGCCTGGGCGGCCGCGTCCTCGGCGTCCCGTGCGAAGCCATGGACGACCAGCTCCCTCACCGCGCTGAAGTCGCTGAGCGCCGGCCCCTCGAACCCCCATTCCCGCCTGAGCACGTCGGTCAGCAGCCAGGCGTTGGCGACCGTCGGCAGGCCGTCCGGCGCGTTGAAGGCGGCCATCATGCAATGCGCGCCTGCCTCCACGGCGGCGTGGAAGGGCGGCAGGTAGGTCTCGCGCAGCCCGCGCCGGGAAAGATCGGGCGCCGTGTAGTCCCGCCCGCCCTCGACCGCCCCGTTGGCCCCGAGATGTTTTGCGCAGGCGGCCGTCGCATCGGGCGCCGCGAGATCGTCGCCCTCCAGTCCCTTCACCCGCGCTTCCGCGATGCGCGCGGCGAGCCATGGCGACTCCCCCGGCCCCTCGACGGCGCGGCCCCAGCGTGCGTCGCGCGTCACGTCGAGCATCGGCGCGAAGATCACGTTGACGCCGTCCGCCGCCGCCTCCGTCGCGGTGACCCGTTCGGCCCGGCGGATCAGCTCCATGTCCCAGCTCGCCGCCTGGCCAAGGGGCGTCGGGAAGATCGTCCGGTAGCCGTGGATGGCGTCGAACGCCAGGAGCAGCGGCACGCCGAGGCGGCTGCGGCCGGCCGCCTCCTGCGCCGCCCGCGCGGCGTCGGCGCCGTGGACGTTGAACAGGCTTCCCACACGGCCCGCGGCGATCTCGTCGCGCACCTCGGCGGCCTTCGGGTCGTCCTCCGGAAGGGCCGAGATCATGTTGAGCTGCCCGGCCTTCTCCTCGAGCGTCATCCGCCCCAGCAGCTCCTCTGCCCGGTCCGACCCTGACGGCGCTGCGCTCGCAGGCGCGACCGCCAGGAGGGCGCACAGGGTCAGCCACGCGGGACGGAAGACGATCATGATCGGCGGCTCTTGAGACGCGGAGGCAGGGCGACGCGGCCATCTAGGGCGAGACGGCGGGAGGGCAGCCTTCACGTTCACGTTGCGCGCGGCGAGCCGGAGCGGTAACGCGCTGAGAGGCCTGACCGGGAGCCCTTCAGATGACGTCCGCGCGACCCAGCATCGGTTTCCTTGGCATAGGCCTGATGGGCGCGCCGATGGCGCGGCGCCTGCTGGGCGCCGGCTTCGAGGTGGTGGCCTGGAGCCGCACGGCCGACAAGGCGCGGGCGCTGGCGCAGGACGGCGCGCGCGCCGCAAGCTCGGCGGCCGAGGCCGCGGCGGCCTGCGACGTGCTGATCGCCATGCTGGCCGACGGACCCGCGGTCGCCGACACGCTGTTCGGGGCCGGGGGCGCGGCAGCGGCGCTGAAGCCCGGCGGCCTCGTGATCGACATGAGCTCGATTCCGCCGTCGCTCGCCCGTGACCACGCCGCGCGCCTCGCGGGGCAGGGCGTCGCCCATCTCGACGCGCCGGTGTCGGGCGGCACGAGGGGCGCGGCGGCCGGCGCGCTGGCGATCATGGTCGGCGGCGATCCCGAGGCGTTCGAGCGGGCCCGGCTGGTTTTCGCGCCGCTCGGCCGCGCGATCCGCGTCGGCCCGGCCGGCGCCGGGCAGCTCGCCAAGCTCGCCAACCAGGTGATCGTCGGCGTGACGATCGGCGCGGTCTCGGAGGCGCTGCTGCTGGCCGCCGCCGGCGGCGCCGATCCGGCCGCCGTGCGCGAGGCGATCCGCGGCGGTTTCGCGGAGAGCCGCATCCTCGAGGAGCACGGCCGGCGCATGCTCGAGCGCGACTTCCGGCCGGGCGGCATGGTCGGCACCCAGATCAAGGATCTCGACACCGCGCTCGCCGCCGCCGCGGAGGCCGGCGTGACGCTGCCGCTGTCGCAGGACGTCCGCGACCGCTTCGTCGAGCTGCGCGACAGGTTGGGCGCCGGCGGCTACGATCACTCGGCGCTGCTGCTGCAGCTCGAGGCGATGGCGGGCGCCCGGCTGACCGACATCGCGCCCGGCTGACCCGGCGCCCCGCCTCCTTCCGTCCGCTACCGTCCCTCCACCGGTGCTCCGATGCCGAACCTGTCGCCTGCGCTCGCGCCGCTCGTGCTTCTGCTGTGCTCGAACGTCTTCATGACGTTCGCCTGGTACGGCCACCTCAAGTTCAAGGCTGCGCCGCTGTGGGCGGCGATCCTGGTCAGCTGGGGCATCGCGCTGATCGAATACTGCTTCGCCGTGCCGGCGAACCGGATCGGCAGCGCGGTCTATTCGGGCGCCGAGCTCAAGGCGATGCAGGAGGTGATCACGCTCAGCGTGTTCGCGGTGTTCTCCGTCGTCTATCTGGGCGAGCGGCTGACGGTGAACCACGTCGTCGGCTTCGCGCTCATCGCGGCCGGGGCCTTCTTCGTCTTCAAGGGCCCGCTGCGCTGACCCGTTTCGGGTTGCGTCGCCCGGGTCCCGCGACATAGGGTCCGCCCGGAAATCGATGCCCGGAGCTCGCAAAAAATGGCCTTCCTCGCCGACGCGCTGTCGCGCGTAAAGCCGTCCGCCACCATCGCGGTCACCCAGAAGGCCCGCGACCTCAAGGCGGCGGGCCGCGACGTCATCTCGCTCGGCGCCGGCGAGCCCGATTTCGACACGCCGCAGAACATCAAGGACGCCGCGATCGACGCGATCCGCCGCGGCGAGACCAAATATCCCCCGGTCGCCGGCATCGCGCCGCTGCGCGAGGCGATCGCGCAGAAGTTCAAGCGCGAGAACGGGCTCGACTACCGGCCGTCGCAGACCATCGTGGCGACCGGCGGAAAGCAGATTCTCTACAACGCCTTCGTGGCGACGCTTAACCCCGGCGACGAGGTGATCGTGCCGGCGCCGTACTGGGTGAGCTACCCCGAGATGGTCGCGCTCAACGGCGGCACGCCGGTGATCGTCGACACCCGGATCGAGCACGGCTTCAAGCTGCGCGCCGAGGACCTCGAGGCGGCGATCACGCCGCGCACCAAGTGGGTGCTGCTGAACTCGCCCTCGAACCCCTCCGGCGCGGCCTATTCGCGGGAGGAGATCAAGGCGCTGACCGACGTGCTGCTGCGGCACGAGCATGTCTGGGTGCTGACCGACGACATGTATGAGCACCTCGTGTTCGGCGGCTTCGAGTTCACCACGCCCGCGCAGGTCGAGCCGGCGCTCTACGACCGCACGCTGACCATGAACGGCGTCTCCAAGGCCTATTGCATGACCGGCTGGCGCATCGGCTACGCGGCCGGGCCGGACAAGCTGATCCGGGCGATGGAGATGGTGCAGGGCCAGCAGACCTCCGGCGCCTGCTCGATCGCCCAGTGGGCGGCGCTCGAGGCGCTCGCCGGTCCGCAGGACTTCCTGCCGGGCTTCCGCGAGGCGTTCGAGCGGCGGCGCGACCTCGTGGTGTCGATGCTGAACCAGGCGCGCGGCCTGTCCTGCCCGACGCCGGAAGGCGCGTTCTACGTCTACCCGTCCTGCCAGGGCGCGCTCGGCCGCAAGGCGCCCTCGGGCAAGACCATCGAGACCGACGAGGACTTCGTCTCCGAGCTGCTCGAGGCCGAAGGCGTCGCGGTGGTGCACGGCTCGGCCTTCGGCCTCGGGCCGAACTTCCGCATCTCCTATGCGGCGGCCGACGAGACGCTAGAGGAGGCCTGCCGGCGCATCCAGCGTTTTTGCGCGGAACTGCGCTGACGCGGTCGAACGAAACCCGCGCCTGAAGCGTTCGGTCATCGCGGGGACGACACCCGGGAGACCCACGACCATGCACGCACTGATCAGGGCCGGCCTCGTCGCGGCCGGCTGCCTCGCAGCCGGCGCGGCGCTCGCGGCCGACGCCAGCCACCCGTCCGTCACGATCTCCAAGCAGCCGCGCTACTACCAGCCGGTGTCGGGCTACCAGACCGGCACGCTGACCTGCGAGACGCCGGGCACGATCGGCTATGTGGTCGGCTCGCGGCGCGAGCTGTCCTGCATCTACCGGCCGAGCGCCGGCCGCAACGCGGTCGACCTCTATGTCGGCCACATCAACAAGGTCGGCGTGGACGTCGGCGCCACCGGGCCGGGCGTGCTCGCCTGGGCGGTGCTGGCGCATTCCAAGGACCTCGGGCCGGGCGATCTGGCCGGCAAGTATCTGGGCGCCTCGGCGAGCGCCACGGCGCTGATCGGCGTCGGCGCGAACGTCCTGGTCGGCGGCTCGGACACCACCGTCTCGCTGCAGCCGATCAGCCTCGAGGGCAGCACCGGCATCGCGGTCGCGGCCGGCCTGTCGTCGCTGACGCTCGATCCGATCTGACGCCGCCCGCGCTCGCGGGCTCGTGAAGACGCGCTGCGGCCGGAGGCGTAACCTCCGGCCGTCGTCGTTCGTAGATCGTCGCAGCGTATGCCTGCCGCGGAGACCATCATGCTCATCCGACGCGTTCCGTCCTGGGCGATCCCCGAATCCGGGGCGACGCCCGAGCATGTCTGGCTGAACCGCCGCAGCTTCATCGCGGCGGCTGGCCTCGCCGGCGCGGCGCTTGCGGCCTCGCCCGCGAGCGCGTTCTTCGGCTTCGGCGAGAAGAAGGCCGCAGCCCCCCAGCCGCCGGACCCCTCCGCCGGGCTCTACCCGGTGAAGCGCAACCCGGCCTATGTGCTCGACCGGCCGGTGACGCCGGAAGCCTACAATCTCGGCTACAACAACTATTACGAGTTCAACACCTCGAAGAGCGTCGCCGAGGACGCCGCCGCGCTGCCGATCCGGCCCTGGACCATCAAGGTCGGCGGCATGGTCGAGAAGCCGTTCGAGGTCGGCATCGACGACCTGCTGAAGAAGCTGCCGCCCGAAGAGCGGCTCTACCGGCACCGCTGCGTCGAGGCGTGGTCGATGGCGCTGCCCTGGTCGGGCATCCCGCTCAAGGACTTCGTCGCGATGGCGAGGCCGCTCGGCTCGGCCAAATACGTGGTGATGAAGACCTTCCTCAACCCCGACGTCGCGCCCGGCCAGGCGAGCCCGCTGTTCGACTGGCCCTACACCGAGGGGCTGACCATGGCGGAGGCCACCAACGACCTCGCCTTTCTGGCCACCGGCGCCTATGGCAAGCCGCTCGCCCGCCAGATGGGCGCGCCGATCCGCCTCGCCGTGCCGTGGAAATACGGCTTCAAGTCCGTCAAGGGCATCGTCAGCTTCGACTTCACCGACAAGCGCCCCAAGACGCTGTGGGCGGTCGCCGGCCCCGGCGAATACGGTTTTTGGGCCAATGTGAACCCGGAGGTGCCGCACCCGCGCTGGAGCCAGGCCAGCGAGCGCGTGCTCGGCACCAACGAGCGGCGGCCGACCCTCCTGTTCAACGGCTACGCCGAACAGGTCGCCGGGCTCTACAAATGGCTCGGCAACGAAGAGCTGTACCGCTGAGCCCTGCGCCGCGCCGCGCTCTTGCGGCCCCGTCGCGGAACTGCGGCGGGCGGCGGCGGGGCCTCCGCCTCGCCTGACCTCACGCCCTCCCGCAGGCTGCGGCCGAGCGCGTCGAAATCCACCCGGTCGCGCTGCTCGGCGAGGCACGCGCAGCCGAGATCGCCCTGGCAGCGGCCGGCCCTCCGGCAGCCGGCCGACAGGCAGGCGCGCCACAGCTCATAGGCGTCCGAGAGCTTCTTGCGCACCGCGAGCCCTTCCGGCGGCGGCGCCGGCAGGCCCCTCCGGCGCGCAGGCCCCGCGGGCGGGCAGGCGCGGGCGCGCAAGGGGCGGGCGCGGCGCGGCCATAGGCGGGCGGCCCGCGCTCCTCCTCCGGCGGCGAAGGCGGCACGGCGGGCGCGGCCGGCTGGGCTCGCCGCGCGGCCACATAGGCGGCCTTTCGCGGCCAGACGGATTGCGGAACGAGCGCCACCGGGACCTCCTTCTGAAAACGGCGCGGGCGCGCGCACGAGCGTCGGCGTCTCCCGCGGGGCGAGGCCGCGCGTGAGCCGGATGGGGAGGCGCAGGGCGCCGGGCCACCGCATCTGACATTTCAATGCCGGTCGCCCGGCGCCCCACGCGCGGCGGTTTCGCGACGGCCGGGGGGATCGCGCTCCGGTCGCGGGCGGCCCGCAGCCCCTTGCGGGGTCGGTCCCTTTGCGGCCCCGGACCGGGGCTCCCGAAGAAGCCCGAACCCGAAAGGCCATCCCGCGCCTTAAGGCGCTCGAAGGCGCGGCCCCGTCCTAGTGCGGGGCGGGCGATCGCGTCTCGACCGGACGAGGGAAGAAAAACCTCAGCCGGAGAGCCCAGGCCGACGTCCCGAGCCGCGAAGGTCCGGCCTCCGCGCCGCAGGCGCCGCCCTCACATCCCGCGCGAACGGCCGGTCCGGACGCGCCTCCCCGCGGGAGAAGGTCCTTTGAACATGCACGGGGGGAGGGGAGGTGTCAAGGAAAAAAAACCTATAGCTCCTTCGATTTCCCACGGGCCTCGCAACCTGCCTTATCAGTGCTCTGCGGATGAATTGCCTTGCTCTCGGAAATAGTCAGACTCCTCCATGCTCCTAAGAACGCCGTTTACTGCCTTGGCGCCAGGAGCATCTTTCCGTAGTTCACGCTTAGCTTGTATCAGTGCAATTAACCGTTTTAGGTCTTGCCTTTCTCTTAGAGAGTTCACGCCTGTCTGGAGTTGATCGAAAGTGACGAAGAGCATGGCTCTCATATAGAAGCTATTCCGGTTTGTGTCAGTTATAACGGACTCGGCTATTCGTGGCCAATCATTTGCTTTCGACCGTAATATAAGCGCGTATTTCAAGAGGAGCGAAAATCCCACATCTTTTCCATCCTCGACGATTTTCTTGAACGCCTCCGAAAGTTTTCTAGTGCCAATGTCATCTATTGCTTTCGAGGTGATGGTATTCGGGGTCGCGCACACGACCTCGTAAATACGTTCATCTATCCCAACGCTTTCTTCAAAGTTCATTTCATTTAAGAAAGCGATTCCGTTCCAAGCAAATATACGACTAGTCGCAATTACCGGAGAGAAGAAAAGCGCTATCTGGAATACCGCTTCATAGCTCTCAAGCACACACTCAACCGCAGTTCGTTTTGCGTGCCCTGAGACGTAGCTGCTATTTACCAGAGCGTCAATCAGCGCACGCTGCATTCGTGCGAGAGCCTGCTTCATCCGGTCAAACCGCCGAATGACAACAGTTTGGTCATGAGTTCGTCTCTCAGACAGCAAAGATCGCTTTACGTTATCAATTTCGGAGGCGGAAGTGGGGCCGGCTTCTATCGCTCGATTTATTGGATCCCAAAGCGCTCTCTCCTCCGACGTATTAATCGGCCACTGAAAATCGAGAAGGGGATCAAACCGCTCATCGAAATAACGATCTTTAAATTCATCGAGAGATGATCTGAGCTTGTGTGTTAGATCAACTATTAGCTCTGTGCTATCTACGCTCGTTCCGGAAATTACATCAACAAGCCCATCTGTATCCATATGAGAATCGGACCGCAAAAAGTCTGCGAGCAAAGCAGGGCGATCTGAAACATGGCGACCGAGAAAATAACTGTAGAACAGCCGATACCTAAATCCGTACGTAGATTCGACACTACATAATATCTTTGAATCAAGGAGCTCAGTTAAGATGGCTAAAGAATCGAACTGAATTAGTGCCTCATTCATCCATTCTTCACAGAATGCCGACCACTCAGCTTTGGTGAACAGTGACTTCTGCTGAGAAAACAAACGGAATACAAACGACCCGACAAGGTCTATCTTATTCCGCGAGTTGAATGAATCGATATAGTCATTACTTGGACGCGTTAGCACCTGCTGTATGTATCTCTCCATAATTTGGACTCTATTTAAGGGCTGGAAATCACCTTCCTTGTACAATATCGTTATGTACATTATCACGTTCGTGGGCGTGAGAGGGATGCAGAGACTTAGCAGGTCTGAGTAGACGCGATCAACCACGGATGAGATGATGTTGCTGTCGCTCGTCTCAAACACCGACGCTGTTAGCGTGCGGATATCTTGCCGGTGAAGCCCTTCAAGTTCCGCAAGCTCAAGCTCAAAGGGAAAATCCGGATCTCGCAACATTGACTCGTCCCCAGTTCGAAATGAATGGGAAACTAAAATAAACCGGCTAAAAATACTCAGGCCGTGAAGTTCCCGAATTAGCCTCTCATGTCTTTCGATAGAGAAATTGTCGAGGATAAGTACGGCTCCTGGCGGAGTCTTGGACCCGTTGAATTCTTTCATTAATTTAGCTTGGTAGGCAGGCAATGAATTAGCGTCTTTGACAAGGCAAAACGATCCTGAATTAGTCAGGTCAAGTCGAAGGCGCCGACACAGCGTAGTAGCGCCATGCTCGGGTCGGCAAGATATCAGGTATGACGTTTTGCCTCCCACGACTTCAGACAACAGGATGGGGATCGGGTGCTGATTTGTTTCATATTGTGATGCGTTCATTGGTTTGGTAAGGCGCGGATCAACATACAAGGGGCGGCCGGATCTCGTCATGAGGAGATCGTCGCCCAGATCCCTTAGATCATGCGCAGCAAGGGGGGCATTGGCGGGCAGCCTACCTGAGTTTGTGAAAGGGGAGCTTTCCGCTGGTGCGTCGGTGGCGCCGGGGGCAATATGTGGAGCGTAGATGCCTGTATTTGAGAGGAGAAGCTCAAGTAATGGCTGCAGACTTTCGTGAGACGAGAAGCCAGTGAGGGCATCCTTATTTAACGCATAAAATATGGGTGAAATACGATATTTCCGCATAAACTGTTCGCGTATGAGAGGTGTGGTAGGTTGATCCGTTGGTCGTCCAATGAACGCAAAATGCCGCTGACCAGTCTGCGCAGAACGCATTGAACCCTCTGCTAGACGACTTAAAAACGGATCGTTAAAGCTAAAGCCGATAAAAAGAACCTGCCGTGATGCTAACAGGTGCCTAATAAAGTTCGTGTTGTGGCTATCGCTATAGAATTGATCATAATCATCGGAGGTGAGCATCATACCATCGGGATCGGCAGCAGTGCCATGCCAGTGCAAAACTGTTGTACGTTCAGTGGAGAATACGTCGCCTTGCGTCCATCTAGCCAGCTCGGAGCGATCAGTGGCACGGGCCTGGAAGGCGGATTTCTGACAGGAGGCCGCGTAGGCCACCTCTAGGCCATCGTCGTAATTAGTCGTTATAAAAGCCGACGTCGGTAGCTTGCATAAATTGCTATGGGACGCCGTGTAATGAGCGTTACTGTTGCGGAAGATGTCCGCTATGAAAGATCGGAAGACGCTCTTGGTCATTCGCCTTTCTAGGGTCGAAGCAAGCTCAAGAGGATCGGATATAATCTGCGAGCGGCATAAGGCGACCTCACCGATATCTGTAATGAAGCCATCTAGCTGAGCTTTTTCGAGGAGCTTAGACAATAGTGAAGGCCACGTTGGGTATGCTGGCGCGCTTGCCCCAGCTCCAACGAACGGAACGATCTTGGAGCTGCGCATCTCATTCGATAACGCCGTAAACGCCTGAATATTTCCCGGGAAGGCGTCTTCGCGAAGTAACGACTCATCTGCCAGCGGCAAGGGAAGCTCCGTCGATATGGGGTTCTTTCGGGTGTCAGAACGGCAGGAGAATGTGAATCGCGCAGGGCATATTGGTCAACTGACATTAGCCGACGGAGCTTCGTAGTTCCATGTCAGGGCCGCTGGCAAAGCCGGATATTCCAGCTGGTTGATGCAAGCAGGGTCGCCGATCGTCGAAACTTCCGCAGCAGAAAGCGATTGCGCGAAGCGCAATTGACGACGGGCAATTTGCCCGGACAAATCAAGGCTTGGATGGCTGCGCCTCTTCGATGCAACGTCTTCGTGTGTCGTTCGCCTTGTCGCTCCCCCGGAACCCTCCCCAGCCTCCCGCGTTTTCTCCCCCGAAGGGCACAGACGCTGAGCGGGCCCATGGGCCCGCCGGGAGGACTTATATGACGCTGAAGAACACCGACATGCTTGGCCGCATGAAGCTGCTCGGCCCCGCGGCGGTCGTGGCGGCCGCGCTGGCGGCGAGCGGCGCCGCGCAGGCGCAGACCACCACCATCACCACCGACACGCCCTCGGTGTCGACCGAGCGCCAGACCACCATCCGCACCGACGACGCCGCGGCGGTCGAGAAGCGCAAGACCGTCACCGAGCACAGCGACGGCTCCGTCACCAAGAAGACGACCACCACCAAGGTCGACGAGCCGGACACGACCACGCGCACCACGATCGAGGCGCGCTGATCTTTTCGTCCCAAGGAGAGCTGAAGACGGCGGCCCACGGGCCGCCGTTTTTCGTTTCGCAGCCGTCGAAGCTTTGCCGACGCGGGCGCGGGGGCTGGTCGGCGCCGGCCGGCGCGTCAGATGGTAGTATTGGTCTCGTCGCTGGAGTCTCGCGGTGGCCGGTTTCGCCTCGTTCACGCGCTGCGCCGCTTGGCTCCTGCTCGGCTCCGCGCCGGCCTTCGCGCATTTCCAGGAGATCATCCCTTCAGCCGACGTGCTGCCCGACGGCGGCGGCGTCACGGTCGACATGATCTTCACGCACCCCTTCGAGCGCGGCCCGACGATGGAGATGAAGCGCCCCCTCCGGGCGGGGGTGCTCAAGGACGGCAGGAAGCTCGATCTTACGTCGTCGCTGACCCAAAAAACCGTGGGCGGCGCGACCGGCTGGACGCTCGCGCATGAGATGGGCGAGCCGGGCGTCGCCATCTTCTATGTCGAGCCGGAACCCTATTTCGAGCCCGCCGAGAACAAGCAGATCGTCCACTACGCCAAGGTGATCGTCGACGGCTTCGCCTCCGGCGAGGGCTGGGACGCGCTGGTCGGCCTGCCGGTCGAGATCCGCCCGCTGACGCGGCCGACGGGGCTGTGGACCGGGAACCAGTTTTCCGGCGTCGTGCTGAAGGACGGAAGGCCGGCGCCCTTCGCCGAGATCGAGGTCGAGTTCATCAACGACGGCTCGGTGAAGGCGCCGAACGACGCCTTCGTCACCCAGGTGCTGAAGGCCGACGCCAACGGCGCGTTCTCCTACACGATGCCGCGCGGCGGCTGGTGGGGCTTCGCGGCGCTGATCGAGGGCGACGCGCCCGGCCGGTCGCCCGACGGCCGCGAGGTCGCGGTGGAGGAGGGCGGCCTCATCTGGGTCAAGGCGACCGACATGCCCGGCGCGCGGTGAGGCGGCCCGTGGCGCACATCCCCGACGGCCTGCTCTCCGCGCCCGTGCTGGTCTCGGGCGCGGTCGCGGCCGTCGTGGGGGTGGGGCTCGGTCTGCGGCGCCTCGACGAGCGGCTCATTCCGCGCGCCGGCATTCTCGCCGCGGCGCTGTTCGTCGGCTCGCTGGTGGCGATCCCGGTCGGGCCGACCAGCGTGCATGTCCTGCTGAGCGGGCTGATGGGCCTGATGCTCGGCGTCGCGGCCTTCCCGGCGGTGTTCGTCATGCTGCTGCTGCAGGCGCTGCTGTTCGGTTTCGGCGGCCTGACGACGCTCGGCGTCAACACCGTCAACATCGCCCTGCCGGGGGTGGCGTTCGCGGCGCTGCTCGGGCCGATGATCCGGCGCGCCGACAACGGGCGGGCCGCGCTCGCGGGCCTGCTCGGCGCGCTCTCGGTCGCCGGAACCGGCGGGCTCGTCGCCCTGTCGCTCGCGCTGTCCTCCTCGGACTACACGCCGGTCGCGAGCGTGCTGCTCGCCACCTATGCGCCGCTGATGATCGGCGAGGCCTTCGTCACCGCCACCATCGTGGCGTTCCTCGGCCGCGTGCGGCCCGCCGCGCTGCAGCCCGCAGCCTCATGAAACGCCTCGCCGCAGCGTTGCTGATCGCTGCGGCGACCGCCACGCCCGCGGCGGCCCACAAGCTGCGGGTGTTCGCGACCGTCGAGGGCGGGAGCGTGCGGGGCTACGCCTTCTTCGTCGGCGGCGGCCGGCCGGAGGGCAGCGCCTGGGCGGCGAAGGGCGGCGCGGGCGAACTCATCGCCTCCGGCGCGACCGACGCCGAGGGCCGCTTCGCCTTCGCGCTTGCGGACGCGGCGCCGGGCGACGTGACCGTGACGGTCGACACCCATGAGGGCCACGTCGCCTCCGCGACGCTGTCGGCGCGCAGGTTTTCCGGAACGGCCGCCGTCGCGGCGCCGGAGCCGGACGCGGCCACGGAGACGTCCGCCGCGGCGCGCGACGACGCCAGGCTCGCCGGCCTCGTGGCCGCCGCGGTGCAGAGGGAGATCGAGCCGCTTCTGGAGCGGCTGGAGGCGATGGACGCGCGGCTCCGCTACACCGACATGCTGTCCGGGGTGTTCCTGATCATCGGGCTCGCCGGCATCGGTCTGTGGGCGCGGCGGAGGCGCAGCTGACCATGCCGGACGATCCGCGGCTGCGCCTCGTCGCCGCGCTGGTCGCCGTCTCGGCGATCTCGCTGCTGCGCACCGTGCCGGTCGCGGCGGCCGCCTTCGCGCTCGCGGCGCTGGCGACCGCGCTGCGGCGGCCGGAGCCGCGCTTCTGGCGCCGGCTGCTGCATGTCGAGATGTTCGTGCTGCTGCTGTTCGTGACGCTCCCCTTCACGGTGGCCGGGCCCGCCGTCGCCACGCTCGGGCCCTTCACGGTGAGCGGCGCCGGCCTGTGGCGCGCCACGCTGGTCGCGCTCAAGGTGTCGGCCTCCGTGCTGCTGCTGCGGGTGCTGCTCGGCGACCTGGAGCCGGAGCGGCTCGGCGCGGTGCTGCGGGCGCTGCTCGTGCCGGAGCGGCTCGCCCATCTGTTCGTGATGACCGCCCGCTATGTCGCGCTGATCCGCGACGAGGCGCGCCGCCTGATGGACGCCATGCGCGCGCGCAGCTTCCGGCCCCGCTCCAGCCGCCACACCTGGCGCAGCTATGGCAATCTTCTCGGCATGATCCTGGTGCGCGCGCTCGAACGGGCGGAGCGCGTGCAGGAGGCGATGCTCTGCCGCGGCTATGCGGGGCGCTATCGCAGCCTGCCGCTCGACGCGCCGCAGGCCCGCGACTGGGCCTGCTTCGCGCTGCTTTCGGGCGCCGCGATCCTCGCAGTGGTGATCGACCGGCTATGAACCCGCTTCTCGAACTGACCGGTCTGACGGTCTTGCGCGACGGACGCCCGGTGCTGAGCGGGGTCGACCTGACGCTGCGGCCCGGCGAGCGGGTCGCGCTGGTCGGGCCCAACGGCGCCGGGAAGACCACCCTGCTGCGCGCCATCATCGGGCTGGAGCCGGCGGCGGCGGGCCGGATCCGCCTGTTCGGCGAGGAGTGCGCGACCGAGCCGGCGTTCCGCAAGTTCCGCCCGCGCATCGGCTTCCTGTTCCAGGACAGCGACGACCAGCTGTTCTGCCCAACCGTGGTCGAGGACGTCGCCTTCGGGCCGCTCAATCTCGGTCTCGGCGCCGCGGAGGCGGAACGGCAGGCGATCGCGACGCTCGAGGAGCTGGGCATCGGCCATCTCGCCCAGCGCGTCACGCACCGTCTGTCCGGCGGAGAGAAGCGCCTCGTGTGCCTCGCGGGCCTGCTCGCAATGAAGCCGGACGTGATGATGCTCGACGAGCCGACCAACGGCGTCGACGACGAGCATGGCCGCCAGTTGCGGCAGGCGCTTCTCGATTGCCCGGCGGCGCTGCTGCTCGTGTCCCACGATTCACAGTTCGTGGGGGGACTGGCGACCCGGGCGATGATCATCCGGCAGGGTCGGCTGCTGCGCGCGGAGATCCACGACCACCCGCACGTGCACCAGCATTTTCACATACACCTGGCCCATGATGCGCGCGGCGGCGCAGAAGATAATTGATCTAAGTCAATCGCGAGCCGTCTTCTTTTTTGCATCTTCGGCTGGATGTTTATTTCGGTCGCGGTACAATATTGCATTGCGGGCGGCCCTGTAGAATACGCCGCCGCCAAGGCTCTACGATCCCGCAGTCCGATCCGGCGACGTCGTTTCGGCGGACGCGCAGGGCCGCCTCATCGAGGAAACCGCTCATGCATTTCACGCCACGTGAAATCGACAAGCTCCTCATCTACACGCTCGCCCAGGTCGCGCAGAGGCGTAAGGACGAGGGATTGAAGCTCAATCATCCCGAAACCGTCTCGCTCATCGCGGTCGCGGCGCTCGACGGCGCCCGCGCCGGCAAGACCGTCGAGGAGGTGATGGAGCTCGCCGGCAAGGCGATCACCCGCGGCGACGTCATGGAGGGCGTCGTGGAGATGATCCCTTACGTGCAGGTCGAGGCCGTCTTCACCGACGGCAGTCGCCTCGTCACCGTGCACAACCCCATCAAGTAGCCGCGCGGGGAGAGGTCAGCATGAGCAAGAACCAGCAGAACCAGAACCAGAAAAAGGCCGGAGTGGGCGGCCTTGTTCTTGGCGACGGCGACATCGAGATCAACGCGGGCTATCCGACGACCAAGATGAAGGTGCGCAACACCGGCGATCGGCCGGTGCAGGTCGGCTCCCATTTCCACTTCTTCGAAGTGAACGCGGCGCTCGAATTCGATCGCGAACACGCCTTCGGCAAGCGGCTCAACATTCCGGCCACCACGGCGCTGCGCTTCGAGCCCGGCGACGAGAAGGAGGTGGTGCTCGTGCCCTTTCAGGGCAAGCAACGGGTGCTGGGCTTCAACGGCCTCGTCAACGGCTGGGTCGGCGACGAGAACTACAACGACTATCGACCCCGCCTGACAGACGCCCTCGAGCGCGCCGGGCGCTACGGCTTCAAGAGCAAACCGTAAGGGGCCGCCACGTTCTCGAAATGGAGCTCCGGAGATGGTCAAGATCTCGAGGCAGCAATACTCCGACCTTTACGGCCCGACGACCGGCGACAAGGTGCGGCTCGCCGACACCGATCTCTACATCGAGATCGAGAAGGATCTGCGCGTCTATGGCGAGGAGGCCGTCTATGGCGGCGGCAAGACGCTGCGCGACGGAATGGGCTTCGACAACGAACTCACCAGCGCGGCCGGCGCGCCCGATCTCATCATCACCAATGTCACCGTGCTCGACGCCATCCAGGGCGTCGTCAAGGCCGATGTCGGGGTCAAGAACGGGCTGATCTGCGGCATCGGCAAGGCCGGCAACCCGTCCATCATGTCCGGCGTGACCCCGGGTCTTGCGCTCGGACCGGGGACCGACGCCATCTCGGGCGAGCACCTCATCCTCACCGCGGGCGGCATCGACGCGCATGTCCACTACATCTCGCCGCAGCAGGGGCTGGCGGCCCTGTCCAACGGCGTGACCACGCTGTTCGGCGGCGGCATCGGACCGAGCGACGGCACCAACGGCACCACCATCACTCCGGGCACCTGGAACATCGAGATGATGCTCCGCTCGTTCGACGCCTGGCCCATCAACGCCGGCGTGCTCGGCAAGGGGAACGGCTCGGCGCCGGTTCCGCTGAAGGAGCAGCTCCGCGCCGGGGCGGCGGGCTTCAAGATTCATGAGGACTGGGGGTCGACCCCGGCCGCGATCCGCAACGCGCTCACCGTGGCGGACGCTTACGACGTTCAGGTCTGCATCCACACGGACACGCTGAACGAGTCCGGCTTCGTCGAGAACACGATCGCGGCCTTCGAGGGCCGCACGATCCACACCTACCACACGGAGGGCGCCGGGGGCGGCCACGCCCCGGACATCATCCGCGTCGCCTCGCTCTCGAACGTCATACCGAGCTCGACCAATCCGACGCTGCCCTACGGCGTCAACTCGCAGGCCGAATTGTTCGACATGACGATGATCTGTCACAATCTCAGCCCGAAGATCCCCACCGACGTCGCCTTCGCGGAAAGCCGCGTCCGCCCCGAGACCATCGCCGCGGAGAACGTGCTCCACGACCTCGGGGCGATCTCGATCCTGTCCAGCGACAGCCAGGCCATGGGGCGCGTCGGCGAGAACTGGGCGCGCGCCACCCAGACCGCGGATCTGATGAAGCAGCGCCGGGGCGCCTACAAGGGCGACAACTCGGGCAATGACAACGAACGCGTCCTGCGCTTCGTCGCCAAGATCACCATCAATCCCGCCATCGCACAGGGCGTGTCTCACGTCATCGGCTCGGTCGAGGTCGGCAAGATGGCGGACCTCGTGCTTTGGGAGCCGGCGTTCTTCGGCGCGAAGCCGAAGATGGTCATCAAGGGCGGCATGATCTCCTGGGCCCTGATGGGCGACCCGAACGCGTCACTGCCGACGCCCCAGCCGGTGATGTACCGGCCGATGTTCGGCGCCCAGGGCTCGGCGCTGACGAAAACCCGGGCGACCTTCACCTCGCACGCCGCCCTGGAGGACGGCATCGTGGAGCGTTACGAGCTGAAGTCTCAGGTCGTGCCGGTCTATCGCACGCGGACGATCACGAAGACCTCGATGGTGCGCAACACCGCGATGCCGGTCATCGAGGTCAATCCGGAGACGTTCGCCGTCACGGTCGATGGCGTTCACGCCACGATCGAGCCGGCGACCCGTCTCCCGCTCGCCCAGCTCTACTTCTTCAGCTGAGCCCTGCGTCCTGCGGTGGAGGGCGGCGCCCCTCCACATGAACCGGGTGGCATGTTCCGTATGAACGCGAGCGATTTCCTGTGGGTGGGCGTTGGAGGCGGCATCGGCTCCCTGCTGCGCTGGCAGGTCGGCGCTCTCATCGGCCGCTGGATCGATGCGCCGTTCAAGTTCGGCACCTTTTTCGTCAATGTCTCGGGCGCGTTCGTGATCGCCTATATTTCCGCCCTGCTGGCGATCGGCTGGGAAGAGCGCTTCGGAACGCTCATTTCTTCGCTGGTGCTCACCGGAGTGCTCGGCGGCTACACGACGTTCAGCACCATGCAGCTTGACGCGGTCCAGATGACCGAGGGCGGGCGCAGCGCGCTGGCCCTCGTCTATCTCGTCACATCCGTCGGCGCCGGGCTTCTCGCCGCGGCCGCAGGCGTGATGCTGGCGCACGCATAGGAGGCGGGGATGCTGGCGTCGGCGCTCATCGTCTTCGTCGGCGGCGGTTTAGGCGCGATGGCGCGCGAGCTCTCCATGCTCGCTCTCGGGCGCTACAGCGCCGCGTTCCCGTTCGACATCTTCGTGGCGAACATCCTCGCCTCGTTTCTTCTCGGTCTGGTGTTCGGCCTTCATCGCGCGCGCCGGGCGTCCGACAATGCTTCGCTGCTGCTGTCGACGGGCTTCTGCGGGGGCATGTCGACCTTCTCCTCCTTCGTCTACGGAACCTATTCGGAGATGACGAAGCCCGGGGAGTTCGGTCTTGCCATGCTCTATGTGCTGGCCAGCCTTGTCGTCGGTTACGCCGTTACTTGGTGCGGTCTTCGGGCGGCGACCTCGTTGCGCCGCGCCTGAGGTCGAACTGCTTGGAGGCGGACATGATCCTCGTCGAAGGAACGCTCGGCAATCTCCGAGACCCGCTCTGGCGGGAGCGCGCGGCGTCAGGCGCGCTCGACCTGCTGGTGCTGGAGCAGTGGGAGGCGCCGAAGAGCCGGCTGCGCAAGGCGAGCGAAGGCGGCGTCGAGCTCGCCGTCTCGCTGCCGCGCTCCGAGCAACTGCATGACGGTGACGTGCTGCATTACGACGAGGCGACCAACACCGTCATCGCGGCGCGCATCGCCCTCAAGGACGTGCTGGTGATCGAGCTCGAAGGCGTCGAGAAGCTCTCGCCGCCAGAAATCCTGCGCACCTGCTTCGAGCTGGGCCACGGCCTCGGCAACCAGCACTGGCCGGCGGTCATCAAGGGAACGACCGTCTATGTGCCGCTGTCGGTCGACCAGAAGGTCATGGCGTCGGTGATGCGCACCCACGCCTTCCAGCACGTGAAGACGCATTTCGCGCCCGGCGAGGAAATCGCCGCCAGGCTGGAGCCTCGCGAGGCGCGCATGCTGTTCGCCGGCGCGGACGCCACGCCGCACCACCATCACGACCTGCATCCGCACGAGCACGACCATGCGCATGACCACGACCACGGCCATTCGCATGATCATGGCCACGCCCATTCGCATGATCATGATCATGACCACGGGCATGCGCACGCCCACAGCCATGAGCCGGTGAAGTGATGGCGGACCGGGCGAGCGGGCGCGGCGGCTCTCCGGGCATGGCGCATCTCGCGCGCCTGCTGCAGTTTTCCGACTCGACGCTGCCGATCGGATCTTTCGCCTTCTCCAACGGACTGGAGTCGGCGGTGCAGACCGGCGTCGTATCCGACCCTGAAAGCCTGCTGGCCTATGTCGATCTCATCCTGCGACAGACCGCGCGGATGGACGGGATCGCGCTGCTCCATGCGCATCGCGCCGCGCTCGCCCGCGACCATGAGGCGATCCTTCTGGCCGACCGCGAGCTGTTCTGCCGGAGGGTCGGCGAGGAGCAGCAGCTGATGCTGACCCGCGTCGGCAAGAAGTTCGCCGAGCTGGTGATCAAGATCATGCCGTCGCCGGCGCTGGAGCGCTGGCTCGCGGACATCAGGGCGAACGCGACGCCCGGTTGCCTGCCGGTCGGCCAGGCGATCGCGCTCGCGCACATGGACGTCGACGAGGCCGAGGCCTTCGTCATGCACCAGTACGCCATCGCCTCCATGATCATGAGCGCGGCGCTGCGGCTCATGCGCATCGATCATCTCGACACGCAGCGCATCCTGTTCACCGCGCAGGGGCGCGTCGAGGGCGACTATCGGGCCGTCCGCGACCGCTCGCTCGATGAGATGGCGTCGTTCGCCCCGGTGTTCGACGTCCTGGTCGCCCATCACACGACGACGCATGTCCGCCTGTTCATGAACTGAACACGGCATCGGCGAAGGAGCCGTCCAATGAAGAAGATCACGCGCATCGGCATCGGCGGCCCGGTCGGCTCGGGCAAGACCGCCGTGATCGAGACGATCACGCCGCGGCTGATCGATCTCGGCGTCAAGCCGCTGATCATCACCAACGACGTCGTCACCACCGAGGACGCCAAGCAGGTGCGCCGCACGCTCAACGGCATCCTGGTCGAGGAGAAGATCGTCGGCGTCGAGACCGGCGCCTGCCCCCACACCGCGGTGCGCGAGGACCCGTCGATGAACATCGCCGCCGTCGAGGAGCTCGAGGCGGCCTATCCGGACAGCGACGTGATCCTGATCGAGTCCGGCGGCGACAACCTGACCCTGACCTTCAGCCCGGCGCTGGCGGATTTCTACATCTACGTCATCGACGTCGCGGCCGGCGACAAGATCCCGCGCAAGAACGGCGCGGGCGTCTGCCAGTCCGACATTCTCGTCATCAACAAGAAGGACCTCGCGCCCTATGTGGGCGCGAGCCTCGAGGTGATGGACCGCGACTCCCGGCTGATGCGCGGCAAGAAGCCGTTCGTCTTCACCAACTGCAAGACCGGGGAGGGCGTCGACGAGCTGATGCGCCTCATCCTCGACCTCGCGCTGTTCGACGTGAAGGTGGCCCGGCCCGAGAAGGTGGACGCCTGAGGCATGGCGCTTCTCGAGCAACTCGGACGTCTCGACTCGGCGCGGGAGCTGCGCGACTTCCAGACGGAGCCGGCGCAGATGCGCGCGGCCGCGCCGGGCAAGGTCGGAGAGCTGCGGCTCGGCTTCTCGCTGCGCGACGACCGTTCGGTGTTGCACGACCTCTACCGCGTGGCGCCGCTTCTGGTGCAGCAGGCGCTGTACTGGGACGAGGCGATGCCGGAACTGCCGATCTGCTCGATCATCTCGATCGGCGGCGGCATCCTCCAGGGCGACCGCTACAGGATCGACATCACGGTCGCCGAGGGGGCGTGCGCCCACGTCACCTCGCAGAGCGCCAACAGAATTCACCAGATGGACGCGAACTACGCCTCGCAGCACCAGACGGTGACGCTGGAGAGCGGCGCCTATCTCGAATACCTGCCCGATTTCACCATCGCGTATCGCGACTCCCGCTTCATCAATCACAGCGACATCGTCATCGCCGAAGATGCGACGCTGCTCTATGGCGAGATGATGCTTGCGGGCCGCAAGCATCACCATGCGGATGAGCGCTTCGGCCTCGATCTGCTGTCGGTGGCGGTGGCGGTGCGCCGCCCGGACGGCCGCAAGCTGTTCGCCGAAAAGATCCTGATCGAGAAGGGCGACCCCACCATCGACTATCCGGCCGTGATGCGCGGCTACGACGCCTTCGCCAACATCATGTGCCTGACGCCGCCCGCCGTGGCGGCGCGCATCCGGGACCGCTACGAGACCAATTTCCCGCCGGAGGCGCCGCGCGCGATCTCCGGGGTCTGCCGCCTGCCCAACGACGCCGGACTGATGCTGCGCGCGGTGGGCGAGGAAACCTACGACGTGCGCAACGAGGTGCGCCGGTTCTGGCGCATCGTCCGCGAGGAGGCGCGCGGCCGGACGCTTCCAGAAGAGTTCCTCTGGCGCTGACAGAAGGAAACGTCATGGCCCAGCAGAGCAGCAATATCGCCGTCGAATTCCTGAAGGGGGCCAGTCAGGTGTTCTTCATGGAGAACGCGGTCACGGGCGCCCTGTTCTTCGTCGCCATGGCCTACGCCTCCTATGTCACCGGCGTCTGGGCGACCACGATCGGCGCCGCGGTCGGCGTCGTGGTCGCGACGCTCACCGCCCGGCTCATGGATTGCGACCAGAAATCCGTGGCGTCCGGACTCTACGGCTTCAACGGGATCCTGGTCGGGGCCGCGCTGCCGACCTTCATCGCCGCGTCGCCTCAACTGTGGATCTACGTCGTCGTCGGCGCCGCGGTCAGCACCGTGGTCACCGCCGCCTTCAGCGCCACGCTGACCGCGCGATGGGAGATTCCGGGATCGACCGGGCCGTTCGTGCTGACCGGGTGGCTCCTGGTGGCCGGCGCCTACGCCTTCGGCGGGCTGGACGTCACCGGGGACGAGCCGAAGCTCGCCACCGATTACGTGCAGGGGCTGGCGGCCGTTCCCGGGCCGCTCGAACTCGTCGAGATCTTCTTCCGCAACATCGGGCAGGTCTATCTGCTCGGAAGCGCGGTCTCCGGGGCCATCATCCTGCTCGGCGTGTTCATCGCGTCGATCCCTGCAGGCGTCGCGGCGGCGGCGGGCTCGCTCATCGCGATGCTGGTGGCGATCGGATTGGGCGCCGATCCGGCGACCGTGAGCCAGGGGCTCTTCGGCTTCAGTCCGGTGCTGACGGCGATGGCCGTGGGCGTGATCTTCATGAAGACTTCGCCGAGGGTGGTCGTCTATGCGGCGCTCGCGACCGTGACCACCGTCTTCGTGCAGGGCGCGCTCGACGTGATGGTGGCGCCGGCGGGCCTTCCGTCCTTCACGGCGCCCTACGTCCTGACGATGTATCTCTTCATCGCCCCGAAGGAACTTCTGGCGCCGCACCCGCATCGCCCTGTGTCGGATCATCTCTTCGGACATCGGCATGCCGAAAAGAGTCCGTCCACCAAGACGACTTGAGCAGGATCAGGGCGCGGCGACCGACAACAGGGTGATGTGGGCGACACACGGGCCCGCGGGGTTCGAGCGCGGCCGGGCGACGGTTCCGGGCGCGCGCGTCGGAAAGGGGAACTGGTATGCAAGCGATCAACGCGGGCGATACCGCCTTCATGCTCCTGTGCACCGCCCTGGTCTGCATGATGACCCCGGCGCTAGCGCTGTTCTACGGCGGCCTGGTCAAGCAACGCGACATGCTGTCGATCATGATCCAGAACTTCGTCTGCATCGGCGTCGTCGGGCTGATCTGGGTGTTCGGCGGCTTCAGTCTCGCCTTCGGGCCTGACGTCGGCGGCTTCATCGGAAGCATCGCGCCGTATTTCGGCATGTATCACGTCGGCGTTCAGCCCAATCCGGACCTTGGGCCGAACGTCCCGTTCATCATGGTCTTCGCCTATCAGATGATGTTCGCCATCATCACGCCGGCGCTGATGACTGGCGCGTTCGTCGGGCGGTTCCGCTTCGGCGCCTATCTGTTCTTCATCGCCTTCTGGACCATCTTCGTCTACCTGCCGGCGGCGCACTGGATCTGGGGCGGCGGCTTTCTGGCGACGTTCGGCGTCGTCGACTTCGCCGGGGGCATCGTCATTCACACCTCGGCAGGTTTCTCCGCGCTGGTGACGGCCGGTTATCTCGGCAAGCGCAAGCTCGCCCCGGGCGAGAGCGAGAGCGCGCCGGCCAGCCTGCCGCTCGTGGCGCTCGGCGCAGGCCTGCTGTGGTTCGGCTGGTTCGGCTTCAACGCCGGCGGGGCCTACGCCGCGGACGCGCTGGCGGCCTACGCCTTCACGAACACGATGCTGGCCGGCTCGATCGCGATGCTCGTCTGGATGTTCTGGGAATGGCAGGAGAGCGGCCACCCGTCCTTCTCCGGCGTCCTGGTGGGCGCGGTGGCGGGCCTCGCCACCATCACGCCCGCGTCCGGCTATGTCGAGCCGATGGCCGCGCTGGTCATCGGCGCCATCGGCGCGACGGCCTGCTATCATGCCAAGCATGTGCAGGCATGGCTGAAGATCGACGACACGCTGGAGGTCTGGCGGGCGCATGGCGTCGGCGGCATGACGGGCGCGATGCTGATCGGCGTGCTGGCGAGTTCGCACATCAATCAGGTGTCGGCCGGCCTCGACCAGCTCGGCGTCCAGGTGCTCGCCGTGGCGATCGTCGCGGCCTATGCGAGCCTCGTCACCTTCATCCTGCTGAAGATCCTGGATGGGCTGGGCATCCTGCGGGTGTCGGAAACCATCCAGCAGACCGGGCTGGACGAGCCGTTCTACGGCGAGGCCGCCTTCAATCTCTGGGACATGGATCGCGGAAGGCCGAAATGACGCCAGCGCGCGACATGGATGCGCCGCTCCGCCCGCCGTCCCACGCGCCTGACGCCCGCTCCGGACGCCCGCCGGAGCGGGCGAGCCTGTTCAGCCTGTCCCGCCGCCTTGCTTGCGTGCCGCAGTGGACCTGACGCTCGCGATCTTCCTCCTGGTCTACGTCGCCATGGGCGTCGGCCATATGCCGGGCCTTCGGCTCGACAGGACCGGCGCGGCGATGGTCGGCGCGATGCTGCTCATCGCGACCCGGGAAATCTCGCCCGCCGCGGCGTGGGCGTCGGTCGACTTTCGGGTCCTCGGTCTGCTGTTCGGCCTGATGACGGTCTCGGCCGCCTTCGTGGTCTCCGGCTTCTACGACTGGGTCGCCGTCAAGGTCGGAAATCTCAAGGTCGGGCCGAAAGGGCTCCTCGCGATACTGATCGCCGTCACCGCCGCCATGGCGGCCCTGCTGAACAAGGATGTGGTGGCGGTCGCGATGACGCCGATCTTCTGCTCGGTCTGCGTAGCGCGGCGACTTAACCCGCTGCCCTTTCTGCTCGCCTTCTGCTTCGCGGCCAATTTCGGCTCCGCCGCGACCCTCCTTGGCAGTCCGCAGAACATGATCGTCGCCGAGACGCTGGAGCTTTCCTTCGCCAGCTTCATGGCTGCGACGGCGCTCCCGGCCGTGCTCAGCCTGCCGCTGACCTGGATCGTCATCGTGCTTTTCTATCGCGGGCGATGGCGCCTGTCCGAAGAAACGGCGCCCGCCGGCGCGACCGCTCCGGACCCGCAGACGCCCGTGGAATTCGATCGCGGCGAGACCATCAAGACCGGCCTGGTGACCATCGCCATCCTGGCGGCGTTTCTCTTCAGCGACCTGCCGCAGATGCTGGTCGCCCTGATGGGGGCGAGCGTCCTGCTCATCAGCCGCCGCGTCTCCTCGAGCAATATGCTGCATCACGTCAATGGCGACCTGCTGCTGCTGCTGTTCGGCCTGTTCGTCGTCAACGGCGCGCTCGCCGCGACGGGACTTCCCGAGCAGGTGTTGCACGCGCTGCGCTCGGTCGGGCTGGACCTGCACAATCCGCCCTCAATGCTGGTCATCATGGCCGTGCTCAGCAACATCGTCGGAAACAACCCGTCCGTAATGCTGGTCGCCCCGTTGATCGGCGGCGCGCACCACCCGGAGGCGCTTGGCGCGGCGATCGTGCTGGGCACCTCGTTCTCGTCCAGCATCGTGGTCTTCGGCAGCATCGTCGGGATCGTGGTCGCCGAGGAATGCAGCAAGCGCGGCATCACGCTCAGCTTCGGCGAATTCGCGCGCGCGGGCGTCCCGACGTCGCTCCTGTGCCTGCTGATGGCGGCCGTCTGGATCTATCACCTCAACTGAGTTCTCCGGCTCATGCCGAGCCTCGGGCCTGATCGACTCCACGGTCGCGTGGCGGTAACTCCTGCGCCTCCGCGCGGAGCCCAAGCATGTCCTATCCCAGCCTCGACCCCTCGACCCTCACCGTGTTCGTCACCGGCGCGACCTCGGGCTGCGGCGAGGCGATCGCCCGCCGTTTCGCGGGCGCGGGCGCAAAGGTGATCGGCACGGGCCGCCGCCGCGAGCGGCTGGAGAAGCTCAAGGCCGAGCTCGGCGAGGCGCTGCATGTCGCCGAGCTCGACGTGCGGGACTATGCGGCGATCGAGAAGCTGCTGGCCGAGCTGCCGGCGCCGTTCGCGGGCGTCAACGTCGTGGTGGCGAACGCCGGCCTCGCGCTCGGCCTCGGCCCGGCCGACACGGTCGGGATCGACGACTGGCACACGATGATCGACACCAACGTCACCGGCCTGGTGAACACCGTGCGGGCAAGCCTGCCGGGCATGATCGCCCGCGGCCGCGGGCATGTGTTCGGCGTCGGCTCGGTGGCGGGCGACTATCCCTATCCGGGAGGCAACACCTATGCGGGCACCAAGGCCTTCGTGAAGCAGTTCCTGCTCGCAACGCGCTCCGACATGCTCGGCAAGAACGTGCGGGTGACCAACATCGAGCCCGGCATGACCGAGACCGAGTTCTCGCTGGTGCGCTTCAAGGGCGACGAGGGCAGGGCGTCGAACGTCTACGCCAATACCCGCGCCTTGAAGGCCGAAGACGTCGCCGAGACGATCTTCTGGTGCGCGACGCTGCCCGAGCACGTCAACATCAACCGGCTGCAGGTCATGCCGATCGATCAGGCCTTCAGCGCCACGACGGTGCATCGCGGCTGAAACGCGCGCGTTGCGCGCAATTTCAGCGGTCGGCGAAACCAAATGGTAGGTGGTCCGGCCGCATCATCCGGGCTGGTTTGAGGGGGGTCTGCGTTGTCACTGTCGCGCGCGCGCATGGTCCAGGGCGTCCTGCTCGCGCTCGGCTACTTCCTCGTCGCCTATGTGACGCTGGTCTATGGCCGCGCCCATGGGGTGGCGGCGGTGGTGTGGCCCGCGAACGCCATGGCGCTCGGCGCGCTGATCTTCCTCAAGCGCGCCGGCGGCATGCCCGAATTCGCCGCGCTCGCCGCCTCGAACGCGCTCGCGCACTGGGCGATCGGCGACGGCGTCGGCCCCTCGATCGCGATCGGCCTCGCCAACGGCATGACGATCGGCGCGACCGGCTGGCTGCTGGTCCGCACCGGCGTCACCCAGGAACAGCCGACCCGCACGCGGTCGGTGCTGGCGCTGTTCTTCATCTCCGTCGTCGGGCCATTTCCGGGCGCGGTGCTGGGCAGCATCCCGCTCAGCTTCGCCTTCGGCCAGACGGTCGGGATCGCGCCGCTCGCCTTCTCCTGGTGGCTGATCGAGGCGGTCAACTTCCTGATCCTGCTGCCGCCCTGCCTGTTCTGGCGCAGCGCCGAGCAGCGGCGCGTCGCGGCCGAGTTCCGCCGGCGCTTCTCGAACGAGCCTTCGGCGCGGCTGAGGACGCTCGAGCTCGCCGCCGCCTCGCTGACGCTCGCCATGGCGGGCGCGCTGGTGCCGCTGACCGGCGAGCTCTGGCTGATCGAGCTGTCCGGCACCGCGCTGCTCTGGTTCGCGCTGCGCTTCGGCATGTTCTACACGGCCGTCACCGCGCTGATCTTCTCGGTCTGCGCGGTGACGAGCGCGCTGCTCGGCTACTGGCCCGGCGCCCATGACGCCAACGCGCCCCAGGTGCTGCTGCCGCTGCAGGCGATGCTGGGGCTCACCATGCTGCCGGCGCTGGTGGTCGCCGCGATCGTATCGCAGCGCGAGCGCGCCCGCCGGGCGCTGCACGCCGACGCCCGCCGGCTCGCCTATGCGCTCGAGGGCGCCAATGACGGGCTGTGGGACTGGGACCTGCCGAGCGGCCAGGGCTTCTTCAGCCAGCGCGCCGCGCGGATGTTCGGCTACGGCCCGGAGGAGTTCAGGACCGCGTCGCGCTGGGACCTGCTGATCCACGAGGACGACCGCGGCCCCGCCAAGGCGGCGTTCGAGGCCCATGCGCGCGGCGAGACGCCGTTCTACGAGGCCGAGGTCCGATGCCGCCACAAGGACGGCAGCTGGATCTGGATCCACGACCGCGGCAAGATCGTCGAGCGCGCCGCCGACGGAACCGCGATCCGCGCCGTCGGCACCTATACGGACATCTCCGACCGCAAGCGCCTCGAAAGCGCGCTCGAACATCTCGCCAATCATGACGCGCTGACGGAGCTCGCCAACCGCGTCGTGTTCGAGCGCGAGCTGGATCGGGCGGCCGGGCGGATGGAGCGCCATGGCGGCCGCGTCGCGGTGCTGCTGATCGACGTCGACCACTTCAAGTCAGTCAACGACACCTTCGGTCACGCGGCCGGGGACGCCCTGCTGGTCACGGTCGCGCGGCGGCTGCGGAGCACGGTGCGGAGCGCCGACCTGGCCGCCCGGCTCGGCGGCGACGAATTCGCCGTGGTGGCCTCAGGCCAGAGCGCGGCCGAGTTCGACATCCTGGCGGAGCGGCTGTGCGCGGCGCTCTCGGAGCCGCTCGAGGGGCCGGGCTACGTCATCAAGCCGAGCGTCTCGATCGGGGTCGCGGTCGCGAATTCCCCGTCCGCCGTCGGCGAGGAGATCGTCGCGCGCGCCGATCGCGCGCTCTACGCGGCGAAAAGGGACGGCCGGGCCACCTGGCGGTACTTCGCCGGCGCGGGCAAGGTCGCCTGACGCGGCGTCAGGCGACGAAGCCGAGCACCTCGACGGCGAGCTCCGCGTCCTCCAGCCGCTCGACCGCGGCGGTGAAGTAAGGCTCGTCGCAGGGCGCGGCGACGATCAGCACCCCGTAGGGCTCGCCGCCGGCGGCGCCGAGCGAGCCAGCCACGATGCCGAGGTCGAAGCCGAGCTCGCGCGCCACGCTGGTCAGCACCGGGCGCGTCGCGCTGACGCCCTCGAAGGCAAGTCTGATCAGCGCGCGGCCGCGCGGGGTGGGCTCGTCCTGCAGCTTCTCGGCCAGGAAGGGCGGCAGCGTCGCGCCGGTCGCGGCCGCCGCGAAGCGCCGCGTCACCGGGTGCTCCGGCCGCGCCAGCACGCGCGCCGTGGAGCCCTGCTCGACGAGCCGGCCGCCGTCCAGCACCGCGACGCGCGGCGCGATCGCGGTCACGGCCGTCATGTCGTGCGTGATCAGCAGGATGGTCAGACCGGTCTCCGCGTTGACGCGGGTGAGCGCCGTCAGGAAGAAGCCCGCGACCTCCGGGTCGAGCCCGGCCGTGACCTCGTCGAGGATCAGCAGCCGCGGATTGCCCGCGAGCGCGCGGGCGAGCGCGGCGCGGCGGCGGCCGCCCTCGGAGAGCTCGTCCGGATAGCGGTCGAGATCGGCCTCCATGTCGAGCAGCTCGAACAGCCGCGCGAGTTCGAGCCCCGGCGCCTGGCCGTGGGCGCAGACCGCGCGGCGCTCGGCGACGATGTCGCGCAGCGTGCGGCCGCAGGGCAGGTCGGGGCTGGCGTCGAGGATCGCGATCCCGCGCCGCGCGCGCGGTCCGGCGGCGGCGATGTCGAGCCCCTCGAACGCGACCAGGCCGGCGGTCGGCGCGGCGAGGCCGGCCGCGAGCTGCGCCAGGGTCGACTTGCCGGAGCCGCAGGAGCCGATCAGCGCCAGCACCTCGCCCGCCGGAAGGTCGAGCGAGACGCCAGCGAGCGCGAGGCGTTCGCCGCCGTCCCGCAGGGCGTAGCTCATGTGCAGGTCCTGGAGCCGCAGCAGCGGTTCGGCGAAGATGGGCGTCGGCGCGAGGCGCAACGGAGCGTTCATGGCGGAACCCCGGAATTCTGGTCCCCAGGAGGGGACGGGCGAGCGGAACGGAAACGCGGCGGCGGCGCTACAGCGCGGCCAAGAGCTTCAACAGCACCAACGTTTCGATACGTTCGCCACGGCTATTCGCCCTGCTGCTCTCCGTCTGCGGAGAGAATGATCCCGTTCCACGACGAGAGAGTGACGCGGGACAGCCGGTCTCGACGGGGTGTGTTAACTTTCGTTCGGAGTAGCGAACGTGTCAATCAGTCGAAAGGTGGGGAATCATGTTTTTCATCCTAAGAAATTCTGAATAAGACGGTCCCAAAGTGGAGCGTCCCGGATTCCGCGCTCATTCGCAGTCACGGCGCCGGTTTCGCTGCCGCGAAGGCCGATCGAATCGTTCTAAATAAAGAACACCGCATGCTGTCCTTCAACGCTGTCTTCGCCGGCCTGCCGGTCACGGTGTTCGAGACCATGTCGCGGCTCGCCCGCGACCTCGGCGCGATCAATCTCGGCCAGGGCTTCCCGGACGATCCGGGCCCGGAGGATGTCCGGCGCAGAGCCGCCGAGGCGGTGCTCCACGGCTCGAACCAGTATCCGCCCATGATGGGCGCGGCCGAGCTGAGAGCCGCGGTCGCCGGGCACTACGGGCGCTTCCAGGGCGTGAGCCTCGATCCGGAGAGCGAAGTCCTGATCACGTCCGGCGCGACCGAGGCCATCGCGTGCGCGCTGCTGGCGCTGCTGGAGCCCGGCGACGAGGCGGTGCTGCTGCAGCCGCTCTACGACGCCTATCTGCCGCTCGTGCGTCGCGCCGGCGGCCTGCCGCGGCTCGTCAGCCTGACGCCGCCGGACTGGCGGCTGGACGCCGACGCGATCCGCGCCGCCGTCGGCCCGCGCACCAAGCTCGTCCTGCTCAACAACCCGCTCAATCCGGCCGGCGCCGTCTATGGCCGGGCGGAGCTGGAGGAGCTGGCCCGGGCGCTCGAGGGGACCGACGCCGTGGTGGTCGCCGACGAGGTCTGGGAGCACGTCGTTTTCGACGGCCGCGCCCATGTCTCCGTGCTCTCCGTTCCCGGCCTCGCCGAGCGCGCCGTGAAGATCGGCTCGGCCGGCAAGATCTTCGGGCTGACCGGCTGGAAGGTCGGCTTCGTCTGCGCGCCTGCCGAGATCCTGCGGGTGATCGCCAGGGCGCATCAGTTCCTCACCTTCACCACGCCGCCCAATCTGCAGGCGGCGGTGGCCTATGGGCTCGGCAAGGAGGCCGGCTGGTTCGACGCCATGCGGCGCGGGCTGCAGGCCAAGCGCGACCGGCTGGCGGACGGCCTCGCGGAGGCGGGGCTGACGCCGCTGCCGAGCGCCGGGACCTATTTCCTCAATGTCGACCTCGCCCGGCTCGGGGTCGCGGACGACGCAGCGTTCTGCGAACGGCTGGTGCGCGAGGCCGGGGTGGCGGCGATCCCGGTTTCGAGCTTCTACGCAGAGAACAAGGTGACGACCGTCGCCCGCTTCTGCTTCGCCAAGGACGACGACACGCTCGACCGCGCGGTCGAGCGTCTGGCCGCCTTCGCCCGCGGCCTCTGAGGGCGCCTGCGGCATGCGAATTGCCCCGCTGGGCGGAGAGGGAGGCGGCGTCATGCTGGAGCGGATCTTCGGGCTGGGCGCGCACGGGACCAGCGTGCGCGGCGAACTCCTCGCCGGCCTGACGACCTTCCTCACGATGGCCTACATCGTCTTCGTCAACCCGGAGATCCTCGCCGCGGCCGGCGTCCCGAAGGAGGCCGCCTTCGTGGCGACCTGCCTGGCGGCCGCCTTCGGCAGTCTGCTCATGGCGTTCATCGCCAACGTGCCGGTGGCGATCGCGCCGGGCATGGGGCTCAACGCGTTCTTCGCCTACGTCGTTGTCGTGCAGATGCACTACAGCTGGCAGGCGGCGCTCGGCTGCGTGTTCCTCTCCGGCTGCCTGTTCGTTCTGGTGACGGTCACGGGCGTCCGCGAGGCCATCGTCGGCGGCGTCCCGCGCTCCCTCAGGATCGCGATCACGGCCGGCATCGGACTGTTCCTGGCGATCATCGCGCTCAAGAGCGCCGGCCTGGTGGCCGCCAGCCCGGCGACCTTCGTCACGCTCGGCGACCTGCATGAGCCCGGCGTGATCCTCGCCGCCCTCGGCTTCCTGTGCGTCGCGGGGCTCTCCGCATGGGGTTTCCGGGGCGCGCTGCTGGCGGGCATCCTGGCCGTCACGGCGCTCAGCTTCGTCTTCGCCGGCAACGTCTTCCAAGGGGTGTTCGCCGCGCCGCCGTCGATCGCCCCGACGCTGTTCGCGCTCGACATTCCGGGCGCGCTTTCGGGCGGGCTGATCAACGTCATTCTCGTGTTCTTCATGGTGGAGCTGTTCGACGCGACCGGCACGCTGATCGCCGTCGCGGGCCGCGCCGGGCTGATGCGGGAGAAGGGCGACCGCAGGCTCAGCCGCGCGCTGCTCGCCGACAGCCTTTCGATCCCGGTCGGCGCCATGCTCGGCACGTCGAGCACGACCGCCTATCTGGAGAGCGCGGCCGGCGTCGCGGCGGGCGGCCGCACCGGGCTGACGGCCGCGACCGTCGCGGCGCTGTTCCTCCTCTGCCTGTTCTTCGCGCCGCTCGCAGGCTCCGCGCCCGCCTACGCCACCGCGCCGGCGCTGCTCTACGTCGCCTGCCTGATGCTGCGCGACATCGCGGAGCTCGACTGGGACGACGTCACCGAATGGGCCCCGGCCTGCGTGGCGGCGCTCGCCATGCCGTTCACCTACTCGATCGCCAACGGCGTCGCCTGCGGCTTCATCGGCTACGCCGCGCTGAAGCTCGTGACCGGGCGCGCCCGGGAGGCGAAGCCGGTGGTCTGGATCGTCGCGGCGCTGTTCCTGCTGCGCTACGCGGTGATGCCTGCAGGATAGCGACGCCCGAGCTTGACCGCGCGCCGCGCGCGCCCAAGATCGCGGCGCACGCGGGGAGACGCTTAAGCATGAGCTACGAGTCCGAAGGTCAGGAAGCCGCGATCGAGCGGCGGATCGTGCAGGGCAGGGGGCTCGAGCTCGCCGACCTGGTGATCAAGGGCGCGCAGGTGCTCGACGTCGTCACCGCCACGCTGTTCGAGAGCGACGTCGCGATCTGCGGCGACACGATCGTCGGCACCTTCGCCTCCTATGACGGCGTCGAGACCATCGACGGGCGCGGGCTCACCGTCGTCCCCGGCTTCATCGACAGCCATCTGCACATCGAATCCTCGCTGCTGACGCCGCTCGAGTTCGACCGCTGCGTGCTGCCGCACGGCGTCACGACCGCGATCTGGGACCCGCACGAGATCGCCAACGTGCTGGGGCAGGGCGGCATCGAGTACGCGCTCGCCGGCGCCGAGGCCGCGCTGATGGACATCCGCGTGAACCTGTCCTCCTGCGTGCCGGCCTCGCCGCTGGAGACCTCCGGCGCGCGGCTGGAGATCGAGCATCTGCTGCCGTTCCGCGATCACCCCAAGGTCATCGGGCTCGCCGAGTTCATGAACTTTCCCGGCGTGCTGGCGCGCGACCCCGGCTGCCTCGCCAAGCTCGCGGCGTTCCAGGACGGCCATATCGACGGCCACGCGCCGCTGGTCCGCGGCAAGGACCTCAACGGCTATCTGGCGGCCGGCATCCGCACCGACCACGAGGCCACCTCCTACGAGGAAGCGCTGGAGAAGCTCCGCAAGGGCATGAGCGTGCTGATCCGCGAGAGCTCGATCGCCAAGGACCTGCACGCGCTGTGGCCGCTGATCCGGACCGAGACCTCGGCCTTCATCGGCTTCTGCACCGACGACCGCAACCCGGTCGAGATCGCCGAGGAAGGCCACATCGACCACATGATCCGCTGGACGATCGCGCAGGGCGTTCCGGCCGCTCATGTCTACCGGGTCGCCAGCTGGTCGGCCGCCAACGCCTTCGGACTGCGCGACCGTGGCGTCGTGGCGCCGGGCAAGCGGGCCGACCTCGTGCTGCTTTCCGACTACGAGACCTGCGAGATCGCGCATGTGATCGCGGGCGGCGGGCTCGTCACCCCAGAACGGTTCGCGGCCCGCAAGGCGCCGCGGCCGGTCGGCCTCGACAGCATGAAGGTCGCCCCGGTGTCGGCCGCGGACCTGATCGTGCGCGGCGCCGGCGGGCCGCGCCCCGTGATCGGCGTGGTCCCTGGCAAGATCGTCACCGAGAGCCTGACGCTCGACCTCAAGGAGCGTGGCGGCTTCGTGCCCCCGGACCCGCAGAAGGACGCGGCCGCCGTCGCGGTGATCGCCCGGCACGGCGTCAACCAGAACATCGGCCGCGGCTTCGTGAAGGGTTTTGATCTCGAGCGCGGCGCGATCGCCTCCTCGGTCGGCCATGACAGCCACAACATCTGCGTGGTGGGCGCCGACGCCGAGTCGATGGCGATCGCCGCCAACCGGGTGATCGCGCTCGGGGGCGGCATCGTGGTCGCGGCCGGGGGCGAGGTGCGGAGCGAGCTCGCGCTGCCGCTCGCGGGCCTGATGAGCCTCGATCCGCATGAGAGCGTGCGCGAGAAGCTGCTCGAGTTGCGCGCCGCCGCGCGCGAACTCGGCTGCCAGCTGTCCGAGCCGTTCCTGCAGGTCGCCTTCCTGCCGCTCGCGGTGATCCCGCATCTCAAGATCACCGACCTGGGCATGGTGGACGTCGACCGCTTCGAGGTGCTGGCGGACTAACGGGGATGCCCGCATCCGGCGAGCTGCCGCCGCGCGACGTGCTGGTGGTCTCCGATCGCTATCCGCCCGACGTGGCCGGCGGCGCCGAGCTCAGCCTGCACCTCGTGCTGCGCGAGCCTCGCCTGCGCGACCGCGTCCTCGTGGTGACCTTCGACAAGGCGCTCGCGGCGCCGGCGCGGCGCAGCCTCGACGGCGTCGAGATTCTCGCGCTGCCGGCGCCCGCCGCTTGGCCGCTGCACCGGCTGTCGCAGGCGCGGGTCGACCGGCTGAAGCGCCTGCCGTTCCGGCTCAAATGGCCGTTCTTCTGGGCCGAGGCCGCGGCGGGCGGCGTGCGGGCGCCCGGGGCGGCGCTCGGGCCGCTCGCGGTGCGGTTCTCGGGGGAGGATCCGCCCGGCGGGCTGCGGATGGACCATGTGACGGCGCGCGAGAGCGCGGCGGCGGGCGAGCTGCGCGCCCTTGTCCGGCGCCTGCGGCCGCGGCTGGTGCACGCCGACAACGCCCGCGCCATCCTGCTCGCGGCCGTGGCGCTGGAGGGGAGCAGGGTTCCGCTGCTCGCGCTGGTGCGCGACCACCGCTTCACCAGCGCCCGCTTCGACCAGACCTTCGAGGACGCGCCGGCCGATGACTGGCGCGGGCGCGTCGCGGCTCTCGCGGCGGAGCGCGCGCTGCGCTTCCGGCAGGAGATGCTGCGCCGCGCCGCCCGGGTGGCGGCCACCAGCCGGCATCTCGCGGCCTCGCTCGAGGGGCTGCTCGCCGCGGACCGGCTGGTCCGCCTGCCGCTGATCCCGATCGCGAGCCCCGCCGAGGCCCCGGGCCCGCGTCCGGCCGACGGGCGCTTCCGCATGCTGCTGGTCGGCGCGCTGACGCCCAACAAGGGTCAGGCCCATCTGCTGGAGGCGTGGCCGGAGATCGCGGCGCGCGTTCCGGGCGCGGAGATCGACGTCGCGGGCGACGGGCCCTCGCGGCCGCGGCTCGCGGAGATCGCCGCAGCCGCGCGGGGCCGCATCCGTCTGCACGGCCGCCTCGCGCCCGAGGCGCTCGCCGATCTCTACGCCGCCTGCGACGTGGTCGTGCTGCCGACGCTGTGGGACGAACCGTTCGGGCGGGTGCCGCTGGAGGCCGGCGGCTTTGCCCGGCCGGTGGTCGCCTATGCGGCCGGCGGGCTCGCCGAGACGGTGCGCGACGGCGAGACCGGGCGGCTGGTCCGCCGCGGCGATCGCGCCGGCTTCATCGCGGCGCTTGCGGAGCTCGCCGCCGCGCCGGAGCTGCGGGCCCGGATGGGAGCCGCCGGCCGCCGTCAGGCGCTCGACCACGCGCCGGACCGCCAGGCCTCGCGGCTTGAGGCGCTGTGGCAGGAGATGATGGGAAGCGACTGATCGACGGGTCGTCCATCCGCTCGCGCAACCCTGCGCTCCGGTGTATCGAAGCTCATGACCCCCGCCGTCGACCTCGTGGTCGTCTCCTCGCCCCTGCAGGTCCTCAACGCCATCGAGTGGCGGCGCCGCGACGTCGACGCGCCGGCCGACCTCGTGCTGCTCGGCGACCGCGCCGGCGGACGCGACGCGGCCCTTGCTCTGCTGAAGCGCGAGCCCGGCCTGTGGCGCAAGATCCTCGAACATCCCGGCCGCCCCCGGCCCGCCGGGTGGCTGCCGGCCTTCGGGCGCGACGTGCTGGACGCCGGCCACCGGGCCAGCCTGGAGCGGCTCGCCGCGCAGCTCGGCCCGCGCCGCACCCTGGTGTTCGGCGACTATCGCAACGTCTCGCAGCGCGCGCTGGCGGCCGCGGTCGCTCATGAGGAGCTGATCCTGCTCGACGACGGTTCGGTCGCGCCCCAGGTCGCGGCGGCCCGCGCAGGCCTCGCCGCGCCGGCGCCCGAGCGCTTCCGGCCGGGCTGGCTCCGCACGGAGCTCGGCCGCCGCACGCTCGGGGAGCGGGCGCCCGCCGCGCCGCCGCGGCTCGCCTTCTTCACGATCTACGAACCCCTGATGCGCGGCCGGCTGGCGGGCTCCGACCGGATCGTCCCGCATTCTTACGAGGGATGGCGCGCTGCGGCCGCCAGCGCCGGGCGCGGCGACGAGGTCTGGGTGCTGGGCTCGAACCACGCCGAGGCGGGAATCTGCTCGGGCGAGGACTACGCGCGGGTGGTCCTGGCGGGGCTCGCGGCCCTCAGGGCCGAGGGCCGGCCCGGACCGTTCCTGTACAGGCCGCACCGCGGCGAGGACAAAGCCAAGGCCGCGGCGCTCGCCCGCGCGGGCGGCATGGAGCTCGCCGAGGACGGCGCCCCGGCGGAGCTCGCCTATCTCGAGGCGCGACGCCGCCCGGCGGCGGTGCTGGTGGTCGCCTCCTCGGCCGCCGACACGCTGAGCGTGCTCGATCCCGGGCTCGAGATCCTTCGCGTGGCGCTGCCGGCGAACTATCTGCGCCGCCAGCGCGACCATATCCTGGCCGTGGTCGCAGGGCACGACGCGTTCAATCCGCGCCTCCGACTCATCGGCGCGCCTGAGGATCAAGCCGGAGGTCGCCCCGTTTGAGCACCGCTCCTGCCTCGCAGACCGCCGCGGAAGGCCGCTTCGCCGGCCGCCGCGTGCTGGCGCTCGGGACGTTCGACAGCTTCGTCAAGACCGCGGCCCAGATCGGCCGGCTGTTCGAGGCCGAGGGCGCGAGCATGCGGGTCGCGGCGCTTGCGGCGGAGCCGGGCCAGCTCACCGCGCGCCAGCTGCGCGCCGGCGGCGTGCATGAGAGCATCCCGGTGGTGGCGGCCGAGAGGCTGGTCGGCTCCCGCCTGTTCCGCGACGCGCAGGTGGTGGTCGCGGTGGTGGACGGCGGACGGGCGCGCGAGCTGTTCCTGTCGCTGGCCGCGGCCGACCTGTCGCGCGAGCCGTCCCGGCCGATCGTGGCGGTGGCCTCGCCCGGCGTGGTGCTGGCCGACCATCTCGCCGGTTTCATGAGCCGCGCCCCGGCCGACGTGCTCTGCTTCAACACCGAGGCCGACCGCGCGCTCTATACGGCGGCGGCGGCCGAGATCGGCCTCGACGCCACCAACGCGGTCGTGACGGGGCTGCTCGGCCTGGAAAAACGGCCATGGAGCAGGCCCGTCGGCCGTCCGGCCGTGATCTTCTTCGAGCAGCCGGTCATCCCCGCGCGGCGCATGCAGCGCGCCCATCTGCTCGCCGGCCTCGCCGAGCTCGCGCGGCGCTTCCCGCAGGCCGACGTGCTGGTGAAGCTGCGTCACGGCCGCGACGAGCGCGCCCATCACGCGACGCGCTTCCACCTCGAGGACATCGCCCGGGAGCTGTTCGCCCGCGGCGGGCGCCCCCGCAACCTCAGCTTCACGCACGATCCGGCCCACGAGCTTCTCGACCGCGCCTCGCTCGCCGTGACGGTCAGCTCCACTATCGCGGTCGAGGCCATGGCGCGCGGCGTGCCGACCCGGATCGTCTCGGATTTCGGGATCTCGGAGCTTCTCGGCACGACCTATTTCGTCGGCTCGGGCTGTTTCGCCCGGCTCGCCGATCTCAGTCCGGACATGGCGGCCGTCGTGCGGCCGGACTGGCTCGCCGAGTCCGGCGCCGCGACGCGGCCCGAAGCCCTGCTCGACCAGTGCGCGGTGCTGCTCGGCGGACAGGACGCGCTCGGGGCCGCGCTGCCGCTTCGTCCGCTCACCCCCGCCTATGGCTCGCCGGACTGGATGGCCTACGCGCTCGGGAACGGCGGCCCGATGGCGGTCCATGCGCCGCATCTGCTTGAAAAGCCGCGCCGCGGCCTCGGCTTCGTGGCCGCCGTGGCGAACCGGCTGAAGGAGGGCCGCCGGTTCGTTCCGCGCGGCTGACGAGAAGGTTTTCTGTTACAACCCTGCGCAGCTGCTCTAGGTTGCGCCGCACAGCGCGCCGCGGGGCGCGCGCCCGGAGCGTCTCGATGGTCAAGGTTATCGCGGAGATCGGCTGCAACCATATGGGCCGGCTCGACATCGCGAAGCGCATGGTCGAGGTGGCGGCCCGCGAATGCCGCGCCGACGTCGCCAAGTTCCAGAAGCGCAACAATCGCGAGCTTCTGTCGCCGAAGCAGTATGGCGAGCCGCATCCGGTCCCGGCCAACGCCTATGGCGAGAGCTACGGCGCGCACCGCGAGGCGCTGGAGTTCAGCGTCGAGCAGCACGCCGAGCTCAAGGCCCATTGCGAGGAGCTCGGCGTCGTCTACGCGACCTCGGTCTGGGACATGACCTCGGCGCGCGAGATCGCCGGGCTCAATCCCGCCCTGATCAAGATCCCCTCCGCCACGAACCTCAATTTCGAGTTGCAGGGCTGGCTCTGCGAGAATTTCGCGGGCGAGATCCATGTCTCCACCGGCATGACCACGCGCGACGAGATCGAGGTCGTGGTGGAATTCTACGAGCAGCGCGGGCGCGCCCAGGACGTCGTGCTCTACGCCTGCACCTCGGGCTATCCGGTCAGCTTCGACGACCTGTGCCTGCTGGAGGTGGCGCGGCTGCGCGACGTCTATGAGGGGCGTGTGAAGCAGATCGGCTTCTCCGGGCATCATCTGGGCATCGCGGCCGACGTGGCGGCGCTGACGCTCGGCGCCGCCTGGGTGGAGCGGCACTTCACGCTCGACCGCACCTGGAAGGGCACCGATCACGCCGCATCGCTCGAGCCTGATGGGCTGCGCCGGCTGTGCCGGGACCTCCGCAACGTCGAGATCGCGTTGTCCTACAAGGACAAGGACCTGCTCGACGTCGAGGAGGAGCAACGCAAGAAGCTGAAGTGGCTGCCGGGGCTTAGGGCCGTCGGCTGACAGGCGCCTTGCGGCCTTCGCCGGCCCGTGCGACAGGCTCGGCGAGCATCTTCTTGATCCGGAGCAGACCAGCGTGCGTTGCGTCGCGGTGATCCCCGCCAGGGGCGGGTCGAAGGGACTGCCGCGCAAGAACCTGACGCCGCTCGGCGGGGTTCCGCTGGTGGTCCGCACGATCGCGGCCGCGCGCGGCGCCGCGCTGGTCCAGGCGGTCTACGTCTCGACCGACGATCCCGAGATCGCCGCGGCGTCGCGCGCCGCCGGCGCGGCGGTGATCGACCGTCCCGCCGAGATCGCCACCGACGAGGCTTCCTCCGAGAGCGCGCTGCTGCACGCGCTCGAGATGATCGAGGCCGAGAGCGACCCGGTCGACGTGCTGGTCTTCCTGCAGTGCACCTCGCCGTTCACGACCCCGGCGGAGGTCGACGCCTGCGTCTCCGCCATCGGCCGCGGCGGCGCGGTCTGCGCCTTCACGGCGGCGCCCGACCATGGCTTCCTGTGGACGGTCGGCGAGGACGGCTTCGCGGCCGGCCTGAACCACGACCACACGGCCCCGCGCCGGCGCCGCCAGGAGCTGCCGCCGCAGTTCCGCGAGACCGGCGCGGTCTATGCGATGGATGCGACCGCCTTCCGCGCGGCCGGCGCCCGCTTCTGCGGTCCGGCGGCTGTGGTTCCGGTGGAGACCGCTCCGGTCGAGATCGACAGCGCGGCCGATCTCGCGCTGGCGGAGGCGCTTCTCGCGCCGCGCCGGCCCGCGCCGCTCGCCTTCTCGGCGGGGGTGAAGGCGCTGGTGATGGATTTCGACGGGGTGTTCACCGACGACCGCGTTTTGGTCGACCAGGACGGCCGCGAGGCGGTGTTCGCCAGCCGCTCCGACGGCATGGGGCTCGACCGGCTGCGCAAGCTGACCGCGATCCGCACGCTGATCCTGTCGAAGGAGGTCAACCCGGTGGTCTCGGCGCGGGCGCGCAAGCTCAGGATCGAGGCCCGCCAGGGCATCGACGACAAGCTGCCCGAGCTCGACCGCTGGCTCGCCGAGAACGGCCTGACGCGCGCCGAGACGGCCTATATCGGCAATGACGTCAACGACCTCGACTGCCTGAACGCGGTCGGCTTCCCGATCGCGCCGTGCGACGCGCGGCCCGAGGCGCTCGCCGTCGCGCGCCACGTCACCTCCGCGCCGGGCGGCCGCGGCGCGCTGCGCGAGCTCTGCGAGGCGCTGATCCGCGCAGGCGGGGACTGAGGCTCAGCTCGGGAACTCGCCGAGCAGCCGCGTTCTGAGCGCCTTGTAGGTTCCGTAGAGGCCGAGCCGGCGGGCATAGCGCGCGCCCTTGCCTTCGCGCGTCCGCCAAGCCTCGTCCATCGCCCGCTGGCGGTCGGAGCGCTCGAGCGCCTGGCCGAGCTTGCCGAGAGCTGCGCGCGCGCCCGCCTTGTCGCCCGCCGCGAGCGCGGCCTCCGCTGCCTCGCGCGCCGCCGAGATCGGCGCCGAGTAGCGGCCCGAAGGCGCCGCGCCGCGCGCCGCCTCGTCGAAGCCGTAGAGCGCCGGCGGCAGCGGCGCCGTGGGGTCGAACGCCTCGAGCCTGTCGATCAGCGCGCCCGCCGAATGGGCCGGGCCATAGCCGACGCGGTCGAGCCAGCGCGGGTTCGGCCGCCGCCGCGGGGCGTCGTCCAGCGAGGCGAGCTCGCCGAGCCGCACCGACACGCCGCTGCCGAGCATCAGATGGGTGCCGTGGGCGTTGCGGACGCCGAAATCCGCCGCCAGCACGGCCGGCACGCCGTGGTCCAGCGCGTCGAACAGCGCGGTCGAGGAGATCGTGCCGAACAGGTCGGCGGCGGCCAGCAGACCGTCGATCGGCGCGTAGGAGACCAGCAGATTGGCCGGGCGCACGGCGAGCTTCGCCACCAGATGTTCGACATGGTGCGTCTGGTCGTGGAACGTCTGCTCCTGGGGCCGGACGCGGGCCTTGACCACGACGTCCCAGTCGGGGCTTGCGGCCGCAAGCCTTGCGAGCGCCGCGACGAGTTCGCCGCGCCGCCTCGGGTCGCCCGGCACCGCGACCTGCTCGGCGAACACAAAGACCTTGCGGCGTCCCGGCTCCGGCGGCGGCTTCAGGCCGCGCAGCGGCGAATCCGGCCGGCGGCGGAGCCCGGTGATCACCGCGGGCTGCCCCGAGAAGTCCGTGGTGGCGAGAAACGCCGCGAAGGCGTCGCGGTCGCGGGGCCCGTTGAGGCAGATCTGGTCGTAGCCCAGCCGCCACGCGACGCCTTCCTCGAAGCGGCCGAGCACCAGCCCGTTGAAGCCGCAGAACAGCGCCGGCCGCGGCCGCTCCAGCGCGCGGGCCGCGAGCTCGCAGACATGCCGGAACAGCAGCACGCGGCTGCCGGTGGCGTAGACCCCGACCGCGTCGCTGCCGAGCGCGGCCTCGTCGAGCGCGAGCGCGCCGAGCGAACGCTCGATGATCTCGAACCGTCCCCCGAGGCGCTCGGCGGCCGACGTGGTCAGCCCCCGCCCGGCGTCGATCGCGAAGGTCGGCCGCCAGCCGCGCGCCTCGAAGGCGAGCGCGAGCGGCAGCGCGCCGAAGACCTGGCTGTCGAGGTCGCAGGCGAACAGGACGCGGCGGTCACTCATGCGGGCGGGATGATCTCGTGCGGAGGCGGTTCGGGCGCAGGGGAGCGGGCTGATCGGAACGGGAGGGCGCGGTCCCGTTCAGGCCCGCGATCGCTCGAATCCGAGGCCCAATGTTCTATATTCGCTTTTCCGCCGCGAGGCGCGCGCACCCGGCGGCCACCATGAGAATTCGCATCGGCTTCGAGATCGTCCACACCTTCCCGCAACCGACGCCGTTGCTGGCGGTGCTCAACGTGCATCCGAGCCGTGAGAAGGATCTTCTCATCCCGGACCGGATCAACGCCTGGCCGCCCACGCCGATCTCGACCTACGTGGATGATTTCGGCAATGTCTGCAGCCGGATGCTGGCGCCGGCCGGCGATTTCACGCTGCAGACCGACGCGCTGGTGGCCGACAGCGGCGAGCCCGACCTCTACGCGCCGGACGCCGCCCAGGTGGCGGTGGAGGAACTTCCGGACGACGCGCTGCTCTACCTGCTCGGCAGCCGCTATTGCGAGACCGACCGGATGAGCGACATGGCGTGGTCGCTGTTCGGAAACGTTCCGGGGGGGTGGGGCCGCGTGCAGGCGATCGTCGACTATGTGCACGACCGCGTCGCCTTCGGCTATCAGCACGCACGCTCCACCAAATCCGCCTACGAGGCGCATGAGGAGCGGCAGGGCGTCTGCCGCGACTTCGCGCATCTCGCCGTCACGCTGTGCCGCTGCATGAACATCCCGGCCCGCTACGCGACCGGCTATCTCGGCGACATCGGCGTGCCGAAGGATCCCGCGCCGATGGATTTCAGCGCCTGGTTCGAGGTCTATCTCGGCGGGCGCTGGTACACGTTCGACGCGCGCCACAACCAGCGGCGGATCGGCCGCATCGTGATGGGCCGCGGCCGCGACGCCTCCGACGTCGCGCTCACCAACACTTTCGGGCCCGGCGTGCTCAAGAGCTTCAAGGTCTGGACCGACGAGGTGACCGCATAGCGGCGCCCGGTTTCGGCGCGCCCGCGCCTCGCGTATAACCCGGCCTCCCGGCCTCCCAATCCAAGACGCCCTTGACCCGCTTCCGCTCCCACCGCTTCTCCGTCGCGCCGATGATGGACTGGACCGACCGGCATTGTCGGCTGTTCCACCGCGCGCTGACCAGCCAGGCGCTGCTCTACACCGAGATGGTCACGACCGGCGCGGTCCGGTTCGGGCCGCGCGAGCGGCTGCTCGGCTTTTCGTCCGAGGAGCGGCCGCTCGCGGCGCAGCTCGGCGGCTCGGAGCCCGAAGAACTCGCCGAGGCGGCGCGGATCTGCGAGGGCTTCGGCTATGACGAGATCAACCTCAATGTCGGCTGCCCCTCCGACCGCGTGCAGGACGGCCGCTTCGGCGCCTGCCTGATGGCCGAGCCGGACCGCGTCGCCCGGGGCGTCGCGGCCATGAAGGCCGCCGTCTCGATTCCCGTGACGGTGAAGTGCCGCATCGGGATCGACGACCAGGACCCGGAAGAGGCGCTCGACCGGCTCGCCGACGCCGTGGTGGCGGCCGGCTGCGACGCTCTGATCGTCCACGCCCGCAAGGCCTGGCTGAAGGGGCTGAGCCCGAAGGAGAACCGGGACGTCCCGCCGCTCGATTACGACCGCGTCTTCCGCCTCAAGCGGCGTTTCCCGGACCTGCCGGTCTCGATCAATGGCGGGATCGGCTCGATCGAGCAGGCGAGGGCGCTGCTCGAGCCGCGCGACGGCGTCACGCTCGACGGCGTGATGCTCGGCCGGGCGGCCTATCAGAACGCGGAACTGCTGCTCGCCGTCGATCCGCTGCTGTTCGGCGAGGCGGCCCCGCACGCCGACGCGCGGGCGGCCGTCGAAAGCCTGTTCCCGGCGATCGAAGCGCATCTTGCGCGCGGTGGCCGGCTGTCGAACTTCACGCGCCACATGCTCGGCCTGTTCCCAGGCCGCCCCGGGGCGCGCGCGTTCCGCCGGCTGCTGAGCGAGGAGGGGCCGAAGGCCGGCGCCGGGCTCGACGTGCTGCGCGCGGCGCTCGACCTCGTCGGCGACGCGAGGCCGTCCGCCGTCGCCGCCGCCGCGTGACCGCCGGATGGAGCTGATCGCCGGCCTCCCGGCCGCGGAGATCGGCTGGCTGGTCGCCGGGCTCGTCATCGGCGGGATCGTCACCGGCATCCTCTCGGGGCTGTTCGGCGTCGGCGGCGGGGCGGTCATCGTGCCCGTGCTGGCCGAGCTGTTCGACCATGTGGGGGCCGGCCCGGACGCCCAGATGCACCTCGCGGTCGGGACCTCGCTCGCCATCATCATTCCGACGTCGCTCAGATCCTTCGCCGCCCAGCGGGCGCGGGGCGCGGTCGACATGGCGGCGCTGCGGCTGTGGATCCTGCCCGTGGCGGCGGGCGCGGCCGCGGGCGCCGCGATCGCCGCCGTGGCGAGCTCCGACGCGCTCAAGGCGGTGTTCGCCGTCTTCGCGCTCTCGATGTCGGCCAATCTGCTGTTCGGGAGCGATCGCTGGCGGCTCGCCGACGATCTGCCGAGCCGCGCCGCCACGTCGCTCTGGGGCTTCCTGATCGCGGTCGTGTCGGCGCTGATCGGCATCGGCGGCGGCGCGCTCGCCGCGCTGTTCCTCACGCTCCACAACCGGCCGATCCACACCGCGCTCGGCACCTCGTCCGGGTTCGGCGTGCTGGTCGCCATTCCGGGGGCGATCGGCTACGCGGCGGCGGGCCTGCCGCATCTGGGCGAGCTGCCGCCGCTCTCGATCGGCTATGTCTCGCTGCTCGGCCTCGTGCTGATGGCGCCGATCTCCGTGCTCGCCGCCCCGCTCGGGGTGCGGCTCGCGCACCGGCTGTCGAAGCGGCGACTGCGGATGGCCTTCGGCTGCTTTCTGGCGCTGGTCGCGACGCGCTTCATCGTCGACCTGCTGACCTGAGCGAAAGCGTCAGTCGATGTTGACGCCGAGCCCGAACAGAACGTCCTTGCCGTAGACGTAGAGCAGGGCGAACGCGCAGGCGATCGCGAGCCAGATCGCGATCGCGCGGAGCGCTCCGGCGCCGTCGCCGGCGTAGCGCCGCAGCAGCCCCGGGCCGATCCACACCGCAAGGCAGATCATCGCGATCGCGCTCGCCCAGCTGGCGTTCGGAAAGGTCCCGAAGCCGCCGGCGAGGTCCGCCACCACGAAGGTCGCGATCGCGGCCAGCGTGACGGCGATCAGCAGCTCGGCGACGCCCCGGCGCTTCATGTGTCGGACTCCAGGACGGCGGGCGCCGCGCGCGCCGTCTTGCGACGGGCGGGCAGCAGCCGCATCACCCGCTCGCGCTCCTCGGGCGAGTAGCGCGCCCACGCCCCGATCTCGGCGAGGGTGCGGAAGCAGCCCTCGCACCAGCCGGTCGACGGGTCCATGACGCAGACCGAGATGCAGGGACTCTTGATCGGACGATGCTCCAGCATCGCCGATGGATGGCGCGGCCGGCCGGGCGACGCAAGGCGCCATTTCGTGCGCCGGCCGTCAGCCGGCCGCCGCAGCCACCAGCGCGACCAGCGCCGCGATCTCGGCGACCTCGGTCGCCGCGCCGCAGACGTCGCCCGTGTAGCCGCGGATCTGCGCGCGCGACAGCGCGGTCACGCCGAGCGCCGCCACGGCGGCGGCGGCGGCGGCCGCCAGGCCCGCTCCGACGCCCGCCAGCAGCAGAGCCGCCAGCGCGCCGAGCCCGCATCCCACCGCGACCGAGGCCGCGCGCGGCCGCGCCGCCCGGCCCGCCCCGTCGGCGCGCGCTGGCTTGAGCAGCAGCGCGGGCAGCAGCGCGAGCGGCCGGGACAGCGCCGCTGCGGCGATCAGCGCGAGCAGCGCGCCTTCCTCGCCGAGCCGCTCCGCGAGCGCCGCGACCAGCGTGATGCGCGCGCCGAGCGCGAGCGTCAGCGCGGAGACGCCGTAGGCTCCGACGCTGCTGTCGCGCATGATCTCGAGCTTGCGCTTGCGGGTCGCGCCGCCGCCGAACCCGTCGGCCACGTCTGCGAGCGCGTCCTGATGCAGGGCGCCGGTCAGTGCGACGCCGGCGATCACCGCGAAGGCGGCGGCCGGCAGGGCGGGCAGGCCGAGCGCGAGGCCGGCCCCGAGCGCCTCGCCCGCGACCGCGCCCGCGACCGCGCCCGCGAGCGGCGCGGCCGCGGCGACGCCGTCGAAGATCCGCTCCGGCTGCGGCGTCGACCAGGCGGACGGGACCGGCAGCCGCGTGAAGAAGCGGAGCGCGTCGCCGGCCGCGTCGAGCGCCCGGCGCGGCGACGAACGCCCGGATGGCGGCGGCGGGCCGTTCGGCGTCATGGGCTTCTCCGGCAGAGTGACCTGCGGCCTTTAGCACGTCGCCGCGCGGCCGGCCCGGCTTGGCGCGCGCAGGCGGTTCGGTTATGCCGCTCGTCCCCCCACCGTCACGGTTTCGAAATGCCGCAATCGACCGGCGCGGTCATCCCGCCCAACCCGACGGGCCTTCCCTTCGACGACATCCGGGCGCTGCTCGCCCGCATGCCCGGCCCGGACGAGGCGTCGGCCGCTTCCGTGCGCGCCCGCGAGGCCGAGCTGATCAAGCCGGCCGGCGCGCTCGGGCGGCTGGAGGAGATCGCCGAGTGGCTCGCCGCCTGGCAGCGCAAGCCGACGCCGACCGTGGACCGGCCGCTGGTCGCGATCTTCGCCGGCGCCCACGGCGTCGCGGCGCGCGGCGTCTCGGCCTATCCGGCCGCCGTCACGCGGCAGATGCTGGACGCGTTCTCTTCCGGTCAGGCGGCGATCAACCAGATCTGCGGCGCCTTCGGCCTCGGGCTCAAGGTGTTCGACCTCGCCACCGAGAAGCCGACGCCGGACTTCACCGAGGACGCGGCGATGACGGAGGCCGAATGCGCCGCCACCATGGCCTACGGCATGGAGGCGATCGCGGGCGGCGTCGACCTGCTGGTCGTCGGCGAGATGGGCATCGGCAACACCACCGTGGCTTCCGCGCTCGCGGCGGCGCTGTTCGGCGGGGACGTGGCCGACTGGGTCGGCCGCGGCACCGGCGTCGACGAGGAGGGGGTCGCCCGCAAGGTCGCGGCCGTGGAAGCCGCGCTCGAGCGCCACGCCGGCAATCTGGACGACCCGCTGGAGGCGCTGCGCCGCGTCGGCGGCCGCGAGTTCGCAGCGATCGGCGGCGCGATCCTGGCCGCCCGCCTCGAAGGCGTGCCGGTGGTCATCGACGGCTTCGTGGCGACGGCTGCGGCCGCCGTGCTGCACGCCTATGACGCGAGCGCGCTCGCGCATTGCGTCGCGGGCCACAAATCAGCCGAGGCCGGCCACAAGCGGCTGCTGAAGCGGCTGGAGCTCAAGCCGCTCCTCGATCTCGACATGCGCCTCGGGGAAGGCTCCGGCGGCGCGCTCGCGGTGACGATCGTCAAGGCCGCGGTCGCCTGCCACACCGGCATGGCGACCTTCGCCGAAGCCGCGGTGTCGGAGAAGGGCTGAGAGCCCGTCAGATCGGCAGCTCGACCGGCTCCTCGGAGAGCGGAATGTCAGCCGAGCGGCGGGCGCTTTCCAGCGCGGCGTAGTGCAGGGCGGCGTCGCGGCTGGCGAACAGGCCGCCGCCATGCCCCTGGCGCTCCACCGCGACCCACTGGCCGAGGCGGTTCTGGCCGACGATGAAGTCGGGCGTCGGGGCGAGCCCGAAGCGGGCGGAGGGAGGCTTCGTGTCTGCGGGCGTGCTCATGAGGGTTCGTTCGGTGAACGGCGCGACGGGTGCGCCGCGCAGGAAAGCTATGAGGGCCTTTGTGAGGGCGCGATGCGGCGCTGGCGGTCCGGGCGTTGGGTTTCCGTGAGCGTCGCGGCCTGATCAGCCGGCCCGCCTAAGCGCGGCGGCCGGGGCCTCCGCCCGGGCTCTGGCCGGGGCGCCTTTCTCGGGGATCGGCGCGAGCGGGGCCATCACGCGGGTCGCGGGAAGCGTCACGATCACCTCTGTGCCTTCGCGCAGGCGGCTCTTCAGGGAGAAGCTTCCGCCGTGGAGGTCGATCAGCCCCTTCACGATCGGCAGGCCGAGCCCGGCGCCCTGTTCGGCGGTCTTGATCGCGAGCGTGCCCTGGCCGAACGAGGCGAGCACGGTCGGGATCTCGTTCTCCGGAATGCCCGGCCCGGTGTCGGCGACCGAGATGTACTGGCCGCCCGAGGCGGTCCAGCCGACCTTCAGCCGGATCTCGCCGCCCTGCGGGGTGAACTTGATGGCGTTCGACAGCAGGTTGAGCGTGATCTGGCGCATGGCGCGCTCGTCCGCCCAAACCGGCGGCAGGCCGGCCTCCACCGCCTCGCGGATGACGATGCCGCGGTTCTTGGCGCGCAGCTTCAGCAGATGGTGGCAATCCTCCACCACATAGGCGAGGTGGACGCTCTCCTCGTTGAGCTCGTAGCGCCCCGCCTCGATGCGCGACAGGTCGAGGATCTCGTTGATCAGGTTGAGCAAATGCTGCCCGCTCTGGTGGATGTCGCCGGCGTATTCCTTGTAGGTCGGCGTCGCGTGCGGGCCGAAGATCTCCGACTTCATCACCTCCGAGAAGCCGAGGATCGCGTTCAGCGGCGTGCGCAGCTCGTGGCTCATGGTGGCGAGGAAGCGGGACTTGGCGAGGTTCGCCTCCTCGGCGCGGCGCCGGGCTTCGTCGGAGTTCGCCTTGGCCTGTTCGAGCTCGCCGATCAGGGCGTCCTTCTCGGCCCTGAACTCGAGAGTCTCCAGCGTGTTGCGGTAGAGCCGGTGGGCGAGCAGCAGGAAGTAGACCTCGGTGCCGGCCGTCATCGCGGCGACCGCCGTCGAGGCCGCGCCGCCATGCAGCGTGTAGACGGCGATCACCAGCGAGGCGATCGGCAGGGTCGCGGCCCACACCGCCGCCGGAACGCTCGCGGCCAGCATGGTGGCGACCGCGACGCCGACCAGCATCACGAACAGCGAGATGACCTCGGCCGTCACGCCCCCCGGATCGGCGCGCCCGAGCAGCACGATGATCGACGCCCAGGCGACGCCGTTGACGGCCTCCGCCAGCACGAAGCGCAGCTTCCACGTCCTGATCTTCAGCTTGTCGGCGGGCCTGCGCAGGAAGCGGCGCGCGAACAGCGCGATCATGCCGTGCCCGAGCGCGACCGCGGCGAGCCAGGCCGCGGCCATCTGCGGCGCGATCCAGAGCGTCGCGACCGCCGCGATCACGCTCGCCAGCGCGAGCGCCACCACCGCGGCCGAGAGCCGGTTCTGCGCATAGATGCGGGCGAGTTCGAGGTCGAAGGCCGGGCGGACGCCGCTCGACGAGGTCAGCCGCTCGCGCTCCGCGCGCAGCTTGGCGGTCACGGCGCGACGGCGATCGGGCGTGTCGTTCGGCCTGCGGTCGGACGTCCCGTCCGACGGAAGATCGAACATGTCCACGATTTGGCCTGCCCCGCGCCCTAGGTTGAGACGCATGGACGATGACGGGAAACGATTAAGGCCGTGCTGACGGATCCGTTCGAATTGGCTTCGCCGCTCGAGACGCCGGAGCAGCCGGACGCCGAGGCGCGTCTCGACGCGCTGCTCGGGCGGGTGCGGGCCTGCCGGATCTGCCGCGAGGCGCCCCTGCGGCGACCGCTGCCGCACGAGCCGCGCCCTGTCGTGCGGGCGCGCGCGACCGCCCGGATCGCGATCTGCGGCCAGGCCCCGGGGACCCGCGTGCATGCGAGCGGGGCGCCGTTCTCCGATCCCTCGGGCGTCCGGCTGCGCCGCTGGCTCGGGGTGACGGACGAGGAGTTCTATGACGAGAGCCGGATCGCGATCGTGCCGATGGGCTTCTGCTTCCCCGGGCTGACGGCGGACGGCGCGGATCTGCCGCCGCGCCCGGAATGCGCCCCGGCCTGGCGGGCGGCGGTGTTCGCCGAGCTGCCGAAGGTCGAGCTCGTGCTCGCGATCGGGCGGCCGGCGCAGCTCTGGCACCTCGGCCCGGACGCGGGAAAGAGCCTGACCGAGACGGTGGCGCGCTGGCGCGAGCTGCTGGGCCGGCCGGGCGCGCCCAGGATCGCGCCGCTGCCGCACCCGTCCTGGCGCAACAACAGCTGGCTGAAGAAGAATCCGTGGTTCGAGGACGAGGCCGCGCCGGAGCTGCGCCGCCTCGTTCGCGCCGCGTTGGAGCGTTAGCGGAGATCGATGCGCGGCCGCGCAGGGAGAAGCGTTCGGCGGCGTGAGACGCACTGAGGACGAGGGGCACACCAGCAAAGGAGCTTCCCTCATGGAGCGAACCATCGCGGCCACTCTTTTCGCCGCCGTCATGGCGACCGCCGCAACCGGCGCCGCCACGGCGCAGACGGCCGAACCTGCGGCGAAGTCGGGCGCGACCGCCGGCGAGACCGCCGGCCCCGCCCGCGCCGAGCGCATGCAGAAATGGTCGAACCGCCTCAACAAGCGCTTCGAGGCGGACGACAAGAACCGCGACGGCGCGCTTGATCGCGCCGAGGTCGAGGCGCGGCTGAACAAGGCGTTCGACCGGCGCGACAAGAACCGTGACGGCTCGCTCGACGCCGACGAGGTCAAGGCGATCGGCGCGAGGCAGGGCGGCAAGGGCGCCAAAGCCCTGCAGGCCCGCTTCAAGCGCGCCGACGCCGACCGCGACGGCAAGATCAGCCGCCAGGAGTTTCTGGCGACGCTGCCGCCCTGGTTCGTGCGGGCGGACGCGGACAAGGACGAGAAGGTGACGAAGCAGGAGCTCGACGCCTTCATCGCCAAGCGCGGCAAGCAGGCCAAGGCCGCCGTGAAGGCCGACGACGACGAGGACGACGACAACTGATGCGGCGCGCGGGGGGCGGGGGTGCGGCATGACGGTCGCCGCGCGACGGATGGCGTCGGTCTCCGGCGGCAGCCGCATGGCGGCCGCTGACCGCGTGCGGCCGCCGCGCGCCGACACGGAGGCCGACGAAGACGACGACCTGATGGCGCGGATCGCGGCGGGCGACCAGCGCGCCTTCGCCACGCTGGTCGCGCGTCACGGCGCGCGCGCCCAGGCGCTGGCGCACCGGTTCACCGGTTCGGCCGTGGACGCGGAGGAGGTCGCGCAGGAGGCGTTCTGGAGGGTCTGGCGCTCGGCCGATCGGTGGACCGCCGGCGGCGCCCGGTTCACGACCTGGCTGCACCGGATCGTGGTCAATCTCTGCGTTGACCACGACCGCCGGCGCCGGATCAGGCGGCTGCTGCCGTTCGCCGAAACCTTCGACCCGCCATCAGATGAGGCCGGGCCGGAGCAGACGCTCGTCGCGCAGGACGAGGTGGCCGCCGTGCGGCGCGACATCCTCGAACTGCCGGCCCGCCAGCGCGCGGCGCTGCTGCTGTCGGCGGACGGCGAAAAATCGAACGCGGAGATCGCGCGGATCTTGCAGACGAGCGAGAAGGCGGTGGAATCCATGCTGGTGCGCGCCCGGCGCATGCTTCGGACGCGGCTCGCCGCCCGTGGAGAATGAGGATGACCGTGGAAGCGGGCCTGAAGGATTTTGAGCGGCGGCTCGACGCGCTTGGCGCCGATCTCGACCGCTGGCCGGCGAGCGCGGCCGCCGAGGCGCGCGCGCTGATGGCGCGTTCGCCCGAAGCCCGCGCGCAGCACGACGCGGCGGCGCGGCTCGCCCGGCTGCTGGCGGCCGCGGCCCAGGCGGAGGCTCCGAACGGTCTCGCGTTCCGGATCGTCGGCGAGGTCGCCGCCCGGCGAACGCAGCGGTTTGCGTGGCTGGCGTCGCCGGGACGGCTCAGCCTCGCGGGCGCGAGCCTCGGCGCGGCCGCGCTGGCCTGCGGGCTGATGCTGGGCGTGGTCTCGGGGGCGAACTCCTCGCAGAGCGCCTTCGCCGGCGGACTCGGTTTTGGCGGGCCCTTCGAGGTCTCGCTCGCGACCGGCGATCTCTGACATGAAGCGACGCGCGCCCGGCGTTCTCTACGCCGTCCTGGCTGTCTCGATCGCGCTCAATCTGGCGGCCGCCGGCTATCTTGGGGTCACGCGCTTCCATTCCAGAACGCCGCCGCGCACCGTCGAGACCACGATCGGCTTCATCAGCAGCCGCTATCCGCCCTCGGTCGGCGCGGTGATCCGCGAGAAGCTGGAGGCGCGGCGCGACGAACTCACCCAGGCGCTGCAGGAGATGAAGGAGGCCCGGCGGGCGACGCGGGACACGATGAGCCAGGCGCCGCTCGACCGGGCGCAGATCGACGCGGCTTTCGCCAACGCCCGCGTCAAGGCCGCGAACTTCCAGAAGGTGATCCACGAGGCGATCACCGAGGCCCTGCCGGGCGTGCCGGAAGCGGACCGGGCCAAGATCGACCGCGATCCGGACTGAGCGCTTTCCGCGTCAGTAGATGCTGAACGGGAAATATCTGGCGTTGATCCGCTCGTAGGTTCCGTCGGCCCGGATCTGCGCGAGCGCCCCGTCGATCATCGCCTTGAGGTCGGCGTCCTGCTTGCGCAGGGCCGCCCCGACGCCCTCGCCGAAATAGGCCGGGTCCGCGAGGTCGTGGCCGATGACCTGGCAGCAATCGCCGTCCCCGGCGTTCTTGAGCCACGGCAGCATGACCAGCTTGTCGGCGAGCACCGCGTCGAGCCGGCCGGCGGAGAGGTCCAGATTGGCCTCCTCCTGGGTCGCGTAGAGCTTCACCTTGGCGCCGGCGGGCGCATAGACCTCCTCGAGATAGCGCGCGTTCACGGTGCCGCTCTTGGCGCCGAGCGTCCTGCCCGCGAGCGCCCTGGGCGAGGAATCCATCAGCCCGCTCGTCTTGTCGGCCACGAAAAGGGCCGGCGAGGCGTAGTAGCGCTCCGAGAAGGCGACCACCTTCCTGCGCTCGGCCGTGATCGACATCGAGGCGAAGACGACGTCGAACTTGCCCGCGAGCAGCGCCGGGATCAGGCCTTCCCAGTCCTGCGCGACGAATTCGCAGCTCACCTTGGCGGCGGCGCAGACCGCGCGGGCGACGTCGACATCGAAGCCTTCGAGCTGATTGTCCGCGTTCAGCATGTTGAACGGCGGATAGGCGCCCTCGGAGGCGATCCGGATCCGGGTCCACTGCTTCGCCTGCGCGTCGTCCCAGGAGAGCGTCGCCGCCGCGACCGCGAGGCCGAGCAGGAGGCGGCGCAGGGATTTGGGGGCCATGGCTCGTCTCCGCCTGCTCGCCCGTCCGAACGTTCCACCGGCCGCCGAGGCCCGCATCGCGCGTTACGTCCCGAGCGCGCGCGCTTGCGCCCGCGCGAGATCGTCCGGCGTGTCGACGTCGAGAAAGGCGTTCGGGTCGGTGAAGTCCACCGGCGCCGCCGCCAGCATTTCGAGCGCGCGCTTCGGCGACCGCACGCCGTCCGCGAGCGACAACGTCAGCCGCTCGCGCGCGGCGAGCGGCCACAGCGCATGCAGCGGCTCGACGCCGTTCGGACCCATTGCGACGGCGGCGCCGTCGGCCGCGGCCGCGGCGAGGCGGGCGACGAGGTCATGCGGCGGGAAGGGGCCGTCTCCGGGGATCGTGGCGAGATGGCTGACGCCCGGCAGCGCGGCCGCCCATGCGAGGCCGGCGAGCACGCCGGCGAGCGGCCCGCCAGGACCGTTTGCGGCGTCGGGCAGCACCGGCAGGCCGAAGCTCGCGAAGCGCTCGGGATCGCCGTTCGCCGACAGCGCCAGCAGTCCGACCTGCGGCGCGAAGCGGTCGAGCGCATGCGCCAGGATCGGCCGCCCGGCGAGCTCCAGCAGCGCCTTGTCGCCGCCGCCCATGCGCGAGGCGAGGCCGCCCATCAGAACCAGGCCGGCGATAGTCATGAGGATCGGCTCCTTCGAGTGGCCCGGCCGGCCGCGACCGCGAATCCGCGTCGTTCAGGCTAGCCGCTGGGAGCCCTGCGCCCAAAGCCCCGCCATGGGAGGTCCCGTGGCGGCATGCGACGTTTGACCTCGGGGGCCGGGAAGGTCCATAGCGCGGCGGACAAGATGGAGTGCGCGATGGCTGCGACTGAAGACGACATCCGGCGGGCCCTTGCTGCGGTGCCCGCGCCTGACGGCGCGACGAGCCTCGCGGAGTCGCCCTCGCTGTCGAGCATCGCGCTGATGCCGGGTGGTCGCGTGATCTTCTCGATCGAGACCACGCCCGAGCAGGCCGCCGGCGCCGAGAGCATCCGGCGCGCCGCCGAAGCGGCGGTGCGGGCGCTTCCGGGCGTGTCGGACGTTCTGGTCGCGCTCACCGCCGAGCGCGCGCCCGGCAGCGCGCCTGCGCCCCGGCCGCAGCCGCCGTCGATGAGCCGCGCGCCGCGCCCCGCCGCGCCCGGCGCGGAGACGCCCGCGCGTCCAGCGGGCGACACGCGCGGCGCCGGAATTCCGGGCGTCCGTCACATCGTGGCCGTCGCCTCCGGCAAGGGCGGCGTCGGCAAGTCGACGACCGCCGCCAATCTCGCGCTCGCGCTCAAGGCGCAGGGCCTGCGCGTCGGCCTGATGGACGCCGACGTCTACGGCCCCTCCGTGCCCACCCTGTTCTCGCTGCATGCGCGGCCGCAGGTCGAGAACCGGATGATGCAGCCGCTCGAGGCCCACGGCCTGAAGATCATGTCGATCGGCTTCCTGGTCGACGCCGGCACGGCGATGATCTGGCGCGGGCCGATGGTGATGTCGGCGCTGACCCAGATGCTGACCGAGGTCGCCTGGGGCGAGCTCGACGTGCTGATCGTCGACATGCCGCCCGGCACCGGCGACGCGCAGCTCACCATGGCGCAGCGGGTGAAGCTTTCCGGCGCGGTGATCGTCTCGACCCCGCAGGATCTGGCGCTCGCGGACGCGAGGCGCGGCGTCGCCATGTTCCGCAAGGTCGACGTGCCGATCCTCGGGCTCGTCGAGAACATGAGCTACTACAACTGCCCGAACTGCGGCCACCACGCCCATCTGTTCGGCCATGGCGGGGCGCGCGCCGAGGCGCAGGCGATGGGGACGCCGTTCCTCGGCGAGGTCCCGCTCGCGCTCGACATCCGCGAGACCTCCGACGCCGGCGCTCCGATCGTCGCCTCCTCGCCGAACTCGGAATACGCCGCCGCCTATGGCCGCATCGCCGAGGCGCTCTGGGCGCGACTGTCGACCGGCGCACCCGGCCGCGCGGCCCCGAGGATCGTCATCGAACGTTAGGCCCGGCGGAGGCGGGTCCGTCCCGCCCCGCACTGTCTGGACTTATTCAAAGTCGACGCCGGAGCAGAAAAACGCCAAGGATCAAAGGCCCTTAGGGGCCGATTGACTTCCCCTCGGAGCAGGTTCTCCGTGGCCCCCGACGCGGCGTGCGCCGGGGCAGGGGAGACAGGCGGATGACTAGCAGATGGATCGCGGCGCTCGCGGGGGCGGGCCTCAGCGCGCTTGCGATGACGGCCGCGTTCGCCGATGCGCCGGCCCCGAAGGACGTGGTGAAGACCTACGCGGACATCGCCCTGGCGATGTATGGCGACTCGGTCACGACCGCGAAGGCGCTCGACGCCAAGGTCGACGCCTTCCTCGCCAATCCGACCGACGAGACGCTCGCCGAAGCCCGGAAGGCCTGGATCGCGGCCCGGGCGCCGTACCAGCAGACCGAGGGCTACCGCTTCGGCAACAAGGCCGTCGACGACCTCGAGGGCGCGGTCAACGCCTGGCCGCTCGACGAGGGGCTGATCGACTATGTCGACGCCAGCTATGGCGAGACGTCCGACGAGAACCCGTACTACCGGCTCAACGTCATCGCGAACCCCAAGTTCAAGATCGGCCGCAAGACCGTCGACGCCTCCAGGATCGACAAGAAGCTGCTGGCCTCGCTGAACGAGGCCGGCGAGGTCGAGTCCAATGTCGCGGCCGGCTACCACGCGATCGAGTTCCTGCTGTGGGGCCAGGACCTGAACGGGACGGGCCCGGGCGCCGGGAACCGTCCGGCGACCGACTACGTCCAAGGCGCCGGCTGCACGCATGACAATTGCGACCGCCGCGCCGCCTATCTCAAGGCGGCGAGCGACCTTCTGGTCGACGACCTGACCGCGATGGAGAAGCTCTGGGGGCCGAAGGGCAAGGCCCGCGCCGCGCTGATGAAGAAGAAGGGCGCGGCCGCGCTGGCGCCGATCTTCACCGGCCTCGGCAGCCTGTCCTATGGCGAGCTCGCGGGCGAGCGCATGAAGCTCGGCCTCATCCTCCACGATCCGGAGGAGGAGCACGACTGCTTCTCGGACAACACCCACAACTCGCACTTCTATGACATCCTCGGCATGACCGAGATCTGGCGGGGCAAGTACACCCGTCTTGACGGCACGGTGGTCGAGGGCCCCTCGCCGAAGGCTTACGCCGAAGCCAAGGCGCCCGAAGAGGCGAAGAAGCTCGACGCGCTGTTCGACGAGACGCTCGCCCGGGCCCAGGCGATGAAGGACAAGGGCGACGGCGGCATGGCCTATGACCAGATGATCGGCGAGGGCAACGCCGAGGGGAACAAGCTGGTGCAGGAGGTGATCGACGCCCTCGTCGCGCAGACCCGCGGCATCGAGGCCGTGGTGGCGAAGCTCGGCGTGAAGATCACCGTCGAGGGCTCCGACAGCCTCGACAGCCCCGAGAAGGTGACGCAGTAAGCGTCTTCGATCGGTCCGGGGCATGCTCCCGGACCGGTCCTCCGGGCCGCCCGCGCCGCGGCCCATCCGGACGTCCCCCATGCCGAACGCTCTCTCCCGCAGGATGCTGCTCGGCGGCGGCCTCGCCGTCGCCGGGGCGGCGCTCGTCTCCGCCCGCGGCTTCGCGCGCGCTCCTGCGGCGCTGCCGGAGAGGGCCGAAGCGGCCGCTTCCGGCGAGGTGAAGCTTTCGCTGGTCGCCTCCGAAATGCAGGCGCGGCTGCTCGGCCCGGAGGGTCCCGCGACCCCGGTCTGGAGCTATGGCGAGACGCCGTTCCGGCTGGTGCGCATCCGCCAGGGGCAGACGCTCTCGATCGACTTCGAGAACCGGCTGCCGGAGCACACCTCGATCCACTGGCACGGGCTGAGAATCCCGAACGACCAGGACGGCGTGCCCTACGTCACCCAGCAGCCGGTGCGGCCCGGCGAGCGCCACGCCTACCGCTTCACCCCGCCCGACACCGGCACCTTCTGGTTCCATCCGCATTGCGACACCGTCGCCCAGCTTGGCCGCGGGCTCGCGGGCGTGATGATCGTCGAGGGCGACGAGAGCCGGCCCTACGACGCCGACCTCGCGCTCGTGCTGAAGGACTGGCGGCTCGACCCGAAGACCGGCGGCTATCTGCCGTTCGCCACGCGGCGCGGCGAGCTGCGCGCGGGCACCTTCGGCACGGTCCGGACCGCCAACGCGGAGGTCGCGCCGCGGCTGGAGATCCCGGCCGGCGGCGACGTGCGGCTCAGGCTGCTGAACCTGGACTCGACGCGCGTCGGCAGCGTCGGCTTCGAGGGCATGGAGGCGGCCGTGATCGCGATCGACGGCAATCCGATCGCGCCCTTTCCGCTGAGCGAGTGGCGGCTCGGGCCGGCGATGCGGCTCGACGTCGTGGTGCGGGCCCCGGCCGAAGGCGCCGAGGGGCGGCTGATCGACTTCTTCGCCGCGGAGCCGGTGAGGCTCGCGACCTTCGTGGGGACGGGCGCGGCCCAGCCGAAGCGGGATTTCGACCCGGCGCCGCTGACCCGCAGCGCGATCCCCGAGCCGCGGCGGAAGGGCGCCGGCCGGCTGCGGCTCGCCTTCGCGACCGCTTCGGGCGGCAAGGCCGCGCTCACGGTCGATGACGATGACCCCCTGTCTCAGGCGCTGCTCGACAGCCTGTGCGCCGCGAGCGGCGTCAACTGGAGCATCAACGGCCAGGCCTGGCCGGGTGGGGACCATTCCCGCCTGCCGCCGCCGCTGTTCACGCTGCAGGCAGGGCGCTCCTACGTCGCGGAGCTGACGAACGAGACCCCGCACGTGCATCCGGTTCATCTGCACGGCGCGACCTTCAAGGTGGTGAAGTCGACGCGCGCCGACCTGCCGGTCCACTTCGCCGACACCGTGCTGCTCACGCCCAAGGACCGCGTCACGATCGCCTTCGTCGCGCCCGAGCCCGGCGCCTGGATGGTGCACTGCCACCTCTTGGAACACCAGGACAGCGGCATGATGGGCTATGTGAGGGTGGCGTGACGGCGCCCCCGGAGGCCGCGTCGCCCCCCGGCGCGCGGACGCGTCTTCTCCGCCTGGCCCTGCTCTCCCTGCTCGTCGGCGCCCTGACGGCGACGGCGGGCCTCGCGGCGACCGACGGGCTGGACGTCGCGATCGGCAAGGCGGTGTTCGACCGCATGTGGGTGCGGGCTCCGTCCTCGACCCGACACGCCGACGGGCTCGGGCCGCTGTTCGCGGCGCGCTCCTGCGCGAGCTGCCACGCCGGCGGCGGCCGCACCACCTTCCGCCTCGGCCGCGACGATCCGGCGGCCCATCCCGGCCTCGTGGTCCGGCTGGGCGACGCCTCCGGCGCGGGCGACGCCCTCTACGGCCAGGAGCTTCAGCCGGAAGGGCTCGGGGACGTCCCCGGGGAGGGCCGTCCCGCGGTGCGCTTCGCGGCCGCCGCGGCCGGCTTCCCGCCGCGGCCCGAATGGCGGGTCGAACGCTGGGGCTATGGCGCGCCCTCCGCAGGCCTGCGGCTCTCGCCGCGCGTCGCGCCGGCGCTCGACGGGCTCGGCCTGCTGGCGCGCGTGCCGGACGCCGAGATCCTGTCGCGCGAAGATCCGGACGACCGCGACGGCGACGGCGTCTCCGGCCGCGCCAACCGCGTCGGCGGCGGGATCGGCCGCTTCGGCTGGAAGGCCGCGGAGCCAACGCTGGAGGCGCAGGCCGCGCTCGCCTTCTCGCTCGATCTCGGCCTGTCCACGGCGTTCCGGCCCGACGGCGCGGGCGATTGCACCGCCGCGCAGGCGGCGTGCCGCGCCGCGCCCCACGGCGCCGCGACCGGCGAACCCGAGGTGGCGCCGGCCCTGATGGCGAGCCTGATGGCCTTTCTGGAAGCCCGGCCTGCGCCCCCGGCCGCGAAGACAGGCGGCCGCGGCGCGGTCCTGTTCGCCTCGGTCGGTTGCGCCGCCTGCCACGCGCCGGCGCTGAAGCTCGCGGGCGGCGGCGTCGCCGCGGCCTATACGGACCTGCTGCTGCACGACATGGGAGACGGGCTCGACGACGGCATGGGCGAGGCGGGCGCGGCCGGCGCGGAGTGGCGCACCGCGCCGCTCTGGGGTCTGTCGCGGGCGCTCGCGCAGGGCTCCGGCTTGCTCCATGACGGCCGCGCCGCCAACGTGCCCGCGGCGGTCGCCTGGCACGCCGGGGAGGCGGCCGGCGCCCGGGCGCGCTTCGACGCGCTCTCCGCCGGCGACCGCAAGGCGCTGGTCGATTTCGTGAACGGCCTCTGATCTGGACAGGATGCTCGCCATGCGGCTGCGGCTCGCCCTCATCGCCCTTCTGATCGGCGCCGCTCCTGCGCTCGCCGGGCCGCCCGCGCCGGGTCCGCTCGCCTCCGCCATGATCGAGAGCTACCTCCTGCCGCGATACGAGGCGTTCGGCCGCGCCACGGCGGAGCAGGCGCGGGCCTGGAAAGACGCCTGCCAGGACGGCGACTTCTCCGCGGATCTTGAGACGCTGCGCGAGCGCTTCCAGGTCGCTGCGGACGGCTGGGCCGCCGTCGAGCACGTCACGATCGGCCCGGCGAGCGTCGGCCTGCGCGCCGACCGGATCTATTTCGGGCCGGACCGGCGCAACGCCGTCGCCAAGGCTCTCGGCGAACTGGAGGCGAAGGCCAGCGAAGGCGACGTCGCCGAGGAGGCGGTCCAGCGCCTGAGCGTCGCCGGTCAGGGCTTTCCGGCGCTCGAGCGGCTGCTCTACGAGACCGACAAGGCGACGCCGCAGGCGCGCTGCCGGGCTGGCGTCGCGATATCCCGCAATCTCGCGATGATCGCCGAAGAGATCCTCTCCGGATGGCGGGCCGCGGACGGACCGCTGGCGCGGCTGAAGCGCGGCGAGGGCGACCCGGTGCATTTCGCAGATCCGGCGCAGGCGGCCGCCCGGCTGATGACCGACCTCGCGGGCGGCTTCCAGCGCGTCAACGACATGAAGCTGTTTCCGGTGCTGGGGAGCGCGCCCGACATGGCGCGCCCGAAGGCCGCGGAGGGCTGGCGCTCCGGCCGCTCGGCGCGGGCGATCAGGGCAGCGGTGGCCAGTCTCGCCGCGCAGGCGCGGATCTTCGCCGCGGCCGCGCCGAAGGATGTCGCGGCCGCCGTCGACAAGGACCTCGCCGCCGCCGAGGCGGCTGTCGCGAAGCTGCCGGACGATCTCGGGCAGGCCGCCGAGGACCCGAAGCGCCGCCCGGCGATGGAGGCCGCGATCGCCGCGCTGAAGACTGCGCAGAACGACCTCGCGAAGAGCATCGCGCCGGCGCTTGGCGTCCCGCTCGGCTTCAACGCGCTCGACGGGGACTGAGGCGATGCACCTGACGCGCCGGGCGATCATCGGCGGGGCGGCCGCCGCCTCGCTTGCGGCCGTGGCTCCGAAGCCGCTGCGGTCGGCGGGCCTCGAGCCGCGCCTGCTCGGCTCGGCGATGGACGCCACAGGAGGGTTCCGGGTCGGGCTGCTCGACGGCGCGCTGGACGGGTCCGGCGGCGCCCCGGTCCCGGTGCGGCTGCACGCGCTGTCGCCCCGCCCGGACGGCCGCGAGGCGGTCGCGGTCGGCAGGCGGCCGGGCGACGTGTCCTTCGTGCTCGACGGCGAGGGGCGGCGCCTGCGCGGCAGCTTCCGCGCAAGCCCCGGCCGGCGATTCTCCGGTCATGGCGCCTATGCGGAGGGCGGCCGGACTTTCCTCTCCGCCGAGATCGACGCAGCAACGGGCGAAGGCTTCGTGGTGGTCCGCGACGTCCGCGAAGGCTATGCGCCCAGAGGCGAGCTCCGCTCCGGCGGGGTCGGGCCGCATGAGGTCATATCCGCCGGCGGCCTGATCGCGGTCGCGAACGGCGCGAAGGAGCCCAAGAGCGAGCCCGGCGTCGCGGCGCTCGGGACGACGCGCGCCCGCTCGAACCTCGCGCTGGTGCGGCCGGAGAGCGGAGCGCTCGAGACGGTGGCGGAGGTCGACGAGGACTTCGCCACGCTTTCGCTGCGTCATCTGGCGCTCACGCCCGACGGCGGCGTGCTGGTCGCGGCGCAGGACACCGCGGCCGGAGCCCATGATCGTCCGCTGGTGGCGCGGCTCGACGGCGCGCGGCTCCGATGGCTCGACGCCGGCTATGCGGTGAACGCCTGCATCGGCGGCTCCGTCGGCTCGCTCGCGATCGACCGCTCCGGCCGCTTCCTCGCAGCCTCGGGGCCGAGAGGCGGCGTGGTGGTGGTCTACGATCTCGCGGTCGAGGACGCCGTCGGGGTGGTGACGATCCCGGATTGCTGCGGGCTCGCGGCCGAGCCGGAGCCCGGCAGGTTCATCGCGAGCAACGGGCTGGGCGAGGTGGTCCGCATCGCGGCCGACGAGGACGGCGCGGCCATCGTCGCCCGGCGCATCGGCGCGCTGCGCTGGGATAACCATCTCGCGACCTTGCCGCAGTCCGCGCCCGGATGAACGCGCGCCGGCTTGCGGCTGCGGTCGAGGCTGCTATCTAGCCGGTCCTACGCTTGTTTTCCGCGTAAGTTCTGGTCCGGGAGCAGCCATGCCGGATGGCATTGTCGACGCGCGCCACGCCGGCGCCAGGGAGCTCACGCCGCCGCCCGCGCAGCCGGACGGCTTTCCGGACAGGCTCGCGCTGTTTCTCGACCTCGACGGCACGGTTCTCGATCTCGCGCCGACGCCGGACGCCGTGTGGATCGCGCCCGAGACGGTGGCGGCGATCGACCGGCTCGCGGAGCGGCTGGGCGGCGCGCTCGCGGTGATCACCGGCCGGGCGCTCGACGACGCCGACCAGATCCTGGCGCCACTGCGGCTTCCGACCGCCGCGCTGCACGGCGCGGAGCTGCGCCGGAGCGGCGGCAGCCGCGTGGCGGCGGCCGGCGAGCCGCCCTCCGAGCGGCTGAGGGCCGCGCTGACGGCCTTCGCGGACGCCCGTCCGGGCCTGATGCTCGAAGACAAGGGCCAGAGCGTCGCGCTGCATTACCGGGCGGTCCCGGAGCTCGAGGACGAGGTGCGGGCGCGCGTCTCCGAACTCGTCGCCCAGTTCGCGCCGGACCACGAGCTTCAGCCCGGCAAGATGGTCGTGGAGATCCGCCCGCATGGCTGCGACAAGGGCGGCGCGGTGCGCGCGCTGATGAGCGAGCCGCCTTTCGCGGGCAGGATCCCGCTGGTTCTGGGCGACGACCTCACCGACGAGTTCGCCTTCGAGGCCGCCGTCGGCCTCGGCGGCGGCGCGATCCTGATCGGCGCCGCCGATCGCCCCACCGCGGCCGCGCACGTCCTGCGCGATCCGGAGGCGGCGCGCCGCTGGCTGGCCGAGCTCGCCCGCGCCTGACGGCGCCGCCGCGCTGCAATAATTGCCCTTTGCTCAATCCTTAGGCGCCGCGTGGGCGACGGCCCGCGCGTGACCGCTACGGCGCGCCCGAGGCGGGGCTGGCATGGCGCTTGCTCGATCATGATCGTGCAGAGCGTCTAGGGTTCCGGCCGTCATAGCGGCGGCGCTGGTCCGAGAGACGCACTTTCCGCGGCCTCAGAGCGGGAAGACACGGCGGGGCAAAAGCCCGGGAGGTCACTGCACGGGTTCGCCGCCGCGAACCGACCTCCACGCTTGCGGCGAACTCCCCTGGAAACGACGCGGCCGAGACGCCGCACGACCGAGGAGCAGCCATGCTGCGCAAACTGACCGCCGCGCTCGCCCTTTCGCTCATGGCCTTCGCCGCGCCGGCCGAGGCCGCGCCGAAGAAGAGCTTCAACGTCGCCTGGACGATCTATGTCGGCTGGATGCCGTGGCAGTACGCCGCCGAGAACGGCATCGTCAAAAAGTGGGCCGACAAATACGGCATCGACATCAAGTTCACGCAGCTCAACGACTACGTGGAGTCGATCAACCAGTTCACCGCCGGCAAGTTCGACGCGGTCGGGCTGACCAACATGGACGGACTGACGATCCCGGCCGCCGGCGGCGTCGACACCACGCTGCTGATCGTGGGCGACTTCTCGAACGGCAATGACGGCATCGTCTCCAAGACCGCCAAGTCGATCCCGGACCTGAAGGGCGAGAGCATCAACCTCGTCGAGCTTTCCGTGTCGCACTACCTGCTGGCGCGCGCCCTCGACATGTCCGGCATGAGCGAGCAGGACGTGAAGGTCGTCAACACCTCCGACGCCGACATCGCCAGCGCCTACAAGTCGCCGGACGTCACGCATGTCGTGACCTGGAACCCGATGCTGGCCGAGGTGAAGGCCGAGCCCGGCACGACCGAGCTGTTCGACAGCTCCAAGATTCCCGGCGAGATCATCGACTGCCTCGCCGTCAACACCGAGACGCTCAAGGACAACCCGGACTTCGGCAAGGCGCTCACGGGGATCTGGTACGAGACCCTGGCGCTGATGTCGGGCGACGGCGACAAGGCCCGCGAGGCCAAGACCGCGATGGCCAAGGCCTCCGGCACGGACCTCGCCGGCTTCGAGGCGCAGCTGCGCGGCACCAGGCTGTTCTCCGATCCGGCCGAGGCGGTCGCGCTCATCCAGAGCCCCGACGTCGTGAAGACCATGGAGCTCGTCCGCACCTTCTCGTTCGACCACGGCCTGCTCGGCGAAGGCGCCAAGTCGAAGGACGTCGTCGGGATCGGCTTCCCGGGCGGCAAGACCCTGGGCGACGCGAACAACGTGAAGCTGCGCTTCGACTCGACCTACGCGAAGATGGCGGCCGACGGAAAGCTTTGAGCGGAGACGCTCCCCGCGCCCGATCCGGACGGCGCCTCGCGCCGCCCGGGACGACTTCCCCGCGTCATCCCGCGCGGCTTTGATGAGGTGTGTATGCGTCGCGCGATGAATGTCCGTCCGGGCGCGGGGGCCCGGCTCCTGCTCGCCCTGCTGCCCTTCGCGCTGCTCGCGGCCGTCTATGTCCTGGGCTCGGCCGAGCGGCGCGCCGCGAACCCGAACGACAAGCTGCTGCCGCCGATCTCCGAGATGGCCGCCACGGTGGGGCGCCTGGCCACCGAGCAGGACCGCCGCACCGGCGAGATCACCATGGTGGCCGACACCGCCTCGAGCCTCCGACGGCTCGCGATCGGGCTCGGATGCGCGACCCTGATCGGCCTGACGCTCGGCGTCGCGATCGGCGCGCTGCCGGTGGTCACGGCCGCCGGCGGCCCGCTGGTCGCCGTCATATCCATGATCCCGCCGATGGCGGTGCTGCCGATCCTGTTCATCGTCTTCGGGCTCGGCGAACTGTCGAAGGTGGTGCTCATCATCGTGGGCGTCGCGCCGCCGATCGTGCGCGACGTCACGCTCGCCGTGCAGGCGATCCCGAGCGAGCAGCTCGTGAAGGCCCAGACGCTCGGCGCCTCGAGCTGGACGGCGGTGCTCAGGGTGGTGCTGCCGCAGATCACGCCGCGGCTCATCGAGACCGTCCGGCTGCAGCTCGGCCCGGCCTTCCTGTTCCTGATCGCCGCCGAGGCGATCGCCTCGGATTCCGGCCTCGGCTACCGGATCTTCCTGGTGCGCCGCTACCTCGCGATGGACGTCATCCTGCCTTACGTGGCCTGGATCACGCTGATCGCCTTCGTGATGGACTTCGGGCTCGCGCGGCTGGCGCGCTCGGCCTTTCCCTGGGCCTATGCGGAAGAGCGGCGATGAGCGCGATCACGGTCGAGAACGTCTGGGTCGAGTATGGCGACCAGATCGTGCTCGAGAACCTCAATCTCGAGGTCGCGTCCGGCGCCTTCCTGGCGATCGTCGGCCCCTCAGGCTGCGGCAAGAGCACCTTCCTGCGCATGGTTCTGGGGCAGGAGCGGCCGACCCGCGGCCGGATGCTGATCGACGGCGAGCCGCTTCCCGACGAGCCGGGGCCTGATCGCGGGGTCGTGTTCCAGCGCTATTCGGTGTTCCCGCACCTCACGGTCCTGGGGAACGTGCTGCTCGCCTACGAGCTCGGCAGATCCCGGGTCTTCGGCCGCCTGTTCGGGGCGGCGCGGCGCGAGGCGCGCGACAAGGCGGAGGCGCTGATCGCGCGGGTCGGGCTCTCCGCCCATCGCGACAAGCATCCGAGCGCGCTTTCGGGCGGCATGCAGCAGCGCCTCGCGATCGCGCAGGCGCTGGCCAAGAACCCGAAGGTCCTGCTGCTCGACGAGCCGTTCGGCGCGCTCGATCCCGGCACCCGGGCGCAGATGCACGCACTGATCAAGCCGCTGTGGGCGAAGCTCGGCATGACGGTCGTCATGGTGACGCACGACCTCAAGGAGGCCTTCAGCCTCGGCACCCGCGTGATCGCCTTCGACAAGGTGCGGCACGATCCCCAGGCGCCCGGGCGCTACGGCGCGCGCGTCACCTACGATCTCGATCTGACCCGCGAGGGGCCGGTGCCGGTGCTGGGCGCCGTCAAGCCCGACATCGGGGCGCCGTGGAGCGTCCGCGTCGTGGCGGCGGGCTAGAGAAAGCTCGCCACCGGCGCCTCGCCGAGGGCGTGCTCCATGAATTCGAGCCCGTGACGGATCTTGTCGCGGCTCGCCGGCCCGCCGAGACAGACGCGCACCGCCTCCTCGGGCGCGCCGCCGGCCGTGAACGCGTCGCTCGCCACCATGCCGAGGCCCGTCGGCCGCATCTGGTCGACGAAGGCCGCGCGGGTCCAGGGCTTGGGCAGCGTGACCCAGAGGTTGAAGCTCAGCGGATCGGCCCGGAACGAGCCCGCCGGCAGGATCTCGGCCGCCAGCGCCTGCCGGGCCATCGTCTCGCGCCGGATGAAGCGCAGGATGGTGTCGGCGGTGCCGTCCTCGATCCAGCGGGTGGCGAGCGCGACCGTGAGCGGCGACGCCATCACGTTCGCGGCCTTCAGGGCCGCCGCGAAGGGAAAGCCGGCGCGCGCGGTCGGCAGCACCACATAGGCCGCCCTGAGCCCGGCCCCGATGCATTTGGCCAGGCCCGCTATGTGCCAGGTCAGGTCCGGCGCGAGCGCCGCGAAGGGCGAGATCTTGGCGGTCGGCACGAAGCCATAGGCGTCGTCCTCGACGATCGGCAGCGAGAAGCTGCGGGCGATCGCGGCGAGCTCGGCGCGCCGATCCTCCGGGATCGTCAGCGTCGTCGGGTTCTGCAGCGTGGGGTTGAGGTAGAGCGCCTTCGGGGCGAGCCGCTCGCACGCCTCCGTCAGCGCCTCCGGCGTCACCCCGTGCTCGTCCATCGGCAGGCCGGCGAGCCGCAGGCCGAGCTGCGCCGCGATGGCGCGGGCGCCCGGATAGGTGATCGCCTCGCACAGCACGACGTCCGATCGACGGGCCAGAACCCCGAAGACGCCCAGCAGCGCCGCATGCGCCCCGGGCGTGACGAACACGCGGTCCTGGGTAGGCACCAGCGCGCGCCGGCCGAGCCAGGCGGTCGCGGCGTCCTTGTCCGCGGGCGCGCCGCCGAACGGGTGGTAGCGCAGCAGCGAGACGAGATCGCGGCCGACCTCCGCCATGCCCTCCTGCATGCGGGCGACAAGCGCCGGGTCGTCGATCTCCGGTGGCAGGTTCATCGAGAGGTCGACGAGTTCCGGCCGCGAGGAGCGCGGCGCCGGCGCGGCTGACGGGCGGCCGACCACGAAGGTGCCCTGGCCGACGCGCGACTCCACGAGGCCGCGCTTGCGCGCCTCCACATAGCCGCGCGCGACGGTGGTGAAGTCGATCGTCAGCCTGCCGGCGAGCGTGCGCTGCGGGGGAAGCCGGTCTCCGACCGACAGGCGGCCCGTCTCGATGTCGCGCGCGACGGCGTCGGCGATCGCCAGGTAGCGGGGCTTTCCGCTGGCGGCCAGGTCGGGCGTCCAGTCGTGCATCTGCCTCTCCTGCGGCGGCTAATTGACTGTATATTGTTGCAGAGCCGGCTTGTCACCTTCTTGATCTCGATCGGGTCGCTTTGCGAAGACTTGCTGATGCTGTCGGTTTGAGCGGGCGCCGCCCAGCGTTTCGGCAGTCATGCGCGACAATTGAATGCATTTTGACTGCAAATAAGACGGGATAGCTGGCGCGCCGTGCAGGCCGGTCGCTGGCACGTCGTTTGCTGATCTTCCTCCGTCGTCGGCGATCCCGCCGCGTGGAGGAGAGGCGCTCATGCCAGCCGTGACCAAGGCCGCCCATAAGAAGGGCGATTTCTTCGTCGACTACGAGGACAAGAAGTTCGAGGACGTGAAGGCGCTGCCGGGCGAGAAGGCGCTCGTCACCTTCCACACCGTCGCGTTCGAGGGCTCGATCGGCCTGGTCAACCTGCTGCAGGCCACGCGGCTGCTGCGCAAGGGCTTCGAGACCTCGGTGCTGCTCTACGGCCCCGGCGTGACGCTCGGCGTGCAGCGCGGCTTCCCGACGCTCGGCGACGAGGCCTTTCCGGGCCACCTGAACTTCAACAACCAGATCACCAAGTTCATGAGCGAAGGCGGCAAGGTCTACGCCTGCCGGTTCGCGCTGCAGGCGCTCTACGGCCATGGCGAGCCCTCGCTGATCGAGGGCATCACGCCGATCAGCCCGCTCGACGTGCTCGACCTCGTGCTTCTCCACCGGCGCGACAACGCCTTCATCCTGGACAGCTGGACGCTCTGAGCGTCCGCGGCGCGCCGGGGAGGCGGGCATGGCGGAGAAGCGCATCGTACGGGCCGCGGCGGTCCAGATCGCGCCGGACCTCGAACAGCCCGGCGGCACGCTCGATCGCGTGCTGGCGGCGCTCGCCGAGGCGGCCGGCAAGGGGGCGGAGTTCGTCGTCTTCCCCGAGACCTTCGTGCCCTGGTACCCGTATTTCTCCTTCGTGCGCCCGCCGGTCGCGATCGGGGCCGAGCATCTGCGGCTCTATGACGAGGCGCCGGTCGTGCCCGGCCCCGTCACGGACGCGGTCTCGGCCGCGGCGCGCCGGCACGGCGCGGTGGTCGTGCTCGGCGTCAACGAGCGCGACCACGGCTCGCTCTACAACGCCCAGCTGATCTTCGACGCCGACGGCGCGCTGAAGCTCAAGCGCCGCAAGATCACGCCGACCTATCACGAGCGGATGATCTGGGGGCAGGGCGACGGCGCCGGCCTCAGGGTCGTGGACACGAGGGTCGGCCGGGTCGGCGCGCTGGCCTGCTGGGAGCACTACAACCCGCTCGCCCGCTACGCCCTGATGGCGCAGCACGAGGAGATCCACGCCGCGCAGTTTCCGGGCTCGATGGTCGGGCCGATCTTCGCCGACCAGATGGAGGTGACGATCCGTCACCACGCGCTCGAGAGCGCCTGCTTCGTGGTCAACGCCACCGGCTGGCTGACCGACGAGCAGCGCGCCGCGATCTCGCCCGACGAGGGCCTGCGCAAGGCGCTCACCGGCGGTTGCATGACCGCGATCGTGTCGCCCGAAGGCGCGCATCTGGCCCCGCCGCTGACCGCCGGCGAGGGGATCCTGATCGCCGATCTCGACCTCGCGCTCGTCACCAAGCGCAAGCGGATGATGGATTCGGTCGGCCATTACGCCCGCCCCGAACTGCTCAGCGTGACGCTCGACGACCGGCCGCAGGCGCCGGTGCGCCGCCCGCATTCCTCACCCGCATCCGGGAGGACGCACGATGAAGCCGATGCCCCCCAAGGCTCCGATCCCGGTGAGGACGGAGGAGCTGATCAACGCGTTGCAGTCCTCAGGAGTGCGGCTGGTCGACCCTAGCGCGGGGGCGGACAGCCGCCGCGGCGGCGCCGGACCTTCGGACCACAAGGCGATCACCATCGACGGCATGACCGTGATGGCGCCGGTCCACACCGCGCCGGCCTTCGACAGCCCCTATCTGGTCGAGAAGCCGGACGCCTTCGGGCGCTCCCGGCTGACGCGCGACGGCAAGGTCATCGCCGACGTGTCGTTCCCGCTCCGGCCGCGCTTCTACGAGCTCAGCACCGCCGACGGCGTCGAATACTGGAAGATCGCGACCCTGCACGGCCGCGACGTGCTGGCGACGACCGTGCTGCAGAGCTGCGTGCGCTACCAGAGCCGCGCCAAGACCTGCCAGTTTTGCGCGATCGGCGAGTCGCTCGCCGCCGGCCGCACCGTGGAGCGCAAGACCCCGGCGCAGCTCGCCGAGGTGGCTGAGGCCGCGGTGCGGCTCGACGGCGTGCGGCACATGGTGATGACCACCGGCACTCCGCCCGGCAAGGACCGCGGCGCGGCCATTCTGGCCGAGAGCGCCGCGGCCGTGAGGGCGGCGGTCGACCTGCCGATCCAGGCGCAGTGCGAGCCGCCGAACGACGACGCCTGGTTCGGACGCCTCAGGGAGGCCGGCGTGGACGCGCTCGGCATGCATCTCGAGGCGGTCACGCCCGAGGTGCGGGCCCGGATCATGCCCGGCAAGGCGCAGGTCTCGCTCGAACGCTATGACGCCGCCTTCGCGGCGGCCGTGCCGGTGTTCGGGCGCGGGCAGGTCTCGACCTACATCCTCGCGGGCCTCGGCGACGCCCCGGAGGCGATCCTGGCGACCTGCGAGCGGCTGATCGGGCTCGGCGTCTATCCCTTCGTGGTGCCGTTCGTCCCGATCTCCGGCACGCCGCTCGAGCGTCACCCGACGCCCTCGGCCGACTTCATGGACGCCATCCTGCGGCCGCTCGCCCGGATGCTGGTCGCGGGCGGCCTGAAGGCCACGGACGTCAAGGCCGGCTGCGCCAAATGCGGCGCCTGCTCGGCGCTCTCCACCTATGAAAGGGCGCTGGCGTCATGATCTTCGAGCCCGTCCGCCCCTTCGTGCCCGGCGGCTACCAGATCAAGTGGGCGACCGATCCGTGGGAGGTCGCCGGCGCGATGGCGCTGCGGCGCGACGTGTTCTGCGCCGAGCAGGGGCTGTTCGACGCCTCCGACCGCGACGCGATCGACGACGTCGCGACGCCGATCGTGGCGCTGTCGTCCTTCGTGGTCGCGACCGACGCGGTGGTCGGCACGGTGCGCATCCACGAGGAGGCGCCGGGGGTCTGGTGGGGCTCCCGGCTCGCAGTCGCGCAGTCGCACCGGCGGGTCGGCGCGCTCGGCGCCTCGCTGATCCGGCTTGCGGTGTCGTCCGCGCACGCCCGCGGCTGCACGCGCTTCCTCGCCCATGTGCAGGCGCAGAACGGCCCGCTGTTCCGCCGCCTGCGGTGGCGGACGCTGGAGGAGATCGAGCTGCGCGGCCACCCGCATCTCAAGATGGAGGCGGACCTCGCCTTCTATCCCCCCTTCGAGACGCCGCAGATCGGCTTCCTGGCGCTGACCCGGCGGGCCGCCTGATGATCCCCGAAGGCGCGCTCGAGCGGATCGCGGAGCGGCTGCGGGGCAGCCGGGCCTTCGCGGCCAAGGCCGACATCGCCGCGACCGCGGCGCGGCTCGGGCTCGACGGCGCCTCCGCCATTCCGGTCGGCGACGACTGCGCCGCGATCCCCGACGGCGAGGGCTTCCTGCTGCTCGCCCAGGAGGGCTTTCTGGACGCCTTCGTCGACCAGGACCCCTGGTTCGCGGGCTGGTGCGGCGTGATGGTCAACGTCTCGGACGTCGCCGCCATGGGCGGCCGGCCGATCGCGGTGGTTGACGCGCTGTGGGCCGACGGCGACGCCTCGGCCGCCCCGGTGCTGGACGGGCTGCGGGCGGCCTCGGAGCGTTTCGGCGTGCCGGTGGTGGGCGGCCACGCGAATCTCTCCTCGGACGCGCGCCGGCTTTCGGTCGCGATCCTTGGCCGCGCCCGGCGCCTTCTCACGAGTTTCGACGCGGCCCCGGGGGACCGGCTGGTCGCCGCGATCGACCTGCGTGGGCGCTACCGCGAACCGTTCTCGAACTGGGAGGCCGCGACCGCGGCGCCCGCGCCGCGGCTGCGCGGCGATCTGGAGCTGCTGCCCGAGATCGCCGAGGCGGGGCTTTCGCGGGCCGCCAAGGACGTCAGCCAAGCGGGCGTTGTGGGCACCGCCGCGATGCTCGCGGAGTGTTCAGGGGTCGGGGTCGAGATCGATCTCGACGCGCTGCCGAAGCCGGAAGGCGCGAAGCTCGAGCGGTGGCTGCTGAGCTTTCCGAGCTTCGGCTATCTGCTCGCGGTGCGGCCGCCGGACGTCGCGGCCGTGACGGCGCGCTTCCATGCGCGCGGGATCGCGGCCGCCGATTGCGGCCAGATCAGCGAGGGCGGGCTGGTCTCCGTCGCGTCAGGCGGGGCGCGCGCCACGGTCTGGGATCTCGCTCAAAAACCTCTGATCGGCTGCGCGCCGCGGCGGGTGACGGCATGAGGGCTCCTCTCCGGATCGCGATCCTGTGCCACTCCACCAATCCGCGCGGCGGCGTCGTCCATGCGCTGGAGCTCGGCGACGCGCTGGCGCGGCTCGGTCACGCGCCGACGGTGCTCGCGCCAGCCGGCGCCGGGTTCTTCCGCAAGACGCTGTGCGAGACGGTCGTCATTCCCGCGCGGAGCTTTTCGGGCGGCGTGCTCGAGATGGCGGAAGCGCGCATCGCCGACTACCTCGCCTGGTTCGACGTTCCGTCGCTCCGGGGCTTCGACCTCTTCCACGCCCAGGACAGCATCTCGGGCAACGCCCTCGCGACCCTCAAGGAGCAGGGCGCGATCGACCGCTTCGCCCGCACCGTGCACCATGTCGACGCCTTCTCCAGCCCTGCGCTCGAGGCGCTGCAGCGCCGCGCGATCGTCTCGGCGGACGTCCATTTCGCGGTGAGCGAGACCTGGCGCGCGCAGCTGTCCGGCACGCATGGCCTGAAGCCGGTCGTGGTCGGCAACGGCGTCGACGCCGACCGCTTCAGTCCCATCGCCGACGGGCGCGAGGCGGCGTTGCGCGCGCGGCTCGGCCTCGGGTCCGGCCCGGTGGTGCTGTCGGTCGGCGGGGTCGAGAGCCGCAAGAACAGCCGTCGGATCCTCGCCGCGTTCCGCCAGCTCGCGCTCATGCTGCCGGGCGCGCAGCTGGTGATCGCCGGCGGGGTCTCGCTGCTCGATCATTCCGAATACCGCTGCGCCTTCGCGCAGGAGCGCGCCGAGGCCGGCCTGCCGCCCGACGCCGTCGTGCTCGCCGGCTTCGTTCCGGACGCCGACATGCCCGCGCTCTACCGCGTGGCGGACGTGCTGGCCTTCCCGTCGCTCGTCGAGGGCTTCGGCCTCGCGGCGCTCGAGGCGCTCGCCTCCGGCCTGCCGGTCGTGGCGTCACGGATCGCGCCGTTCACCGAATATCTCGGCGACAGCGACGTCGCCTGGTGCGACCCGCTGAACGAGGCCTCGATCGCCAACGCGTTGATGGCCGCGCTCGCCGAGCCGCTGCGCTCGCGGCTTGCGGCGCGAGGCCCCGCAGTGGCCGCAAGCCGCGGCTGGGGCGCGGTCGCGGCCGCGCACCTTCCCGCCTATCGCCGGCTCGCGGAGCTCGCCCATGCCTGAGATGCGCTTCGTGATCCGCTGGCCCGACGGCGCGTCCGAGACCTGCTACTCGCCCTCGCTGGTCATCAAGGACTTCTTCCGCGTCGGAGAGGCCTACCCGGTCGAGGCGTTCGCGGCCTCGGCGCGCGAGGCGCTGACCATCGCGAGCGACCGCGTCGCCGCCCGCTACGGCTTTCCATGTTCGCGCGCGCTCGGCCAGTTGGCGCGGATCGAGAGCGTCGCAGCCCGCTTCCGCGCCCAGCCGGACGCGCATGTCTTCGTCCAAGCCTTCGAGGAGTGAGGCCATGACCTCCCACGCAGCAGGCGAACATCGCTCCGTCGTCATCGTCGGCGGCGGCCAGGCGGGCCTTTCGGTCAGCGCGCATCTCTCGAAGCGCGGCGTCGACCACGTCGTGTTCGAGAAGCACCGGATCGGCCATGCCTGGCGCACCCAGCGCTGGGACGCCTTCTGCCTGGTGACGCCGAACTGGCAATGCCGGCTGCCGGACTTCCCTTACCAGGGCGACGAGCCCAGGGGCTTCATGAGCAGGGACGAGATCGTGGCCTATGTGGAGGCCTTCGCCCGACATGTCGGCGCGCCGGTGCGCGAAGGCGTCGCGGTCGAGCGGATCGCCCCGCATGCGCGGCGCGGATTCGAGGTCGCCACCAGCGAGGGCGTGGTGACCGCGGACGCGGTGGTGCTGGCGGTCAGCGGCTACCACAAGCCGAAGATCCCGGCGCTGGCGCAGACGCTCGATCCGGCGATCGTCCAGATCCACTCCTCCGAATACAGCAATCCCGACCAGCCGCCGCCCGGCGCCGTGCTGGTGGTCGGCTCCGGCCAGTCCGGCTGCCAGATCGCCGAGGACCTGCACCTCGCCGGCCGCAAGGTGCATCTCGCCGTCGGCTCCGCCCCCCGCTGCCCGCGCGTCTATCGCGGGCGGGACGCGGTCGAGTGGCTGGATGAGCTCGGGCAGTACGACCTGCCGGTCGAGCGCCACCCGAAGAAGGAGGGCGTCCGGCGCCAGGCGAACCACTATCTGACCGGCCGCGACGGCGGCCGCGACATCGACCTCCGGCGGTTCGCGCTGGAGGGGATGCGGCTGCATGGCCGGCTGGTGGGCGGCGAGGGCGGGCGCATCGCGTTCGGCCCCGACCTCGCCCGCAATCTCGACGCCGCCGACGCGGTCTATAACGGCATCTGCGACCTGATCGACCGGCACATTGCCGAGACCGGGGTCTCGGCGCCCGGGGGAGATCGCTACGCGCCGGTCTGGCGGCCGGCGGAAGGAGAGGGCGGGGGCGCGATCGATCTCGCGCAGGTGGGCATCGCCAGCGTCGTCTGGGCGACGGGATTCTCCGCCGACTGGTCGTTCGTGGACCTGCCGTTTCTCGACCCCGAGGGCTATCCGGCGCATCGCCGCGGCGTGACCTCCGTCGACGGCCTCTACGTCGTGGGGCTTCCCTGGCTGCACACTTGGGGCTCCGGACGGTTCGTGGGCGTCGGCGCCGACGCCGCCCATCTGGCGGAGGCGATCGGGGACAGGCTGGCCCGAAACGCGCCGCAGCCGCTCGCCGCCGCGATCTGAACGGCCGTCCAGCGACCCCGCGCCGCAGGCTCAGCCGCCACTGGAACGCCGGCCTGTTTCGGCGCAGAGTCGCGGCGCGCCCGCACCCCGGGGCGCTTCCTGGAGAAACCTGCCCGATGTCCTACGCTGCGCTGCTGAGCAAGATCGTTTCGCAGGGCAACGGGACGTCGAGGCGCAAGCAGCGCCTCAAGTCCGCCATGCGCGAGGCGGCCCAGGACAGAAGCTTCGAGATCGCCGAGCGGGGCAGCCGATCGGCCGGCGGGGACTGGTTCGTCTGCCGCCTCGCCGAGATGAAGCTCGACATCGGCGACGTCGGCCATGTGAAGGCGCTCCGGGACGCGGGCCACAAGATCTTCAAGAGCCAGGACGGGCAGGGGGTGCTGGCGCGCGCCCTCATCATGGAGGGCAGGACCCAGGAGGCCGAGAAGATCATCCTCGACCTCGTCCTGCGCAACCAGTCGCCGGACCCGCTGCGCCTGCTGCGTCTGCTGCCGCCGGAGCCGACCCTGCTCGACAAGGCCTGCGCCGCCTTCCAGCGCAGTGAGCGCACGAGCTACCGCAAGGCGATCCAGGCGTCGCATCTCGTCGAGGTCGCGGTCGCGACCGGCGACGTCGAGCGCGGCCTGGAGATCACCAACCAGGCGCTGCGCTGGCTGGACGGCGCGAAGCCCGAGCGCGTGACCTATTCGGAGCCCGACCGGCTGGAGGATCTCGACAAGGCGCTCGCGGACTTCCACGAGCTGATGAAGGGCGTCGGCGAGTTCTTCCTGATCAGCGGCACGCTGCTCGGGATCAAGCGTGAGAACAGCCTTCTCGAGTTCGACAAGGACATCGACGTCGGCGTGTTCGATCCCGCCGTGGTGGAGCGCCTGGCGCAGGCCGTCGGCTCATCCTTCGCGTTCGCGCCGGACATCTCCTCGAACATCGACGGCTTCAAGGTGAAGCACCGCAACGGCGTGTTGGTGGACGTGTTCCTGCACCACGTCGAGGGCGACTCCGTCTGGCACGGCGGCCCGGCCCATGTCTGGGACAACAGCAAGTGGTGGAGCCGCGACGAGGAGAAGTTCGAAACGGTCACCTATAAGGGGCGCGACTATCTCGCGCCGGCGGATTGGGACAAATACCTCACCGAGAACTACGGCGACTGGCGCTCGCCCGTCCGCCAGTACAACGCGTCGCTCGAGGCGCCGAACCGGCGCCTGCGGGACGCGGGGCTGGCGCGGCTCTACTCACGGCAGAACTTCGTCAAATACTACCACCGCGCGGACTTCCAGATGCTGCTGCGCGCAATGGCGGCCTATGAGGCGGCGTTCGGGGCCGACGCCTTCCTGCTGAACGCCAAGCGCGTCATGCTGGCGGACTCCCGCGAGGACGCCCATCCGTTCGCGGCCACGCCGCGCCCGCGCCTGCTGGCCGACACCTGAGGAAAAAAGGCCGAAAGGCGCGGCCGCGGCCGCGCCTGAAGCCGCGTTGGCGGGAGGGCGAAGCGCTCCCGCGGCGCGCCTACGGCTTCAGAACCGGCGGCTGGGCCGCGTCGAGCTTGATGCGCTCCATCGCGTGGGCGACCGCCGCGTCATGGCCGATCAGCTCCCGCAGCGCGTCCCACACCTTGAACAGCTGGGTGCGCTTGCCCGCAAAATAGTAGTCGTGCAGCCTGGTGAAGAAATACCAGATCATGTGCTCATTGTCCTGAATGATCATGTTCGGCGTATCGACGAACGTCTCGAATTCAGGCTGCGGAATCGACCAGCTGTCGCCGTAGTTCTCGATCAGGTATTGATCCGGATTGGTCGGGATCTTGAACGTTCCGCCAAGGAACTCGACGTCCTGGAGCTCGAAGTCGGAGTTCCACCACCGGGTCTTCTGGCCTTGGTGGTAGATCTTGCCATCCTCGCGCCAGTGCAGGAAGACGTCGAGCATCACGCCATTGGCGTGCTCGACCTGCACGAGGTGGTCGGTGGTGAGCGCGCGGACCTTGAAGCGGCCGCTCGCCGCGAGCGTCTGGCGGATCGTCTCCGGCGGCACGTCGGTGAGCACGCCGACGTCGATGTCCTTGTCGTAGCTGAGGATGGTCCCCTCGCGCACGCAGCCGAGCAGCGTGCCGCTGATCAGGAAGAACTCGATGCCGAGCGAGCCGAGGTCGGCGCGAAGGTCGAGCAGCGAGGTCAGCGCCTGCCGCGTCCAGTCCTCCTTGATCTGCTGTTCGCGCTCGCCGTAGCGCACGATCTGCAGGCCCGCCAGGAAACGCTGGCGGGCGGCGAAGATCGCGCGGTCGAGCAGGCCGAGGTCGCGGCAGGCGACCGAGTAATGCAGCAGCGCGTGACGCGCGCGATGGCCGGCGTAGGAAAAGTGCGGGGCGAGGAACAGGAACATCTGTTCGAGCGCCTCCGGCGTCTTCACCGCCCGCCGCAGCGTCAGCATCTCGTCATAGTTCGGAACGACGCCGCGCAGCGTGTCGAACAGCAGCCGCAGCGCGTCATCGTGCCGGCCGCAGGCGTTCATCGCCTCGGCGCGCATCAGGCACAGCTGGCGGAACTCGCGCGACGTCTTCTTGTCGAGCGGCAGCGCCATGATGGCGTCGGTGCAGGCGTCGATGCAGCCGGCGGCGTCGCCCGCGAAGGCGAGCAGCTGGGCCTTGCGCTGCCGCGTCTTGAACGAAACGCCGTTGAAGCCCTCGATCCAGTTCAGCAGCTCAAGCGCCTCGCGCCCCCGCCCGAGATTGGCGAGCGCGTTCACCTTCCACATCCGGATGGCTTGCAGCTGCGTGTTCGCCGCATGGATCGAGCTGACGAACAGCGAGAGAGTGTCCGCCGCGGCGATCAGGTCCGCGTCGCGCTTCTCCTCGGCGAACTTCGCGCATTCGCCGTAGACCTTGGCGATCGCCTCGGCCGTCGCGCGGCGGTCGCGCGGAGGCAGGATCCGCGAGTCCGGGGCGATCTCGACCTCTAGCGCGGCCCCGATGCTCATCGATCTGCGTCCTTGTTGATGCTGAGGGGTCGTCCAAGGACGCCCGGAAGGCGCGGCGCGTCGCCCCGCGGACGAACCCGGATGGTACCCGGAAGGCCTCGCGCGCCGCAAGGCGGAGCGCCGGTGCGGGCCGGGCCCCCGCGAATTCGGGCGCCGCCCGCCGACGTACAAATAACTGTCATGTCGGAAGGCTAGGATGGCGTCATGGAGAAGAGACAGAAACAGGAAAGAAACGGCATGAAGAGCGCGATCCAGCTCGAGCGTCAGTGGGGCTCCGCGATGGAGACGGAGCACGAGACCGGCGAAGTGCTCGCCGCCATGACCGAGCCGGTCGAGGCGGCGGACGTCCTGGAGACGCTGGTGGCCGAGCTCAAGCGGGCCGGGATCTGGGGCCGCCTCGGCGAGATCTCATGGGCGCGCGACACCCGCGACGGGCTGCTGCTCCAGTGGGTGCCGGCGCACTGACGATTATTCCAGCCACAACCTGATGTCGCCGGTGGCGGGGTCTGCGAAGTGACGGATCACATGGCTTCCGAGATCGCCCTCCGTCATGAGGACCGCCGGCTTCTGGAAGTAGTATCGGTTGTAGGGCCGGATGCTGGAGCGTTCGGCGCCGATCCTGACCTCGAGGTCGTAGAGCCCCTTTTCGGGGAAGGCGGTCATGACCGGGACCGACAGCTCGCCGTGGAACGGCAGCGCGTCGGTGTATTGGCGGT
>NZ_JACIDR010000004.1 GCF_014196425.1 Hansschlegelia beijingensis
GAAGCCCTCGCGGCCCGCCGCGTAGAGCCGTGTCCCCATCGTGGCGACGTCGAGCATCGCGTTCAGGCGGAACAGCAGCGTCGGCGCCGACGGCATCACATGAAGGGCGTCCGCCCCGAGCTCGCGCAGCGCCGCCGCATGGTCGCGGCCCGCCGACCCCGCCGGGCAGTACAGGATCGCGGTCCGGCCAAGCGCCTCCGACGCCCCGCCGAACGCCTCGATCACCGCCACAGCCCCCTCGCCCTCCGCAGCCACAAGATGACGCCGCGCAGAACCGTCAACCCGCAACCCGCCATAAACCGGACGGCTCTTTATCTCGGAAAGCTGCATGAACGGAGGCTCTGGGCTGGACAAAGAAAAGGCCCCGGCGCATTCGCGCCGGGGCCGGGACTGATCGTCAGAGTTGGAAGACGGCGTTCGCGATCAGGACCACCGCGACGCCCGCCAGGAGCGTGAGGTAGGGCAGCATGCCCGCCCTGCGGGAGGCGTTGAGGCCCTCCGACCCGATCTGAAGATCGTCAAGCATCTGCTGCGGGAACTTGCCCTTGTCCTGCACATAATGCCGGTAGAAGAACACCGGGATGATCATGGCGGCCGTGATCAGGCCCGCCCACAGCGCCATCGGGTTCCAGACCTTCGCGCCGGCCCCCATGAAGATGGCGTTGACGAAGGCGAACACGGCGCCGAGTCCGATGATGAACGCGGGCGCCTTGTAGGGCCGCGGGATGTGGCCGCTGTCGATGCGGTGGATCCATCCCGAGTTCAGGTTCAGGAAGTTGAAGATGATGTAGCCGCAGTTCGACACCGCGAGGATGAAGAAGAACGACGTGGCGTCCGCGCAGGCGATCGCGAGCAGGAGCAGGTTGACGCCGAGGTCCGTCCACATGGCGTTGGTGGGCGCGCCATGATGGTTGACGTAAGACAGGTAGCGGGGGAGCCAGCCGTCGACCGAGCCCTGGTACAGCGTGCGCGAGGAGCCCGCCATGGCGGTCATCAGGCACAGCATGAGCGCCAGGATCATCAGCATGACCAGGGCGTTCTCGATGATCGGGCCGCCGCCGACCATGTGGGCGAGCGCCGCCGCGACGCCGGAGCCGTCGACGATCGGCGTCTCGAGCATGCCCGTCAGGCCGAGCTCGCTCTGGAAGGTGAAGGGCACGATCACGAAGATCGCGATGCAGAGCAGGCCCGAGAAGAAGATCGCCTTGAAGGTGTCGCGGGCCGGATCCTTGAATTCGCTCGTGTAGCAGATCGCGGTCTCGAAGCCGTAGGTCGACCAGGCGGCGATGAACATGCCGCCGAGCACGAGCGTCCAGCCCGGGATGTTCCACGCGCCCGGCTCGGGCTTGTAGGCTTCGGCGATCGGCACGAAGGGCTGGAAGTTCGCCCAGTTGACGCCGTGCTGCAGGAGCGGCGCGACGCCCACGATGATGAGCGGCACCAGCACCAGCACGCCGACGATCCGCTGCACGCGCGCGGTGCCCAGGATGCCGCGATGCTGGACCGCGAAAGTGCCGAGCATCAAGGCGGCGCCGATGAAGAAGGCCGAGTTCAGCGAGAACGACACCGGACCGAGCGCGCCGGAGAACAGCGTCCATCCGGCGAGGCCCGGCGTGACCGGAGCGATGGCGGTCAGGATGTAGCCGGCGGCGATCGAACAGCCGAGCGAGAGCACCGGCGACCAGGCGAACCAGTTGCACCAGACCGAGAGCGGCGCGATCGGCTTGGCGTAGCGCACCCAGGCGGCCGCGCCGTAGATCGAGGCGCCGCCGGACTTGTTCGGGAACAGGCCGGCGATCTCGGCGTATACGAAGGACTGCAGGAAGCCCATCATCATCGAGGCCGCCCAGATCGCGAAAGCGGGCGTGCCGGTGGTGCCCGCGATGCCGCCGATCGAGAACAGCACGAGCGGCGGCACGCCGCTCGCCACCCAGAACGCGCCAGTCCAGGAAATGCTTCGCCGCAGCTGATGCGTGTCGGCGGCTGAGACCGGCGTCTCAGTCATTGCTATCGTCATGGATCGTTCCCCGTGCCCCTGAAGTGCGCGCCGTCAGCCGGCGCCGGCCGCTCCGGGCCGCCGATCCGCGCAAGTCGCCTCTGCGAGGACCAGCGTCATTTCCGGAGTATGCGTGTCACTGTTCGATGGGAACGACAGGGAACCGACTTCCTCCTCGGCGATCTCTGCAAACGCAGACCCGTCCGACGCCGAAGCGCTCCGTCAGCCTGGAAGAGGAAAGACTTCATCCACCACCTGCGCGACCCAGAATGGGATCATGACGCAGATTTGATCCGTGTCAAAAGTTTTTCCCGTGGGGAAAAATCTTGCTGTGCGTCGGCGACGCTAAAGGCTTCCTCCGCTCACATTTTCGCCCGGACAGCGTCGGTCCGGGCGCTTCTGTAGGCGTCCGGGAGGGACAGCGCCCAGACGAGAAATCCGCCAGCGTGCCGGCCGATCATGCCGGCGTCCGGGGCGGCGAACTTCGTCGTCAGCCAGCCGAGCACGAAGGTGAAGAGCGCAAAGCCGAGCCCACGCGCCGCGCGTCCGATCATGACATGTCCCATCCCCGGCAGGATGGCGGCGACAAGCAGAACCAGCCGCGGATCAGGCGGCGCGCGAAGCGTCATCGGCGTGTTCCTTTGACTGTCGGGACTCCATGACCGCGAGCGCGGCCGAGATCGCGAGGTCGAGCGCCCGGGCCGCCTCGGCGGGCTCGGCGCGGGCGTTTTCGAACCGCGAGTCCCGGAACAGCAGATAAGCGCCTCGCTCGCCCTGCCGGAGCCGGCGCACGACCCGGGCGCCGGCGGGCGTCACGGAGACTTCCTTGGTGAGATCGTCGGCGAGCATCGGGGCCAGCGGCCCGGCCAGCGCGGGGAGCAGCGCCTCTGCGCCACGGGAGCCGCGGACGCTCGAATCCTGGGGCCACGACGCGGGCGGCCGAAAACCCTCAGGGAGGCTGGGGCCCAGAGCGAAGAATTCGGCGCCGGTGGGGCGTCGGAGAACATCGAGGGTCGCCTCCGCGCCGGTCGGAAGGCGGACCGAGGCGATCAGCCAGAGTTGCGGAAGACGACGGAAGGCGAGTTGCTCCGCCACCGGCCGAAGCGCCGCCTCGAAGCCGCGATAGCGGCCGCGCAGGACATCGTAGCCGGACGGGTCGGGGTTGAGGACGGCGCCGTCGAGCAGGGGCAGGCAGTCCACGAGGATCTCGCGGCGCCCGCTCTGTTCGGCGCGCGCGGCCTTGCGCAGACGGAGCCCCGCGGCGGCGAGCGCCGCCGCGGAGATCGTCGCCAGAACGGCGGTTCCGAGCATCGCCGCCTCAGTATCCGCGGGGCTTCGGCCAGGCCATCGTGAACTGCTCGCCCCGCCGGCAGTACTTGTAGCGGTGAACGACGAACCAGGCCGACGCCAGGATGTAGAAGCTCATCATCGCGAGCAGCTGCGTGCCGTAGCCGAGGAACACCGCGAAGTAGGTCACGGCGCACAAGGTCAGAAGCAGGATCGCCGGAAGCGGATGGAGCGGGTGGACGTATCCGCGGTTGATCGACCCGAGCGGCCATTTGCGACGGAAGATGATCACCGCGATCGCCATGATCGTATAGCCAAGCAGGCCGGAAAGGATCGAGAAGGTGATCGTCTGGTCGAGCGGGGTCGACACTGCGAACAGGATCGCGATCGGCACGAAGAACACGATCGAGCGGAACGGCGTCCGATACTTCGGATGCACCCCTCCGAACCACACCGGCATGTAGCGGTCGCGGCCCATGGCGAACCAGGCGCGCGAGGCGTCGTTGATGCAGCCATTGGCGGAGGCGAGCGTCGCGAACAGGGTGCCGACGAACAGGAACACCTCGAGCGGCGCGCTGCCGGTGAGGCGGCCGGCGTCGTAGAGCGGCGTGATCGCCTGCCCGAGATATTCCCAGGGCATCAGGCCTGTGCCGATGTACCAGGTCAGGGTGGCGGCGATCAGCAGGGTCATGATCCCGGTGAGCGTGCCGAGCGGCAGCGAGCGGGCCGGCGAGCGGACCTCTTCGGCGGCCTGGGTCGTCCCCTCGATGCCCAGATAGAACCAAAGGCCGAAATGCATCGCGGCCAGGATGCCGAGGCCGCCATAGGGAAGTCCGGTCAGAAGATCCGAATGCTTCGTGACCTCCCCGGGCGCCCAGGGGCGGACATAGGCGAACAACGTCAGGATGGCCGCGAAGGCGATGGCGGTGATGACGTAGTTCACCGTGAGGGTGGCGAGCACGCCGCGGTAGTTGAGCCACGCCAGGAAGACGATCGTCAGCACCATGAAGGCGCGTTTGTCGAGATCTCCGACCAGGCCCATGTTGTGCGCGAAGGCTTCGATGAGATCGCCCGTGACGATCGCGTTCGAGACCTCAAGCATCGTGTAGGCCATGACGAGGTAGAGGCCGACGTTGAAGGCGGCGAGCGGGCCGATGATGTGCTTCGCCTGCGCGTACTGGCCGCCCGCGGCGGCGACAGTCGAGGTCACCTCGGAGTCGATCATCGCGACGCAGGTGTAGAGGATGCCTGCGAGCCAGCAGGCGGTGAGCGCGGCGATCGCGCCTCCCTTTCCGACGGCGAAGTTCCAGCCCATGAACTCGCCGACAAGAACGATGCCGACGCCGAGCCCCCAGACATGGGCCGGCCCGAGGACGCGCTTCAGCGCGACGCGCGACGGGGTGGCGGACGGGGCGGCCGCAGCGGCGGCGGCCGGAGTCGCGGGGTGAGCGAGGTCCACCATCACTGCCTCGCCGTGATCTCGCCGATCTCGGCGTCGATGATCTCACCCTCCGCCGAGGAGGTCAGATACTCCTCGGAATAGGCTCGGTTCGTCTTGATCATGTCCCAGAGCATCCAGAGCGCGAGCGCGGCCGCGGCCGACCAGGCGCAGATGTTCATCGCCGATATCATCTCGGCCTCCTCGGTATGGCTTGTGACTTCAGGCGGATCAGGCCGACGGGCGGTCGTCGTCGAAGCGTTCGGCGATGACCTCGCGATATTCCTTGTCGGACCAGCGCAGCATGCCGACGAAGTAGACGAGGATGACGGCGGCCGTGACCGCGAAGCCGATCCAGGAGAACGCGTAGTCGAACTTCACGCCGATGATCGCCGCGGCGGAGGTCGGATCGAAGCCGAGCTTCTCCCACTGGGTCGCCATGGTGGCGTTCTGGCCGAGCGTCTCCCAGGTGGGATTGTCGAACGTGCTGGTCGTGGTCCCGCCGCCGGCGAGCTTCAGCAGGAGCGGCACGTAGAGCGTGACCAGCACCAGCGCGAGCATGATGAAGGCGTCGACGATCTGCCCGAAGACCGACTGCGCCGGCGGCTCGTAAGGCTGCTTCCTCATCGGGCCAGCCTCCGGTCCGCTACGATGCGGTCCAGGTAGTAGATGTCGGTGCCGTAGATCGCGGCCTTGTCTTCCTTGTAATGGCGGATCAACGCCCAGACGGCCGCGGTGTTGAGCAGCAGCACAAGACCGCCGAGGATCAGCATCAGCAGCGTCACGCCGCTGGCTGCGAACTGATCGGACATCCGCCAGAACGTGAAGGCGTAGACCGCCCAGACGGTCGTGACGGAGACATAGGCCGCAAGCTTGTCCCGCCTGTACATCGCTTCGACACGCGCCTGATGGTCGCGCATGGCGTTCCTCCCCATGTTCTTGCGAAGAAAATTTCGCTCTTTTCAGGAAAAGGTGACCGCCTAATTTGCGGGCGTCAAGCGCTCTGTTTATGTGCAATGCGATATTTATTTGAGCAGAAGCGGTGCGGCGCAGCAGTCGCATCGCAGAGTCGCCGCTTCCGATCGCGCGACGTCTTCGCTGGCCGGGGCGGATCCGCATGGAACGTCCGTCTTTCGCCGCCGTCCCCGCTGACGGCGGCGAGGGGCCGGAGCTTGCGGGCGCACCTTCGAGGCGCCAGAACGCGGCGCGTCCTCACAGGCGGCGCGGACGTGGCGTGATCCATGAGCAAGGCGGAAGTCGAAGTCGCGGTCGTGGGCGCCGGCGCCGCGGGAATCGGGGCCGCTCGGCGTCTGCATGAGGCGGGCGTCGACGTCCTGCTGATCGAGGCCCGCGCCCGCCTCGGCGGCCGCAGCTTCACCGAGCCCCATCCGGTCGTCGGTCCGCTGGACCTCGGCTGCGGCTGGCTGCATTCGGGCGACGAGAATCCCTGGACCGCGATCGCGGAGCGGCAGGGGCGTGCCGTCGAGCGCTCGGCCGCGCCCTGGAGCAAGGCGGCGCTGGCAGCCGGCTTTCCGGCGGAGCAGCAGGCGGACTTCCGGGCGGCCAGCGAGAGGTTTCACGAGCGCCTGGGGGAAGCCGCATCTGGCTCGCCCGACCGGCCGGCCTCCGCCTGCCTTGAGCCAGGAAACCGGTGGAACGGCCTTCTCGACGCAGTCAGCACCTATGTGAGCGGCGCTGAACTGCAGCGCGTCTCCGCCCGCGATCTCGCGGCCTATCGGGACACCGGCGTGAACTGGCGCCTGGGCGCAGGCTACGGCGCCGTCATCGCGCGGCACGCGGACGGCGTGCCGCTTGCGCTGGAATGTCCCGTGAGCGAGATCGACCACAGCGGCAGGCGCATCCGGCTCACGACGCCGCAGGGCGAGATCTCGGCCGAACGCGCCGTCGTCACGCTGCCGACGGACCTGCTGGCGCAGGAGGCCGTGACGTTCCGGCCCGCTCTGCCGGAGAAAAGCGAGGCCGCGCGCGGCTTGCCGCTCGGGCTCGCCGACAAGCTCTACATGGCGCTCGAAGGCGCGGAGGAGTTCGAGATCGACAGCCGCGCGTTCGGGCGAACGGACCGCGTCGCGACGGGATCCTATCATTTCCGGCCGCTCGGGCGCTCCGTGATCGAGGGCTATTTCGGCGGAGCGCTCGCGGCCGATCTGGAGCGGGGCGGGTCGGCCGCCTTCTTCGACTTCGCGCGGCAGGAGCTGACGGGACTGTTCGGCGCCGGCTTCGCGGGTCGCCTTCGGCCGGTCGCGAGCCATTCCTGGGGCGCCGACCCCTATGCGCGCGGCTCCTACTCCTTCGCCTCGCCCGGCATGGCGGGGAAGCGCGAAATCCTCGCCGCCTCGGTGGACGATCGGCTGTTCTTCGCCGGCGAGGCCTGCTCGCCGCGCGACTATTCGACGGCGCACGGCGCCCTGCGCACGGGCCTCGCGGCGGCGGACGCGATCCTTGCCGCGCGCGGGCGGAGATAGCCCGCAACTCACGTCAGGCTTCGGCGATGATGGGAAAGCGATGGTGCGGGCGGTCGGACTCGAACCGACATATCCGTGAGGACGGCGGATTTTGAGTCCGCTGCGTCTACCAGTTCCGCCACGCCCGCGGCGCTGCCAGTCGTGCAGGACGCCCGCAGGCGTCCGGCTCCTGTAACCCACCTCGGGCGGGGGCGCCAGATGGCTAGGCCGGATCGGGCGACGCGAGTGCGACGACGTCGGCGATCGACCACACCTCGTCGATCCTGCCGTCCCGAAACCGGTAGAAAACGTTCTCGCCGAAGGCGGCGCGCCTCCCTGTCGGCCGGAGGCCCTGCCACTCCCGCGTCAGCGTTGCGGTGTCGCGCAATCGCGCAGCGACGAAGTCCTCTTCGATGACGAGCTTCTCGACGCTCCACTGAAGATCGGGCATCGCGGCGAAGCTGTCCTCGATCGCCCGGGCGCGCCACTCCGCCCTGCTCATGCGCTCCCCATTGTACAGCAACTCATCCCAGTAGAAGCTCTCGGCCTCGTCCAGCCGGCGTTCGTTCAGGCACGCGATGTAGCGCCGGTAGAGCGCTTCGAGCTCGTCTCGGGTCATCAATCCTCCTCCCTTCGCCGGACAGGGGGCCGGCCTCGGCGTCAACGGCCGGTTCGCGGCGAGGTTCACTGACACCGCCGCTGAAGCGCCGCGCTGAAGAAACTCACGACTTGCGCCACGCGCGCAAAGCCCTCATAGGCTTCGGCGCCTGAGGTAGGTTCGCACGCGCGAAGGCCGGTTGAATCGGGACGCTACGGGGCGCGCTCCGCGTCTCAGCGAAGGGTCGGGAATGCTGAGACGCCTTTACGAGTGGACGCTTTCGCTGGCGGCGGGCCCGAAGGCCGACAGGGCCCTGTTCTGGGTCGCCTTCACCGAGAGCTCGTTCTTCCCGCTGCCCCCCGACGTCCTGCTCGTCCCGATGACGATCGCACGTCCGGACAGGGCCTATTACTACGCGATCCTGTGCGGGGTCGCCTCCACGCTCGGCGGCCTGCTCGGCTACGCGATCGGCGCGCTGCTCTATGACAGCGTCGGCCTGTGGATCATCAATCTGTACGGCTACGGCGACAAGATGGAGGCGTTCCGGCACGCCTACGCCGAGTACGGGCTGTGGATCATCCTGCTCAAGGGGCTGACGCCGATCCCCTACAAGCTCGTGACGATCGTCTCCGGCTTCGCGGGCTACAACGTCTTCCTGTTCGTGGTGCTGACGATCATCTCGCGGACGCTGCGATTCCTCGCGGTCGCCTGGCTGCTCAAGCGCTACGGCGAGCCGGTGCGGGAGTTCATCGAGAAGCGCCTCGAGGTCGCGACGATCCTGCTGCTCGCCTTCGTGGTCGGCGGCTTCGTGCTGGTCAAATACGTGGTGTGACGGCGTGGCGGCGGTCGGCCCACGCGACAGGCCGCGCGAGATCGGCCATACCGGCCCGATGACGCGCAACCGCCCAGCCGCGATCCTGGCCTTCGTGATCGCCGCCGCCGCCGCCCTCACGGTCGGGGCGGCGCTCGTGTTCCAGCACGGCTTCGGCTACGTGCCGTGCATGCTTTGCCTCTGGCAGCGCTGGCCCTATTACGTCGGGGCCCCGCTGGCGCTCGCCGCCGGGCTTCTCGGGCTCGCCGGCGCTACCGGCGCGATGCGCCTGCTGCTTGCGGCCACGGCCCTGCTGTTCCTGGGCGGCGCGGCGCTGGGCGGCTATCACGCCGGCGTCGAGTGGGGCTTCTGGCCAGGGCCGGCGAGCTGCGCCGGGGCGAACGCCGCGCCGACCTCCGCGAGCGATCTGCTCAAGCAGATGAGCGGCGCCCGGCTGGTGCCGTGCGACAGGGCCGCGTGGCGGCTGCTCGGCCTCTCGCTGGCCGGCTACAATGCGCTGATCGCAGCCGGCCTTGCGGCTCTCGCCCTCTACGCGCTCAGGCGTCCGACCACGTCCTAGGCGGCAAGCCGGCGTCCGCCGTCGGCAGGTCGGCGCCGTCCTGCAGCACGACCACGGGCGTGTCCTTCGGCACCCGGGCGTAGAGATCGATGATGTCCTGGTTGAACAGCCGGATGCAGCCGCTCGACACCGCCTTGCCGATGGACCAGGGCTCCGACGTGCCGTGGATCCGGAACAGCGTGTCCCGGTTCCCCTGGAACAGGTAGAGCGCGCGGGGTCCGAGCGGATTCTCCAGGCCGGGCGGCACGCCGTCAGCGACCGGGCCGTAGCGCTCCGGCTCGCGGGCGATCATGTCCCGCGTCGGAGTCCAGCGCGGCCACTCGGCCTTCCGGCCGACGCGCGCGGCCCCGGCGAATTCGAGCCCGGCCTTGCCGACGCCGATGCCGTAACGCAGCGCCATGCCGTTCTCCTGCACCAGGTACAGGTACCGGGCGCGGGTATCGATCACGATGGTGCCGGGCCGCTCCTGCGTGTCGTAGGGGACCTGCTGGCGCAGCCACCTGGGGTCGACCTTCGAGATGTCGGTGGCCGGCAGGGGAAAGCGCTCGTCCGGCGCGGGACCGTACCGGGCGAGCGTCGCCGGGTCGTGGACAGGGCCCGCCACAGTGCGGGGGCCGGACGATGCGCAGGCGGAGAGCGCCAGCGCGCCGCAGAGCAACGCACAGCATCGGACGGACCCACGTAACGTGGACCAGGAAAGGAGTGTCATGATGGTCGCCGTGTGAACTTCAGAGGCGTCCAACCGTCGGTGGACGCAGTGCCGATCGGCTGAAATAGAGGCGTCTACACGTTTAAAAAAGCGCGAAATAGTGGCGGCGCCGTCGGCGTTGCTAATCGGCAACGCTTTCGGGGAGGTCTGTCTGCAGTGCAGAACAGCTCTGCGGTAACGTGTTGTTGATGGACCGGGCGGCGTGACTGGCGAGAGGGTCCGCCGTTTACTCAGGGCTCCAGCTCGGAATCCCAGTAGAGATAGTCGAGCCAGCTGTCGTGCAGATAGTTCGGCGGGAAGGCGCGGCCGTTGCGGTGCAGGTCGTGCACGGACGGCTGGAACGGCTCCTGGGTCGGCCGCATGCCGCAATCGTCCGGCATCTGGCCGCCCTTCCGCAAATTGCAGGGGGAGCAGGCGGCGACGACGTTCTCCCAGGTGGTCTGGCCGCCGCGTGAGCGCGGGATCACATGGTCGAAGGTCAGGTCGTCGCGCGCGCCGCAATACTGGCAGGAGAAGCGGTCGCGCAAGAACACATTGAACCGCGTGAAGGCCGGATTTCGCGACGGTTTGACGTAGGTCTTCAGGCAGACGACCGAGGGCAGCCTCATCTCGAAGGATGGGCTGTGCACCGTGCGGTCGTAACGGGACAGGACGTTCACCCGGTCGAGGAAGATCGCCTTGATGGCGTCCTGCCACGCCCACAGCGACAACGGATAGTAGCTGAGCGGACGGTAGTCCGCATTGAGAACCAAGGCCGGGCACGCATCAGGCGAGACGGCGACCGTCACCACGCACTCCCTAAGCGCGCGCGGGCGCAGGCCCGCGCTCGGAGAGCATCCTATATGTGGTGCGTCAGCCTTGTGAAGCCGCGCGAAGGCTTGTTCTTCGGGGTTTCAGGGCGCTCGCCAGGAAGGCGCCGCCCTGACGCAGACCCTCCGGGTCGATGCCGTGGCCGACGCCCGGCGAAAGGTGCCACTCGGCCGGAATTTCGGCCGCTCCCAGCGCGTCCGTCGCGGCGAACAGGGCGTCGACCGGGATGACGTCGTCGCGCTCGCCGTGGACGAGAAGGATCGGCGGCTTGCCCGTCGCCTCGGACTGCAGGACCTCCGGCGCGACCAGCATCCCCGAATAGCCGAGGATCGCGGCGGGAGGCGTGGCGCGCCTCAGGCCGACATGCAGCGCCATCATGGTCCCTTGGCTGAAGCCCACCAGGGCGAGCCGGTCGCCGCCGAGGCCATGGCGCGCGAGCTCCGCGTCGAGGAAGGCGTCCAGGCCGGGCCGGGCGGCGATGACGCCGCGCCGCCGCTCGTCCGGATCGCGGAAGGTCAGCGGGAACCACTGGCGCCCGGCGGGCGAGGCCATGCAGCGCTCGGGCGCATGCGGCGCGACGAAGGCGGCGTCGGGCAGCGACCGGGCCCATTCCCGGCCGATCGCGATCAGATCGTTTCCGTCCGCCCCATAGCCGTGGAGGAAAACGACGAGCGATTTCGCGACCCCGGAGGCGGGCGCAAGGCGGGGGCCGTCGATCTGCTGGCTCATAGGGTCTCTCTCACGGTCGCGGCTCGGCTCGGCGCGGAGACCGCATCAAGGCCGCCGCGCATGGCGCGGTAATAAGCCCAGAGCAGTTGGGCCGCCACTCCGCGCAGCGGCCGCCAGCGTTCGGCGATGCGTTCGGCCTCGGCGACGCCGGGACGCGCAGGCAGGCCGAACGCCTCCTTGAGGGCCGCCCGCAACGCGACGTCTCCGGCCGGAAACGCATCGGCGCGGCCGTGGGCGAAAAGCAGGAACACGTCGGCCGTCCACGGGCCGATGCCCGGAATGGCGGTGAGCGTCGCGCGCGCCTCCTGCTCGTCGCGTTCGGCGAGGCCAGCGATGTCGAGCCCGCCGTCGACCGCCGCGCACAGCGCTCGTATCGTCCGGAGCTTGCCGCGCGAGACGCCGGCGGCGCGGAACAGCTCGTCGGGAGCCTGCGAAAGCCGGGCGTGATCGAGCGCCCCGAGCGCGGCTTCGATCCGGCCGTGAATGGCTCGCGCGGCGGTCACCGATATCATTTGCGAGTTGACGAGCCAGACCAGTCCGGCGAGGCCGGGGTCCAGCGCGCGCAGCGGCGGCTCCCCCGCGACCGCGCGCAGGCGCGCCATCTCGGGATCGAGCGCGCAGAGCGCGTCGAGCGCCGCCGCGAGCTCAGGCTTGCCAAGAATGCGGAGAGGGCCCACCGCTGCCACGCTAGCGGGAAAGGACAGATGCAGGAACCGGCATCGCGGGATCGGAGGGAGGAGGGAGGCTCGGCGCCGCTCCCTGGAGAGGGGCGGCCGGTGTTCCGCTTCGCGCCGTCGCCGACCGGGCATCTGCACCTCGGCCACGCCCTCTCGGCGTCGTGCGTATGGCGCGCGGCGGAGGCCGCGGGCGGGCGCGTGCTGCTGCGCATCGAGGATATTGATCCGGTGCGCTCCAGGCCCGAATTCGCAGAAGCCATCGAGGAGGACCTCGCCTGGCTCGGCTTCCGCTGGGAGGGGGCGCCGCGTCGGCAGTCGGAGCATCTCGACGACTATCTGCGCGCCCTTGAGCAACTCGACCGACGCGGGCTGGTCTACCGCTGCCGGCTCACCCGGTCCGACATCGCGGCCGCGGTCGCCCGGGCCGAAGCCGCGCGCGGCGTTCGCTGGCCGCGGGACCCGGACGGCTCTCCCCGCCTGCCGGTCGGGGACGCGACGGCGGCGGACGCCGAGGCGCCGTTCGCGCTGCGGCTCGACATGCGCAAGGCGCTGGCCGAACTCGCCGGCGAACGTCTGAGCTGGCCGGAGGAGGGCGTGGGTCCGAACGGGGAGCGGGGGACGGTCGTGGCCCGTCCGGAGCTCTGGGGCGATGTCGTGCTCGCCCGCAAGGACACGCCGACGAGCTACCATCTCGCGGTGACGGTGGACGACGCCCTGCAAGGCGTGACGCATGTCGTCCGAGGACAGGATCTGTTCGAGGCGACCTCGGTTCATCGTTTGCTGCAGCGGCTGCTCGGCCTGCCGACGCCGGTCTACCGCCACCACCCGCTCCTCATCGCGCCGGACGGCCACAAGCTCGCCAAGACGAGGGGCTCTCCTTCGCTGCGGTCGCTCCGGGCCGCCGGCTGGACGCCTCACGACGTGCTGAACGCCGCCGCGGCGGGGTGTTCGGAGCCGTTTCGAGCCCAAGAACAGAGCACCTGACCGCGTGCGGCCCGCGTGCGGCGGAGAGGAAGCGATGGACGAGGCCGGAGACCAGCGCGCGGCGCTTCTGAACGAGGCCGGGTCCCTGCTCGGCGCCGCGTCGCCGGCCGGCTTCGCGGACGCGATGTTCGGCCACGCCTCCGCCGAGGATCTCGCCCCCTTCACCCCTGACGCGCTCGCGCGCCTCGCCGGCGCGGCGTGGGAGCATCTCGGCAGGAGGCGCCCACGCGCGCACGACGTCCGCCTGACGGACCATGATCTTCCGGGCGTCGGCGAGATCACGGCGCTCGAGATCGTCAATGACGACATGCCGTTTCTGCTCGACAGCGTGCTGGCCGAACTCGCGGATCGGCGGCTGCCGGTCCGGTTCGTGGTCCATCCGATCTTGGCGGTCACGCGCCGCCCGGATGGGACGCTGGCCGCCTTCGGCGGAGACGCCGACCGCGCCGAGTTCGAGAACGCGCCGCGCGAGAGCCTGATCCACCTTCACCTCGACCGCATCGACGACGCCGACGAGCGCCGGGCGCTCGTGGAGTCGCTCGACGGCGTGCTCGGCGAGGTCCGGAGCGCGGCGGATGACTACGCGCCGATGCTCGCCGCGGCGCGCTCCGCGGTCGCGGCGTTCCGCGAGGCGCCGCCGCCGCTGCCGGCCGACGAGATCGCGGAAGCCGTGCAGTTCCTCGAATGGCTGACGCAGGATGACTTCGTCTTCCTCGGCGTGCGGGAATATGCCCTGACCGGCGCGGGGGAGGACGAGCGCCTGGATCCCGTGCCGGACACCGGCCTCGGCCTGCTGCGCGACCCGCAGATGCGCGTGCTCAAGAAGCGCGGCGAACTGGTGGTGATGACGCCGGAGATCCGCGCCTTCCTGCACGAGCCGAAGCCGCTGATCGTCACCAAGGCGAGCGTGAAGTCACGGGTCTTCCGGCGGCTCTATATGGATTATGTGGGCGCGAAGCGTTTCGACGCGGACGGCAGGCTCACGGGAGAATTGCGCGTCCTCGGCCTGTTCACGGGCTCGGCCCTGATGCGTCCCGCGCGGGAGACGCCGCTGATCCGGCGCAAGATCGCGGAGGTCATCCGCCGCGCCGGCTTCGACGCCGAGAGCCATTCCGGACGGGCGCTCGCGAACCTGCTCGAGACCTATCCGCGCGAGGAGTTGTTCCAGGCCGAAGTGGGCTCGCTGTTCGCCGCGGCCATGGAGGTTCTGGCGCTTTACGGGCGGCCGCGGGTGAAGGCGCTGCTGCGGCCGGACCGGTTCCAGCGGTTCGTCTCGGCGCTCGTCTACGTGCCGCGCGAGCGCTACGATTCAGAGGTCCGCGCGAAGCTGGGGGCGCATCTGGCCGAACGTCTCGGGGGCCGCGTCTCGGCCTATAGCCCGAGCTTCCCCGAGGGGCCGCTCGCGCGCGTGCATTTCATCATCGGAACGGACGCCGCGCCAAAGCAGGTCGATCCCGCGGCGCTCGACGCGGAACTCGGCGCGATCGTCCGGACATGGGGAGACGGGCTCCGGCTGGAGCTGGCCGCGACCCGTCCGGGCGCGGTCGCCCGATCCCTGGCGCAGCGCTACGGCGACGCGTTCGGCCCTGCCTACGAGGCGCGTGTGACGCCGCGCGAGGCGGTCACCGATGTCGAGCAGATCGAACGTCTCGACGAGGCCCGCCCCTTCGCGGTCGATTTCTACGCGCGCGACGACGAGCCGAAGGCGCGGCTGAACCTGAAGGTCTTCTCCCGCGCGCACGCCGTGCCCCTGTCGCGCCGGGTCCCGATGCTCGAGGACATGGGATTTCGCGTGATCGAGGAGCGGACCTTCGAGATCGCTCCGGCCGGAGGCGCCCGCGTCTGGCTGCATGACATGACGCTGGAGCGGGCCGCCGGCGGCGTCGTCGATCTCACGCCCGAACTCGACGCGCGGCTGGAGTCGCTGCTGATCGCAGTCCTGCGCGGCGAGGCGGAGAGCGACGGCTACAACGCGCTCGCGCTGGAGGGCGAGCTCGCATGGCGGGAAGTCGCCCTGATGCGCGCCTTGTCGCGCTATCTGCGGCAGGCCCGCGCGCCATACGACCAGGACTACATGTGGCGCACGCTGGTGAAGCATTCGGCGATCGCCACGAAGCTCGTGGCGCTGTTTCGCGCGCGCTTCGATCCCGCTCCGGGCGCGAGCGATCAGGCCCGCGAAGCCGCCCTCACCGCCGAGATCGAAGCGGCGCTGGAGGAGGTGGACAGCCTCGATGAGGACAGCATCCTCCGACGCTTCCTGAACCTCGTCCGCGCGATGGTGCGCACGAACTTCTTCCAGGGCGACCGTGAGGGCGTCCCCCGGGAAACCTTCGCGTTCAAGTTCGAGAGCCGCAGGATCGAGGACCTGCCGGCGCCGCGCCCGCTCTACGACATCTGGGTGTGCTCGCCGCGCGTCGAAGGGGTTCATCTGCGCTTCGGCAAGGTCGCGCGGGGCGGCCTGCGCTGGTCCGACCGGCCGCAGGACTTCCGGACCGAAATCCTCGGGCTCGTGAAGGCGCAGCAGGTGAAGAACGCGGTGATCGTGCCGGTCGGCGCCAAGGGCGGCTTCGTTCCCAAGCGGCTGCCGGCGGGACCGCGCGAGGCCTGGCTCGCCGAGGGAACCGAGGCCTACCGGCTGTTCATCAACGCCTTGCTGGACGTCACCGACGACCTGCGGGACGGGCGCGCCGCGCCGCCGGCGGAGCTCGTCCGGCATGACGGCGACGATCCCTATCTGGTGGTCGCGGCCGACAAGGGCACGGCGGCGTTCTCGGATACGGCGAACGAGATCGCGGAGCGTCGCGGCTACTGGCTCGGCGACGCCTTCGCCTCGGGCGGCTCGGCCGGATACGACCACAAACGTATGGGGATCACCGCGCGCGGCGCCTGGGAGGCGGTGAAGCGGCACTTCCGCGAGATGGACGTCGACATCCAGACCACGCCGTTCACGGTGGTCGGCGTGGGGGACATGTCCGGCGACGTGTTCGGCAACGGCATGCTGCTGTCCCCGGCGATCAAGCTGATCGCAGCCTTCGACCATCGCGACATCTTCATCGACCCGAACCCGGATCCGGCCGTCTCGCTGGAAGAGCGGCGTCGGCTGTTCGGCCTGCCGCGCTCGAGCTGGGCGGACTACGACGCGCAGAAGATCTCGGCCGGCGGCGGCGTGTTCTCGCGCGCCCTGAAGTCGATCCGGCTGTCGCCCGAGGCGCAGGCCGCGCTCGGCTTCGACAGCGCCTCGGCCACCCCACGCCAGGTGATGAGCGCCATCTTGCGGGCCCCCGCCGATCTCCTGTGGTTCGGCGGCGTCGGCGCCTATGTGCGCGCCTCGGACGAAACGGACGACTCGGTCGGCGATCGCGGCAACGACGCCATCCGGATCGCCGCGGCGGACGTCCGGGCGAAGGTGATCGGGGAGGGCGCCAATCTGGGCGTCACCCAGCGCGGCCGGATCGAGGCCGCTCGGCGGGGCGTCCGGCTGAACACCGACGCGATCGACAACTCGGCCGGCGTGAACACCTCGGACGTGGAGGTGAACCTGAAGATCGCGCTCGCGGACCCCGTCCGCAGCGGCGCACTGCGCATGGAGGAGCGAAACCGGCTGCTCGGCGAGATGACCGACGAGGTCGCGCGGCTCGTCCTGCGCAACAATTACGACCAGACGCTCGCCCTCTCGCTCGCGCAGCGCTCGGCGGCGGCTGACGCGGGCTTCCACGCCCGGCTGATGCGCAGCCTCGAGTCCCGCGGCCTTCTCGACCGGGCCGTCGAGAACCTGCCTGACGACGCCGCGCTCGCCGAGCGCGCCCGCGGGGGCGAGGGGCTCACGCGGCCGGAGCTCGCCGTGCTGCTCGCATGGTCGAAGATCGCGCTCTACGACGACATTCTGGCCTCCGACATCCCGGACGCTCCGTACTTCGCCGGCGAGCTCTTCAGTTACTTCCCGGCGCCGATGCGGGAGCGGTTCGCGGAAGAGATTTCCGGGCACCGTCTTCGCCGCGAGATACTCGCCACCGCGGTCGCCAACGCGATGGTCAACCGGGGCGGCCCGGCCATCCTGGTTCGCCTCGCCGACCAGACCGGCGCCAGCGCGGCCCGCGCCGCGACGGCCTTCGCGGTCGCTCGCGAGGCGTTCCGGATGGAGGAGGTCCACGCGCAGATCGACGCCCTGGACGCAAAGATCTCGGGAGACCTGCAGCTCGGGCTCTACGCCGGCCTGCAGGAGCTGCTGCTCCATCGGATGGGCTGGTTCCTGCGGAACGTCGATCTCGAGGAGGACCTTGAACTGCTCGCCAGCCGCTTCCAGCGCGGGGTCGACGCCGTGGCTGCCGGTCTCGATCAGACCCTCAGCCCGGAGGCGGCCAGACGACGTTCCGCGCGCGCAGAGGAGCTGCTTCGATCCGGGCTGCCCGAACCGCTGGCGCAGCGGTTCTCCGCCCTTCTCGCCCTCGAAGGCGCCACCGACGCTGTGCTGATCGCCGACCGCACGGGACGCTCCACCGACGTCGCGGGCGCGGCCCTGTTCGCGGTCGCGGACCTGTTCGGGCTCAGCCGGCTGGTGCGCAGCGCCCAGGCGATCACGGCGGCCGACTATTACGAGAGGCTCGCCATCGACCAGGCGCTGGATCAGATCGGCGTCGCCGCGCGCAACGCCGCGATCGCGGCGTTGTCGGCCGCGCCAGAGGCGGACGGACGCTCGGCGGTCGAGGCTTGGCTCAAGAAGGCCGGGGACGCCGGCCGGGTCCGGCGGACGGTGGCCGAGATCGCCGATCCGGGGCTCACGCTCGGCCGGCTCTCTGTGGCCGCAGGACTGATGCAGGACCTCGGGCGAACAAGCGGTTGAGCCGGGGCGAGCCGCTTCAGTCGAGCAGCACGGCCGTCCCGGACACCGTCACCATCAGCATGGAGCCTTCGCGTCCCACGGTCTCATAGTCGAGATCCACGCCGATGACGGCGTTCGCGCCGCGGGCGCGGGCCTCCGCGACCATCTCGTCGATCGCGATGTCGCGCGCGCTCTTGAGCTCGCGTTCATAGGCGCCCGAGCGGCCGCCCACGATGTCCCGGACGGCGGCGAACAGATCGCGGAAGATGTTGGCGCCGAGGATCGCCTCGCCGGTCACCAGACCCTGATATTCGAGGATTCGGCGGCCTTCGACCGAATGCGTGGTCGTGACGAGCATGAGACCTTCTCCTCCGCGGGACGCGCGCCGGAGCAGGCTAGACCGTCAGATCCGATCGGATAAGTCCTCAGGACTGGCGCCCGGCCTCGGCGACGGCCGGAGGCGGCGGGGCGAGCTTGCGATCGAGGGCTTCCGCCAGGAAGGCGCCGACGCACGCATGGCCGACGTCGTTCATGTGCAGGCGATCGCGCGAGAGCATCGCGGCGCCGCCGGCCTTGGCCATCGCGCGCATGGCGTCGTAGCGGCGGGCGAGCGGGATCCCGTTCGCCTCGGCCAGCGATTCCAGCACGTCGACATAGGGCTCGTAGTTCGCTTCATCCTGCGGGACGAACTGCGGGTCGAGCATCGCCACGTCGACGCCGCTCCCAGAGATCGCCTTGAGGCCCTCCGCGGCCACGCGGCGGAAGGTGGCGAGATCGATCCGCCGCGCCGCGTCGTTGGTGCCGATCTGCCAGACCACCAGATCGGGCTTCGTCGACGAAATCTCGCGCGACAGTCGCGCCTCGGCCCCCACCGCGGTCTCGCCGCCGACGCCACGCGCCACCACGGTGACGCTGACGCCCGGCAGGCGTTGCGCGAGCTCCTGCTGCAGCCGCGCCGTGTACGCCTTGCCGGGCGAGGTGGCGCCCACGCCGGCGGTCGACGAGGAGCCGATCACGAGGATCTTGAAGCCGTCGCTGTCCTTCAGATGGGAGGCGGCGCGGTCGAGCCTGCCGTTGAGGGCGAGATATTCGTCCGCAACCCGGCAGGGGGCGCGCAACGGCTCGCCGATCGCGCCCGACGCGGTCAGGGCAAGGCAGCCGAGCAACGCGCCGGCGCGGAGGACGGAGACGACGGACGCCATATGTGCGGGACCCCGAAGATGCAGCAACAAGGGTGCGGGGGTACTCCCCGCTCATCGTGCGATAGCACGAGCGGGGCGCTGAGTCAGGTCAGGGCGAATCCGTATGTTGAACTCGGCGTGAATGGAGCCGGGGCGGCGCCGTTCAGTGGCGGAAGTGCCGCACCCCGGTGAACACCATCGCAAGCCCCGCCTCGTCGGCGCGTGCGATCACCTCCGCGTCCCGCATGGAGCCGCCGGGCTGGATGACCGCGGTGGCGCCGGCTTCGATCGCGGCGTCCAGACCGTCCGCGAACGGGAAGAAGGCGTCCGACGCCACGACCGACCCTTCCGTCCCGGAGCGCGACAGTCCGGCCGCTTCGGCCGCCTCGCGCGCCTTGTGGGCGGCGATGCGCGCGCTGTCGACGCGGCTCATCTGGCCGGCCCCGATCCCGACCGTGGCGCCGTCGCGCGCGTAGACGATCGCGTTCGACTTGACGTGCTTCGCCACCCGGAAGGCGAACCGCAGGTCCGAAAGCTCCTGCTCGGTGGGCGCGCGCTTCGTCGCCACCTTGAGATCGAGGTCGTCGACGACGCTCGAGTCGCGCGTCTGCGCCAGGAAGCCGCCCGCCACGGTCCGGATCGAGAGGCCGGGCGCGCGCGGATCGGGCAGGCCGCCAGCCAACAGAAGGCGAAGGTTCTTCTTGCCGGCGATGATGGCCTTGGCCTCGTCGTCGGCGTCGGGCGCGACGATCACCTCGGTGAAGATCTTGACGATCTCCCGCGCGGCGGCCGCGTCCAGCTTCCGGTTGAACGCCACGATGCCGCCGAACGCCGAGACCGGATCGCAGGCGAGCGCGCGCTCATAGGCCTCGGCGAGGCTCGGGGCCTCGGCGGCGCCGCAGGGATTGGCGTGCTTGACGATCACGCAGGCCGCGGTCCGCCGCGGGTCGAACTCGCCGACGAGCTCGTAGGCGGCGTCGGTGTCGTTGATGTTGTTGTAGGAAAGCTCCTTGCCCTGCGCCTGCACCGCGGTCGCCACCCCGGGGCGCGCCTCGGCCGTGCGGTAGAACGCGGCGCTCTGGTGCGGGTTCTCGCCGTAGCGCAGCGTCTGGGCGAGCGAGCCGCCGAGCGCCCGGAACGCCGGCGCGTCTTCGCCGACCTCGCGCGACAGCCAGGTTCCGATCGCCGCGTCATAGGCGGCCGTGCGCGAGAACGCCTTGGCGGCGAGCCGGCGGCGCAGCTCCGCCGTCGTCGCGCCCGCGTTGGCCTCCATCGCGGCCAGCACCGGATCGTAATCCGACGGCTCGACCACGACGGTGACGTCCGCGTGGTTCTTGGCGGCGCCCCGGATCATCGCCGGACCTCCGACGTCGATGTTCTCGATCATCTCGTCGAACGGCGCCGCGCGGGCGAGCGTCGCCTCGAACGGGTACAGGTTGACCACGAGGAGATCGATGGCCGCGATGCCGTGCTCCTGCATCGAACGCTGATGTCCGGCGTCGTCACGGATCGCCAGAAGGCCGCCATGGACCTTCGGATGCAGCGTCTTGACGCGGCCGTCCATCATCTCCGGGAAGCCGGTCAGGGTCGACACGTCCTCAACCGGCAGGCCGGCCTCGCTCAGCGCCCGAGCGGTCCCGCCGGTCGACACCAGGGCGACGCCGCGCGCGTGGAGCGCCTGGGCGAACTCCAGAAGTCCGGTCTTGTCCGAAACGGAAAGCAGCGCGCGGGCGATGGGGCGATCAGACATGGGTCGGTTCCGGGCGAGGGGGACCTGCCGGTAGCATCTCGGGCCGCAGAGCTGAAGAGCCGAACGCGCGACGCTGACGAACGCTCAGGCCGTCCGGGGCGGCGGACCGAACAGGGTCGAGGCCGCCGGCAGCCGAGCGGAGCGACCATAGGCCGCCTCGTCCACGACCTCCAGGGACCAGGCGATCCTCGGCGTCGTGCGCGCGCTGGCGCGGATCACGAGCTGTTCGGAGCGGCGCGGCCCCCGGGCGTCCGACAGATAGACGCTCTCCTCGAGCGAGACGGCCGCATCGGCCGTCGAGAACATCCAGGTCGCGCCGCTCGGCAAGGCCAGCAGGGCCCCAAAGCCGTCGTCCCTGAGCGTGGCGCGGACGCTTGGGTGCAGGTGAAAACGGAGAGCCACGGCGGGGTCGCTCTGCGAGCGGGAGCCCTCCACGCGGCGGAACACGTCTTCGCCGGTGAGGCTCAGGCCGTCCTGCGCCAGCCAGAGCGAGCGCTCGTGCACAACGCCGAACCGCGTGGCGTAGCCGTCATGGCTGGCGACGACGCCGATCCGGTCGCCGCTGCGCTCCCTGCGCGCCGACGCCGCCGAGGGCCCGGCCAGCACCCGCGCGCCCGAAACGCGCCGCAGTCCCGCCGAGGTGAACCGGCAGGACGACACCTCTCCGACCGTCGCGGTCGAGTGCGCGGCGGTCGCGCGTCCGGCCGCGAACCAGTCGCCGCCCTGAAAGCGCGGGGAGCCGCAGTTCACGATGACGCGCTCTTCGCCGGAAGAGAACTCGAACGACAGGCATCCCGCGTGGGCCTGCTGGGAGACGTCGAACGGCGGCGGCGGGCCGGCGTCCATGATGACGAGGCCATCGGCGGCCGCGAGCCGCTGGTAACCCGAATACTGCGCGTCCTCCACCGGAGCGCCGCGGGCGTCGTCATAGGCGAGGGCGGTGGCGATCAGATCGAACGAGGTCGGCCCCGCGCCGTTGAACTGCGCGAATTCGCCGTCGCCATGCCGGAAGAACCGCAGCATCGGCATCATCCGGTCGATCGCGCTGAGAAGCGTCTGCGGCGGCGACGCGTTGCGCGCCGTGAAGGCCTGACGGAGCGGCAGCAGGTCCAGCAGCGCGCCGACGAGCGCCGCCGGATTGCGACTGACATGCCCGCCGTCGGGCAGGATCTGCCGCTCGAGCTCCTGCGAAAGCCGCTTGGACGCCGTGCGGAGCAGGCGGGCCTCGCCGGAAAGACAAAGGCCCGCATAGGCGAGCGCCGCGGCGGCGGTCAGCCGGGGCAGGCCGTCAGGCGTCTGGTGGAACATGCGCTCCAGGCGTCGCGTCTGGCGGGTCGCGCTCCTGAGGAAGCGCCGGTAGAAGGCGCGGTCCGCCCCATCCAGGATGAGCGGGGCGTGGCAGAACCACGAGATCAGCCGTCGCGCGGCCACTTCCGGCTTGTGCGCGCTCTGCGCCGGCCCGCCCCGCAGGCCGATCCACTCATTGACGAGCGCCCGCCCGTTGGCGCGCGCGAGCGTCGTGTCGGCCGCCCGCAGGTGACGCAACCAGGCGAAGCCGTGCAGCGCGTCGGCCCACTCCTCGGAGGGGGGCGCGGCCAGGAAGGGCGAGCCGCCTTTCGTCTCCAGAACCCGGCCGGCGAGCGCGAACGTCCCGGCGTAGATTTCGGCGGCGCGGGTCGGGTCGGTGGTCCTGAGATCGTGCGGAGCGATGAGAAGCTTGTCGGGCGTGCGATGGGCGACCTCACGCGGCAGACCCGCGAGCGCGGCCAGCCGCCGCCAGACGCCGCGCGCCCAGATGGTCAAGACGATGCCGGCGAGTCGCGCCTTTTCGCCGAGCGCCGCCAACCCCATCGCTCTCCGGTCCGATGCCGACGCCTCGGCGCCACCCGCAGGAGTCTCGCACATGACGCCGCGACTGTCGCGATTCGCGGGCGTCAGCCAACCCGCAGCCGCGCCGCGAAGAAGCCGTCGCAGCCGGCGAGGCGGCGGTCTTCATGCGGGAAATGGAACGGCAGCGTCCGCACGTATCCGCTCGGATCGATCGCCTCTTCCACGCCGGGCAGTTCCTCCGGGCGCGCCGGCACGACGCGAACGCGAGGATTGCGCGCCAGCAGGGCGTCGATCTGACGCTCGCCCTCCTCCGGCTCGAGCGAGCAGACGCAATAGACCAGCAGTCCGCCCGGCTTCACCAGCCGGACCGCGGAGTCCAGCAGCTGCGCCTGGACGCGCGCCAGCCCGGCGATGTCGCTCTCGCGCTTCAGCCAGCCGACGTCCGGATGGCGGCGGGTGGTGCCGGTCGCGCTGCAGGGCGCGTCGAGCAGGACCGCGTCGGCGGGTTCCGCCGACAGCGTGGCGGCGTCCGCCACCGTGGTCGCGGCCGACAGGCCGAGCCTCGCCAGGTTCTGCGACAGCCGCATCAGGCGTTCGGCGGACTTGTCGACCGCCACGACCTCGGCGCCCGCGGCGGCGAGCTGCGCGGTCTTGCCGCCCGGCGCCGCGCAGAGATCGATGACCCTGAGGCCCTCGATGTCGCCCAGCAGGCGCGCGGGCAGGGCGGCGGCCGCGTCCTGGACCCACCAGGCGCCCTCGGAGAATCCCTCGAGCGCCGAGACGAGACCGCTCGCCACGAGCCGGACCGTGCCGGTCGGCAGGGCCACGCCGCCGAGGCGCGTGGCCCATTGCTCCGGCCCAGCCTTCACGGAGAGGTCGAGCGCGGGTTCGGCCCCGACGCTTTCGGCGATGCGCGCCGCCGCCTCCGGCCCGTAGGTGCGCGTCCAGCGCGCATAGAGCCAGCCCGGCACGTCCGCGCCGGGCGTCTCCGGCGGCGCGCCGTCGGCGACGATCCCGCGCAGCACCGCATTGGCGAGGCCCGCGAAGTGGCGGGCGTCCGGATCGGCGCGCGCCGTGGCGACGGCGAGATCGACGGCGGTGTGTGCCGGCACCTGCATGTAGAGCGCCTGCGCGGCGCCGGTCACCAGGATCGCCTCGAGCAGGCCGCCCTTCTTGGGCAGGCCCTTCTCGAGTTTGCCGGCCACCAGCGTCCGCAGCGTTCCGAGGCGCCGCAGGGTGACGCCCGCGATGGCGCGCGCGAGCGCGCGGTCGCGTTCGTCGAGCGCGCGGAAGCCGCACGGGTCGTGCTCGATCTCGAGCGAGGCGTCGAGCGAGCGGGTGCGGGACAGCACGCCGTCGACGAGCCGGGCCGCGACGCGGCGCGTCGCAAGGCCCGGGACCTCAGGCTGCGATCGGCCGGGACCGTTCTGGAAGCGCCGGCCGCCGAAGGACCTGCCCTGAGGCGGACGGTTCAACCCCACGGACCGCCGCGCGTTCCCGTCGAGCTCCACGGACCATGGGCTCCCCGTCCCGGCGCCGGCGCAAAGCCGCGCGGGCCGCCGCCGCCGCCCGTCCGGCGCGCGAACTCCATCAGCGCCGCGATGCGGTTCTCGGTGGCCGGGTGGGTGGAGAACAGATTGTCCATGCGCTCGCCTGAGAGGGGATTGATAATGAACATATGCGCCGTGGCGGGATTGTGTTCCGCGGCCGGATTGGGGATCCGGGCGGCCCCTCCCGCGATCTTGGCGAGCGCCGAGGCCAGCCATTCCGGACGGCCGCAGATTTCGGCGCCGCCGCGGTCCGCCGCGTATTCACGCGAACGGCTGATCGCCATCTGGACCACCATCGCCGCAATGGGGGCGAGGATCATCATCGCGATCGTGCCGAACACGCCGAAGGGCGCGTTGTTATCCCGGTTGCCCGAGAAGAAGAACCCGAAATTCGCGAGCATGGAGATCGCGCCCGCGATGGTGGCCGTGATCGTCATGATCAGCGTGTCGTGGTTCTTCACATGGGCGAGCTCATGCGCCATCACGCCGGCGACCTCCTCGCGGGTGAGCGAGTTGAGCAGTCCGGTCGTGGCCGCGACAGCGGCGTTCTGAGGGTTGCGGCCGGTCGCGAAGGCGTTCGGCTGGTCCTCGTGCATTATGTAGACGCGCGGCATCGGCAGGTTGGCGCGTTGCGCGAGCTCGCGCACCAGCGCGTAGAACTCCGGCGCGGTCCGCTCGTCGACCTCCTGGGCCCCGTGCATCGACAAGACCAGCTTGTCGCCGTTCCAGTAGGTGAAGGCGTTGGTGGCGACCGCGACGCCAAGCGCCAGCAGCATGCCGCCCTTGCCGCCGATCAGGAAGCCCACCCCCATGAACAACGCGGTCAATCCGGCGAGCAGAATGGCCGTGCGGAAGTAGTTCATCTGAGCCTTCGCCTCCTGGCAGCGTGACGTGCGGTTTCAGCGCATATATGTGGGCGGAAGGCCCGCTTCGCTACAGCGTGGGGACGGGCGCTGATTATCGGGAACGACGCGCATGGTCGAGGAGCCACGAAAGCCCGTCAGCGAGGCCGCCGCCCGGGCGCTCGCCGAGGCGGCGGAGCGCCGGCGCTCCTATGAGCAGGCCGAGGCCGAACTCGCTCGCAAAGCCGAGATCGCGGGCCCGGCCGGCCCGGACCCCGTCCGCTACGGGGACTGGGAGCGGAAGGGGCTGACGAGCGATTTCTGAGCCTGATCCGCCCGCAGGTCGGTCTGCGCCGCCGATCCTGGGCCGCCTTCTGAGCCGGCTGCTCGCCGGCGTCGTCGTGATCGCCGCCATCGCCGCGGGGATCGTGCTGTCGGACCTGGACCACTATGCGCCGCTCGATCTTCGCGAGCCGCCCGGCTTCCTGACGCAGTGGCGACTGCGCGCCCTGAAGGGCGACCCGGAAGGGTGCGTGGCCGTGCTCCGTCGTTCGCAGGTCGCGGTCCGCCGCGCGCCGGAACGGCGGCTCGCCAACAGCTGCGGCTACAGCGACGGCGTGACGCTCTCCGGAGGCGCTCTCTCGAAACTGCCGGTCATGAGCTGTCCGCTCGCGGCGGCCGTCGTGAGCTGGGAACGGCACGTCCTCCAGCCCGCCGCGCAGGCGAGGCTCGGCGCGCGCGTGGTCGGCTTGCGGCATCTCGGCGCCTATTCGTGCCGAGACATCGCGGGGCGGCCGGGACGGAGGTCGCAGCACGCGACCGGAAACGCGCTCGACGTCGCGGCGTTCGAGCTGTCAGACGGAAACCTGGTCTCGGTCGCGTCGGACTGGAGCCGCGACACTCCCAAGGCGGCGTTCCTGCGGGACGCGCGGAGCGGGGCCTGCGGCGTCATGGCCGGGGTGCTGTCGCCCGACTGGAACGCCGCGCATCGGGACCATTTCCACCTCGACATGGGCCGGCTCGACGTCTGCCGCTGATCTCACGGCACGACGACGACCTTGTCGCCGACGCGGACACGCTCATACAGGTCCACGATGTCGGCGTTGCGCATGCGGATGCAGCCGTAGGACGCGAAGGTCCCGATCGAGCCTGGCCGGTTGGTGCCGTGGATAGCGTACTGGTCCCGGTCCAGCACCAGGGCGCGCGGACCCATCGGGTTCCGGGGCGAGCCGCCGGGAATGACGTCCGGAAGGAAAGGCTTGTCGCGCTTCACGTCGGCGGGGGGCGACCAGGCCGGGGCGACATACTTGCCCTTGATATAGGCCGAGCCGAGCCATTGCTTGCCGCGCTTGCCGACCGCGACGGGGTAGCGATAGGCGGCGCCGTCGTTGAGGATGTAATAGAGCTTCCGCTCGGCGTTGCGGATCAGGATGGTGCCGGCGCGGTACTGGTTGTTCTCCAGCCTGACGACCTCACGGGCGTGCCCCGGCCCCGCGCCGGACGCCAGAAGCGCAAGCGCCGCGCAGAGCCTGAGCCCGACCGACCCGATACCCGTCATCCTACGCCTCGAGCGCCCGCCTGCGGTCGCGCAGGCCTGTCAAACACTGAGCGCCCCTTAGAGCATGCGGCGCTGAACGCCCGGTTTAGCCGGCGCGCGAGTTTGCGTGGCTTCGCGCAATGATTTGTACAGTACGGAAGATAATCCTTTACTTGTCGAGATCATGGACGCCTTATAGGATCATGTTCTTCTTTTCGCCTCGCCGCCGCTGGTCTGCGCAGCGCCTCGCCGATCTGGGCGCGGGCGTCTGCCTCGGCGTGGCGATCGCCGTTGCGGCGCAGGTGAAGGGCGAGGGCCGCGAAGTCCCCCCTTCGGCGCCGGAGGTACGATCGCCGCCGCAAGGGTTCCGCGCGACCGCGCTCTCCGTGCTCGACGGCGACACGTTCGAGGCGCGGGTGACGGTGTTTCCGGGACAGGAGATCGTCACGCGCGTGCGGCTCGCCGGGATCGACGCGCCTGAGCGCCGCGGTCGCTGCGCGGCCGAGAAGGCGGCGGCGGAGGCCGCGACCCGCGCCTTGCGGAAGCTCGTGGACGGCCGTCCGCTGACGCTGACCGACGTCGAGGCCGACAAGTATTTCGGCCGGGTGGTGGCGCGTGTGGCGAGCGGCGCCGGAGACGTCGCCGAGGCCCTGCTCGCCGACGGCCATGCCCGGCCCTATGAGGGGGGCCGCCGCGCGGGCTGGTGCTGAGCTTCGGGAGCCGCGGCCTGGGGGATGCGGCTCCCAGGGGCGGGAGCCGCGGGGCTCAGGCCGCCGCTTCGCCCGTCCGCCGGTTCTGCCGATGCTCGATCAGGTCGTCGACGACGCCCGGGTCGGCCAGCGTCGAGGTGTCGCCCAGCGCCGCGAACTCGTCCTCGGCGATCTTGCGCAGGATGCGGCGCATGATCTTGCCCGAGCGCGTCTTCGGCAGGCCCGGCGCGAACTGGATCAGGTCCGGAGACGCGATCGGGCCGATGTCCTTCCGGACCCAGGCGACCAGCTCCTTCTTGAGGTCCTCGGTGCCCTCGACGCCCGCCATCAGCGTGACATAGGCGTAGATGCCCTGGCCCTTCACGTCGTGCGGATAGCCGACGACCGCCGCCTCCGACACCTTCTCATGCGCGACCAGCGAGCTCTCGACCTCGGCGGTCCCCATGCGGTGGCCCGAGACGTTGATGACGTCGTCGACGCGGCCGGTGATCCAGTAATAGCCGTCGGCGTCGCGCCGGCAGCCGTCGCCGGTGAAGTACTTGTTGGGGTAGGTGGAGAAATAGGTCTCCTCGAAGCGCTTGTGGTCGCCATAGACGGTGCGCATCTGGCCCGGCCAGCTGTCGGCGATGACCAGATTGCCCTCCGCCGCTCCCTCCAGCGGCTTGCCCTCGGCGTCGACGAGCTCAGGCCGGATTCCGAAGAACGGCTTGGTCGCCGAGCCGGGCTTGAGGTCGGTCGCGCCGGGCAGGGGGGTGATCAGGATGCCGCCGGTCTCGGTCTGCCACCAAGTGTCGACGATCGGGCAGCGGCTGTCGCCGACGACCCGGTAGTACCACTCCCAGGCTTCCGGGTTGATCGGCTCGCCGACCGAGCCGAGCAGGCGCAGGCTCTCCCGCGAGGTCTTCTTCACCGGGCCCTCGCCGCCGCCCATCAGGGCGCGGATCGCGGTCGGCGCGGTGTAGAAGATGTTGACCTTGTGCTTGTCGACGACCTCCCAGAAGCGGGAGGTGGACGGATAGTTCGGAACGCCCTCGAACATCAGCGTGGTCGCGCCGTTCGCGAGCGGACCATAGACGATGTACGAGTGCCCGGTGACCCAGCCGACGTCCGCCGTGCACCAGTAAACGTCGCCGTCGTGGTAGTCGAAGATGAGCTGGTGCGTGAAGGACGCGAAGACCAGATAGCCGCCGGTCGTGTGCAGGACGCCCTTCGGCTTGCCGGTCGAGCCCGACGTGTAGAGGATGAACAGCGGATCCTCGGCGTTCATCTCCTCCGGCTCGCATTCCGGGGAGGCCGCCGCGATCGCGTCTTCGTAGCGGACGTCACGGCCCTCGACCATGGGCACGTCCGCCCCGGTCCGGGTGACCACGAAAACCGTGTCGACGCCGCCCGCCTTCTCGATCGCGGCGTCGGCGTTGGCCTTGAGCGGAACCTTGCGGCCGCCGCGCAGGCCCTCGTCGGCGGTGATCAGGCAGCGCGACTCGCAGCCCTCGATCCGGCCCGCCAGGCTGTCGGGCGAGAAACCGCCGAAGACGATGGAGTGGATCGCGCCGATGCGCGCGCAGGCGAGCATCGCATAGGCGGCCTCGGGGATCATCGGCAGGTAGATCGTGACCCGGTCGCCCTTCTTGACGCCGCGCGCCTTGAGGGCGTTCGCGAACCGGCAGACCTGCTCGTGAAGCTCGCGATAGGTGATCGCCCGGGAGTCCGCCGGGTCGTCGCCTTCCCAGAGGATCGCGGTCTGGTCGCCGCGGGTCGCGAGATGGCGGTCGATGCAGTTGGCCGAGACGTTGAGCGTCCCGTCCTCGTACCAGCGGATCGAGACGTTGCCGGGCGCGAACGAGGTGTTCTTCACCTTCGAGAACGGCTTGATCCAGTCGACGCGTTTGCCGATCTCGCCCCAGTATCCTTCCGGATCCTCGACGGAGCGGCGATAATCCGCCTCGTAGCGCGCCTTGTCGATGTAGGCGCGCTTCGCCCAGCCTTCCGGCACGGGATGGACTTTGTCGGACATAGCGCTCGCTCCCAAGCGTAGTCATGCGCCCGCTCTCCGGGCGGGCTGCGGCCAGTTTAGGACGCGTCCCGGAGGCCCTACAAGCCGCCGCTCTCGGCAGTTTGGCGGAGAACGCGCGCTCAGCTTCCGAAGCGCGCGAGCCGCCAGACCGTCGTGCGCTTGATCTCGGAATCCTCGAGATCGCGGCTGACCGGAACCGTGTACTCGGCGACCGCCTGAAGCCTGTCGCGGGGCAGGTAGCTCCGCCCTGGGTCGCCGACCAGAATCTCGGCGCCGCCGGCCGCGCACCGCTCCAGCCAGTCGATCAGCCGCGCCGCGAGGTCGCGCTCATAGAACAGGTCGCCGACCAGAACGACCTCGAAGGCGCCGGCCGCGCCGCCGATCGGGTCGTCGGCGAGCGGCGTCACCCGGACGCCGTTGGCCGCGGCGTTCAGCATCATCGCCGCGCGGGCGAACGGATCGGGGTCCGCCGCCGTCACCGAAGCCGCGCCGGCCTTCATCGCGGCGATCGCCACCAGCCCGGAACCCGAGCCGACGTCCAGAACCCGTCGCCCGGCGACGCTCGGCGGATGATCGAGCACATGCCGCGCCAGCGCCTGGCCGCCTGCCCAGGCGAACGCCCAGAACGGCGGCGGAAGCCGGGCCTGAGCCAGCTCCTCCTCGGTTTTCGACCAGAGCGGCACGGCCTCGTCGGCCACATGGAGCATGATCTCGGGCGCGTGCGGGACGGGTCGCAGCGTCGTGTTGCCCCGGATGAAGGCCGCGCGATCCGTCGGCGCGCTCACGCTGTCTCGGCCAGCCCGCCCATGTGGCAGACCTCGGCCCACTCCGCCTCGGTGACCGGCTGGACCGAAAGCCGCATGGACGTGACCAGAGCCATCCCGGCGAGCTTCGGGTTGGCCTTCACGGCCGCCAGCGTCACGGGCGTGGGCATGTCCGTCACGGCGCGGATGTCGACGCATTCCCAGGTGGGATTGTCGGCCGTGGAATCCGGATGGGCGAGCTTCGCGACCTCGACGACGCCGACGATCTCCTTGCCCTCGTTGGAGTGATAGAAGAACCCGCGGTCGCCGATCTTCATCGCCCGCATGTTGTTGCGGGCGAGGTAGTTGCGCACGCCGGTCCATTCGGTCCCGGCCGCGCCCGCGGCCTTCTGCTGGTCCCACGACCATGCGGCGGGCTCGGATTTGAACAACCAGTAGGCCATCGTTCAGATCTCGGACTTGAGCGGCCGGGCGAGCAGTCCGGCGACGGCCGCTCCCACGCTGACGCGTCCGGCGAGGACCTCGGCCACCGCCGTGGAGATCGGCATCTCGACGCCATGTTCGGCGGCGAGCGCCACCAGCGCCTCGACGGTCGCCGCGCCTTCGGCGAGTTTGTTCGGAGGGGGCTCCCCGCGCCCGAGCGCCAGCCCGAGCGAGAAGTTGCGGGATTGGGTGGATGAGGCCGTGAGCACGAGGTCGCCGAGGCCGGAGAGGCCGGCGAGCGTCTCCGGCCGGGCGCCGAGCGCCAGGCCGAGCCGGCCAAGCTCGGCGAACCCGCGGGCCACCATCGCGGCGACGGCGCTCGCGCCGAGGCCGCGGCCCGCCACTGCGCCGGCCGCGATCGCGAGCACGTTCTTGGCCGCGCCGCCGAGCGCCGCCCCGACGATGTCGGTCGAGCGGTAAGGCCTGAAGGAGCGCGTCGCGAGCGCCTCGCAGACAAGCGCTGCGGCCGCCTCGTCGGCCGAGGCGAGCGTGACGGCGGTCGGCAGGCCGAGCGCCACGTCCTCCGCGAAGCTCGGGCCGGACAGCAGCGCGCGCCGGGAGCCGGGCAGCGCCTCCTCGAGCACGATGTGGGGCAGGGCCAGGGTGCCCTTCTCGACGCCCTTGCAGCCGCTGACGACCACCGACTCCGGCGACACCAGCGCGGCGATCTCGGTCGCCACGGCGCGCAGCGTCTGGGTCGGCACGACCATCAGCACGACGCCCGCGTCCGCGAGCGTGGTCTTGTCAGCGGTCGGGTAGACGCCCTTGTGAAGCGGGATGTTGGGCAGGCGCGCGGCGTTGGTCCGGTCGCGCGCGATCTCCGCCATGCGTCCCGGATCGCGGCCGATCAGCGGCGTGAGCTCGCCGGTGGCCTCCGCGGCGACATTGGCGAGGGCGGTGCCCCAGGCGCCGGCTCCGACGACCGCGACCTTCACGCCTTGGCTCCCGGCGCGGCCGCCGCGAGATCGAGCGGCCAACGCGGCCGCGGCGCGAAGGAGAGATCGTCCTCGAGCCCAAGCGCGAGGCGCTCGGCGCCGGCCCACGCGATCATCGCGCCATTGTCGCCGCAGAGCGCAAGTGGGGGCGCCACCAGCCGCGCGCCCATCTCGCTCGACACCCTCTGGAGGGCCCGCCGGATCTGGCCGTTCGCCGCCACGCCGCCGGCGACCACGATCGCGCTCGGCGCGCCATGGCGCTCGCAGAACATCCGGAACGCGACGCGGACCCGGTTGGCGACGACGTCGGCCACGGCGGCCTGGAAGCTGGCGCAGAGATCGTCGACGTCCTGCGCCGAGAGCGGCGCGACACGCTCCGCCTCGAGGCGGACGGCGGTCTTGAGGCCGGAGAGCGAGAAGTTCGGCTCCGCCCGCCCGAACATCGGTCTCGGAAAGGCGAAGCGCTCCGGGTCGCCGGTCTCGGCGCGCCGCTCGACCTCGGGTCCGCCCGGATAGCCGAGATCCAGCATCTTCGCGACCTTGTCGAACGCCTCTCCGAGCGCGTCGTCGAGGGTCGTGCCCAGCCGCACGTAACGGCCGACGCCCAGCACGGCGAGCAGTTGCGTGTGGCCTCCGGACGCCAGCAGCAGCAGGTAGGGGAAGGCGATCCCGTCGGTGAGCCGGGCGGTCAGCGCGTGCGCCTCGAGATGGTTGACGGCGATGAAGGGCTTCTCCGCCACCACCGCGAGCGCCTTGGCCGCAGTGAGCCCGACGATGACGCCGCCCACGAGGCCCGGCCCTGCGGCGGCGGCCACGCCGTCCAGATCGCGCAGCGTCACTCCGGCCCGCGACAGGGCGGCGGACAGCACGCCGTCCAGCGCCTCGACATGCGCCCGGGCGGCGATCTCCGGCACCACGCCGCCGAACGCCGCGTGCTCCTCGACCTGAGCCCGAACCACATTCGAGAGGATTTCCCCGGGGCCGTCGCCCCCCCGCCGGACGATGGACGCGGCGGTTTCATCGCAAGTGGTTTCCAGGCCGAGAACCAGCATGACGCCTCATATTCGGGAAGGGACAGCGGGAGACATAGCGGGAGACGAAGGATCGCGCTACCAAGCCCCCGGCCGCGCCCATCGGGCGCCCGCAATGGAGCTTCTCTAGGGCATGAGCCAGACGTTTCGCATCGGCACCCGCGGCAGTCCGCTCGCGCTGTGGCAGGCGCATCGCGTGCGGGACGGGCTGATCGAGGCCTGGGGGCTCGCGCCGGACGCCGTCGAGATCGTCGTGATCCGCACCACCGGAGACGCGATCCAGGACCGGCCGCTCAGCGAAGCCGGCGGCAAGGGCCTGTTCGTCAAGGAGATCGACGAGGCGCTGCTCGACGGGCGCGTCGATCTCTCCGTGCATTCCGCGAAGGATCTCCCGACCGCGCTCGCCGAGGGAACGGAACTGGCGGCCACGCTGCCCCGCGCGGACGTTCGCGACGTGCTGATCGGCGGCTCGGCCCCCACGCTCGACGCCCTTCGTGAGGGCGCCGTGGTGGGCACGGCGTCGCTGCGTCGCGGGGCGCTGGTTCGCCGACGGCGGCCGGACCTGAAGGTGGTGACGTTCCGGGGCAACGTGCACAGCCGTCTGGAGAAGCTCGCCAGCGGCGAGGTCGACGCGACGCTGCTGGCGCTCGCCGGCCTCACGCGCCTGGGGCTCGAGCGGCACGCGACCGAGATCATGGACGCGGAGACGTTTCCGCCGGCGCTCGGCCAAGGCGCGATCGCGGTCACGGCGCGCGCCGGGGACGCAGCCACGCGCGAGGCGCTCGCGAAGCTCGACTGTCCGGCGACCGCCGCCGCGCTGATCTGCGAGCGCGCATTCCTCACGGTTCTGGACGGCTCGTGCCGAACCCCGATCGCCGGGCTGGCCCGGGTGAACGGGGACACTCTGTCGTTCCGCGGGATGGTGCTGTCCGTCGACGGCGCGCGCGCCGTGGAGGCGACGCGCGAAGGCGCCGCGTCCGACGCGGCGGCGCTCGGCGCGGCGGCGGGCGAGGACGTCAGGTCGCGCGCTCCCGCCGATCTGCTGGCCGCGTTCGGCTGACGCGGCCGTGAACGTCCTCGTGCTCAGGCCGGAACGCGCCGCCGTCCGCACAGCCAGCGCGCTCGGGCGGCTCGGCCACACGCCAATCGTCGCGCCTGTCCTGACGATCGAGGAAATCCCCTCCGCGATCCCCGGGACGGATTATCACGCGGTTCTCGCCACCAGCGCCAACGGCGTGCGGAAGCTCGCCCGGAGGCCGGAGATCGACGCCCTGTCGCGGCTTCCGCTGGTCGCGGTCGGCGACCGCACCGCGGAGGCGGGGCGGGAGGCCGGATTCGAGATCGTGCACGTCGCGGACGGCGACGGCCGCTCCCTGGTGGTCGAGACCCGCAGGGTGTTTCCCGAGCCGTCGCGCTTCCTGCACGCCGCGGGCGCCGACCGGGCGTTCGACGTCGCCGGCGCCCTCGCGGAGCATGGGCATGACGTCACCGTGATCGAGCTCTACCGCGCCGTGGCCGCGACCACGCTGCCCGCCGCCGCCGCGTCGGCGTTGGCCGCCGGGGCTGTCGACGTCGTGCTGCATCATTCGCGGCGAATCGCCGAAACCTTCCTGACGCTGTCGGCGGCGGCCGGCTTCGCCGAACAGGTCCGCGCGCTGGGCCATGCGGCTCTGTCGGAACGCGTCGCCGGGGCGGTCCGGCTCGCGGGCTGCGAGCGGGTGGCGGTCGCGGCCCAGCTCGATGAGCCCGCGCTGCTGCGGGCGCTCGAGACGTTTGCGGCCGGAGCCTCGCCTTCCGGGGGCGGCCGGTCTAATTAGGACAGCGGGTCGTCGGCCGGCGGCCCCTTCTCGCATCGCAAGGAACGGCCAATGGCGGACCCGAAGGGACCTGGGAGCGGACAGAGCGGCAGGAGCGGGCCGGGAGCTCGGCCGAAGCCCCAGACGCTCAACCTCTCGGCCACCGATCTGACGCCGAAGCCGAAGCCCGCCGCGTCATCCGGCTCATCCACGTCCGAGGCGGCCAAGACCGCCGCGCCCAAGCCGGCCGCCGAGGCGCCGAAGCCCGCCGCCGAGCCGGCCAAGCCTGTCGCTGCGCCCGCCGGGCCGGCGGCCGCGAAGCCCGCCGCCGCGTCCCCGAGCCCGGCCTCATCCCCGAGTTCGCCCGCGAGCCCGACGAGCGCGGCCGGGAAGCCGGCCGCGAATCCCGCGACCGCGGCGGGCGTCGCCGCAAAGCCGGCCGCGGGCGCCGCGGCTTCGCCGGCCGCTGACGCCAAGACCGCTTCGCCCTCCGGCCCCGCCCCGGCCAGCGCGCCTTCTGGTTCGCCGCAGTCCGCCGCGGGCAAGCCGGCGACGGCGTCGAGCTCCCCCTCGGGGTCAGCAGCGGGCGCGCCCTCGGGATCGCAGGGCGCCTCCCCGTCGGGACCGTCGGTCGCCGCGAAGGGCGCCGCTGCGTCCGGACCATCCTCGCCCCGGTTCGGGAGCTCGGCGCCCGGCCGGCCCGCGAGCGCTCCGCCGGCCGCGACCCGCTCACGCGGGATGGGCGTGCTGGGCGTGATCTTCGCGATGCTCGGCGGAGCGGCGCTCGCGGTGGCGACGATCGCGCTGTTCGGCCGTGACCTCATCCCTGCCGTCCAGCCCGACGACGCGCGTGTCGCCGCCGCGGAAAGCAAGCTCGACGCCCTTGGCGGCGAGGTCGCGGCGCTGCGTGACCGCGCCGGCCAGAGCGCCCCGCCGGCGGGCGACGCCGGCGCGACGGACGAGAGGCTCGCCGAGGTCGGCAAGACGATCGAGGCGACCAACGCCCGGGCCGAGGCGCTGGAGAAGCAGGTCGCCGAGCTGACGGCCAAGGTCGAATCGTCGCCGCAGGGCGGCGACCAGTCCGCCGTCGCCGCGCTCGCCAGCCGCCTCGAAGCGGTCGAGCAGCGCGGCTCGGCCGTGGACGCCGTCGCGGGGCTCGACAAGCGCGTCACCGACCTCGACGGGCGGATCTCTGATCTCGACGGACGGGTCGCCGCGCTCGGCGGCCGCCTCGACAAGCTCGCGACCGCAGAGCAGCTCGAAGCCTTGACCGCGAAGGTGCCGGAGACGGTCGCGGAGGCGGTGAAGCCTCTCGACGGACGCGTGGCTTCGGTGGAAGGCGCCCTCAAGGCGCGGCCGGCGGGCGATCCCGCGGCCCGCAGCGTGGTGGCGCTCGGCGCGCTCGAGCAGGCGCTCGACGCCGGGCGGCCTTTCGCGGCGGAGCTCGAGGCGGTGAAGACCTCGACGTCGAACGGCGAGCTCACGGCGCTTGACGCGTTCGCGGCCTCCGGGGTTCCGACCCGGCAGGCTCTGGCGAAGGAACTGTCCGGGATCATGGCCCAGCTTCCCGCGGAGAAGCCCGCCGAATCGGCTTCGCTGTTCGACAAGTTCGTCGCGAGCGCGGGGTCGGTCGTGAAGGTGACCCCGAAGGACGCCGGCTCCGCGACCGAGAACCCGCGCGCGCGGGTAGCGGCGCTTGCGGCGGCCGGCGATGTCGAACAGGCCCTGGCGGCGCGGCAGGGTCTCGATCAGGAGGCGCAGGCGGCGACCGCTGGCTGGGCCGAGAAGGCGACGGCGCGCATCGCCGCCGAGAAGGCCGTGGAGGGGGCGCGCGCGGCCGCGCTCGCCCGCCTGTCGGCGACCGAGTAAGGGCGGAAGATCATGGTTCGCGTTCTGCTCTATCTCGCCCTCGTCGGACTGTTCGCCCTCGGAGCGATCTGGGTCGCCGATCGTCCGGGCGATCTGATGATCGACTGGCAGGGCTATCGCATCGAGACCAGCGTCGCGGCGGCCGTCGCCTTCGTGGCGGCGGTGGCCTGCGCGGCGGTCGTGCTCTGGAACGTCATGCGCTGGATCCTCGCGGGGCCGGAGGCGTTCGCGCTGTTCCGGCGGAACCGGAGGCGCGCCAAGGGCTATGACGCGATCACGCGCGGCGTCGTGGCGGTCGGAACCGGCGACGCTCGCCGCGCCGGGCGCGAGGCCAACGAAGCCCGCCGGCTGCTCGGCAAGGAGCCGCTGACGCTGGTCCTCGCCGCGCAGGCGGCCCAGCTCTCCGGCGACCGTCCGGGCGCGGAGGCCGCCTTCCGCGCCATGACCGACCAGCCCGAGACCCGCTCGCTCGGCCTTCGCGGCCTGTATGTGGAGGCGGAGCGCAGGGGCGACCTGGTCGCCGCCAGGGCGATCGCCGAGGACGCCGCCCGCCAGTCGCCCGAGACTCCCTGGGCCGGCCAGGCGCTGTTCGACTTCCAGTGCGCCGAACGGGACTGGGCCGGCGCGCTTGCGACGCTCGAGCGGCTGAGCGCGAACAAGCTGGTCGACAAGACCGAGACGCGCCGCCGGCGCGCGGTGCTGCTGACCGCGCAGGCGATGGATTCGTCCGGCGACGTGCCGCTCGCCATCCGGCGGGCGCGCGAGGCGCACGGGCTCGCGCCGGACTTCACGCCCGCCGCGGCGCTCGCCGCCCGGTTGCTCGCCGAGCAGGGCGAGGTCCGCAAGGCGATGAAGATCGTCGAAACCACCTGGGCGAAGGCGACCCATCCGGATCTCGCCGAGGTCTATGTCCACGTCCGCACAGGCAACTCGGCCCGCGACAAGCTCAAGCGCGCCAGGGCGCTCGCGGAACGCTCCGGCGACGATCCCGAGGGTCTGATCGCGGTGGCGCGGGCGGCGCTCGCGGCCCGCGAGTTCGAGACGGCGAGCGAGGCCGTCGGCAAGCTGCTCTCGGTCCGCCCCACCGCGCGAGCCTGCATGCTGATGGCGGAGCTCGAGGACGTGAAGAACGGCGACGCCGGCCGCGCCCGCGAATGGCTCGGCCGCGCGCTTCGTGCGCCGCGCGATCCTGCGTGGGTCGCCGACGGGGTCGCCAGCGAGACCTGGGCGCCGATCTCCCCGGTCACCGGCCGGCTCGACGCCTTCGTGTGGAGGACGCCTGTCGAGGAGGCCCGGCCGAAGCTCGCCGCGGACGCCTGGCTGGACGAGCCGCCGCCTCCTCCCCCGCCGCCGCCTGCGACGATCGCGCCTGCCGCCGAGCCCCTGCCGCGCTCGATGCCCGTGCTGATCGACGCCGCCGCGGAGCCGCCGCCGCAGGCCAAGAACGAGCCCAAGCAGGTCGCGCCGGCCTCGACGGTCGTCGTGGCTCCGGACGGGGCGAAGGGCCGCGGCGCACGGCCGACGCAGGCGGTGTTTCCGCTTGCGCGCGCGCCGGATGATCCAGGTCCGAACGGAGCGGAAACCGGCGACGCCGCGAATAATGGCGGTTTTCCAGCCTCCCGGCCGACCTACGGCGTCTGACGGGATGCAGCCAAGGCGGTTCTCGCCTTGCATTGCGGGCGGCGTTTCGCTAGAGGGAGCGCCGTCGCCGCAATAGCTCAGCTGGTAGAGCACGTCATTCGTAATGACGGGGTCGGGGGTTCGAGTCCCTCTTGCGGCACCACGCCCTCGGCCGATGCGTGTTTTGCGGCCGACCTCACCTACATTGGTCATACGGTCCGGCGCGGCGCGCAAAGCGTCGACGCGTCCCACAGCGGCTGAGCCGCCGGAGGTCCCCGTGCTCGAGAATCTCCGCAGGTTTCTTCACGATCTGGCGGGCGTGCCGGAGGCCGACCATTTCGCGGTCGACGATTACCGCGTGGCCGCGGCGGCCCTGCTGATCAATCTGAGCGGCGTCGACGGCGTCGTGACGGACGCCGAGCGCGACGCGCTCCACGCGAGCCTGAAGTCCCATTTGGGGCTCGACGAGGCCGAGACGGCCGAGCTCATCGCTGCCGCCGGAAGCCGCGAGGCCGAGGCCGTCGACCTCTACGCGTTCACGAGCGTGCTCAGGCGCTCGCTGGACGCCGCAGGCCGCGCGCAGATCGTCGAGATGATGTGGGAGATCGTGTTCGCTGACGGCGCGGTGCACGAGATCGAGGACAACATCGTCTGGCGGGCCGCCGATCTCCTCGGCGTGTCGTCCAGAGAACGGATCGAGCTGAAGCGCCGCATAGCGGCCGGAGCGCGGCCGCTGAACGCCGAGCACGGCTGACGCCCCGAAGCGGGACAGCCCCTCTCGCAAAACGCGACGACATTCGCAAAACGCGACGCCTTCTGGGACGCCGTCGCCGACGTCTCCCCAGATGTGGCGGCTGATGGCTTCGCGCCGTCTATATCTTGCGGCAGTGACCCTCCATTAGGGTTGGCAAGCGGTTTGCGACGGTCCCCGCAGCCGGATCTGGTTCATGCGTACCGGCATCTGTTCGGGCGGGAGAGGGCGTTTCAGACCCCGGCGACCCTCTCCCGCGCCGATCAGTCAGGGCTTCGGCCGGGCGCCGAAGATCGCGCTGCCGACCCGGACATGCGTCGCCCCGAGGGCGACCGCCTCCGCGAAATCCGAGCTCATCCCCATCGACAGGCCCTTGAGCCCGTTTCGTCGCGCGAGCTTGTCCAGCAACGCGAAATGCGGCGCCGGCGCCTCGTCGACCGGAGGGATGCACATCAGCCCCTCGAACGTCAGTCCGTGCTCGTCCCGGCACGAGGCCAGGAAGGCGTCGACCTCCCGCGGGGGCACGCCGGCCTTCTGGGGCTCCTCGCCGGTGTTGACCTGAACGAACAGGCGCGGCCTGCGGCCCTGCGCCCGCATCGCGCTGGCCAGCGCCTGCGCGATCTTCGGCCGGTCGACGGTGTGGATGACGTCGAACAGGGCCACCGCCTCGTCCGCCTTGTTGGACTGCAGCGGGCCGATCAGATGGAGCTCGACGTCGGGGTAGCGCTCACGGAGGCCCGGCCACTTGGCCTTAGCCTCCTGCACGCGGTTCTCGCCGAACGCGCGGTGGCCGGCCGCGAGGGCCGGCTCGATGTCGTCCGCCGGGAAGGTCTTCGACACGGCGACCAGCGTGACCTCGCCCTCCGCGCGGCCGGCGCTGCGCTCGGCGCGGCGAATGGCCTTCAGCGTCGCCGCCAGGCGGGACGGAACGTCGTCGGTCGGCTCTGTGGTGCTCACGCGCGGCTCATCTCCATGTCGAGGGTGGCGCATAAGCCGCAACGCGGCGGCGCTCAAGCGCGCAGGACCCTCTTCGGTTGACCGTTTCAATCGTTCGCGCCAAGGTCCGGCCGCTTCGCGACCGGCGATCGCCGCGGCGCGCTCACCCTTCAGGATGCCTGGCGTAACCTATGACGACGGAGCGCTACAACGCGCGCGAGGCCGAGCCCCGGTGGCAGGCCCGGTGGGACGAGCGAAAGCTCTTCCAGACCAATGAGGCCGACGGCCGGCCGACCTACTACGTGCTCGAGATGTTCCCTTATCCGTCCGGGCGCATCCATATGGGGCACGTCCGCAATTACGCGATGGGCGACGTGGTCGCGCGCTACAAGCGCGCCAAGGGCTTCGACGTCCTCCATCCGATGGGCTGGGACGCGTTCGGCCTGCCGGCCGAGAACGCCGCCATCGAGCGGAAGGTCCACCCCAAGGCGTGGACCTACGAGAACATCGCGACCATGCGAAACCAGCTCAAGTCGATCGGGCTGTCGCTCGACTGGAGCCGCGAGATCGCGACCTGCGATCCGGACTATTACGCGCAGCAGCAGCGGCTGTTCCTGGATTTCCTGAAGGCCGGCCTCGCCTACCGGCGGAAGTCCAAGGTCAACTGGGATCCGGTCGACAACACCGTGCTGGCCAATGAGCAGGTGATCGACGGCCGCGGCTGGCGTTCGGGCGCGCTCGTCGAGCAGCGCGAACTGACGCAGTGGTTCCTCAAGATCACGGCTTTCTCCGAGGAGCTGCTGAGCGCGCTCGACGGCCTGCCGCGCTGGCCGGAGAAGGTCCGGACCATGCAGAAGAACTGGATCGGCCGCTCGGAAGGGATGCTGGTCCGATGGGCGCTCGCAAACGCCCATGGCGACGGCGCGCTGAAGGAAGTCGAGGTCTATACGACCCGGCCGGACACGCTGTTCGGGGCGAGCTTCATCGCGGTCTCGGCCGACCACCCGCTCGCCGCGGCCTGCGCCGCCTGTGACCCGAAGCTTAACGCCTTCGTGGAGGAGTGCCGGCGCGCCGGGACGAGCCTCGCGGCGCTCGAGACGGCGGAGAAGAAGGGCTACGACACCGGCCTTCGCGCCTCCCATCCGCTCGACCCGAGTTGGGAGCTGCCGGTCTACGTCGCCAATTTCGTGCTCATGGACTACGGCACGGGCGCGATCTTCGGCTGCCCGGCGCACGACCAGCGCGACTATGATTTCGCCCGGGCTTACGGGCTTCCGATCAAGCCGGTCGTCGCTCCCCCGGGCGCCGACGCCGAGGCCCTGATCGCGGACGCCGCCTATGACGGCGACGGCGTGCTGGTGAACTCGCGCTTCCTCGATGGTCTCGACGTCGCCGCCGCCAAGGAGGAGGTCGCTCGCAGGCTCGAGGCGGCGACGCTCGGCAACCGTCCGGTCGGGGAGCGGAAGGTCAACTGGCGCCTGCGCGACTGGGGAATCTCCCGGCAGCGCTACTGGGGCTGCCCGATCCCGATCATCCATTGCGAGGCCTGCGGGCCGCAGCCGGTCCCGGACGACCAGCTCCCGGTCCTGCTGCCGGAGGACGTCAGCTTCGATCAGCCGGGCAATCCGCTCGACCGCAACGAGGCGTGGCGCAACGTCTCCTGCCCGGCCTGCGGCGGTCCCGCACGGCGCGAGACCGACACCATGGACACCTTCGTGGACTCGTCCTGGTATTACGCGCGGTTCACGGCCCCGCGGGCCGCGACCCCGACCGAGCGGGCGGTCGCGGACCGCTGGCTTCCCGTCGACCAGTATATCGGCGGCGTCGAGCACGCGATCCTGCACCTGCTCTATTCCCGCTTCTTCACGCGCGCGATGAAGATGACCGGACATCTCGGCATCGACGAGCCGTTCGCCGGCCTGTTCACGCAAGGGATGGTCGTCCACGAGACCTATCGGGACGCGTCCGGGCAGTGGGTCGCGCCGTCCGAGATCGCGATCAGCGAGGCCGAAGGACAGCGCCGCGCAGCGCGCCTCTCGAACGGCGATCCGATCGAGATCGGGCCGATCGAGAAGATGTCGAAGTCGAAGAAGAACACCGTCGACCCCAACGATATCATCGAGACCTACGGGGCCGACACCGCGCGCTGGTTCATGCTGTCCGACAGCCCGCCCGAGCGCGACGTGATCTGGACCGAGGCGGGCGTCGAAGGCGCCAGCCGCTTCGTCCAGCGCGTGTGGCGCCTCGTGAACGAGGCGGCGGAGCGCGGGGCGCCCGCCGGCGCCGCCGCGCCGGAGCAGATCGGGGCGCCGGCGGAGGCGCTGCGGCGCACGGCGCACGGCGCGCTCGCCCGCGTCGGCGAGAGCATCGAGCGCTTCCATTTCAACCGCTGCGTCGCCGCCGCCAACGAACTCGCGAACGCGCTCGGGCAGGCGCTCCAGGCCGCGCGCGAGCCGGACGCCGACATCCGCTTCGCGCTGCGCGAGGCGGCCGAGATCCTGGTGCGGATGATCGCGCCCTTCACGCCGCATCTGGCGGAGGAGTGCTGGGCGGCGCTCGGACATGAGACGCTGGTCGCCGAGGAGGCGTGGCCGGAGGCCGACCCGGCGCTGCTCGCCTCCGACTCCGTGACCCTGCCGGTGCAGGTGAACGGCAAGAAGCGCGACGAGATCGTGGTTGCGCGCGACGCGGACGCCGCGACGATCGAAAAAATGGTACGAGAACTCGATGTCGTTCTGAAGGCGGTCGGCGACAAGCCGATCCGCAAGGTCATCGTCGTGCCGCAGAGGATCGTGAATGTCGTCGCTTGATCCGCGCTTCGTCCGGCTTGGCCTGGCTTTCGGCCTGGCGCTTCTGGTCGCCGGCTGCTTCCGCCCCGTCTACGGCGACATGTCCACGCCTGGAGTCCTGGCCAAGGACGGCGGGGGCGGCGACGTCGCCGCGGCGCTCAAGACCGTCGAGGTCAAGCCCATCGAGGGCCGGGTCGGCGGCAAGATGCGCAACGAGCTCATCTTCATGCTCAGGGGCGGCGCCGGCCCGGGCGCGGTCGCCTACCGGCTCGAGGTGAGGAGCATCAACGAGATCGGCCAGTCGGCGGTGGTCGATCCGCTGACCGACGTGCAGGAGACGCGGACGATCTCGCTGGCGGTGCAGTACGTGCTGACGCGCGCCGGGTCGATCGACCCGCTGTTCACCGGCAACGCGCTCGCGACCGCGACCTATTTCGCCGGCCTGCAGCGCTTCGCGAACGTCCGCGCCGAGCGCGACGCCGAGGATCGCGCCGCGACCCAGATCGCCGAGCGCATCCGCGCCCGGCTGGTGAGCTACTTCGCGACCGGAAGGTGAGCGCGCCCGCGGCCCTGGCCCCCGTGGGGGCCGGCCGCCTGCCTTAGTCCGCCTTGGCGGCTTTCGCGCGCTCGATCGCTTCGATGATCATGCGCTCGGCCTCGTCGACGCCGCCCCAGCCCAGCGCCTTCACCCACTTGTCGCCTTCGAGGTCTTTGTAGTGCTCGAAGAAGTGCGTGATCTGGTCGAGCGTGATGCCGGGCAGCTGATCGTAGCTGGTGATCTGCTCGTAGCGCCGCGTGAGGTGGGCCGACGGCACCGCGATGATCTTCTCGTCGAGGCCCTTCTCGTCCTCCATCTTGAAGACGCCCACCGGACGGCAGCTCATCACCGCGCCGGGCGCGATCGCGCGCGTGTTGGCGACGAGCACGTCGATGGGATCGCCGTCTTCGGACAGCGTGTGGGGAATGAAGCCGTAATTCCCCGGATAGCGCATGGAGGTGTAGAGGAAGCGGTCGACGAACAGCGTCCCTGCGGCCTTGTCGAGCTCGTACTTGATGGGCTCGCCGCCGATCGGCACCTCGACGATGACGTTCACGTCCTTCGGAGGGTTGGCGCCGATCGGAATGGCTTCGATACGCATGGACGTCCTCATTTGGCGGTCGTGCGCCTCTGTAGCGGAGCGATGCGGCCGCGAGCAACAGCTAGAAGCCGCGATGGCTGAGTCCGGGGCCGATTCTCTGCCGATCGACGAGGCTTTGCCGCGTCTGATGGCGGCGCTCGAGCGCGGCGACGCGGTGCTGGTCGCGCCGCCCGGCGCGGGCAAGACCACGCGGGTCCCGCTGGCGCTGCTCGACGCGCCCTGGCGCGGAGATGGCCGCATCCTGCTGCTCGAGCCGCGCCGGATCGCGGCGCGCGCGGCGGCCGAGCGCATGGCGCGCACCCTCGGCGAGCGCGTGGGCGAGACCGTCGGGCTGCGCGTCAGGCTCGGCTCCAAGGTGGGACCGAAGACGCGAATCGAGGTGGTCACCGAGGGCGTGTTCGCGCGCCGGATCATCGCCGATCCGGAGCTCGCCGGGGTCGCGGCCGTGCTGTTCGACGAGTTCCACGAGCGGTCGCTCGACGCGGATCTCGGCCTCGCCCTCGCGCGCGACGCAAAGGAGGGGCTGCGGCCGGATCTCCGGTTGCTGGTGATGTCCGCTACGCTCGACGGCGCGCGCGTGGCCCGCCTGCTCGGGCGCGCGGAGACGATTGAAAGCCTCGGCCGCTCCTATCCGGTCGAGACGCGTCACCTGCCGCGCCCGGCGCGGGTCCGGGTCGAGGACGCCATGGCGGCGGCCGTTCGCCGCGCGCTCGGCGAGGAGCGCGGCGGCGTCCTGGCGTTCCTGCCGGGGCGGGCCGAGATCCGGCGCACGGCCGAGCGGCTCGCCGATCTCGGGCCGGAGGTGGAGATCGCCGAGCTGCATGGCGGGCTCGACCCGAACGCGCAGGACCGCGCCATCGCTCCAGCCTCCGCCGGACGGCGCAAGGTGGCGCTCGCGACCTCGATCGCCGAGACCTCGCTCACCATCGAAGGCGTTCGCATCGTCATCGACTCAGGCCTTTCGCGCGAGCCGCGGCACGAGCCGGGCCTCGGACTGACGCGGCTCGAGACGGTGCGGGTCTCGCGCGCCGCAGCCGATCAGCGGCGGGGCCGCGCCGGCCGGACCGAGCCGGGCGTGTGCTACCGGCTGTGGGAGGAGGCCGCGACCGCGAGCCTGGACCCGTTCGCCCGGCCGGAAATCCTCGCGAGCGATCTGACGGGCTTTCTGCTCGATCTTGCCGCCTGGGGCGTCACCGATCCCGGCAAGCTCGCCTTCCTGGACGCGCCGCCGGCCGCCGCGGTCGCGGAAGGCCGAGCGACCCTGCGCGCGCTCCGCGCCCTCGACGACGACGGCCGGATCACGGAGCGCGGCCGGCGGCTGCGGGAGATCGCCCTGCCGCCGCGCCTCGCCGCCATGCTGGTCGACGCGGCGCCTGTGGGGGATGGCAAGCTCGCCTCGCTCATCGCCCTCCTGGCCGTCGAACGCGGCCTTGGCGGCGACAGCCCGGACGTGACCGAGCGGCTCGAGCGTTTCGCCCGGGAGCGCGGGCCGCGGGCCGAGGGCGCCCGGCGGCTCGCGGCCGGCTGGCTCTCCTCGGTCGGCGCCGGCGACGAACAGGCGGTCGAGGTCGCCCGCGCCGGGCTGGTGATCGCGCGCGCCTTTCCGGACCGGATCGCGAAGGCCCGCGGCGGCCGCCCCGGGGCCTTCCTGCTCGCGAATGGCCGCGGCGCGGCGGTCGATCCGGCTTCGCCGCTTTCGCGCGAGCCATACCTGGTCGCCCTCGACGTCACCGGCGTCGCGCAGGAAGGCCGGATCCTGCTCGCGGCGCCGCTGACGGAGCCCGACCTGCTGGAGGCGGCAGCCGATCGGATCGAGGAGCGTGAGGACATCGCCTTCGATCCGCAGGCGGCCGCGGTGCGCGGACGCGCCCGGCGCAGGCTCGGCGCCCTCACGCTTTCGGAGCGGCCGTTCGCGCCGCCGCCCGGGCCCGCGACGGCCGCGGCGCTTGCGGAGGGCGTCGCGGCGGCCGGGCTGCAGCGGCTGCCCTGGAGCCGCGGCGCGCGCGCGCTCGTCGCCCGCGTCGAGTTCCTGCGGCGGTCGCAGCCGCAGGCCGGCTGGCCCGATCTTTCGGACGCTGCGCTCTCCGCATCCGTCGGGGACTGGCTCGCGCCGTTCCTCGGAGACGCCGCGGCGCTGCGGGAGATCCCCGCCGAGACGGTCATGAACGCGATCGAGGCGCTCGTGCCGTACGACCTTCGCCGACGCCTCGATGCTGAAGCGCCGAGCCATTTCGACGCGCCGTCCGGCTCCCGTCTCCCGATCGACTACGATGCGGAGGAGGGGCCAGCGCTCGACGTCCGCGTGCAGGAGCTGTTCGGCCTTCAGCGACATCCCGCGATCGCCGGGGGGCGGGTCCCGCTCATGCTGCGCCTGCTGTCGCCTGCCCATCGGCCGATACAGGTGACCCGCGACCTGCCGGGCTTCTGGGCCGGATCCTGGAAGGAGGTCCGCGCCGAGATGCGCGGGCGATATCCCAAGCACGTCTGGCCGGAAGATCCGGCGGCGGCGGCGCCGACCAGCCGGGCCAAGCCTCGCGGCGCCTGAGCTAGGCCACGCCGAGCACGAGCAGCCAGACCGAGACCGACAGCACCGAGATCGCCGTCGACACCGCGATGGCCGCCGAGGCCGTGGTCTCGCCCACCTGATAGCGCGCCGCGATCAGATAGGCGTTGATGCCGCACGGCATGGCGGCGAACAGGACCGCGACCCCGGCCCAGACCGGGGGGACGTCCAGAACGTGGAACGCGAGCGCCCACACCAGCAGCGGGTGCAGCACGAGCTTGAGCGCCGAGATCGACCAGACGGCCTTGAGGTCGCTCAGGAAGCCGAAGCGCTTCAGCGCCAGCCCCATGGCGATCAGGGCGCACGGGCTGGCGGTCGCGGCGAGCTGGCCGATCACGGATCCGAAGGCGCCGGCCGGAACATAACCCTGGCGCTGGGCGACAAGGCCGGCGACGAGCGCCAGGATGATCGGGTGAGTGACGATCGTCCGCGCGAGCCGCTTCGCCATGGCGCCTGAGGAACCGCGCGGGCCAGCGGTCTCGATGAGCAGCGCCGCCGCGGTCATCATGATCGGCAGGTGGACCGCCAGCAGCAGGAACAGCGGCGTCGCGCCGGCTTCTCCGTAGACGTTGAGGATCAGCGGCACGCCGACCAGGACGGTGTTGGACTGGGCGGCCGCGAACCCGTGGACCGCGGCCTCGCGCCTGTCGCGTCCCAACCCCTTGATGGCGATCGCCATCGATATCATCCAGACCACCGCCACCCCGCCGAAATAGGCGATCCAGTAGCCCCATGGATTGGCGGCGGGCGATTGGCCTTCCGCAAGGGTGCGGAAAATGAGCGAGGGGATTGCGATCAGGAACACATAGTCCGACAGGCCGTCGCCGGCCCGGTCGCCGAGCAGGCCCAGCCGCCCGACAAGATAGCCGAGGCCGATGAGCCCGAACGTCGGGAGCACGATGGCGACGAGTTCTGACATGCCGGAATGGAGCCGGAGGCTGCGCGGGCGGGAGTTCGACCCCTAGGGACTGCGGGCGCGCAGGTCAACGCGGACCCGCCGCATGGGCTTGTCGCGAAGCTGGGGATCACGCGTGCACAACGCTGTTTTACGCGGTCGGCTTAGCCCATCGTTAAAGCCCTGTAAGCCACTGTCGCGGTCGAACCTTCCGTCCCCGCCACCGTCTCAGGAGCCGCCGCATGAGTGCGACCGCGAGCCTCGCCGACGCTGCTCCGGCCGTCGACGCGACGCACCGCATCGCGGTCGCGGCGCATGAGATCAGGACGCCGCTGGGGGGCATTCTGGCGCTGGCGGACCTGCTGCTGGCGGAGGATCTGACGGAGGCCGCGCGCGGGCACGCCGCGGCGCTGAAGACGGCGGCCGAGCACCTGCTCGGCGTCGCAACCACGCTTCTCGGCGCGCCGGAGCAGCCGAAGCCTGCGCCGGTGGAGATCGACGCCTTCCTGAGCCGGGTCGCGCCGCCGCTCGCCGCGAGGGCGACCGCGAAGGGCCTCGTGTTTCGCGCGCTGCGCGGGCCGGGCGTTCCGGACCGGGTGACGGCCGAGGAGGGCGCGCTCAGGCAGATCGTGGAGAACCTCGCCGACAATGCGCTCAGGGTCACGGATCGCGGATCGGTCGAGTTCGCGATCGAGCGCGTCGGCGGCGACGCCCGCTCGGTGACGCTGAAGCTCGCCGTGCGCGACACCGGTCCCGGCCTGGGAGGCTCGCCCGAAAGACTGTTCGAGCCCTATGCGCAGGGCGCGGCGGCCCCGGGCGCGGCCGGCCTTGGACTGGCGCTCGTTTCGGAGCTCGCGCACCGGATGGGCGGCCACGCCGAAGCCAACGACCGGTCCTCGGGAGGAGCCGAGGTGGCCGCGGTCGTGCGTCTCGAAGCGGCCGAGCCGGAGCCTCACGCCAGCCGGCCGCTGCGGATCCTGGTGGCGGAGGACAACGCGGTGAACCAGCGCGTCATCGGCACGCTGCTCGACCATTTCGGCCATCTGCACGACATCGTCGAGGACGGCGCCGCGGCCGTCGAGGCGGCAGCCGGCCAGGCCTACGACATCGTCCTGATGGACGCCGCCATGCCGCGGCTCGACGGTCTCGCGGCCGCGAGGGCGATCCGGGCCCTGCGGGGGCCGGCGGCGAAGGTGCGGATCATCGGCGTCACCGCGCGGGCCTTCGACAGCGAGATCAGGGCCTTCCTCGCGGCCGGCGCGGACGCCGTCGTCACCAAGCCGATCTCGGTGGCCGAGCTCTGGCGGGCGATCGCGATCGAGCCGGAGCGCCGCCAGGCGGGCTAGCCAGCCTGGGTCGGCGGGTTCAGGCCGCCTTTTCGCCGGCGCCTTCTGCGATTCTGACGATGTCGGCCATGATCGCGGTCAGGTCGAAGTTCTTCGGCGTGTAGACCGCGGCGACGCCCATCGCCTTCAGCTCCCGCTCGTCCTCCGGAGGAATGATCCCGCCGACGATCACCGGCACGTCGTCGAGGCCGTTGCGGCGCATGCGCTCCATGACCTCCCGGACGAGGGGAAGGTGGGAGCCGGAGAGGATCGAAAGCCCGACGACGTGGACGCCCTCCTCGAGCGCCGCGTTCACGATCTCCGCGGGCGTCAGCCGGATCCCCTCATAAACGACCTCGAACCCGCAATCGCGCGCCCGCACGGCGATCTGCTCGGCGCCGTTCGAATGGCCGTCGAGGCCGGGCTTGCCGACGAGCAGCTTCAGCCGCCTGCCGAGCGCGAGCGAGGCGGCCTCGACCGCCTTGCGCACCTCCACGATCTCGCCGCCGCCGCTGGACTCGCGGGCGGCGCGGCCGACGCCGGTCGGCGCCCGGTACTCGCCGAAGATCTCGCGCAGGGTCGCGCCCCACTCGCCGGTGGTGACGCCGGCCTTGGCGGCGGCGATCGAGGGCTCCATGACGTTGCGGTCCTCGCGGGCGGCGGCCGCCAGCTCGGCGAGCGCCTTCGCGACCGCGGCCTCGTCGCGCTGGGCCTTCCAGGCCTTCAGCCGCTCGATCGCCTCTGTGCCGACATGCTCGGGAACCACCTGGATCGAGTCGGAGCCGGTGGAGAGCGGAGAGGGCTCGGTCGACTGGAACTTGTTCACGCCCACCACGATCTGATCGCCGGACTCGATGGCCGCGAGGCGGCGCGCGTTGGACTCGACGAGGCGGCCCTTCATGTAGCCCGCCTGGACGGCCGCGATCGCGCCGCCCATGTCGTCGATGCGGGCGAGCTCCGCGCGCGCCTCCTCCTTCAGCTGCTCGACCTTGGCGTCCATCACCTTGGAGCCGGTGAAGATGTCCTCGTATTCGAGGATGTCGGTCTCGTAGGCGAGGATCTGCTGCGCGCGCAGCGACCACTGCTGGTCCCATGGCCGGGGCAGGCCGAGCGCCTCGTTCCAGGCCGGGAGCTGCACGGCCCGCGCGCGCGCGTCCTTCGAGAGGGTGACGGCGAGCGTCTGGATCAGGATGCGATAGACGTTGTTCTCGGGCTGCTGCTCGGTGAGGCCCAGCGAGTTCACCTGCACGCCGTAGCGGAAGCGGCGGGACTTGGCGTCGGTGACGCCGTAACGGTCGCGGGTGATCTCGTCCCACAGGTCGACGAAGGCCCTCATCTTGGCGATCTCGGTGATGAACTTCATCCCCGCGTTCACGAAGAACGAGATGCGCTGCACGGTCTGCCCGAACGCCTCCTCGCTCGGGTTGGTGGCCTTCACCTCGTCAAGGACGGCGATCGCGGTCGCGAGCGCGTAGGCGAGCTCCTGAACCGGCGTCGCTCCCGCCTCCTGCAGGTGGTAGGAGCAGACGTTCATCGGGTTCCACTTCGGCATCTCCTTCGTGGTGAAGAGGATGACGTCGCGGATCAGCCGGAGCGACGGCGCGGGCGGGAACACGTAGGTCCCGCGCGACAGATACTCCTTGATGATGTCGTTCTGGGTGGTGCCCTGCAGCGACGAGCGGTCCGCCCCCTGCTCCTCGGCCTGCGCGACGTAGAGCGACAGCAGCCAGGCCGCGGTCGCGTTGATGGTCATCGAGGTGTTCATCTGCTCGAGCGGAATGCCGTCGAACAGGGTGCGCATGTCGCCGAGATGCGAGACCGGAACGCCGACCTTGCCGACCTCCCCGCGCGACAGCACGTGGTCGGGATCGTAGCCGGTCTGCGTCGGGAGATCGAAGGCGACCGACAGACCGGTCTGACCCTTGGCCAGGTTCGACTTGTAGAGCTTGTTCGACTCGACCGGCGAGGAATGGCCGGCATAGGTCCGGAACAGCCAGGGTTTGTCGGGCATCTCGCGCTCCGCCTCGCACAGGGAGGCGTCAGCTCTGGCCGCGCCCCGCACAGTCTTTAGCGGACGTGTGCGGCGCCGCAATGAGCCGATCGTCGGACGGAGGCGGGGCCTCGCTCAGCCGAATTCCTTGTCCGCGAGCGTGCGCCGCGCCGCGTCGCGGTGGCGGTCGTTGAGATGGGTCCGGACCAGCGCCAGCGTCGCGGCGAGCACGCTGGCGTCGTCCGCGAACCCCATCAGGGGCACGAAGTCCGGCAGCGCGTCGAGCGGCAGCACAAAATAGGCGAGGGCGCCGATCAGCGTCGCCCGCACGTGGGTCGGCGTCTCGCGGTCGAAGGCGCAGTAATAGGCCGCGACCGCGTCCTCGGCGAACGGGATGCTGCGCGCGACGCGCTTCACCGTCGGCCAGAAGTCACGCTTTACGCGGGCCTCGTCGGAAGAGGCGCTGTCGGCGGCCATGTCGGGTCTCCTCGGCGGTCGCCTGAAGGTGGCGTCGCGCGGTCGGGCGATCAAGGCTCCGCGGTCGCGGCGGCCTCGATCGCCTCCATGTCCTCGTCCGACAGGCCGAAGTGATGGCCGATCTCATGGACCAGGACATGCGTGACGATCGCCCCGAGCTTCTCTTCGTGCTCGGCCCAATAGTCGAGGATCGGCCGCCGGTAGAGGTGGATGACGTTCGGCATCTGCCCGGTGCGGGGAACGGCTTCCGCATGCGCGAGGCCGACGCCGGTGAACAGGCCGAGAAGGTCGAACTCGCTCTCCGCGCCGAGCTCGGCCAGAACCTCCTCGGTGGGAAAATCGTCGACGCGGATCACCGCCGTCGCCGCAAGGGCCCTGAACGCCTCCGGAAGCCGGGCGAAACCCTCCTCTGCGAGGCGCTCGATATCGGCCAGATCGGGAGCCGGAAGGTCAGTCCAATCCAAGTGTTGTGCCCTGCGCCGTCGTGGAGGCCGGTATGGAACTCAATCCTATCCCGTCGCGTTATCGCGACAAGTCGTGCCTCCGCGCGCGGCCCGGGGGTCGACCTTACATGCAGGCGCGCCCAGTGCTTTGCCAATGAACGTCACGTGAACGCCGCCGTAACGGCGAGTTCATCCCTGCCAAGCCATAGATCAAGCCTGAGGTCGGCGTTTTTGGGCTCCGACCCGAGGGACAAGGAGACGTTGATGAGGACTGCTCTTCTCTCCGCCGCCGCGCTGGCCCTGGGCCTCGGCGCTTTCGCCGCCGCTCCCGCGAGCGCTGCGCCGATCGCCACGCACGCCACCATCGCCGCGCCGGCCGCGGTCAGCGACGTCGCCTGCCGCACGGTCCGCAAGACGGTCTGGCGCAACGGCGTCAAGCGCACCGTCACGAGCCGCGAGTGCGACCGGGCCAACCGCAGCTGGCGCCGCGATCGCGTCGTGGAGCGCCGTTATCGTCCGGGGCCGCGCCCGTACTACCGTCCGGCTCCGCCGCGTCCGGGCATCGGCATCTACGTTCGCTGACGCGAGCCGAGCCTGATCGACAAAGAGCCCGGCGCTTGCAGGCGCCGGGCTTTTTTTCGTCTGGCGTAGATCACCCGTAAACTATTAAGGCTGGTCCAGTATTCAGAAGCCCATTATAAGTCGATTTTTCGCCATCAACCTCTTCAAGGATGAAGATCAGGCGGCGGGCTGAGCCTCTTGCGGGGCCGGAGCCTCCGCCGGACGTGCGCTCCCGTCTGGAGAGCGCGCATCTCGTTGAGGGGAACTGCGATGAAAGCTCTCGCACTGGCGTTCTCGGCCGCCATTCTTTCGGCTGGCTTCGCGGCCGCGCCCGCGGCGGCCGGCGTCTACATCGAGTATGACGGGCCGCGTTACCACCATCGGCCGCCGGTCTATTACGCGCGTCCGGCGCGCGTCTACTACGCCCCGCGCCCGGCGCGACGCGTCTGCCGCGTCACCTATGTGCGGGAGTGGGGCCGGTTCGGCCCGCATAGCCGGCGCATCGAAACCTGCCGCGAGCGGTGGTGAGGCGAACAGCCACTTCTCAGGTCCGCGCCGCGCGCTAACTCCGAACCGGTCGGCGAGATCGCCCGGTTCGGAGGAATGACGATGAAGCGGTGGCAGGCGGGACTGGCGGCGGCGCTCGCGATCGGCGGGGCGTCGTCGGCGTTTGCGGCGGATCTCCCCTATGAGCGCTCCTATGGCGAGCGAGTCCTCCGGTCGCGGACGATCGTGACCGAAGAACGCGCGCTGGTCAGGCCGGTCAACTTCCGGCTCGACGTGCGGACCACGCCCTGGCTGCACTACGAGATGAGGCCGTCACTGATTTGCCGGCTCGCTTGGGAGCGCGGCAGGCGCGGCGATCGACCCGTGGAGGTGTGCCGGAGCTGGTGAGCCTCACCAGGCGACGGAGCGGTCGATCCTGATCACATAGTTCCGCCACGGCGCCCGCTCGGCGATGCGGTCGTAGAGCGCGGCCGCCGGGTTCGCCTCAGGGACCATCCACCGCAGGTGGACCCAATCTCGCGCCGCGCCCTCCTCGACAAGGCAGGCGACCAGGGCCTGGGCGACGCCCTTTCCGCGGCAGGCGGCGTCGACGAACAGGTCGTCCAGCTGACCGGCGCGCCTGCCAGAGATCGCCTCGGGCAGGTCGTAATAGAGCGCGAAGCCGACCAGCGCGCCGTCTAGCTCGGCGCCAGCGATACCCACCATCGGCTCGGCGATCAGCTTCGCCGCGTAGGCTTCGTCAGGAGCGCCGGGCTGGCTTGCGAGGAGAGCTCCCGAATAAGCCGCGATCAGAGGCGCCAGACGGGGCGCGTCGCTCGCCTGGAGCCGGGGGATGATGCGCAGGGACATGCTGTGCGCCGCAATCCGTCGGGAGCCCCGAAGACGAGGCTCCCGAGTTTCAGAGGGTCACCGCCACTCGCGGATGTCGACGAAACGGCCGGCGACAGCCGCCGCCGCCGCCATCGCGGGGGAGACCAGATGCGTACGGCCCCGGAACCCCTGACGGCCCTCGAAATTGCGGTTCGAGGTCGAGGCGCAGCGCTCTTCCGGCGCCAGCTTGTCCGGGTTCATCGCGAGGCACATCGAGCAGCCGGGCTCGCGCCAGTCGAAGCCGGCGGCCTTGAAGATCCGGTCGAGGCCTTCGGCCTCCGCCTGCTCCTTCACGAGCCCGGAGCCAGGGACGACCATGGCGTTGACGTTGCCGTTGACGGTCTTGCCCTCGATCATCTTGGCCGCCTGCCGCAGATCCTCGATCCGCCCGTTGGTGCAGGAGCCGATGAACACGCGATCGATCGCGATGTCGGTGATCTTCGCGCCCGGGGTCAGGCCCATATAGGCCAGCGCCCGCTGGATCGCGGCGCGCTTGCCCTCGTCGGCCGCCGCGTCCGGGTCCGGAACGACGCCCGTGACTGCGACCACGTCCTGCGGGCTGGTGCCCCAGGAGACGATCGGCGGCAGGTTCGCCCCGTCGAGCCGGACGATGCGGTCGAAATGCGCGCCGTCGTCGGTCCTCAGCGTGTCCCAGTAGCGGCGCGCCGCGTCCCAGGCTTCGCCCTTGGGCGCCATCGGCCGGTCCTTGAGGAAGGCGTAGGCCTTCTCGTCCGGCGCGATCATGCCCGCGCGGGCGCCGCCCTCGATGGACATGTTGCAGATCGTCATGCGGCCTTCCATCGACAGGTTCTCGATGACCTCGCCGGCGTATTCCATGACGTGGCCGGTGCCGCCCGCGGTGCCGATCTCGCCGATGATCGCGAGGATCACGTCCTTCGCGCCGACGCCCTCCGGCAACTTGCCGTCGACGACGATGCGCATGTTCTTCGCCTTCGTCTGGATCAGCGTCTGGGTCGCGAGCACATGCTCGACCTCGGACGTCCCGATGCCATGCGCGAGAGCGCCGAACGCGCCGTGGGTCGAGGTGTGGCTGTCGCCGCAGACGATCGTCGTGCCCGGGAGGGTGAAACCCTGCTCGGGGCCGACGACGTGCACGATGCCCTGCCGCTTGTCGAAGGCGTCGTAATACTGGACGCCGAACTCGCGGGTGTTCTCGGCCAGCGCGGCGATCTGCGCGGCGCTTTCCGGATCAGGGTTCGGAAGCGAGCGGTTCGACGTCGGCACGTTATGGTCGACGACGGCGAGCGTCTTGTGCGGTGCGCGGACCTTGCGGCCGGTGGCGCGCAGCCCTTCGAACGCCTGCGGGCTCGTCACCTCATGCACGAGGTGACGGTCGATGTAGAGCAGCACGGAGCCGTCAGGCTGACGGTCGACGACATGGTCGTCGAAAATCTTGTCGTACAGGGTCTTGGGGGCGGCGGACATTGAGCGCCTCTAGGTCGTTGGAGCGTGGAGAGGAGTGGGGCTGCGCCGGCGGCGCAGGACGTCAGCTCCCGAGTCGGCTCGTGATCGCCGACAGACGCGCGTGGAAGCGGGACGGCAGGCGCACGTGGTCGGAGCGGCCCGCGAAGGCCTCCGACGTCAGCGCAAAAAGTCCCGATCCGCGGCCGCTCATGGGGGGTGATATAAGTGAACAACCCTATGAGTTGCAAACGTCTGCGGCGGATTTTGGAGCGCTTCGAGACGCAGGTCCGCTGCTCCGTCCTGGCGGCTTGACAATCAGGCCCGAAGGCGGACCTTCGCGAACGCCGCTCCCGCCCGTCTTCGGGCCCAGAAAGGACGACGCCATGAGGCTCTCGCTCACCGCGCCCGCCATCCGCATGTTCGCGGCGCTTACGCTCACCGGTCTCGCGCTGTCGCTCGCCGGCTGCGGCGTCAACAACGTGCCGACCCTCGAGGAACAGGCCAAGGCGCGCTGGAGCGACGTCCAGAACCAGTATCAGCGCCGCGCCGATCTGATCCCCAACCTGGTGGAGACCGTGAAGGGTTTCGCGCGCCAGGAGGAGAAGGTGCTCACCGAGGTGGTGGAGGCCCGGGCGAAGGCGACGCAGGTCAACATCGACGCCAGCAAACTGTCGGACCCGGAGGCCGTGAAGCGCTTCCAGGAAGCCCAGGCGCAGCTCTCGGGCGCGCTGGGACGGCTGCTGGCGGTGTCGGAGAACTATCCGGACCTGAAGTCCAACCAGAACTTCCTGGCCCTGCAGTCGCAGCTCGAAGGCACCGAGAACCGCATCGCGGTCGCGCGCCGCGACTACATCCAGGCGGTCCAGGCCTACAACACGGAGCTTCGCACGATCCCGGGTCGCTGGATCGCGGGCTGGCTCTATCCTGAGGCGAAGCCGATGGCGACCTTCGAGACGGCCCCGGAGAACCAGGCTGCGCCGAAAGTGTCGTTCTAGCTGACGATGCCGTTGGCCCGCCCGGCTGAGGGCGCGGGACGCCGGCCGGCGCCCCATCGCACCGCAGCCGTGGCGACGATGCACTGTGACTTGCCGGCCGTCTTGGCCCGGTAGAGCGCCTCGTCGGCGGTGTCGAGCAGCTCCGAGACGTCCTCGCCGTGGTCAGGCGCGAGCGCCACGCCGACGCTGACGCCGACGCTGACCAGAAGGCCGCTCTGGATCTCGTAGGGCGCGCCGAGCTCCCGGATGAGACGTTCCCCGAAGGCCGGCGCCTGCCTGCGGTCGACCCCGAGGGCGATGATGACGAATTCGTCGCCGCCGATGCGCGCGGCGACGTCGCCGGCCCGGAGCAGGCCGCGCAGGCGATCGGCCGCAGCCTTCAGCAGCTCGTCTCCGGCCGCGTGGCCATGCCCGTCGTTCACGCTCTTGAAGCCGTCGAGATCGAGGTAGAGCAGGGCGGCGCGACGTTCGCCGCGCTTCTCCATCTCTCGCAGCAGGCCGGCTCGATTGGAGAGCCCGGTCAGCGGATCGTGGCGGGCGAGCCGGTCGTTCTCGCGCTCCGCCTGCATGGTGGCGACCATCAGCGCGTTGAGCCTGTATGCGGCAAGCCGCATGCTGACGAGGTAGAACGGGATCTGGATCACCGTCAGCAGCATGATCGGCTCGCCGGATAACGGCGCCGCCAACACGGTGGGGCCGAGGCTGAGGGCGATCATCAGCGCCGCGAGCCGGGGCGCTCCGAAATTGCGGAACGCGATGCCGCCGATCATGGCGCCGGCGGACATGCAGGCGATGGTGGCCGCGACCCAGTCGCCGCTGAGCAGGGACATGAAGGCACCGTAGCCGACGCTCGCCGCCCACAGGATGCCGAGGCAGAGGTAGAGATCGGTCGGGGTGTCGCGGCCTTCCTTGCTAAGCCTGAAGGCGCTCAGCAGCACGACGAGCCGCGCGCCGCAGATCAGCAGCTCGGACAGGAACCAGATGATGAACGGCGCGCTCTGGAGGCGAAGCGCCAGAAGGCCGGACACCAGCAGGCTGTTCAGGACGCCGCCCGCGAAAATGGGCAGCGTCCCGAACAGGCTCGCGACGAGGGCGCGCCTGATGTCTTCCGAGACATCCGGGCCGGCGTCCGTCAGCCAGCGCGTGAAGCGCCAGCGGGGCAAGCTGTACGAGAGCTCCATCCGCATGGCGCGAACAGGGCGCCCGGGACCGTTAATTCCAGCTTACCACCTGCGCCGGCTCAGTAGTCGATCACGCCGTCCAGCGCGTAGTGCTTCACCGTCTTGCGGTTGGCGATCAGCTCATCGATCGTCGGCTCGCCCGTCATGGCGCGCTTGATGGCGAGCTTCGTCGCCTCATAGTTCGTGCGGTAGAGGTCCTTCTTGTCGACGTTCGGGTCCTCGGCGCAGCGGGGGTCGAGCCACACCGTCATGATGATGCAGATCTTGTCGCAGAGATCCTTGGCGATGACCCCTTCGATCACGCTGTCGAGAACGGCGTCGCCGAGGGCCGCCTGAACCACGCCGCCCAGCAGATCGACATATTCGGCGCTCTGGATCGTGACCTTGCTGGTCATGATGGTCGCGGGCTTCACGGTCTGGTTGAGGTCGCGCACCACGAACATGCGCGTATGGCCGACCGACTGGCCGAGCATCGAGGCGAAGGCGGTCCCGACCGGGCCGTCGACCGTCCCGATCACGATCTCCGGCATGGCGTCCGTCGCTTGGCCTTCCACGGCCAGCACGGTCGCTTCGCCCGTGCGGAAAGTCAGGTCGGTCATCGGCATTTCCTCTCCAGAGTTCGTCAGTTCGCCGGCACGTCGGCCCAGAAGCCGCGGTCGTCTCTACAGCGGAGACAGCCCGTCGCCACGCCGAAATGCATGCCCGTGATCTCGAGCTCGCCCTGCTCGACCCGCTCGCGGATCCAGGGGAAGCTCATCAGGTTCTCCATCGTCACGCCCACGCAGGCCTGCTCGCCGGCGCGGCTGCGCTCCTCGCCCTCGAGCGCGGGATCGACCTCGGACCTGGCCCGCTCGGCGATCCCCATCCAGCTCACCACGAAGTCCGACACCTCGGGCGGGGCGCCGTCGAACAGCGCCTTCACGCCGCCGCAGCCGGCGTGCGCGAGCACGACGATCCGGCGCACCCCAAGGACGCGGACGGCGAATTCGATCGCGGCGCTGGCGCCGTGATGCGCCTGGTCGGGCGCGTAGGGAGGCACCAGGGCGGCGACGTTGCGGAGCACGAACAGCTCGCCCGGAGCGGCGCCGAGAATCTGCTGCGGATCGACCCGGCTGTCCGAGCAGCCGATCACCATCACCTTCGGCGCCTGGCCATGCGCAAGGCTCTCGTACCGGCGCTGCAGTTCCGGCCAGGCCTCATGGCGAAACCGCCGATAGCCCTCGAAAAGCGCGTCCAGAGATCCGGCCTGCTTGTCCGCGTCGCTCATATGTCCTCCACGCCCCATTCCCGCCGCACGGATCATGGCGGCCACGATCACGTCAACGGCGCAGACCGTCGCGGGTTTCTCAATCCTCGTCTTCGTGGATGCGGGGCACACTGGCGGCGGGCCGCGGCTCCGCTATCTCGTGCGGGGCAGCTCCTTAGGCTTCGCCCCGATCGAGCGAGAAGACGCATGGTCAGTCCGTCCGGCGGAGCGGTTCCGCTGCCGCCCGATGACGCCGCCGCCTGGGGCGCGGTCAGAGCCGTCCGGCAGGGCGCGGTCGTCCCTGCGTCGCTCGAAAACCATCCGCTGTGCCGGATGATGCTGCCGGTCGCGAGACCCGAGACCCTCGTGCTCGCGCAGCTCGGCCAGTCGCTGGACGGACGGATCGCGACGATCGGCGGCGGCTCCGCGCTCATCAACGGACCTTGCGGCCTCGACCATCTGCACCGGCTGCGCGCCCTGGCGGACGCCGTGCTGGTCGGCGTCGGCACGGTCTGCGCGGACGATTGCCAGCTGACGGTCCGCCGCGTGGAGGGGCCGTCCCCGGCCCGGGTCGTCATAGACCCGCGCGGACGGATGCCGCCGCGGCCGCGCGCGCTGCGCGACGACGGCGTGAGGCGGATCGTCATCCGCGCCGAGGGCGCGCCGCATTGCGCCGAGCCCGGCGTCGAGACCGTGCATCTGAGATCGCGCGGCGGCCTCATCGCGCCCGCCGACATCGTCGCGGCGCTCGCGCGGCGGGGATTGCGTCGCCTGCTGATCGAAGGCGGGGCGGCCACCGTCTCGGCTTTCATGTCGGGCGGCGCGCTGGACCGCCTGCACGTCGTGGTGGCGCCCCTGATCGTCGGCTCCGGCCAGCCGGGCCTGAGCCTTCCTCCGATCTGCGACCTTGACCGCGCGGCGCGACCGGTCACGATCGTTCACCCGCTCGCGGACGGCGACGTGCTGTTCGACTGTGACATGCGCGCTTCCGCGGGCGCCCGATGCGACGGAGGACGCGATGAGCGCGACGCCAGCCCGGGGCGATTATTCGCGGACGGCTAAGGTCCTGCACTGGGTGATCGCAGCCCTGGTGCTGGGGCTGATCCCTGTCGGTTTCTCGCTCGATCTGCTGCCGCAGGGACCCGTTCAGGACTTCGCCTATCTGATGCACAAGTCGACGGGCTTCGTCGTCCTGGTGCTGATGATCGTGCGCCTCGGCTGGCGGCTGGCCTGCCCGCCGCCCCCGCCGGAGCCGGACATGCCGCGCTGGCAGCAGGCCTTGGCCTCCGCCAACCACTACGCGTTCTACGCCATCCTGCTGACGATGCCGTGGCTCGGCTGGGCTGGCTCGAACGCCTTCGGCGCGCCGGTGAGCGTCTATGGACTGTTCACGCTCCCGGACCTGGTGGCCGAGAACAAGGAGCTCGCGAAGACTCTTCTCGGCTGGCACGCCGCGCTCGGGATCACCGTGACGGCGTTGATCTGCGTGCATATCGGCGCGGTGCTGTTTCACCGCTTCGTCCGACGCGACGCCGTGCTGGCCCGGATGACCTAGCGCGCGGTTCCGGGCGGCTCGAGCAGCAGATCGACATGTCCGACCTCTCCGCCGCCGGCGGCGGAAGCCTCCCGGAAGGCGAGCCAGGCCGCCAGACCGTCCGGCGCCTCCGCCGTCTCGCTGGCCGCGGAGGCCATTCCGCGCACGAGCGCCGTCGTAAGCGCCCGATCGGCGGGGCCGAGCCGCCAGGGGCTGCGGCCTTCCAGCGCCCCATAGCCGCTCCGGCGGGCCAGCTCGCAAAGGCGCGCTCCCGCTTCGGGCCCGAGCGCCGGCCCCAGTCCCTTGTCGCTTCGCTGATGCGCGTTGAAGGCGGCGAGCGCCGCCTCATCAAGGTCGTGCGGCGGCTGGAACCGCTTGGCGCCGTCATAGATCAGCGGCGCGTAAAGCGTGCGCCGGGCCGCCGTGAGGCGCTCAGCAAAGGCGGTGAGCCAGGCGTCTCCCGCGAGGTCGAAGAAGGCGACCGCGACGATCAGGTCGGCGGCGGCCGCCGCCGGCGGCAAGGGGGCCGGGGCGAGGTCCGCCCGGCTGAACCGCACTTCGATGGTCGCCGCGTCCTTGCGGAGCTTCAGCGCGTCGCCCTCGGCGTCCGAGGCGTCGGCCCAGTCCCGGAGCCGGCTGCGGGCATGGTCGAGAAGGGCGGCGCTGGAATCGATCAGGGTCCAGCTCTGAACCGTGGCGAGCAGCGGCGCCAGCTTCCGCAACGCCGATCCGGAGCCCGCGCCAAGATCGACGACGGAGACAGGCGCGTCGCCGAACTTCGCGGCGAGCCGCTCCAGAGGGCCGGCGGCCAGGGATCTGTGATCGACGGCTTCCCGCAGATCGAGCCAGGCGGGATCGAAGCCGCTCACGCGGCCTTGCCCGCGCGCGGGGCCCCAGCCATCAGGCGTTCGAAAACGGTGGCGGCGTCCGCCCATCGCGGCAGGGTCTGGCCGCAGGACCAGGCGGCGTCGGAGGCCGCCGGGCGCGCGCCGCCATCTTCGATCAGCCGCCGCAGCGCCGCCGCGACGCCCCGGACGTCGTCGGGGTCGACCCGCGCGCCCGCGTCGCGGGGGACGAGCTCGGAAGCCGCCCCTGCGTCTCCGGCGATCACCGGCAGCCCGCGCGCAAGAGCTTCCGCATAGGCCATCCCATAGCCCTCGTGGCGCGAGGGGAGGGCGAAGAGATCGGCGCTCGCGTAGGCGGCCTCGAGCTCGGCCGGCGCGACGGCGCCGAGAAGTTCGACCCGCTCGTCCAGTCCGAGTTCGCGGATGAGCCCGGAAAGACGCCGCGCGCAGGCCGGATCCCGATCCGGGCTTCCGACGAGTCTCCAGCGCCAGGCGAGATCGCCCAGCAGGGCGAGCGCGCGGGCAAGGGTCTCGTGGTTCTTTCGCGGGATCAGGGCGCCGACGCTGAGCACCACAGGCGCGCCGCCGCGGCTGCCCGCCGCGCGCGGAGCCGGGTCGACGCCAGGCTCGGCGACATGCACGCGCTCTTCCGGGACCCCGTAGCGCGCGACCAGCGTGCGCCGGGTCGCGGCGCTCGTGCACACGACGGCCGCGGCCTGCGCGAGCGCCTCGCGTTCGCTCGCCTCGAGCCGCTCCGTTTCGGCGGGCGCGAGGCCGGTCTCGAGCGCCAGCGGATGATGCACCAGCGCGACGAGCGGTCGGCCCAGGCTCCGAAGTCTCTCGGCGGGCAACTCCGCGAAGGCGAGGCCGTCGATCACCAGCGTGGCGCCGCGCGGAGCGGCGGCCAGCAGATCGAGGCTCCGTGCGAGCGAGGCTTCGGTCGGTCGCGGAAAATCATCCGGCAGCGCCAGCGCGCGCGCCGCGTGCCCGCGCGCCTTGAGCTCGCGCAGAATGCGGGCGTCGTAGAGATAGCCGCCCGTCGGCGTCGCGAGGTCGCCGGGCGCGGCCAGGATGAATTCACCCACCGACAGGGCCTTCGAACCAGGCGCGGGCGATATGGGACTCCTCGAGCGTGACCCGGATCCGGGACAGGCCCGCCGCGTGCGCGCCCAGAGCGCCTGTCCGGGCGGCTTCCGCCATGCGGTCGAAGATGTGGCGGCACAGGAATTCCGTTGTGGTCACCTGGCCGGCCAGCTCCTCGGCCTCGTCGAGGTTCCGGTAGTTCAGCGGCGCGAGCGCAGCCTTCAGCGCTTCGGTGGCGCGCCCGATGTCGACGACGATGTTGTCGGGGTCGAGCTCTTCCCGGAAGAACGCGACGTCGACCACGAAGGTCGCGCCATGCAGCGCCTGGGCGGGCCCGAACACGTCTCCCTTCAGGCTGTGGGCGATCATGATGTGGTCGCGGACTTCGACGGCGTACATGGCGGACCTCAGGGGTAGCGGAGAACGACGGCGAGACCCTGCGCGCCCGGCGCCAGAGCGTCCGGCAAGGCGGAGGGAGCGTCGTCGAACAGAATCTCGGTGTCGAGCAGAAGGTCGTAGCGGTTATCGGCCGCGAGCAGCGCGAGCGCGGCGCCGAGACGGCGTCGCGTGCTCCATCGCGGCCTTCGCGAAGGCGCGACCTGACCGACCTGGGAGGACACCAGCTTGAGCCGGCGCGCGTGAAACGCGCGGCCGAGCGGCACCGCGACGTCGTCCACGCCATGCCAGCTCATCTCCACCACGGTCGCCTCCTCGCCCGCCGCCGCGAGCGCGGTCGCAAGCCCCGCGGCGGTCGCGCTGGCGTGGAAGACGACATCGGCGTCGCGGGGCGCGTCGCCCGGCTCGGCGAATCCGGCGCCAAGGCTCTCCGCCAGAGCCCGCCGCCGCTCATCGACGTCGACCACCGTGACCTCGACGCCCGGCAGCCGGCTGAGCAGCGCCGCCGTCAGAAGCCCGACGGGGCCGCCGCCGACCACCACGGCGCGGTCGCAGGGGCCCGCGCCGGAATCCCAGACCGCGTTCAGGGCGGTCTCCATGTTGGCGGCGAGGACCGCGCGGCGAGGGGGCAGTCCAGCCGGCAGAGGGTGGAGGGTCGACGCGGGCGCGGAGAACGCGTCCTGGTGCGGGTTCAGGCAGAACACCATCCGGCCGGTCAGGTCCGGCGGGCCCGCCTCGACCCGCCCGACGGCCGCGTAGCCGTATTTGACCGGGCCGGGAAACTCGCCTTCCTGACGGGGCGCGCGCATCCTCCGCCATTCGCTTTCCGGCACCCGGCCGCCGCAGACCAGTCGCTCGGTGCCCCGACTCACGCCGGAGAAAAGCGTGCGGACGAGGGGCTCGCGCGGGTCCGGGCGGGCCAGCAGCTCCTCCCGAAGCTCGACGCCGCCACGGCCGTCATACCAGAGGGCTCTGGCACTTAGTGTCTCTGGGCCGTTGTCGGTGACTGTCATCCGCCTAAATTCGGAGCAGGTCGTGCCGGTTTGACGACCGCGGAAGTGATATAGCGGCGCCCCCCGGAGCCGCCAGACCGTCCCTCGTCCGGCCCACCCGAAAGCGTAAGATGCGTTCAGACACCGACCTGCTTCAGGCCGCCACTCCCAGCCTCCTCACCGCGAGCGGCCGCCGCGCCGGCACGACTCCGACCGGCTCGCAGTCGATCCTGGCGCTCAGGCTCAGGCGCGTCGCGATGGGCGCTCTGACGCTCTCGACCTACGCGGCGCTTTCCTACTCCTTCGCCCAGGTCATCGGCGGCGACGGATGGTCGGCGCCGGAGCTCGCGATGTTCGTCTGCTTCCTGGTGTCGTCGCCCTGGATCGTTCTCGGCTTCTGGAACGCGACGATCGGTTTCGCGCTGCTGCGGTTCGCCAAGGATCCCGTCGCGTCGGTGGCGCCCTGCGTCCTGACGACGCGTGTGGACGCGCCCGTGGAGGGTCGCCACGCCATCGTCATGTGCATCCGCCACGAGGATTCGGCGCGCGTCGTGCGCCGCCTCGACGCCATCATGGCGAGCCTCGATGCGACGCCGTTCGGCGACCGCTTCGACCTGTTCGTCCTCAGCGACAGCCAGAAGCCCGAACTGATCGAAGACGAAGAGGCGGCGATCAGCGCCTGGAGAGCCGGGCTCGAGGACCCGAGCCGCGTCATCTATCGCCGGCGCGACACCAATGAGGGCTTCAAGGCCGGAAACATACGGGAGTTTCTGGATCGCTGGGCGGACCGTTACGAGGTCATGATCACGCTCGACGCCGACAGCGTCATGTCCGGCGCGACGATCCTCCGGCTCGTCCGGATCATGCAGGCGAACCCCAAGCTCGGCATCCTTCAGACGCTGGTGGTCGGCCTGCCGGCGCGCACGGTGTTCGGCCGCGCGTTCCAGTTCGGCATGCGGGCCAGCATGCGCTCCTATTCGATGGGCGCTGCATGGTGGAGCGGCGACTGCGGTCCCTATTGGGGCCACAACGCCGCCATCCGGGCCAAGGCGTTCCGCGATCACGCGCGCCTGCCGCAGGTGCCGGGCGCGGCGCCGCTGGGAGGGGACGTGCTCAGCCATGACCTCTACGAGGCCGTGCTGATGCGCAAGGCCGGCTACGAGGTGCGGGTGCTGCCGGAGGAGAGCGGCTCCTGGGAGGACAATCCCGCGACGTTGACCGAGTTCATCCGGCGCAACCTGCGCTGGTGCCAGGGCAACATGCAGTATCTCAGGCTGATCGGCAGCCCGGGCCTTCCTTTCGTCGGGCGCGTGAACCTGCTGATCGCGATCCTGATGTATCTCGGGGCGCCGGCCTGGATGGGCTTCATGATCGCCGGCGCGGCGCAGGCCTGGGGCGCGCCGACCCTGATCCCCGTGAGCGGCGGCGGCGAGTTCTCGCTGACGCTCGGCACGGTGCTGCTCGCCGTGATGATGCTGGTGCTCTTCGCCCCGAAGATCATGGGCTATCTGGACGTCGCGCTGCGGCCCGCCGAGAGCCGCCGCTACGGCGGCGTGCCGGTGTTCCTCGGGAGCGTGGCCGCGGAGGTCTCGTTCGGACTGCTGTTCGCGCCGATCGTGAGCTTCACGGTGACGGCCTTCCTGTTCCGGCTGTTCGTCCTGCGCCGGGGCGTCGGCTGGGCGGCGCAGAACCGCGCGGGCGACCGCGTGGGCTGGCGCGAGAGCGCCGCGCTGCTCTGGCCCGCCACCGCCTTCGGGTGCGCGCTCGCGCTGTCTTTCGCCCTGTCGGCGCCCGCCGTGCTGTTCTGGGCGGCGCCGGTGGTGGCGAGCTTCCTGCTTGCGGTTCCGTTCGCGGTCCTGACGTCGCGCGAGAGCAGCCGTCTGCGGATCGGCGCCATCCCGGAGGAGGCCAACCCGCCGGCCGAGGTGCGGGCCGTCAGCGAGGGGCTGGCGCTGGCCCGCAAGCCGCCGCGCTGGGCCCAGCCCCTGTCGCCGTTCCGGTTCGATGGATCGGAGAAGCCCGGCGCGGGCTACTCGGCGGCGGCCCCGGCGGAATAGCGCTGCAGCAGCGGCGCCTGCGCCATCGCGAAGATCATGGTCAGGGGCATGATGCCCCAGACCTTGAAGGCGACCCAGAAATCCGTGGTCTGGGTCCGCCAGACCACCTCGTTGACCACGGCCAGGAACACGAAGAACCACGCCCAGCGCAGCGACAGCTTCATCCAGCCCTCATGGGTCAGGTTGAACGCCTGGTCGAACACGACCTCGAGCAGCGGCTTGCCGAAGCCGATCCCGCCGAACAGCGCGCCTGCGAACAGCAGGTTCACGATGGTGGGCTTGAGCTTGATGAACAGCTCGTCCTGCAGCGCCAGCGTCAGCCCGCCGAACACCACCACCACCACGCCCGACACGAGCGGCATGATCGGCAACCGGCGCGTCAGAAACCAGGACGCCGCCAGCGAGATCACCGTAGCCCCCATGAACAGCGCGGTGGCGGTGAACAGGTTGCTTCGCGCGTTGGCGATGAAGAAGACCACGAGGGGCCCGAGCTCCATCGCAAGCTTTGTCACCGGATGGACGGAGTGGGGCGCGCGCTGGGCGGAATTCATGAACTTCCTCTGACTCTACGCAGGCGCGCGATCAAGGCCCAGGAGGTGAAATCGCGCCATGGTCGCCGGCCGACGGGGCGTTTCTGCGACCGAAATCTGGCGCGGCGGTATCCTGGCCCTGCTCAATGATGCTGCGCCGGATCTCTCGCGTCCGCGTGAACAGCTCGAACAGCTTGTCGCCCTCGCCCCAGCGGATCGCCCGCTGGAGCGCCGTCAGGTCCTCGACGAAGCGGCCGAGCATCTGCAGGACCGCATCCCGATTGTTGAGGAAAACGTCGCGCCACATCGTCGGATCGGAAGCCGCAATCCGGGTGAAGTCCCGGAAGCCGGACGCTGAGTATTTGATCACCTCGGATTGGGTGACCTCCTCGAGGTCAGCGGCCGTCCCGACGATGTTGTAGGCGATCAGATGAGGCACGTGGCTGACGATCGCGAAGACGAGGTCGTGATGCTCGACCGTCATCGTGTCGACGCGCGCCCCGGCGCCCTCCCAGAACGCCCGGAGCGCTGCGACGGCGGCGGGGTCGGCCGACTCAAGCGGCGTCAGGATCGCCCAGCGTCCGTCAAACAGCTCCGCAAAGCCGGCGTCCGGCCCCGAATCCTCGGTTCCGGCGATCGGGTGAGCCGGGACGAAGTGGGCGTGCGCGGGCACATGCGGGGCCATGTCGCGGACCACGGCGCCCTTCACGGAGCCCACATCGGACAGGATCGCGCCCGGCTTCAGGCGGGGCCCGATCTCGGCCGCGACGGGGCCGCAGACGCCGACAGGCGTGCAGACGATGACGAGATCCGCCTCCGCGGCGGCCTCTCCTGAGCGCTCGAAGACTTCGTCCGCCAAGCCAAGCGCCGCGACCCGCTCGCGCACGGAGGCGTCCTGGTCGGCGGCCGCGATCGTTCGCGCCAGGCCAGCCTTGCGGGCGGCCCGCGCGATCGAGGAGCCGATGAGCCCGACGCCGATGATCGCCACGCGGTCGAACAGAGGCTCAGCCAAGCTGGCGATCCTTCGCGAACTCGCCGAGAGCCGCCAGAACCGCGCGGTTGGCGTCCTCGGACCCGATGCTCAGGCGAAGCGCATTCGGCAGGCCATAGGCCCCGACCGCGCGCAGGATCAGGCCGCGTTGCGTCAGGAAAGCGTCCGCGTCCGCGGCGCGGCGCCCCGGCTCGTCCGGAAAATGGATCAGCAGGAAGTTCGCGACGCTCGGCGTGACCGTGAGCCCGAGCGCCTGGATGCCTTCGGTCAGCTCCGCCAGCCAGCGCGCGTTGTGCGCCACCGCTCGGTCGATGTGCGCGCGATCCGCGATCGCAGCCGCCCCGGCCGCGATCGCCGGACCGGAGACATTGAACGGGCCGCGGATGCGGTTCAGCGCGTCGACGACCCCGGCAGGTCCGTAGAGCCAGCCGATCCTGAGACTCGCAAGGCCGAAGACCTTCGAGAAGGTGCGGGTCATCACGACGTTCTCGCAGGAGCTGACGAGCTCGATCCCAGCCGCGTAATCGTTCGCCCGCACATACTCCGCATAGGCTGCGTCGAGCACCAGCAGCGCGTCGCGCGGCAGTCCCGCCTGCAGCCGCTTCACCTCGTCGAAAGGCAGGTAGGTGCCGGTCGGATTGTTGGGATTGGCGAGGTAGACGATGCGCGTGCGGTCGGTGACGCGGGCCAGGATCGCGTCAACGTCCGCGGTCAGGTTCGTTTCCGGCGCGACGACCGGCGTTCCCCCAGCCGCAAGGATCGCGATCCGGTAGACCAGGAAGCCATGCTCGGTGAACAGCCCCTCGTCCCCCGGGCCGACATAGGCGTGCGCCAGCAGCGACAGCAGTTCGTCGGAACCGGCGCCGCAGACGATCCGCGCCGGATCGAGCCCGTGCGCGCGGGCGATCGCCTCCCGCAGCGCGCGGGCGCCGCCGTCGGGATAGATCTCGAGATCCGCCGCCGCCGCCCGGAACGCCTCGACGGCCTTGGGGCTCGGGCCGAACGGGGTCTCGTTCGACGACAGCTTGCGCAGAGGCACGCCGGCCGGCGCCTTGCTCTTGCCGGGCACGTAGATGTCGATCGCGAGCGCGCCTGGCCGGGGAGCGGGCGCATCGGGCCGCGGCGCCGGGCTGAGGGTCGCGCTCATGGGGCGAACGGAGCGGCGTAGCCGCCCACCGGCCGCGCATCCGGGGCAGGCGGCGCGTCGCCCCGGACGGCGACGAGCCGGTTGCGTTGCCCGTTGCGTGTGACCGTGGCGATGGTCTCGGCCTCGTTTCCGAGTTCTTCCCCGCCGTCGTCTGTCGTGGACCAGACGGTCACCTCCGCAGCGGCGGCGGGGCCGAGCGGGCGGGCGATCACGAAGGCGTCGAGCGGCGCGGGCCGCTGCGGCCCCGGGAAGAACGGCAGACGGGCCATCACATGGGGACCGTCGCCCCCAAGGCCTTCCCACCAGGCGGCCGCGGGCGCGGGATCGATCCGCACAAGCCCCAGATCGCCAGTGGAGCCGCGAACGGCCTCCACCACTCGGGCGGCGGTGCCATGACCCTCCAGAGGCACGTCGAAGCCGACGTGGAAACGCGCGAGATCGTGCATCTCGAGCGCCCGCGCGCCCTGTTCGACATGCAATGTGAAGGGCGCCTGCACATGCGTGAAGGTCGCGATGATGGTGCGCCAGAGATGTTCGGCGGTGGCCAGCGGAAGCCGGCCCTGATGGCGCGCCGCAAGGCGACGCATCATGTCGGCCTCGCGCGCCGGGCGAAACGCCGAGCCGGTCTCGGAGGTGCGCTTGATCTCGACCAGACGATCGATCACCGCGCCGCGCTCCATCAGGAGCAGGTGCATGGCTTCGTCGATCCGGTCGATTTCACGCCGGATATCGGCGAGCGGATCTGAGAACGCGTCGTTCATGAGATGTCGGCCGCTGGTGCAGCCGGACGGTGATGGCCGCCCGGCTTCGGGGGGCACTTCATAAACGAAGCCGGGCGGTGAGGCCAACAGCGGCGGCCGCGCTTAGCGCGGCTTGCCGCCGTGATCGGGGGCGTGGGCGTCGGCGGTGGGCTCGCCCTTGTCGCCCTTGCCGTGCAGCGCGCTTATCCGCGCCTCGATCAGGTGAGCGTGGTCGCTCAGCCAGTCGGAAAGCGCGAGGAAGACGCCGGAGCCGACGAAGACCACATGGATGCCGGCCATCCACCACAGATCCCGGTCCGTCGCCGAATTGAGGTCCATGAACGCCTTGAGCAGCTGAATGGCCGAAATCGCGACGATGGAGGCGATCAGCTTCAGCTTGAGGCCGGAGAAATCGATCTTGCCCATCCACTCCGGCCGCTCGGAATGGTCGTGAAGGTCCATCCGGGACACGAAGTTCTCATAGCCGGAGAAGATCACCAGCAGCACGAGATTGGCGGTCAGCGAGAGATCGATCAGCGACAGGACGCCGAGGATGACCTCGCTCTCCGTCGCGGAGAACACGCCTTCCGCGAAATGCAGCAGCTCCTGCGCGAACTTGATGAGCAGGATGACCAGGCCGCCCACCAGTCCGATGTAGAACGGCGCCATCAGCCACCGGCTGGCGAAAAGGCCCCGTTCGATAAGTCTTTCGATCATCGTGCTTCCCTCGCTAGAGGCGCGCGGCATCGCATTTCCCTGGCGCGCGGGCAAGCCGCCCGGCCGTTCACATCAGAGAGCAGGCCGAGGCTCAGGGCGCCACGCCGACGAGCCGCCTCCGCCTGCGGCCGAGGAGCATCAGAAGGATGCCCAGAACGCCCAGCACGATGAAGGTCGGCTGTGCGGCCACGGCGTCGAGGATCCCGCTTGCGTGCAGCGTCTCGTCGAAGAACTTCCGGGTCTTCTCGATCCCGGGCGGGAACGCGGCGCTCCAGGTCGCCTGCAGCGGCGTGAAGCTGATCGCGCCGGCCGCGATCGAACGGGCGCCGTCGATCACCAGCGCGACGAAGGCGCCCGCGAGGATGAGGAAGCCGAGCAGACGGAGAAGGAAGCGGATCATGAACGGCCTTCCGTGGTTGAGGCTGCGCCGGCGTCGCCGCCGACCCGGACGAAGATGGATTTTTAGCGCGCCGCCGGCAATGCGGACCTGGGCGGAGCGCGCCGCCATGCCTCGCGCCGCTTGTCAGGCGGACGCCGCCTTGCTAACTCCCGCCCCACGGAGGGGTGGCCGAGTGGTTGAAGGCGCACGCCTGGAAAGTGTGTATACGGGCAACCGTATCGGGGGTTCGAATCCCCCTCCCTCCGCCAGCCTGCGATCGCCGACGTTTCTCTCCGCATCCGGCGCGCGACAGAGACCCGAAGAGACGTCGCGCTGCGGCGCAGGCGCTGTGTCCGCTGCTGATTGAGCTTCCGCCGGCTTCGCAGGACGAAGGTCGCGAAGATTGTCGGCTCCTCGGCCCTCTCGAAAGCTCAGGCTGTCCGGCGTCTGGGCGATCAGCAGCGCGTTCCTGAAAGCTTCATGAGCGTGAGGACGCCTGCTCGGTCGCCGAGCTGGGCGTCATGGAAGGTGGCGGAGGCGCTCCAAGGCCGTCCGACGGCGCCTGGCGCTCGGCTATCGGCCGCCCGCGCACCCAAGGTCGCGCTGGGACCGACTGCGAAGCCGGACCCGTTCCGCCGGCCACAGTAACCCTCGGGTCACCGACGCTCATGAAGCGCCATTACGGCCGGGCCACTCGGTGGCACCCGGCCGCGGGCACGCCGGCGCTCCGTCACGCCGAGCTGGCTCCCGACGCGATCTAAGCAGTCGTGTCAACGGCGGGCTGATCAGTTGCGCTGCCGCCGCGTCTCCCGGTGCGGATCGACGCCCCGCCCGCACAAAACTGAACGACGGAAGTGCAGCTATGTCGATTCAAGAAAAAATTCCGAGCGCCTAAGTTCCCCTCGGACCGCAAAGCCACTTTGACAGGCGCGTTGGCGCCTTTCGATTGAGGCGTGCTGGTCGCCGCGAGCTCTTCTTGAACGCCAGCATCTGACTGGAAGACGATCATGATCGGGACCTTGGAGGATTTCACCCAGCAACTGATGTGGGTGAACGGCGTCAGGATCAACGCGGTCACGGGAGGCTCAGGCCAGCCGATCCTTCTGCTGCACGGCTGGCCGGAAACATGGTGGGAATGGCACGACGTGATGCCGCTGCTGGCCAGGCATTTCAGCGTGGTGGCCATCGATCTGCGCGGCGCGGGCTTTTCCGACTGTCCGCTCGACGGCTACGAGAAGGCCGTGATGGCGCGCGACGCGCATGAAGTCATGGTCGCCCTCGGGCATGAACGTTACGCGGTGTGCGGACATGACATCGGTGGAATGGTGGCGTTGCCGCAGGCCGCCATCTATCGGGAGGCCGTCACGCATCTGGCCGTCCTGGACGTGCCGCTTCCCGGCTGGACCGGTTGGGAGGCGACCATCGCCAAGCTCTGGCACTTCAGCTTCCACATGAATCGGGATCTACCCGAGCGCCTGATCCACGGCCGTGAATATGACTATGTCTCGACCTTCATGGCCGAGCGGTTCTACGATCACAACACCTTCGATCAGGCCGACATAGACATCTACGCCAAGGCGATGGCTCTTCCTGGCCGCACGCGTGGCGGGATGGAATGGTATCGCACCCTCGCCGCCGATCACGCAGCTGCGCTCGAGTACAAGAAGCAGCCGCTCGAGATCCCGGTGCTCGCTCTGGGCGGGGAACAACGTTTTGGCGCGCACATGGCGCCCATGCTCAAAGAGTTCGCCAGCAACGTTACTGGCGGCTCGATCCCGCGATGCGGCCACTATGTGGCGGACGAACGGCCGGATGAAGTCGCGGCCGCTCTGATCGATCTTCTCAAAGCCGATTGAAGACTCTGCGCTGGCGTGGCCGGCCCGACTAATCGCGATGCTGCGGGCGAACTACGCCGCAGCGACTGCAACGGATCGAGCAGACAAGAAGGAGCCTGTCATGACCGCACCCATCGTTCGCGGCGTCAATCATATCGGCATCACGGTGCCTGACGTCGAAGCAGCGAAATCGTTTCTGGTGGAAGCTTTCGACGCCCAGGTGATCTACCAGTCCTTCGGACCGCATGATCCGCCGCGGCAGGGTCCCGAATTCGAGCGGGCCGTCAACGCTTTCCCCGGAACAGTCGTGCGCGCGCAGGCGATGGTCAAGATCGGGACGGGGCCTGACATCGAGCTGTTCGAAATGCACGGCCCCGAGCAAGCACAGCCGATCCGCGCCAGCGATTTCGGCATCACGCACTTCGCTCTTTACACGGACGACATCGACGCATCCGTCGAGCGCTTCGAGAAGGCGGGAGGCACGCCCCTCACCGCGCCGCGCTCTATTCCCTACGAAACCGAGAAGGGCCCTGGAAACAAGGTCTGCTACTGCCGGATGCCTTGGGGCACGACCGTTGAATTCATCACCACGCCTGCCCGCATGGACTACCGTGACCAGACGGATCTGCGCCGGTGGCAGGACGAAGACTGAGCCGAGCGCCAAAAGATCCGCATCAGTTCAATCGTAGCGATCGTCTGTGAGGGCGGCCGCCACTCGCTGGAGGAGCTCACCGAGGTGAAATGGGTGACGCTGCAGATGGGCAAGCGCCAGTTCCCGTTCTGAGGCGCCGGTTTATCGGCGAAGTTCGAGATGCCGGAATGTGAGCAGGCGCGTTTTCTGGCGCCTGCTCCGCGCTGGGCTGCGCGGTGAAGCGGGAAGGCAGGTCGCCGCCCTTACGCCGTCATCAGGCCAGCCCGGTCCCGTCGGGGCGCTGCGGCGCCTTGACCCCCGCCTGCGCCAGGGTGCGCTCCAGGAGTTGCGTGTAGATCGGCCTCCCCCCGCACCATTGCGCGGTGAGGTCCGCGGCGAAGCAGGCGACCATCAGCGGCACGACAAGCGCGTAGGACCCGGTCAACTCAAGCGTCAGGGCGACGCCGACGATCGGCGCCCGGACCGATGCGGTGAAGAGCGCGCCCATCGCGGCGATCGCGAAAGCCGTCGGGTCGAAGCCAGCCGCCGGCGCGAGGGCGCGCGCGCCCTCGCCGAACGCGAAGCCGATGCAGGCCGCGAGGGACAATATCGGCGCGAAGATCCCGCCCGGAACTCCGCTCGAGTAGCTTCCCACCATGGTGACGAAGCGGATGGCTGCGAGCGCGAGAAGCAGGCTCAGCCCCGGATGGGCGCTCGCGAGTTGCAGGATCACGCTCTCGCCGCCTGTCACCGCCTGCGGCAGCAGGATCAAGAGGGCGCCGACCACCGCCCCGATCACCGCCGGATAGGCGTAGGGCAGCCGCTGCTGGCAGCGGCTCGCAAACGCCAAGGCTTTGAGGATGGCGGCGTTGAGCACGCGTCCGACCACGCCGAGCACGATCCCAAGCAGCAGGAAGGCGGGCAGGAACGCGAGCGGCGCGGCGCCGGCCGCCAGCGGCAGGTCAGGGCGGGTCCCGCCCATGATCTCGGTCACGACCGTCGAGGCGATCGCCGCAAGGATCACGCCCAGATAGGTCCGGAAGGTGTACGGAAACTCCTTGTGGGTCTCCTCGATCACGAAGAGCACCGCTGCGAGCGGCGCGTTGAAGGCGCAGGCGAGCCCCGCCGCCGCTCCCGAGGCCAGCAACCCGCGCCGTTCGAGCTCCGTCGTCCGGAAGGTCTCGGCGACCGCCGCCGAGGCGGAGGCACCGATATGGATCGTCGGTCCCTCGCGCCCCAGCACGAGTCCCGAGCCCATGGCGATCACGCCTGCGAAGAACTTCACCGGCAGGACGCGACGCCAGCGGACCTCGCGCAACCCCTCCATGGCGCCCTCGATCTCCTGGACGCCGCTGCCGCCGGCCTCCGGCGCGAAGGCGCGGACGATCGCGACCGCTATGACCGCGCCAGCCATGGCGATCGCCGCAGCGGCGCAGACGAGCGCCAAGCCGTCGAGACGGAGGGCGATCCAGTCGGGCCATGCGACCGCGCTGTCGATCGCCTTGTGAAAGAGCGAGCCGACGAACCCGGTGATCGACCCGGCCAGGAGGGCCAGGGCCATGAACCGCGCTTCTCCCTTGGGATCGCCCGGGCGGCCCTGCGCCAGAAGGTCTTCGTCCATGCGCTCGCTCTGCTGGGAGCCTCATCGGGCGCGCGCCGTGACGCTGCACGCAGGTTGTCTGCACCTGCGTGTCATTCTTGCGCCCGGGAGCCAACCCGCACGTTGTTCAAGGTCAAACGCAGGCGCGGTTTCCCACAGTCGCGATCATCAGGAGGGAAGAAAATCGCCGGCGCCGGGCGGGAAGGGAGCCGTCAGACGCTCGCCGCCCACAAGAAGGCGACGGTCGCGAGCGCGCCGAGAGCGCTGCGGACGGCATGCAGGCCGCCCCACTTCACCACCAATCCCCTGATGTCGAGGTCAGCGGCGTTCGGGTCCGTCGCCATGAGGCGGTTGTTTGTCGGCATGACGCCCAGGAGCGTGTAGGGCCAGTTCGCGAGCAACAGAACGGCGCCCGCGAGCCAGGACCACTCGTTCGATTGCCACCACGCGATGACGCCGAGGACGAAGCCGGCGACCGCGAGCGGAGCCTGCATGGCAAGGCCGCGCTTGTATGAGGGCTTCCACTCCCTCAGCAGTGCGTGGTCATCGAGAAGCAGCCTCGCCGGCTGCTCCGCGACGTTGATGTAAACGGCGGCCCCGGTGAACAAGGCCGCGACGATCAGAGCGAGATGGCCAGCGAGCATGGCGGAGAGCTAGGCCTCCTTGGCCGAGTTGGATCTCACTAGATCTCCAACAGAGATCCCGGTCCAGCAGCCACGGGACGCGGGCGCAGATGTTCTGGCTGAAGCCCCGCCTGCCCTCGTCGCTCGCGCCCGGCAAGCGCCCCCGCACGACGCTCTCGGTCACCATGGTCCACCGGGACGGCGCGCCCTACGCCGCCTTCGGCATGGAGCCTCGTCTTCATGTACGCCATCGACGATCAGCGCCCGAGCCGAAGCCGCCGAGCGCGCGGCGCCCCGGAGGGCGTTCCTCTGCTATCCTGCCCGGATGCGAAATCCCCGATCCGTGCTCGTCGCCGCGCTCCTGATGGCGTCCGTCACCGCCGCGGCGGCCGCGGACGTGACCGTCTCCGTCGCCGGCGCGGCCGGCCGAGCGCCTGTGTTCGTGAGCCTGTGCTCCAAGTCGTTCGACGCCCGGAACTGCATGGCGGCGCAGCGCGCGCTGCCGGTCGACGGCGTCGCGGTCATGATGTTCCGCGACCTGCCCGAAGGCGTCTACGCGGCCGCGGCCTTCCAGGACGAGGACGGCGACGGGCGCCTGGCCAAGACGCCCGTCGGGCTGCCGCGCGAGCGGTTCGGCTTCTCCAACGGCGTCGGCAGGACGGCCCCGCCACGCTTCCACAAGGCCGCGTTCGCCGTGACGGGCGACATGACGGTCCGCGTCGAGCTCAACCCGCCGCCGAAATGACCGGGCCGCGCTTCATGCGGTCCGCCGCGCGACCGCGAGGGAGATCGCCAGACAGGCGGCGGCGAAGCCGATCAGAATTACCCAGGCGGCCAACAGCGCGTGTCCGGATCCTGCGCCCGACAAGGTGAGCGCGTAGGCCTCGACCGCCCAGCCGTTGGGGGTGAGACGGCCGATCTCCTGCAGCCACTCCGGCATCAGGTACCGGGGAACCATGCTGCCGCCGATCGCCGCGAGGATGAGCAGCGCAAAGGTCGCGACGGTCTGGGCCTGATGTCGGGAGCGGCACCCGACCACGAGCCCGAGGGCGAGCGCCGACAGGGAGGCCGACACGGCCACCGTGGTGACGAACCAGACCGGCAGGCGCGAAAACACGTCCACATGGTAGGCGAGGGCGGCCGTCAGGAAGACGAGCGCGGCCTGCACGACCCCGAGCGCGGTCAGGAACACGAACTTGCCGAGCAGCATCGACGCCAGCGCGTCCGCGGGGGTCGCGGCCATTCGCCCATGCAGCCCGCTCGCGCGCTCGTCGATGAAGCCCAGCGCGCCATGGGCCGCGGCCAGCATGAGGAACAGCGTCGCGATCGATCCCGCATAGTAGGCGACGGGCCCGGCTGAAGCCGACGCGGGCTCGATCTCGATCAGGTCGGCGAGGCTCGTCGCCGCTCCACGTTCGGCCTGGGCGCCGAGGCGCGTGGCGAACTCCTCCTTCAGCCACTCGTGCTGCTCGGAGGTGATGCCCCCGCCGCGTTCGATGCCGGCCAGCGCCTGCCCGATGGCGACGTCCGGCAGGCGTTCCGACAGCGCCCGTTGCACCTGCCCGGCCGCCAGCGCGGCGGCGCCGGCCCGCGCCTGCGAGCTGAGGATGACGATCGGCGCACGCGCTCCGGACGGACGGCCTTCGCTCTCCGCCGCCTCGGCGAGATCGGCGAGAAGCAGGACGCCCGCGTCGGCGACCCCCGCGCTCACCATCTCGCGGGCGCGCTCGGCGGCGTCGGCGCCGGCGAGCTGCGTGACCGCGAGCGCGCCGCTCTGCGGCAGCGCGGCCGCAAGCCGGAGCGTGGTCGGTGTCGCCGCCACGTCGGCGATGACGAGCCGCAGCCGGGCGCCGCCGCCGTCGGGACCGGAGAACACGGCCGCGAAGATGACGAAGATCAGCGGCGGCATGGCGAGAGCGGCGGCAAGCGCGCCCCGGTCCCGCCAGAAGCTCAGCGCGGTCGCGACGGCCACGGCGGCTGCGGCGCGCCAGCTCACGGGACCGATGCTCCCGCGTCGCGCGCCGCGACGGCGAGCAGGGCCGCGAGGCCCGCCCTGCGCATCCGCAGCTCGACCACGCCCTCGATGCGGGACAGCTGCTCCTCGAGCCGCATCGCGTCGTCGCGGCCCTGCGTGATGGCGCTCCACCGCCGGGCGTCCTCCTGTGCCCGAAGGCCCGCGTTCCGCAGGGCGAGCCGCAGCGCGTCGGGCGAACGCTCCGCCACGAAGGCGGTCACCTCGATCGCGTCCGCGCCGAAGGCCTGCGCGAGCAGATCGCGCGGGCGTCCCATGCGGAGGATGCGGCCTTCCGACATCAGCGCCACCCGGTCGGCGAGCGCCTCGGCTTCATCCATGTCATGGGTGGAGACCAGGACTGCGGCGCCGTCCGCGCGCGCCGAGCGGACGGCGCCATGGATGACGGCGCGCGACTCCGCGTCCACGCCGGCGCTTGGCTCGTCGAGGATCAGCAGGGCGGGGCGGCCCAGAAGCGCCGCCGCGACGTTCGCCCGTCGCTTCTCGCCGCCCGACAGCGACTCGACGCGCCGGCCCGCGATCGCTTCGGCGTCGGCGCGTCGCAGGGCGTCGTCGACCCCCGCCGAGCCGGGCCTCGCGTCGCCGGCTCCGAAGGCGGAGAAGGCGACGAGGTTCTCGCGCACCGTCAGCTTCGGATAGAGCGCCACCTCCTGCGGCGCGAAGCCGACGACGGCGCGCGCCGCCCGCTCACGCGCCGGGTCGCGCCCCCGCACCCGGACGCTGCCCGCCTGCGGACGGAGGCGGCCGCAGGCGAGGCCGATCGCGGTGCTCTTGCCCGCCCCGTTATGGCCGATCAGCGCGCAGACTTCCCCGGCCTCCACGACGAGCCCGATCCGGTCGACGCCGCGCCGCGAGCCATAGGCGTAGCTCACGCCGTCGAGGCGCAGCGGAAGTTGCTCGGTCATCGATCTTGCGCCGCTCGCATATGCCGGACCCTATACGCAGCCCGGTCCAGTTGGGACCCGCCACCCTGTCTCAGGATGCTTCCAGATGATCTACGCTGCGGTTTTGATCGGGCTTGCGGCGGGGCTGAGGACGATGACGGCGCCGGCGGCGGTGAGCTGGGCGGCCCATTCGGGCGCCATCGATCTTTCGGCGACGCCGCTGTTCTTTCTCGGACACCTCGCCTCGCCCCTGATCTTCACTGCGCTCGCGGCCGTCGAGCTCGTCGTCGACAAGCTTCCCTCGACGCCGAGCCGGCTCATTCCCTTCCAGCTTGGGTCGCGGATCGCAAGCGGCGGCTTCTGCGGCTGCGCCTTCGGGCTGGCGGCGAACGGAGCGGCGTCCGGCGGCCTGCTCGGGGCGGCGCTTGGCGCAGGCGCGGCGGTCGCGGGCGCGTTCGGCGGCGCGATGCTGCGCCGCAAGCTGGCGCACGCCCTTCGCCGGGACCTGCCGGCGGCGCTCATCGAGGACGTGCTTGCGGTCTCGATCGCGGCGCTCGCCGTGGCGGGGGCCGCGTCATGATCGATCAGTTCGACGTCTGGTAGTCACGCCCGCGCCAGGAGGCAGTGGCGCCGCGACGATGGCGGAGAAGCGCGCGCCACTGCAGGACCAGGGTCGCCGCGATGGACAGCGGGTGCAGGGCTACGTCCCAGAAGGGCTCGCGGCATCGCCACGCCTGCAGAAGGCGAGCGGCGATCGGCAGCGCGCAGGCCGCCGCGGCGGCCGGCGCGGAGACCCCCGCCTCCAGTGCGAAAGGCAGCAGCAGCCAGGGCATGATGTGCCCCCCGAACAGCAGAACGGTCCAGATCGGCAGACCGACGGGCGTCGCCATGCCCTCCGTCGCGTTCTTGGTGAAGCCCGCCCAGACCTCGGCTTTCGAACGGTACATCCGGCACGAGGCGAGCGGCGTTCCGTCGACTAGGTCGGTCATGAAGCCGGCCCGGCGGAAGGCCCGCGGCAGCTTCAGGCCGTCATGCATGGAGGTCCGGATGGACGCATGCCCGCCCGCCCGGAGGTAGGCGTCGCGCCGCGCCATCATCAGCTGTCCGCATCCGGCGCCGAGCGAGGGGGCCGTGAGCCGGCGCATGACCGAGACCGGCAGGTAACCGAGCAGCAGCGCGTTGATCATCGGGATCAGCAAGCGCTCCCAGACGGTTTCGACGATCTGGCGCGGCACGCCGCTGACGAGCGCGAAGCCTCCGCTCTCCAGCCTCCCGGCGAGCCGGGCCGCGGCCTCGGGGGACAGCCGGACGTCGGCGTCCACGAACAGCAGGAAAGGCGCGTCGGCGCGTTCGGCCAGCCGCTGGCAGGCGTGCTGCTTGCCGTTCCAGCCCGGCGGCAGGGCGGGCGGGGAGAACAGCTCCACCCGGGGGTCGCGCGCGGCGATCGCGCCGACGATCTCGGCCGTGCGGTCGGTCGACCCGTCGTCGGCCACGATCACGCGGATTTCGGCCGCGACGCTGCCAAGCGCTGCCTCCACGCAGGGCCCAATCGTCTCCTCCTCGTCGCGCGCCGGGATCAGGATGGCGACCGAGGGATGCGAGGCCGGCAGCGGCGGGGCCGAGAGAAGCCAGAGGTTCCACGCCGTCATGCCGGCCGGCAGCGCCGCGAGGGCCAGGCCGACGAAGATCAGGACCTCAAGCAAATCCGGCGGCTCCACCAGTCGAGCCGCCAACCTTCTTGCAACGCGCCGCCATTCTTCCTCACAATCGTGTCATCGCACCGTCCGAACGATCGGCGGCCGCGTTAGTGCCGTTGCCCCGGATCGAAATCCGACGGGCGGCGTTTGGGTGTCGCCTGAGCGCCCCCCGACATCGCTTCGGATGCTCAACGCGACGTCGGCTGGCGGCCGGCGCCCGGGACCTTCCGCATGGAGAAGCAAGATATGGTCGGCCGACAGCCTCCGGCGGGACGCCGCGTCGCGATCGTCGGAGCGGGGCCGGGAGGCCTTGCGGCCGCGATGCTGCTCGCGCGGGCCGGCCTTTCGGTCACCCTGCTGGAGCGGGCGGACGCGGTCGGCGGCCGCACCCGCGGCTTCACGACCTCGGAGGGCTTCCGGTTCGACTTCGGCCCGACCTTCTTCCTCTATCCGCGGGTGCTCGAGGACATCTTCGCGGCGTGCGGAGAGCGGCTCTCCGACCATGTCGAACTGAAGCGGCTCGATCCGCTCTACAACCTCGTCTTCGAAGGCGCGGGAGAGCTTCGCGCGAGTTCCGACGTGGCCCGGCTCAAGGCCGAGGTGGCCAGGTTCTCGCCCCGCGACGCGCAGAACGTCGAGCGCTTCCTGCAGGACAACCGGAACAAGCTGGCGGCCTTCCGGCCGGTGCTGGAGCAGTCCTTCTGCCGCCCGGCCGACTATGCGTCGCCCGCGATGCTGGCGGCGCTGCCCCATCTGCGGCCGCGGTTCAGCGTCGACCGCGACCTGCGCCGCTTCTTCTCGGACGCGCGGGTGCGGCTCGCCTTCTCGTTCCAGACCAAATACCTCGGCATGTCGCCGTTCCAGTGCCCGAGCCTGTTCACCATCCTGAGCTTCCTGGAATACGAGCACGGCGTCTTCCACCCGATCGGCGGGTGCGGCGCGATCTCGGAAGCCATGGCGAGTGTGGCGGAGAAGCTCGGCGTCGAGATCCGGCTGGGCGAGACGGTCGAGCGGGTCGTCTATCGCGACGGCGCCCCGGTCGGCGTGGAGACGAGCGGCGGCCTGCTTCCGGCGGATGCGGTGGTGATCAACGGCGACTTCGGCCACGCCGCGCGCCGTCTCCTGCCGGAGAGCGCCCGGCCTCGCTGGCCGGACGCCAAGATCGACAAGGCGCGGCTCTCCTGCTCGACCTTCATGCTCTATCTCGGTCTCGAGGGCGACACGTCGGCGCTCGAGCACCACACCATCCTGCTCGCCCGCGATCACGAGCGGAACGTGCGCGAGATCATGGGCGGCACGCTGTCCGACGAGCCGTCGATCTACATCCAGAACGCCTGCCGGACCGATCCGGGCCTCGCGCCGCCCGGCCATTCGGCGCTCTACGTGCTCGCGCCGGTGCCGAACCTGCGCTCCGGCGTCGACTGGAGCGAGGCGGCGGGCCGGTTCCGCGAGACCGTGCTGAGGCGGCTCGCCATGGTCGGCCTTCCGGACATCGAGAAGCGCATCCGCTTCGAGAGGATGATCACGCCGGACGAGTGGCGGGACGAGTTCGCCATCAACGAGGCCGCCACCTTCAACCTCTCGCACGATCTCGGACAGATGCTCTATCTTCGGCCGCACAACCGCCTGTCGAAGGGGCTCTATCTCGTCGGCGGCGGCACGCATCCGGGCAGCGGGCTGCCGGTGATCTATGAGGGGGCGCGTATCACCACCCGTCTGCTGCTCGAGGATCTGGGTCTCGTCGCCGCGGCCAAGGGGCTTGGATGGTTCCGCCCGCGCCGCGCGGCGGCTTCGGAGAACGTGGCATGAGCGGCAAATCGGTCGGGGTGATCGGGTCGGGACTGGGCGGCCTCGCTGCGGCCTGCGTGCTCGCGGCGCGGGGCCATCGGGTGACGGCGTTCGACAAGAACGGCTGGCTCGGCGGCAAGGCGGCGGTGCTGGAGGCCGACGGCTTCCGCTTCGACATGGGGCCGACCATCCTGACGGTGCCGCGGGTGCTCGAGCGCATCTTCGCGGAAGCGGGCCGGGACATGGCGGACTATCTCGACCTCCGCCGCCTCGATCCCCAGTGGCGCTGCTTCTTCGACGGAGGCGAGAGCATCGACCTTCTGGCCGACGTCGACGCGATGGCGGGCGCCATGGACCGCTTCGCGCCCGGGACTGGCGCTGGCGAGGGCTATCGCCGGTTCCAGAAGGTCGCCGCGGGGCTGCACGGGGTCTCGGAGCGCTTCTTCTTCTGGAAGCCGGTCGAGGACTTGTTCGACACGATCGACCTTCGGGCGAACTTCAGCCCGGCGACCATGCGGGACGTGCTGTCGCTGCGGATGGGCAGCTCGGTGGCCGGCACCATCCGCCGGCACGTGCGCGAGGATCGTCTGGCGCAGATGCTCGATCACTTCACGCAATATGTGGGCTCGTCGCCCTATGGGTCGCCGGCGGTGCTGTGCGCCATCGCCCACATGCAGGCGGCGGACGGCGTCTGGTACCCGATGGGCGGCACGCGGGCGGTGGTCGAGGCGCTCGTCCGGCTCGGGCGGGAGCTCGGCGTCACGTTCCGGCCGGGAACGGACGTCGCCGGCGTCGAGCTTCGCGACGGCGCAGTCGTCGGCGTCCGGACCGCATCGGGCGACATCCTGGCCTTCGACGCGGTCGTCTCCAACATGGACGCGATCCGCACCTATCGCGAGCTGGTCGGCGGACCGGCGGCGCGCGCCTATGAGAGCAAGGGCTTCGAGCCGGCCTGCTCGGGCGTGGTGCTCTATCTCGGCCTCAAGCAGCGCTACGAACATCTCGCGCATCACTGCTTCGTCTTCTCCCGCGACCCGGAGGAGGAGTTCGACGCGATCTACAAGCACGGCCGGCCCGCGCCCGACCCGACCTGCTACCTCGCCGCGCCCTCCTTCACGGAGCCGGGCGTCGCGCCGGAGGGCGGCGAGGCGCTCTATGTTCTGGTGCACGCCCCCTATCTCCGGCCCGGCCAGGACTGGAGCCGCATGCTGCCCGGCTACCGCCAGGTCATCCTCGACAAGCTGAAGCGCTCGGCAGGGCTGCACGACATCGAGGAGCGGATCACGTTCGAGCGCGCGCTGACGCCTCAGGACATCCACGACCGCTACAAGGTGCTGGACGGCGCGATCTACGGGCTTGCGAGCCACGGCAAGTTCATGGGCGCGTTCAAGCCCGGCAACCGCAGCCGCAAGGTGCCGGGCCTCTATCTCGCGGGCGGCGCGGCCCATCCGGGCCCTGGCATGCCGATGGTGATGATGTCCGGCTGGATCGCGGCCGACGTGCTCGACCGCGACGCCTCGGCGGCCGCTGGAGCGGCCTGATGACCCCGCGGCGCGCCCCGGCTCCGCGCTCCGCGAACGTCGTGGAGCGGTACTCGCCGTTTCAGGCGCGCTTCTTCGCGCTCTATTTCGAGCGCTACTTCCGCCGCCATATGAACGCGCTGCGGCTCACGGGCGCGACCCGCGTCCGAAATGGCGGAGCCGGCCCGCTGATCCTCTACGCCAACCACCCGGGCTGGTGGGACGCGGCCCTCTACCTGATCCTGGCGCGCCGGCTGTTTCCGGACCGGCGCCCTTTCGCTCCGATGGATCGCGAGATGCTGGAGAAGTACGCCTTCTTCGGCCGCATCGGGGCCTATGGGGTCGATCTCGAAAAGATGTCGGGCGCGGCCGATTTCTTCCGGCAAAGCGCCCTGATCCTCTCGCGTGACGACAGCCTGTTGTGGATCGCCGCGCAGGGTCGCTTCTCCGATCCGCGCGAGCGCCCGCTCGGGCTGAAGCCCGGCCTCGCCTGGCTGTGCGAGGCGGCGCCGGGTGCCGTCCTCGCGCCGGTCGCGTTCGAATACGCGTTCTGGACGGAGCGGAGCGCCGAAGCCTTCGCGGCGTTCGGCGAGCCTGTTCCGGCGGCGGAGCTGCTCGCGCTGGACCGTGAGGTGCGTCAGGAGGACCTGAGCCGCAGGCTCGCCGAGACCATGGACCAGCTCGCCCGCGACGTCGTCTCCCGTGATCCCGAGCGCTTCGAGACGGTGCTGACGGGCCGCGCCGGGGTTGGCGGCGTCTACGACGCCTGGAAGAGCGTCGCGGCCGTCGCGCGCGGGGGGCGCTGGGATCCCGCGCACCGCAAGGGCGCCCGGCCAGGCTTCGAGGGCGACCGTTGAGCGCCGCTTTGTCGAAAACGCCGGCGGACGAGAATTTTCCGGTGGCGTCCTTCCTGCTGCGGCCGCAGATGCGCGCGCCGACGCTCGCCTTCTACCGCTTCGTCCGGCGGGCGGACGATGTCGCGGACGATCCTGTCCTCGCGCCGCAGGAGAAGCTCTCTCGTCTCGCGGCTTTCGAGGGGGCGTTGCTGGCGGGCGATTCGGGGGATCCGGTCGCGAAGGCTCTCGCCGACGTGGACGGCCGGTTCGGCGTCGGCCGGGCGGAAGCGCTCGCCATGATCGAGGCGTTTCGGCAGGACGCAAGCCCTCGGCGCTACGAGACGCTCGACGACCTCAGGGCGTATTGCGCGAAAAGCGCGGCGCCGGCCGGTCGCTTCCTGCTCCGGCTGCACGGCGAGACCGAGTCCGCCTTCCCGGCCTCGGACGCGCTCTGCGCCGCGCTTCAGATCCTGAACCACATCCAGGACGCGGCCGACGACCGGCGGTCCCTCGACCGGGTGTACCTGCCGCAGAGCTGGCTCGCGGAAGCCGGCGGCGAGGCGGCGTTCTTCGACGCGGAGCGCGGCGCGGCCCGGCGCCCGGTGCTCGACGCTCTGCTCGACCGGGTCGACGAGATGATCTGCGACGCTGCGGCCCTTCCGGAGGCGATCCGCGACCGCCGGCTCGCCTTGCAGGCCTGCGCCACCATCGAGATGGCGTGGCGGCTGCGCTTCAAGCTCTCGCGCGAGGATCCGGTGCTTGGCCGTGTGGCTGTCGGCCGGCGCGACTTCATCGCTGCGTTGCCGGCGACTTTCGCGCGGGCGCGGCGCGCCGGCGCGGACGCCCGCGCGGTGCGCCGGGTCGTCAGCCGGTCCCGCTCGTCCTTCAGGCTCGGCATGTCGGTGCTCGAAGCCGACCGCAGGCGGGCGATCAACGCCGTCTACGCCTTCTGCCGCAGGGTCGACGACGTGGCGGACTGCTCCGCGCCGCGCGAGGAGAAGTCGCGCCTGCTGGCGGGCTGGCGATCCGAGCTCGACCGGCCGACCGGCGCCGTCGGCCGCGAGCTCGCCTGGGCGCGGGAGCGGTTCGACCTGCCGCCAGAGGAGCTTCTCGCGGTCCTCGACGGCATGGAGCAGGACGCAAGGGGCCGCGTCCGGATCGCGGACACGGAGGCGCTCGATCTCTACTGCCGCCGGGTGGCCGGCGCCGTCGGGGTGCTGGCCGTCTCGATCTTCGGCGCGACGTCGGCGCGCGACTTCGCGCTGACGCTCGGCCGCACGCTGCAGATCGTGAATGTCATGCGCGATGTCGGCGAGGACGCCCGCGCCGACCGCGTCTATGTCCCGCTCTCGTGGATCGAGGCCGATCCGGGCCTGCCGGCCCTCCAGCTCATCCGGTCGCCACGCTTCGAGGCGGCGTGGATCCGGCTCGCGGCCGAAGCCGAGCAGGGCTTTGCGGCCTCCGGCGAGATGCTCCGCCATCTCGACCGCCGCAGGCTGAAGCCGGCCATCCTGATGATGGAAGGCTATCGCTGCCTGTTCCGGCGCATGGCGCGCGAGGGCGGACCGAAGCTCGACGCCCCGCGGTCCGGACTGCGGTTCGGCGAGCGGCTGCGTCTGCTGTCGCGCGCCGCGACCCCGGCATGAGCGGCGCGGCGCACATTGTGGGCGGTGGCGTCGCGGGGCTGGCGGCGGCGTATGAGACCGCGGTCGCGGGCCGGCGGACGGTGGTCTACGAAGCTGCGCCGCAGCTCGGCGGCCGCTGTCGCACGGTGGTCGGCCCGGACGGCTTCAGCCACGACAACGGCACCCACGCTCTTCTCTCCTGTAACACGGCCGCGACCGGCTTTCTGAAGGCGATCGGCGCGCTCGGCGACTGGGTGGAGCCGGAGCCGGACGGCCTGCCGATGGTGGATGCGCGGACCGGGACGGCGCGCTGCGTCGGTCTCTCCCCGTTCAGCTGGCTCGACCCGAATCGGCGGCCGGCCGGCTTCGCGGCGGCGGATCTCGTCCGTCTGGCGGCCGCGGCGCTCCCCTTGCGCGATCGACCGGTCGCGGCGCGCTTCGCCGCAAGCGGTCTCGCCGGGACCTTCGTGGACCCGCTCGCTGTCGCGGTGCTGAACACGCGCTCCGAGATGGCCTCGTCGCGTCGCCTCGGTCATGTGCTGCGCCGGCTGGCGCGACCCGGCGCGGCGCGCCTCATGATTCCGCGCCGCGGCCTCGGCCCGGACATGATCGAGCCGGCGGAGCGCGCGCTCGGGCGTCATGGCGCGACGATCGCCTTCAACGCCCGGCTGCGGGCGCTCGCGGTCGCTGACGAGCGCGTCGTTCGGCTCGATTTCGGCTTCGGCTCCGTGGCGGTGGCGCCGGAGGACATGGTCATTCTTGCGCTCCCGCCGCACGAGGTCTCGCGGCTGATGCCGGAGCTTGCGACGCCCGCAGCCTTCGAAAGCATCGCCGGCGTCCACTTCGCCCTGCGGGGTCCCGCGGCCCCGCGGCTTGTCGGGATCACGGGCGGGCTCTCGCAATGGGTCGCCCTGCGGGAGGCCTGCGCCAGCGTGACGATCTCGGCGGCCTCCGACCTCGATCGCGCCGACCTCGCGGACCGCGTCTGGCCCGAGGTGCGCGCGGCGCGGCTGTGCGTCGGCCTCGACGCGTCGGAGGCGGCGCCTGACGCCCGCGTCCTGATCGAGCGGCGGGCGACGATCCGCCATGCGGTCGGTGACCCGATCGGGTTCCCGCGCACGCGCGTCGAAAATCTCGTCTTCGCCGGCGACTGGGGCGGCCCGCTGCCGGCGACCATCGAGGCGGCGGTGGCGTCGGGGCGCGCGGCCGGGCGACGTCGCATCCACGCCTCCCGGCGCTCGAAGCGGCCGTCCGCCCTGCGTGAGGCCGCGATTTGAGGCCGCTCACCGTCCTGCTCGCCGCGCCGCGCGGCTTCTGCGCCGGCGTGCGCCGCGCCGTCCAGGCCGTCGAGGACGCGCGCGCCGCCACCGATCGCCCGATTTATGTCCGGCACCAGATCATCCACAACCGCCGGGTGACCGACCGTCTCGAAACCGCTGGCGTGAGGTTCGTGGACGAGCTGGAGCAGATTCCGCCGGACGCGGTGACGGTGCTGAGCGCGCACGGCGTCGGCCGCGAGGTGGCCGGGCAGGCGGCCCGCCGCGCCGCGCCCGTGCTGGACGCGACCTGTCCGCTCGTGCGCCGCGTCCACCTCGAGGCGGCCCGCAGCGCGCAGGCCGGGCGCAAGATCGTCGTCATCGGCCATGAGGGGCATCCGGAGGTGACGGGCATTCTCGGCCATATCGACGGCGAGGCCGCCGTGGCGGCGAGCCCGGCGGAGGTCGAGGCGCTCGGCTTCGCGCCGGAGGACCCGGTCGCCTATGTGGTGCAGACGACTTTGTCCGTGGACGATGCGCGCGCCGTGATCGCGGCGCTTCACGCGCGCTACGCGGACGTCGCCGGGCCGGACGTGCGCACCATCTGCTACGCCACGCAGAACCGGCAGACGGCGCTGCGGCGGATCGCCGGGCGGGCGGACCGGCTGGTGGTGTGCGGGGCCCGCAACAGCTCCAACGCCAACCGGCTGCGCGAGGTCGGCGAGGCGGAAGGCCGACCGACGCTGCTGATCGAGGAGGCCGGCGAGCTTCCGCGCGCCTTCGTGGAGGAGGCCGAGGTTCTCGGCGTCACGGCGGCCGCCTCGACCCCGGAGGAACTGGTGCAGGAGCTTCTGGACCGTCTCGCTTCATGGAGAGCGATTTCGGTGTCGGAGGTCGGCGACCCCGAAGAGAACGTGCGCTTCGCGCCGGTCGATCTCGGCGCGCTGGCGTGACGGAGGAGGTCGCGACCGCCTATGCGGCGCTGCGCGCCGCCGACCGGCGCGAGGGCGGGCTGCCGCTTTCGATCCGCAAGCAGCGGCTCGCCGCCCTGCAGGACGCGCTTGTCGCGCGCCGGGACGAGATCGCCGAGGCCGTCGACCGCGATTTCGGCCGCCGGTCGCGCGAGGAGACGCTGATCGCCGAGGTGATCGTGACGCTTAACGCGATCCGGCACGCGCGGCGCCGGCTTCGCGGCTGGGCGCGGCCGCGACGGGTCGCGGTCGACGCGCCGTTCTGGCCGAGCCGCGCCTGGGTCACGCCGCAGCCGCTCGGCGTGGTGGGCGTGATCGCGCCGTGGAACTACCCCGTGCAGCTGTGCCTGCTGCCCCTCGTGGGCGCGCTTTCCGCCGGCAACCGCATCCTGCTCAAGCCTTCCGAGCGGACGCCGCGGACCTCGGCGCTGCTGGCGGCGCTGATCGCAGAGGCGCTCGGCGACGAGGTCGCGCGCGTCGTGCAGGGCGACGCGCGGGTCGCGGAGGCGATCGCGCGCCTGCCGCTCGACCATCTCCTGTTCACCGGCTCGACGGCTGCGGGCCGCGCCGTGATGGCCGCCGCCGCCGAAAACCTCACGCCGGTGACGCTGGAGCTAGGCGGCAAATGCCCCGTGCTGATCACGCCGGACTCCGACCTCGACGAGGCGGCGCGCCTGATCGTGACCGGGAAGGGGCTGAACGCCGGCCAGACCTGCCTTGCGCCCGACACGGTGCTGCTGGCGGGCGTCGCCCCCGAGCCCTTCAAGGCGGCGCTGCGCGACGCGGCCCGCCTGATCTTCCCGGAGGGGCTCCCGACCGCCATCATCTCGGCGGATCACCGCGCGCGGCTCGAACGTCTGGGCGAGGGGGAGCGGGTCGAGGAGCTCGGGCCCCAGGCCGCTCCCGAAGGGCTTGCGGTCATCGAGCCGGCCGCCGGCTCGCCCGCCGCGACCGAGGAGCTGTTCGGGCCGCTGCTCGCGATCGAAGCCCATCCGGACCTCGATGCGGCGCTCGCTGCGCTGCGCGCCCGGCCGGCCCCGCTCGCGGTCTACGCCATGACCCGGGACCGCGGCGTCGAACAGAAAATCCTCGAGGGCACGCGCTCCGGCGCGGTGGTGGTCAACGGCGCGGTCGCCCACGCGGCGATCGAGTCGCTGCCGTTCGGCGGCGTCGGCCAGTCCGGGATGGGCCGCTACCACGGGCGGGCCGGCTTCGAGACGTTCTCGAACATGCGCGGGCATGTCCGGCACGCACGCTGGACGGTGGCGCGGCTGCTCGATCCGCCATACGACGCCCGACACGCCCGGATGCTGCGGGCGATGTTCCGCTGGATGCGCTGACCCGGCCGCTCACGCGCAGCAGCGGATGTCGGGCGCCTCCGGATCCCGGCGTGCGGCGGCCAGCATCTCCGCGATCGAGGTCAGCTTCTCGCGGGGCTTGCCGGCCGCCGAGCCGGCGCGGCGCTCGGCGTCGTCGATCAGCTTCCAGGCTCCGAAATCGACAGGGCGCGCGCCGCGTCTCTCCAGCAGGCCGCGCAGCCCGGCGCGGCCGCGTTTGCCCGGCGCCGCGCCGTGAAGGTCGGAAAGAAGCGTCTCGACGGTCTCCAGGCTGCAGGCCCGGTTCACGCCGATCACCCCGGACGGCCCCCGCTTGATCCAGCCGACGACATAGAGACCGGGCGCGGGGCCCCCCTGATCCATCACGCGCCCGCGGAGGTGGGGTATCGTGCCGGACCTCGCGTCGAACGGGACGCCCTCGATCGCAACGCCGGTGTAGCCCACGCTCCGGAACACCAGGCCCGCCTCGATCGCGGCTGTTTCGCCACAGGGCGTCGCGACCTGGGCGAAGGGCTCTCCGGAAAGCCGGCAACGGTCGAACAGCACCCGCTCCACGCGTCCCGCGCCCTCGATGGCCTTCGGGCTGAGGTTGAACCGCAGGTGGATCGCCTTGCGCCGCTCGCGCGGCCGGCCTTCCAGCGTCCTGAGGATCTTCAGGCTCTGCGCGGCCGTGACGCCCCGGGCGTCGGCGATCTCGGCCGCGCAGGCCGGCCCGATCGCGAGGTCCGCTGGGTCGAGAACCACGTCGGCCTCGGAAAGCGTTCCGAGTTCACGGATCTCCTTCGCGGTCCACTTCGCCTGGGCGGGCCCGCGCCTGCCGACGAGGTGCACGTCCCGCACCCGGCTCTCGGCGAGCGCTTCGAGCGCGTGGGAGCAGATGTCGGTCTGGCGGAGCTCGTCCACGGACTTGGAGAGGATCCGGCAGACGTCGATCGCCACATTGCCGTGGCCGAGCACGACCGCGGTCTCGCAGGACAGATCGAACGATCGGTCGCGATAGTCCGGATGGCCGTTGTACCAGGCCACGAACTCGGTCGCCGAACAGCTTCCGGGCAGATCCTCGCCGGGCGCGCCGAGCTTGCGGTCGGCGGACGATCCGCTGGCGACCACGACGGCGTCGTAGAGCTCGCGCAGCTCGTCGACCGACACGTCCCGGCCGAGTGCCACATTGCCGAAGAAGGCGAAGCGCTCGTGGCCCGCGATCTCGGTGAAGTTCTGGCAGACCTGCTTCAGTTTCGGGTGGTCGGGGGCGACCCCGAACCTCACCAGCCCGAACGGCGTCGGCAGGCGCTCGACGACGTCGACTTCCGCGCCCGCCGCGAGCAGCGCCTCGGCGGCGTAGAAGCCGCTCGGCCCGCTGCCGACGACGACGACCTTGAGCGGCCCCGGCGGGTTCACCTGCCGCGTCCTCAGTTCAGGCCGAGCTCGCTTCGCCGGGCTTCCGCCGAAGGAAGCGGCGGCTGCTTCGAACGGATGACCGGGAGCGCGCTCGCCCGCGTCGCGTTGATCTCGATCCACTCCTCCTCGTCGCCGGAGAGGTCGAACTCCTCCTTGATCGCGCCGACGGGGCAGGCGGGGATGCACGCGCTGCAATCCACGCAGACCTCCGGATCGATGTAGAGCCGCTCTTCGTCGCCGTGGAAGCAGGCGACCGGGCAGACGGTGACGCAGTCGGTGAAGCGGCAGGCCTGGCAGTTGGCGGTGACGACGTGGGTCATGCTGGCGTCCTGGGCATTTCCATCAAGGTCGGCCGCGGCGCGTCGTGGCGCGCCGCGGCCTCCGGCTCACGCGGCGACGTGTTCGACCTCGACGAGGTTGTCCGAGTAGCTCCCGGCCATGCCCATGCCGCAGTGGGCGTCGGAGCTGATCGAGTTCACGGCCGTGCCCGACTTGGTGAAGCTCGGCCAATGGCCGAGGTTCGCCATCACAAGGCCCGGCATCAGCGCGTCGACGATCTCGGCGCGGCCGTCGAAATGCCCGCGCTCGTTGAACACGCGGACCGTCGATCCGGTGACGATCTGGCGGGCCGCAGCGTCGGCGGGATGCATGAACACGGTCTGCTCCCCCTGGCGCTTCTGCTTGGGCGCCTCGTTCGCGTATTGCGAATTGAGGAAGGCGTGCGCCTTCGGCGAGACGATCGAGAGCGGGAAGCGCCTGGCGAGCTCGGGGTTGGTCTCGCGCGACTCGTAGGGCGGCACGTAATCCGGCAGCGGGTCGATCGGGTCGCCGGGCTGCATGCCCTCGTACATCGACCGCCAGACGGGCACGACGAAGTTCTCGGTGACGCTCGACTTGAACTCGCACTTGCCGGACGGAGTCTTGAAGTTGCCTTCGGCGTGCGGCTTGCGCTCATGCGGCAGCCCGACATTGATGCGCGCCCAGCCCGTCTCCTTCAGCGTCTCGAGCGTGATGCCCGCAAGCGCAGGCGAATCCCAGTCGTAGAAGTCCTGGAGCATCTCCCAGTCGGAGCGGTCCCAGTAATCGTCGTTGAAGCCCATGGTCTTGGCCAGGCGGCGGAACATCTCGACGTTCGGCACGCAGTCCGGCGGCGGCGCGATCGCCGGCTGGTTGAGGCTGATGTAGAGGTGGCCCCAGGTCACCATGATGTCGAGCTGCTCGGCCTGCATGGCGGCCGGAAGGATGATGTCGGCGTATTTCGCCGTATCTGTGATGAAGAGCTCGCTGACGACCGTGAACAGGTCCTCGCGCTCGAGACCTTTCGCGATCTTGGCCTGCGCGGGCGCCTGGCTCATCGGGTTGGAGTTGTAGACGAACAGCGACTTGATCGGCGGGTCGAGCTGCAGTTCGCCCGTCAATGCGGCCCCGAGGTCGAGCTCGTTGACCACGCGGGTGCCCGGGCGGATCCAGTCCGGCCGGCAGATCAAGTCGAAGTTCGTCGGGAACTCCCAGATCGGCATCTCCATGGCGCCGCCGCCGACATGCCGCCACGCGCCGATCAGCGCCGGCAGGCAGGTGATGGCGCGGATCGCCTGTCCGCCGCCGCGGCTGCGCTCGATCGCGACGCCCTCGCGGATCGCGGCCGGCGGCGTGGTCGCGTATTCGCGCGCGAGCCTGACGATGTCCTCGGCCGGGATGCCCGTGATCCGGGAGACGCGCTCCGGCGGGAACAGCGCCGCGCGCTCCTTCAGCTCCTCGTAGCCGAGCGTGTATTTCTCGACATAGTCGTGGTCGACGAGGTCCTCGGCGATGATGACGTTCATCATGCCGAGCGCGAGCGCGCCGTCGGTGCCCGGATTTATCTGGATGTGCCAGTCGGCGGCCTTCGCGGTGCGGGTCCGGACGGGGTCGATGACGACGACCTTCGCCCCGGCTTCCTGCGCCTTCACGATGAACGGCCAGCCGTGGATGTTCGTGCTGGTCATGTTCATGCCCCACACGATGATGTACTTCGCGTGGACGAAGCTTTCGATGTCCAGTCCGCCGGACGGCCCGACAGTCATGACCCAGGCGGTGGACGAACCGCTCTCGCAGTAGGTCTTCTCCGCGACAGTCGATCCGAGGCGGTTGAAGAACGCGTCGCCCGCGGTGAGCCCGTTCAGCGTTCCCTGATGGCCGAGATAGGCGTGAGGCATGATCGCCTGCGCGCCGTATTCGGCGATGATCCCGTTCCACTTGTCCCGGATCGTGGTCAGCGCCTCGTCCCAGGTGATCGGCGCGAACTGGCGCGATCCCTTCGGTCCGACGCGCTTCAGCGGCGTCAGGATCCGCTCGGGATTGTAATGATGGCCGGCGAAGTCCTTGAGCTTCACGCAGAGGCGCCCCTGCGTCATCGGATGGTTCTTGTCGCCGGTCACCTCGACCAGCTTGCCGCCCTTCACGTGGTACTCGAACGCGCAAGTGTCCGGGCAGTCGTGCGGGCAGGCGCCGCGCACGATCATGGTGTCGATCTCAGCGTTCATGGCTGGCTCCGTCCTTCCAAGACGTTGCGACTGTCTGGAACGATACCAAGGAGCCGGTCCCGGTAAATCGTACGGGCGTCCTAGAGCGCTCGAATGGTGTGCAGATTAGTACGCTGCCTAGCAAAAATGCTGGGCGCCCAACTGGCCCCCTGCGCTGCAGCGCGTTTGCGCGCGCACGATCGGATTTTCCTTGGCCCCCATAGGGTTCGATGAAGCGGCGGCGCACCCTCTGGTCAAAGTTCTTGTACGGTCGTACTGGGAATGGCGCGGCGCTTCCGAAAGCCGCGCCAGCGACGGGGAGCCCGCATGGTCAATCTGCCGTCGCCGGCCGCGAAGGGTTCGACCCGGAAGGGCGCCGGCAGGTCCGCCATGATCCTGGAGGCAGCCAAGGACATCGTGGTGTCCGAAGGCTTCGCGAACCTGTCCTATCGCAATATCGCCAAGCGCGTCGGCATCGCGGTCGGCAACGTCAACTACTACTACCCCTCGAAGGACGACCTGATGGTCGACCTCGCGGAGTTCATCTTCGATCGCTGGGACGAACGCCTGAAGAAGCGGGTGCCGTCGCGGCTCAAGGGCGACCGCGAGATCTTCCAGTTCTCGATCAAGTTCATGATCGAGGAGAACAAGCGCGAGCGGACCGTGACGCTCCTCATGGAGATGTGGGCGATGGCCAACCACTCTCCCCCCGTGTCCAAGATGCTGGGCGCGTTCTACGCGCGGATGCGGTCCTGGCTCTCGGACATGATCGAGCGCGTGCGCCCCGACATCGGCCGGGAAAGCCGCGATCTCCGGGCCGCGCTGATCACCGCGCAGATAGAGGGCCTGATGATCCTGATCGGCCCGAAGCGGGTCAGGCACGCGGAGCTCGCGGGCATCGAGCAGGCTGCGGCCGAGCACATCGAGAACCTGGCCTTCGGCGACTGATCGGAGGCTCGCGATCGACGCCTGTCCGCGCGCACCTGGGGGCCGACGGAGGCCGCCGTCGAGGCTCGACGCCCTGTGACCGCCCCGCGATGATGGGGCAGGGCCCGATATACAGGAATCGAGCGTCGCTTTTCCGGCGGGCCGACAGGAATGGACACGGCTGATGGAACTGAGCCGATCGGGCGGCGGCGGCGTCGACCGCTTCAAGACGGCGCTGCTGCTGCTCGCGCTGTCGGGTCTCCTGACCGGGCTCGCCTTCTCCTTCGCGTGGAACGCCGAGGCCGCCCGGATCGCATGGTTCGCCGGGGCGGCGCCGGTCCTGCTCGCCCTCCTGGTCGACATCGCGCGCAGCCTGCGCCGGGGCGACGTCGGACTCGACGTCGTGGCCGCCCTGTCGATGTCCGCCGCCCTCATCTTCGGCGAGACGCTCGCGGCGTCCGTCGTCGCCCTCATGTATTCGGGCGGCGCCTTCCTCGAGAGCTTCGCCGAAGGCCGCGCGCGGCGCGAGATGCAGGATTTGCTCTCGCGCGTTCCCCGAACCGCGATACGGCACCGCGACGGCGGGCTGGAGCAGGTCTCCCTCGACGCAATCGAGCCTGGCGACCGCCTGCTGATCCGGCAGGGCGACGTGGCGCCGGTCGACGGCGTGATCATGTCCGACACGGCGCTCCTCGACACGTCGGCGCTCACGGGCGAGTCGTTTCCGGTGCGTCTGACGCGCGGCGCCGAGGCCATGAGCGGCGCCACCAATGCGGGCGAAGCCTTCGACCTCGTGGCGACGCGTCCCGCCGCCGAGAGCACCTATGCCGGCATCGTCCGGCTGGTCGAGGAGGCGCAGCGCTCCAAGGCCCCGATGGCGCGCCTCGCCGACCGCTGGTCCGTCGGCTTCCTCGCCGTCACGGTCGCGCTGGCGTTCGCGGCCTGGTGGTTCACCGATGATCCGATCCGGGCCGTCGCGGTGCTGGTTGTGGCGACGCCCTGTCCGCTGATCCTCGCGGTGCCGGTCGCGCTGGTGGCCGGCATGTCGCGCGCCGCGCGCTCCGGCGTCCTGGTGAAGGGCGCCGGGCCGCTCGAGACGATGTCCCGAATCCGCACGCTGGTCCTGGACAAGACCGGCACCCTGACCGACGGGCGCCCGCAGATCGTCGCGATCGAGAACCATGGCGTCATGGCCGATCAGGAGATGCTTCGCCTGGCGGCGTCGCTCGAGCAGGCGTCCGGCCATCCGGTCGCGCACGCCGTCATGGCGGCGGCGCTCGCCCGCGGCCTCGTTCTCTCCGCGCCCGGGGAGGTCGACGAGAGCCCCGGCGAAGGGCTGACCGGCCTCGTCGACGGCCGCAGGGTCGCCGTCGGCGGCCCGGGCTTCGTCGCGGAGGCGGTTGGGAGGGCGCCGGAGAGCCACCGCAAGCTCCCGGCCGGCTCGGTGCTGGTGACGATCGCGGTCGACGGCGCGATCGCCGGGCATCTCGTCATGGCGGACGCCCTCAGGGACGACGCGGGCCCCATGCTCCTCAAGCTCCGGGGCGAAGGGATCGAGCGGATCCTGCTGGCCACCGGCGATCGCGCCGAGGTCGCGGAGCAGGTGACGCAGGGGCTCGGGCTGGACGCGCTGCGGGCCGGCCTTCGTCCGGACCAGAAGGTGCTGCTCGTCCTGAGCGAGCGGAAGCACGGGCCGGTCATGATGGTCGGCGACGGCGTCAACGACGCGCCTGCGCTCGCGGCCGCGGATGTCGGCGTGGCGATGGGCGCCCGCGGCGCCGCCGCATCGGCCGAGGCGGCCGATGTCGTGCTCCTCGTCGACAGGATAGACCGGCTGGGAACCGGCATCGAGATCGCCCGGCGCGCGCGGCGCATCGCGCTCGAAAGCGTGGTGGCGGGCATCGGCCTGTCGGTGGTCGGCATGATCGCCGCCGCTTTCGGCCATCTCACGCCGGTGCAGGGCGCGCTTCTTCAGGAGGCGATCGACATCGCCGTCATCCTGAACGCCCTGCGCGCGCTGCGCATCGAACCGCGGGCCGGGTGATCCTCTTCTCTTCGTTCGTTTTGCTGACCCGGATTCCGGCCCTGCGCCGCCGCCTCATGAACAAAGCGCCATCCTGATTGTTTCGCCCACTCAACGGGCGACCCGTCGCGTTGATGAAGACAATCGAGGTGACGACATGGCGGTCTATTCCACCACCGAAGAAGTCGTAGAAGTCGCCATTCCGGGCGCACTGAACAGGATTTCCTGGGGCGCCGTCTTCGCGGGCGTGGCGCTGGCGCTGGTCGCTCATCTGCTGCTCAGCATGCTTGGCGTCGGGATCGGCCTTGCGACCGTCGACCCGGCAGGGGACGGCTCCCCGGACGTCCAGACGATCTCGATCTCGGCCGCGGTCTGGTGGGTCGTCTCGGGCGTCATCGCCGGCGCGATCGGCGGCTACGTCGCCGGCCGGGCGAGCGGCGTGACGCGGCCCACGCTCGGCGCGCTGCACGGATTGACGGCCTGGGCCGCGACCACGCTCGTGATCGTCTATCTGTTGACGAGCGCGATGGGCGCGCTCGTGGGCGGCGCGTACACGACGGCGACCAGCGCCCTGAGCGGCGCAGGCCAGGCCGTCACCTCGGCCGCGCAGGGCGCGGCGCCGGCGCTGCAGAACGCGCCCGATCCGTTCGGCTCGATCGAGGGCGCCATCCGCAGCGCGTCCGGCGGCGACGACCCGGCGGCCCTGCGCGACCGCGCCATCTCGGCGGTGCGCGGCGCCATGAGCGCCGATCCGGCGCAGCAGGAGCAGGCCAAGACCCAGGCCGCGGAGGCGCTCGCCAAGGCGCAGAACATCCCCGTCGAGCAGGCCCGCGGCCAGATCGACCAGTACCAGGCGCAGTACAGGCAGGCGGTCGATCAGGCGAAGCAGAAGGCCGCGGAGGCGGCGGACGCGACCGCCGAGGCGACCTCCATGGGCGCCCTGATCGGGTTCTTCGCGCTCCTTCTCGGCGGCGCTGCGGCGTTGCTCGCCGGCCGGGCAGGGGCCTTGACCGTGCGGAGCCCCAACCGGCGCGCATGAGGTTCAGGCCGGCGACCGGAGCCGGCTGAACTGTGCTTGTGAAGACGCCCGCTGCGCCCTCCGGCGCCGCGGGCGTCTTCATCCAAGAAGAGGCGCCGCGCGGCGTCGCCGTGATCCCGGCCCTCTCCAAGGGACGCCTCAAACTGGTCGTCGGTCGTCCGCGCGCCGCTCCGGCTGGGATGATCGACGTCGATCCCAAGTCGCGTCGGCTCAGGTCGCCGTGGACATGGCGAAGGCTCGGCGCGCATCGCCTTGCGTGAACGTCGCACGAAAAGATCTGCTTCGATGTCGGCGGACGCGGCTCTCATCCGTCTTAGGGTTGTTGCTATCGCTCACCTAGGAGAGACGGTCGTGCCGAGCACCATCACTTTGCACCGGGTCCTGGCCACCAAACCCGAGAAGGTTTACCGCGCGTTTGTCGAGCCCGACGCTGTCGCGGGCTGGCTGCCCCCGAACGGGTTCACCTGCACGGTGCACAAGCTCGACGCGACGGTCGGCGGCGAGCACCGCATGTCGTTCCGCAACTTCACCACCGGCGCCGTCCATTCCTTCGGCGGCCAATACAGGGAGCTGATCCCGGGCGAGCGGCTCGTCTACACGGACAAGTTTGACGATGTGAACCTGCCCGGAGAGATGACCGTCACGGTGAGCCTGAAGCCCGTCTCGGTCGGAACCGAGGTCAGCATCGAACAGACCGGCGTTCCCGACATCATACCCCCGGAGGCCTGTTACCTCGGATGGCAGGAGTCCCTGAGGAAGCTCGCCAAGCTGGTCGAACCCGAGATCAGCGACTAGAGCGCCTGCGCGGGCTCGCCGCCGGCGGCGGCGAGCGGCGCCCGAGCGCCCTCAGGCGCGCTGGTAGATGCCAGGGACGAGCCCCAGCCGCGCCGCCTGGGCGCGGATGTCACGGCCGCTGTCGGCCACGGAGTGCTCCGCGCCCGGATAGTCGCGCTTCAGGAGCGACAGCGCTTCATCGGCTGAGGCCGCGAGCACGATCCAGCGGATGACGCGCTCGCCTCGATCCGCTCCTTCGCCCGAGTCGTCGGTCATGCGGCTCTCGATGAAGAAGCCGTCGTCGGTGTTGAGTCCCATGCTTTTTTCTCTGCTCTCCGCGGCCGATCTCCGGAGCTTCCGGCCCGGCCGCGGAGAACCTGAAGCTGTTGGCAGATCAGCAGGGACGATAATAGGCCCGTCCGTTCCGGACATAGCGACAGCGGTCGCCCCGGCTGCTGTTCGCGATCGCCGCGCCTGCGGCGAGGCCCAGCACGCCGGCCGCGATGTAGCGTCCCGTGTGGTTGCGATGATGTCGGCGGTAGCCATGGCCGTAATAGCCTCGATGGCCGCGGTCCCAGCCGCCGTGGCGCCAGCCGCCGCGGTGGCCCCAGCCACGGTGACCATGTCTGCCGCCGCCGTAATGGCCTCCCCTGTGGCTCCGATGGCCGACGGTCTGGATCTGATCCATGGGGACGCCCGCCACGGTGGGGACGGAGACGGAGGACGCCTGGGCCGGCGCCACGCCGAGGGTCATCCCGAGCGAACACACGCCCGAGACGATCAGAGTCGAAATCTTGTTCATGCGTTACCCGTGGCTGTCGCGCGTGCTGCTGACGCGCGTCTCGTGTCGGTCAGCCGCCTTGCGGCCGGCTGTTCGTGAAGGCGCATATTGCGCGCTCCCCGCCCGAGGGAAGAGGCGCGGCTCACGGCCGCGAGAGCTGGCGCCTGACGCCGGGGCCTGAAGCGAGTCTGAACCTGGCGGCGGTGCGCCGCCTGCGGTCGCGCCGAGCCAGCATCCGCTAGCGCGTGATGATCTCGGATCGACCGCGGCCGAACTCATGCGTGGCGAGGAGGCGGGCGATGGCGTCGGCGATCTTTCCGCCTCCCTGAACGGAAGGTTCGATCGGGTTCGCGAAGTCTGCGTCATCCGCGCAGACCGACCGCAGCTCGATGATCGGGAGCCCCCGGTCGATGAGCAGGCGGATGATGCAGTCGTCGATCAGCGCGAGAGCCGTGGCGGCCGCGCGTCGGGAGGCCGCGTCCGGATAGCGCGGCTCGTAGATGGTGCAGAAGGCCGCCGGCAGGCCGACTCTCGTCACCTCGTGCAACATGGCCGCGTAGTCACGCCTGAAGCCGTCTCTCACCTCGGCCAGGCGAAGAAGGCTTCCGGAGACGGAACTCGAAGAGGCGCGCAGGACAGCCGAGAGCGCAATGGCGTCGTTGCCTCCGACGCTCACGACCAGATGGGTCGCGTCGTCCGGAAGATGCGCCAGCTGGCGAGGCATGCTGGACATCACGCTCCCGTCGACCGCGCGAAGGCTCGCCCGCCACGAAGGGGGCAGACGCTCACGAAGCTGCGATACGACGTCGGGACCGCCGGCCACATAGGCGGCGTTGTCGAACACCGAGTCCCCGAGGAGAACGACGTGGTTCAAGGACGCTTCTCCCGCGCTTCGGGCCCCGCCCGGGGCGAGCGCGCCGAGCAGGATCATCGCGGTCCGTCGGCTCAGGGCCATGGCGCGCTCGCTCGTCAGGCCTCCGCTGTCGAATGAAGGTCATTGCGATGCGTCTGGTTCAGCTCTTCCTCCCACTTTTCGACAATCATGGCCGGACCTTCCGCACGCACTGTTCTCGGAGTTCGGGAGGAACTGGGCGCCTGGATGCCCTTTAGGGCGGAGGGGGCGCGGGCGAGCCGGAGTTCAGCGGGCCCTCAGCGATCAGAGGGCCGCGGGCGCCTTCGTCGCGGCCGAGCGAGGGGCTGGTTCAGACCAGCCGAGCAGGCCGTTCTTCATCACGGGGAGATCGCCCGTCGCGACGACCTGGGCGACGGCTCCGTCCGGCATGGTCTTGGTGTCCGCCAGCGCCAGGCTCAGCGCGTGACCGTCCGCCGTGACGAACGCGACCTTGGCGCCCCCGTGAAACAGCGCCAGCGCCGAGTCGCAGGCCTCGATTTCACCCGACGCCGTGATGTGCCCGCCCTTCTGTTCGTAGCACTCGATCTCGAGAAGGCTCGCTATGGAGTCGCCGCCCAGAACACCCCGTCGATTAATGCGCCCTAAATATTTCATCTCGTGTCCTCCTTCAAAATCCGGCTGGTATCTAGAAAGAATTTCGTATTTATCCAGATGTCGCGGCAAAGTTGTGTGAATGATCGAAGTTCTTCATCGAACGAGTGATCGTTCCGGGCCTGGGCTCATTCAAGTCGCGGCGCGGCATGACAGCGGAAGGCTGCTCCTTGGCGAAGTTGATTGAAGTGAAGAGCCCCGGCGGGGTGAATTTCGTCCGTCCGGATCGGGTGATCGCGATCCAAACTTCGGCGACCGACGCGCGTTCCCGACGCCTTCTCACCTGACGGGGCGTTGGCACGGCCCCGCCCCGCGAACTGCGGCGGAGCTACTGGTCCGGGGCGGCCTCGCGGCGGCATATGCCCCGCGTGTGCGTCTCGATCGCGGATAGCGCGTCATCGAGCGAATGGAACGGGCCGCAGCGCATTCCGGTCATCGTCAGCTTCGCGTTGCCGCCTGGCTCGACCAGGAAAGTCCCGCCGTCGCTCCGTCGAACCACGCCCATGGAGCGGCCCAGAAGATCGGTCAGCAGCCACTCATTCGCGTCTGCCGCGGGTTTGACCATGACGTCCAAGACCTCACCCCGCCTGCCCCGGTCGGCCGGGCTGCGAGCGAGCCAGCGGCGGTCCGAGATTTCGCGCTTCCGGCACGCGCCCCGTCTTTTGTCACGGAAATCGACCGACAAACAAACCCTTGTAAATCCCGCGTGCAGGGCGCATGCTGAAAATGTTGGTTCAGCGACATACGATTTGGCGCCGACGAGATGAAAATCTCGCGCCGGATTTTATTTCCATGAAGTGGCATGTCTGGTGCGCTGGGCTTTCGAGGTCCGGCGGATGTTTTGTGATCTAAAAAGGAGTTCCCATGTCTTCGGGAACGGTGAAATGGTTTAATGCCCAGAAGGGCTTCGGCTTCATTGCGCCGGATGACGGCGGCGCCGACGCCTTCGTGCATATCAGCGCCCTCGAGCGCTCCGGAATCCACGATCTCCAGGAGGGCCAGAAGGTCACCTACGAGCTCGTCGCCGATCGCAAGAGCGGCAAGATGACGGCCGACCGGCTGCAGATTCAGTCGTGATCGCGCCGACCGCTGCGGTTTTCCGCGGCAGACCGGCGTAGGCGCCGACCGGCGAGGTCGACCACGGATGTACTGGCGAACCTCGCTCGTCGCAGCGCCGCAGCCTCAGGCCCGAAAGCGCTTCTGAGCGTCATGGACCCCGTCGCCCTCAGGGCGGCGGGGTTTTTCGTATCGGCAAGCGGCCGGAGCCGCTTCACTCACACCGAGGGAGCGATCTCGTCTTCCTTGACCATCCGCTCATGGTTCTCGGTCAGAGCCTTGATGCGATAGGCCGGCGGAAGATCCTCTCGATCTCCAGGCACCAGGCGCACGATCCTGAACTGGGTGGTCGCGGCCGACCCATGCGAAATTGTCAGGCGAACGGGGTCGCCGACTGCGAATTGATGTTTAGCCATCCCTCATCATAGCACGTCCGCTTCGTCCTGGGGCGGTTTCCTTTCCGAGACGCTGCGCCGCCCGGGCCGCATGGCTCGGCTCTACTTCCCGCCGGTGACGTCGAGGAACGTGTTGGTGATGAAGGACGCCTCGTCGCTCGCCAGCCACAGGATCGCGCGCGCCACCTCCTCGGGCCGGCCGCCTCTTCCCATGGGGATTGTGTCCTTGATGCGATCCACGCGCCCGGGCTCGCCGCCGTCGGCGTGCATCTCGGTATAGATGTGGCCCGGGCGGACGCACGCGACCCGGACGCCCTCCCGCGCGACCTCCTTGGCGAAGCCGATCGAGAAGGTCTCGAGCGCGCCCTTGGAGGCGGCGTAGTCGACATATTCGTCCGGGCTTCCGAGGCGGGCCGCCGCCGACGAGATGTTGATCACCACTCCGCCTCGCCCGCCGTGACGGCGGGACATGCGCTTCGCGGCCTGCTGCGCGCAGAGCATCGGACCGATCGCGTTGACGGCGAAGATGCGCTGCATGCGCTCGTACCCGATGTCCTCGAGCCGGCTCTGCTTCGCGATGATCGCCGCGTTGTTGACGAGCACGTCGAGGCGGCCGAACTCCTGGTCGATCGTGGAGAACAGCCGGACGACCTGCCCGGGGTCGGCGCTGTCCGCCTGCACGGCCAGCGCCTTGCGACCGGCGGCCCTGACGTCGTCAGCCACCGCGCGGGCGGCGGCCTCGTTGGAGGCGAAGCTGATCGCGACGTCGTAGCCGCGCTCGGCTGCGAGCCGTGCGGTCGCCGCGCCGACGCCGCGACCGCCGCCCGTTATCAGGATGACGGGAGCCTGACTGCCCTCACTCATCAAACGCGCCTCCGTGGAAAGCAAAACTCTGCGCTGCGCCAGACATGCTTCTCCGTATCGCGAGATCTGGCGCGTCTCTGGACAAGTTCTGTTTCCGCATATTCACGCGCCAGCCCGCCCATGACTGGGGACAAGACGGCGCCCCAGCAGAATGACGACAGGCAGCGTCAGCAGGGACGCGGCGGCGGCGCAGGACACGCCCCAAGAGCGCCCGGCTGCGTCGCCCACGACGCCGAACAGGATCGGCGCCAGGGCGCCCGACCCGGTGACCCCCGTGTAGAAGACCGCGAACGCATGCTCCACCCGCCCCGCCGGCGCGAGTTCGGGAACGGTGCCGTAAAGCACCGACGAGGTGCCGTTCAGCGCGAGCCCGACGACCGGCAGCAGAAGCAGGGTCGGCGCCAGGGGCAGCGCCACGGTGGCCAGTATGAGCGCGACCGTGGCGCTTTCGGTGATCAGCACCGTGCGCAGAACGCCGAGCCTCGCCCCCAGCCAGCCGCAGACGAACTTGCCCAACGCGCCGCCGACGAAGACGGTCGCCAACGCCGTCCCGATCGCCGGAAGGGCCGCGCCCTTCGCCTGCAGCACGAAGGGAAGGAAGGTGAGGAAGCCCATCCGGGCCGCCGTATCAAGGCCTCCGATGCAGCAGAGCAGGGCGAAACCGCGTCGGTCTCCGAGCGACCGCCTTGCGGGACCGGCGAGGTCGTGGTGCGGGATGCGGATCCTCGGCATCAACGCCACCGCGGCGGCGGCGATCAGACCGAGCGCCGCCACCAGCCAGAGCGCGTGCCGCCACGGCATCAGGGTTACCAGCAGCGACGTCAAGGCGGGCAGGCAGGCCTTCCCGACGTCGCCGGCGAAGTTGTAGGTCCCGATCGGACCCCTGGACGCGTCGCCGAACGCCCGCGACACGGCGGCGGACGCGATCGGGTGCTGCGTGCTCGATCCCGCTCCCGACAACGCCAGGGCGACGCAAAGACCGATGGCGCCGCCCGAAAATCCGGCGAGCACATAGCCCAGCGCCGAGAGGAGCGTTCCGACGGCGAGGATCACGCGTCCGTCGAATTTCTCCGCGAGGCGGCCCGCCGGCACCTGCAACGCGGCCATTGATCCCGCGTAAACGCCGCGCAGCACGGCGAGAAGGCTGTAGCTGAGCCCGAATTCCGCCTGCCAGATCGGCAGAAGCACGTAGATGAGATCGGTGTAGCCGTCATGGACAGCATGGACGACGCCAGCCACGGCGAGCGTGCGATTTGGAGCAGCGGGGCGCCCGGCGGACTCAAGTGACGACATCTGGCTCAACATCTTGGAAGAGCCGCGAAAGTTGCGCTTGGCCTCGTGATGCGACAAACGATTTTTTGGACCACGTCGCGTGAGAAAATCTGACGCAGATGAGCCGCCGTCTCCCCTCCATGAACGCCCTGAGGGCGTTTGAAGCGGTCGGCCGCCACCTGAGCTTCACGCGCGCGGCGCAGGAGCTGAACGTCACGCACGGCGCCCTCAGCCGGCAGGTCAGGCTGTTGGAGGAGTGGCTCGGGCAGCCGCTTTTCGAACGCGGCAACCGTCGCATCGCGCTGACGGAACGCGGAGCCGACTATCTCTCGGATGTCGGGGCCGCGTTCGACCGGATCGCCGCCGCCACCGCGCGGCAGCTCGAGCGCGACGAGCGTCGATTGCTGCAGGTGAACGCCATGGCGACGTTCACGCTGCGCTGGCTGATACCGCGGCTATCCTCCTTTCAGCTCGGCCACCCGGGAATCGAGGTCCGTCTCACGACCTCGAACACGCCGCTTCAGGACCTTCGGGAGCCTTACGACGTGGCGATCCGCGGCGGTCCGGAGCGGATCCCCGCTCATGTGGCGCAGAAATTCCTGTCCGAGACGCGCATTCCGGTGTGCAGTCCGAAGCTCATCGAACAGCGGCCGATGACGCATCCGCGCGATCTCGCGCGCCACACGATCCTGCATTCCGCGACCCTGCCGGATGTGTGGTCGCAATGGCTCGTGGCCGCGAGGATTCCGGACCTGAAGCCGGCCGGCTCGATCACGCTCGAGCATTTCTACCTGACGCTTCAGGCGGCTCTGGATGGCGTCGGGGTCGCGATGGGGCCGACGGCGCTCGTCGCCGACGACGTCCGGGCCGGACGGCTGGTCATGCCGTTCAGAGAGCCGGCTCTGCCGGCCAGGAGCTATTTCACCTATGTGCCGGACGGCTGCGCCGACGATCCGGCCGTTCGCTCGTTCTGCGCATGGCTCCGGCGCATCGCTGAGGCCTAGGGGACGGCGCCCCGCCGGACCGGTCGTGATCGACTGGAACGGCGCCCGCGGCGCGTTAGCTTGCTGAGCCGCTGTTCCGCGCGCCCGCGGGCCGGCGCGAACGCTCCCTGGAGATGCCGGAACGCATCATGCCCGACCGCTCGATTCCGCTGTCTCTCAAGGCGGCGCGCGGCGCCTGGCTGAGCGCGCAGAAGCTCGACCAGGACGCTCCGTTCGGTGAAGGGCCGGAGGCGGCGCGCCGCGCCGTCGAGCATCTCGGCTACGTGCAGATCGACACGATCAACGTGATCGAGCGCAGCCACCACCACATCCTGCACACCCGCATCCCGAGCTATCGAAGGAGCGATCTCGACACGGCCCAGGCCGATGACAAGTCTGTCTTCGAGTACTGGACGCATGCGCTGGCCTATGTGCCGACCGCGGATTACCGGTTCTTCGCGCCGGCGATGGACAGGTTCAGGGAGGCGCCTGCCGGAATGTTCGCCGCGATCCCGGGCGACAATTACGCAGCGCTGCTGCGGCGCATCGCCAAGGAGGGGCCGCTGTCGATCCGGGACGTCGACGACGACGCGCTCGTCGAAAAGACGCATCCCTGGGGGAGCCGAAAGCCGTCCCGGGCGACGCTGCGGTTCGGGTTCTTCGCAGGCGACCTGGTGGTCAGCCGCCGAACCGGAATGCTCAAGACCTATGATCTGACGAAGCGCCACTTCGGATGGCGCAGGCGGCCTGCCCCGGCTTCCGAGAAACAGTGCGCGTCCTACCTTCTGGCTCGCGCCCTTCGCGCCCAGGGCGTGGTGAGCCTGGACTCCGTCTGTTTCGGCGACCTCCGGGCGAAGCGGCTCGTCGCGGAGGCGATCGCGACCGAGGTGAAGCGAAAGCGCCTGACGCCGGTCAGCATCGAGGGCCTCGAGAAGACGCAGCACTGGGCCGCGCCCTCCGTCCTCGAAAGCGCCCGCCGGCCGGCCGCCCCGCGTGACCGCATCCGCATCCTCTCGCCGTTCGATCCGCTGGTGATCCAGCGCAGGCGGCTCAAGGCGCTGTTCGGCTATGAGCACCGGTTCGAGGCCTATGTGCCGGTCGCGAAACGGGAGTTCGGCTATTTCGCGCTCCCGCTTCTGGCGGGCGACGAATTCGTGGCGGCCATCGACCTCAAGATGGACCGGCGGGCCGGACGTCTTCTCATCCAGAAATGGACGTGGCTTGCCGAGGCGGACGCAGGTCTCCGGGAGGCGATCGACGAAGCGCTCGCGCGTTTCGAGCGGTTCCAGAAGCACGCCGCGGCGTCGGGCGCGGCGCCTTCGTCCGATCATCAGCCGGCGTCGTCCGGCTGAGCTTTCGCCGGCGTCAGCTCGCGAAGGCGAGGGGCATGCCGCTGATCGGGTGTCGCAGCACCTCCATGCCGAGGCCGTAGATGGCCTCGAGGCGGTCCTTCGCCATGATCGAGGCGGGGCAGCCGCGCGCGATCAGGCGGCCCGTGTGGAGCGCCGCCACCTCGTCACAGAACCGGGCCGCCATGTTGACGTCGTGCAGCACCACCATGACGCCGCGCCCTTGCGTCTCGGCGAGCTTGCGGACGAGCGCCAGGACCTCGATCTGATGGGCGACGTCGAGCGCCGAGGTCGGCTCGTCGAGCAGCAGCCAGCGCGCCTGCTGGGCGACCAGCATCGCGAGCCAGACGCGCTGTCGTTCGCCGCCCGAAAGCTCCTCGACCATGCGGTCGGCGAAGACCGCAACGTCGGCGAGCTCCATCGCCTCCGTGACCGCTTCGGCGTCCTCCGGGCCGAACCGGCCGAGCGCCCCGTGCCACGGATACCGCCCGAGCGCGACGAGCTCGCGTACGGTGAGCCCCGACGCCAGAGGCGGGTTTTGCGGGAGGTAGGCGACCTCGCGCGCGAAGTCCCGGGAGCGCCAGTCGCCGATCGGCCGGCCGCCATAGCGGATGGCGCCGTTGGTGACGGTCTGCTGCCGCGCCAGGAGCTTCAGCAGCGTCGACTTGCCCGAGCCGTTATGGCCCACAAGGCCGATCACGGCGCCGGGCGCGAAACGCGCCGAGAGCGGCGCGAGCAGCGCGCGCTCGCCGACCGAGAAGGAGGCTTGCGAAAGCTCGAAGGCGGCCGTCGCCGAGGGGTCGCCCTGGGTCATCGCGGAACCGTCCTCGTGCACGCGCTACGCCGCATCATCGACATGTCGCACGCCACTCCATGGGCGTGCAGCCGGAAAGCTTCCGGAACACACGGGTGAAATGCGCCTGGTCGGCGAAGCCGAGCTCGGTCGCGATCTCGCTGAGCGAGGCCTCGGCGCGGGCGATCAGGCGCTTCGCCTTGCGGACCCGCGCCTGGAGCTGCCAGCGATGCGGCGGCATCCCGGTCGCGGCCTTGAAGGCGTGGCTGAAATAGCTCTCGGAGAGGCCGGCGAGGCGGGCGAGCTCGCTCAGCCGGATCGTCTCGCCGCAGCGCTCGTCGATGTAGTCCACCGCGAGCCGCAGCTGGCGGTCCGAAAGCGCGCTGCGGCCGGGGCGGCGCGAAGGCGGCGCGAACGCCGCCGACACCAGCGCCGTCAGCAGGCCGTCCCCCAGAAGCCCGAGCGGCGCGGGACCGCGGGCGCAGGCCTGCTCGAGGAGCCGCGCAAGGCGCTCGAGCCGACCGTCGCTGAACATCAGCCGCGGCGTCGTGGCGGCGGCGTGGTCGAGCCCGTCGACCGGCCCCAGCCGCTCCAGGTCGAAATGCACGTCGAGGTGGCGGACCTCGGTCGCGCCGTCGATCGTCATGGTGAGCGGCGCCTCCGCCGGCACATAGGTCGCGCTCAGCCTGCGCGAGGATGCGCGGCCGGCGCGCTGGCCGAGATCGAGCGCAATCTCCGAGGCGGGCTCCTCGATGACCACGAAAAGGCGCGGATCGCGGGAGACGTAATCGCCGCGCGCTCCGGCCGCGCAGCGCGCCCGCCAGATCTCGGCCAGGCCGATGTCGGACGCGTGGGCGAGGGGCGCTCCGGTGACGGCGACGCCGCGCCTCTCGGAGACCATGCGCGGCTGGAACGTGTTCATCGCCGTCCCGCCATGCGCGCGGCAATCCCTTTCGGCCTGGTGCGCGCGGGGCACACCAGTGATTCAGAGTATCTGAGGCCAGAAACGTACAATACGGAAGCACCGGGCCGAACTCTTAGTCTCGCCCCGAGGGCAGTCAAGACTCCGGCTCATAGATTAGAATATATATATTCTAAAGAGCCGGGGTGGTTGTAGCTCGCGAGTTTCGACAACGCCGGGGACCATGGTGATCTACGTAAGGGGAATGCGGGCCGGGCTGCTTGCGGGCGTGGCGCTGGCGGCGATTGCACATCCTGGAGTTGCTGTCGCGCAGCAGGCCGGGCAAGCGACGCAACTCGACGCGATCGAGGTGCAGGGAGAGGGCCGCGGCGACTCGATCGGGCGGAACGGCTCGGGCGTGGCGCCCGTGCAGGGCTACGCGCCGGTCGCCACCACCACGGGCTCCAAGACCGACACGCCGATCAAGCTCATCCCGCAGTCGATCGGCGTGGTCGGCAGCGAGCAGATGGACGACCTCGGCGCGATGAAGACCGACGAGGCGTTGCGCTACTCCGCGGGCGTGTTCGCGCAGCCCTTCGGCGACGATACGGACACCAACTGGTTCTACATTCGCGGCTTCGACGCCACGCAGACCGGCGTCTATCGCGACGGCATGCAGCTCTACAACTACGCCTTCGGCAACTTCTTCACCGACCCGTGGCTGCTCGAGCGCGTTGAGGTGCTCCGCGGCGCCTCCGCGGCGCTTTATGGCGGCGGCAATGTCGGCGGCATCATCAACTATGTCAGCAAGCGGCCGCTGGACTACGATTTCGGCGAGGTCGAGGTCGGCATCAACAACTACCCCACCGCGTTCGCGGCGTTCGACATCAACAAGGTCGTGCCGAACGGCGTCGTCACGAAGGGCGACGCGCTGCCGCCGGTCTGGAAGTACCGCTTCACCGGCAAGTTCGAGGGCGGCGACGGCTACTCCAAGCGCGAAGACGGCATCCGCGGCGTGTTCCAGGGCGCGGCGACCTATTCGCCTGACGCCGGCACGGATTTCACCGTCTACGCCAACTACCAGCACGTCGACCAGAAGCACGGCGGCGGCGACTTCCTGCCGTATTACGGCACCGTGAAGCGCGCGACCTCGGTGGACGGCACGATCGACCTCGGCCGCATCAGCCGGCGCGCCAACTTCTCCGACTCCGATTTCGACCGCTACGACCGGCGGCAGGCGATGGCCGGCTACGAGTTCAACCACGACATCAACGACGTGTGGACGGTGAACTCGAGGGCGCGGTTCGCCTACGCCGATCTCAAGGAAGCGCAGATCTACCCGTTCGGCTACGGCTTCCAGCCGCGGCCGAGCGCGGGCAACACGGCGCTCTCGCTCATCCCGTTCAACCACCACACCAAGTCGTACAGCTTCACCGCCGACAACAATGTCGTCGGCAAGTTCGCGACCGGCGGGCTGGATCACACCCTCCTCATCGGCCTCGATTACAAGTTCTACGAGATCGACGAGGTCCAGTCGTCGTTCGGCTCGCCCTACATCGACGAGAAGAGCAAGCTCCACCAGGCGGGGCTCTACGTTCAGGACCAGATCCGCTTCGGCGGCGGCTGGATCGCCACCCTGAACGGCCGCTATGACCGCATGTGGCTGAACGGCGATTACAAGCCGCTTCCGACCGACACGGGCGCCGACGTCAAGCTCGACAAGGGCCGCTTCAGCGGACGCGCGGGCCTCGGCTACGAGTTCGCGAACGGCGTCGTGCCGTATGTGAGCATCGCGAGCGTGTTCAACCCGCTCGTGCAGGCCAACAACATCCAGAACGCGGCGTTCCAGACCATCGGCCGCACGCCGTTCAAGCCCGAGACCGGCATCCAGTACGAAGCGGGCGTGAAGTGGGCGCCGACCTGGTTCTCCGGTCTGTTCACCGCGTCGGTCTTCGACCTGAAGAAGAAGAACGTCGTTTCGGGCACGACCTCCCCGACGTCGGTCCAGACGCAGCTCGGCGAGGTGCGCTCGCGCGGCTTCGAATTCGAGGCGCAGGCGAACCTGAACGAGAACTGGAAGTTCATCGGCGCGTTCACGGCCTATCAGCTGAAGATCCTCAAGGACGAGAACCCGCTTATGGTGGGGGAGCAGCCCTTCCTCGTCCCGGAGGTGATCGCCTCGGCCTTCCTCGACTACGCCTTCACGACCGGGGCCATGAAGGGCCTCAGCCTCGGCGGCGGCGTGCGCTATCTCGGCAAGTCCGAGGCGACGCAGCCGAACACCGTCAAGGTCCCGTCCGCGACCCTGTTCGACGTCGCGGCGCGCTACGAGTGGGACGCCTACAAGGTCAGCCTCAACGTGACGAACCTGTTCGACAAGCGCTACGTCTCCGGCTGCCAGGGCATCAATGTGTGCTCCTATGGCGAGGCGCGCAAAGCGCTGGTGAGGGCGAGCTACACGTGGTGAACGACGACAGGCCGGTTCGCCGGCCTGGTTTTCTCTCCCGCCGCGGCGTCCTCACCGGCGCCGCGGCTTTCGCTTGTCTGGGCGCCGCCCGCGCGGACCCCGCCATGCGGCTCGCGGCGATCGACTGGGCGATGCTGGAGACGACGCTCGCCCTCGGGGTCGCGCCGGTCGCCGCGGCCGAGCTCGTGCTGTTCCGCACCGCCGCGGTGGAGCCGGTCGTGCCCCGCTCGACCGCCGACCTCGGCCTGCGAGGTTCGATCAGCTACGAGCAGCTCCTCGATACGCGCCCCGACCTCATCCTGATCTCGCCCTGGTACGAGAACCGCGCCCGCCTCCTGTCGCGGATCGCGCCGGTCGCGAACTATTCGATCTATGAGCCGGGCCGTCGTCCCTACGAGGCGGCGATCGCGGCGACGCGCGACCTCGGCCGGCGCATCGACCGCAGCGCCGAGGCCGAGCGGGCGGTCGCCCAAGCCGACGCGGAGCTCGCTTCCGCCCGGACGCGGCTCGCGCGATCGGCCGGCCGCCCTGTGCTCATCATGAACCTCGCGGATTCCCGTCACTTCCGGGTGTTCGGCGCCGACAGCATGTTCGGCGACGTGGCCGAGCGGCTGGGGCTCACGATCGCCTGGAGCGCTCCGACGCGGTTCGGCGCCTTTCCGGCCGTCGGCGTCGAGGCCCTCGCGGCGATGACGGAGGCGATCGTGGTCAACGTCGGCCCGAGCCCGCCCTCGGCGCTCGCGGCCGTGCGGGAGAGCCCGCTCTGGCGCGCCATGCCGCCGGTCGCCTCCGGCCGCTTCGTCGGGCTCCCGGCCGTGAACCCCTATGGCGCCCTGCCGGCCGCGCAGCGCTTCGCGCGGCTCCTCGCCGATGGGCTTGAAGCGCTTGCGGTCGGCTGAACGCATGCCGCGAGCGCTTGTCGGGCCCTGGCTCCTGTGGGGCGTTCTGGCGGCGGTCGCCGCAGCCCTCTCGCTCCAGGACGTTCTGTCGAGCCTCAGCGCGGCATCGGCCGAGGTCGATCGCGCCCTGGTCCTCTACAGCCTTGCGCCACGGATCGCGGTCGCTCTGCTGGCCGGCGCGGCGCTCGGTCTGTCGGGGGCGCTGTCCCAGGCCGCGCTCGACAATCCGCTCGCCGAACCGGCGACGCTCGGCGTCTTCGCCGGCGCGCAGCTCGCGCTCGGCGTCGCGGCGATCCTCGCCCCTGCGATGGGCGCGCTCGGCCGCGAGGCCGCAGCTTTCGCCGGGGGAGCCGGCGCGGCGACGCTGGTGCTGGCGCTCGCCTGGCGGCGACAGCTCGACCCCGTGACCGTGGCGCTCTGCGGCATGGTGGTGGCCATGGTCGCGAGCTCCCTGTCCGCGGCGCTCATCCTGTCACGGGGCGACTATCTCTTCGCGCTGCTGATCTGGGGCGGGGGCTCGCTGACGCAGGAGGGCTGGCGCGCCTCCGCCGCGATCGCCGCGGTGCTGGGCTTCGGCATCGTCTGGGCGCTGCTTCTGGCGCGGCCGCTCGGCGCGCTCGCGGCCGGCGAGATCGGCGCGCGAAGTCTCGGCGTGCCGACGCCCGTCATCCGGATCGCGGCGCTCGCGATCGGCGTGCTGCTGGCCGCGACGGTCGCGGCCGAGGTCGGGCTGATCGCCTTCGTGGGACTCGCCGCGCCGGCTTTCGCGCGGCTTTCGGGGGCGCGATCGGGGCGGATCCTGGCGGTCTCGCCTGTCATCGGCGCCATCCTGCTCTGGCTCGCGGACTCGATCGTGCGCCGTCTCGGCGAGGGTGACGCGATCCCGACCGGCGCCGCCACCGCGATCCTGGGCGCGCCCCTGCTGCTGTGGCTGCTGCCTCGCCTCGTCCTTGCCGACCGTCCGACCGCGCCCGAACGACGGCCGCGGCGCGATCCCGCGCGGATGCTCGCGGTCCTTGCCGCGCTCGCCGCGGGTTCGATCGCCGCGGCGCTGTGGGTCGGGGCCGACGCGCATGGCTGGAGGATTTCCTCCGTGGCGGAGTTCGCCGAGCTTCTGCCTTTCCGGGGCCCGCGCGTGGCGGCCGCGGCTGCGGCGGGGGCGATGTTCGCGGCGGCCGGCGTGATCCTGCAGCGACTGACCGCGAACCCGCTGGCGAGCCCGGAAGTGCTCGGCGTCGGGGCGGGGGCGGGCGTCGGCCTCGCGGCCGTTCTGCTGGGCTTCGGCGCCGTGTCCTGGCCGTTGCAGATGGCGGGCGCGGGAGCGGGCGCGCTGGCGGCGCTCGCCGTGATGCTGGCCGTCGCCGGACGCGGCAGGCTCGGTCCGGAGCGAATGCTGCTTGCGGGCGCAGGGATCGCGGCGCTCTGCCTGGCGGGTCTCAACGCCGTGGTGGCGACCGGCTCGCCAAGCGCCTTCGCGCTGCTCGCCTGGATCACGGGCGCGACCGACGCGCTGGGGCCGGATCAGGCGATCGCCGCGGTCGTCACGGCGGCGGCGCTCGCCGCGCCGGCCGCAGCGACGCTCCGCTGGCTCCACGTCCTGCCGCTCGGGACCGCGACCGCCCGCGCGGTCGGCGTCAGGATCGGCGCGGCCCGCCTCGCGCTGACGACGATCGCGGCGCTGCTGACCGGCGCGGCGGCGATGATCGCCGGCCCCCTGAGCTTCGTCGGCCTTGTCGCGCCCCACGCGGTGCGGGCGGCCGGGCTCGCGGGCGCCGGCCCGCATCTTCTCGGTTCGGCGCTCGCCGGCGCGGCCCTGATGACCATCGCCGACCTGCTCGCGCGCACCGTGATCTTCCCCTACCAGCTCCCGCTCGGCCTGTTCGCCTCCCTGATCGGCGGCGGCTATCTCCTTCTGGCGCTCCGCCGGCGGTAGCGTCTCGGCTCTTGAAAGCCGCCCTGGTCGCCCTCTTTCGCGGAAAGCCCCCCGGCGGGCGAGAAGCGAGGACCTCAGTGGCGCACGGACCCGACCGCATCCTGTTCATCAGACATGCCGAACACCACAGCCAGCTTGGCATCACCGAAGACGGCATGCCCGACGATCAGAGCCTCAACGCGCGCGGGTGGCAGAGAGCGGGGGCGCTGATCGCGCGCCTCGCGCAGCCGGCGAACGGCGACGCGCCGCCTGACGCGATCTACGCCTCAGCGATCACGGAGGACGGCCAGAGCCGGCGGCCGCAACAGACGGTCGCGCCCCTGCTGGCGTTCCTCCGCGCGCGCGGCCACGTCACCTATTGCGACGCATACGCGAAGACCGCCGTCGACGAACTGGCCGAGGACCTGATGACCCGCAAGGGCGTGGTCCTCGTCGCATGGGAGCATTCGATGATCCCCAAGATCGCCCGGCGGCTTGGGGCGAAGTCCGTTCCCTCGGACTGGCCGACCGACCGCTACGACATGATCTGGCGCCTCGACCGCAGCGACGACGGCTGGAGCTTCGAGGAGATCGACCAGGGGCTGCTGGTCGGCGACCGCTGACCTCTGGCGCAGCGGCGGCGCCATGCGCGTCCCTGGCGGAAGGCAGGGCGCTGCCGCGCGCGGCCTGAGCTTAGAGGGAATGCCGCCACAACATGGAAGAATTCAAATTCCAGTTTAGACTCTGTCTGAAAGTTAACGCCTCAAAAGGTCGAAGTGGAATAGTTCTAAGATAATGATTGAAAAGGGCTTTTCCTTCTTTTGAGCTTGTCACGCCCGAGTTTCGCCGCCAAAAGGCCCGAAACAAGCTTGGGGTCCCGACATGATCGTGCGCAGTTCCATCTCCCTTCGGCCGAAGATGTCGAATGTGGCGTTGACGGCGAGCGCGACGCTCGCCGCGGCGGCGGTTCAACCGATGGCGGCGTTCGCTCAGTCGACCGAACAGGAGTCGACCTCCCTCGACCCGATTCAGGTCGAGGGCGCGGCTGCGTCCTATGGCAACGCCAACGACGCATCGACGGGGATCAGCCGCCTGCCGGCGACGGTTCGGGAGATTCCGCGGGCGGTCACGGTCATTTCCCAGGAGCAGCTCGAGCAGCAGGGCGTCACGACCGTCGAGCAGGCGCTCAGGAACGTGCCGGGCATCACGCTCTCCACCGGCGAGGGCAATGGCGGCACCAATGGCGACCAGTTCCGCATCCGGGGCTTCCAGTCGAAGGGCGACATCTACATCGACGGCCTGCGGGACTTCGGCGCCTATGTGCGTGACAGCTTCGACATCGAAAGCATCGAGGTCATCAAGGGCCCGAACGGCGAGAATTTCGGCGTCGGCACCACCGGCGGCCTGATCAACCAGACCTCCAAGAAGGCGCATCTCGGCGATGCGCTCTCGATCGAGGGTCAGATCGGCAGCGGCCCGCTCAAGCGCGGCACGGTCGACTACAACAAGCAGATCAACGAAACGACGGCCATCCGCCTCAACGGCATGGTCCATGATCAGGACGTCGCCGACCGCGACCATGTGAAGTCGGATCGGCAGGGTTTCGCGGCGGCGCTCGGCTTCGGCCTCGGCACGGACACGACCTGGTCGCTCAACTACATGTACCAGCACAACAACCGGAAGCCGGACTACGGCGTGCCGTTCATCGCCGACGCCAACGGCCGGTGGCGCCCGGCGACGGAGCTCGGCCTGAGCCGCTCGACCTCCTATGTGCGCGCCACCGACAAGGACGTCACCAACGCCCATGTGGTCACGTCGCTGTTCTCGAAGGAGGTCAATGACTGGCTGACGATCTCGAGCGAATCGCGCGTCGGCTTCTACGATCGCGACTATTCCTCGACCGCGCCCGGCTGCTCCAACGACGCCAGCAGCTCCACGCCCGGCGTTCAGTACGACGGCAGCTGCTCGCAGCAGTTCTTGGCGGGCGGCAATCCGCTCATCACCTACGGCGCGGGCGGCGGTCTGAGCTACAAGCAGAGGACCTGGGGTCTCGAGAACACCACGACCGCGAAGGCCGAGTTCGAGACCGGCGGTCTGAAGCACAAGGCCCTGGTCGGCGTGAACGTCTACTATCAGGACGACCACCGCGAGCCCGCGAGCTACGGCCAGACCCGCGGCAACCAGACGATCCGCGATCCGTTCTACAACACCCCGAACGCGGTGAGGACGCGCGTGGTCGGCAATGACCGCGACGCGACGGCCTCGGACGTCGCGCTGTTCGCCAACGACCGGGTCTGGTTCACCGACCAGATCTCCGTCATGGGCGCCCTCCGCTGGGACAACTTCAAGAGCAAGTTCTACAGCTTCACCCCGGCCGCCGCGGACACCACCGCGCCGTTCGAAGACGTCGAGATCAACAGCAAGCAGTCGGACAGCAAGCTCAGCCGCTCGGTGGCGCTGATGTTCGAGCCGCAGTCGAACCAGACCTATTATGTGAGCTACGCCCGCTCCTACACGCCGATCGGCACCAACGTCGCGACGCAGGCCGGCAACGCCACCAGCGAGGTGCCGGGCGGCGCGAGCGGAAACCTGAAGCTCGATCCCGAAAAGGCCGACCTCTACGAGTTCGGCGGCAAGATCGACCTCATGGACGGTCGTCTCGGCCTGTCCGGCTCGGTCTTCCAGATCGACAAGAGCAACGCCTACGACGTCGACCCCACCACCGGCGACGTCATCGGCGGCTTCTCCGACGCCAGCCAGAAGCGGCGCGTGCGCGGCTTCGAACTCGGCGCCACCGGCGAACTTGCGCCGGGGCTGAACATCCAGTTCGGCTACGCCTATCTGGACAGCAAGATCCGCGGCGAGACTCCCGGCACGGCGGCCGCGTCATCCGTGAAGGGCAATGACGTTCCCTATGTGTCGAAGCACAACGCCGCCCTGTGGGCGACCTACGAGCTGTCGCGTCACTTCGCCGACAAGATGCCGGGCAAGCTGGTCGTCGGCGGCGGCATCCAGTACGCCAGCGCATACTGGGCGGATCCCGCGAACACCGCGCGGGTTCCCAAGTCCTTTTCGCTCGATGGCCTGATCTCCTACGAGTATGAAGGGGTGCGGGTCGCCCTCAACGGCTACAACCTGACCAACGAGCTGAACTACACCTCCGCGCAGGGCACAGGCCGCGTCGTGCCGGGCTCCGGCCGGACGGTGCTGCTCTCCCTCGGCTACAAGATGTGACGCGCGGGCGTATCTAGCCGTGCTGGTGCACATCAACGGCGTCCTGACGCCTGACGAGGTCGCGTTCTGCCGCTCGATCCTGGAGAGCTCCTCCTGGATCGACGGCAAGGCGACGGCCGGCGATCAGGCCGCCAAAGCCAAACACAACATGCAGGTTCCGGAGGACTCCGCCGAGGCGCGCCGGCTCGGCGAGCTGATCCTGACGGCGCTCGCCCGCAATCCGGTCTTCAACTCCGCCGCGCTGCCGCTGCGCGTGCTGCCGCCGATGTTCAACCGGTATGACGAGGGCATGAGCTTCGGCGCGCATGTCGACGGCGCCATCCGGGCCATCCCCGGCGCGGGCGGCATGCGGATGCGGGCGGACGTCTCGAGCACGCTGTTCCTCACCGACCCGGAGGATTACGACGGCGGCGAGCTCGTGATCGAGGACAGCTATGGCGCGCACGCCGTCAAGCTGCCAGCGGGCGACATGGTGGTCTATCCGGCCACCAGCCTGCACCGCGTCGAACCCATCACCCGGGGGAGCCGCTGGTCGTCGTTCTTCTGGACGCAGTCGATGGTCAAGGACGACGGCGAGCGGACGCTGCTCTACGACCTCGACCTCGCGATCATCGAGACGCGGGCGCAGCTCGGCGACCGAAGCCGCGCCACGCTCGGCCTCGTCAACCACTACCACAACCTGCTGCGGCGCTGGGCCGAGCTGTGACGGCGGCCGGTCCGGCGATACCCCGCGCGATCGCGCGGGCGCAGCTTGAATGGGCGCAGCTGCACCTCGACGGCAGGGAGGCCAAGCCGCAGGACCCCGCGGCCGCCTTCGCCTGGTATCGCAGCGCGGCCCGGCTGGGCGACGAGCGGGCGATCAACATGCTCGGGCGCGCCTATGAGCGCGGCTGGGGCGTCCGGGTCGATCTGAAGGCGGCCATCCGCTGCTATGAGCGCGCCGCGGCGCTCGGCGACGCATGGGCGACGTTCAACCTCGCCGACCTCGCGCTGAGCGGCAGGGGGCGCCCGGCGGACGCCGCCGAGGCCTATGGGCTTTACGAACGAGCGGCGGCGGCGGGAATCGCGAAGGCTTTCAACATGATGGGCGTGCTGCGCGAAAGCGGCGAGGGCGCGCCGCGCGACGCCGCGCTCGCGAAGACCCTGTTCCGTCATGCGGCGGAAGGCGGCGATTGCTGGGGCTGCTTCAACCACGCCCGACGGCTGGTCGACGACGATGGCGACGTCGAAGGCGCCGAGACCTGGCTCCGGCGCGGAATCGAACTCGGCTTTCCGGACTTCTGGCGGGTCGTCGGCGAGGCGCTGGCGGCCCATCCGGCGCCCCGCCTGGCGGAGCTCGGCCGCGCGGCCCTGAACCGCTGCTCAGACTCTCATCATCCTGTCCGTTGAAGGGCCCGGCCTTGAAGACCCTGATCCACCGCTACGGCACGCCGCTGACGACCGGCCTGTTTCTCGTCTCCGCCGTCTCGGGCGTCGCGCTGTTCTTCCGCTGGCAGCCGGCGGCGTTCCACCTGATGCATGAGTGGCTGAGCCTCGCCCTGCTCGTGCCGTTCGGGCTGCATCTGTGGAAGAACTGGAAGCCGATGGTCGGCTACCTGAAGCGCAAGACGCTGATCATTCCGCTGCTCGCCTCCATCCTCGTGGCTGTTCCATTCGCGGTGAACGGCATGATGAAGTCGCGCGGCGGCAGCCCGGGCTTCCGGGCGATGTCGGTGTTGACGAAGGCGCAGCTCTCGGACCTCGCGCCCATCCTCAAGGCCTCGCCCGAAGACCTCGTCGCCCGGCTGCGCGCGGATGGCCACAAGGTCGATACGGCGGAAGCCACTCTGGAGGGCGTCGCGGCGTCCTCGGGCGTGCGCGCCTCCGAACTGCTCTTCAAGCTGATGCCCCAGCGCCCGGCCACCCCCTGAGAAAACACGACGGGCGGTAGGCCGAAGCCCTCCGCCCGTCGAACGCTCCGTCAGAGCCATCGTCGCGTCGAACCCGCTTCGGCGCGACGCGGCGGGGTCAGGGGCAGAACCACGCCGGTCCGACCACGATGCAGCCGCGGGTCCGCCAGTCGCGCGGCCGCGCCCGGTAGCTGCGCCAGCCATGCGGCGCCGAACGGTAGCGGCCGCCCGGCGTGAAATGCGGCTTGCCGCGACGGTGCTTGTTACTGTGCCGCGGGCCGCGATGGTCGTGGCGGCGCATGTCGACCAGCTGGATGGGCGCGATCACGGGGGTCGAGATGGCCGCTGTCGATGCCGACGCCGGCGACGCGAACGCCCCGGATGAGGGCAGCACGGCCAGGAGGGCGATCGGCAGGAGGCGTTTCAGCATGGTTCTGTCTCGCTTTCTCGTTCCGGTGAAAATTATCACGCACGCGGATCAAAGTCCCTGCGCGGGGAGGCCGGTCGTGAGCTGGCCGGCGAGGTTCTGGGCCTCGGCCCGCCCCCGTCACGCCATGCTCGCCAGATCGTGACTGCAATTCCGAGATATTTAGTAAACTGATTATCCCTGATCGTTAGTCAGGCCTCTCCCGCCTCGATGGGCGAAAGGAGGTCGCAGATGAAGAAGCTGTTCCTTGCCACGATCATTGCATCAGCTGTGTTGGCCATATCGCCGGTAAGAGCGGCCGAGAAGAACATCGGGTTCTTCGAAAGCTGGAGCGTCTGGCAATACAGCGACGCGGGAGGCAAGGGATGCTTTATCTACGCTAATCCGTCCAAGGCGGAGCCCGCCAAGCTTAATCACGGACTGGTTTCCTTTTTCGTCCGGAGCACGGGCAAGTCGCCGCCCGGCACGGAGGCCAGCCTCCAGTTCGGCTACGACCTCGACGAGAACGCTGCGTCGTCGGTGGACGTGGACGGCAAGAAGTTCCCCCTGCAGGCGCACAAGAACGGCGCCTGGCTCGTGGGCGGCGAGCCCCGCGAGCAGGAGCTCCTGAACGCGATGCAGCGCGGCCGCTCCATGACCGTCTCGACCGCCTCGAAGCGGGGCAACGAAACGAGCTATGTCTTTTCGCTGAGGGGCGTCACCCAGGCGATGGGCCTGTTGCACCGCCGCTGCTCGTGAAGCCTTCGCTCGGCCGGGAGGAGGCGGCGCTCAGCGCCGCCTCCGCCGGCCGGCCGCCCAACGATCAGAGCGGGCGGGTGAGCCGCTGAAAGAACCTCCGGTCGCGCGTGCGACGCCGAGGCTCCCCAAGGCCCCGGCGGACGGCGATGTTCCTCTGGCGCTTCTGATACGCCACTGATATATTAGTGGCTGAAGCGATCACCAGCATCGCCATGGGAGGACTTCATGGAACTCGCGCAATCGCCCATGTCCGAGCGCCAGCGGGCTTACCGCGCCAATTACCGGCAGCGCGTCGCCGGCTGGTACAATGGCATTCTGCACATCGCGATCATTTACGTGATCGGGTTCACGGCGCTCTACGTCTATCTGTCGAACGTGGACGCCCCGAGCTGGCTCGAGCTGGCCACCGTCCCGGTCACCTTCCTGTTCTGCAACTTCTTCGAGTGGTGGATCCACCGCTACGTCATGCACCGGCCGTCGAAGAACCCGGTCGCGCGCGCGGTCTACAATCGCCACACGCTGCAGCATCACCAGTTCTTCACCGAGCACGAGATGCGGTTCGCGGATCACCGCGATTATCGCGTGACGTTCTTCCCGCCCTACGCGCTCGCCGCGTTCACGCTGATGTCGATCCCCGGCGCGATCGCCCTCGGCTTCCTGTTCTCGCCGAACGTCGGCTGGCTGTTCATCACGACCACCACGTCGATCTACATGATCTACGAGTTCATGCATTTCTGCTGCCATGTAGAGGACAACTGGTTCGTGCGGAACATGCCGTTCATCAACACCAACCGGCGCCACCACACGGCCCATCATGACCAGTCGATCATGATGGAGCGGAACATGAACCTGACCTTCCCGATCATGGACTGGCTGTTCGGCACGTCCGACCTGAACCGCGGGCTGATCGGCACGCTCCTCAACGGCTACGACACGCGCTTCGTGAAGACGGACATGCGGAAGACCTCCCGCACGCCGGGCGCTTCGGCGCCGTCCGGGACCATGCAGCCGGCGGAGTGACGGCGATGGCCGCGATCGAGCCGAACGTCGCAGCGCTCTGCTGGTTCGCGCTGTTCGCGGCCGTCGCGGGCGTCGGGTTCTACGTGCTGGCGGGCGCCTTTCCGCTTGCGACCCGCGACGACCTCACCGGCAAGGCCGCCGGTGTCGCGCTGGTCGCGCTGAACGCGATCGCCTTCCTGGCGCTCGCCTACGGGGCGCTCGCCTTCGGGCTGGCGGAGCTGCGCTGGACCAGCGTGGTGATCGTGAGCGGCCTCGCCGCGCTGTTCACGCCCGGCGTGTTCCACCTCTGGCCCGAACGCTGGAGGGACGGCGCGGCCGGGCTCGGGATACTGCTTGCGATCACGGTGGCGGCGCTCGGCGCGCTCCAGGCGGTCGGCGGCGTCTTCGTCGCCTGAGCCGTCATCAACGAGAAGAGAAGGGGAGGAACATGCCGTTCAAGATCAAGATGGGGCTCACCATCATCGTCGGCCTCGCCGCGCTGGCGGGCTTCTTCTTCATGGGGCACCTCGGCAAGACCGGGCCGCAGATCGCGCTGCTGTTCCTGGGCCCGTTCACGATGGGCAGCCTCTGGATCTTCCCCGAGGTCATGAAGACCGCGGCCGACAACAAGCCCGCCACCCGCCGCCGGGCGCTTGAGGGACAGACGCAATGACCGTCTATGTCGGGGACCGCACCATCGACGGCATCTCGGTGATGGCCGACGGCCAGCCGCTCGACACCTATGAGGACGTCAAGACGTTCTCGCCGAACGGCTTCGAGTGGAGCTACGAGGGCCCGGAGCCGACGCAGCTCGCGTTCGCGCTGCTGGTCGACCACCTCGGCGACGGCCGCCGCGCGGCGGCGCTCGCCGAGCGCTTCATGCGCGACGTGGTGGCGAACTTCCAGAACGAGTGGGAGATGTCGACCGCCGACATCGACCGGGTGCTCGCAAGCTACGGCGCAGCCGCCGCCTGACCAGCCCCGCGGTCCGCCCGGGACTCTCTCCGAGAAGCCATCCGATCGCCGCAGGCGCGGCGCGCGGCCGACCGATCGCGGTCGGCCCGAGACATCATGCGGCGCGGCGCGCGCCAAATGGGGGACTGCCAGTGAACGACGCTCCTGCGCCCGCTCAGAAGCGCGAAAAGCGCTCCATCACCGAGATCCGCGACTCCAAGCGGACCGGCGAGAAGATGGTCTACATGTCGGTGCCGGACTACACCTCGGCCAAATGGGCCGAGATGGCCGGCGTCGACGTCGCGGTGGTGGGCGACAGCCTCGCGATGATCGCGCATGGCCACGCCAACACCATCCCGGCCACGATGGATATGATGGTCATGCACGCGCAGGCGATCCGCCGCGGCGCGCCGAACACCTTCGTGCTCGGCTGCATGCCCTATCAGAGCTACCACACCGTCGACCGCGCGCTCGTCAACGCCACCCGCTTCATGCAGGACGCGCTGACCGACGCGGTGAAGCCGCAGGGCGGCAGGTCGCAGGCGCACATCCTCAAGGCGCTGGTCGACGCCGGCATTCCGACCGCCTCGCATATCGGGCTGACGCCGCACACGATCGCAAACTTCGGCGGCTTCAAGATCCAGGGCAAGACGGCTGACGCCGCCTTCAAGATCCTCCAGGACGCGCTCGCGATCGAGGACGCCGGCTGCTTCATGCTGGAGTTCGAGGCGGTGCCGGCGCGGATCGCGACGCTGATCTCGCAGCAGCTGACCATTCCGACGATCGGGATCGGCGCAGGCGTCGGGACCGACGGGCAGATTCTGCTCTGCCATGACCTTCTGGGCGTCTTCACCGACTTCAAGCCGAAGTTCACCAAGCGCTACGCCAAGCTCACCGAGGTCGCGGTCGCGGGCATCCGGGAGTATGTGCGTGAGGTCAAGGAGGGCGCGTTCCCGGACGACGACCACTCCTACTCGGTGAAGGACGAGGAATACGAGAAGTTCGCCGCGATGGTGGAGAGGCGCCGGCAGATCTGACCCGCCGGTTCGGTCCTGCCTGGTTTCGCGGGCAGCCACGACATCCTTAGCCGACGAGCGCTTGGGCGCCCCGGCCTTTGGCCGGGCCTGCCCACGGAGTGACCCTCAGACGTCGAGCGTCTTGCGGGCGAAGCTCTCGATATAGTCCATCAGCCGGTCGGAAGCCGCCGCGGCGGCCGCGCCGTCGCGCGCGGCGATCGCTTCCGCGACCTCCGCGTGCAGCCGCGCGGACTGCGCAAGGTCGCCGACCTCGCGATAGTGCTGGTACCAGAAGCGGCGCGACAGGGCGGTCATGTTCGCCATCGCGCGGCTGGCGAACTCGTTGCGCGCGGCCGCCGCCACGAGCTGGTTGAAGTCGCGGTCGAGCCGCATGAAGGTCAGGTCGTCGGACGCGTCGGCGGCGGCCCGCATGTCCCGGGCGAGTTCCGCGAACCGCTCGCGCTCGGCGGGGTCGGCCCGCTCGGCCGCGAGCCGGGCGAGCAGCGCCTCGAGCACCCGGCGGGTCTCCAGCAGCCGAAGCTGGGCCTTGAGGTTGATCTCCGACACCAGGATGCCGCGGCGCGGCGCGACGATCACCAGACCGTCGCGGGCGAGCCGCTGCAGCGCCTCCCGGATCGGGGTGCGGCCGAAGCCGAGCCGCTGGGCGAGCGCCATCTCGCTGAGGAACGCGCCCGGCGGGAGCTGAAGCGTGCAGATCAATTCCTCGAGCGCCACATAGGCCCGCTCGGTCAGCGTGCGCTCCTCCGCCGGCTGGGCGCCGGGGGCGGGCTCCCCGGAGGCCGGGCGCGAGCGCGAACGGACGGTGGACGCGCTCATGGACGCCTCGACTCGAAGGCAGGCTCGGACCGGAGTATCCGCATCCTCCGTGGCTTAGCACGCGCGGATCGTCCGGCAAAAGCCGGTCGGCGAAGCTTGGAAGACTACTAATATATCAGTTGCATCTCTGATGGGCCGCGACTAGCCTCCCGGCTAAGAAGGCCTAAAGGCCGAAATTTAGGCGCATCCCCGGGGGAGGAAATATGACCGATGTAACGCTGCCTTCCGGCGGCGGCGCCGTCGCAGGGGCGTCGTCCGCGACGACCGCCAGCGACGTGATGATCGCGGCCCGCCTCGATCGCCTGCCGATGACCGGCTACCAGAAGCTCATCTTCGGCATCATCGCCACCGCCTGGTTCTTCGATTCGATCGACCTCGGCTCGTTGACCTTCCTCCTCGGCTCGATCCGCACCGAGTTCGGCCTCACTCCCGCGCAGGCCGGCTTCCTGTCGTCGATGAGCTTCCTCGGGATGTTCCTCGGGGCGGCGATCTCCGGCATGGCGGCGGACCGGATCGGCCGCAAGCTGGTCTTCCAGATCTCGATGATCTTCTGGGGCCTCGGCAGCGTGTGGTGCTACTACGCGCCGGACGCCACGACGCTCGGCTACGCCCGCCTGCTGCTGGGCTTCGGCATGGGCATGGAGTTCCCGGTCGCGCTCGCGATCGTCTCGGAGTTCGTGCCGACCAAGAAGCGCGGCCGCTACCTCGCGATCCTCGAAGGCTTCTGGCCGCTCGGCTTCATCGCCGCGGGCCTGCTCAGCTGGTACTTCCTGACGCACTTCAGCTGGCGCGAGATGTTCCTGGCGCAGGCGGTCCCCGCCCTGTTCCTGTTCGTCGTCCGCTTCTTCGTGCCGGAGAGCCCGCGCTGGCTCGCCGACCAGGGCCGCTCGGCGGAAGCCGAGAAGGTCATGACCGAGATCGAGGTCCAGGTGCGAAAGCGCCTGCCCGCAGGCGCGAAGCTCGACGAGCCGAAGCCCCTGCCGGCGGTCGCCCGTGGCGAGCGGCGCTTCTCGTTCATGGAGCTCTGGCAGGGCGAGTACGCCAAGCGAACCGTGATGATCTGGCTGGTCTGGTTCTTCGCGCTGCTCGGCTTCTACGGCCTGACCACCTGGCTCGGCGCGCTCCTGCAGGCGCAGGGCTACACCAACACGAAGTCGACCGAATATGTCGTGCTGATCGCGCTCGCCGGCATTCCGGGCTTCATCACGGCGGCCTGGCTGGTCGACGCCTGGGGCCGCAAGGGCACCTGCGCGCTGATGCTGATCGGCTCCGCGGTCGCCGCCTACGCCTATGGCAACGCGCCGAGCTTCACGATGCTGATCGTGTTCGGCCTGATCATGCAGTTCTTCCTGTTCGGCATGTGGTCGACGCTCTACGCCTACACGCCGGAGCTCTACCCGACCCGGTCGCGCGCGACCGGCGCGGGCTGCGCCTCCGCGGTCGGCCGCATCGGGTCGCTGATCGGCCCGGCGCTGATCGGCGTGGTGCTGCCGAACCTCGGCAATGGCGGCGTCTTCGCCCTCGGCGCCGGCTCCTTCGTCATCGCGGCCGTCGCCGTGCTGACGCTCGGTGTGGAGACGAAGGGACGATCCCTGGAGGAAATCTCCTCCTGAACGACGCCTTCGGGCAGGTCTGAAAGGTTCTCGCGCGCGGCGTCTCTCGCCGCGCGCGATGCTATTGGCCCGGACCGGCCTGATCGTCCGGCTCGCCGCGCCAGTTCTCCGCCTTGGGCTTGTCGCCAGCCCCGGCGGGCTTCTCCACGGGCCGCCCGTCGCTTTCCGGAGTGGCGCCCCGGTCGGCGGCCCCTGCGCCGGGCTTGCGGCGGTCCCCCTCGGCGGGGTCTCTCTCTCGGTTCTCCGATCCGCTTCTTGCGGTGAAATCGTCGCTCATCGATCGCCTCCCTGCAGCGGAGCGCCGGTCCTCCAGCGTCTGGGCGAGGCCTCCGCTGCTCTCTCGTCAAAGGGCGAGCGGCGCTTAAGTTCCCATCCTGCGACTCTTGTCGGACCCGCTCCGGGACGGCGCTGCGCGTCGTCGCGAGACGAGCGCGGTCGCTCACGGGAGCTTTTTTCGCCTTTCGTCCAAACCATACGGAACAAGGACGAGGTCCGGAGTCTTTCCGCGCTCAAAGAAGAAGCTGGGAGACGGCCGATGCCCTACAACGTGATCATGGACCTCGAGGGCCGGTCCGAAATCGTGTTCTGCGAAAGCGCCAGGGAAGCGAGCTTTCGCTTGAGGCTGTTGGCTTCGAAGGGTGTCTGTCAGGTGCGGGCGATGTCCACGGAGGGCATCGTCGTGCCGCTCGACCGGCTCGAGAGGATCGCCCGCAGCGAGAGCGCCGAGTCCGTCGAGGGCAAGCCCGGGCCGGGCGCCAAGCCCTCCGCCTCCGCCGCCTGACGGGCCACCAACCCGCAAGCCGGCCGGACGCCGCGGCGCTGAACGTCACACGCCGACGCGGCGCATGACGGCGATGCGCACGAGGTCCTGCAACGTGCCCGCCCTGAGCTTGTCCTTCAGGTTCGAGCAGGTGTTGGCGACCGTCTTGTAGCTGACGCCGAGTTCGTCCGCGATCTGGCCATAGGCCTTGCCCTGGCCCAGCAGGGCGAGCGTCTGGAGCTCGCGCCCGGTGAGGTTTGCGGGATCGCGCTGGGCGCGGCTGCCGAGCAGCGCCACCTGCATCGCCATGTCATGGCCGATATAGGGCTTGCGCTGACGGACCTTGTCGACCGCTTCCAAGAAGGTGGCGGGCGGGATGTCCTTGGGCACGAAGCCCGTGGCGCCCGCCTTGAGGGCGCGGCTGGCGATCACCGGGTCGCTGTGCATGCTGAAGACCAGCAGCGGCGTCTCCTCGTCATGCAGCCTGAGGCGGCGGATGAAGGACAGTCCGGCGAGCCCCCTGCCGCCGATCGACAAGTCGACCACGATCAGCTCGGGGCTGCAGCGGCGGTATGTCCGGAAGCCCTCGAGCGGGGTGGTCGCCTCCAGCACCTCCCCGAATCCGGCCTCCAGCAACATGCGCCGGCACCCTTCCAGCACGATCGGGTGGTCGTCGATGATCAGGGCGCGCTTCAACGGCGCTTCTCCTCCGCGTCGGAAAGCGGAATGAAGATCTCCAGGGCGGCGCCGGCCGGAACGGAGCGCAGCCGGAAGCGGCCGCGAAGCGCCTGGATGCGCTCCGCCAGCCCGAGCAGGCCGAACCCGGATGTGGTCTCGGCGGGCACCCCCACGCCGTCGTCGATGACCTGAATGGCGAGCTCCGCGCGACCATTGACGACCTGCTCCTCGACCCGGACCTCGATCGTCGTGCACACGGCGTGCTTCAGCGCGTTGGTGATCCCCTCCTGCACGGCGCGATAGACGGTGAGGTCCATGACCGGGCCGTAGCCGGTCCTGAGCTCCGCCGTCAGCAGCGCGAACTGATGGTCCGGATGGCGCCTTTCGAATTCGGCCACGAGCCCGCTCAGCACCTCGCCCAGCGGCGCTTCGCCCAGCGCGATCGGCTTCAGGCGGCGCAGCAGATGGCGGTTGAGGGTCTGCAGGCGGTTGGAGATGTCGATCGCGGTCGCGAGACGCTCCTGCGCGGGAGCGGCGAGGCCTCCGCTCTCGGAAAGGCCGCTCTTGAGCAGCCCCAGATTGGCCTGCAGCCCGAACAGGCAGGGCCCCAGCTCGTCATGGAGCTCGGCCGCGATCTGCCGGCGTTCGTCGTCCTGCAGGAAGACCATCCTGTGTGAAAGCCGCGCGTTGCGGTCGCGTTCCTCGCCGAGGGCGACCGCCAGCGCGTTGAACCGCTCGGCCAGCACCGCGAGTTCCTGGACGTGCGGGACCGGCAGCGGCTGGTCGGATCCGCCGCGCTCCAGCGCCGCGAGGCCCCGCCCGAGCGCCCCGAGGGGGGAGAGGATGCGGCGAAGGAGCAGGGCGAAGGCGGCGAGCCCCAGAACGTTGAAGGCCGCCAGCAGCGCCGCGAGGCTCGTCATGTCCTCCCAGACTTCCGCGATCTCGTCGGCCGGCTCGCCCTGGATCGCCACCATGCCCCGGAGTTCGCCGTCGGCCACGACCGGGATCTCCTGACGTTCCAGCGGGCTCTCGATCAGGCGGGCGAACCAGGCCGGCGCGGGCGAGAAGGCCGAGGGCCGCATCGGCTCGCGCGACGAGACCAGCGAGCCGTCCGGCCGGTGCACGGAGATGCGGACGTGGCGGACGCCGGGCAGATCGAACTGAAGCCCGGAGATGTCCTCCGGCGCGGAGCGCTGGAAGCTCGCGATCGTCTCCCGCACGAGCGGCTCAGCCATCTCGAGCGACGCCCCGACCTCGACGCGCGTGGCCTCCCGCGCGTTGAAGATGACGACGACGGCCGAAGCGAGGCAGCAGCAGGCGTCGATCGCCATGACCGCGAGCAGGATCTGCCGCCGGAGCGTCTGGCGGAACCGTGGCGTCGCCGCAGCCTCCTGGCGGCCTCCCGCCGCGGCCGGAACCGCTTCGGCGAGACTCATGTCCGGCCGCCTTCCGGCCTCTGGTCCCGGGCGGTGACCGGAGCCAGCTCTCTCTCTCGCGGGCGGCCGAGGAAGCGCGGCCCGGCCGCGTGTTCGCGCGCGCCGTGTTTCCGGATGGTCTCCTCAGCCTGGGCGGCGCGACGGGCGGACATCAGGGGTCTCCGGAAAAGGGCGCGCCTGCTTCCGTGCGCGACGAGGAGCCAGCTTGCGTGTTACCGCGCCTGGCCTGCAAGTCATTCAACGACCGCCGAGCGCGCGAGGCGCAGGCGACCGGCTCTTTGCGTCCGGGACGGACGCTCCATCCCCAGAAATATCCGGTCGCGCCTCGCCGCACGGAGCAGGGCATGGCCCACCATGGGTGCGCCGTCCGAGCCGCTTAATAATGCGGCGGGGGCCGGTCGACGGGCGGCAGCGCCGCCGCGGCGTCCTCGAGCCGTTCGCCGATCTCCGCCACCTGGCGTCGCAGCGTCTCGATGGTTCCCCATTGTGCGGTGATGATCTGGTTCAGCGCCTCGATCGCCTCGTCCTGGTAGGCGATCCGCGTCTCCAGCCTGTCGAGACGCTCGGCGAGTTCGTCCGTGCTCGTGCTCATTTCGTTCCCGGCCTCCCCGATGCCCGCGGTCGTACCGCTGAGACTGAGGCACAGTCCAGCGGGGGGCTTGGTCGCCGGATGCGCGGGGGAGGCGGCAGGGACCGGCGCAGCCCTCCCGATCACGGCCGATCACGGAAATTCACGAGATCGTGAGTGCAAAGAGAAATAGACGCCGCCCTCACTCTTAAGTCTGGGTGGCCAGTTCTTCAATCGATCACTAACGACAAGTCATCGTAGCCAGATTGCGTTGCAACAAAGGAGTCGAGGTTCGCGTGCGGGATGGTCAAGGCAGCCGCTACCCCTTAGGGCGTCGTGTAACGGGGAATTGGAAACCGCAGGCCGCCGACGTCTGTTGCAGCGCAGCGATGCACGGTCCTCAGCGGAATAGGGCGCAGCGCGCCGTCTTCTCTTGCGACCTCTCGATTTCGTGATCAGAAGCCCCTCTATCCCGAAAGGCCGGTGGGATGCCAGACTTTTGCATGCCAGTCATGCGCCAAGCGGTTGACACCGTAAGCGGCAGCTACTTGGCGGACTTCCACAACGGGCCGAAGAGCCCAAACGGGGCAGGGAAACACCAGTGACAGCACTTTCATCGACAACGCCACAGCCAGCGATCTCGGATTCAAAGCGTTGGATCCAGCTCCTCGTCGGCGTGGTCTGCATGGTCGCGACCGCGAACATCCAGTACGCTTGGACGCTGTTCGTCCCGGAAATTCAGCAGACCTTCGGCTGGGACCGCGCCTCGATCCAGATCGCCTTCACGATCTTCGTGCTGGTGCAGACCTGGCTCACCCCGATTGAGGGCTACTTCATCGACAAGTACGGCCCGCGCGTGATGGTCGCGATCGGCGCCGTGTTCATGGGCCTGTCCTGGATCGTCAACTCCCAGGCGACCTCGCTGATGGGCTTCTACTTCGGCGCCGCCGTGGGCGGCATCGGCGTGGGCTGCATCTACGCGACCTGCATCAACAACGCGCTCAAGTGGTTCCCGGATCGCCGCGGCCTCGCGGTCGGCCTGACCGCCGGCGGCTACGGCATGGGCTCGGCGGCCACCATCCTGCCGATCGCGGCGATGATCGAGTCGAGCGGCTTCCAGTCGACCTTCCTGTTCTTCGGCGTCCTTCAGGGCTCGCTCGCCTTCCTGGCGGCGCTGTTCCTCCGATCGCCGAAGGCCGGCGAGGTCAAGGCCTCCGACAAGCTCGCGCAGTCACGCCGCGACTACACGCTCACCGAAGCGCTGCGCACCAAGCTGTTCTGGCTGATGTTCTTCATGTTCATCTGCGTCGTGACCGGCGGCATGATGGCGGTCGCCCAGCTCGGCGTCATCGCGCAGGACCTCGGCGTCAAGAACTACTCGGTGAACCTGTACTTCTTCACCATGGCCGCCCTGCCGCTCGCCCTGATGCTCGACCGCATCATGAACGGCGTCTCGCGTCCGCTGTTCGGCTGGATCTCGGACAACATCGGCCGCGAGAAGACGATGGTCATCGCCTTCACGCTCGAAGGCCTCGGCATCATCGCGCTGGGCTACTTCGGCCATAACCCCTACGCCTTCCTGATCCTGTCCGGCGTGGTCTTCCTGGCCTGGGGCGAGGTCTACTCGCTGTTCTCGGCGCTCGCCGGCGACGCCTTCGGCACCAAGCACATCGGCAAGATCTACGGCGTGCTGTACTGCGCCAAGGGCATCGGCGCGCTGTTCGTGCCCGTGGGCAACCTGCTGATGGAGGCGACCGGCACCTGGGCGACCGTGCTCTACACCGTCGCTTCGATGGACCTGCTCGCCGCCTTCCTCGCGATCGTCGTCCTTCGGCCGGTGCTCGCCGAGCATGTCCGCCGGTCCAGCCTGCCCGCCTCTCCGTCGGCGCCCGCCACGGACGTCAATCCGGCGCTCGCCCGCGCCTGACGCGAACTACCCCGCCCTGCTTCCACGGAAGCAGGGCCGCCTTGCGGGCTTCCTCGGAAGCCCGCCTTTTCCGCTGGGGCGACCTCGCCCCAGCGGAAGGCCTCCCGCCGATCGCTCGCGTGAGCGGAAGCAGGGGAGGCGCGACGGGCGCCGCCCGTCCAGCGACGCTGCGCTAACCTCGACGCGCCAAGGCCGAAGCACGGCCGCCGTCGGACCTCAGCCGCCGGCCGCGCCGAGCCGCCGGATCCAGCGCCGCCTGCTCCTCTTCAAAACAATCTCATCGCTCGCCGCCTGTGACGGCGTGGCCCCGCGCGTGCGCGCCTCCGGCCGATTGCTGCCGCCAAAGGACGATCCCACCTCTCGGAACGAGCCTGATCGTTCGCGAGTTGGCATCGGAGGCGGCGGCGCCGAGCCGGGCGGCCCCGTGTGACGCGGCGATCGTCTCAGGGTCGGTCCGACCCCTCGAACTGGAGGTCAGAAATGGATGTTCCGCTGGAAATCGCCTTCAAGAATCTTCAGACGTCGGAGTCTCTTGAACGGCTGATCCGCGAGCGCGTGGCGCGCCTCGAGCAGAGCCACCCGCGCCTCATGAGCTGCCGCGTGGTGGTCGAGACGCCCTACCGTTCGGCTGCGGGCGGGAAGCAGCCGCTCGGCATCACGATCGAGGTGACGCTTCCGGGAACCGGCAGCATCGTCGCGAGCGACAGCCAGGAGCGCCGGGACTCCAAGGGAGACGAGACGGCTTTCGTCACGCGCGCCTTCAAGCGGCTCGAGCGCCAGCTGGAGGACGAGACGGAGATCCGGCGCGGCGAGGTCAAGACCCATGGCTCGGAGGGCTCGGTCGGACGGGTCGTGCGCCTGTTCCCGGAGCAGAACTACGGGTTCATCGAATATCCGGGCTCGCCCGACCTCTATTTCACCCGGAACGCGGTGAGCGGCGACGCCTATGATCAGCTGAAGATCGGCGCGATGGTGCTCGTGACCATCGCGACCGGCGAGGGCCCGATGGGGCCGCAGGCGAGCTCCGTTCGCCCCGTCGGCGACATGGCGCCGACGTCCTGAGCGAGGCCGGGCCGGCCTTCTGACAGTTCAGGACGCGCAGGCGCACACAGTGTCGTAGCGTCTGCCGACATAGACCAGACCCTCGGTCGGCGCTCCGTCGCCGACCGAGACGACCTCGCAGAACAGCACCGCGTGGGTGCCGACCTCGACGACGCTCGAGACCCGGCAGTCGAACGAGGCGAGCGCCCCCGACAGAACCGGAGCGCCGGTGCTCGCCCGCGACCACTCCGCGGCCGCGAAGCGTTCGTCCGCCGGCGTCTTTCCTCCGAACAGGGCCGACAGCGTCTTGTGCTCGGGCGCGAGCGTGTTGACGCACAGCACGCCGTTCGCCCGGAACGCCTCGCCCACCGAACTGTCGCGCCGAACGCAGACGAGCAGCGTGGGCGGCTCGTCGGTGACGCTGCAGACCGCGGTCGCCGTGAACCCGGCGCGCCCGGCCGGGCCGTCCGTGGTGACGACGTTCACGGCCGCGGCGAGGTTCGCCATGGCGTCCCGGTAGCGCTGCTTCGTGAGCGGCGCGTCGTCGTCGAGCTCAGCCATGGCGCGCTCCTGTCCCCCGGCCCGTCAGAATTCCAGAAGGTTGTCGCGGAGCTTCTCGTGCGCATAGGAGGTGCGCGCGAGGCCGCGCTTCTGCAGCGCCGGGACCAGCCCGTCGGCGATCTCGGTGATGAAGCGCCGGCTGACGCGGAGCACCGGCGTCGTGATCAGGAACCCGTCGCCGCCGACCTCCTCCATGATCTCGCCCATGCGGTCCGCGACCGTGTCCGGCGTGCCGACGAGCTCCACCGAAGACACCAGCCCGCCGCCGCCGTCATAGACGAGCTCGCGCAGCGTCTTGCCGCTGCCCCATTGCTGGAACTTGTCGAGCGTGCCGGACTCGCCGTTGGTGACCAGCTTCTCCGGCAGCGGCTTGTCGAGGTCGTATTTGGCGAAGTCGATCTCGGTGATGGCGGCGAGCGAGGCGAGCGTGTCGACGATGAAATGCTCAGAGCTCAGCATCCGCTCATATTTCGCCCGCGCCTCGGCGTCGGTCTCGCCGAGCGTCGGGGTGACGCAGAACATCACCTTGATGGAGTCGGGGTCCCGGCCGGCCTTTTCGGCGCGGGCGCGGATGTCCTCCCGGAAGCGCTTCATGTCGGCGACGCCGCTCGCTACCGAGATGATCGAGTCGGCGTGCTGGGCCGCGAAGTCGCGGCCCTTGGGCGAGGCGCCGGCCTGCACGTAGAGCGGCCTGCGCTGGGGCGAGGGCACCGTGTTCAGCGGCCCGCGCACCTTGTAGTACTTGCCCTCGAAATCGACGGTGTGGACCTTGGTCTCGTCGGCGTAGACGCCGGCGTCGCGGTCGAGCACCACCGCGTCCGGCTCCCAGCTTTCGAACAGCTTGCCGACGACCTCCATATACTCGTCCGCCATCTCGTAGCGCTGGTCGCGCGGCGGCAGCCGGTCCATGCCGAAATTCTTCGCCATCAGGTCTTCGGCGCTGGTCACGATGTTCCAGCCGAAGCGGCCCTTGGTGAGGCTGTCGATGGTCGAGCACAGCCGCGCGAGCAGGAAGGGCGGGTAGGCCATGGTCGACATGGTGGCGATCACGCCGAGCCGCGACGTCGCCATCCCCATCGCGACCGCCAGCGGCGCCGGGTCGTGCTTGGGGACCATCATGCCGTGGTTGAGCGAGGCCTTGGAGGAGCCGCCATAGGTCTGCGGCACCATCAGCTTGTCCTCGATCATGATGTAGTCGAAGCACGCGCGCTCGAGCGTCCGGGCCATCTCGACATAGAACTGGCCGTCCCACGGCGCGCCGCCCTGGCCGAAGGGCTCCCGCCACTCATCGGGCGTGAAGTTCATGAACCAGGCGAGATGGAAGCGCTTGTCGGCCATCGATCTTGCTCCGTCGCGTTCCCGGCCTGGCTCCGCCCGGTCAGCGGCGTCAGGGGGTGACACACTATTGAACGCGTGTTCAATATGACGGATGACCAGCTGTTTGTGCAGCGCAAAAGATGGGCGCCGGGAAATGCCGAAAGAGGCTGCATCCGCAAGAGGGGCGCCCAAGACGAAGGCGTCGGCTGAACAGCCGGCGGGCGCCGTTCCGCATCCGCGCGCGCGCGCTCCTCGCCGCCGGCTGGCGCCCGAAACGCGCGCGGACCTCATCCTGGACGAGGCGCTGCGGCTGTTCGCCGAGCGCCACCACAGCAATGTCACCATGCGGGACATCGCATCCGCGTGCGGGGTCAAGGCGGGCCTTATCTACTACTACTTCACCAACAAGGAGGAGCTGTTCGGCCGCGCCCTGGCGCATGCGATCGGCCAGCTGGACGCTGGCTATGCGGCCCTGCGCAAGACGGTCTCCGACCCGAGATCCGAGCTGATGGCCTGGCTCGACATGCATGCGCTGATCGCTCCCACCATGGCGCGGATGACGAAGCTGATGGCCGACTACGCCGCCTCGGCGAAGCAGGACGCGCAGGTGGGGGAGCTCATTCGCGGCTTCTACGACCGCGAGCAGGCGCTGCTCGAGGACTGCATCGCGCGCGGGATCGCGGCGGGCCTGTTCGGACAGGTGGACGTGGCGAAGACCGCGCGCGTCATCAGTCTCCAGCTCGACGGCATTTTCTACGCGACCGGCAGCCGCGGCGACGACAGGGTGGCGGCGGACATCGAGGATCTGCGGTCGCTGGCCGACGCGCTGCTGCGCCGGAAGGACCCGGGAGAGCGCCCATGATCGTCGCCGCCTACCAGATGGTCGCCGCCGCCGGAGACGTCCCGGCCAATCTGGCGGCGATCGAGAGCGCCGCCGAACGAGCGGCCGCCCGCGGCGCCCGCGTCCTGGTCGCGCCCGAGCTTGCGACCACGGGTTACGGCGCGGGCGACGCCCTGCGGACGCTGGCCGAACCGGTCGACGGGCCGCAACTCGCCCGGCTGGCGGCGAGCGCCAGACGGCTTGGACTTGCGATCGCCACCGGCTTCGCGGAGCGCGCCGGCGACCGGCTCCACAATTCGGCGGTCTTCCTCTCGCCCCAGGGCTGGAGCCGGATCCACCGCAAGCGCTTCCTGTATGGCGACTACGAGAAGGCGCTGTTCACGCCCGCTGACGGGCTGTCCGAGCCGTTCCGTTTCGAGGGCGCGACCATCGGCATGCGGGTGTGCTTCGACGTTGAGTTTCCCGAAACCGTGCGCCCGCTGGCGCTGGCGGGCGCCGATCTCGTCCTCGCGCCGACCGCGCTGCCCGCGAGCGGCGCGTCGGATTTCATCGCCCGCACGCTCGTCCCCGCCAGGGCGTTCGAGAACGCGCTCACCCTGATCTATGCGGATCACGCCGGCCGGGACGCGGCCTTCTCCTATGCGGGGCAGAGCGTGATCGCGCTGGCTGACGGCCGCGAAGGCGCGCGGGCCCCCGCCGACGGGGAGGCCCTGCTTGTGGCCGGAATCGACCCCGAGACGGCCGCCCGCGCGCGAGCGGAGAACGATTATCTCGGCGAGCTGAGGGCGGCGCACCCGCCTCGCTGAGCTTCCCCGCTCTTCATCGGCGTCTCTCGCCCTTCCGCATCCGAGCGCGCAAGTCCCCTCCATGGAGCGGGTCAGGCCTGCGCGCGCTCACTTGAAGGGCGACCAGAAAAATGCATATGTGAAACGGAGAAGGCAAAGTACAACATAATAAAACGGTGAAATAGGAAGCGCCGGTCGCGCAGCGGTCGTCAGGAGCCTGCATGTCAGCCTCAGAATTTCCCGGCCCGGGGCTCTCCCCCGACCAGTGGGAGCACATCCAGTCTCTCGCGAAGGCGATCAGCCCCGAGCAGGCGCTTTGGCTCAGCGGATATTTCGCCGGCGTCCGCGACGCCGAGCGGCGCGAGGCGGGGCGGCCTGCGCTGGCGCCGGACATCCCGGTTGCTCGCCCTGCGGCGGCGCCCGAAGCCGACCAGCGGCGGCTCACCATTCTGTTCGGCAGCGAGACGGGCAACAGCCGGGCTCTGGCTCAGGCGCTCTCCGAGGCAGCCCGCCAGGTCGGCCGGCAGCCGACGGTGGTCGACATCGCCGACTACAAGGCGCGGCAGCTGCGCGACGAGCAGGACCTGCTGATCGTCGTCAGCACCTATGGCGAGGGCGACCCGCCCCAGGGCGCGGCGGACTTCTTCGAGTTCCTCGACAGCCGCAAGGCGCCGAAGCTCCCGGATTTGCGCTTCGCCGTGCTGGCGCTCGGCGACTCGACCTATGAGCGCTACTGCGAGGCGGGAAAGCGGCTCGACCGGCGGCTCGAGGAATTGGGCGGCGTCCGGCTGCGGCCGCGGGTCGACTGCGACGTGGATTACGACGAGCCGGCGGCCGCCTGGACGGCGGACGTGGTCGCGAAGATCGCCCGGAAGGCCGGCCGCGCGGCGGCTGCGGCCGACGCGCCCCGCGGCGCCGGAGCGGCGGCGCTCTATGACAAGCGCAACCCTTTCCCGGCCAGGGTGCTGGAGAATCTCACGCTGACCGGCCGCGGCTCCACTAAGGAGACGCGCCACATCGAGTTCTCGCTCGAAGGCTCGGGCCTGGTCTATGAGCCCGGCGATGCGCTCGGCGTCGCCCCCAGGAACGATCCGCGGCTGGTCGAGAGCCTTCTGGACGCGCTCAGGCTGAGCCCGTCGGCGCCGGTGGAGATCAAGGGCCGCGCGTCGACGCTCGCCGAGGCGATCGAAAAAGACCTCGAGATCTCGGCGGTCACGCCGCGCTTCATCGAGCAATGGGCCGAGCTGTCGGGGGCCGAGCAGCTCAGGCGGCTCCTGGGCGAGGATGCGGCGGCGGAGCGGTCCGCCTTCCTGCGCCGGAACCACGTGATCGACATCGTGCGCGCCTATCCGGTCGCGGGGCTCGAGGCGCAGACGCTGGTCGCCGGATTGCGGCCCCTGCAGCCGCGGCTCTACTCGATCGCCTCCAGCCTGGCCGCCGCGCCCGATGAGGCTCACCTGACCGTCTCCACGGTCCGCTACGAGCTCAACGGGGAGCCGCGCTCCGGCGTCGCGTCGGGCCATCTGGCCGCCCGCGCCGAGCCGGACGCGACCCTGCCGGTCTATGTCCAGTCCAACCCGCACTTCCGCCTGCCGGCGGACGATCGGCCGGTCATCATGATTGGCGCCGGCACCGGGGTCGCCCCCTATCGCGCCTTTCTGCAGGAGCGCGAGGCGCGGGGCGCCAAGGGTCGCAACTGGCTGTTCTTCGGGGAGCGCAACTTCCGCAGCGACTTCCTCTATCAGACCGAGTGGCAGGGCTGGCTGAAGCAGAAGCTGCTGACCCGCATGGACGTCGCCTTCTCGCGCGACCGCGCCGCGAAGGTCTATGTGCAGGACAAGCTGCGCGGGCAGGCCCGGGACGTGTTCGCCTGGCTCGAGGAAGGCGCGCATGTCTATGTCTGCGGCGACGCCGCTCACCTCGCGCCCGACGTTCACGAGACCCTGATCGGCGTGGCGCAGGAGCAAGGCGGGCTCGCGCGGGAAGCCGCGGAGGAGTATGTCCGCAATCTCCAGCGTGACCACCGCTACCAGCGAGACGTCTACTGAGCTCCGACATGACAGAGACCAGCCAGCCGGCGGTCGATCGCAGCCGCGACATCTCGCAGCCGCTCGATCGGCTGGGACCGGACGAAACCCTGAAGGCGACCAGCGACCAGCTGCGCGGCACGATCGCGCTCGGCCTGCTGGACGAGATCACCGGCAGCGTCACGCCCGAAGACAACAAGCTGATGAAGTTCCACGGCATCTACATGCAGGATGACCGTGACATCCGCGACGAGCGCCGCCGGCAGAAGCTCGAGCCGGCCTACACCTTCATGATCCGGGTGCGGATGCCGGGCGGCGTCTGCTCGCCGGCGCAGTGGCTGAAGCTCGACGAGCTCGCCAGGGCCTATGGCGGCGACACCATCCGGCTGACGACCCGCCAGACGGTGCAGTTTCACTGGGTTCTGAAGGAGAATCTCAGGCCGACGATCCAGAAGCTCCATGAGGCGCTGCTGGATTCGATCGCGGCGTGCGGCGATGTCCCGCGCGGGGTGATGTGCTCGGTCGATCCGAGGCTCTCCAGGCTGCATGCGCAGGTCTACGAGGCGGCGAGCCGCACGAGCGCGCACGCGATCCCGAACCAGCGCGCCTATCACGAGATCTGGTACGGCGAAGAGCGCGTCGCGAGCTCGGAGCCCGAGGAGCCGTTCTTCGGCAAGCAGTATCTGCCGCGCAAGTTCAAGATGGGCTTCGTGATCCCGCCCTCGAACGACATCGACGTCTACACGCAGGACCTCGGTTTCATCGCGATCGCGCGGGACGGCGAGCTCGAGGGCTTCAACGTCTCGATCGGCGGGGGCATGGGCCGCACCGACCAGGCCCCGGAGACCTACCCGCGTCTCGCCGACGTCGTGGGTTTCATCCCGGCCGACAAGGTGCTTGCGGCGACCGACGCCGTGATGAGCGTCCAGCGCGACTATGGCGACCGCACCAACCGCGCCCACGCCCGGTTCAAATACACGATCGACGACAAGGGCCTGGCGTGGATCAAGGCGGAGATCGAGCGCCGCATGGGCTTCGCCTTCGAGCCTGCGCGCCCGTTCGCGTTCCGCTCCAATGGCGACGCGTTCGGCTGGGTGGAGGGCGAGGACGGCCGGTGGCACCACACGCTGTTCATCGAGAACGGCCGCGTCATCGACCAGGGCGAGAAGCGCCTGATGACGGGGCTCCGCGAGATCGCCCGGGTTCACCAGGGCGCGTTCCGTCTGACGCCGAACCAGAACCTCTGCGTCTCGGACGTCGCGCCGGAAGACCGGTCGAAGATCGACGCGCTGCTTGCGGAGTACGGGCTGATCGAGACGCGCAGCGCGCTGCGGCTCAACTCGATCGCCTGCGTGGCGCTGCCGACCTGCGCGCTCGCCATGGCGGAGAGCGAGCGCTACCTGCCGACCCTGATCGACAAGATCGAGGCGATCCTCGACGCCCGCGGCCTGCGCGACGAGCCGATCACGATCCGCATGAGCGGCTGCCCCAATGGCTGCTCGCGGCCCTACGTGGCGGAGATCGGCCTCTCAGGCCGCGCGCCCGGCAAGTACAACCTCTATCTCGGCGGCGGCTTCCACGGACAGCGTCTCAACAAGATGCACCTGGAGAACGTCGGCGAGCAGACGATCCTCGAGACGCTCGACGAGATCATCGGCCGCTACGCGGCCGAGCGGTCCGCCGGCGAACGTTTTGGTGATTTCGCCATCCGCGCCGGCTATGTGCCGGAGGTGACGGAAGGCCGGTTCTTCAACGCCTGATCGAGAGTTTCCCGAAAGGAGTACGCTATGTCGCTGCAACTCGGACAGATCGCGCCGGATTTCGAGCAGGACAGCACCGAAGGCCCCATCCGCTTCCATGAGTGGCTGGGGTCCTCCTGGGGAGTCCTGTTCAGCCATCCGAAGAACTTCACGCCTGTCTGCACCACCGAACTCGGCGAAGTCGCCCGCCTGAAGCCCGAGTGGGACAAGCGCAACGTGAAGGTCATCGGCCTCTCGGTCGATCCGCTCGAAGCGCATAGCGCCTGGGGCGTGGACATCGAGGAGACGCAGGGCCACGCCCTCAACTTCCCGCTGCTGGCGGACGCCGACAGGAAGGTGTCGGAGCTCTACGGCATGATCCATCCGCAGGCTGATCCGACGGTCACCGTGCGCTCCGTGTTCGTCATCGACGCCAACAAGAAGATCCGGCTGACCCTGACCTATCCGCCGAGCGCCGGGCGCAACTTCTCCGAGATCCTGCGGGTCATCGACAGCCTGCAGCTGACCGACCGCGAGAAGGTCTCGACCCCGGTGAACTGGGAGAAGGGCCAACCCGTGATCATCGCGCCGAGCGTCTCCAATGAGGACGCCAAGGAGCGTTATCCGCAGGGCTGGAAGGAGCTGCGGCCCTACCTGCGCGTCGTCGAACTGAAGGATTGAGTTCGAGCGCGCGCCGGCTTCACCAGGTCTCGTCGCGCGCGTGCTCCCGGCACGTGTAGCCGACGAAGCAGTCGCGCTTGTCGGCGGTGGGCACCCAGGCGGCTTCGGTGTCCTCGGTGGGCTGGCAGTAGCGGCCGCTGCTGACGAAGCGGTCATAGGTCGAGGGGCCCGTGCTGATGACGGCGGCGCCCCTCGAACGGACCAGCGACTGCACCGCCTGGCACGACATGCCCGGCGCGTAGGGTCTCGCGGCGGCCGCGCCCGCCGCGAGCGATGCGAGCAGGAGGGCTAGGAGCGTCGTGACTGGCGTTCTCATGGCCGCATAAGCCCGAAGGTCCGTCGCCGGTTCCCTGTCCGTCGCCTTCGGGAGGCGCACGGTTCCCACGCGGCGACGGAACGCCTCTGCGCCCGCGCCGCGGCGCCTCGTCGGCGGGGGGCTTCGGCCGATTGGTTTCGGCGCCGCGCGCCGGCATGCTACACGGCCGACCCAAGGTCATGGCCGGGACGCATGGCAAGAACGATCCTCGACATCACGCGCCTGCTGACGCGCGCCAGCCACCCGGCCGCCACAGGCGTGGACCGGGTCGAGCTCGCCTACGCCAAGCGTCTTCTCGGCGCGCCGCAGGTCGGGCGCGGCTTTGCAGCCGTCGTGCGCGGCAGGACCGTCCCGTTGCCGGACGAGGCCGTGGCGGCGTTCGTCCAAGCCCTGGACGCGCAATGGCGCGCCGGCGCCGGAAACCCGGCCGCGGCGCGACGCGTCGCCGAATGGCTCGGGGCGCCGGCCCCTGAGGCCGCCGCGCAAGTCTCCAGGGCCGGAGAGGCGGCTCGCCGGGCGCTCCGGCTGAGGCTGGGAGCCGCCCTCACGACGCGAGCCGCTCCCGAGCCCGGCGACCTCTATGTCCATGTCTCCCATCTCCGGCTGGACCGGCCGGAGGTGTTCGCCGGGGTCCGCAAGGCCGGCGCCGCGCTTGCGATCATGGTGCACGACCTCATCCCGATCCGCTTCCCGGAATATGGCCGGGCGGGCGAGGCGGAGCGGCACGCGCGCCGCATGAACACCGCGCTTCGATACGCCAGCACGCTGATCGCGAACTCCGCGGAGACGGCGCGGGACCTTTCAGCCTATGCGACGGAGACCGGCCAGCCTGTTCCGCCCGTCGTGGTGGCCCCGCTCGGCGTGGAGAGCGGGTTCGCGCGCGCCGCCCGGCCGCTTGCGGCCGAGCGCCCGTACTTCGTCGCGCTTGGGACGATCGAACCGAGGAAGAACCACCTCCTGCTGCTTCACGTCTGGCGCCGGCTCGCTGAGCGGCTGGGGCCCGCCACGCCCCGACTGGTCCTTGTGGGGCGCCGGGGCTGGGAGAACGAGATGGTGGTCGATCTGCTGGAGCGCTGCCCGGCCGTCCGCGCCCACGTTCTGGAGGTGAACGAGCTCCCGGATGAGGCGCTCGCCTCCTTGGTGGCGGGCGCGCGGGCGCTGCTGTTCCCGAGCTTCAGCGAGGGCTTCGGGCTGCCTCTGGCGGAGACGCTGGCGATGGGCGCCCCGGCGATCGTCTCGGACCTCGCCGTCTTCCGGGAGGTCGCGGGCGATCTCGCGCTGCGGCTGGACCCGCTCGACGGGCCGGCCTGGGAGAAGGCCATCGTCGCCCACGCCACAGAGCATCCGGAACAAGGACGACGGGCGACGGAGTACCAGCCGCCGAGATGGGAGGAGCATTTTGGGCTCCTCGGCGCTGCGGGCCTCGCGATCTAGTCTGCGCAACCCAGCGGCCGGCGCTCCCTTCGGAGAGCCGGCCGTGCGGAACGCGCCTCAGGCGCTGTGGTCGCGGATGCCGTAGAAGATCAGCGCGCCGATCGCCCAGGCGATGGTCGAGCACACCAGAACGAGCAGGATCATCTGAAGACGCGCCGGATAGAGCGAGTCCTCCGGGAGATGCGGCTCGACGAAGGTCGCGAGATAGCGCGACTGGCGTTCCGCGGTGATGCGCGCGGCGTCGACCGCCTGGCTCGCCTGCTGATACGCCTTCTGCGCGAAGTCCCGCTCCATGGCGAGGTTCTCGAACTCCGCCATCGAGGCGGAGATCAGGGTTTCCTTGCTGCCGGTCCGAGGCTGCACCGAGCCGATCTTCGCGCGTTCCGCCGCGATGCGCGATTTCAGCGCCTCGACGTTCTTCTGCATGAAGCGGACGGTCGGCGCGTCCTTGTTGAGGAACGCGGAGCTGGCCGACAGCTCGGCCTCCTGCTTGGCCAGCTGGCCTTCCAGGTCGGCGACGATCTTGCTCTGCCCCTCGACGAGGCTCTGCGCGTCCGGCGCGCCCTGGCGGTCGCGATAGTCCTGGATGGCCTTCTGGGCGAACTTCAGCCGCAGTTCGGCGCGCGACTGCTCCTGCTTGGCGAGCATCAGGGCGTCGTCGCGCGCGCGCGCTGAGAGCTTGTTGACGAGGTTCTCGCTCTCGCGGACCGTTTCCCGCGCGACCTTGAGCGCGTCTTCCGGCGTGAAAGCGCGCACCGTGAAGGTGATGATCCCGGTGACGGGCTCGTAATAGACCCAGGAGACGGAGTTCCAGTACCGCGTCAGATGCTCGACCGTGTCGTCGAAATCATAGGGCCGGTACTTGGCGACGAAATCCGCGTTCTCATGCGTGTAGATCGAGCGCAGATCGAGCGCGCGCTGCATGTTCGCGACGATCTGGCCGCTCTCGATGTATTGCGCGACGATGAAGCTGTCCGAGGCCATTCCGGCCATGCTGGTGCCGAGGCCGGTCATCGCCGCGATCGCGTCGCCGCTGCCGCCGGCGACTTCGGCCGGGCCGCGCACCGCAAAGCGCGCCTCGGCGACGTATTGCGGAGAGGCGATCACCCCGTAATAGAGCGCCGCGAGCGCGGTCGGCAGGGCGATGCAGAGCCAGGCCGAGATCTTGACGACGTTGCGCTTGCGCCGCACGCCGACCGGACGCGCGGTCGGAACGACCGGCTGGTCCGGCTCCGGGGCCGGCGCGCCACGTTTCGGCGCGGCGCGGCGCGGGAGGGGGACGACCGTGTTCGACGCCGGGCTCGCCGACGCCAGGCGGTCGAACTCCGCGTTGCCATCCTCAGGCTGGGAGCGGGCGGATCGCTTCGCCGCGCGCGCCGCCTTGGCGCGCTCGCGCGGGTTCAGCGCCGCCTCATCGTCCTGTGGCTCGGAGCCCCGCGCCGGCTCGCGCGCCGCAAGCGACGGGGCGCCCAGGAGCCGCCGCGCGGCGGGATGCGCCGTCAGTCCGCCCGGAGCGGCGTTCGACAGGGTCTTCAGGATCGAACGGGCCCTGGCGCCGAGTTGTACCTCGACGCCCGTCCTGGCTCTGGTGTCGCTCATGTGCGCTTGCTTGCCCTGCCTGCGGTCAACTTTTGGTACGCCTCAGACGCAGCTTCGAACGTATCATAGAATGTTAGAGCACCTTGGTCGAGGACCAATCCTGCATCGCAATATCCTGCGACCAGGTCGGGGTTCGTGGTCGCCCACACCACCCCCGCGGCGCTCATCCGATGCGCGATCACGCTGTCGATCTCCGCGATGCGCGACTTGGCGACCCGGGGGAGGCGCTCGTCGATGAAGTACCAGTCGAACTGCAAGGCGAGAGTGAGGCCAAGCGCCAGCTGCCCCCGCTCAGCGAGCGTGTACCTCCTGAGCGGCTTTCCCTTCCGGAGCTTGACGCCGCTGAGCTCGGTCGCGATCGCGGCCACGTCGCCGGCGTCCACGCCATAGATGTAGCTCAGGAAGTTGGCGTTCTGACGAAGCGTTCCGGCGAGGTCGAGAAACTTGCGATGGCCGAACGGCCAGCACGGCATGCCGACCCGGCGCACGGCTCCCCGGTCGGCGTGCTCGACGCCTGCGAGCATGTGCAGCACCGACCGGTTGTCGGCCCTGTCCGCGCCCAGCAGCGCGACGCGCCGGCCGGCCGGCACCGAAAGGCTCACGCCGGCGAGCATCCAGCGCTGCCGGCCCTTCGATTTCGTGCCCTTCCAGACGTCCCGTAATTCAAGCATCCGCGCTGCCCGTCAGGCGGGACGGAGCTTGTGACGGAGGGCTCTCTCGCCAGCCAGGCCTATCAGGATGAAGCAGATCGTGACCCCGAACAGGTAGCTGAGACTGAGAGAGGCGCAAACGTACCCCGGATAGAAGCCCTCCCGGAACCACTCGATGCAGTGCAGCAGCGGGTTCCAGAGGAGGATCTCGCGTATCCGCGGCGGGACCCTGTCGATCAGCATCGAGAAGCCCGAGGTGATGAACAGCGCCAGCATGATGATGTGCTGAAAGTGCCTCAAGCCCGGCGCCAGCGTCATGACAAGCGCCAGCATCAGGGAGAAGCCGAAGGTGTAGAGCGCTGTCGCGCCGAACGCGGCGAGACAGGTCAGAAGGTGAGCCGGCCGCGTCTCGAACCCGAAGAGCGCCATGCCGGCGAGCACCACGACCATCGCGACCCCGCCGGTGGCCATCTCGAGGATCCAGGTCGCGTATGCGGCGTCCAGCCGCTGCAGCCCCGGCAGCATCCGTTTCCGGCGCAGGAGCACGCCCGACGTGCTTTGCGCCACCGTCCGCCATGTCCTGGCGATGATCACGCCGGTCGCGAAGAAAACCTCGTAGCTGGTTCCGACCGGCGGCAGGCCGGCCGCCTTGTCCTGGATCGCGAACTTCAGGATGAACACCCAGCAGATGGGCTCGACGATCGCCCAGATGTAGCCGGCGCGCGACGTCGCGTACTTCGTGCGGATCCGTCGCAGGATCAGCGCAAAGATCGAACGCATCTGGAGAGAGAAGGAGGCGGCGACGTTCAATCGCGATTCCCTTGCGGCCCTGCGCGGCGCGCGAGCAGGACCTCGTCTGCGCGAGATCATGATTGAAGCCGCGGCGAGGCCGAAGCCGTCTTCCGCCGGGCTCCCTGTTTGTCATGGGTTCAGGCGCTCAGGCGCTGCTCGCCTGCAGTGAGGGCGTCCGCCACCGCGTCCCGGATCTGGTTCAGCGAGAACGGCTTGGTGACGACGTCATGGATCAGGGCGTCGAGCCCTGAGGCGCGCTCGCGCTGGTCCGCGTAGCCGGTCATCAGCAGGATGGTCATGGCCGGGAAATCGCGGGCGGCCGCGAGCGCCAGCGCGATGCCGTCCATCATGGGCATCCTGATGTCGGTGAGCAGGAGGTCGAACGCGCCGTTCTCGCCGTTGAGCTTCTCCAGCGCGTCCGCGCCGTCGAAGGCCGGCGTGATCTGATGGCCGTCCATCTCGAGGGCGCGTTGGACGAAGCCGCGGATGGCGTCCTCGTCGTCGGTCAGAAGGATGCGAGCCATCCGGGGCCTCCCTCAATTCGATCCGGCGGCGCGATCGGCGGCGACCACGCCGACGAAAGGCAGCTGCCGATAGGCGTGCGCGTCGTCCATGCCATAGCCGACCACGAAGCTGTCCGGGCAGTCGAAGCCGACGAAGTCCGCTTCGATCGGCACGACGCGCTTTCCGGCTTTCTGCAGAAGAACGCAGGTCATGGCGCGGCGCGCGCCGCGCCTCGCCATCAGATCCTTTGCGAACGCCAGGGTCCGGCCGGATTCCAGGATGTCGTCGATCAGAAGCACGTCGCGTCCGGCGACGTCGCTCTCGACGTCGTGCACGACCCGCACCGCGCCGCCCGACACCTGCTGCTCGCCGTAGCTCGAGAGCGTGATGAACTCCATCTCGGGCCTGAGCCCCACCCCATGCAGGGCGCGGATCAGATCCGCGGCGAACACGAAGCTGCCCTTCAGCACTGCGAGCACGAGGAGGCGCTGGGGCTCCGCCGCGGCGATCGCGGCCGCGAGCTCGGCGATGCGCGTCGCGATCTGCGCCGAGGAGAACAGGACGGTCACGTCCTCGGCGACCGGGGCGGGGAGGGGGCTAGCGGGTGGCATGAGCGGCGAGATCCTGCCTTCCCAGGAAGCGGACTGCAACCGTGCGGCCCTCCGCGGGCGGGGAGGCCAGGCGGGCGCGGAAGGTCGTCGTCTCCCCCGGCGCGAGCTTGGCCCGGGCGGCCATGGTGGTCCAAGCATAGAGCTCGCGCCCGTCCGCGGCCAGCACCGCGACCCGTAGACGCGGGACGTCGACGGCGGCCCGCGCGAGGCTCGCGATCGATCCCTTCACAAGCAGGAGCGGCGCGCCCTCGTCTGTCAGCTCGGATGAGCTGACGTCCTGGATCGCCAATCCTCGCACGTTGACCGGCAGGCCGACCGCCGCATAGAGCGACGCGAGCGAAGGCGCGGCGCGCACGACCGGGAGGGGAAAAAGGACCAGGGCCGCAAGAAGAGCGAGGCCGGCTGCGGCGATCAGGCCGGGCGCGGTCAGCCGCGGCCGCCGGGCCGACCGGCTGGCGGCGCCGCGGCGCGCCGGCATGTTCCTGCGGCGCCGGGACCCGAGCGGCCATCGCGACTGGCGGGCCGGCTCGGTCCGGGGCGGGGCCGGAACGGCCTCTATCAGCTCCGGAGCTTCCCGCACCTCGACAGCCGCCGCGTCCTCAAGGCCGAGGATCGGCGGAAGCAGAGCGTCTCCGCTCGTGTCCGCAGAGGCCACGCCGGACGCCGACTCTTCCTGGGAGGCGGGCTGAGGAACCTCGGTCGGCGGCGGCTCCGCGATCCAGGAGGTCCGGCAACGGGCGCAGCGCAGCTTGCGGCCGGCATAGAGCGTCCCCTCCGCGAGCCGGTAGCTTGACTGGCAGGAAGGGCATGTGACGAGCATGGGGTCCAATCGCAGACGGGCGCGTCGCGGCGCGCCCCGGCAGGGCTGACGGGTCCTCGGAAGACCTCGCCACGTTATCGTTAATGGCCCGTTAAAACGTCGCGCTCACAACGGTTCGCGACGCAGAGACCCGCCGAAAGGGATCCGCTGATGTTGCGTTTCGAGAATGTGGGCCTGCGCTACGGCCTCGGGCCGGAGGTTCTGCGCGACCTGACGTTCGCGATCGAGCCGAACTCCTTTCAGTTTCTGACCGGGCCCTCCGGAGCAGGGAAGACCTCGCTGCTCCGGCTGATGTTCCTGGCCATGAAGCCGACGCGCGGCCTGGTGAGAATCTTCGGGCGCGACATCCTCACCCTTCCACCGCGCGAGCTGCCCTCGCTGCGGCGGCGGATCGGCGTCGTGTTCCAGGACTTCCGGCTGCTCGACCACATGACGACCTATGAGAACGTCGCGCTGCCGCTCCGGGTCGCGGGCCGCGACGAGTCGAGCTATCGCGCCGAGGTGGTGGAGCTCCTCGGCTGGGTCGGGCTGGGCGAGCGGCTCGATGCGCTGCCGCTGGTGCTCTCGGGAGGCGAGAAGCAGCGCGCCGCCATCGCGCGGGCGCTTGTCGCGCAGCCGGAACTGCTGCTGGCCGACGAGCCCACCGGCAACGTCGATCCGCAACTCGCCCGACGCATCCTGCGGCTGTTCGTCGAGCTTCACAAATCCGGCACCTCGGTGGTGATCGCGACCCATGACATCGCCCTGATGGACCTCTATGACGCGCGGCGTCTGGTGCTCCATGACGGCCGGTTGCACGTCTACGAATGAGTTCGAGGAACGGCCCGGCGCCAGCCGAACGGCGCGACAAGGACACGGCCGGGGCGCGCGCCCCCGAGGGCGGCGCGCGCCCGCCCGCCAAGGCCGCGAGGAGCCAGCCCTCCGCCAGCCGGCGACAGGGGCCGATCGTCCCGGCGTCCTCCGTCTCCGGCAGCACGCTGGTCATCGTGATCGCGATCATGACCTATCTGGCGGCGTTGACCGTCGGAGCGGTTGATCTCGTGCGGACCGCCGCGAACGACTGGTCGCAGGACGTGGTTCGCGAGACGACGATCCAGATCCGGCCGGCCGAAGGCCGCGACCTCGACGCGGCCGCGGCGCGGGCTTCCGAGCTCGCCAGAGCCGCCGCCGGCGTCGCCGAGGTCAGGACCTATTCGAGGCAGGAGACCGCGCGCCTTCTCGAGCCGTGGCTCGGCTCCGGCCTGTCCTTCGACGATCTCCCGATCCCCCGTCTCGTGGTGTTGCGCCTTTCTCCGGACGCGCGGTTCGACGCGGTCGGCCTCAAGGCGGCGCTCGACCGGGAGGTTCCGGGCGCCTCCCTCGACGACCACCGGCGCTTCCTGGACCGCCTCGTCTCCATGGCGCACACCATCGTCTGGCTCGGGGTGGGGGTTCTGGTGCTGATGCTGACCGCGACGGTGCTGTCGGTGGTGTTCGCGACGCGCGGCGCGATGGCCGGCAACCGGGACATCGTGCAGGTCCTGCACTTCGTCGGCGCCCGCGACGGCTATATCGCGGGCCAGTTTCAGCGGCGCTTCCTGAGGCTCGGCCTCAAGGGAGGCGTCGCGGGGGGGCTGGCCGCGACCGCCACCTTCCTGATCGCGGAGCTCATGGTCGAACAGGGGGTCGGGAGCGCGACCGTCGATCAGATGGACGCCCTGTTCGGGCGCTTCCAGGTCGGCGCTTCGGCCTATGCGGGCGTCGCCGCGATCGTGCTGCTGATCGCCGCCCTGACGGCGATCACGTCCAGGGCGACGGTTTACCGTACCCTGCGGGCCATGAGATGAGCATGATGCCGGCGCCGGACGAAGCGGCCCGGTCAGGGGCGACGCCGTCTTGCCTGCATCCGCGTCGGGAGGCAGTGTTCGAACGCGAAGTGATGTGCCGATCACATGGCGACTGATGTCGATCCCGCTCCGTCCGATGCGCGCCAGGGCCGACGCTCCTCGACTTCCTGGGGCGCGCTCCGCCCGCTGATGATCGGGGCGTGCGCCGGCGCTCTGCTGGCGATTGGCGGCTTTCTGGCGTTCGTGCAGATGGTGCCTCGCGGGGAGCAGGCGCCGCCGCAGCAGGCGGACGGTATCGTCGCGCTCACGGGCGGCGCCGAACGGCTGTCCGACGCGCTCAGGCTGCTCGCCTCCGGCCGCGGCAAAAGGTTGCTGATATCGGGGGTCCATCCCGAGACGACGGAGCGCGAGCTGGCGCGCGCGCAGCCGGATTATGAGGCGTTCGCCCGCTGCTGCGTCGATCTCGGACGGCGCGCGCTGAACACCGCCGGCAACGCGGTCGAGGCCCGGCGCTGGGCCGAGGGCCACGGGTTCCGCTCGCTCATCGTGGTGACTTCGGGGTATCACATGCCGCGTACGCTGATGGAGCTTTCACGCGAGATGCCCAAGGTCGAGCTCGTACCCTATGCGGTCGTGACCGAGAGGTTGCGCGACGAGCCGTGGTGGCGCGACTGGCCGACGGCGCGGCTGCTCGCGGGCGAGTACGTCAAATATGTCGCGGCGCTGGTGCGAGTGCGCCTCGCGCCGAGGCTGGCGCACACGGAAACCACTGCGGAAAGGCGGGCGGCGTCGCCCGACTGCTGCTCCTGAACGTTCACGCGAACCTGGACGCCACGGGCGTCGAGAGGGCCGCGGGTCCCCGCGCGGGCGGCGTCGTGCTTTGGCGCTCGGTCGCGTTCGACGTGGCGATGGCCATCCATGTGTGCCTCACCGCCGTCCTCGCCGGCCCGGTGGTCGTGTTCATGCCGCGCCACCGCGCGCTTGCCGTGGGCAAGTGGTGGGCTCGCACGACGCTCGCCCTGCTGCGCGTCATCGTCGGGCTCGAGGTGGAGATCCGGGGACGGGAGAACATCCCGCAGGGCGCGGCCGTGGTGGCGGCGAAGCACCAGTCGACGCTCGAAACCTTCGCGCTGACGCCGGAGCTGCCTGATCCCGCCTTCGTGCTGAAGCGGGAGCTGACCGTCATTCCGTTCTTCGGCTGGTTCCTGCGCGGCCTCGACATGATCGCGATCAACCGCGCGGCGGGTGGCGAGGCCCTGGTTCAGATGCTGGAGCAGGCCGGGACGGCGGCGCGGGACGGGCGCCAGATCGTGATCTTCCCGGAGGGCACGCGACGGCCGGTCGGCGCGCCTGTGCGGTACCGGCTCGGCGTCGTTCATCTCTACGACCGGCTCAAGCTGCCCTGCGTACCGGTCGCGGTCGACACGGGCATCTTCTGGCCGCGCGACGGCGTGAGGAAACGCCGGGGCCGCACCGTCGTCCAGTTCCTGAAGCCGATCCCGCCGGGGCTCACGCGCGAGGCCTTCGAGAAGACGCTTCGGCAGCGGATCGAGGCGGCGAGTGCGGCGCTCGCTCTGGAGGCGCAAGGGCTGCCTCCCGAGGCGCCGAGCGAGCCGGAACCGGGCGCTGCTTGACAGGACGGTAACCCGGAACCCTTATCGGGCGATTGCAAAAACCAAGCGATTCGCCATGAGCGAAACCCGCGACGATCCTGCGGCCTTCCTCGACGACGTCTCAGCCGCCGCGACCCCGGTCGCCGCGCCGGCGGACGACGGCCCGGCGCTGGCCGCCAAGGAGCTTAATTTCGAGGATCGCTACCGGGTCTGGCGCGGCAGGTCCGGCCGGCGCTACCTCGTGACCGTGATGCCGCTCGGAGAGGCGGTCGCCGTGGAGAACGGCGTCCTGCTGCTCGTCGCGCTCGACGGCGCGGGGGAGCGAAGGGTCGTCTGGGCGGGCGAGACCGGCGCGTCCTTGCCGGGCCTCGCGGTCGCGCCGGGCGCGCAGCTCGAGGCGCATGTGCATCTTCTGGCCGGCAGCGCGGGCAGGCGCGCCGAGGCTCTCGCCGATCTTTTCAACGGCGCCGAGCGCTACTCGTCCGTGCTCACCGTCAGCGAAGCGGCCAGCCAGGCGAGGGTGGGGTCCACGACCCCGAGGCGCTCGAGCTCCCGGGCGGTGTTGACCACGTAGTCCGGGTTCGGGCCCGCCAGGCCTTCGGCGCCCACGACGCGCCGCAGGGTCTCCTCCGGAGACAGCAGCCCGACATATTGCGGATGCGAGCGGTCGACCACGTAGGCCACGGCCATGACCTGGCGGCCGTCGCTCAGTTTCGCGGGCAGCATCTTTTCGACATAGACATTTGTCAGGAGCTCGCGCTCGCGGAGATAGGCCAGCGTGCCGGCCGCGCGGGCCGCCTCGACCCGGAACGCCACGCCCCGGCAGGAGCCTCCGACGTCCAGTCCAAGAACCAAGCCGGGCCGCTCCGGAGTGCCTCGATGGCGATGAGACGCGATGCAGAGCGCACGGTGATAGCCGTCGACGTCGGCGGGGCTCTGCTCCACGGCTTCGAAGCCGGGTCGCCACATAAGCGACCCGTAAGCGAATACCCAGAGGTCGACGTCTGTTCGAATCATCGCGAAAGCTTGGCTAGGCGCGACGCGCGGTATTCGGGTATCAGCGCCTCCGCCTCACGGCAAGGTCAGGCGCCGCGGCGCAACAGTAAGGTGGACGCATGAGCCAGTCGGATCCCGCGGTCGACCCTGTCCCGCCGCAGCCCCCTCGGTCGCGTTGGCCGATCTTTCTGCCGTTTACGCTGCTGCTGATCGGCGCCGCGGCGTGGTCCGGCTTCTGGTTCTACGCCGCGCGCCAGGCCGACGACGCGATCGCGGACGCGCTGCGGCGGGAGGCGGCTCACGGCCGCATCTACGCCTGCGCCGATCGTCGCATCGTGGGGTTTCCGTTCCGCGTGGAGATGATCTGCGACCGGCTGACGGTGACCGTGCCGGCGGACGGCGGCCCCGTGGTCGCGACCGCTCCGAAGTTCATGGCCGTCGCGCAGGTCTATGATCCGAAGCGACTGATCGGCGAACTGACCGGCCCGGTTCAGATCACCGACGGGGCGGGCGGGCGGTCAGAGCTGAGCTTCGCCCTCGCGCAGGCGAGCATGATGATCGCCGACAAGCGGCTCGAGCGGACCTCCATCGTGCTGACGGAGCCGCGGCTGTCCGCCGGCGACGACGAGTTCGTCGCCGCCAAGGAGCTCCAGGTGCATGTCCGGCGCGCGCCCGGGCAGAAGCCCGAGGGAACCTATGATTTCGCCGTGAAGCTCGATCAGGCGACCTCCCCGCTGCTCGACCTCGTGCCGATCGGGTCGGGGCCCGTGTTCGTGGAGATCCAGGCGGAGGCCCGCGGCCTCGACGATCTGAGGCCGCGGCCGACGTCGGAGCGCCTGAGGGACTTCGCGGCCGCCGGCGGGCGCGTGCACGTGGCGCTCGCCCGGATCGCGCGGGGCGAGGTCGCGGCCGAAGCCCGCGGCGATCTCGGCCTCGACGCGGAAGGTCGGATCAGCGGCGGCGGCGACGTCGTCGCGCGCGGCGTCGACAGTCTGGTGAAGAGCCTTCTGGGCGAAGGCAAGAAGACCGGCCTGGCGTCTCTGCTCGGGATCGGCGCGCAGATGCTCGGCGCCCCGGCGGAGCTCAACGGGGCGCCGGCCACGAGCTACCGCGTCAGGATCGACCGCGGAAAGGTCGAGATCGGGCCGATCAGGGTCTACAAGCTGCCGCCGGTGTTCTGATCGCGCGGGTCGAGCCCGGCTCAGCCCGCCTCCGGCAGGCCGCGCACCTTGGCGGCGGCGTCGATGAAGCCCTTGGTGGTCGCGAACAGTTCCGGCACGTCGAGCAGGAACGCGTCATGACCCTTGTCGGTCTCGATCTCCACGAAGCTGACATTCGCGGCCGCCGCGTTCAGCGCGTGCACGATCTGGCGTGAGCCCTCCGTCGGGAACAGCCAATCGGAGGTGAAGGACACCACGCAGAAGCGCGTCCTGGTGCCAAGGAAGGCGCTGGCGAGCGAGCCGCCATGGTCCGCGGCGAGGTCGAAATAGTCCATCGCGCGCGTCACGTAGAGATAGCTGTTGGCGTCGAACCGCTCCACGAAGCTCGCGCCCTGGTGGCGCAAATAGCTCTCGATCTGGAAGTCCGCGTCGAATCCGAAGGTCCGGCTGTCGCGGTCCTGAAGGTTGCGCCCGAACTTCCGCTGCAGCGCGGGCTCCGACAGATAGGTGATGTGCGCGGCCATGCGGGCCACGGCCAGTCCCTTGCGGGGCACGGTGCCCTCGAGCAGGTAGCGGCCCGCGCGCCAGTCGGGATCGGCGGTGATCGCCTGCCGGCCGACCTCGTCGAAGGCGATGTTCTGGGCCGAGTGCTTGGCCGCGCTCGCGATCGGCACCGCGGCGAACACCCGGTCCGGATGGCGGGCCGCCCATTGCAGCACCTGCATGCCGCCCATCGAGCCTCCGACCACGCAGAACAGGTCGGGGATCCCCAGATGGTCGATCAGCATCGCCTGGGCGTCGACCATGTCGCGGATGGTCACGACCGGGAGGTCGAGGCCATAGGGCTCGCCGGTCGCGGGATTGGTCGACGCCGGGCCGGTGGTCCCCATGCAGCCGCCGACGACGTTCGACGAGATGACGAAGAAGCGGTTGGTGTCGATCGGCAGGCCGGGCCCGATCATGGTCGACCACCAGCCGGGCTTGCCCGTCACCGGATGGACGTTCGCCGCGTGCTGGTCGGCCGTCAGCGCATGGCACACCAGGACCGCGTTGCTGCGATCGGCGTTGAGCTCGCCATAGGTCTGGTAGGCGATCCGCAGAGGCGCGAGCGTCGCGCCGGACTCGAGCTTGAGCGGCCTGGAGATCTCGGCCACGAGCGAGCGCGGCGAGTCCGCCTCGCGCCGCGCCGACGCATTCACCGAGAGTTCGATCGTCGCCTGGTTCATCGCCTCGAGGGGGCCCGTCGCCCTTCACCAATCGGACCGAAGGGTGAAGCCCTCCGGAGCGGCGCTGTCAACTTCGTCCGCCGTCAGGGCGCGTTGAGGACCGCGGCGCAGGCCCCGGGCATCTTGCCGACCGTGAAAGGCGGCAGCGGCTTCGTGGGCTGCGGCGCGGGCCTCGGGTTCAGGACGGCGTCGGTGAACCAGTAGTCGAGCTCACGGCCGCAACCCTCGCCCGGCGTCACGTCTCGCTGCGGGCGGCACGAGCTTTCGCCGGGCGAGCAGCCGAGCCGCACATGCATGTGGTAGTCGTGGCCCCTGTTCGGCCTGACCTTCTGGAGCCATGAGCGGTCCCCGCGCGCCTGCCGGCAGACCGCCTTCTTGATCGCGGGGTTGACCAGCACCCGCTCCACTTCCGGGTCGCTCGCTGCGGCCTTGATCACCTGCAGCGTGTCGGGGGTCCAGTAGCCGTTCACGTCGAGCTTGTCGTCCGACACGACCACCGTCGACATGATGGTCTCGCGCTGCGCCATGCTGATGACCTGAGCCGGCATCTGGCGCAGCCAGACGTCGACGTCGAGCCCGATCTGATGGGAGGCGTGGCCGCCCAGCATCGGGCCGCCGCGCGGCTGCGACATGTCGCCGATCAGCAGGCCCGCCCAGGACGTCTGCGAGGCGACGCGCCGGGAGAAGCGCTCGACGAAGGTCACGAGCTTCCGGCGCCCGTAGAAGCGGTTTCGGCCGGGCCGCATGACCTGCCAGGTGGGGCCGGTGAGCGGCAGCGCCACGCCGCCCGCGAGGCAGCCGTTCGAGTAGAAGCCGATCGAACGGTCCGGCCCCTCGCTCGGACGCGTCACGCGGCCGAACAGCTCCTTGGCCGGAGTCTGGGCGGTGACGGCGGCGAGTGGGGGAAGCTGAAACCCGGATGGCCGGATGTCCTGCGCGCGGGCGGCCGTGACCATCGCCGCGAGCGCGCCCGCCAGTACGATGGCCGCGGCGAACCTCATCCGAGCCGGGCCTCGATCGCGTCCCAGGTGGTGACCGCGACGTCCGGTCCGCCCAGCCGCTTGATCGCCCTTATGCCTGTCGGAGACGTGACGTTGATCTCCGTCAGCCAGCCGTCGATGACGTCGATGCCCACGAAGATCAGCCCTCTGCGCGAAAGCTCCGGTCCGAGCCTGTCGCAGATCTCCTGCTCGCGCTCGGTGATCTGCGTCGTCTGAGCGGCGCCGCCGCGGACCATGTTGGATCTCAGGTCGCCAGGCGCCGGCACGCGATTGACCGCTCCGGCGAACTTGCCGTCGACCAGCAGGATGCGCTTGTCGCCCTCGGACACCTTCGGAAGGAACTTCTGCACCATCCAGGGCTCTCGGAAGCTCGTGGAGAAGAAGTCGATCAGCGACCCGTAGTTCAGGTCGTCGGCCGTGATCCGGAACACCGCCGCGCCGCCATTGCCGTAGAGCGGCTTGACCACGATGTCGCCGTGCTCGGCGCGGAAGGCCGAGATCTCGGCCTTGTCGCGGGAGACGAGCGTCGGGGGCATCAGGTCCGGAAAATCCAGCACGAAGATTTTTTCGGGCGCGTTCCGCACGCTGGCCGGGTCGTTCACCACAAGCGTCGCTGGATGCACCCGCTCCAGCATGTGGGTCGTGGTGACGTAGGCCATGTCGAAGGGCGGGTCCTGCCGCAGCAGCACCACGTCGGTCTCGTCGGCGAGCGAGATCCGCATCTCCTCGCCAGCCGTGAAGTGATCGCCGGGCACGTCGCGCACGTTCACGGGCCGCCCGGTCGCGAACACGTCCCGGCCGATCTGCGAGAGCCGCTCCGGCGTGTAGACGAAAAGCTCGTGCCCGCGCGCTTGGGCTTCCAGCATCAGCGCGAATGTCGAGTCGCCGGCGATGTTGATCCGCTCGATCGGATCCATCTGAACGGCGACGCGAAGCGACATGACTGATCCCGCGACTGCTACAGGCCGAAGGCGTTCGGCATGTGCCTCGGAAGCCGGCGTGGCGCGACGAGCACCACGTCGAAGGTGACGAGATATCCCGCATAAGCGGGGCGGCGCGCAAGGAAGCTCTCAGCGGCCCGGCGAATCCGCGCCTGCTGACGGCGCGTTACGGCCTCGCTCGCCGAGTGGAAGTCGGCGCGCGCCTTGACCTCGACGAAGGCGAGGGTGCGACCGCGCGCCGCGATGACGTCCACCTCGCCCGGCCCTTCGGAGAAGCGCCGCGCGAGAATCTTCCAGCCTTTCAGGCGCAGCAGCCACACCGCGGCCGTCTCGGCCTTGAGCCCGAGACGAAACGCGCGTGTCCGGGCCTGGGCGCCGGGCAAGGCTAGCCGCCCGCCTTGATCTCGAGCGCGCGGGCGTAGACCTCGCGGCGCGGCAGCCCGGTGGCGGAGGCGACCTCGGCGACCGCCTCCTTCACCGAGGCGCCGGCGAGCGCCTGGCGGAGGAGCCCGTCAAGGTCCTCCTCCGACGCTTCGGCGGCCTCGGCCGGCGCGACCACCAGCACGATCTCGCCCTTGGGATCTGGCTCGTCGGCGAGCACGGCCGCAAGCTCGGGCAGCGTTCCCCGCCGCACCTCCTCGAACCGCTTGGTGAGCTCGCGCGCCAGCGCCGCCTCGCGGGGGCCCAGCACGTCCGCCAGATCCGCCAAGGCGGCCGCGACCCGCGGTCCGCTCTCGAACAGCACCAGCGTGCCGGGTATGCGCGCGAGCTCCGCCGCCCGCGCCCGCCGCGCATGCGACTTGGGCGGAAGGAAACCCTCGAAGAAGAAGCGGTCGCTCGGCAGGCCGGAGAGCACCAGCGCGGTGAGCACCGCCGACGCGCCCGGCGCCGCTGTGACGAAGCCGCCGGCGCCGATCAGGTCGCGCACCAGCTTGAACCCGGGGTCGGAGACGAGCGGCGTGCCGGCGTCGCTGACCAGCGCGATGCGTTCGCCCTGATCGATCCGGGCCAGAACCTTCGGCCGCATCTCCGCCGCGTTATGCTCATGGTAGGCGGCGAGCGGGGCCGAGATGCCGTAATGGCTCGTCAGCTTGCGCGTGACGCGCGTGTCCTCGCACAGGATGAGGTCTGCGGCCGCCAGCGTCTCGAGGGCGCGCAGGGTCACGTCTCCGAGGTTCCCGATCGGGGTCGCGACCACGTGCAGGCCGGGCTGCAGCGCTCTCGCGGTCAGGCGCTGCCCGGCGAGCAGGTAGCTCCGCCCCGCGTCTTGGGCGAGGGTGGTATCTGGATGGCTATCCTGCCGCTCGGGCCTTGGCATCGCGTCACTCGTCAGGTACGGAGGTCGAAGTCTATCGGGGGCGTGCGCCGGCGGAAAGCAGCGCCTCCTTGCGGATCATCGGGGCGAGCGGCGCGGGCAGTGGGGAGCCTGCCCGGATGGCGGTGATGACGATGACTTTCCACATGCGCGCCCTCCAGCGCGCGACTTTCGTCGTCGCGACGGCGCTGGCGCTATCCGCCTGCAGCGGCGACGGCGGCGGACCCGGCGAGGCCGCGCTCGATCCTGCTCAGGGCGTGCCGACCCCGCAGGTCGAGAGCAAGCCGCTCGGAGAGATCGTCGGCCAGGGCTCCGTGAAGGTCGCGCTCGTCCTGCCCACCAGCGCCTCCGGCAATGCGGGGCTTGCGGCGCAGTCGATGCGCAACGCGGCCGAACTGGCGCTCACGGAATTCAACACGCCGGACATCCAGCTCGTCGTGAAGGACGACGCCGGCAATGCGCAGGGCGCGCAGGCGGCCGTCCAGGCCGCCACCGACGAGGGCGCAAAGCTGGTCATCGGTCCGCTGTTCGCCCACTCGGTGGCCGCCGCGGCGCGCGTGGCGAAGCCGCAGGGCGTTCCGATCCTGGCGTTCTCGACCGACGCGAACGTCGCGGCGCCGGGCGTCTATCTGCTGAGCTTCATGCCTGAATCCGACGTCCAGCGGATCGTCAGCTACGCCGTTTCCAAGGGCAAACGCTCCTTCGCCGCGCTGCTGCCGGAAACCGGCTACGGCTCCGTGGTCGAGGCGGCGTTCCAGCAGGCCGTCGCCAAGGCGGGCGGACGGGTCGTCGGGCTGGAGCATTACCCGGCCGACCGGGGCAAGATGGCGGAGCCGGTGGCCCGGCTCGCTGAATCTCTGCCCCAGGCGGACGCCTTGTTCATCCCCGACACGGCCGACAATGTGCAGACGATCGTGGGCGTGCTCGCCACCAACGGGGTGAACCTCAAGAGGCTGCAGCTTCTCGGAACCGGCCTCTGGGATGATCCGGCGCTCACTCGTGACGCGAGCCTCGCCGGGGCATGGTTCGCGGCGCCGGACGATTCCGGTTTTCGCTCCTTCGCCCAGCGCTACAAGGCGAAGTACGGCTCCGATCCGGTGCGCACCGCCTCGCTCGCCTATGACGCGACGTCCCTCGTGGCGGCGCTGGTGAAGACGCAGGGGCCGGGGGCGCTGACCAGCGAGACCTTTGCGAACCCCTCCGGCTTCAAGGGCGTCGACGGCACCTTCCGGTTCCGGGCGGACGGCGGAAGCGAGCGGGCGCTTGCGGTCTTCCAGATCGATCCGGGCGGGGCCCGGGTGATCAGCCCCGCGCCGTCGAGCTTCGGCGGACAGACCGCGCAGGCGTCGGCGGCTCCCGCCGACTAGCGCTTCACCAGATCCGGGTGACGGTGAACCCCGCCCGCCGGATCAACTCGACCATCCCGTAGTCGCCCGGCAGGTGCAAAGCGCCGACGGCGACGAAGGCGCGCCCGCCGCTGAAGATCGGCAGCGCGCGCTGGAGCATGGTCAGGTTGCGGCGCGTGATGAACGCCGAGATGAACTCGGCGTAGCCGTCGATATCGAACACGCCGGCCCAGGCCGGTCCCCGCATCGCCAGCAGGTACCCGATGCGCCGCGTCGAGTAGAGGCCGGTGATCGTGCTCTCCATGTCCTCCGGTTTCAGGCGCTTGACGGCGGTGTCGCGCAGCATGCGCAGCGCCACGTCGTCAGGGATCGAGGCCAGCGCGTCGACCTGCTCCACCGGGCTCTCCAGTCCCAGCAACGTCGAGCCCTGCTCCAGCGCGAGGCGCTCGATCCGCGCGTCGGCGGTCTCGGTGTCCGTGCCTGCCCGGGGGTTGGCGGCGCAGTTCGACCTTGAGACCGTGAGCGCGAGATACCAGGGCTGCAGCTGATCGGCGACCGCGGGCGGAATGCCCGCGACCGATACGCGCCGCTCGACCTCCCGGCGGGTGTCCTCGGGCAACCCCGACAGCGCGGCGCCCTGCGGCCGGAACGACCTGTTGGCGACCAGCCGGCGGAGCTCGGCCGCCACCCGTCGCGTGCTCGCGCCGGGCAGTTCCGTCGCCACGACCGAGGAGCGGCCGAGCGCCCGCAGCACGAGATTGTCGAAGCTTTTGGCGGCGGGCTCGCTCGAGTGCATCGTGCCGAACAGGTACGAGACCTTCCCGGCGCGGCTCTCGATGCGCCAGAGCAGGCCCTGCCCGTTGGCGATCGCCCGGGCGCTGTTCTCGAATTTCTCGAAGCCCGGCGGGTCGCTCATCTTGAGCGCCTGGACCAGATCGATCCCGCCGCACGGGTCGGGGCGGCCGGAGGCGTCCGGGGAAGGCGGCTTTGCGCCGGCGTCTTCGGCGCGGAGCGGCGATGCGGCGAGCAGGAGAAAAACGACAGACGCCAGCGCGCTCAGCCCCGCCGCCGCCGTGCCCCGCCTCGCATCCGCCGAACGCGCCATAGATCAAAGATGGCGGCGTCCGCTTCGCGGACCAATCACATATTTCTGATGCCTATCGTCGCGGCCCGCTGGATCGGGCGCCGCGCCTATTGCGCCTGCGGGGCCAGCGGGCGGGCGAGATCCCGGATCGAGGCGATCGTCGAGTCGGCGTTCATCTCGTAGATGATCGGCGCGCCCGTGAAGAGCTCACGCTCGAGCAGCGCGTCCGGCGAGAGCCGTTCGAGTGTCATGATCAGCGCGCGCAGCGAGTTGCCGTGGGCCGTGACCAGAGTGGTCTCGCCGCGCAGCACGTGAGGCAGGATCTCGCGGACGAAATAGGGGAGGGTGCGGGCGACCGTGTCGCGCAGGCTTTCGCCGCCGGGAGGCGCGACGTCGTAGGAGCGCCGCCACAGCAGCACCCGTCCGTCTCCCCAAGTCTTGCGCGCGTCGTCCTTGTTGAGGCCGGTCAGTTCGCCATAGTCGCGCTCGTTGAGCGCCTCATCCTCAATCGTCTTCAGCCCGCGTTGCCCTAGCTCCTCCAGAATGAGCTGATTGGTGCGCTGGGCGCGCCGCAGCTTCGACGTGAAGGCGATGTCGAACCGGAGCCCTTCCGCCTTGAGGCGGCGGCCGGCCTCCCTCGCTTCCTCAAGGCCCCGCTCCGTAAGCTCCGGGTCCTTCCACCCGGTGAAGAGGTTCTTGAGGTTCCACTCGCTCTGGCCGTGACGGACGAGGACGAGGCGACGATCCATACGCAGAGCTCCAGAAGCGGCGCCGCGACGGCGGCAGCGATCCCTTATCGCAGGCGCCGCCGGATTGCACCGGAGGTTTTGCTCAGGCGGACGGCAGCCCGAGCACGTCGGCCATCGAATAGTGCCCAGGTTTGCGGCGGAAACCCCACAGGGCCGCCTTTACGGCGCCGCGGGCGAAAATCATGCGGTCTTCCGCACGGTGGCTGAGTTCGACGCGCTCGCCTGCGCCGGCGAAGATCACCGTGTGGTCGCCGACCACGGTGCCCCCGCGGAGCGTCGCGAAGCCGATCGAGCCCTCCGGACGCGGCCCCGTATGGCCGTCACGCGAACGGACCGAGTTTTCCTCGAGGGAGAGCCCGCGGCCTGCCGCCGCCGCCTCGCCCAGGAGCAGGGCGGTGCCGGACGGGGCGTCGACCTTCGCCCGGTGATGCATCTCGAGCACCTCGATGTCCCAGTCCGGGCCGAGCGCGCTCGCGGCCTGACGGACCAGCGCGGCGAGAAGGTTGACGCCGAGGCTCATATTCCCGGAGCGGACGATCACGGCGTGCCGCGCCGCGGCGTCCAGCCGCTGCAGATGCGACTCGGCGAGGCCGGTGGTGCCGATGACGTGGACGATTCGCCCCTGCGCGGCGAGTTCGGACAGCGCGACAGTCGCGTCAGGCGTGGTGAAGTCGAGCGCCCCATCGGCCGCCGCCACGAGCGGCAGCGGGTCGTCCGTCACGGCGACCCCAAGCGGGCCGACGCCTGCGAGTTCGCCGGCGTCGCGCCCGATCGCGTCCGAGCCGGCCCGTTCGAACGCGCCGGCGAGCGCCACGCCGTCATTCTCCGAGATGGCCCGGACCAGCGCGCGGCCCATTCGGCCGGCCGCTCCGGCGACGATCAGGCGCATGGCTGTCATGGGGGAACTCCAGGCGGTGTCGGCGTGCGCTTGGGCTATATCAGCGGCGCACCCCCTCAGGAAGCCAGCCCCGGCTCGGTTGATGCAGGACAAGGCGCCGGCGCCGCGTCCACAGCCATTTTCTTGCGGCCATCTGTCGCTTTCCCGGCTTCAGAACGGGACATTTGGGCCTAGAATGATTATCAAGTGCGCGGGAAGAGACGCCAATGGCTTATGACGACGTTTTCCAACGCGCGGTCGAGCAGCTCCATGCCGAGAGGCGCTACCGGGTTTTCGCCGACCTCGAGCGGCGGGTAGGGGATTTTCCCCGCGCCACCTGGCACGCGCCCGAAGGGCCGCGCGACGTCGTGGTGTGGTGCTCAAATGATTATCTCGGGATGGGCCAGCACCCCAAGGTGCTCGCGGCGCTGACCGAAACCGCGACGCGCGTCGGCGCAGGCGCGGGCGGCACGCGCAACATCGCCGGCACCAATCATCCGCTGGTTCTGCTGGAGCAGGAGCTCGCCGACCTTCACGGCAAGGAGGCGGGGCTGGTCTTCACCTCCGGCTACGTCTCGAACGAGGCGTCGATCTCGACGATCGCGCGGCTTCTGCCGAACTGCCTCATCCTGTCCGACGCCCTGAACCACGCCTCGATGATCGCCGGCATGCGCGGATCGGGCTGCGCGCGGAAGGTGTTCCGCCACAACGACCTCGACGATCTGGAGCGGCTCCTCCAGGAGGCCGGCCGCGAGCGTCCCAAGATCATCGCCTTCGAGAGCGTCTACTCGATGGACGGCGACGTCGCGCCGATCGCCGGGATCTGCGATCTCGCCGAACGCTACAACGCCATGACCTATCTGGATGAGGTCCACGCGGTCGGCATGTACGGCCCGCGCGGCGGCGGAATCGCCGAGCGCGAGGGCGTGATGCACCGCGTCGACATCATCGAGGGGACCCTCGCCAAGGGTTTTGGAGTGATCGGCGGCTATGTGACCGCCTCCAGGCCGGTCATCGACGCCATCCGCTCCTATGCGCCCGGCTTCATCTTCACTACCGCCATGCCGCCCGCGATCGCGGCGGCCGCGCGCGCCTCGGTCGAGCATCTCAAGAACTCGCAGGTCGAACGCGACCGGCACCAGCGCCAGTCGATGCAGACCAAAATCGCGCTCGCCGCGCGCGGCCTGCCGGTGATGCCGTCCGAGACGCACATCGTGCCGGTGCTCGTCGGCTGTCCCGAGAAGGCCAAGGCCGCGACCGACATGCTGCTGTCGGAGCACGGCATCTACATCCAGCCGATCAATTATCCGACGGTGCCCCGTGGAACTGAGCGGCTGCGCATCTCGCCTTCGCCCGCGCATGACGACGCGCTGATCCGCGACCTCGCCCGCGCGCTCGACGCCGTGTGGAGCAAGCTCGACCTGCCGCGCCGGTACGAGGCGATCGCCGCCGAATAGCCCGCGCGGAGCTCGGCTCGGTCGCTGATACGATCGTCTAGCTGAAGGAACCTGCCTTCGCCCCGGCAGGTTGGTCTTGCGAGCGCGCGGAATCGCGCCGCCGCGGACGCATGTGTGGAGTTGGGCCCAGAATGAATCCCCTTGCAGGAACGCCGTTCGCTCTCTGGATCACCGGCATGATGATCTGGACCGAAATGCTCGCGAGGGCCGCGCAGACCGGCGAGCGCCGCTGACGCGGCGGGCCGCGCCGTCGGGCCTCAGCGCCGATCTTCCCGGTGAGCCCCGATCCATGTCGCGGTGACCTCAAGGTTCTCGTCCAGCGCCACAAGGTCCGCGGCGTAGCCGTCGGCCACGAGGCCGAGCTTCCCCTCCAGGCCCAGGAATCGAGCCGGCGTGCGCGAAGCCATGGCGAGCGCGTCGGCCAGCGGCGCGCCCAGCACGCGCACGGCGTTGCGCACGGCGGTGGCCATGTCGAGGTCCGAGCCGGCGAGCGTCCCGTCCTCGGTCGTGAGGCGGCCGCCGGCGCGAAGGATCCGTCGCCCCTGCAGGACGAATTCCGTCATCTCTGCGCCGACCGTCGACATCGCATCCGTGACCAGCATCGTCCGCTCCGGCCCCTTGGCGGCGACCGCCGCCCGGAGCGAAGGGGCCGCCACGTGGTGAAGGTCGGCGATCACGCCGCAGAACGTGCTTCGCTCGCTCAGCGCGGCCCCGACCGGTCCGGGCGCGCGCCCCGCCATGGGCGGCATGGCGTTGAACAGGTGCGTATAGCCCGTAAGGCCCTCGGCCAAAGCCCGCTCAAGCTCTTCGGCCGTCGCCTCGGTGTGGCCGGCGGCTATCCGGAGGCCGGCGCTCGACAGGCGTGAGATCGAGCCCGGAGGCACGCGCTCCGGCGCTAGCGTCACCAGGATCACTCCTGCGGCTGCGGAGGTCAGCAGGTCGATGTCCGCTTCATCGGGCGCACGCATGAAGGCCGGGTCGTGAACGCCCTTGCGCGCCGGGTTGAGGAACGGGCCCTCGAGATGGACCCCGAGAACGCCGGGCGTCCTCGCGGCGATCGCCGCTTCCGCGGCACGGAGCGCCGCGGCCATCTTGTCCCGGCTGTCAGTGATCAGCGTCGGCAGCAGGCCGGTGGTGCCGTAGCGGCGATGCGCCGCCGCGATGGTCGCCATTGCGGCGGGCGACGGATCGTCGTTCAGCAGAACGCCTCCGCCGCCGTTGACCTGCACGTCGATGAACCCCGGCGCCAGCAGGCCCGGGACGATCTCCACCGATGCGTCCGAAGGCGCCTCGCTCGCAGGCGTCACGCAGGCGATCCGCTCGCCCGCAATCAGGACGGCGCTGCCGTCGCGGAAGCCCTCGCCATCGAACAGCCGGTCGGGCAGGAGAGCGGTGAGCCTCATGGGGCGCTCTTTCGGACGAGCATCAGAGCCCCTTCGGTGGCGTCCGCGGCTGGCTTCACCAGCCGGTCTCGGGCCGGGCCGGCGAGATGCGGCGTGATCGCCTCCGAGAGCCCGCCGACGAGCGCCACGCGTTCGGCGCCGCACGCGATGAGGCGCAGCACGAGAGTCGCGACGTGCGCCGCGCACTCGCCCCGCAGGCGCGCCGCTTCGGGGTCGCGCTCGGCATGGGCGAACACGAGAGGCGCCAGCCGCCCGAAATCGGAAGGAGCGGCGCGCCCGACCCATTCGACGGCTGCGTCCTGGTCGCCGCCGAGCCGGGCGAGCGCTTCCTCGGCCAGGGGGCCGCGCGGCGCGAGGCCGTCCGCCGCCCGCAGCGCATGGCGCACGACCTCCCGGCCGAGCGGCGCTCCGCCGCCGTCGTCTCCGACCTCGAAGCCCCACCCGCCGAACCGGAACTCCGCGCCGGCCACGCGCGCGTAAGCGGCGCTGCCGGTGCCGACGATCACGATGCCACCGTCCCCGCCGCCATGGGCGCCGAGGCAGGCGGTCTCGAAGTCGGTCGCAAGTTCAAGACGGGCGAATGGATGCGGCTCGGCCCGCATCGCCTCCATCTCGCGCTTCTGCGAAACGCCGGCGAGGCCCGCGCCCGCCACGACGCGCGACAGCCCGTCCCCCGGCAGGCGACCCGCGACGAGCGCGGCTCGCGCAGCCGTGATCATCGCGTCCATGGCGGCGCGGGACCCGCGTCGCGCATTCGCGGGCCCGGCCTCGCCTTCGCCGAGAAGCCGGCCCGAGGCGTCGCGGATGCGGGCCCGGCACCGCGTGCCGCCGGCGTCGAGGCCCATGAACAGGACCTCAGGGGCCACGCCTGCTGCGGGCTCGGAACCGACAGGCGTGATGGTCAGGGCGCTGTCGCTCACTGGGTTGGGTTCGGAAAGGTTCGCAAGGCGGTCGCTCGGCGATTCGCCGGATCGGCGCAGGATAGGACGGATCAGCCCTCCGACGCGCGTCTCCGAAGCCGCCGCTCTCCCGCCAGGCTCAGAGCAGGGCCATCAGCCGGCGCGCCGCGCCGGCCGCGAGCACGACCATGATGATGACATAGGTGGCGATCCAGAGCTTCCGCTCGAGCGCGCTTTCACGCGCAGGAGGCTTGGGAACTTCGCCGGGCTCGCCGTCATTGGAAGGCATCGGATGGGTCCACGACTCTTGCCTCAACCTAGCCGCCTGAAGCGGCGGATGCGAGCGCCGGCGGCGCCTTACTTCCGCCGTTGTCGCTTGACCTCGGCGCGATGGGGAGCGATGGACCCTCCGCCGTTCATTCGGAGAACCCGGGAGGAGCCCCAATGTCGTTCACGCTCGCGAAGACAGAACGCCTGGCCGCAATTCTCTCCCGGTCCCCGGTGCTGCCGGTCCTGACCTTCTCGACGCCCAAGGCCGCAGTCGAGACCGCCAAGGCGCTTCGCGACGGCGGGCTGATGGTGCTGGAGATCACGATGCGGACGCCGCAGGCGCTGGACGCGCTTCGGGCGGTGGTCGAGGAAGTCGAGGGCGTCACGGTCGGCGCCGGCACCCTGCTTGAGCCTGAGCAGGTGCAGGCCGCGATCGCCGCGGGCGCGGATTTCCTGGTCAGCCCCGGCACGAGCTCGCGCGTGCTGGCGGCCGGCAGCGAAGCCCCGATCCCTTACCTGCCCGGCGTGTCGACACCCTCGGAGGCCATGCAACTGGCCGAGCGCGGGGCGACCTTCGCGAAGTTCTTCCCCGCGGGCCCGGCCGGCGGCCCGGCCTTCCTCAAGGCGCTGATCGCGCCGCTGCCGGATCTGCACTTCGTGCCGACCGGCGGCGTAGACGCCTCGAACGCCCAGAGCTACCTCTCGCTGAGCAACGTCGCCTGTGTGGGCGGCTCCTGGGTCGCGCCGCAGGACGCGATCGAGGCCGGCGACTGGGGCCGGATCGGTTCGCTCGCCAAGGAAGCCGCGGCGCTGAAGGCGCGCTGACCTCCGTCGGGCTTGCTGAGGCGGTTTCGCCTCCCTACGTCCTCCTCGGCCTTCCGCCGACGGAGATACGCAGATGTTCGACGCCCGGACCATTCTCGACCAGCTTCTCGGCGCAGGTCAGCAGGCCGGAAAAGGCCGGCCGGCCCCGAGCGGGGATCGGCGTCCGGCTCCGCAGGGCGGCGGCTCCGGCGACCTGATGAAGCAGGTGCAGGACCTGGCGCGCGGCAATCTGGGCGGCCTCGCCGGCGGCGCGATCGCCGGCAGCCTCGCCACTGTCCTGCTGGGCGGCCGCAAGAAGTCTCCGCTGTCCGGCTCGGGCATGCAGCTTGGCGGCCTCGCGATCCTGGGCGGGCTCGCCTACAAGGCGTGGCAGAATTATCAGGCGAAGCAGGCGGAGCAGGGCGGCGGACAGCAGCAGCCGGCGGCGCCGGAGCCTGGCCCGGTGCAGATCGCGCCGCCGCCGGCCGAGACGCCTTTCGCGCCCTCAACCGCCAACGAGGAACAGACGCTCGGCCTGCTGCTGGTGCGCGCGATGATCGCGGCGGCGCGCGCCGATGGCCGGATCGACGGCGAAGAAATCTCGAAGATCCGCCAGGGTCTCCAGGCGTCTGGCTCGGCCGCGGACGAGCAGGCCTTCCTGCTGGAGCAGCTCGGACGGCCGGACGACCTCGACGGCATCGCGGCCGAGGCCCGCGGCCCGCAGATCGCCTCCGAGGTCTGGCTCGCGGCTCGGCTTACGATCGACGCCGACACGCCCGCCGAGCAGGCTTTCCTGAAGACGTTCGCGGACAAGCTCGGCCTCGGCGCGCCGCTCGTCGCTCATCTTGAGGCGACCGCCGCGCAGGCGAAACAATCTGGCGTCTCGGCGGCGTAGTTTCGCTCGCTCGAGCGTTATTGCGTTGAAGCTCCGGCGTCAGCCGGAGCCGCCACACAAACTGCGAGATCGAGATGGCCGAGACCCCCATCACTCCCAAAATCCGCGAGCGCGCCCGGAAGCTGTGGGAGGCTGCGGGCAGCCCCGAAGGCCGCGAGGACGATTACCTCGAGCGCGCCCGTGAACTCGCCGCCCTCGAATCCAACCCTCAGGCCGGGCTGGAGCCGAACCCGCTGGCCGACGGGATCGTGACCCCGGCGGAACGCGGCCAGTATATCGAGGAAGCCAGCATCCAGGAGAACCTGGGAGAATTCCCGGGCCTCGAGACCGACCAGGGCGACCGCCTCCAGACCCCGCGCCCGCGCGAGTGAGCGACGGGCGGCGGCTCCGGCTGGTCCGGAGCCGCTAAGGCGCCTTCCGGTCGGAGAGGAACTTCCGCATGCGGCCCAGCGCACGCGCGATGTTCTCCGCCGAGTTCGCATAGGACAGGCGGATGTAGCCCTCGCCGAGCACGCCGAAGTCCGGCCCGCCGATCACCGCGACGCCCGCCTCTTCGAGAAGGGCGGAGGCGAGCGGCTTCGCTTTCCAGCCGGTCTCCTTGATGTTCGGGAAGGCGTAGAACGCGCCCTTCGGCGTCGCCGCGCGCACGCCCGGCAGCGCGTTCAGGCCGTCGGTCACGAGTTTGCGGCGCCTGTCGAACTCCTCCCGCATGCGCACGACTGCGTCCTGCGGTCCCTCAAGGGCGGCGATGCCGGCACATTGCGCGGCCGCGTTGACGCACGACCAGGCGTTGACGGCGAGTTTCCGAACGTCGTCGTAGAGCGCCTTCGGCCAGATCGACCAGCCGAGCCGCCACCCGGTCATCGCATAGGTCTTGGACCACCCGTTCAGCACGATGAGCCGGTCGCGGATCTCCGGGTAGGCCAGCAGGGTGCGGTGCTCGAGCCCGTCGAAGATCAGCTGGTCGTAGATCTCGTCGGACATCACGGCCACGTTGGGGAAGCGCGCGAGCCCCTCGACCAGCTTGTCGATCTCGCTCGCCGGCGTCACCCCGCCGGTCGGATTGGCGGGCGAGTTCAGGATCAGCAGGCGCGTATCGGGGGTGATCAGCGAGAGCGTCTCCTCGGCCGAGAAGGCGAAGCCGTTCTCCTCGCGGATCGGCACCGGGATCGGGTTCGCGCCGGTGTGCTCGATCATCGAGCGGTAGATGGGAAAGCCCGGATCCGGGTAGAGGATGTCCGCGCCGGGCTCGCCGAACAGCCGGATGGCCGCGTACATCGTCACCTTGCCGCCGGGCACGATCATCACGAGGTCCGGGTCGACGTCGACGCCGAAGCGGCGGTGGACGTCCTTCGCCACCGCTTCCCGCAAGGGCAGGATGCCGGTCGAGGGGGTGTAGCCGTGATGGCCGTCCTTCAGCGCCTTGATGGCTGCCTCGACGATGTGCGGCGGCGTGGGGAAATCCGGTTGCCCGATGCCGAGATTGATGATGTCCCGCCCCTCGGAGGCGAGCTTGGTGGCGCGCGCCAGGACGGCGAAAGCGTTCTCCTCGCCGATGCGGCCGAAGGCGTCGACAGTCGTCAGCATGGTCTTCTCCGCGGTCCGCCGGGCCCGGGAACGATCCCGGCGCCGAGCGTGTTGGGTAGGCGAGAGCGGTGACGCGCTGGGCGTCCGAACGCCCCTCGACGCTCCATGCCAATCAGCGCGAATTCAAGGAGGATGTCATGGCCAATCGCCTCGACGGCCGCAAAATCGCGATTCTCGCAACTGACGGGTTCGAGCAGGTGGAGCTCACCGAGCCCATGAAAGCTTTGAAGGACGCCGGCGCAACGGTCGCCGTCGTCAGCCCGAAATCCGGCTCGATCAAGGGCTTCAAGCATGACAAGCCCGGCGACGACGTGACGGTCGATCAGGAGCTGTCGTCCGCCGATCCGGCCGCCTTCGACGGATTGCTGATCCCGGGCGGGCTGTTCAACCCCGACACGCTTCGCCGGGACCAGAAGGCGGTCGCCTTCGCCAGCGCGTTCTTCGAAGCCGGCAAGCCGGTGGCGGCGATCTGCCATGGCCCCCAGGTGCTGATCACGGCCGGGGTGGTGAAGGGCCGCAAGATGACCGGCTTCGAGGCGATCCAGATCGACCTCAAGAACGCCGGCGCGACCGTGTCGGACGAGCCGGTGGTCGTGGATCAGGGGCTCGTGACCAGCCGCAAGCCCGATGACATCCCGGCGTTCAACGCCAAGATGAGCGAGGAGTTCGCGGAAGGCCGGCACGCCGGGCGGCGCGCCGCCTGAATCAAGCCGCCTCGGCGGTGGATCGGAAGCGGCGGGCGGCGGCCCGCCGCTTTCGCGCGTCTGATCGCCCGAATGGGAGAGAGCCATGAGGATCGTGGCGGCTTTGGCGGCGCTGGTTCTGTTAGCGTTTCCGGCGAGCGCAGCTCCGAAATCATTCGAGGAGCCCACCCGGGTGGGCGCCTCGAACGTGCGGGTCCGGGTGGTGCTTCATCCGCAGGTCGATCGCTGCTCCCCGCGGCAGATGGCCGAGATCCGCAAGCGCGCCGTCGCGATCGCCCAGGATCATGTCGGCAAAAGGCTGAAGGCGATCATCGCGAAGAGCGGGACCAACGCGAGCGGGGACAAGGAGTTCTTCGGCGTCAGCATGCTGGCCGGCTGCCCGGCGGACGGAGGCGCGTGGATCGCCTTTCCGGCCGAAGGCAAGGAGAGGTCGGTCACGCGCTACGAGCGCGGCGCAGGGTGGTCACCCATGATGCGCCTTTGAGGCGCCGGTCACGAAAAGTCATTGGTCCGTGAGGCGGCGATGCCTCAGGAAAAAGGCGGCGACAATCCGCAACGTGGACGACCGATGACCGCCGAGATCGACCCCGCCCTTTCTCCTCCCAGAGGCCTCCTGGTCGGCGGCCCGACGCCTCCCCGGCCGCGGCCGGTCGTTCTGAACGGCCGTCACGTGACGCTCGGTCCGCTGGCGCCGGAAAAGGACGCGGCCGATCTCTACGCCGCGACGCATGGTTCCGAGAAGGAGCGGCTGTTCGCCTATCTGTTCGACGGCCCATATGAGAGCGAGGCCGCGATGGCCGAGGGGCTGCGCGTCGCCGCTGCTTCCTCGGAAAACGCCACGCTGGCGATCCGCGATGCGGCCACAGCCAGGACGCTTGGCCGCGCCACCTTCATGCGCGTGGAGCTCGCTCACAGGACCGTCGAGGTGGGCTCGATCCTGTTCTCGCCCGCGCTCGCCCGCACCGCGGCGGCCACGGAGGCCATGTATCTGATGGCCGACCACGCCTTCTCGCTCGGCTTCCGCCGCTACGAGTGGAAATGCGACGCCCTGAACGCGCCCTCGCGGGCTGCTGCCGAGCGGTTGGGGTTCCGCTTCGAGGGCGTCTTCCGCAAGCACATGATCATCAAGGGCCGCAGCCGCGACACTGCGTGGTTCGCGATCACCGAGGACGAATGGCCCGCCGTGAAGCGCGCGATGGAAGCATGGCTGGCCCCGGAGAACTTCGACGCCGCCGGCCGGCAGAAGCGTCGGCTCCGCGACCTCATGGAGCGCGGCTGAGGATCATTCCTCCGGGAGTTCGTCCTCGGCTTCCTCTTCGGCCGGGCGGCCCCGGAGATTGGCGGAGACGTTGCGCCCGAGTCGTCGGAGCAGCTTCCGGAGCCTTCTGCGGTCCTTAGGGTCGAAATTCGCGACCGCTTCCTCCTCCAGCGTCTCCCAGAGCGCGAAGACGGCCTCCGCCCGCCGGCGGCCCTCCTCGGTCAGCCCCACGCGAACGACCCGCGCGTCGCCATCGCTGGCCCTTCGCTCCACCAGCCCGTGCGCGGCGAGCCGGGCGATGGTCTTCGATGCTGTGGGCGGCCTAACCCTGAGTTGAGCGGCGAGGTCGCTCATGGTTCGGCCATCCTCGTCCGTCAGAAGCGTGAGCACTTGCTCCTGGCCGGGGAACAGTCCCAGCTCCCCAAGAAGCTGGGCGCTGCGGGCGCGGTGGAGGCGGGCGGCGTGCAGCAATTCATAGCCGACCGTCTTGGCGTAAGGACTTTTCATCGGATGAACACCTCGCCGCCTGCAAAGGCAGCGTCCAGAGAGTGTAAGGTTATTTTCGGGAATTTGTTTCTTGGAAAAACGAAATCGGTATTGTGCGCCGGCTATGAATTCCTGCAAAAAACGGACTGGATCATTTCGGAACAAGTCGGCGCTGCGTCATGAGCCTGCTAATTACAGGTTTCGGGCGTTTTATGGGCGGCCCGAACTGCAGCGAGATTCTTCTGTCGGCGCTCGCGGCTGACCGCGCCGGATTGGAGGGGATCTGGGGCGGCCCGGTCGCTCTGGAGCTGCTACCGGTGGATGTAGAGGCCGCGCCGCCGGCCTTGGCGCGCGCGCTGCAGGCCGCCCGCCCCACGCACGTCCTGCTCATGGGGCAGGCCGGCGGCCGGGAGGCGATCTGCCTCGAGCGCGTGGCGCGCAATCTGATCGACCTGCGGGTTCCCGACGCCGCCGGTCGGCTCGGGCCGATCGGGCCCGTTGATCCAGCAGGACCCGGGCAACGGCTTTCGACCTGGCCGGACCTCGAGGGCGCGATCTCCGCGGCGCGGGCGGAGGGCGTCCGGGCCGAGCTTTCCGATCAGGCCGGCGCGCATCTCTGCAACCAGATGCTCTACCTCGCGCTCGAAGCGGCCGAACAGGCCGCCGGGCGCCCCTTCGTCGCGACCTTCCTGCATCTGCCGCTGCTTCCCGAACAGTTCGCAGCCGGCATCCCGGCGGCGCACGGCGCGCCCGCCTCGATCACGCTCGACGACATGATGCGTGCGACGCGGGCCATTCTGCGCCATACCCGCGAAGCAGCCGTCTGACCGAAGGAAGCCCGATCGATGCCGTGCCCGCGCCGCCGCTGGGTGGAGATGACCACGGAAGACTTCGCCGATCCGGACGTCGCCTCATGGATCGCGGTCCTGCCGGTGGCGGCGGTGGAGCAGCACGGGCCGCACCTGCCGGTCGGCGTCGACGCCATGATCGGGGAGGGCTACCTCGCCCGCGCCGCGGCGCTGATCCCGGACGAGATGCCGGTGACGTTCCTGCCGATGCAGACGGTCGGAGCCTCGGCCGAGCATCTCGCTTTCCCCGGGACGCTGACGCTGTCGCCCGAGACCGTCATCCGGGCGTGGACCGAGATCGGCGCGTCCGTCGCGCGCGCGGGCGTCCGGCGGCTCGTCTTTCTCAACAGCCACGGCGGGAACTCGCCTTTGCTCGACGTCGTCGCCCGGTCGCTGCGCGTCGATCACGGCATGCTCGCCGTGACCGTGAGCTGGCAGCGCTTCGGCTATCCCGAAGGTCTTTTCTCCCCGCAGGAGGTGCGCCACGGCATTCATGGCGGCGCGATCGAGACCTCGCTGATGCTGGCCTTCCGGCCGGATCTTCCGCGGATGGAGAAGGCGGACCACTTCCGCTCGGCGACCTACGAGATGGAGCGCGAGTTCAGCCATCTGAGGGCCGGCTCGCCCGCCGGCTTCGGCTGGATGTCGCAGGACCTGAACGCCTCGGGCGCGATCGGCGACGCCGCCGGGGCGACCCGGGAGGCCGGCGAGGCGGCCGCCGGGTTCGGAGCGCGCGCCTTCGTCGAGCTGCTCGAGGACGTGCGCCGCTTTCCGCTCGACCGCCTTGCGGCGGGGCCGCTCGGCTCTTGAGGCGCCCCGCCGGGTCGACAATTCGTGGCCCCCGGCACACGATGCGGGACGAACAATGAAGGACGGGGAACGGAATGCCTGATGCGCAGCGCGATGAGCGGCTGATCGAAGGCCTCAAGGTCATCGAGACGACCGAGAGCGACAACATTCTGCGCTGGGACGGCGTGACGCTCTACGTCGAGCAGGACGTCTACCACAACGGCCAGCTGGTTCACCGCAAGTACCGCCGGCGCGTCACCGCCGAGGTCGCGAAGGCCCTGCTCAGCGTCGTCTCCGGCAACCACTGAGCGCGGCTGCCGCATCAGCCTGATCCGCCGCTCAGGAACCGCATGACCCGCTCGAAGGCGGGCGCGGCGTTCGGCTCCGGCAGCGACGTGTGGACATGGCCCGAGCCCGGCCATACCGAGAGCTCCGCGTCGTTGCCGGCTGCGGCCCAGCGCGCGGCCATGAACAGCGTGTCGTCGATCAGCGGATCGCGCGTGCCGACCGTGAAGATCGCAGGCGGCAGCCCGGCGAGACCGGCATAGAGCGGCGATATGTCGGGATCGCTCGGATCTTCGCCGTTCTGCAGGTAGTTCGCCACGAACATCCTGATGTCACGGCCGTTGAGGACGAATTTCTCCTTCGCGCGGCGGGCGCTCGGCGTCAGGCCGAGGTCATAGCTCCCGGCCGTCAGGTTGGCGGCGGCGAATGGCGTGAGGCCGTGCCGGTCGCGCAGCCGCAGCAGCGTCACGACAGCGAGATGCGCTCCTGCCGACTCGCCGCCGATCAGCAGCCTGTCCACGCCGAACCGTCGCGCCGCCTCGCGCGCGACCCAGAGCGCGGCCGCTTCGCAATCGTCGGGACCGGCCGGATAGGGATGTTCGGGCGCCAGCCGGTATTCGACCGAAAGGCACGCAAGGCCGAGTTCGGTCGCCAGCCGCTCCAGCCTCGGGTCGTCCTGGTCGTTGGAGCCGAGCGTCCAGCCGCCGCTGTGGATGTGGAGATAGACCGCGCTCGGTTGCTCCGGCGCGATGACGCGCAGCGGGATCGGACCCGCCGGTCCCTCCACCGTCAGCGCCTCGGCGCGGGCGCTCCTGGGCTCGATCACGAAGGCCGTCAGACCCTGCCGGCGGCGCTCTCGCACCGCGGCCGGTCCGAGCGCCCAGATGTCAGGCGCCTCCTTGGCTTGCTCGATCAGCGTGCGGGCATGCGCGCGTGTGCCTTCCGGGGCCGCCTCAGGCGCGAACCAGGCCGGGTCGATCGTGAGCGTTCGCGGCATCTCGGTTCTCCCCGGGGCCCTGGACCGAGAAAACGCGACAGGGGGCTTCGCCGCAAGCGCGCGGCGCGTCATGTTCGCCCCATGAGGCGTCAGTCAGACAGAGCCGCGGTCGGGGAGATTCGCACCGGCGAGGCCGGCCATCAGGCGCTCGCGCGCCTGACGGTCCATACGCGCGGGATCGGGCTCGTCGACATCACGGCGGCGGTCGCCTCGGCGCTCGAACAGGCCGGGGCAGGCGACGGCCTTGTGACCGTCTTCGTGCGGCACACCTCCTGCTCGCTGGCGATCCAGGAGAACGCCAGCCCGGAGGTGCGCGACGATCTCGTCGGCGCCCTCGATAGGCTCGCGCCGCGCGACGCCGGATGGCGGCACGATCTCGAAGGTCCCGACGACATGCCGGCGCATGTGAAGGCGATGCTCACCGGCGTTTCCGTGGCGGTCCCGGTGATCGGCGGGCGGATGGCGCTCGGCGTGTGGCAGGCGATCTTCCTGATCGAGCATCGCGACCGGCCGCATTCCCGCGAAATCGTTGTTCATTTTATCGGCGGGCGCGCCTGAGCGGTAAATTCGCAACGAGCTTTGAGGTATTGTGAGAGGAGGCGTTGTAACGCATCGATTTTGCAGGCGCGAAGGACTATGAAGCCGACATGACGACCGCCGATGACGATTCCTACCGTCTCCTGATCGCCGACGATCACCCGCTGTTTCGCGGCGCCCTCCGCGAGGCCATGGCGGGCGGCGCGGCCGAGATCTCGGAAGCCGGCTCCTTCGACGAGGCCTCCAAGGCGCTCGAGGCCGACCCGTCCTTCGATCTTGTGCTGCTCGACCTCAACATGCCGGGGGTCAGCGGCTTCTCCGGCCTGATGTACCTGCGCGCGCAGTATCCGGCGGTCCCGGTCGTGGTGGTCTCGGCCAACGAGGACCCCAAGGTCATCCGCCGCTGCATGGAGTTCGGCGCGTCGGGCTTCATTCCCAAGACGCTCGAAGTTGAAAAGATGCGCGAGGCGGTTCGCGCCGTCCTCAAGGGCGACGAGTGGACGCCGCCGGACGTCGATCTCGGCGCCGCCGGCGACGATGAGACGGCGAAGCTCGCCGCGCGTCTCGGCACGCTCACGCCGCAGCAGGTCCGCGTCCTGATGATGCTGAGCCAGGGTCTGCTCAACAAGCAGATCGCCTACGAGCTCAGCGTCTCCGAGGCGACCGTGAAGGCGCATGTGTCGGCGATCCTCGCCAAGCTCGGGGTCGAAAGCCGCACCCAGGCGGTCATCGCGGCCTCGAAGATCGAGGCCGGCCAGTGGCCGGAGCGGATGCCCGGCTGAGACTTCACCGGAGCTTGAATAGAGGCTGGCGGCGAGGCTGCGACGCCGCGAGCCAGCCTCCGGCCTGTCCCTGCGGCGCGCTCTATTCTGCGGCCGCACGCCTCGTCAGCGCCTTCGCGAGCAGGGCCCTCAGCGCCGCCGGACGAACCGGCTTCGGCAGGATCTGAAGGTCCTTGGAGGCCGCCTTCTCCCGCAGCCCCGGGGAGCGATCCGCCGTGATCAGCGCGGCCGGGATCGGGGCGCCGAGCTTCCATCTCAGTTTGACGATCGCCTCGAGGCCGTCGGCCTCATCGAGATGGTAATCGGCAAGTATGACGTCGGGCGTCAGCTTGTTCCTGACGATGGCCTGCTCGGCCTCCCTCTCGCTGGAGGCGGTGACGGCCGTGCAGCCCCAGCTCTCCAGCAATGTCTTCATGCCGTCGAGGATCGCGGGCTCGTTGTCGATCACCAGGATCGCCAGCCCCTTGAGGGCGGAGGCGCGATGCGCCGGCAGCACTTCCAGTGAAGCGACCACGGGCATGGCCGCCGCGGTCGGCAGCTCGAGCGCGAAGACCGAACCGCGGCCGGGCTGCGAGCGCAGGGTGATCGGATGCTCGAGGACGCGGGCGATGCGCTCGACGATGGACAGGCCGAGGCCGATGCCTGGCGCCACCTTCGCGCCCTGCTCGAGCCGCTTGAACTCGCGGAACACCAGCCGCTGCTGGCCGGAGGCGATCCCCAGCCCGGTGTCCCAGATCTCGATCCTGACCCGGCCCCGCAGCCGCCTGCAGCCGACGATGACCCGCCCTTTCGGGGTGTACTTGATCGCGTTGGACACGAGGTTCTGCAGCACGCGCCGCAGCAGCCGCCGGTCGGACCGCACGGTCAGGCTCGTGGGCAGCACCTTGAGCTTCAGACCCTTCTCGGCCGCCACCGGCGCGAATTCGCGCGCGAGCTGGGAGACGATCTCGTCGAGCCTGAAGTTCGAAAGCTCCGGCTTCATCGCGCCGGTGTCGAGGCGCGAGATGTCGAGCAGCGTGGAGAGGATCTCCTCGACGGCGTCGAGCGAGGAGTCGACGTTCCTCGCCAGCCGCGCCTGATCGCTTTCGGCCTCGGCCCGCTCGACGAGGCTGGTCGCGAACAGGCGCGCGGCGTTGAGCGGCTGCAGGATGTCGTGGCTCGCGGCAGCCAGGAATCGCGTTTTCGAGATGTTGGCCTCGTCGGCCTCCGTCTTGGCGCGGGCGAGCTCCTGGTTGAGGCGCGTCAGTTCGCGCGTGCGCTCGCGCACGCGCCGCTCCAGCGTCTCGTTGGCGCGCTCCAGCGCCTCCTGCACCGCGACCGTCTCGGTGATATCCGTGTAGGTGGTCACCACGCCGCCGTCCGGCATGCGGGCCGAGCGGATCTCGATGACGCGGCCCGAGGGATGCAGGCGTGTCCTCAGCGTCTCCAGCTTCACCACGAACCGCTCGAGGCGGTCCGCGATGAATTCGTCGGCGTTGACCGGCCCGTAGAGACCGCGCGCGGCGTTGAACCGGAAGATGTCCTCGAGGCCGACGCCGAGATGCAGCATCCCTTCCGGCAGGTCGAACAGCTCTCGGAACTCGCGGTTCCAGCACACGAGCTTCATGTCCCGGTCGATCGCCGTGACGCCCTGCCGCGCATGGTCGAGCGCGTTCTGGAGCACGTCGCGGCTGGTCTGCATGGCCGCGGAGGCTTCGTCGAGCAGCTTGAGGGCCGCCTGCGTGGTCAGATTGCGCCGGGTCAGCAGCATGGAGAGCACGAGCCGCGAGGAGGCGGGCCCGATCGCGGAGGCGAGCAGATGCTCGGAGAAGCGAAGCGTCTGCAGGTCGACCGCGGCGTTGGGCTCGAGCTCGGCGTTGCGCGCGATCGCGAAGCCCCGGAAGGCGGTCTCGACCCGGTCCGGCCCCAGATAGCGGGACAGGGTCTGCATCAGCTCCCCGACGGTCGCGCGCGCCCGCAGCGGCCGCCGCAGCGGCTGGTCCGCATCCTCGGCGAGGCGTGGAGCAGGCTCGTCACAGAACAGCGCGGCCTGCTGGCGCTCGATCGGCGTCGCGGCGCGCGTCAGCGAGAAGGTCAGGAAGGCGAGGAGGTTCGCGGCAAGGCTCATGACGAGGCCATGCGCCAGCGGATCGCCGAGCGAGACGCCGAAGAGGCTCTCGGGGCGAAGCCAGGCGAGCCCCCATGGGCCGTCCGCGACCAGCCCCTGCAGCATCGGCAGCCGCGTGGAGAGCGCCGGCAGGACGAGCGTCCAGCTCCAGACAGCGACGCCCGCCGCGACGCCCGCCACAGCTCCGCGCCCGGTCGCGCGACGCCAGAACAGGCCGCCGAAGGAGGCGGGGGCGAACTGCGCGATCGCCGCAAGGGCGACGAGGCCGATCGCCGAAAGCTGCGCTCCGCTCGTCCAGCGGTGCAGAAGGTAGGCGGACAGGATGACGGCCACGATCGCCAGCCGCCGCAGCGTGAGCAGTTGCTCCGCCATGCTCCGTCGCCGCGCCCCGCGCCGGCGCAGCAGGATGGGCATGGCGAGGTCGTTGGAGATCATGACCGCGACCGCGACCGACTCCACGACCACCATCGCGCTCGCGGCCGAAAGTCCGCCGAGGAAGGCGATGGCGGCGAGCCAGGCCGCGCCGTTCTGCAGAGGCAGGGCGAGCACGAAGGCGTCGGGCGCCACCCCGGCGGCCGGCGGGAAGGCCAGCAAGCCGGCAAGCGCGATCGGCGCAATGAGCAGGTTGAAGGCGAGGAGATAGAGCGGAAACGCCCAGGTCGCGCGGCGCAGTTCGTCTTCGCTCCGGTTCTCGACGACCGTGACATGGAACTGCCTCGGCAGAAGCAGGAACACCATGAGCGAAAGAAACGTCAGCGCCAGTATCTGCAGGAGGTCCGGCGGCCGCGCCAAGAGACCTGCGGCGCCTGCCGCCTGCGCCGCCTGGACCAGATCCGCCACGCCGTCATGGAGGGCGAAGACGACGAAGAGGCCGACGGCCAGGAATGCGGCGAGTTTCACGGCGGACTCGGTCGCCACCGCGAGCATCAGCCCGTCCTGGTGTTCCGTGGCCGCCACCTTGCGCGCTCCGAGCAGCATCGCGAGCACGGCGAGCGCCGCCGCGGCCCCGAGCGCCGGGTCGAGCCCGCCAGCCCCTTCCGAGCCGGTCAGCAGCGCGAACGACATGGCGACCGCCTTGAGCTGCAGCGCCATGTAAGGCGTAACGCCGAGCAGGGCCGTCACGGCCACCGCGCCGGCGACGAGCTCGCTCTTGCCGTAACGGGCTCCGACGAAGTCGGCCACCGACGTGATGTTGTTGGCGCGGGCGACCCTGATCATGCGGCGGATCAGCGGCCCGAGCAGCAGGAGCGCGAGCGCCGGGCCAAGGGACAGCCCGAGGAAGCTCCAGCCGTTCGTCGCCGCGAAACCGACCGCGCCATAGAAGCCCCAGGAGGTCCAGTAGACGCCGAGGCCGAGGACGTAGACCCACGGCCTGGCCCGGCCGGTCATCCACAGCGGACGCTTGCGATCGGCGTAAGCCGCGAGCGCCAGCAGCCCGCCCAGATAGAGGAGGGCGATCGCGGTCACGATCCAGGCCTGCAAGACAAACGCTCCCAAACGATCAGCGCGCTGGAAAAACCGATCAAGGTCGAAGCCTTGTCGATCCCATCGCGGCGTCAATAACCTCTAGCGGGGGAGAGCCCGGCTTGTCATCGGCCGAGGAGGAGAGCGACACAATGTCGATGGTCCAGGAATTCAAAGAATTCGCCATGAAGGGCAACGTCGTCGACCTCGCGGTCGGCGTCATTATCGGCGCGGCCTTCGGAAGGATCGTGGAGAGTCTCGTCGGCGACGTCTTCATGCCGATCGTCGGCGCCGTGATCGGCGGGCTGGACTTCTCGAACTATTTTCTCCCGCTTTCCTCCGCCGTCACCGCCTCATCGTTGGCTGACGCGAAGAAGCAGGGCGCCGTGCTGGCCTATGGCGAGTTTCTCACGGTGACGCTCAACTTCCTGATCATCGCCTTCATCCTGTTCCTGCTGATCAAGGGCATCAACAGGATGAAGCGGAAGGAAGAGGCCAAGCCCGCGGCGGCGCCGGAGAAGCCCGAGGACGTCAAGTTGCTGAGCGAGATCCGCGACATACTGGCGGGCGCCTCGGCGCGCGTCTGACGGCTGGCGGCGGGCTTGCCCCGTCCGACGGGCACGTATCGTCCGCCGCGGAATGCGACAGCCGCGGACGATATGGGCTGGCCAGGTCCCGCCTGGCGAGCCGCATGCGCGCGAGTTCAAGCGTGCAGTCTTCCGCGCCTCAGCGCGGACCGCCCCTGAGACGACGCCGCTCGACCGTCGGAGTCAGGCGAAGAACAGCGCCTGGCTGACGGTCGACTTGATCATCGCAGGCGAGAACGGCTTGGTGATCAGGTAGATCGGCTCCGGCCGGGCGCGCGCCAGCAGCCGCTCCGGGAAGGCGGTCACGAAGATCGCCGGCGTCGGACGATCCCGGAAGATCTCGCGGACCGCATCAACCCCGGAATCGCCGTCGGAGAGGTTCAGATCGGCGAGAACCAGACCGGGCGCGTCACGGGCGGCGAGCTCGAGCGCCTGCTCGCGGCTGGCCGCGACGCCGGTCACGCGATGGCCGAGGTCGCTCACGATGTGGCGGAGATCCCTCGCGATCGCCCATTCATCCTCGATGATGAGAATGTCGGTCTCCAGCGTGCGCTCCACGTCGCTCTGAGCCTCGTGCGCCAGCCGGAGAACATCGCTTCCGCTCAACCGCGTGACCTCGCTGGCGTCGGCGACGCTCAGCCGCTCGACCGCGAGCAGCAGCAGCACCGATCGCTGCGGCAGCGGCAGATTCTGCAGCCGCGCATCCGCCGGCGGGCGGAACTCGGTGGAAGGCGCCGCCGGTCCAGGCAGCCCCAGGTCGCGCAGCGCCGCATACAGGGCCTTGAGAAGCTCGCGCCGCGGGTCGCGGCGGATCGCGAGGCTGTCGCCTGCCACCAGGAGCTCGCGCAGCGCCTCCTCGATGAGGAGGTCAGCATGATCCTGCCGCCCGAGCAGCATCCGCGCATGACGTCGAAGGTACGGCAATTGCCGCGTCAACTCGCCCATATCCATTGGTCGACGCTCCTCTTGGGCCTGAGACCAGCCCTGACCGACGCATGTTTTGCTGGTCGCCCGGAGCGCGTCACGTCGCCGTTGGCGGAGCGCTCGCAGACCTGCACCCTTGCACGGAAGTGGGCGCCCGACTACCCCGGAATCACGGCCGGGAACAAAGCCCGCGCAAATCCGTTCCGCCTCCGCCTCGTGAGACGGGGGCGCACGGCCAGTTTCGCGCGGCCCAGAGACACCGGCGTAGGTGCCAAGAGTGACGGACAATCCGGCGGCTACGGAGCCTCCCAACGCGGGCGAGCAGGCGCGGGAGCCGTCTGCGCCGTCGCGCGACGCCAAATCCGATCTCGCGCGGTCGGTGACGGATCTGATCCCCGCGCTCCGCGCGTTCGCCCGCTCCATGACGCGCGACGTGACCGAGGCTGACGATCTCGTTCAGGAGACGCTGGTTCGCGCGCTGGCGAACATCCACCAGTTCGCGCCCGGCACGAACCTCAAGGCCTGGCTCTTCACCATCCTGCGCAACACCCACATCTCCTTGTCGAAGCGGCGCAGCCGCGAACGAAACATGATGTCGGAGACCGCGCCGGAGGATGTCGGGGCCGCCGCCTCGCAAGCCTGGCTGCCGGCGACCTCCGCTCTGCGGTCCGCGGTGGAGCAGCTGCCGGAGGAACAGAGGGAGGCGCTGATCCTGATCGGCGCGCTCGGCCTCAGCTACGAGGAATGCGCCGAAGTCTGCGGCTGTCCGATCGGTACGGTGAAGAGCCGGCTGAACCGGGCTCGGGCCAGGCTGGCGACGCTGCTCGACGCCACCACCGCGGACGAGATCTGACGTCAGTCGGCCCGCGTCTCGCCGGGTTGCGGCGCGGGGGCCTCGTCGTCCTCGGAGCGGTTCTGCGCGAGCATCGACTCAAGGCGCGCAGCCAGGTCCTGGAGCCGCTCGGGCAGTTGCTCCTCCACCACGCTGCCGAAGACCCGCTTCAACTCCGCTCCCAGCGCGCGCTGGCGGGCGATGCCGTCGTCCTCGGTTTCGTCGCCTTGCATCATGGTCATCTCTTCAACCGAGAGCCCCTCGGTAGCCGCCGGCGCCGCCGTCATTCGATGTTGCTCCGACCGGCGAACTGGCGTCCGGTTGTGCAGGCCGCGAATGAACGCATGAAGCGCCACAACGTCAGAATGTTCCTGCGCCCGCGCTTGCGCTGCGTCAATCGCCAGATAGCGCCGGCCATCTAGCGTTCTAACGTGGAGACGCTATGTTCTGCTTCCTCGCGCTCCGCGAGCAACAGGTTCCATCGTCCGATGCTCGAAACGGTCTGTGCGGACAAGGCTGTGTTGATCTGCGACGGCGAAGAGGCCGGAGCGGTCGACTACTCGATTTCGGTGCGACGCGACGCCGCCTCGAGGCGCAGCTCCGCCTCCGGGTACCTGCTCGCCCGCGGCGAGACGCTTGCGGCCTGCGGCGCCTGTCAGACTGCGGCCATCGACAGCGGCCACTTCGGCAGGCTGCTGATCCGTCTGAACCGGATCGAGGGCGCGCGGGTCGATTTCGAGGTGATGGAGCCGTCGCTTGCGCTGCGGATCGACCCGCCTCTGGCGCCGGACCTCACGAGCCCCGAGGAGCCCGAGGTTCTTCCGTCGTTCCGCGCGCTCGACGCGGACTGGTAGCTCCGACCCGGACGGCACGGCCCTTTCTTCACCTCGTAGGGCCGACATCCCGGGCACAGCGCCGCCGTCGTCCTTGAAACGACGGCTGCCCGCGCGAGAACGCAGGGATGACCGTCGCGCCCGCCGCTCCTCCGGAAGAGCAATTCGGCGTTCCCCTGACGACGCCTCCGATGGAGGCGCGCGCCGCGGAAGCGCTGCCTGAGGGCGAGGGTTGGCGATACGAGCCGAAATGGGACGGCTTTCGCTGCCTCGCCTTCAAAGCCGGCGATGCGGTCGAGCTCAGGGCGAAATCCGGCAAGCCGCTCGGCCGCTACTTCCCCGAGGTCGTTCGGTTCCTGCGCAGCCTGAAGGTCGATCGCTTCGTGCTCGATGGCGAACTGGTCATCGAGATCGACGGCCGCCTGTCATTCGATGCGCTTCAGATGCGGCTGCACCCGGCGGAGAGCCGGATCCGCAAGCTTTCGGCCGCGACGCCAGCGCAGCTGATCCTGTTCGACATGCTGGTTTCTCCGGACGGCGGGTCTCTTATCGCCCAGCCCCTCGCGAAACGCCGGCTCGAGCTCGAGAGGTTTGCGGGTCTCTTTCTGAAGACGCCTGACGTGAGCGTTTCGAGGTTCACCGACGATCCAGACGAAGCCGGGCGTTGGCTCGCTGACGCCGGACATGGCGCGACCGATGGAGTCGTCGCCAAGCGCCTCGACGGGCCCTACGCGGCCGGCGAGCGGGCGATGGTGAAGGTCAAGCGCCTGCGCACCGCGGACTGCGTCGTCGGCGGCTTCCGGTACGAGAGCGCGGGACCGCTGGTCGGCTCGCTGCTGCTCGGGCTCTATGATTCCGTGGGGCGGCTGGATCACGTCGGCTTCACCTCGACGATCTCCAACGCCGAACGGCCGGAGCTGACCCGGCGGCTCGAGGCGCTGCGCGAACCGCCGGGCTTCACGGGCCGCGCGCCGGGTGGGCCCAGCCGCTGGAGCAACGAGCGAAGCGGCCAATGGGAGCCGCTGAGACCGGAACTGGTCGTCGAGGTGCGCTTCGATCACGTCACCGGCGACCGGTTCCGCCACGGGACCAAGCTGCTGCGGTGGCGGCCGGACAAATCGCCCGGCCAGTGCCGCATGGAGCAGATCGCTCCCGGGTGACGGCGCCCCGACAGGTCAGCTCTGCTCCCCCCTGTCGAACACCGGACCGTCGCGGTCAGCGGCGTCGTTCTCCCGAACATCCTCGGCGACCTGACGCACGGCCTCCTCGATCTCGTCGAGCCCGTCGTCGGTCTCGATCGCGCCGGAGCCGGAAGTATGGAAGTTCGTCCGCTCGCTGGCCGGCTCGCCCCCGAAGCTTTTCTCGCGGATCTCGTCTTCCCTGACGCTTTCGATGTCCGACTGTTCGCCGTCATCATCCGGAGCGACGCGCCCGGTGGCGGACTCCAGAATGGCGCGATCGCCCGGGTCCGTCTGCGACGTGTTGGCGTAGGGGCTCGTGGGCTCGGGCGGGTCTCGATCCAGTCGTGCCATGAGGCGCCTCCTGATTTTCTGTCCCCGGAACAACAGACGAGGCGCCGCGCCCGTTCCGGAGATCGTTCCCGCCATGATCCGGCCAAGCTTGGGAGGCCACTCTCTGGACGGGGCAATCGAGGTTCTCGTCATGCGTCGTCTGATCGCGCTTTCGCTTCTCTCCGGAATGGCCGCAGCGCCCGCCTTCGCCGCCGATGTTCCCGAGAGCTACTATGAGCGTCACAGCTACGAGCGGGCGCCGCTCGAGCGCGAGACCGTGGTCGAGGAGCCGGCCTGGCGCAGCGTCACGATCGAGGAGGAGGAGCCGATCGAGGAGCGGGTGATCGTGCGGCGGCCCCCGCCGGTGGTGGTCCGGCGCGCCCATGTCGAGGAGCTTCCGCCCGACCATGACTGGCGCCACGTCCGACGTGACCGGCCGTTCGTCGAGGAAGAGATCACCCGCTACGACGGGCCGCGCTGGTAGCCCGAGCCGCAGATTCGGCCGCAACTCAGGGGCGAGGATCGCCCGGCCGGCCCAAGGCGTCCTCGATGCAGCGAATGATCGTGGCGCCATCGGAAGGCTTGGTGAGGAAGCAGTGCGCGCCGTTCGCCATCACCCTCCGACGCACGTCTTCCGTGGGAAACGCGGTCATGAAGATGATCGGGAAGCGGCGTCCGCTCGAAACCAGCACTTCCTGCAGCCTGTCGCCGGTCATCACGGGCATCTGGACGTCGGCGATCATGCAGTCGGGCTCATCTCCCGGCCCATGAGCGAGGAAGTCGCCCCCGGAGCAATAGGTCCGGGCATGGTAGCCCAGCGATCTCACGAGACTGGCGAGCGAGGCGCGAACGCCGTCGTCGTCGTCGACGATCGCGATGATCGGCGCCTCGGCCATAACATCCTCTCGCATCCTTGGGATGCAGCGTAAGGTACTCAGTTAGGGTTCGAGCCTAGGCGCGTCCAATCGGGCCGGGAATCATACACTAGTGTGCCTTACGAAGACTGCGGCCGGGAGAGGCCGAGCGCCTCCGCCATCCGGACCAATTCGGCCAAAGACTTGGCCTTCATTTTCCGCATCGCGTTGCCGCGGTGGATCTTTACGGTGATCTCGCTGAGGCCGAGTTCGCCCGCCACCTGCTTGTTCATGAGGCCTGAGGTCACGTATCCCATCACCTCGCGTTCGCGGGCCGTCAGGCTCTCGTAAAGCGACTTCAGATCCGCTTCCGCCGCCTGTTCCCGCCGTCGGCGCGCGTCGCGTTCGATCGCGCTCATGACGGCGTCGAGCATGTCCTGGTCCCTGAACGGCTTCGCCAGGAAGTCGATCGCGCCGGCCTTCATGGCGCGCACGGACATCGGGATGTCGCCATGCCCGGTCATGAAGATCACCGGAAGATCGACGCCCGAGGCCGCGAGCTGTTGCTGGAAGTCGAGCCCGCTCACGCCCGGGAGCCGCACGTCGAGGACGATGCAGCTCGGGTTGTCGGGCACGGGACGGCGCAGAAGGTCGGCGGGCGATCCGAACAGCTCCGCGTCGAGGCCGACCGAGCGAAACAGGCTGCCGAGCGCGTCGCGGACGCCGGCGTCGTCGTCCACCACCAGAACGACCGGCTTCGCCGGGCGCTCATCCTTCGAGCCGCTGCTGCCTTGCCGGATCATCTTGAGACTCTGTGGGGGCGGCCGGGAGCGTGAACGTGAAACGGGCGCCTTCGCCCGGCTCGCTCTCGACAGAAAGTTGACCGCCGTGAGCTTCGACCGTCGACCGGCAGATCGCAAGACCCATGCCCATGCCGTCCTGCTTGGTCGTGAAGAACGGCTCGAACAGTCTCGCGGCGTCTTCCTGCGAGATGCCGGGGCCGCTGTCCTGGACGCTGATCCGGATGTGCTCGGGGCCTTCGGCGCAGGCCTGCACGGAAAGGCTGCCGCCACCCGTCGCGAGCATGGCCTGCGCGCCGTTCACGGCGAGATTCACGAGGACCTGCTGCAGCTGCACCCGGTCCCCGACGATCGTCGGAAGCTTGGGGTCGATCGCCAGCCGGAGCGTCACGCCTGAGGTCATGAGCTGCCGCTCGACCAGGAGCATCGCGTCCTGGACCAATTCGGAGACGTCGAGCAGATCGCGCCTGATGGGCCCCTTCTTCAGAAACGACCTGATGCGGCCGACGATCGCGCTGGCGCGCTTGCCCTCGTCGATCGCGCGCGTCAGCGCCGTGGAGACCTCTTCGAGGTCCGGCTCCTTGCGCCGGAGCCAGCGCAGCGCCGCCTCGCCATTGGTCACGATGGCCGCGAGCGGCTGGTTGACCTCGTGGGTTATCGAGGCGGTCAACTCGCCAAGCGTGGCGACGCGGGCCGCGTGGGCGAGCTCCGCCTGGGCGGCCATCAGCGCGTGCTGAGCGTTGTTGCGTTCGGTCACGTCCACCACGAAGGCGAGGACCTCGCCATCCATGCTCTCGTCAGCGTCCGGGAAGGTCAGTCCGAAGATGACCGGAACGCGCCTGCCGCCCGCCGCGCGGATTTCGGTCTCGCCCTCGAAGAACCTGTCGCCGCGACAGAATGCGATAAGGGAGGCCGCGAAGGTCTGATCAGCCTCGCTCAGCACAGTGTCAAGCGATCCCGCGAAGCGGGCAGGGCTGTCGGCCCCGGCGATCTCGAGGAACGCCGCATTGACGTCGGTGATCGTCACCAATGCTTTGGCGCGCGCCACGAAATCAGGATCGCGCTCGATCTGGCCCGGGAGGTCGGTCTCGCCGTCCGCGATCCGGCGCTTCAGTTCCGCCCGGAGCGCCGACCAGTCCTCCTGCAGCAGGCCGACCCGGCTGGCGTCGAAGATCCGCCGGAAACGACGCTCGCTCTGGGCCAGCGCCATGTGCGAGGCTTCGCGCTCGGTGACGTCACGGTGCGTCTCGAGCACCCGGTCCGGCTGGCCAGGGCCGCTGCGCTGCAGGACCCAGCGGCTTTCGACGATGATGGTCGCGCCGCTTCGGGTGCGCTGACGCAGCATCCCCTCCCAGCGTCCCGTGCGAAGCAACTCCGCCTCGATCTCGTCGCGGCTCGTCGGATATTCCGTCGCGAGCAGATCATCCGCCACCCTGCCGACGGCCTCCTCGGAGGTCCAGCCGTAGCAATTCTCGGCGCCGCTGTTCCAGAATCTGATCACCCCCTGCGCGTCGCGGACGAAGATCATGTCGTGCGAAAGATCGAGCAGCTGCGCCTGCTCGCGAAGCCTCGCCGTCGCCTTCCGGTTCTGGATGGCGAGGAGGGTCGCGATGCCGATCGCCGAGAAGCTCGCCAGCACCCGCAAGGTCGGGGAGCCGACGTGACCGAAGCCATGCATGACGACATAGGCGAGCGCCGTCAGAGCCACGCTCGCCGCGGAGGCGGCCAGAAGATCCGGCAGCGAGATCCTCGCCGCGACCAGGATGACGATGACGTAGAGGACGGCGACCGCGCCCTCGAGGGGCGTCAGGACGTCGACGAGGAACACCCCCAGGGTCAACACGAAAGCAAGCGCCCGCAGGGCCGCTGCTTGATCAAGCCGCGGCGTCGCGGGCTCCGTCGTGCTCGTCGCCACCACTTGCGCCCCCGATTGCTTCGCCGCTCTCAGCCGAGCGCTCGCATTTGCCCATGCTCCCCGCAGCGAGCCTGGAATGTCGCCTGATGCTTTGGAAAGAGACAGTGGAATCTACGTCTCGGCCGCGGCCAGGCCGCGGATCTTCTTGACCGCCGACGCCCGTCGGTCAGCCGGGACCCGGTCCGCGTGAGCTGCGGACCGGGTCCGGGCGACGTCAACCATTGTTCTCGTCGGCGTCCCAGGTCGTCGGATCGTAGCGATGCGACTGGCCCTGGTCGCCCGTCCGGATCATCTTCTTGAGCCGCACCGGAGCGACGTGCTCGGCCGCCTTGGGGGCGTAGCTCATGGCGGCCGCCGGACGCTGCGAGTGCATGCGGGACCAATCCTGCGCGGAGGGTTCGGCGAACGCGGCGGTGGAAACGAGGCTGGCCAGCGCGGCGGCGATCATCATGGTCTTCATTGTACGTCTCCATCATCTTTGTTTCGAGGCGCCAACCGCGGCGTCTGCTGGAGACATATTTGGATTTTCGCGGCGATCTTTTTATTGAACAATGAGGTCGCTGCTTCATACCCTCGTATGAGGGCGCTTTCCGGCTTTTCGCCATCGAATTCCAAGCTCTCGAAGCGCCGCAAGCGGCTCTTCACCTGGGCCCGGTCTCCGCCAGCGGCGACACCACGCCGTTGCGCATGCAATAATAGACAAGGTCAATGTCGGACGAGACGCCGAGCTTCGTCTTCACGGCGTAATGGTAATTCGCGACAGTCTTGGCCGTGAGGTTGAGCGCGCTCGCGATCTCTTCCGTCGACTTCGCGTCGAGCAGCATCCGCAGCACCTCGAACTCTCGCGGCGACAGCCGCTCGAGCGCGGACGCTTCCTCCTCCAGCCGGGTCGCGGCGAGGGCGGCCGAAATCTCCGGACAGAGAGCCGTGCGGTTCCGGGCGACGCTCCGCACCGCGCCGGCCAGCAGATCCGGCGCGCTGCTCTTGGTCATGTAGCCCCTGGCGCCCGCGCGGAACGCCTGGAGGGCGTAGCTCGAATTGGCGTGCATGCTGAACACGAGGATGCGCGCATGCGGGTCCCACTGGCGTATCTGCCGGATCACGTCGATGCCGCCGCGGCCGGGCATGCTGATGTCCATCACGACCACGTCGGGCGCGCTCTCCTTGTAGAGGCAATAGGCGGCTGCGCCGTCGCCTGCGTCCGCGACCACGTTGATGCCGTCCTCCTTCTCCAGGAGCCGCCGGTAGCCTTCGCGCACGATGGCGTGGTCGTCGACCAGCATCACCCTGATCGAGACGCTCATCAGGCTCGCTCCCGCTGACCGAGGCGGACAGAAAAGCTCGCCCGCAACTCGAAGCCGCCTTCGGCCCGCGGGCCGGCGGTGAAATCGCCGCCGAGCGCATAGACCCGCTCGCGCATGCCGATGAGGCCGGCGCCCGTCAGCGGATCGGACGAAGGGGCGCGGCGCAGGCCCAGTCCGTCGTCCGTGATCCGCAACTCGATCGACCGCGAGCGTTCTCCCCCAGAGGAGGACGCTTCCGGGCCTTCGCGCAAGACGACCTCGACAGTCTCGGCGGAGGCGTGACGGGCGGCGTTGTTCAGACCCTCCTGCACGATCCTGTAGATGTGAGCGGCCGCCTCCGCCGGGACGTCCTCGAACCGGCCCTCAGGATGGAACGTGAAACGCGTGCGCCCCGCCGCCAGCCGGGCCTGACCGGCGACCAGTTCCCGGAGGCTCGTGAGCAGGCCGAGATCATCGATCTCCGGGGGCCGGAGATTGGCGAGCGTCTCGCGCAGCGACCGCATCGCGCTCGACGCCAGCGCGACCAGTTCGCCGCTCTCCCTGGACGCCTCGGGCGCCTTCGCCGCGACCGTCTTGCCGATCGACGCCGCCACGCAGCTCAGCGCCGTCAGCCGCTGCGCGATGTCGTCGTGGAGTTCGCGGGCGATGAGCCGTCGCTCGCGCTCCTGCGCGTCGACCAGCCTGCGGGCGAGTTCGGCGCGGTCCGACGTGGTCGCCTGAAGCTTTCGCGCCAGGCCGTTGAACACCGACGCGATCCGCTGAAGCTCGTAGAGGCGGAAGGCGGGCAGTCGGCTCGACAGGTCGCCTTCCGCCAGGCGGCTGATGCCGGCGAGAATTTCGGTCGTCGGCCGCAGCGCATGGTCGACCACGAAGTATACGAGCAAGCACAACGCGCCGATCATCGCGACCCACAGGCCGAGGGTCCGGGTCAGCTCAGTCCAGGCGCGGCCTGCGACCACCGCGGGGTCGATCGTGGCGCGGATCACGCCCCAGGACTGGCCGCGATGGACAAGCCGGCGCTCGGCGACCGACTGGTCGAAGAACAGCGCCCGGTAGGCGTCCACGAACCAGCCGGGCGGGCTCTCGGCTCGCTCGTCGCTGCCCACGCAGCTCGCGTTCCGGATCGCCCCGTCGGCTCCCAGCAGCCGCACGCATTGGCCAGGTCCGAGCGCGAACTTCAGGACCGACTCCCAGTCGGGAAACCGCTCCACGAGATCGAGCCCCCGCGTGATGCGGATGATCTGGACCCGAAGCTGCTTCTCGACCGCTTCCGCGGCGTCCTCGTTCTGCCGCCGCGCATCGCTCGCCACCCCATGTGCGGCCAAGATCGCGCCGGCCGACAGGCAGAGCAGCGCGACGATGACGATGCGTCGGACCAGCGCCCATTTGAGGTCGAGGCTCCGGGCTCGCTTCAACTCGGAAGCAACGTCGAGCGCGGCCGCCGCGGCCGCGCTCGACGTTGCGGCGGCCTGCAGCCATCGCGCCTGCGGCGCTCTCAGGAAAAATGCCCAAGGGTTCATGTGCGGATCGCCATTCCAAGCCGGCCCGGGACCCTCACTATAGGGTCGCCCGATCATAGAGCCTTTGACTAAAGGCGACGCAAGCTCGGGATGACGGGAAGTCATGACGCGCGATCGCAAGGTCGCCGATCGACATTGCGCGCTCTCTTGAGTGAGCGCCAAAGCATTGGAGGGTTTGCCTGTGAGACTAGCGACCGGTTTTGCGGCCCTCGCGGCGGCTGTTGCGCTATCCGGCGCCGCAGTGGCGGACTCCTCCGCCCACAAGCAGATGATCGCCATTTCGGACGCGGCCGCCGTCCAGTGGAAGCCGGCTCCGGCCGCGCTTCCGAAGGGCATCGAGATCAGCGTCGTGATGGGCGACCCCGAGAAGCCGGGGCCGTTCGCGCTCAGGCTCCGGATCCCGGCCGGGACCACGATCGCCCCGCACACGCATGCGACCGACGAGACGGTCACCCTGCTGTCAGGCAGCCTCGTGCATGACATGGGGGAGAAGATGGTCGAGAGCCGCGGCCAGGCGTTCGGGGCGGGCGGCTTCCTCTATCTGCCGGCCCTTATGCCCCACTCGCTCTGGACCAAGGACGAGGCCGCGGTGATCCAGGTGAACGGCACTGGCCCGTTCGGCCTGAACTACGTCAATCCCGCGGACGACCCGAGCAAGGCCCGCTGAGGCGGCTGCGCGGTCCCCATAACGGAAGTCACGGCCGAAAAGGGTTCAGCCATGGGACTGTTCAGGCTCTCGCTTTCGCTGGCCGGAGGGGCGCTGCTGGCGATGGCGGCGCTCGCTCCCGGCTTCGCCGCGCCGATCAAGAACGTGGTCATCGTCCATGGCGCGCTGGCGGACGGCGCCGGATGGCGCAAGGTCCACGACCTGCTGCGGGACAAGGGCTACCGCGTCACGGTCGTCCAGCCCCCGATGACCTCGCTCAAGGACGACGTCGACGCCGCCCGCCGCATCCTCGATCTGCAGGACGGCCCGTCCGTGCTTGTGGGACACAGCTATGGCGGCATGGTGGTGACCCAGGCCGGCTCGGCGGAGAACGTCGCCGGGCTGGTCTATATCGCGGCGTTCCAGCCCGACGAGGGCGAGAACCTGCTGGACCTCGCGGGCCGGATGCCGCCGGCCACCACCGGCATAAAGGCGACGCCCGACGGCTATCTGTATCTCGACCCCAAGGTCTATCCCGCAGACTTTGCGGCCGACGTCCCGCTTGCCGAAGCGACCTTCATGGCTCACTCCCAGGTCTTGCCGGCCAAGGCGAGCTTCGAGGCCAGGATCACGCAGCCGGCCTGGAAGACGCGCAAGAACTGGGCCCTGATCGCGACCGAGGACCGCGCGATCAACCCGGACCTGATGCGGATGATGGCGAAGCGGGCGGGCAGCACGGCGATCGAGGTGAAGTCGAGCCACGCGCCCTTCCTGTCTCAGCCGGAGGCGGTCGCGGGGCTGATCGAGACGGCCGCCAACGCGCTCGCCCAATGACCGGCCGGCGCCGGAGGCGTTCTGCGGCGCGATCCCGGCCTCGCTCGACCTGCGGCGCACATATCGCCCGGAAGGCGACGACGTCTGCCTGGATGCCGCCCGGCTAGTTCGCGGCGTTCGGGAAGAACAACTGCTCGCCGCCGATCTTGTATGCGGCGATCGCGTCCTGGCCGTCTTTCGAGATCAGCCAGTCGACGAACGCCTGGCCCTCCTTGACCTTTACGGTCGGGTGCTTTTCGGGGTTCACGAGCATGACGCCGTACTGGTTGAAGAGGCGCTTGTCGCCTTCGACCAGGATCGTGAGGTCGCCCCGGTTCTTGGAGGAGAGCCAGGTGCCGCGGTCGGCCAGCAGGTAGGCGTTGCTGGCCGAGGCCGTGTTCAGCGCGGGGCCCATGCCCTGGCCGACGTCGCGGTACCACTCCCCGCGCACGGCCGCGAGGTCCACGTCCGCGTTCTTCCAGAGACGGAGTTCGGCGTTGTGCGTGCCGGAGCGGTCGCCGCGCGAGACGAACGGGGCCTCCGCGGCCGCGAGCTTGCGGAAGGCTTCCAGCACGTCGAGGCCTTTGACGCCCGCGGGGTCGTCCTTTGGCCCGATCAGCACGAAGTCGTTGTACATGACGTCGTGGCGGGCCTTGGCGAAGCCCTCGGCGAGGAACTTCTCCTCAGCCGGGCGGTCGTGGACCAGAACGACGTCCGCATCCCCGCGCCGCGCGACGTCGAGCGCCTGGCCCGTGCCGAGGGCCACCACCTTCACCTCGATCCCGGTCTTGTCCTTGAAGAGCGGGAGGATGTGCTTGAACAGTCCGGACTGTTCGGTCGACGTCGTCGAGGCGACGATGATCGAGGCCGGCTCCGCCAGGACGAGTTGCGGCCCAAACCCGAGGGCGGCGATGAGTCCGAACGTCAGGACGCCGCGGCGAAGAATGTCCAAGGCAGTTCTCCCTTGATGTAGGCCTGAGCTTCCGCCGATCGCGGCGACGTCAGCACCGCCCGGGTGGGCCCGTGTTCGACGGCGCGGCCGCGCGACAGCACCACCACGTCGTCGGCGAGCCGCACGACCTGTCCGAGATTGTGCGAGACGAGCACGACCTTGGCGCCGCGGCGGCTGATCTCGTCGACGAGCCCCTCGGCGAGTTCGGTCGCGGCCGGATCGAGATTGGCCGTGGGCTCGTCGAGCAGCACGAGGTCCGGCTCGATCGCCCAGGCGCGGGCGAGGGCGAGGCGCTGCTGCTCGCCGCCCGAAAGCAGCGTGGCCGGGTGATCGGCGCGGGCCGAGAGGCCGAGCCGGTCGAGCGCGGCGCGCGCCCGCGCCTTGCGCTCCGCGCGCGTGATCCGCAGCGGCGTCAGCGCCAGCTCGACATTGGCGGCGGCGCTGGCTCGCACCAGGACGGGACGCTGGAACACGAAGGCGCGTCGCGGCGGGCGCTGGCCGGAAATCCGGACCGAGCCGGAATTGGGCGCGACGAGGCCGTCGATCACCCGCAGCGTCACGCTCTTTCCGGCGCCGTTTGGGCCGATCAGCGCGGTCACGCCGGTCGGCGGAAGTTCAGTGGTCAGGCGATCGAGCACGGTCTTGCCGTTGAACGCGACCTCGACCTTGTCGAGCGTGATCGCCGCCATCACGCGCTTCCATAGGCGCGCGCGGCGTAGCCCCGGAGCCCGAGCGCGGCGGCGTTGATCGCGACCACCAGCGCGATCAGGACAAGGCCCAGCGCGAGCGCGAGGCTGAGATCGCCCTTCTGCGTCTCGAGCGAAATCGCCGTCGTCATGGTCCGGGTGTAGCCGTCGATGTTGCCGCCCACGACCAGCACGGCGCCGATCTCGGAGACCAGCCGTCCGAAGGCGGCGAGCGCGACCGTCACCAGCGAGAAGCGCACGTCGTAGATCACCACGGCCGAGCGCCGGACGGCGGAGAGGCCGAGCGAACGCAGCTGGGGGCCAAGATTGGCCTCGGCGTCCGCCACGATCTGCCGCGTCAGGGCGGCGATCAGCGGCGTGGCGAGCGCGGTCTGCGCCACGATCATAGCGGACGGCGTGAACAGCAGGCCGGCGGCTCCGAGCGGTCCGGAGCGCGACAGAAGAAGATAGACGAAGAGGCCGACCACCACCGGCGGGAGGCCCATGAAGGCGTTGAGCAGGGCGACCACCGCCCCCCGGCCGGGAAACCGCGCCACAGCGACCAGCGCGCCCAGAGGCACGCCGAGCAGAAGCCCGACGCCGACCGCAGCCAGGCTGACGCGGAGCGACAACGCCGCGATCGAGACCACGTCGCGGTCGAGCGTCGCCAGCCGGAAGATCGTCTCGTTGAACGTATCGAGCATGGACGCCGAACTCCTCTTCCAATGATATGGACCGTTCAGCCTGATCAATAGGAAAGGGGGTGCATATGAACGTCCGCCTGCGCCTCGACGGCGATCTCCGCGCCGGCGGCGAGACGGTCCTGCTTGCGGCCACGCTCTCGCTGCTCGACGAACTGGATCGAACAGGCTCGCTTCAGGGCGCGGCGAAGCGGATGGGCGTCTCCTACCGCTCCGCCTGGGGACAGCTCGCCCGGCTGGAGACGTCGCTGGGCCGCGCCGTGGTGGTGAAGACCAAGGGGCATGGCAGCGCGCTGACCCCATTCGGCGCGGAGTTGCGGCGATCCCTTGCGGCCGCCTTTGACCGGATCGAACCTGTGCGGGCCGCGGAGGAGGCGGCCCTGAACGCCAGCCTCGCCGGGCTTTTCGGCTCCGCCGGGAGGCGCCTGCGCGTCTGCGGCAGCCACGATCCGCTGCTGCTCTCGGTCATCGAACGCGTGGCGGACGTCGAGTTCTCGGTCGCCGGCAGCATGGACGCTGTCGCGAAGCTCGCCGCCGGCGGGGCCGACGCCGCGGGCTTCCACTACGGCTCGGAAGGAGAGGCGCCGCCGCCGCTCGACGGCCTCTTCCGGGATCCGGACCTCACGGTGCGGCCTCTGTTCCGCCGGGAGCAGGGGCTGATGTTCGCGCGTGGAAATCCCCTCGGGCTCGAGGGCATCCCCGACCTCGTCGCGCGGCGGGCGCGCTTCGTGAACCGGCAACGGGGGGCCGGCACGCGCATCTGGTTCGAGCGGCTTTGCGCGGAGTGCGGGGTCGCGACGGAGGACATCGTGGGCTTCCACTCCGAGGAGTTCACCCATCAGGCGGTCGCGGCGCTCATCGCCTCCGGCGCAGCGGACTCAGGCATGGGCACGCGCGCGGCGGCCGAAGCCTTCGGCCTCGATTTCAAACCGCTCGGCTGGGAGATCTACTTCCTTGCGGCGCGCGCCTCGGTTCCGGCGGAACGGCTGGCGCCCCTGATCGAGGCCGCGCGTTCCGCCGCGCGCGAAACCGCCGGCTACGGCGAGCCTCACCACAGCAGCCCGTGAGGGTGGAAGGGGATCATGTCGCCTTCCGCCACGCGCGTGAGGTCGTCTGCAAGCTCCGCAAGGCCGTCGCTTTCGGTGAGCGAGGTCAGCACGCCGGCGCCGTCGCGCGGGAACTTGTGCGCTTCGGTGACGCCGTCGGGCCCTTGCGCGAGGCTGACGCGCACGAATTCGCGCCGGCCGGACTTCTTCCGGTACGGGAACGCGGCGCGCACCATTCTCGGCGGGAGCGGCTCGTGCAGGGCGCCGCCGAGCCGCGCCATCAGCGGGCGGACCACGAACAGCAGCGTGACATAGACCGCCACCGGATTGCCCGGCAGCCCGACGAACGCGGCCCCGCCGACCGCGCCCATGGCGAGCGGGCGGCCGGGCTTGATGCCGAGCCGCCAGAACACCAGCTGGCCGACCGCCTCGACGGCCGCCTTCACGTGATCCTCCTCGCCGGTCGAGACGCCGCCCGAAGTCAGGATCAGGTCGTGGTCGCGCGCCGCGCCCGCGATGCGCTCCGCCAGCGCGCCCGGATCGTCGCGCAGGACGCCGAGGTCGCTGACCTCCGCGCCGAGCCGCCGCAACAGCGCGCCGAGCATCACGCGGTTCGAATCGTACACGCCGCCGGGCGGCAGCGGCTCTCCCGGCGCGACCAGCTCGTCGCCGGTGGAGAACAGCGCCACCCGCAGACGCTTCCTCACGGGCAGGTCGGCGTGGCCGGTCGCGGCGGCGAGCGCGACGTCCTGCGGGCGCAGGCGGCGGCCGGCCGAGATCGCGATCGCGCCGGCGGCGATGTCCTCGCCTGCCGGGCGCATGTTGGCGCCGGGTGTCAGGCCCTGCGGAAGCGCGACATGGCTCCCTTCGAGCCGCACATCCTCCTGCATGAAGACCGTGTCCGCGCCCGGCGGCATCGGCGCGCCGGTGAAGATCCGGGCCGCGCCTTCGATCGCCGGGGCGGCGTCGCCCGAGATGCGAGCCGCGATCCGCGCCGTCACCGGCAGCAGCGTCTCGCCGTCCGCGGCGAGATCGGCGTAACGCACCGCATAGCCGTCGACCGCGGAATTCGCGAACCCCGGCACGTCGTTGCGGGCGAGGATGTCCTCGGCCGCGACCCGGCCGTCGGCGAGCGCGAGCGGGACGGTCTCCACGCCGGCCACCACCGGAAGCCGCTCGTGGATGAGCGCGAGGACTTCCTCGATCGTCATCAGCCTGCCGCCGAACGCGAAGCAATCGTCAGCGAGCTGCGCCATCCGGGCCTCCCGTCCGGAGCCGCGCCAGCGTCGCGTCGAGCGGCTCGGCGCTGGCGATCAGCAGGTCCGCGACCGCAGCCACGTCGTCCAGCGGGACGACCGGGACCGCCGCGTCCGCAAAAGGCTGGTCGCTCGCCACCCCGAGAATGCGCGGGTCGTCCGGATGCAGCGGCGGCCGCCCGTTCGCGGCGCGGAACACCTCGATCTTGGCGTGGACGTCGCGTTTGAAGCCCTCCACGATCACGAGATTGACCGCGCTCACTTTCTCGAGCAGCTCCGCCAGCGTCGCCTCGGCGCCGTCGCCGACCTCATGGATCTGCGCCCAGCGACGCGCCGAGGAGATGATCACCTCGCTGGCGCCGGCCTGCCGATGCAGGAAGGAGTCCTTGCCCGGCTGGTCGACGTCGAATGCGTGGTGGGCGTGCTTCAGCGTTGCGACGCGCAGGCCGCGGCGGACCAGCAAGGGGATCGCCTTGACCAGCAGCGTGGTCTTGCCCGCGCCGCTCCATCCGGCGAGCCCGATGACGCTCGGCCCGCTCATGAGCCCGCGGCCGGCGAGAAGCCAAGCGTCCTGAGCGTGGCCGCCGTTTCCGGATCCGAGAGTGTCTTCAGGAACGCGGCGAGCGCCTCGGACCGGGACCCGGCCGCATAGGCGAAGTCGTAATGCTCTTCGGTGAGCGGCAGGAAACCGAGCCCGTAGGCCTTCGCGACGCTCGAGATGGCGACCCCCCAGTCCGCGCGCCCCTGCGCGACAGCCGCCGCCACCGCGTTGTGCGAGCGCGGCTGGTTCCAGAAGCCGGGCGGCCTGGCGTCGCCGATGAGGCCGTCGATAAGCGCTCGGGTGCCGGACCCGGTGTTGCGGTTGACCATCACAACGCTCTCGTCCGTGACGGCCGCAGCCGCCGCCTCGGCCGCCGAACGACCTTCGAAGCGCTCGTCCCCCGGGCGGAACACGATCCCCTGCAGGCGCCGCCAGCCTTCCGCAAGCGCGAGGCCCTGGCCGAGGAAGGGCGCGTTGTAGCGGCCGGTCTCCGGATCGAGCAGGTGCATGGCCGCGAGATCGCATTCGCCGCGCTTCAGCGCCGCGAGCCCTCCGGCCGAACCGACCCAGATCGCCCGCGCCCGGACGCCGCGGTCGATCAAAAGTCCGATGACGCGGTCGAGCCCGACGCAGTGGCTGCCGATGATGGTGAGGTCCGGGGGCCGCACGCCGGCGCCGAGGCGGATGACCGAGACCGTCTCGCCGGCCTCGACGCCGGCGCGGTTGGCCGGGATGGAGAAGTAGCCGTCGGCCTGAGAGAAGGCCGTGACGGAACCGGACCCCTTCGGCAGGGGGAGGGCGACGAGCCCTTCGGGCGAATGGGCGAGCGACGCCATCACGAACTCGGTTCGGCCAAGCTCGGACGCAGTCCGCTGGGGCAGCGCGGCCTCGATCGCCTCTTCCTCGCGCGGCGGAAGCCCGGCCAACGCCCGCACCAGCGGCGCCACGAACTCATGGAAGGTGAACATCGCCGAGGTCGGGAAGCCGGGCAGCACGACGATCGGCTTGCCTCGGGAGACCGCGAGACAGAGCGGCTTTCCGGGCTTCAGCGCGACGCCGTGCACCAGCACGCCCGGCGCTCCGAGCCGGGACAGGATCCGATGCGAGACGTCGCCGGCGCCCTTCGAGGTGCCGCCGGACAGCACCACCAGATCGTGCGTCTCGATCGCGCGGGCGAGGGCGGCCTCGAGCGCCGCCTCGTCGTCCGGCACGATGCCGAGCAGGTTCGCCTCGCCGCCATTCTCCACGACGGACGCCGCGACGATCGCGCCGTTGGAATCGTAGATCGCGCCCGGGCGCAAAGCCGTTCCGGGAGCCACGAGCTCGTCTCCGGTGGAGAGCACCGCGACCTTGGGCCGTCGCACCACCTCGACCTGCGCCAGCCCGCAAGCGGCCAGCATGCCGATCTCGCGCGCCGTGATCAGCGTGCCCTTGCGCAGCACCGTCTCGCCCATCGCCATGTCGGCGCCGGCGTAGCCGATGAACTGGCCGGGGCGGGCCGCCTGGGTCAGATCGATCGTGAGCGCGTCCGGCTCGAGCTCGGTGTGCTCGACCATCGCGACCGCGTCCGCTCCCCGGGGGACAACGCCGCCGGTCGCGATCGGGGTCGCGGTCCCCGCCGAGACCGGAAGCGTCGGCGCGGTCCCGCAGGCGAGAATCTCATGGTTCAGACGAAGCCGCCGGGGCGCCGCCTGGCTCGCGCCCTCGGTGTCGCCGGCCCGGAGTGCGAAGCCGTCCACCAGCGCCCGGTCGAACGGCGGCACATCGATCGGAGACGCCAGGTCGGCCGCCAGCACGCGGCCGAGCGCCACCCCGAGCTCGACCTTTTCCGAGGGCAGGGCCTGATGGGGAATGGCGTCCCTGAACCGCTGGAGGGCCTCTTCGCGGCTGGCGACCGTCAGGAACTGCTCCTGACGGGACGCGGCCGCGAGACGGTCCAGAAAGGCGGCGTCCCTCACGGGATGATGCTCGTTCAAAGCGGCGTCACCTCGACTTCGGCGCGCTCTGGATAGCCTTCCCGATCGGGGTTGACCAGAACCGCGCCGTCGGCGCGCGAGAGCTGCGCGATCGGTAGCCCCGCGCCGCCGAGCGGCTCCACGCCGCCGTCCACGCGCCGCACGAACACCACCTCGGTCAAGCCGATCGTCGATGCGATCTTTCGCGTCAGCGGCGCGCGCTGTGTGGGGGGCGCGCCAGCGCCGGACAGAACGCCCAGGAGCGGGCGCAGGAGCGCGACGAACACCGCCAGCGCGGCCTCGGGCCGACCGGGCGACAGCAGCACGGGCCGTCCGGCCGCGGCGCCGAGGCCGGCGGTCTCGCCGGGCCTCAGAGCAAGCCCGTGCAGCATCAGATCGCCCGCCGCCCCGAGCGCTTCCGCGCTTCGGTCGGTGCGCCCCTCTCCGGTGCCGCCGACGACGAAGATCGCGTCCGCGCCGTCCGCTCCGATCGCCTTCGCGATCCGCTCGACGTCATCCGGCGCCGCGAGCGTCTCCACCGAGGCGCCCGCCGCCGCGCTCAGGGCCGCGATGGCGGCCGAGAGAGCGTCGCCGACGGCGGGGGCGGGAGCGCCGGTCATGATCAGGCGCAGGCGAGGCGCCCGGATCGCGATCGAGGTGACGCCCGCGGCCGCAAGCCCTGCATGGCGCATCGGCGTCAGGCGCTCTCCGGCCACGAGCAGCAGCGCGCCCGCGCGAACCTCCTCGCCGGCGTTGCGGACGCCGTCGAGGGCGGGGGCGTCCTCCATGATCTCGCGCCCGACGAGCGCTTCGGGCGGCAGCACCACGTCGGCGCCGGGAGGCAGCGGAGCTCCCGCTTCCACCCAGACGGGCGGCCGCCGCGGCGTCACCGGCGCGTAGGGAGAAGCGCCGGTGATCGACGCCGCATCGGCGGCCCAGCCGTCGCGCAACGCGGTGCGGCAGGCGGGGACGTCCACGGGCGCCAGCACGTCCGCGGCCGAGACGCGCCCGATGGCGGCGGCGGAGAGGACCTGCGTGGCCGCCACCGGTGACGCGAGGCCGGCCAGAAGCGCGAGCGCCTCGTCCAGCGGCGCCAGCGCGCGAGACGCCGCTCCGCTCATGCGCCGCGGGCGCTGGCCGGCGGAGCGGATCCGGCGGGGGACATCGATTTCATCGCAAACCGATGCGTCATGCCGGCGCGATGATCAAGGCCGGGACCGCGGCGCGCGCGGCCGGCCGGGATCGGCTATGATCGGGCCTGGACGCATCAGTGAGACGCGAGACCGTGCGAGCGACGCATGTGATCCTCTGGATGCTGGCCACGGCCCTCCTGCTTCTCGGCGGGCCGGCGCAGGCGCAGATGCGCGGCCATGGCGGCCCCGTGCGGGCGGTCGCGGTCTCGCCCGACGGGCGGATGGCGATCTCCGGCGGTTTCGACCAGACCGCGATCCTGTGGGATATCGAGGCCGGAGTCGCGCGCAAGGTGCTGCGCTTCCACGACGGCGCCGTGAATGCGGTCGCGGCGCTGCCGGACGGCCGTTTCGCCACCGCCTCCGAAGACGGACGCATCGCGCTCTGGACGAGCGCCGGAGGCGGGCCGGTTCAGGTCATCTCCGCCCACGAGGGGCCGATCGCCGGGCTGGCGGTCTCTCCTGACGGCGCCTTGCTCGCGTCCGCTTCGTGGGACGGGACGGCCAGAATCTGGCCCCTGGCCGGCGGCGGCGCTGGGCGCGTGATCGAGGAGCACAAGGGCCCGGTCAACGCGGTCGCCTTCCTGCCTGACGGGCGGGTGGTCACCGGAGGCCATGACGCCACGGTTCGGATCTGGCCGCTGGCGGGCGATACGGCGGCGCCCGTCACGGCGCAGCTTTCCTCTCCGGTGAACGCGCTCGCGATCGCGGCCGATGGCGAGGTCGCGGCCGCCGGCGCCGACTTCACCGTGCGGTTCCTGGCGCCGGACGGAGCGGTCCGGGCGGAGGTCGAGATCGCCCCGGCGCCTGTCATCGCGCTCGACATGTCGCCGGACGGGGCGAGGGTCGCGGCCGCGACCGCGGGGGGCGCGGTCGCCATCGTGGAGCGCGCGACCGGGCGCATCCTGAACAGGCTTGTGGGCCCCGGCCTGCCGGTCTGGTCGCTCGCCTGGCGACCGGGCGGCGCGGAGATCGTCACGGGCGGGAGCGATCGGCTGGTGCGGCGCTGGAGCGCCGAGACCGGCGCGCCCGTCGGTCCGATCGCCATGTCCCAGCTCGCCGATCCGCTCGCCGAGTACGCCGGCGATCGCGGCGCCGAGGTGTTCCGCGCCTGCGTCGCCTGCCACACGTTGAAGAGCAGCGAAGGCGAACGCGCCGGACCGACCCTGGCCGGCGTGTTCGGGCGACGGATCGCCACCGCGCCGGACTATCGCTATTCCGAGCCGTTGCGGAAGATGGACATCGTCTGGGACGCGCGCACCATCGCCGAACTCTTCGACGTCGGGCCCGCGCGCTACACGCCGGGCACCAAGATGCCGGAGCAGAGGATCACGAGCGCGGCGGATCGGGAAGCGCTGGTCCAGTTCCTCCAGAGGGCGACAGCGCCCCGTTGAGCGGCGCCTCCATGGCCGGCGCCGAGCGCTCGCGCAGATAGTCTTCCGTGGTCCGGGTGGGCGGCCGCTGCGGCGCGGAGTGCGGATCGAACTCCTCGTTCAAGGCGGCCTCGACGCGGCAGTCGTCGCACATCTTGAGAATGCGGATGCGGCGTTCGCCCTCGGCGCCCGCGAACATCCAGTGCCGGCCGTGGAGCTTCTCGATCACCCGCTCGATCGTGCTGCGCGTCCCGAAGGGCTTGGCGCAGACGACGCATTCGAAAGGCTCCTCCTCCTTCACCGCGCGCCGCGGAGCGGCCCACGCGTCGAAGTCGATCTGCGGCTTGAGGCTGATGACGTTCTCCGGGCAGGTGGCTGCGCACAGGCCGCACTGCACGCAGAGATCTTCCTTGAAGGTCAGCTGAGGCCGATCCTGGTTGTCCGAGAGGGCCTGGGTCGGGCAGGCCCCCACGCACGCCAGACAGAGCGTGCAGGCCTCGGTGCGGAACTCCAGGCCGCCGAACGGCGCGCCGGGCTCGAGCGGCACGAAGGCGACGGGCGCCGGCGCGACCGCATGCATCTGGCGGAGCGCGAACCGGAACGTCTCGCGCTTGCCGCCAAACGGCATGAAGGTCGCCGGATCGGGCGCCGGCGCGCCGCGCTCCGCGCTCGCCAGCGCTTCCGCGAGATGGTCGGGATCGTCGGCCGAGATGATCGAGACCGGGAGAGTTCCCTCCGGGCCGCCATAGCCTTGGGCGAGGGCGAGCGTGTTCGCGAGCGCGATCCCGCGCAGCAGGCTGTCGAGGTCGTGCCGGGGCCGCGCCCTTGTCAGGACGTGCGCCCCGACGGCGCCGTAGGCGAACAGCGCCGCGAACTGCTCGGGGCCGATCTGCGTGATCTCGTTCACCTCAACCGGCAGAACCTCCGCCGGCAGCCCTTCGCCGTAGCGCGCGAGCGCATGGATCAGCGGCTCGCCGTGGTCGCCGTCGTGGAACAGGACGACGGGCTGCTCGCCGCCGGCGGCGCGGTAGGCCAGCAGCAGCGCCCGCACCCGTCGCATCAGCGCGTCGGCCGGGGGGAGGGCGTAGCCGGCGGCGCCGGTCGGGCAGACGGAAGCGCAGTTCCCGCAGCCTGCGCAGACGTAAGGGTCGATCGCCACGGACTCGCCCGCGGGCGAGATCGCGCCGGTCGGGCATACGTCGAGGCAGCGCGTGCAGCCGGTGATCCTCGACCGCGAATGCGCGCAGATCCCGGCGTCGAGATCGACATAGCGCGGCTTGTCGAAGGTCCCGACGAGATGGGAGGCCTCCGCCACGACGCGCTCCACCGCCGCGGGATCGCGCGGGTCGGCCCGAAGGTAGCCGGCCCTGACCTCGTGGGCGGGAAACAGCGGCGTCTGGCCCGACAGGTCGAGGATCAGGTCGCAATGGGAGGTCGCCCCGTCGCGGGGCGCGCCGAACACCAGATGGTCGCGGGAGGAGGGCGCGGGCTGCGCGTAGTCGTCGACCTTGAGCTCGAATGCGCCGAGCCGGCCCTTCGCGTTCCGGATCACGCCGCGGAAGATCGGAAACTCGTAGCGCAGCGGCGGCGCGACCTCGCCTGGCCGGGCGAGCAGCACAGTGACGTCGAGATGGTCGGCGAGCCGCCTCGCGGCTTCCACCGCGCTCTCGTCGCGGCCGTAGACGAGCGCCACGCCTTCGCTTTCCAGGGACACCATCGTGGCCTGGGGCGGCGGCTCCGCCGCGGCCGCGAGCAGGCCGGCCATCTTCGGGCCCGCCCGGCGCGCGTCCGCCGACCAGCCGGCGTTTTCGCGGATGTTGACGTAGGCGATGCGCTGGTCGGCGCCGAGCTCGGCCGCGACCTCCTCGAACAGCGGCGCCTGCAGCGTGCACGAGACGGTGACCGGCGCCCCGCTCGCCGCGGCGTCGCGGAACCGGTCGAGTTCAAGGCCGCACAGCTGGTCGGCGGTTCTCAGCGTCCCGCCGCAGGCCGGGGCGATCGCCGCCTCGTCGAGCGGCATCGTCTTCTCGCAGGAGCAGGCGAATACGATACGGTCGGTCACGGAGCGTCAGCATCCCTGGGTCGACACACGCCCCTTCGCGGAGCGACAAGCCTCCCTTATAGTTTGAAGCGTTCGAAACTGCGATCCGATATCGGCATCAGGGGGCTGTGCGTGTCCGCAGTCTGCAACCGACCCCGACATGGCCGCTGCGCATGACCGTGCTTACGCCCAGCCGGACCGCCACGCGTCTCATGCTCCCGCCGGCCTTCTCGCAGGTCGAAGCCGCGCCGGGAGAGGCCGCCTTCGCCGCCGCGCGCCGCATGGCGGGCTCTGCGGGACCGGGCGCCTTCGTGGTGACAGACCGGCAGGACGTCATCGATTTCGCGGTGGTGCTGGCGCCGGACGAGCCGCTCGCGTCCGCCCGCCGGGCGCTGTTCGCCGGAATGCTGGCGCTCGCCGAGGCGGTCGCGTCGGCCGGTCCGGCGGAGATGCCGGTCGCGATCGGCTGGCCGGACACGCTGCTCTACGACCGCGCGCGGCTGGGCGGCGGCCGCCTGGGCTGGCCGCAGGATTGCGCGGAGGACGCCGCGCCGGACTGGCTGGTGTTCGGCGCCATGCTGATCGCCTCCAAGGCGCATGCGGGCGATCCCGGCCTGACCCCGGGCTCCACGTCGCTGGAGGAGGAGAGCTTCGGGCCGGGCGCACGCGAACTCATCCCCGAGAGCTTTGCGCGCCACCTCATGAAGGCCTTCGAGATCTGGAGCGAAGACGGATTCGAGGCGATGGCGGCGCGCTTCCTCGCCTACATGCCGGAGCCGGCGACAAGGCCGAGGCGGATCGATCTGAACGGCGACTGCCTCGTCGGCGCCGAAGGGGAGCGCCTTGCGTTCGCGCAGGCCCTGGACGCCGTGGCTTGGCTCGACCCAGCGACGGGAGCGGTGCGGCTGTGACTGCTCTCAGGCTCCCCCGCACCATCAGGTTCGATCCGTCCGACACCCTCGTGTTCGAGCGCGCGGCCGAGCCCGGCGAATGGGCCGTGCCCGGCTCTTTCCTGTTCTGGGACCAGGTTGTCCCCAACCTTGTAGGCAAGGCCAGGGCCGCCTTCCGCGCCGGCTTCGTCGGCGTGCGCTCGCTCGGCTTCTCGACGCTGGTTGTGATCGTCGAGGCGAGCGAGGCCGAGCGCGACGAGGCCATCGAGGATCTCGCGCGCCACATCCATGAACGTCTCGGCGCTCCCGATTTTGAGGCGGCGCGCGCCGCCGCCAGGGAAGAGATCGAGGTCGCGGTCTCGCTCTGCGGGCCCGAGATCGGAACCCTGATCGCCATGCATCGGACGTGGGAGGAGGGCGAGATCCGCGAATCGTTCAGAACCCTGCGCCGGCGCGCGCCGGGCGAGGACAGGCTTCACGGCGGCCTCCGGGCCTTCCGGCTCATCGAGGCCGACGACGAGGAGCAGCCGGAGGAGCATGTCGACCTGCTCGGGCTCCAGAGCGGGGAAGCAGGACGATGACCGAGTTCTGGGTGTCGAGCGGCCATCACCTCGTGCAGCGGACCGAAGGCGGCGGCCTCGCGGTCACCGACGAACTGATCCTCGCCTATCTGGCGCGCCCTGAACTGACGCCGCCTCCGGAGGCCTGCGCCGCCGAGCGCGCGCTCCACGCGGCGCTGCTGGACGCGCCGCGCCGGGGCGTGATCCCGCAGGAGATCGCTGCGATCGCTGACCCCGACGCGCGCGAGAACTGGGAGGTGATGCTCGCCTTCCGCGACCGGCTGCTTAGCGCCCGCTCCATCGAGGCCGCCTATCTCTCGCTCGTGCGGGACGGCCTGCAGGGCGTGCCGTCGCTGTTCGTCAACCAGCTCGTCCACCTGATCCTTCGGAACGCGCTCGACGGCTGCGAGGACCCGTATGTGCTGCGCGCCGCGGAGCTGTTCTTCCGGGAGCAGCGGGTGACGCGGCTCGAGGGGGCGGCGCTGCTTGCGGACGCCGAAGTGATCGGTGCGCGAGAAGGCGCCGCGCCGCTGTCGCCGCTGGTCGCCATGCTCGGGCAGGAAGCGGCGCACGAGCTCGACGTGCTGAACGACGACAACGCCTGGAGCTACTGGAGCCGATCCGACGCCTTCACCATGGCGCTCAACCTCGGCTCGAGCCCGAAAAGCCGCGCCGCCCTCGCCACGGTGATCGAGGTCTGGATCAGGCATCTGCTCAACGTGGAGGTCCGGGTCGCGCCGCTCGAGCGGCTTGAGGACCCGGACTGGCGCTGGTTCGTGGGCCTCGACGCTGAAGCGACCCGGATCGGCAACGCCCTCTGGCGAGGCGAGGAGATCACGGCGCAGGACCAGGAGCGGCTGATCGGGCTTCTGAGCCTGTCCTTCGCCGATACGCGAGACGTCGACGCCCGCGTTGGCGACCGGCCGCTCTCCCTGCTGCTGGCGATGACGCCGGAGAAGACCCTGCGGGTGAAGCCGCACAACCTGATCGTCGGCCTCCCGCTGGCGTCGAACAGGGAGGCCGCATGATGGAAGAACCGCGAATCCCGGCCCGATCCCTGCCGGAAAGCCACTTCGAGGTCGGAGTCATCGTCGCGCGCCGCCGTTTGAAGGGCCCGTGGGCGAGCCACGCCTGGCTCCCGATCGCCGTGCTGCCCGCCGCGCCGGCCGCCGCGCCCTGGACGAGGCTTTCCGAGGACGATGACGGCGAAACCTTCTTCGCCGGCGCCTACGACGTGTCGCTGCATCCTGCGGAGACCTCGCACTACCGCGACAACCTCGTCATGGATCCGCCGAAGCTCTGGATTCTCCTGCGAGAGGATGGCGAAGGCTGCTCGGTCGCGGCGGTCACCGCCGATCCCTACGAAGGGGAGGCCATGGCGGAGGGGAATGGCGAGGTGGTGGAGGCGGTGCCCATGCCTCGTGAGCTGCAGGCGAAGGTCATGGCCTTTGTCGAGGCCTTCCACGTCGAGCGCAGGTTCGAGAAACGGAAGCGCGACCGCGCTGACCCGGAGGCGCTGGCGCGCGGGGGGCTGGGCGGCCAGGGGAGGCGGGAGAGATGAGCGGCGATTTCCTCTCCCGCTGGTCACGGCGCAAGGCGGAGGCGGCCGCGCCCTCTCCGCCGAGCGACGCCGGTCCGGAGCCGCAGTCGATCGAGGCGCTCGGACAGGAGGCCTCGCCGCCTCCGGAGGCTCTGGTCGGCGAGGAGGCTGAGGCGCCTGTCGAACTCAGCGCCGAGGAGATCGCCGCGCTGCCGCCGGTCGAGGAGCTGACGCCCGGCAGCGACCTCGCTCCCTTCCTTCGCGCCGGCGTGCCGACCCTGCTGCGCAACGCGGCGCTCCGGCGGATGTGGGCCATCGATCCGGCCATCCGGGACTTCCTCAACGACGCCCGCGAATACGCCTATGACTGGAATACGCCCGGCGGCGTGCCGGGGCTCGGGCCATTGCTGCCCTCCGACGACGTAAGAGAGATGGTTCGCTGCGTCTTCGACGGTCAGGCCCGTCGAGCGAATGCGCGGCAGGACACCGCCGCCGGCGTTGAGGAGCCCGACGTCACCGGCCCTTCAGACGGGGCCGACCGGCCCCCGGAGCCTCTCCAGGAAGCGCCGCAGAGCCTCGGACACGCCCCGGCGCGGCTCGATGAAGCCGCGTCCGCCGCAGCCGTTCCGGACGGGCGGCTCGCGACGATTGAGGCGCGCCCGGCCGAGGCGCGGGATGCCGCAGGCGAGCCTGCTCCCGGGCGCTTCCGCCGCCATGGCGGCGCCACGCCAGCCTGACCATCACGGGCGATCCGAAATCGTGATTGCAGAAGTTTCGAACGCTTCTTATCATGCCTCAAAATAAGACCAAAAACTAAGCCTGATCAGAGGCTTTTGGGAGTGGACCTAGTGGCTGCGACCGAGTCGGACGCCCGGGGACCAAACGAGGCGGGGCCCGTCGCGCTGCCTTGCGGGCATGTCGACGACGTCGATCTGCTCCGCGCCCGGCACTACGACCTGCTCGCCGTTCTTTTGGGCCGCGCGCCGGATCAGCCCTTGCTGGACAGGCTGGCGCTCCTCTCCGGAGACGACAGCGCCTTGGGCCGGCTGACGGCGAACCTCGCCCGGGCCGCCGCCCAGACCGACGCTGCGGCGGTCGAGCGCGAGTTCTTCAACCTCTTCATCGGCGTCGGGCGCGGCGAACTGCTCCCCTACGCGTCATATTACCTGACCGGTTTTCTCAATGAGCGGCCGTTGGCGCGGGTCCGCGGCGACTTGGCCGCGCTCGCGATCGAGCGGCAGGAACGCGTGAGCGAGCCGGAAGACCACGTCGCGGTTCTGTTCGAGGCGATGGCGGGGCTCGCGGCCGGCCGCTTCGCTGCGCCGCCCGGCGAGGAACAAAGGTTCTTCGAGCGGAATTTACAATCTTGGGCCGGGCGTTTCCTGGCCGATCTCGAGGCGGCGAACGCCGCGCGTTTCTACCGCTCGGTGGGCGCTCTCGGCCGCGCTTTCCTCGAGATCGAGGCCGAAGCGTTCGCCATGAGTGCGTGAGGTCCCGGCGTCGCGGCTCGCGCCGCGGCGTCCCTGCAATCCGCGGATCTGCGCGGGCCTAGGAGGAATGAGGATGCGCCAGGACAGGAACCAAGGGCTTGGACGCCGGCAGTTCTTCCGCGCGCTGGGCGGCGGAGCGGTCGTGACGGCGACCGCAGCCGCTTCTCCGCTGACCGCCACCGACGCGCAGGCCTATGACCCCGGCAGCGACCAGCTCAGGTCGCTGTACAGAGTGACGGCGGACGTGAAGGCGTTCTACCGCACCAACGCTTACGAGACGCTGCCCGACAACGTGTTCGACCAGTTCATCGCGAAGCTCAAGTGAGGCGGCCATGCTGATCAAGCGCAAGAACGGGCAGGCGGGCGCCACGAGACTCCAGGCGGCCGCCGCCGGATTGGCGGCCGGCGCGGTCGACCGCCGCAGTTTCCTCCGCAGGTCGGGCCTCACGGCCGGCGCCCTCGCGGCGGCGGGTTCGATACAGCTCGGCGCGGTGCGCAAGGCGCAGGCGGCGGGCTCCTCCGCGGTGAGCCCGGAAGTCGTCGTCAAGAAGAACATCTGCACCCATTGCTCGGTGGGCTGCACCGTGACCGCCGAAGTCCTCAACGGCGTGTGGGTGGGCCAGGAGCCGTCCTGGAACAGTCCGATCAACCGCGGCACGCATTGCGCGAAGGGCGCGGCGATCCGCGAACTCGTCACCAGTGACCGGCGGCTGAAGTATCCGTTGAAGCTCGTCGGCGGCGAGTGGAAGCGCATCTCCTGGGAAGACGCGATCAACGAGATCGGCGACAAGCTCACCGCAGTCCGCGAGAAGAACGGCGCGGATTCCGTTTACTGGCTGGGCTCCGCCAAGTTCACCAATGAAGCCGCCTATCTGTTCCGCAAGTTCGGGGCGTTCTGGGGCACCAACTCGGTCGATCACCAGGCGCGCATCTGCCACTCGACGACGGTCGCCGGGGTTGCGAACACCTGGGGTTACGGCGCCCAGACCAACTCGTACAACGACATCCGCAACGCCAAGACCATGATCATCATGGGCGGGAACCCGGCGGAAGCGCATCCTATCTCGATGCAGCATATTCTGGCGGGCAAGGAGCTCAACCGCGCCAACATGATCGTCATCGACCCGCGGTTCACCCGGACGGCGGCGCACGCGACGGACTATGTGCGGATCCGCCCGGGCACGGACATCCCGGTGATGTGGGGCCTGCTCTGGCACATCTTCGAGAATGGCTGGGAGGACAAGGAGTTCATCCGCCAGCGCGTCTACGCGATGGAGGACGTCCGCAAGGAGGTCGCGAAATGGCCGCCTGACGAGGTCGAGCGCGTCTCGGGCGCGCCGGGCGCGCAGCTGAGGCGGATCGCCGAAATGTTCGCCAAGGAGAAGCCCGCGACGCTGATCTGGTGCATGGGCGCGACCCAGCACACCGTCGGGACCGCCAACGTTCGCGCCTTCTGCATGCTGTGCCTCGCGACCGGAAACGTCGGCAAGCCCGGCACCGGCGCGAACATCTTCCGCGGCCACACCAACGTGCAGGGCGCGACCGATCTCGGCCTCGACGTGACGACCCTGCCGCTCTACTACGGCCTCGTTGAAGGCGCCTGGCGGCACTGGGCGCGCGTCTGGGAAGTCGAGTACGAATGGCTCCAGTCGCGCTTCGACGAGGTTCCGGCGATAGCGGGCCGCAAGGCGCGCACCCGCAAGGAGAACATGGAGACGCCGGGGATCACCTCGACGCGGTGGTTCGACGGCGTGGACCTGCCCCCCGACCAGATCGACCAGAGGAGCCCGCTGCGGGCCATGGTGGTGTTCGGGCACGGCGGAAACACCGTGACGCGCATCCCCGAGGCCATTGAGGGGATGCGCAACCTCGAACTGCTGGTGGTCGCCGATCCGCACCCGACTACCTTCGCGGCGCTGAACGCGCGCCAGGACAACACCTATCTGCTGCCGATCTGCACCTCCCTCGAGATGAACGGCTCCCGCACCGCGTCGAACCGCTCGCTCCAGTGGGGCGAGCAGGTGGTGAAGCCCGCCTTCGAGTCGAAGAACGACTACGAAACGCTTTATCTGCTCGCGAAGAAGCTCGGTTTCGCCGAGTCGATGTTCAAGAACATCAAGGTCGAGAACAACGTGCCGTCCGCCGAGGACGTGCTTCGGGAGATCAACCGAGGCGGCTGGTCGACCGGATATTGCGGCCAGAGCCCCGAGCGCCTCAAGGCGCATATGAAGAACCAGAGCAAGTTCGACCTGGTGACGCTGAGGGCGCCGAAAGACGACCCCGAGGTCGGCGGCGACTACTATGGCCTGCCATGGCCGTGCTGGGGCAAGCCGGAGATCCGCCACCCCGGAACGGCCATCCTCTACAACACGAACCTGAACGTGCGGGAAGGCGGAGGCACCTTCCGGGCGCGCTTCGGCACCGAGCGCAAGGGCGTCACGCTGCTCGCGGAGGACAGCTACTCCAAGGGGTCCGACCTCACCGACGGGTACCCCGAGTTCACCATGGCGGTGTTCAAGAAGCTCGGTTGGGACAAGGATCTGACCCCCGAGGAGATGGCGGTGATCCAGAAGATCGGCGGCGACAAGATCGACGCGGTCAGCTGGGCGAACGACCTCTCGGGGGGCATCCAGCGGGTGTGCCTCGACCACGGCGTGTCGCCTTACGGCAACGGGAAGGCGCGCGCCAACGCCTGGAACCTGCCGGATCCCGTGCCGGTGCACCGCGAGCCGATCTACTCCCCGCGGCCCGACCTCGTGGCGAAATATCCGACGCGGCCCGACGAGCGACAGTTCCGCATGCCGAACATCGGATTCACCGTCCAGAAGGAGGTGGTCGAGCGAAACGTCGTGCGCGACTTCCCGCTCATCCTGACGTCCGGTCGGCTGGTGGAGTACGAGGGCGGGGGCGAGGAAACGCGCTCCAACCAGTGGCTCGCCGAGCTGCAGCAGGACATGTTCGTCGAGATCAACCCCGCAGACGCCAGCGCGCGGGGCATCAGGGACGGCCAGTTCGTCTGGGTCGACGGCCCGGAGGCGAAGGCAAAGGTGAAGGTGAAGGCGATGATCACCGAGCGGGTCGGCAAGGGCACGGTGTTCATGCCCTTCCACTTCTCCGGCTGGTACGAGGGCGAGGACATGCGCCGCTTCTACCCGAAGGGCGCGGATCCCGTGGTGCTCGGCGAGAGCGTCAACACCATCACCACCTACGGCTACGATCCGGTGACGGCCATGCAGGAGCCGAAGGCGACCCTGTGCCAGATCCGTACGGCGTGAGGAGCGACGCGCTATGGCCCGGATGAAGTTCCTCTGCGACGCGGACCGCTGCATCGAATGCAACGCCTGCGTCACCGCCTGCAAGAACGAGCACGAAGTGCCGTGGGGCATCAACCGGCGTCGCGTCGTGACGCTGAACGACGGCAGGCCCGGCGAGCGATCGGTGTCGATGGCCTGCATGCACTGCACCGACGCGCCCTGCGCGGCGGTCTGTCCGGTGAACTGCTTCTACACCACGGCCGACGCGGTGGTGCTGCACTCGAAGGATATCTGCATCGGCTGCGGTTACTGCTTCTACGCGTGCCCGTTCGGGGCGCCGCAATATCCGCGGATCGGCAATTTCGGCTCGCGCGGCAAGATGGACAAGTGCACCTACTGCACCGGCGGGCCGGAGCCCGATTTCTCGGTGGCCGAGTATGAGAAGTACGGCTCGAACCGCCTCGCGGAGGGCAAGCTGCCGCTCTGCGCCGAGATGTGCTCGACCAAGTCGCTGCTGGCGGGCGACGGCGAGATGATCGCCGCGATCTACAAGCAGCGGGTGATCAAGCGGGGCTACGGCTCAGGCGCCTGGGGCTGGAAAACGGCTTACCGCGAGACGGTGACGATCTGAACCGCGACCCGGGCGCCCGCGCCCGCGCGACCATGAAGACGCGTTCGGGAGGACTGCCGATGCGCTCAGGGCTGAAGCTTCTCAGCACACTCCTCGTCGCCGTGACGCTCGTGGCCGGACCGGTCGCGGTTGGCGTGGCCTTGGCCCAGGAGCCGATGCAGGCCGGGCAGAACCCGACGGGCCAGGACCCGACGGCGGACGCCGTCAACGAGGAACTTCTTTTCAAGCACGAATCCACGATCCGAGGCGTCGTCAGCATTCCGGACAAGAGAGCCGGGAACCTGATCCAGCCTCAGGGACGCGAATATCGCGCGTTCCATGAGCGATGGCTGCCCTGGATCGCCGCCGTGGTCATCCTCGGCATGATAGTCGTGCTGGCCGCCTTCCTTCTGATCAAGGGGCGGATGAAATCGCCGCGGAGCGCGGAGAAGATCAAGCGCTACAACGTGCTCGAGCGCTTCACGCACTGGATGACGGCGGCCTGCTTCATCGTCCTCGCCCTGTCAGGACTGAACTACATCTTCGGCAAGCGCCTGCTGATGCCGCTGATAGGTCCCGACGCGTTCGGGACGGCTTCACAGCTCGCCAAATATTCCCATGTCTATCTGGCGTGGCCCTTCATGCTCGGCATCCTGCTCATGCTGGCCTTGTGGGTGAAGGACAACATTCCGAACCGCGTCGATTGGGCGTGGCTGAAGGCGGGCGGCGGCGTGCTCGGCGGCCACGCTCACGCCGGGCGGTTCAACGCCGGCCAGAAGGTCATCTTCTGGATGGTGATCGGGTTTGGCCTGGCTATGGGATTCACAGGCATCGCGTTGCTGTTCCCGTTCACGCTGGCAGGCATTCACGGCATGCAGTTGATGCAGGTCGTGCACGCCTCGATCGGAGCGCTGTTCATCGCCGGGATCATTCTGCACATCTACACCGGCACGGTCGGCATCGAGGGTTCCTTCGCGGCCATGGGCAAGGGCGAGGTGGATCTCGCCTGGGCGCGGGCCCATCACGATCTGTGGGTCGAGGAGCAGCAGGCGAAAGCCGCCGGCGGCGCCCATCTGGGTCATCCGCAGCCTGCGGAGTAGGCGGAACGCGATGCAGGCCAGTCGCCGCGTCGGGGATCGGAGAGAGCAATGAAGCCGTTTGTTGTTGCGGTCGTCGCCGCCGTCGCGATCGCTCTTGGCGCGAGCGTCCTGCTCGGCGCGGTCCAGGAACTCGCCTACCAGAAGTTCCAGACGTCGGCGGTGCGGCTCTCCTCGCCAGGAACAAACCTGGTCGGCCTCAAGTGGAACGGCGACCCGACGCCCGCCGACATCACGGAGATGACGAGAGACAAGGCCGAGGAAGAACGTCTGGACGCCAAGGGGTCCTGAAGAGCTCAGGGCTTCGTCACGCAGCCGCCGGAAGGGGCAGATCTGAGGACCTGATATGACAATGCGTCTTCCAGCCCTCGCCTTCGTCGCGGTCGCCTTCGTGGCGGCCCCGGCAGTGGCGCAGGAGCCTGCCGCCGCCCCCGCGCCAAGCGGGCAGCCGGCGAATCTATGCCAGGAGCTGCTCGCCTTCGTGAAGCCTCCTGTCCCAACGGACCAGCCGGCCACGACGCCCGTCGCCCCGCAGCAGCAGGTCGCGGTGTCCGCCCCGACCAACAAAGGCGAGCAGAAGCCTGGCGGGGCCGCGGGCGCCGTGCAGCAGAATTCCGGGCTCAGCGGCCCCATAAGCAACGATTCCACCGCCGCGGGCGGCGAGTCCGCGAAGCCCGCGGCGAGCGGACGCGGCGCGGCCAACGCGGCCGCCAAGGCGCCGGCGCCGGCCGCAGCGACGCCGGCGCCTCCAACCAAGCCCAGTCCGGAAGCCGTCGCCCAGGCCGAGGCCGCGGTCGCAACCAATGATCCCGCAGCCTGCCGGGCGTCGGTTCAGAGCATGCGTCGCGCAGGCGTGACCATGCCGAGCACCCTGCTGGCTCTCGGCGCGCTCGATCTGAAGTTCTTCGCGGCCCGCTGAGGCGCGGTTTCGGGTTTGCGTCATCGGCCGCCGGCGAAGCCGCCAGACCAAGAGGCGGCCTCGCCGGCGGCCCTTTCCGCAGACAAAAGAAAGGCGGGACGCCCGGGAGGCTCCCGCCTTTTTTCTCGTATGGAGGGCGCCCTTACTCGGCGGCCATCACGGCCGGCTCCACAGGCGTCACCCGGGCCGCGCAGAACTTGAACTCCGGGATCTTGCCCATCGGGTCAAGAGCCGGGTTCGTCAGCAGATTGGCCGCGGCCTCCGCGTAGCAGAACGGCATGAACACCATGCCGATCGGGACGTCGCGGTCGGAGCGCACCTTGAGCTCCACCGCGCCGCGGCGGGTTTCGAGACGCATCGTCTGGCCGGGCTCGAGGCCGAGGCGATAGAGCTCCTTCGGCGCCATGAAGGCGACGGCCTCCGGCTCCAGCGCGTCGAGCACGCCGGCGCGGCGCGTCATCGAGCCGGTGTGCCAGTGCTCCAGCACGCGGCCCGTGGACAGCACCATCGGGAACTCGGCGTCCGGCACCTCATCCGGGGGCACGATGTGCGCCGGAACGATCTTCGCGCGCCCGCTCTCCGTCGGGAAGCCGGCGTAGAAGATGATTTCGTTGCCGGGCTCGTCCGGGCTGTCAACCGGATAGGTGACCGCGCCTTCGCGCTCCAGCCGCTCCCAGGTGATGTTGTTGAGCGACGGCATGACCTGCGCCATCTCGGCGAAGATGTCGGCCGGGCCCGTGTAGTTCCAGTCGAGCCCGAGCCGCCTGGCGAGCTCCTGGATGATCCACCAGTCCTGCCGGGCGTCGCCGGGCGGCGAGATCACCGGCCGGGCGAGCTGCACGCGCCGGTCGGTGTTGGTGAAGCTGCCGGCCTTCTCGGCGAAGGCGGAGGCGGGCAGCACCACGTCGGCGTGGAACGCCGTCTCGGTCAGGAACAGGTCCTGCACGACGAGATGGTCGAGCATCGCGAGCGCGTGCCGGGCATGGTTGAGGTCCGGGTCCGACATCGCCGGGTTCTCGCCCTCGACGAACATGCCCTTGATCTCGCCGGCGTGGATCGCCCTCATGATCTCGACAACGGTCAGGCCCTTCTGCGGGTCGAGCTTCTGGCCCCAGAACTCCTCGAACAGTTCGCGGACGGCCGCCTTCTCCACATTCTGATAGTCCGGATAGACCATCGGGATCAGGCCGGCGTCGGAAGCGCCCTGCACGTTGTTCTGGCCGCGGAGCGGATGAAGCCCCGTGCCCGGCCGGCCGATCTGACCGGTCGTGAGCGCCAGGGCGATCAGGCAGCGCGAATTGTCGGTGCCGTGCACGTGCTGGCTGACGCCCATGCCCCAGAAGATGATCGAGGCGCGGGAGCGAGCGTAGAGGCGGGCGACCTCGCGCAGGGTCTCGGCGTCGATTCCGCAGACGCTCGCCATCTTCTCGGGCGTGAAGTCGACGATCTTCGCCTTCAGCTCCTCGAAGTTCTCGGTGTAGCCGGCGATGTACTGCTCGTCGTAGAGCTTCTCCGTCACGATGACGTTGAGCATCGCGTTGAGCATCGCGACGTCGGAGCCCGGCCGGAACGCCAGATGCTTGTAGGCGTGGCGGGACAGGGCCTGGCGGCGCGGATCCATCACGATCAGCTTGGCGCCGCGCTCCTTCACCGCGTTCTTGATGAAGGTCGCCGCGACCGGGTGGTTCACCGTCGGATTGGCGCCGATGATGATGATCACCTCGGCGTCGAGCGCCGCCGCGAAAGGCGCCGAGACGGCGCCGGAGTTGAGCCCCTCCATCAGGGCCGCGACCGAGGAGGCGTGGCAGAGGCGCGTGCAATGGTCGACATTGTTCGAGCCGAAGCCGAGCCGCACCAGCTTCTGGAACAGGTAGGCCTCTTCGTTCGAGCCCTTGGCCGAACCGAAGCCCGCGAGCGCCTTCGCGCCGTCACGATCGCGGATCGCTTTCAGGCCGCCGGCGGCGCGGTCGAGCGCCTCCTCCCAGGTCGCCTCACGGAAGTGCGTCCACGGGTTCGCGGGATCGACCTCGTCGTTGGCGTCCTTCGGCACGTTGTCGAGCCGGATCAGCGGCGCGGTCAGCCGGTGCGGATGGTGGATGTAGTCGAAGCCGAAGCGCCCCTTCACGCAGAGGCGGTTGAGGTTCGCGGGACCTTCGCGGCCCTCCGCGTAGATGATCTTCTCGTCCTTGACCTTGTACGAGACCTGGCAGCCGACGCCGCAATAGGGGCAGAGCGAGTCGACCTCGCGGTCGGGATAGACGGTGCGGGTCTGGTCGGCGTCCAGATAGGCGGACGGCATGAGGGCGCCGGTCGGGCACGCCTGCACGCATTCGCCGCAGGCGACGCAGGTCGAGCCGCCCATCGGATCATCGAAGTCGAACACCACCTTGGTGCCGGCCGACCGGTAGGCCATGCCGATGACGTCGTTGACCTGGACCTCGCGGCACGCGCGGACGCAGAGATTGCACTGGATGCATGCGTCGAGATTGACGCTCATCGCCGGGTGGCTGATGTCGCTCGACCACCGCTCGGCGGTCGGGAAGCGGCTCTGATCGACCTGCACGAAGTCGGCCTGCGCCCAGAAGTGCGAGGTCGGGTCGTGGGAGGTCTCGCGCTCGGGCTGATCGGCGACAAGGAGTTCGATCACCATGGCCCGGGCCTTGGTGGCGCGGTCGGTGGCGGTCTTCACCTTCATGCCGACGCCGGGGGTCCGCTTGCAGGAGGCCGCGAGGACGCGCTCGCCTTCGATCTCCACCATGCAGGCGCGGCAATTGCCGTCGGGCCGATAGCCCGGCTCCGGCTTGTGGCAGAGGTGCGGGATGTGCGTGCCGAGGCGCTTCGCCACGGACCAGATGGTCTCGCCCGGTCGCGCCTCGACCTGCTGCCCGTCGAGCTCGAAGACAACGCCGGGAGCGGCCGCGTCCTTCTTGATGCCGTCGAGGCCGCTGGGTCCGGGCGACGCCTGGCCGCCCGACTTGGCGCCTACCGAATAGGTCCCGCCGGCGCCCGGACGATCGCCCGAGGCCTGGCCGCCGGCGTCCTGCACGCCGGGGGCGCGGAACTCCGCCTTGGGCGAACCGACTTCGTCGCTGCTCTTATGGCTGTCGTCGTTCATGATTCCGCTCCAACACCTGGCGTCGGAAATAGGTCAGAGCCGCGAGACGCGGCGTTGTCGGCTTGTCCGTTCACTCGGCCGCGATCGACCGGGGCGCCGGGAACAGGTCCGGGAAGAACCGGATCACGCTCGTCAGCGGATTCGAGGCCGCCTGGCCCAACCCGCAGATGGAGGCGTCCCGCATGCATTGCGACAGCTCGCCCAGCAGCTCCGTGTCCCAGACGCCCTGCTCCATCAGCATCCGCGCCTTCTGCGTGCCCGAGCGGCATGGCGTGCACTGACCGCAGGACTCGTCCTCGAAGAAACGCATCAGGTTCAAAGCGGCTCCACGGACGTCGTCCTGATCCGAAAGAACCACCACGGCCGCCGATCCGATGAAGCACCCGTATTTTTCGAGCGTGCCGAAATCGAGCGGGATGTCGTTCATCGAAGCCGGCAGGATGCCGCCCGAGGCCCCGCCCGGAAGATAGGCGGCGAAGACGTGGCCGTCCGCCATGCCGCCGCAATACTCGTCGATCAGCTCCTGGATCGTGAGCCCCGAGGGCGCGAGCTTGACGCCCGGCTCCTTCACGCGGCCGGAGACCGAATAGGAGCGCAGACCCACGCGGTCGTTGCGGCCATGGCTCTTCCACCACTCCGCGCCGCGCTCGATCAGGTCGCGGACCCAGAACAGCGTCTCGATGTTGTTGATGAGGGTCGGGCGGCCGAACAGGCCGACCTGGAACGGGAAGGGCGGCTTGTGGCGCGGCAGCCCGCGCTTGCCCTCGAGCGACTCGATCAGCGAGGACTCTTCCCCGCAGATATAGGCCCCGGCGCCGCGGCGCAGATGGATGACCGGCCCGCCGGCGGGGAGCTTCGCGATCTCGCGCGTCAGGATCTCGCGCGAGATCGGGTACTCGTCGCGAAGGTAGATGTAGACGTCGGTCGCCTCGACCACATGCGCGCCGATCAGCGTGCCTTCGAGGAACCGGTGCGGATCGGTGTTCAGGTAGAGCTGGTCCTTGAAGGTGCCGGGCTCGCCCTCGTCGCCGTTCACAGCCATCAGACGCGGCCCGGGCTCGCCGCGCACCGACCGCCATTTGCGGCCGGTCGGGAAGCCCGCTCCGCCGAGACCGCGCAGCCCGCCGTCGTCCAGAACCTTGAGGACGTCGTCGACCGAAAGCTCACCGCTCCGCAGCCGGCTAAGGGTCGCGTAGCCGCCGTCACGCACATAGGCGTCGTAGTCGACATAGTCCGGAATATGCGCGTGCGTGTCGCCTGCGGCCACCGCGGCCGCGACGCTCTCGGGCGTCGCGCGGTGCAGGAAATTGTGGCCCACTTCCACCGCGGGGGCGTGGTCGCACAGGCCCACGCACGGCGCGCGCACCACCCGCACGTCGCCCTTGAGCTCAGCCTGCAGCGTCTCCAGCAGCTTCTCGGCGCCGAACATCGCGCAGGTGATGCTGTCGCAGACCCGCACGGTCAGCTGCGGGATGTCGGCCTCGCCCTCGCGAACGACGTCGAAATGGGCGTAGAAGGTCGCAGTCTCATAGACTTCGGCGAAGGCGAGCCGCATCTCGTCGGCCAGCGCCGCCAGATGCGCCGCGCTGATCTGGCCATAGGTGTCCTGGATCAGATGAAGGTGCTCGATGAGCAGGTCGCGCTGGCGCGAACGGTCGCCGAGCAGCGACTCGATCTCGACCTTGGCGCGCGGTTCGACCTGACGCCCCTTCGGCACCGGACGAGCGGCGTTTCTGCCACGGCCGGGATGCGAGAAACGTTGGACGTTCTGATCGTTAGCCTGACTCATCGCATATTCGCTGGTTCTAGAGACGCACGGTTCTAGCGGACTCGCGGGCCCGGTCGTAGGGAATTATTGGCCGCCGAACGCTCTCAGGGGCCGATCGGCCTCGGAGCGATGCTTCATGATCGCGACGCCGGCCTGCTCGTCGAGGCTCTCGACCCGCGGGCCCACCACGGAGCGCAGGGCCACCTCGAACGCGTCAAGCGCTTCGTTTGCCCGCTCCGCCTGGTCATGAGCCGCTTGGTCGGCGGCGCCGGAGAGCGCCTGAGTCAGCTCTTCGCGGACCTGCGCGACGAGTTGCTCAGTCAATGGCGGACGCGCTTCTGCAGCGTACGCCTCGCAGATGACGGCCGGCCAATCTACCGAAGTTCGCGGATCGCCCATCAGGAGCGGTTCTCCAAACATCACCACACAGACCCAGGGTCACCGACCACGCTGCTAAGCGCCGCAGAATCGTGCTCCGGTCCTTTTCACCCGCGTCTCTATCTGGCGCAGCAGTTTTCAACTGCTCTAACGTTTAGCAGGGATCGCGGCCGCTGGCCATCCGTCTGGCATGCCACGAGCCGATCCTTCGGGCCGCCGTTTTTGGAGAGCCGGCTCGCTTCTCGGCCGGAGCGGTCATCGGCCCGCTTGCAACAAGGCCCCGGAAAGACCAGCTCAGCTTGACCATTTCTCAGGCGTCGATGCGAACCCAAGAGGCACCCGTTGGCAAACTCCGCCCGTCCGATCCCGGTCACGTCTCCCAGGGCGGGGTCGTCGGCGGACGGTCTTGACGAAAAGATGATCCGCGGGGTCGTCGATCGCTTCTACGCGGCGGCGCGCGAAGATCCGGTCATCGGCCCGGTGTTCAAGGCCGCGGTGCCCGACGAGCGGTGGCGCGCCCACATCGAGACGATCATCGATTTCTGGACCTCGATGCTGCTCGGATCCCGCCGCTACGAAGGCCGGCCGCTGCGCAAGCACCTGATGCTCCCCAACCTTGAAGACGCCCATTTTCAGCGTTGGCTGGCGCTGTTCCGGCGCACGGTCGAGGAGCTCTGCCCGCCCGCCGTGGCGGCCTTCTGGGCGGATCGCGCCGAGAGGATCGGCAACTCGTTCCGCATCAGCGTCCGGATGCATCGCGGGGAGGAGGTGACGCAGCTCGCCCCGCTCGAACGCGAGACGCTTCGATGACGGAGAAGGCGACGAAGGAGGCCGCGCGACCTGACCTTAAACGAAGGTATGAGAGCGGCGGAGCGAGGTCGGACCGGCGGCGCCGCTCGGTTCGAGTCCTGCTCCCCGCATGAGCCTGACTTCGCCTCATGCCTGACCTACCGCAGGCCCTGCGCGATCTTGCGGGCTTCGGGCCGACGCCGCAGCGCCAGCATCGCGGCGACCCCGATGACCGGGCCCGGGGTCAGCAGGATGAAGCTCCAGCGCCAACCCACCCAGTCGACGAAGACCGGGATGAGGCGGATCGACAGGATCGTCAGCGCGAAGCCGACGCCGAGCTGCACCGCAAGCGCGGTGCCGACATAGCGCGGGTCGCTGACCTCGGTCGCCATCGCGGAGAACTGGGCCGAGTCGCCCACCACGCTGACGCCCCAGATCAGCGCCACGATCGCGAACAGCCAGACCGGCCCGTCGAACACGACGCCGATCAGCAGCGCGCACGTCCCCGAGACGGCCATCATCCCGGCGGCGGTGGCGGTGCGGCCGATCCGGTCGGCGAGCACGCCCCCCAGCAGCGCGCCGAGAGCCCCAACGCCGATCACCGCGAAGGTGATCAGCGACGCCGCCGCGGCGCTCGGGACGCCGAGCGAGGGCGGCGCCGCGGTCACGAACACCAGGAACCAGCCCCACATCGCGTAGAGCTCCCACATGTGGCCGAAATAGCCGATATTCGCGAGCGCCAGCGGGCGGTTGCGCAGCACCGCGGTGATCTGGCGGGGGTCGAAGGTGGCTCGGCTGAAGGGCGCAGGCCCCTCGCGCGCGAAGGCCGCGAAGATCGCGGCGCCGATCAGGGTGGCGACGCTCGCGACGGCGACGACGACCCGCCAGTCGATGTGCTCCACCACGCCGCGCACGAGATGCGGCGAGGCCGAGCCGAGCGTCAGCGCGCCGATGACGGCGCCCAGCGCCGTCCCGCGCCCGCGGACGAACCAGGTTGAGATGAGCTTGAGGGCGGGCGGGTAAACGCCCGCGAGCGCGGCGCCGGTGACGAGCCTGGCGACGAACAGCGCGGCGACCGACGGCGCGACCAGCAGGCTGAGATTGGCGAGGGCGGCGAGCGCCGCGGCCGCCGCCATCAGCTTTCGCGGCGCGACGATGTCCGGCAGGTTGACGAGGCTCGAGCCGAGCGCTCCCGCCACGAAGCCGAGCTGCACCATGTTGGTGAGCCAGGAGGCGTCGGCCGGCGACAGCCCCCAGGCGGCGATCAGCTCCGGCGTGACGGCGGTCGCGGAGAACCACGTCGTCATGCTGAGCACGAGGGCCAGGCAGACAAGCCCCAGCACGCGCCACCGCGCGCCGTCGTCCGGAGCCGGCGCGCCCGGGTTCATCAGCTCTTCTTCAGCGGGACCGTGAAGGTCGTCGCCACGCCGTCGAGGCAGAGATCGCCGGCGGCGTTCCTCACGCTGGTCTTCAGGGTGCAGATCGGCTTGTCGGCGCGCACGGTCAGGATTTCGACGCGACCCGTGATGGTCTCGCCGACGCCGACCGCCTTCAGGAACTTCCATTCGCAGCCGAGGAACACGGTGCCGGGCCCGGGCAGATCCTCGGCCACCAGCGCGTTCAGGATCCCGGACGTCACGCCGCCCTGCACGATCAGCTTGCCGAACACGCTGGCCTCGGCGAGCTCCCGGTCATAGTGCAGCGGGTTGCGGTCGCCGGTCATCTCCGTGAAGGCGATGATGTCCTGCATGGTCGTGGTGCGCGACCGCTCGGCGCTCTGACCCTCGCGCGGCATGCCGTTGATGGCGCCGGCCCAGCCCGAAGGCTTCGTTTCATCCGCCATCGCGGCCTCCTTTCGCGCGCGTCACAGCGGACGCCTGAGGATGCGTCCCAGCATGCCGACGATCCCGTCACGGAAGGTGAGGACGCAGACCACGAACACGCAGCCCTGGATGATGGTCACCCAGGCGCCGAAGGGCGCGAGATAGCTTTCCATCGCGATCATCACGAAGGCGCCGACGATCGGCCCGAACACGGTGCCCATCCCGCCGACGAGGGTCATCAGCACGACCTCGCCGGACATCGACCAGTGCACGTCGGTGAGCGAGGCGAGCTGGAACACGATCGCCTTGGTGGAGCCCGCGACGCCCGCGAGGGTCGCCGACAGCACGAACACCGCGAGCTTGTAGCGGTTGACGCGGTAGCCGAGCGAGATGGCGCGAGGCTCGTTCTCGCGGATCGCCTTCAGGACCTGCCCGAAGGGCGAGTGGATCACGCGGTAGATCAGCAGCATGCCGGCCGTGAAGATCACGGCCACGACGGCGTAGAGCACGCGGTCGTCGCTGAGGTCGATCAGCCCGAACAGCCGGCCCCGCGGCACGCCCTGTATGCCGTCCTCGCCGCCGGTGAACCTGGCCTGCAGGGAGAAGAAGTAGACCATCTGGGCCAGCGCCAGCGTGATCATCGCGAAGTAGATGCCCTGGCGCCGGATGGCGAGCGCCCCGAAGGCGAGCCCCAGCGCCGTCGCCGCCAGCGTGCCGGACGCGATCGCGAGCTCGGGCGTCAGCCCCCAGGCTTTCGCCGCATAGGCCGAAACGTAGCCGGCCATGCCGAAATAGGCCGCATGTCCGAAGGACAGCAGGCCGCCGAAGCCGAGCAACAGGTTGAAGGCCAACGCGAACAGCGCGAAGCACAGCACCTTCATGAGGAAGATCGGGTAGACGCCGAGCGGCAGCAGGGCGAGCAGGACCACGATCCCGATCATGATCCGGCGGTGGAGCGCCTTGGGGTCGACGCCCTCCGCGGCCGGGCGGGCGGCCGCGATCGGGGTCGCATCGTGAGCGGCGGCCATCACGCGGACCGCCCGAACAGGCCGGAGGGCTTGGCGAGCAGCACGACCGCCATGATGACGAAGATCACCACCGAGGACGCCTCCGGGTAGAACACCTTGGTCAGTCCCTCGACCAGACCGAGCCCGAAGCCGGTCAGGATCGAGCCGAGGATCGAGCCCATGCCGCCGATCACCACGACGGCGAACACCACGATAATGATGTCGGCCCCCATCGCGGGATTGACGGAGTAGATCGGCGCCGCGAGGACGCCCGCCAGGGCCGCGAGCCCGACCCCGAACGCGTAGGTCAGGGTGATGAGGAGGGGCACATTGACCCCGAAGGCCCCGACCAGCGTCGGATTCTCGGTCGCTGCGCGGAGATAGGCGCCGAGCTTGGTCTTCTCGATCAGCAGCCATGTCGACAGGCATATGACGAGCGACGCCGCCACCACCCAGGCGCGGTAGTTGGGCAGGAACATGAACGGCAGGCGCTGGCCCCCCGACAGCTCCGGTGGAATGACGTAAGGCAGGCCGGATGAGCCATAATGCTGGCGGAACAGGCCCTGGATGATGAGCGCGAGCCCGAAGGTCAGCAGCAGGCCATAGAGATGATCGAGCTTGTAGAGGCGCGCGAGCAGCAGGCGCTCCAGCAGCGCGCCGAACAGCCCGACGGCCAAGGGCGCGATCAGCAGCGCCCACCAGTAGCCGAGCCCGAGCTCGTTCAGCAGGATCCAGGCCACGAACGCGCCCATCATGTAGAGCGCGCCGTGGGCGAAGTTGATGACGTTGAGCAGGCCGAAGATGATCGCCAGCCCGAGCGACAGCATTGCGTAGAACGAGCCGTTGATCAGGCCGAGGAGCAACTGCCCGGACAGCGCCTGCACGGAGACGCCGAAGATCGTCGTCATCGTCAGACCCCGAGATACGCGTGAAGCTTGCCGAGATTGGCGTCGAGATCGTGGTTCGGGATCATGTCCACGACCCGGCCCTGTTCGACGACGAAGTGACGGTCCGCGACGGTCTGCGCGAAGCGGAAGTTCTGCTCGACCAGAACGGTGGTGTAGCCCTCGGCCTTCAGGCGCTGCAGCGTGCGCCCGATCTGCTGCACGATCACCGGCGCGAGACCCTCGGTGGGCTCGTCCAGCAGGATCAGTTTGGCGCCCGTCCTGAGGATGCGGCCGATCGACAGCATCTGCTGCTCGCCGCCCGAGAGCTTCGTCCCCTGGCTGCGGCTGCGTTCCCTGAGGTTCGGGAACAGCGCGTAGATGTCGTCCACCGACATGCCGCCGGGCTTCACCCGCGGCGGCAGCATCAGGTTCTCGTGCACCGACAGGCTGGCGAAGATGCCCCGCTCCTCCGGCACGTAGCCGACGCCGAGCCGGGCGATCAGGCGCGACGGCATGCCGATCGTCTCGACGCCGTCGAACACGATCGAGCCGCGCCGCTTTCCAAGGATGCCGATGATCGCGCGAAGCGTCGTGGTCTTGCCGGCGCCGTTGCGGCCGAGCAGCGTCACGACCTCGCCCGGCCTGACGTCGAACGTCACGCCATGCAGCACGTGGCTCTCGCCGTACCAGCCTTCGAGCCCCTCGATCGCGAGCAACGGCGCCGAGGCGTCCCGCGGGGCGGCGGCGCGGTGAGCGTCAGCCATGACCGGCTCCGATATAGGCTTCGATCACCCGGGGATCCTTGGAGACGGCGGCGTAATCGCCCTCCGCCAGAACCTGCCCGCGCGCCAGCACCGTGATGCGGTCCGACAGGGAGGCGACCACCGAAAGGTTGTGCTCGACCATCAGGATGGTGCGGCCGGCCGAAGCCCGACGTATCAGCGCCGAGATCCGGTCGATGTCCTCATGGCCCATGCCGGCCATCGGCTCGTCGAGCAGGAGCATGTCGGGCTCGAGCGCCAACGTCGTCGCGATCTCCAGCGCGCGCTTGCGGCCATAGGAGAGATCGACCGCCGGCGCCCGCGCGAAGGCCGCGAGCCCGACATCCTCGACGAGCGCCAGCGCCTCCTCGTCCAGCGCGCGCAGCACGCGTTCGGAACGCCAGAAGTCGAAGCTGTCGCCGCGCTTGCGCCGTTGCAGGGCGATGCGGACGTTCTCCAGCACGCTGAGCTTGGGGAACACGGCCGAGATCTGGAACGACCGCACCAGCCCGAGCCGGGCGACGTCGGCCGGCTTCATGCGGGTGATGTCGCGGCCGTTGTAGCGGATGGTTCCGGCCGTCGGGGTCAGGAACTTGGTCAGCAGGTTGAAGCAGGTGGTCTTGCCCGCGCCGTTGGGGCCGATCAGCGCGTGGATCGTGCCGCGCCGGACCTGCAACTCGACGCTGCTGACGGCGCGGAAGCCGCCGAAATCCTTGGTGAGGCCGCTCGCGGCCAGCACCACCTCGTCCGCCTGCGGGCCGCTCATGACGCCGGGCCGTGCATGGCGCGGATCGCGGCGCGGCTGGCCTTGCCGGTCGCGCCGAGCGGGAGCGCGTCCGCGAACGCGATCACGTCCGGGATCTTGAAGCGCTCGATGCGCTGGGCCGCCCAGGCCCGCAGATCGTCGGCGCTCGCGGCGGCGCCGCGCTTCAGCACCACCACGGCGTGGATCGCCTCGCCGAGGCGCTCGTCAGGCACGCCGGCGCAGAGCGCCGCCGCCACGTCGGCGTGGGCGCAGAGCATGTTCTCGACCTCGACAGGGGAGATCTTGTTGCCGCCCCGGGAGATGATCTCCTTGGACCGGCCGACGAGCTCGACCCGGCCGTCGGCCCGGAGCCGCGCGAGGTCTCCGGTCCGGAAGAAGCCGTCCGCGAAGGCTTGCGCGGTGAGGTCGGGGGCGCCGAGATAGCCGTTCATGCCGAACGGGGTGCGGATGCGCAGTTCGCCGGTCTCGCCGGCCGCGGCCTCGCGGCCGTCGTCGCGGACCAGCCTGTAGTCGACACCTTCGGTCGGGACGCCGATCGATCCCGCGCCTTCGCGGCTCGCGGCCGGGGCGAGCACGAAGTCGCAGGAGCCGGTTTCGGTGAGGCCGTAAAGGTCGAACACGCCGGCGTCCGGCCAGGCGTCGGCGAGCCGTTCGCCGAGCGAGGGGCCGAGAACCTCGCCGCCGGTCAGCACGGCGCGCAGCCGCGGCGCGGGGCCGGCGTCCCCCGCCAGCAGGGTCCGGATCATCGAGGGCACGGCGCCCAGCACCGTGGTCTCCTCGGCGAGCAGCCTCGCCATGGTCGGCGTCGTGAACTTCTGCACCAGCACGAGCTTGGCGCCGGCGCGGATCGCAAGCAGGCTCGCCCAGACCCCGAAGATGAAGATCAGCTGGAGCGGCAGCGTCACGACGTCGTTGCGGGTGACGCCGATCAGGCGGTCCAGCGCCTCGATCTTGCCCGCAAGCGCGTCGTGCCCCAGCACCACGCCCTTCGGGGCCCCGGTGGTGCCCGAGGTGAAGATGATGAGCGCGGCGCCGGCAAGTTCCGGGCGCGCCGGCGGCGCGGCGTCGCCGGTGCGCGTGAGCTCGGCCTCGTCGAGCCGGAACCGCGCGCCGGTGGCGGCCGTCAGCGCCGCGACGGTGACGGCCGCGGCGGATTGATGGACGGGAACCACGACGCCGCCGGCGAGCCAGACGCCGAGCATCGCGCCGATGTCGCCCGGCCGGTTGGCGATCGTGACGTGGACCGGCTCGTCCGGCTCGAGCCCCCCGGCGCGCAGCGCGGCGGCGGCCCGCTCCGCCAGAGCGGCGATCTCGGAGCCGGCGAAGGACGCGCCGCTCGTCGCTTCAGCGATGGGGTTCGGCGAGGCCAGGAGCCAGCCGTGCAGCAGGCCGGCCAGCTTGCCGCTCATGCGCCCGCTCCGGCGAAGCGCGCGTCGCGCCAGGCAAGCGCCGCCTTCAGCCCCTCCGCGCGCGCGATGTCCATGAACTGCTTCTTGTCCGGCGAGCCCGCGCCTTCGATCTGCAGGTCGATTTCGAGCGCGGCCTCGAGCGCGTCGATCATGCCGCGCGCCTCGATCGCCCGGTTGATCGCCCGCTTGGTCTCCTTCACCAGGTTCGGGTCGATCGTCGCGATGTGGCGGGCCATCCGCAGGGCCTGCGCGTCGAGCTCGTCGTTCGGAACCACCCGGTTCACCATGCCGATCTCGTAGGCCCGGCGCGCGCCGATGCGGTCCTCGCCCGTCAGGATGATCTCCTTGGCGACCTTTGGGCCGACGATCCAGGGCAGGATCATCACCACGATGCCCGCGCCGAACTTCAGCTCCGGCTCGCCGAAGAACGCGTCCTCGGACGCGATGGTGATGTCGCAGGCGAGCGCGAGCTCGCAGGCGCCGGCGAGGCAGGGCCCGCGCACCGCCGCGATCGTCGGCTTCCGGCAGTGCCAGAAGCGCATCGGCACGTCGAAGTCCTTGCGCAGGATCGGCCGCCACTGGGTCACGCCGGTCGGGCGCAACTCCATCTGGTCCTTGAGGTCGAAGCCCGACGAGAACGCCGTCCCGGCGCCGCGCACGACCACCGCCCGCGCCGCGTCGTCAGCCTCGATCTCGTCCATGGCCCGGCCGAGCTCGTCGAGCATCGTGGCGCTGATCGCGTTCGTCCGGCCGGGCCGGTCGAGCGTGATGCGGGCGACGGCGTCGATGAGCTCGACCCGGATCGTGGCGTAGGTCAAGACGCGGCTCCGCTTGCGGGCGAGGGGCGGGCGGTCGAGCCCGCTACCTGGCGGTGACGAACGGGCAGCCGCCGTCGGCCATCGGCCGGAACGCCTGGTCGCCCGGGATGGTGCTCACAAGCTTGTAGTAGTCGTAGGGACCCTTCGACTCTTCGGGGCTTTTGACCTCGAACAGGTACATGTCGTGGATGGTCCTTCCGTCGGGACGGATCGAGCCCTTGCCGAACAGCGGATCGTCGGTCGGCATGTCCTTCATCTTCTGGACCAGCGCCTTGCCGTCACGCGCGGCGGTCTTGTCCATCGCCGCGATCGCCTTCATCCAGTGCGTCATCGCCCCGTAGGCGCCGGCCTGGTTCATGGTCGGCACGCGCCCGTTGGTGGTCGTCTGGAAGCGCTTCGTGAAGGCGCGCGTGCCGTCGTTCAGGTCCCAGTAGAAGGCTTCCGTGAGGGTCAGGCCCTGCGCGGTCTTCAGGCCGATCGAATGGACGTCCGAGATGAAGGCCAGCAACGCGACCAGCTTCTGCCCGGACTCCCTGAGCCCGAACTCGGACGCCTGCTTGACCGAGTTGATCGTGTCGCCGCCGGAGTTCGCGACCGCGACCACATTCGAGCCGCTGCCCTGCGCCTGGAGCAGGAAGGAGGAGAAGTCGTTGGTCTGGAACGGCGCCAGCACGTGGCCGAGCACCTCGCCGCCGTTCGCCTTCACGGCCTGCGTGGCGTCGCGCTCGAGCGCATGCCCGAAGGCGTAGTCGGCGGTCAGGAAGTACCAGGACTTGCCGCCCTGCGCGATCACCGCCTTTGCGGTGCTGTTGCCGAGCGCCCAGGTGTCATACGTCCAGTGCACGGTGTTGGGCGTGCAGGCCTTGCCGGTGAGGTCCGACGAGCCTGCGCTCGAGACCATCAGCAGCTTGTTCTTCTCAGCGGCGATGTTGGCGACGGCGAGCGCGACGGACGAGGTCGGCACGTCGATGACGGCGTCCACCTTGTCGACGTCGAACCATTTGCGGACGATGCCGGAGCCGATGTCGGCCTTGTTCTGGTGGTCGGCCGTTACGATCTCGACCTTGAAGCCATGCTGCTCCGGCTGGAAGTCCTCGACCGCCATCCGGGCGGCCGTGACCGAGCCCGGGCCGCTGATGTCCGCGTAGAGACCGGACATGTCGCTGAGGACGCCGACGCGGAACGTCGGCATGTCCTCGGCCAGGGCTCCTGAAACCCCTCCGATCAGCACGGCGAGCGCGAGTGTGCTCCGCATGCTTTCCCCCCTGTTTCGCCGGCTCTTCGTCCGGTCAGATCGGAAGGATGGTGGCCGGTATCGTTATTTGTCAAACAAAAAGGGGATTGCTTTCCGGCGCCTGATCGCGATGCTGCGGCGCCGGCAGATGGAACACGCTCGATGGTATTTCGGCACGACCAGATCGTCACGGCGACAGCCGCGAACCAGATCGCCGAAGCCATCCAGCAGGAGATCGCGAGCGGGCGCCTCAAGGTCGACGATCGGCTGCCGACCGAGGAGGAGCTCGCCACGCAGTTCCGGGTTTCGCGCCCGACGGTGCGGGAAGCGCTGAAGCGGCTCGCCGCCCGCCATCTCATTCGCTCGCGCCGGGGCCCTGCGGGCGGCACCTTCGTGAACGGCCCTTCGCCGGAGGAAATGGCGCAGAGCTTCAGCACGGCCGCGACCCTGATGGTGGCGGCGGGCGGCATCACGCTCGACCAGATGGCGACCGTCCGGGCCGAGATGGAGGCGATCTGCTGCCGTCTCGCGGCCGAGCAGCGAAGCGCAGAGCACCTCGCGGGCATGCGCGCCGAGATCGCGCTGCAGCTCAGCGAGCCGCTGCTGGACGAGGAGTTCTGCGCGTCCGACGTGCGGTTTCACCGGCTGATCGTCGACGCCGCCGGCAACCCGCTGCTGCGCTTCCTGATGAACGCGATCGTCGAGGGGCTCCTGCCCGTCAGCAACATGATCATCTTCCGGGTCCGCGACCGGAAGACGATCGTCGATCATCACATCCGGATCGCCGACGCCATCGAGGCGCGCGACGCCGATCGGGCGGTGGCGGCTCTCAACGACCTGGTCCGCTACGTCCGCGATCAGTACGCGGCGGCCGAAAAGGGGCGTCTCGAATACGCCTCCAAGATCACAAGCACCAAGGGAGAATGACGTTGCCGGAGAGCGAGTTTCGGGCGCTGGTCGCCAGGCAGTCGGATGGCGGTCAGACCGTCGCGGTCGAGCGCCTGACCGAGGCCGACCTGCCGGAGGCCGACGTTCTGGTCGACGTCGAGTACTCGTCGTTCAACTACAAGGACGGGCTGGCTCTGACCGGCAAGAACCGGATCCTGCGCAATTACCCGATCATCCCCGGCATTGATCTCGCGGGCGTGGTGCGGTCCTCCGCCTCGGAACGCTTCAACGCCGGCGATCACGTGGTGCTGACCGGCTGGAGCGTCGGCGAGTCCTGGTCCGGCGGCTTCGCGGAGCGCGCCCGGCTGAAGAGCGAGTGGCTGGTCAAGCTGCCCGACGGCGTCACCTCCCGCCACGCTATGGCGATCGGCACCGCGGGTCTCACGGCCATGCTCTGCGTCATGGCGCTCGAGAAGCACGGCGTCACGCCGGGCGGCGACGTGCTGGTGACGGGAGCGGCCGGCGGCGTCGGCAGCGTCGCGGTCCGTCTGCTGTCGCGCCTTGGCTACAAGGTCTCGGCGCTCACCGGCCGTCGCTCCGAGGAGGCGTTCCTGCGCTCGCTTGGGGCTTCCGCGATCGTCGACCGCGCGGACTACCAGAACCCCGGCAAGCCGCTGCAGGCGGAGCGTTGGCAGGGCGCGGTGGACACCGCCGGCGGCGCGCTGCTCGCGAACGTCCTCGCTTCGACGGCCTATGGCGGCGCAGTCGCGGCCTGCGGGCTGGCCGCCGGCGCCGACCTGCCGTCGAGCGTGTTCCCCTTCATCCTGCGCAACGTCGCGCTGCTCGGCGTCGACTCCGTGCAGTGCCCGATCGCGCGGCGCGAGGAAGCCTGGGGGCGGCTCGCCGCCGAGCTGACCGAGAACGACATGGCGGACGCGGCCGCCGTGGCCGGCCTCGAAGACCTTCCGGCGCTGGCCGAGGCGATCCTGGCCGGCCAGGTTCGTGGCCGCACCATCGTGGACGTGCGGAAGTAACAGACGACGACGCCGGCGACCGAGGACCTCTCCCGATCGCCGGCGCCCGGGTCCCCCGCCTCTGAAATCGGGGCGGCGGCGTCGTGGGGCAGACCGGCGTATCCGCATCGGACCTCGTCGCTCGTCGCCCGAACCATCAAGGCCGATCCGAGAACAGCCGGCCCATAGCGGGATCCCGAACGCGGTCCGACCGGCCCAGAACGAAGAACCGGCGTCGGCCCGCTCGGCCGCTCCGCTGTCCCAACGCAGCCTTAACGCCCCACGGCGAAGCGCCCTCTCCAAGCCCAACGGGCTGCGAAGCCAAGTACCCCAAGCGGCGACCCCGCCGCGACGGGACCTGGAATGATGACGGACATCCTGATGCTTGCCGCGGGTATCGCGGCGTTCGGCGCGCTCGCAGCCTATGCGCGCGCCTGCGTGCGGCTGTGACGGCGATGACCGTGCTCGGCCTGCCGCTGCTCGACGCGACGCTCGGCGCGACGGCCGCGCTCGTGGTGGCCGCCGTTTTCCTCGCCGCGCTGCTGCGGCCTGAACGGTTCTGAACCGCCCAACGGACCTAAACCCATGACCCAGAATGGCTGGGGGCAGATCGCGCTGTTCTGCGTGATCGTGCTCCTTCTCGTCCGCCCGCTCGGCGGCTTCCTCACCCGCCTTTATTCCGGCGAGCGGACCCTTCTTCATCCGGCGCTCGCGCCCGTGGAGCGCGGCTTCTACCGGCTCGCCGGCGTCCGGCCGGAGCAGGACCAGAGCTGGCTCGCCTATGCGCTCGCGATGCTGGCCTTCAACCTGGTGGGCTTCCTTGTGGTCTACGCCGCGCTCCGCCTGCAGGGCGCTCTGCCGCTTAATCCTCAAGGCTTGGCAGGGCTCGCTCCCGACCTGGCGCTCAACACCGCCGTGTCTTTCGTGACCAACACGAACTGGCAGTCCTATGGCGGCGAGGCGACGATGTCCTACGGCTCGCAGATGTGGGCGCTCACCGTCCAGAACTTCCTGTCGGCCGCGACAGGCATGGCGGTCGCGCTGGCTTTCGTGCGCGGCTTCGCGCGGCGGTCTGTGCAGGGCGTCGGCAACTTCTGGACGGACCTGACCCGCTCCACGCTCTACGTGCTGCTGCCGGCCTGCGTCGTGCTCGCGCTCGTCTATGTCGCGCTCGGCGTGCCGCAGACGCTGTCGTCCTACGTGACCGCAAAGACGCTGGAGGGCGCCGACCAGACCATCGCGCTCGGGCCGGTCGCGAGCCAGCTCGCGATCAAGATGCTCGGCACCAATGGCGGCGGCTTCTTCAACGCCAATTCCGCGCACCCCTTCGAGAACCCGTCGGCGCTCGTGAACCTCATCCAGATGGTCTCGATCTTCGCAATCGGCGCCGCGCTCACCAACGTGTTCGGCCGCATCGTCGGGGACGAGCGGCAGGGCTGGGCCATTCTCGGCGCGATGGGCGCGCTGTTCCTGGTCGGCGTCGGCCTGGTCTACTGGGCCGAGGCGTCAGGAAACCCGATCCACGTTGCGCTTGGGCTCGATCCCGCAGGCGGCGCCATGGAGGGCAAGGAAGTCCGCTTCGGCGTCGCCTTGTCCGCTCTGTTCGCGGTGATCACGACGGCCGCGTCCTGCGGCGCGGTCAACGCCATGCATGACAGTTTCTCGGCGCTCGGCGGCCTGATCCCGATGATCAACATGCAGCTCGGGGAGGTCGTGATAGGCGGCGTCGGCGCAGGCCTTTACGGCGTGCTGCTGTTCGCGATCGTGGCCGTGTTCGTGGCGGGTCTCATGGTCGGCCGCACGCCGGAATATGTCGGCAAAAAGATCGAGGCGCGCGAGGTGAAGCTCACCATGCTGGCGCTGCTCTGCTCGCCTGCGGCGACGCTGATCGCGGTGGCGGTGGCGGCGGTGAGCCCGCTCGGGCTGGCCGGGCTCCAGGAGAGCGGCCCGCACGGCTTCTCCGAGATGCTCTACGCGACGACCTCGGCGGCCGCGAACAACGGGTCGGCCTTCGGGGGGCTCACCGCGAACAGCATGTTCTGGAACGTCACGCTCGCGATCGGGATGATGGTCGGCCGCTTCGCTCTGATCGTGCCGATGCTCGCGGTCGCAGGCTCGCTCGGGGGCAAGAAGCGGCTGCCGCCCTCGTCAGGCGCGTTCCCGACCGATGGCGGGCTGTTCGCCGGGCTGCTGATCGGCGTGATCCTGATCGTCGGCGGGCTCACCTACTTCCCCGCGCTGACGCTCGGACCCGTCGCCGACGCCTTCGCGACCGCGGCCGGACGAACCTACTGAGCCGCGCCTCCCCACGGGTCCCGGCCCGAGCCGGGACCCCGACGGCGGCCCCTTCGACGCCCCTTTTCCCGCTCCCTCCGACGCCGCAGCGCGTCGGGCTCCCGACCCAGGCCCAGGGGGCCGAGGGGAGCGCAATTCGAGACAAACCCATGTCGGAAAAATCCGCCTCCCTGCTTGATCCGGCTCTGATCGGCCCCGCCCTCGGCGCCGCCTTCCGCAAGCTCGATCCGCGCGAACTCATCCGGAACCCGGTGATGTTCGCCGTCGAGGTCGTGGCGCTCGTGGCCACGATCCTGTTCGTCCGTGATCTCGCCTTTGGCCTCGACGCCGCCTTCTCGGGCCAGCTCGCGGCGTGGCTCTGGCTCACCGTCTATTTCGCGACATTCTCCGAGGCCGTCGCCGAAGGGCGCGGCAAGGCGCAGGCCGACGCGCTCCGCCGCACGCGGTCTGAAACGTTGGCCAAGCGGCTCGTCGGCGATTGCGGAGGCTATGAGGAGATCGCAGCCCCCGTCCTCAGGGGCGGCGACCTCGTGCTGGTCGAGCCCGGCGACCTGATCCCCGGCGACGGCGAGGTGGTCGAGGGCGTCGCGACCGTGGACGAGAGCGCGATCACCGGCGAGAGCGCCCCGGTGATCCGCGAAAGCGGCGGCGACCGCTCGGCGGTGACGGGCGGCACCAAGGTGCTGTCCGACCGCATCAAGGTCCGCATCACGGCCGCCGCAGGCTCGAGCTTCCTCGACCGCATGATCGCGCTGGTGGAAGGCGCCGAGCGGCAGAAGACGCCGAACGAGATCGCGCTCACCATCCTGCTCGCCGGTCTCAGCCTGATCTTCGTGCTCGCCACCGTGACCATTCCCTCCTTCGCGGCCTATTCCGGCGGCGCGGTCCCGGTCATCGTTCTGGTCGCGCTGTTCGTGACGCTGATTCCCACCACGATCGGCGGCCTGCTGTCGGCGATCGGCATCGCCGGCATGAACCGGCTGGTGCGCTTCAACGTGCTCGCCATGTCGGGCCGCGCGGTGGAGGCCGCCGGCGACGTCGACGTGCTGCTGCTGGACAAGACCGGCACCATCACGCTCGGCAACCGGCAAGCCTCAGAGTTCCTGCCGCTCGAGGGCGTGCGGGCGAGCGAGCTTGCGGACGCGGCCCAGCTCGCGAGCCTCTCCGACGAGACGCCGGAGGGGCGCTCCATCGTCGTGCTCGCCAAGGAGACGTATGGGCTTCGAGGCCGCGAGATGGGGCCGCTGGAGCCGTGCTTCATCCCGTTCTCGGCGCAGACCCGCATGAGCGGCGTCGACATCGGCGCGCGCAGGATCCGCAAGGGCGCGGCCGACGCCGTGGTCGCTCATGTGAAGGCGCTCGGCGGCGAGGTCCCGGCGGAGCTCGCCGGGATCGTGGAGCGGGTCGCCCGCGCGGGCGGCACGCCCCTCGTGGTCGCGACCGACGTCCGCATTCTCGGCGTCGTCCACCTCAAGGACATCGTGAAGGGCGGCATCCGCGAGCGCTTCGGCGAGCTCCGCGCGATGGGCATCCGCACGGTCATGATCACCGGCGACAACCCGATGACCGCCGCCGCAATCGCGGCCGAAGCGGGCGTCGACGACTTCCTCGCCGAAGCGACGCCGGAGGCCAAGCTCGCGCTGATCCGTAAGGAGCAGGAGGGCGGCAAGCTGGTCGCCATGTGCGGCGACGGCACCAACGACGCGCCGGCGCTCGCGCAGGCCGACGTCGGCGTCGCGATGCAGACGGGGACGGTCGCCGCCCGCGAGGCCGGCAACATGGTCGACCTCGACAGCGATCCGACCAAGCTCATCGAGATCGTGCGGATCGGCAAGCAGCTGCTGATGACGCGCGGGGCGCTCACCACCTTCTCGATCGCCAATGACGTCGCGAAGTATTTCGCGATCGTGCCGGCGATGTTCGTCGCGCTCTATCCGCCGCTCGGCGCGCTCAACGTCATGGGGCTCAGCAGCCCTCAGAGCGCGATCCTGTCGGCGATCATCTTCAACGCGCTGATCATCGTGGCGCTGGTGCCGCTTGCGCTGAAGGGCGTCTCCTACACGCCGTCCAGCGCCGCGGCGCTGCTCCGCCGGAACCTGCTGATCTACGGCCTCGGCGGCCTTATCGCGCCCTTCGTCGGCATCAAGCTCGTGGACCTCGCGGTGAGCGCGGCCGGACTGGCCTGAACACCTGACCCAGCCACCGCGTCATGGTCCGGCTCGACCGGACCATCCACGCCGCGCGTCGAGCTCGACGTTCGAGGTGGGTCCTCCGGTCAAGCCGGAGGAGGACGAAGTGGAGATCCGTCGCGCCCCTGGCGCGCAGTTGAATGGACACCCTCATGCTCGCCCAGCTTCGTCCCGCCATCGTCCTGATGGCCCTGTTCACCCTCCTGCTCGGCCTCGCCTATCCACTGGCGGTCACCGGCGTCGCGCAGCTCGCCTTTCCGTCCGCCGCGAACGGCTCGATGATCGAAAGGAACGGCCAGCTGGTCGGCTCCGCGCTGATCGGACAGGCGTTCGCCAGCCCCCGCTACTTCCACGGGCGGCCTTCGGCGGCCGGCCAGAACGGCTACGACGCCAGCTCCTCCTCGGGATCCAATCTCGGGCCGACCTCGAAGGCGCTCGCCGAGCGCATCGCGGGCGACGTGGCGAAGGCGCGGAGCGAGGACGGGCTCGCGGGCCCCGTTCCGGCCGATCTCGTGACGGCCTCGGCCTCGGGGCTCGACCCCGACATTTCGCCGGCCTCCGCGCAGGCGCAGGCCGCGCGCGTCGCCCGCGAGCGCGGGCTGTCTGAACCGCAGGTGCGGGCCCTGGTGGACCGCACGGTCCAGAAGCGCCTGTTCGGGCTGATCGGCGAGCCGCGGGTCAACGTGCTCGCGCTCAATCTCGCGCTCGACGAGCTCAAATGAGCGGGGCCTTCGCGAGGCGGGCGCGCGCCTTGCAAGCCCGCTAAGCTCCCGCCGATGCCCGCAATCCGCCCCTCGCCCGAGAGCTTCCTGCCCGCCGTGGAGCGGGAGGGCCGCGGCCGCCTCAAGATCTTCTTCGGCGCGGCCCCGGGCGTCGGCAAGACCTTCGAGATGCTGCGCGAGGCGCAGGCGGCGCGACGGGAAGGAGTCGACGTGGTGGCCGGCGTGGTGGAGACCCACGGCCGCGCCGAGACGGAGGCGCTGCTCTCCGAGCTCGAGACCGTCCCCCTCGTCGAGGTCGCCTATCGCGGGCGGACGCTGAAGGAGATGGACGTCGACGGCGTGCTCAGGCGCGCCCCGAAGCTCGTTCTGGTGGACGAACTCGCCCACACCAACGCGCCGGGCTCGCGCCACCCGAAGCGCTGGCAGGACGTGGAGGAAATCCTCGCCAAGGGGATCGACGTCTACGCCACGCTCAACGTTCAGCACCTCGAGAGCCTGAATGACGCCGTCGCGCAGATCACCCGCGTGCGCGTGCGCGAGACGGTTCCGGACCGCGTGTTCGACCTCGCCGACGAGGTCGAGGTGATCGACGTGACGCCCGACGAGCTGCGCAGGCGGCTTGCGGCCGGCAAGGTCTATGTGCGCGAGCAGGCGGAGCGGGCCGTCCGCCACTTCTTCCAGCACGGCAACCTCACCGCTTTGCGCGAACTCGCGCTTCGCCGCACGGCGGAGCGCGTCGACGCCGACATGCGCGGCTACATGGAGGCTCACGCGATCGAGGGCCCGTGGCCCGCGGCCGAGCGCATCCTCGTGGCGATCGACGAGCGGCCCGGGGCTGCGGCGCTGGTGCGGGCGGGCAAGCGCCTCGCGGACCGCGCCCGCGCACCCTGGCTCTGCGTGACGATCGAGTCGCCCCGCCAGGCCCGGCTGTCCGAGGTCGAGCGCGACCGAGTCGCGGACACGCTGCGGCTCGCCGAGGCGCTCGGCGGCGAGGCCATCACGCTGCCCGGCGGCGACGTCGCGGAGGCGATCCTGGACTTTGCGCGGAGCCGCAACGTCACGGCCATCGTGGTCGGAAAGGGGGCGCGGTCCGGATGGCGCCTGGTCCCGCGCCGCTCCGTCGTCGCCGAACTGCTGGAGCAATCGGGGCCGATCGCGGTGCACGCGGTCGCGGGCGACGAGACCATCCCGCCGAAGGCCCCGGAGACGCGCGCCCGATCCGGCCCGGCCCTGCCGGCCTATGCGGCGGCGGTCGCCGCCGTAGTGGTCGCCGCGTTCGCTGGTCTCGCGGTAGATCTGGTGATCGACCTGCCGAACATCTCGCTGGTGTTCGTGCCGGCCGTGATGGCGATCGCAGTGCGCTACGGCCTCGCGCCGTCGCTCGCGGCCTCGTTCCTGGCGGCGCTCGCCTACAACTACTGCTTCACCGACCCGCGCTTCTCGCTGACCGTCAACGACCCGTCCAATGTGGTGGCGATCCTGTTCTTCTCGCTGACCGCGGTCCTTGCGAGCTCGGTCGCCGCGCGCGTCCGGGCGCAGACGGTCGCGGCGCGGAACCAGGCGCGCGTCACGGCCGAGCTTTACGCCTTCTCGCGCAAGCTCGCCGCGGTCGCGGCCGAGGACGACCTGTTGTGGGCCGCGGCCCATCAGATCGCGCTGATGCTGAAGGTCGAGGCAGTGCTGCTGGTCGCGGGTCGCGGAGGGCTCGCGATCGGCGGCGCCTATCCGCCCGAGGACGAGCTGGAGCCGGCCGAGCTCGCCGCCGCGACATGGGCCTACGAGCATGGCGAGCCGACCGGTCGGGGCGCGGCCACGCTGCCCGGAACCAGGCGGCTGTTCCTGCCGCTCCGCACCAGCCGCGGCATGCTGGGCGTCGCGGGCGTCGTCCGCCGGGCGCCGGGCCCGCTGCTCACCCCCGCCGAACGCCGTCTGCTCGACGCGCTGGTCGACCAGACGGCCGTCGCGCTCGAGCGCGTGCGGCTCGGCGCGGACGTCGACGAGGCGCGCCTCCAGGCGGAAACCGAGCGCCTGCGCGGCGCGTTGCTTACCTCCGTCAGCCACGACCTCAAGACGCCGATCGCCACCATCATGGGCGTGATCACCAGCCTTCGGAGCTACGGCCGTCTCTATGACGACGCCACGCGCGACGAGATGCTGGCGAGCGCCCAGGGCGAGACGGAGCGCCTGAACCGATTCGTCGCCAATTTGCTCGACGTCGTGAAGCTCGACGCGGGCGGCCTCGCCGCGCAGTTCGAGCCCCTCGACGTCGGGGAGATCACCGGCGTGGCGCTGAGGCGCGCCGGCGCCGCGCTGGGCCAGCGCACGGTGACGCTCGACTTCCCGGACGAGCCGCTGACGGCCCTGGGCGACCCCGTGCTGTTCGAACACGCGCTGCTGAACGTCCTGGAGAACGCGGGCAAGCACACGCCGCCGGACGCGCGGATCGAGATCCGCGGCGCGCGGGAGGCGGACGGCGTCGCCCTCAGCGTGACCGACGACGGGTCGGGGATTGCGGCGGAGGACCTCCCGCACATCTTCGACCGCTTCTACCGTTCGGCCGCCGGAGACCGTAAGAGCCCGGGCGCCGGGCTGGGGCTCGCGATCGCCAGGGGCTTCATGCAGGCGCTCGGCGGCTCCGCGACGGCGGAGACGGTATCCTCCGGACGCGGGGCGCGCTTCACATTGCGGCTGCCCGCGGCGGATGAGCCGGCCGCACCCCGGAGCGCGACCTGATGGCCTCAAGCCAGATCACGGTGCTGATCGTCGACGACGAAGCCCCGATACGACGCTTTCTCAGGGCGACGTTGAACGTCAACGACTACAGAACGCTGGAGGCCGAGACCGCCGCCGAAGCCCTGCGCCTCATGCGCCATGTTCCGCCCGACCTGGTGCTGCTCGACCTCGGCCTTCCGGACAAGGACGGCCTCGACCTCATCCGCGAGATCCGCGCCGCAAACCCCGTCCCGATCGTGGTTCTGTCGAGCCGCGGCGAAGAGGCCGCCAAGGTCACGGCGCTCGATCTCGGGGCCGACGACTATGTCACCAAGCCGTTCGGGACCGACGAGTTGATGGCCCGGATGCGCGCCGCGCTTCGTCACAGACTGGCGAGCCGCGGCGCCGAGCCGATCTTCAGCGCCGGCCCCCTCAAGGTCGACCTCTCGCGCCATCTCGTCACCCGCGACGGCGTCGAGGTGAAGCTCAGCCCCAAGGAGTTCGCCATTCTGAAGGAGCTGATCGTGCATGCCGGAAAGGTGCTGACGCACCGTCATCTCTTCCGCGCCGTCTGGGGCCAGGACGATGGAGACCAGACGTCGCTGCGGGTCTTCATCCGCCAGCTTCGCGTGAAGCTCGAAGCCGACCCTGCGCGTCCGTCGCTTCTGTTGACCGAGCCCGGCGTCGGCTACCGGCTCGCGGGGTGAGCAGGGACTTGCGGGCCGGAGACTCGCGCCTGCACCTAGCGCGACCGAAGTCTCAGCGAAGGTCGATCGCGGTGGTCGCCCAGTCGATGAACGCCCTGAGGCGCGGCGAAAGCTGCTTCGCGCGCGGATAGAGGATCGAGACCGGGCTCGGGGAGGGCGGGAACTCTTCGAGCAGCGGCTGAAGCGCGCCGGAGGCGAAATGCCTCGCCAGCCGATAGCGCGGCGCCTGTATGAGCCCCAGTCCCGCCAGCGCCGCCGCCGTATAGGTCTCGGCGCCCGTCACGGTGATGCTGGCCGGCAACATCATGGTTCGCAGAGAGGCCCCGACCGTGAACTCGAGCGGCATGACCGTTCCCGTGGCGGAGGAGCGGAATCCCACCATGCTGTGGTCCGCAAGGTCCCTCAGGCTGCGCGGGACGCCGCGCCCGGCGCAATAGGCCGGCGACGCGCAGGTCACTTCCTCCAGCACGCCCAGCTGGCGGGCGATCATGTCGCTGTCCCGCAGGACTCCCACCCGGATGACGCAGTCGACGCCTTCGCGCACCGGGTCCACGAAGCGGTCGCCCTCGCTGAGGTGAAGCTCGATGTCCGGATAGGCTGCGAGGAACTCGGGCAGCCGCGGCACGAGATGATGGCCGGCCAGCGTCCCGTGGACCTCGACGCGCAGCATCCCCCTGGGCTTCGTGCCCGCGAACGCGGTCTCGGCGTCTTCGAGGTCCGCGATCAGTTGCAGGCATCGGCCATAAAAGGCCTCGCCGTCGAGCGTCGGGCTGACATGCCGCGTGGTCCGTTGCAGCAGGCGCACCCCGAGGCGCGCCTCCAGCGCCTTGATCGCCTCGGTCGCCGTCGCTCGGGGCAGTCCCAGATCCTCGGCGGCGCGTGTGAAGCTCCGCCGCTCGACGATCCGGGCGAAGACGCGCATGGCGTCATATCGGTCCATTGTTCGGAAATCCGAATGATGATGCCGGACTATACAGGATTATCTCCGACATTCGCCGGTCCATCTTCCGCTCATCGCCGCGTCACGCGGCCGGTGGAGGAGACGGGACATGATGGAGCAGAGCCGGAAGAAGGTCGCGATCGTGACCGGCGCCTCTCGCGGCATCGGCGCCGCGGTGGCGGAGCGCCTCGCCAGCGACGGCCTCACTGTGGTGGTGAACTACGCCGGCGGCCATAAGGACGCCGCGGCGGTCGTGGCCCGGATCAGGGCGCGCGGCGGCGAAGCCGTGACGGCCCAGGCCGACGTCAGCGATCCGGCAGCGGTCACCCGCGTGTTCGATGCGGCGGAGAGCGCCCATGGCGGCGTCGACGTCCTCGTCAACAACGCCGGCGTGATGGCGCTGAAGCCGATCGCCGAGAGCGAGGACGCGCTGTTCGACCGTCAGATCGCAATCAACCTGAAGGGCAGCTTCAACGCCATGCGGGAGGGCGCCCGGCGGCTGCGCGACGGCGGCCGTATCGTGAACTTCTCGACCAGCGTCGTCGGCCTCAAGCTCGAGACCTACGGCGTCTATGCGGCCACCAAGGCCGCCATCGAGACCATGACGGCGATCCTCGCCAAGGAGATGCGTGGCCGGGGGGTCACCGTGAACGCCGTCGCGCCGGGTCCGACCGCGACCGCGCTGTTCCTCGACGGCAAGCCGCAGGAGCTCATCGACCGCATGGCGAAAATGAACCCGCTCGAGCGCCTCGGCCAGCCCGAGGACATCGCCGCGACCGTCTCGTTTCTCGTTGGCCCCGATGGCGGCTGGGTGAACGGCCAGACGCTGCGCGCCAACGGCGGAATGGTCTGAACGAAGAGCCGATCGACCGGGCGTCCGTCCGGCCGTTCGCGGATGCAATCGCGAAAGGCGCAGCCATGAGCAAGGTCATCCTCATCACGGGCGCGTCCTCGGGTTTCGGGGCGCTCGGCGCGCGTCGTCTCGCGGACGCCGGACACACCGTCTATGCGGCGATGCGCGCGACCGGGGCGCGCAATGCCCCTCAGGTCGAGGCCGCGCGCGCCTACGCGGCGGAGACATCGGTCGACCTGCGCACCGTCGAACTCGACGTGCTGTCCCAGGACTCGGCCGACGCCGCGATCGATGCGGTCCTCGGCGAGGCGGGGCGGATCGACGTCCTGATCCACAACGCGGGGCATATGGTGTTCGGGCCGACAGAGGCCTTCACGCCGGAGCAGTTCGCCTCTCTCTACGACGTGAACGTGCTCGGAACGCAGCGCGTCAACCGCGCGGCGCTGCCTCATCTGCGCAGCCGGGGCCAGTCCCTGCTGCTGTGGATCGGGTCGAGCAGCGCGCGGGGCGGCACGCCGCCTTACCTCGCGCCGTACTTCGCCGCGAAGGCCGCGATGGACTCCGTCGCGGTGTCCTACGCCGCGGAGCTGTCGCGCTACGGGATCGAGACGACGATCCTGGCGCCCGGCGCCTTCACCAAGGGCACCAGCCATTTCGCGCATGCCGGCGCGCCCGCCGACGAGGCGCGGGCCGCCGATTACGCGGCCGGTCCCTACAAGGGCGTGCCCGAGCAGGTCATGGCCCGGCTCGCCGCGCTCGAGCCCGCGGACGCCGATGTCGCCGACGTCGCGCGCGCGATCGTCGACATCGTCGACGCGCCGCACGGCAAGCGCCCCTTCCGCGTGCATGTCGACCCCTCCCAGGACGGCGCCGACGTCGTCTTCGCGGTCGGGGACCGGGTGCGCCGCGAGATGTTCCGCAACATCGGCCTCGAAGACCTGCTCTCGCCCCGCGTCGCCGGGTGAAGACCGAGCGCCGCGCCCGGCGGCGAACGCCGGGAGACTGAAGACCTCAAGCTCAATGGGAGACAGCAATGTCGAACGAGACCGATAAAAGCTTCATCTGGAAGCCTGCGCTCCCTGCGGCGGCCTCCATCATCTTCACCGGCGTCGCGGCGATCATCGCGGCCGGGGCGGCCTTCGGCGCCCTTCACCTGGGCTTCGCCCCCTGGGTCATGTTCGTCGGCTGGGTCGCATACTTCGTCCGCCCGATCTCGGCCGTCCAGGGTCTCAAGACTGGCCTGTGCGTCTGGCTCGGCGTCGCCATGGGCGCAGTCGCGGCGCTCGCGCTCGGCTTCCTTGGCCCGATGCTCGGCCACGCGGCCATTCTTCCGGTGGTGTTCGTCGTGGCGTGCGTCGTGCTCGCCCTCCGTTCCGCGCCGCCATTCGACAATGTCGTGGCCTGGTTCCTCGGCCTGATCGCGTTCTTTGCGTCGCATCTCCCGCCGAGCCTGCTTTCGATCGCCGAACTCGGCGCGGTCGCGAGCGGAGGGATTCTGGCCGGCTGGATCGCCCAGCGTCTGCAGGCGCGGCTCGCTGGTCCGCACTGAGGACCCGCCCGGTGAGACGCGAAGGTTCCGGCCCAGAAGCAGCCTCGGGTCCTCAGGACAGCTCGATCTTACCCGGCCCGCGGCGTCCGGAGCCGCGGGTTTCGCTTCAGGTGATCGACGAGCGCCCGCAGCGCGCCGGTCATGGTGCGCCGGCTGGGATAGTAGAGAAAGAAGCCCGGAAAGGGCGGGCAGAACTCCTCCAGCACGACCTGCAACTCGCCTCTCGCGAGATGGGGGCGGAAGGTCTCCTCCATGCCGCAGGTTATCCCGACGCCCGCGCAGGCGAGCCGCACCATGACGGCCATGTCGTTCGTGGTCACGCGCGGCTCGACCGCGACCGGGACGTCCCGCCCGTCGATCGTGAACTCCCAGCGGTAGGGCGCGACGTCGGGGCTGGGCCGCCACCCGATGCAATGATGCGCGACGAGCTCCCGCGGATGAGCCGGCGGGCCATGCCCGGCCAGGTAGTCGGGAGAGGCGACGATCAGCTGCCGCTGGTCGCTCGATACCGGCGCCGCGATCATGTCGGCCTCGATCACCTCGCCAAGGCGCACGCCGGCGTCGAAGCCTTCCGCGACGATGTCGAACTCGGCGTCCGTGACGAGGACGTCGAGATCGATGTCGGGATGGGACTTCAGGAACCCGCCCAGCACCGCCCCATCCAGAAAACTCTCCGCTATGGACGACACCGCGAGGCGCAAGGGACCGCGCGGACGACCGCCCATCTCTCCGACGCTCTTGAGCGCCGCCCTGAGATCGGCGAGGCCCGGCGCAGCCGTCTCGAACAGCTGCGCCCCGGCCTCCGTCAGGCGGACGCTCCGGGTCGTGCGGTGGAAGAGCGCGACGCCGAGCTGCGCCTCGAGCTTCTGGATCGTCTGGCTGACGGCCGAACGGGTCACGCCCAGCCGATCGGCCGCGCGCCGGAAACTGAGCAGCTCAGCGACCGCCACAAAGGTCGCGACAGCTTCGATCTCGTCTTTCATTGGTAAGCACAGCTAACCAACTCGTCCGGGATCCGCAACTCGATAGGGCCAGTGCGCGCGCCTAGCTTCCGAACGTCGCGCCGGCGTCCTGCCGGCCGAAGCAAAGGAGAGACGGCAATGAACATGGCAGCGACCGGCAAAGTCATCGCCATTACGGGCGCCTCGAGCGGCATCGGCGAGGCGGCCGCCAAGGCGCTTGCCGCGGCGGGCGCCAGGATCGTCATCGGCGCTCGGCGCACCGACCGGCTTCAGCGGCTCGCGTCGGAGATCGAAGAGGCCGGCGGGACGGTCCGGCATCGCGCCCTCGACGTCACCGACCGCGACGACGTCGCCGCGTTCGCACGGTTCGCCCAGAGCGAATTCGGACGCCTGGACGTGATGATCAACAACGCCGGCGTGATGCCTCTGTCGCCGCTGGCGGCCCTCAAGGTCGACGAGTGGGACCGGATGGTCGACGTCAACATCAAGGGCGTGCTCTACGGCGTCGCGGCCGCGCTGCCGCTCATGGAGGCGCAAGGATCGGGGCAGATCGTCAACCTGTCCTCGATCGGCGGACACCGCGTGTCGCCGACGGCCGCGGTCTATTGCGCGACCAAGTTCGCGGTGCGCGCGATCTCGGACGGCCTGCGGCAGGAGACCGACCGCATCCGGGTGACGGTCATCTCCCCGGGCACGACCACCTCGGAGCTCGCCGACTCGATCTCGGACGACATCGCCCGCGAGGAGATGCGCGGCTTCCGCGCGGTCCAGATCCCGGCCGAAGCGATCGCGGCGAGCATCCTGTTCGCCGTCTCCCAGCCGGACGACGTCGACGTGAGCGAGATCGTGGTCCGGCCGACCGCGAGCCCACACTGAACTCCGGCGAAGCAACCAGCCCAGGAGAGCACGGTGACGAGATCAGCCCCGCTCCGCACGACCATGCTTGCCGCAGCGATGTTGGCCGGCGCAGGTCCTGCCCTTTCGCACCCCGCGGCGGACGACCGCCGCCAGCGCGGCGAGGCGGTCGTCCGCTCGCTGAATGAGGGCCAGCCGCAGCCCGCCCTTGAGGCCTTGCGGCGCGAGTTCCCGTTCCTGGCCGACGCGACGGAGCGCTACGCGCTAGGCGAGGTCTGGGCTCGACCGGGACTCGACGCGCGGACGCGACAGATCGCGACCGTCGCGGCGTTCGCCGCGCTGGGGCATCTTCCATACATGAAGGTCCACGCCGGCTACGCGCTGAACGCGGGGGTGACCGAGGAGGAGCTGAAGGAAGTCGTGTACCTCACGACCGTCCACGCGGGCTTTCCACGTGCGATCGACGCGGCGGGCGCGCTCTCAAGCCTCTTTGAAGAACGGCGCAGGGCAGCAGCGCCGCCCGCTCCATGAACGCGGCGGAGCCGGGCGTGATCACGCAAGCCGGCTCGCTAGTGGCTGATCATCCACGGGCGGGCGGACGGGAAACTTTTGGCGGCGGACGATGGCGCCTTCAGCCCCCGGCCGGAGCAGCATCCGCAGCCGGGGCCGTGGCTCTTCGAACTGCGCGGCGCGTTGGATGACCGCTCGTTGGTGGCGGCGGCGATCCGGCGGGCCGGATCCATTCCGGCGATGGCGGGCGCGGTGAGGAAGACCCGCGGCGCCTCGGCCCCGCAACCGGGGCAGCCGCACGGCGCGTCGAAGGCCGACATGGGCCGGAGCGCCGTGAACGTTCCGCAATCCTCGCAAGAATAGTCATAGACGGGCATCGGGTCCTCCGGACTGCAGGTCTCAGGCGGCGCCCCGCCGCCTGAGGCCTCGCCTCGCTTGTCAGAGATCAGGCGCGAGCGGCATGTCGATCGAGCCGTCGAGGAACTTCGCCGGCCCGGCCGCGCTCGGGTTGATGTCGAACTCGAAGATCTTGGTCGGCAGCCACAGCGTCGCGCAGGCGTTGGGAATGTCGACGACGCCGGAGATGTGGCCCTGGACGGGCGCCGTGCCGAGGATCGAATAGGCCTGCGCGCCCGAATAGCCGAACTTCTTCAAGTACTCGATCGCGTTGAGGCAGGCCTGCCGGTAGGCGACATGCACGTCGAGGTAATGCTGCTGCCCGGTCTCGTCGACCGAGATGCCCTCGAAGATCAGGTAGTCGTCATATTTCGGCGTGATCACCGACGGTTTGAAGATCGGGTTCTTGATCCCGTATTTCGACATGCCGTCCTTGATGATCTCGACCTTGAGATGCACCCAGCCGGCCATCTCGATCGCGCCGCAGAAGGTGATCTCGCCGTCGCCCTGGCTGAAATGCAGATCGCCCATCGAGAGGCCGCCGCCGTCGACATAGACGGGGAAGTAGATCTTCGAGCCGCGCGACAGGTCCTTGATGTCGCAATTTCCGCCATGCTCGCGCGGCGGCACGGTGCGGACGGCCTCCGCGGCGGCCTTGTCCTTCGCCTCGCCCTGCAGCCGGCCCATGTGAGCCGTCGGCGCGAACGGCACGGTGCCCACCGCCGGCACGCGGTCCTTGTGCTTCTCGACGAACGGGATCTCGCGGTCGTTCCAGGTCTTGAGCAGCTTCGGGTCCGGCAGGCAGCCGATCAGGCCGGGATGGATCAGGCCGGGGAAGCGGACTCCCGGGATGTGGCGCGACTTCGTGAACATGCCCTCGAAGTCCCAGATCGACTTCTGGGCCTGCGGGAAGTGCTCGGTGAGGAATCCTCCGCCGTTCTGCTTCGAGAAGAAGCCGTTGAAGCCCCACTGGCTCTCGGCCTTGGCGCCGATGTCCAGCAGGTCGACCACCAGCAGGTCGCCCGGCTCCGCGCCCTCGACGCCGATGGGGCCGGAAAGGAAGTGGACGATCGTGAGGTCGATGTCGCGGACGTCGGAGGCGTCGTCGTTGTTCTTGATGAACCCGCCGGTCCAGTCATAGGTCTCGACGATGAAGTCGTCGCCGGGCTTCACCCACGCCACCATGGGGATGTCTGGGTGCCAGCGATTGTGCACCATGTCGTTTTCATAGGCCGACTGGGTCAGGTCGACCTTGATCAGCGTCTCGGTCATGTCTCTCTCCCTCCGAAAATCGTGAAACGGGGCCGTCAGCTCGCGAGCAGTTCCTTGAGCGCGTCGTCGAGGATCTTGATGTCGTCGGGGCTCGTGCCCGGGCCGCCGGCGAAATGGCCCCACCAGGTGTCGATCGTGCGCAATTCGGCGTTCGGCATCGCCGCCGCCTCGATCGCGTTGTCCTCGGGCGGGAAGTAGAGGTCGGTGGAGGCCGGCATCAGGATCGCCTTGGCCCGGATGGCCCCGAGGGCCGCCTTGAAGTCGCCCTTGAAGGTGTCGTTCGCGCTGATGTCGCCGTTCTGCCAGGTCCACAGCATCGCCAGCAGGTTATTGGCGTCGCGCTCATAGAACAGGCCTTCCCAGAAGCCGACGAGGAAGTCCTCGAGCGAGGCGTAGCCCATGTGGGTGATGTCGGCCTCGATGCGGTAGAAGGTCTGCGACAGGCCCCAGCCGGCGTAGACGCGGCCGAAGGCGCGCAGACCCTTATAGGGCGGGCTGTCGTACCAGCCGTCCTTGTAGGCGGCGTCGGCCTGCAGCGCGGCCTTGGCGCCTTCGAGGAAGACGAAGTTGTGGCGGGAGCATTTGGCGGATCCCTGGAACGGCAGGATCCGCGGAACCATGTCCGGATACAGCGCGGCCCAATGGTAGGTCTGCAGCGCGCCCATCGACCAGCCGGTCACGAGAACAAGCTTCTCGATGCCGAAATGCTCGGTGACCAGCCGATGCTGCGCCTTGACGTTGTCGTAGGCGGTGACGTTCGGAAAGCGCGGGCCGTTCCACGGCGCCGGCGTGTTGCTCGGCGAGGACGACAGGCCGTTCCCGAACATGTTCGGGATGATGATGAAGTATTTCTCGGGATCGAGCGCCTTGCCGGGCCCGATCAGCCATTCGTTCTCTGTGTGCTGTCCCGAATACCAGGTGGGATAGACGATCGCGTTGTCTTTCGCGGCGTTCAGCGTCCCGAAGGTCTTGAAGGCCAGTTTGGCGGAACGAAGCGTCTTGCCGCACTGGAGGACGAAGTCGCCGAGTTCGAAGATCTCGTAGTCCGCCATGGTCTCCTCCATCAAACCGACAGGTATCTGGCGACCTTCGCCTCGTTGAGGGCCGCCCGCGGCTCGTCGTGCACGATCTCGCCGTTCTCGACGACGAGCACCCGGTCGGCGACGTCCAGCGCGAAGCTCAGCACCTGCTCGGAGACGACGATCGACAGGCCGCGCTCGTCCCGGATGCGGCGGAGCGTCCGGGCCATCTCGCGAATGATCGAGGGCTGGATTCCCTCGGTCGGCTCGTCGAGCAGCAGCACCTTGGGTTTCGTGGCGAGCGCGCGAGCGATCGCGAGCTGCTGCTGCTGGCCGCCGGAGAGATTTCCCGCGCGCCGCCCCTTCATCTCGAGGAGGACGGGGAAGAGCTCATAGATGTCGTCGGGGACCTTGCGATCGCCCGATGCGGTGAGGCCGGTCTCGATGTTTTCCTTGACCGTCATGGTGGAGAACACCATGCGGCCTTGCGGCACGTAGGCGACGCCTTTCCGCACGCGCTGGTGGCTCTTCAGGCCGCCGATGTCTTCGCCGCGCAGGCGGATTGAACCGGCGGTGGAGGGCAGGATGCCCATCATGGTCTTCATGAGCGTGGTCTTGCCCATGCCGTTGCGCCCCATGATCGCGACGATCTCGTTGGTCGCGACCCCGAAGCTCATGCCATGGAGCACTTCGCTCTGGCCGTAGGCGACGTGCAGGTTCTCGACGTCGAGCATCACGCGGCTCCGAAATGAAAAGAAGGAACCTCGACCGTCATGCCCGCGCCCTCGCGCTGGTATCCACGATTTCGGCGTGGAGCCCGGCCGCTCAGCAAGTCGTGGATGCCCGGCTGCCGCCGGGCATGACGGATGAGGCGGCGGCGAAGTGAGAGGCTCATCGCATCTCTCCTCAGTGGCCGAGATAGACTTCGATGACCTTCGGGTCGGACTGCACCTTCTCCATCGAGCCCTCGGACAGGATTCGGCCCTGATGGAGCACGGTGACCTTGTGCGCGATGTCCTCGACGAACTTCATGTCGTGCTCGATCACCAGCACCGAGCGATCCTTGATGATCGTGCGGAGCAGTTCGGCGGTCTTGATGCGTTCCGAAACGCTCATGCCGGCGACCGGCTCGTCCAGCATCAGCAGGTCGGGCTCCTGGATCAGCAGCATGCCGATCTCGAGCCATTGCTTCTGGCCGTGGCTGAGAAACGCGCCCCGCTCGTGCAGCTTGTCCTTGAGGAAGATGATCTCCGCGACCTCCGCCACCCGCTCTCGCACCGCGGCGTCGCGCTTGAAGGTGAGCGCGCCCCATACGGAGCGGCCCCTGGGATAGGAGATCTCCAAATTCTCGAAGACCGTGAGGTCCTCGTAGATCGAGGGCGTCTGGAACTTGCGGCCGACGCCCGCGAGCACGATCTGGCTCTCGCTCATCCGGGTCAGTTCCTTGTCGCGGAAGGTGATCGAGCCTGCGGTGGCCTTGGTCTTCCCGCAGATGAGGTCGAGCACAGTGGTCTTGCCCGCGCCGTTCGGGCCGATGATCACGCGGATCTCGTTCTCGTCGACGTAGAAGGAGAGGTCGTTGACGGCTTTGAAGCCGTCGAACGAGACCGTGAGGCCTTCCACCGAGAGCAGGAAGGGCGTGGGTTGCGCGCCGATCGGGGTCATCGCTTCATCCTCACTCGGCGGCCGCCGCGGCCTGTTTGGCGACTTCGGCGCCGGGGTCCGCCGGATCGACGCTGCGGAGCTTCAGGGCCTTGTCGATGAAGGGCTGCGCGTAGTCGCGCCACAGACCGGCGAGCCCGTTCGGGAAGACCGCCACCACGGCGATGAACAGCCCGCCGAGGCCGAGCAGCCAGAGTTCGGGAAAGCTCTCCGAGAGGCTCGTCTTCGCGAAGTTCACCGCGAGCGTCCCGTAGATCGCCCCGAGGATCGACAGCCGCCCGCCGACCGCCGTGAAGATCACCATCTCGATCGAGGGGACGATGCCCACGAGAGACGGCGACATGAAGCCGACCTGCAGGGTGAACATCGCCCCGCCGATCGCGGCGAACACGCCGGCGAGGCAGAACACGAAGATCTGGAAGTTGGCGACCGAGTAGCCGGAGAACCTCACGCGGTCCTCCTTGTCCCGCATGGCCACCAGGATGCGGCCGAGCTTGGAGTCGCGCACGAACATGGCGGCGACCACGACGCCGAGCAGAAGCGCGGCGTTGACGAAGTAGAGGATGAACTTCGCCTGGTCGGTGCGGATGTCCCAGCCGTGCAGCGTCCTGAGGTCGGTGATGCCGTTGACGCCGCCGGTGTAGCCCTGCTGGCCGATGATCAGGATGGTGGCGATGGCGGCCAGGGCCTGGGTGATGATCGCGAAATAGACGCCCGACACCCGACGCTTGAACATCGCCGAGCCGATCACGAAGGCGAACAGCGCCGGCGCCAGGACGATGAGGATCAGCGTGAGGGGAAAGGAGTGAAAGGGCTGCCAGAACAGGGGCAGCTCGGTGATCTGGTTCCAGTCCATGAAGTCCGGGATGCCGGGCGTGGACTGGATCTTGGTGTTCTCGACCGACGAGGCCTCGAGCTTGAGGTACATCGCCATGCCGTAGCCGCCGAGGGCGAAGAACACGCCCTGGCCGAGCGAGAGGATGCCGCCATAGCCCCAGCACAGCACCAGGCCGACGGCCACGAAGGCGTAGGTCAGATACTTGCCGACGAGGTTCAGCCGGAAGCCGTCCAGCAGAGCGGGAAATACGATCAGCAGGATCACCGCGACGGTCGCGAGCGCCAGCAGATCCTTGCGGTCCATGAAAGTCGGAGCGCGCTTCATCGTCGTGTGCTCCTCAGCGCCGCACTTTGAGGGTGAAGAGGCCCTGCGGACGCAGCATCAGGATCGCCACGACCGTCAGCAGGGTGATGACCTTGGCCATCGAGCCGGACAGGAAGAACTCGAGCGTCGACTGGGTCTGCGAGATCGTGAAGGCGGAGGCGATGGTGCCGAACAGGCTGGCCGCGCCGCCGAACACGACGATCAGGAAGGTGTCCACGATGTAGAGCTGGCCGGCGGTCGGCCCCGTGGAGCCGATCATGGTGAAGGCGGAGCCCGCCACGCCCGCGATGCCGCAGCCGAGGCCGAACGTCAGGCGGTCGACTTTCTCGGTGTCGATGCCGACCGCGCCGGCCATCTGCCGGTTCTGCACGACGGCGCGGATCTGCTGGCCGAAGCGCGAATGGAAGATCATCAGGAAGACCGCGATCGTGATGATGACGGTCAGTCCCATGACGAACAGGCCGTTGATCTGCACCTCGATCACGTCCGTGATCGGCAGCGAGCCCATCATCCAGTCCGGAAGGGTGACGCCGACCTCACGCGGGCCGAACACCGAGCGGTAGACCTGCTGCAGGATGAGGCTGAGGCCCCAGGTCGCAAGCAGAGTATCGAGCGGCCGCTTGTACAGCCGTCGGATCAGCGCCCATTCCACGAGCATGCCGAGAGCGCCGGCCGCGCAGAATGCGAGCGCCATCGCCACGAAGAAGTAGATCGAAAACAGCGCCGGCAGATGGCTGGTGAAGAACTCGGCCGTTAGCCAGGTGACGTAGGCGCCGAGGATCATGAACTCGCCATGGGCCATGTTGATGACGCCCATCTGGCCGAAGATGATCGCCAGGCCGAGAGCCATCAGCAGGTAGACCGAGAACAGGATCAGCCCCGCAAAACCCTGCATCGCGAAGATCGAGCCGAGATCGCCGAGAGAGTATTCGCCGAACATCTTTGGTCTCCGTGAGGAGCTTCGGGGCTTGGCCGTCATCCGGGACAGCGGCGGAGCCGCCCAGAGGGATCGTCTTCTGGAATGAAGCTCGTCATGGTCCGGCTTGACCGGACCATCCACCTGCGGCGTCGGACTCGACGCTGAACGTGGGTCCTCCGGTCAAGCCGGAGGACGACGGCGCTTTACCTTGAGAACGATCCCGGCACTGCGCGGCTTCGCCGTTCGGCCGGGACGACGCTCGTCGTCGGCGGCCGGGGCGACGCTCAGCGCGCCCGGCCGCGGCGTTCAACTCACTGGTAGCCCTTCGGGAAGGGGTTCGGTTCGATCAGGTCCGGGCTCTCGTAGACCACCTTGAACTGACCGTCCTTCTGGGCGAGCCCGACGCGGGTCTTGGACCAGAGGTGGTGGTTGTCGTGGATCTTCACGTAGCCTTCCGGCGCCTTGTTGAACTCGATGCCGGCGGAGGCCGCCGCCACCTTGTCGACGTCGAAGGAGCCGGCCTTCTCGACGGTGAGTTTCCACAGCCAGGGCCCGAGATAGGCCGCCTGGGTGACGTCGCCGATGACCGTCTTGTCGCCCCACATCTTCTTGAAGGCGGCGACGAACTCCTTGTTGTTCGGGTTGTCGAGCGACTGGAAGTACTTCATGCAGGCGTAGGCGCCCGCGATGTTGTCGCCGCCGATGCCGTCGATCTCGTCTTCCGTCACCGAGATCGTGACCAGCGTCTGCTTCGACATGTCGATGCCGGCGGCCTTCAGCTGCTTGTAGAAGGCGACGTTCGAGCCGCCGACGATGATCGCATAGATCACGTCCGGCTTGGTCAGTTTGATCTTGTTGATGACGGAGTTGAACTGGGTGTGGCCGAGCGGGAAGTACTCCTCTCCGACGACCTTCGTTCCCTTGAGGAAGTTCTCGATGTGCTTGCGCGCGATCTTGTTCGATGTGCGCGGCCAGATGTAGTCGGACCCCAGCAGGTAGAAGGTCTTGGCGCCCTTCTCCTTCACCACCCAGTCGAGGCCGGCGATGATCTGCTGCGTCGCTTCCTGTCCGGTGTAGATGACGTTCTTCGACTGTTCGAGCCCTTCATAGAAGGTCGGGTAGTACAGCATCCCGTTGTACTGCTCGAAGACGGGCAGAACCGCCTTGCGGGACGCCGAGGTCCAGCAGCCCATGACGGCGGCGCACTTGTCGTTGACGAGCAGCTTCTTCGCCTTCTCGGCGAAAGTCGGCCAGTCGGAGGCGCCGTCCTCCTGGATGAACTTGATCTTGCGGCCGAGCACGCCGCCGCTGGCGTTGATCTGCTCGATTGCGAGCTTCTCCGCCTGAACCGAGCCGGTCTCGGAGATCGCCATCGTCCCCGTGACCGAATGCAGGATCCCGACGGTGACTTCCGTGTCGGTCACCGCAAGCCCGGTGGTGTTGACCGCCGAGGTCGGCGGCGTCTGGGCGAAGGCGGCTTTCGGCAGGAAGCCCGCCAGCGGCGCCGCGGCCATCCCCATCAGGAGACGCCGGCGCAGTTCGGATTGAGGCCTGTCGTCCTGACTCGCCATCGCAACCTCCGCAGTTCCGCCCCCCGATGGGCGAGATGACGAAGGCTGACCCGTGTTTTGCGATGCAGCATATACGTCGGTTGACGTATACGCCGCCGGATGTTCGCCGCCTAGCGTGGCGCCGCCCGCGCGTTCGCATCGGATCAAGCGGTTAGCGGATCGCCAGAACGGCAGGAAACTTGCAGGCGGTGAGGAGGGACGGAGCGGCCGGAGGGGCGATTTTGCACCGCAAGACGCGTGGCGAAGGTTCGGGGGAGGCGCAAGGTTCATGAGGAACCGCCTCCGCATCGTTCCCGTGCGTCGCAGCTACAACCAGTGGGTCGGGAACGAGACGCTCGAGGATTACGCGCTTCGGTTCACGGCGAAGAAGGCGAGGCGGTGGTCGGCCGCGAAAGTGGGCAACACCGCGCTCGGCGCCGTGTCGTTTCTCGCGCTCGAGGCTATCGGCGGCGCGATCACGTTGAGCTACGGCTTCGAGAACGCCCTCGCGGCGACGCTGGTCGTCTCCATCCTGATCTTCCTCGCTGGCCTGCCTATCGCCTATTATGCGGCCCGGGACGGCGTCGACATCGACCTTCTCACGCGGGGGGCGGGTTTTGGCTATATCGGCTCGACGATCACGTCGCTGATCTACGCGTCCTTCACGTTCATATTCTTCGCGATCGAGGCTGTGATCATGGCGCTCGCGCTCGAGCTCTGCCTCGGCGTGCCGCTTGCTCTTGGCTATATCATCAGCGCGGTCGTGGTGATCCCGGTGGTGACGCACGGCATCACCTGGATCAGTCGCTTTCAGGTCTGGACGCAGCCGCTCTGGGCGATCCTGCATCTCGCGCCCTTCGCGTTCATCGCGCTGCAGGATGATGCGGCCTTCGCGGCGTGGACCGGATACCAGGGCTCGCAGCCGAACGGCCAGGATCTCAACCTGCTCGGCGCCGGCGCCGCCTCCGCCGTGATCTTCGCGCTCGTCGCGCAGATCGGCGAGCAGGTCGACATCCTGCGGTTCATGCCGGACCGCGCGAAGACCAGCCGGCTCGCCTGGTGGTCCGCGCTGGTCATGGGCGGACCGGGCTGGATCATCCCGGGCGGCGCCAAGATCCTGATCGGCTCGTTCCTGGTGGTGCTCGCGCTGGGGCACGGCGTTCCCGCCAGCCATGCCGCGGAGCCGACGCAGATGTATCTGGTCGCCTTCGGCTACGTGACCGCGTCTCCGCAGCTCGCCCTCGCGCTCACGGGCGTGTTCGTGGTGCTGTCGCAGCTCAAGATCAACGTCACGAACGCCTATGCGGGCTCGATCGCCTGGTCGAACTTCTTCTCGCGGCTGACGCACGCCCACCCAGGGCGCATCGTCTGGGTGTTCTTCAACGTCGTGATCGCCGCGCTCCTGATGGAGGCCGGCATCTACAAGACGCTGGAGCACACGCTCGGCATCTACTCCGTCGTGGCCGTCGCCTGGGTCGGCGCGCTGGTCGCGGACCTCATCGTCAACAAGCCGCTCGGTCTCAGCCCCCGGCGGATCGAGTTCAAGCGGGCGCATCTCTACGACGTCAATCCGGTCGGCGTCGGCGCGATGGTGATCGCGACGGCCGCCGCGGCCGCGTCCTACGCCGGCGCTTTCGGACCTTTTCCGCAGGCGCTCGCGTCCTTTGTCGCGCTGCTGGTCGCGTTCGTCTCCGCTCCTCTCATCGCGCTCGCGACCCGCGGCAAGTTCTATCTCGCGCGCAAGCCGCGCGCCTCCTGGCGGCTGCGGCCGTCGCTCGCCTGCTCGGTCTGCGAGCATGAGTTCGAGCCGGAGGACATGGCGCACTGCCCGGTCTATTCGGGCCCGATCTGCTCGCTGTGCTGCTCCATCGACGCCCGCTGCCGCGACGGCTGCAAGCCGCATGCGCGCTATCAGGCGCAGCTTGTCTCGTCGCTCGGCGCCATATTGCCGCGCTGGTCGGTCGCGCGGCTGAACACGCGGACCGGACACTTCTTCGGCGTGTTCCTCACGCTCTGCGGCGTGCTTGGTTTCGTGCTGCTTCTCGTGCACTTCCTCGCCGCGACTCAGGCCCCGGCCGAGGGCGCGGCGGTCGCGGGCGCTCTCTGGGCGGTGTTCCTGATCGTGGCGATCATCGCGGCCGTCGCGGCCTGGGTGTTCGTGCTCGCGCATGAAAGCCGGGAGATCGCGCAGGACGAGTCGCAGCGGCAGACCGCCTTGCTGATGCGCGAGATCGAGGCGCACCGGCGGACCGACGCCGCGCTCCAGCGCGCCAAGGAGGCCGCCGAAGCTGCGAACCTTGCGAAGAGCCGCTACGTCGTCGGCGTGAACCACGAGCTGCGGACCCCCCTCAACGCGGTCATGGGCTACGCCCAGCTGCTCGATTCCGACGACAGCATGCCCGCTCGCGCCCGCAAGGGGCTCAGGGTCATCCGCCGCTCCGCCGAGCATCTGTCGGGCCTGATCGACGGCCTGCTCGACATGGCCAAGGTGGAGGCCGGCCGCATGCAGCTCGCCCGCGACGAGGTGCGCACGCAGGACCTGCTCGAGCAGCTCGGCGACATGTTCCGGCTTCAGGCGAGCGCAAAGGGCCTGCGCTTCTCGCTGGAAGGCGCGGCGACGCTTCCGGCCGTGGTGCGGGCCGACGGCAAGCGCCTGCGGCAGGTGCTGATCAACCTGCTGTCGAACGCGGTTAAGTTCACGGAGGCGGGATCGATCACGCTCGCGGTCCGCTATCGCAGCCAGACCGCTGAGTTCGAGGTGCGCGACACTGGCCTGGGCGTCAGGTCGGAGGACCTCGGCCGGATATTCGAGCCATTCGAGCGGGGCGGCGCCGCGCGCGCCCTCACTCAGCCCGGGATGGGCCTCGGCCTGACGATCACCAAGCTGCTGGTGGAGATCATGGGGGGCGAGATCTCGGTCTCGAGCCGGCTCGGCGAGGGTAGCGTGTTCCGCGTCCGCCTGCTGCTGCCCGACGTCCCTTCCGCCCGCCGGCCGCGCGATCCGGCCGCGCGTGTGATCGGCTATCGCGGCGCGCGCCGCCTCGCGCTCGTCGTGGACGACGACGCCGACCATCGCGAACTGATGAGGGAGGCGCTGGAGCCGCTCGGCTTCACGGTGGCGGCGGTGGCCGACGGCGAAGCGGCGCTTGCGGAGGCCGCGGCGAGCCCGCCGGACCTTATTCTTCTCGATGTCTCCATGCCCGGCCTGTCGGGCTGGGAGGTCGCCCGGCGGCTCCGGCAGGGGGGCGCCAAGGCGCGGATCCTCATGATGTCGGCCACTCTCGGAGATCCGGCCGCCAAGCCTTCCGGCGAGCCCGCCCATGACGGCGAACTCGCCAAGCCCGTCGATCTGACCGCGCTGCTCGAGCGGGTGGGTGCTCTGCTCGGCCTCGACTATGTCGTCGAGGGCGCCGCGACGCCGACGCCTGGCGCGCGAACGTCAGAGGCGCCGGAGCGCCGCCCGAGCCCCGCCCAGATCGAGGAGCTCATCCGCCTCGGCGAGATCGGCTATGTCAGCGGCATCGAGGCGAAGCTCGCCGAACTCGAGGAGGCGGAGGCGGGCTGTTCGCCCTTCGTGGCGGCGGCTCTCGAGCGCATTCAGGCCTTCGACATGCGCGGCTACATGGCGCTGCTGCGGGAGCCGCAGAGCCGCGGAGCGGGCGATGAGTAGCGCCGACGCGCGCACGGTCGTGCTCGTCGTCGACGACAGCCCCGACACGCTCGCGATGTTGACCGCCGCGATCGAGCCGACCGGCGCCGTGGTGCTGGTCGCGCCGGACGGCGAAAGCGCGCTCGCCTCCGTGCAGCGCGTCGCCCCCGACCTCATCCTGCTCGACGCCGTCATGCCGGGGCTTGACGGCTTCGAGACCTGCCGGCGGCTGAAACGGATGTCGGCGCTCGCGGACGTGCCGATCATCTTCATGACCGGCCTGAAGGAGACCGACCGGATCGTGGAGGGGCTGGAGGCCGGCGGCGTGGACTACGTCACCAAGCCGATCGTCCTCGACGAGCTGTTCGCGCGCATCCGGGTCCACATCGGAAATGCGCGGCGTTCCCGCAGCGCCCGCGCGGCGCTCGACACCACAGGCCGCTACCTGTTCGCGGCGAGCGTCTCGGGACGGCTTCTCTGGTCGACGCCGCAGGCGAGCCGGTTGTTGGCGCTCGCGTCACCAGAGGGCGGCGGCGGCGAGCCCGTTCTGCCGGAGGCGATCGCGCGCTGGCTGGAGACCCGCCAGGAGGGCCGCCCCGACCAGAACGCCATGATGCTGAAGCTCGAGGCCGCCGGTCGCACGCTGTCGATCGCCTTTGTCGGACGCGCCGACCGCGACGAGGTGTTGCTCAGGGTGACGGAGGAAAGCGTCGCCGAGCAGATTTCCGTGTTTCGCGAGAAGCTCGGCGTCACCTCGCGCGAGTCCGAGGTGTTGCTGTGGATCGCGCGCGGCAAATCCAACCGTGACATCGGCGACATTCTGGGCATGAGCCCACGCACCGTGAACAAGCATCTCGAGCAGATCTACGTGAAGCTCGGCGTCGAGAACCGCGCCGCCGCCGCGGCGATTGCGGTCAGACACATGAGCTGAGCTCGCGGTCACGGTCCGCAAGCGAGCGGACGAGCGACGTGGCGCGCGGGCGGAGCCGCCCTAGCTGTCCGCCGGCGCACGCAGACAACCCCAGGAGGCTTGCGATGATAATCCCTGACGCGGAGTCGATCGCTCAAGCCCGCAGCATCGTGCTTGCAGCCCTGAGCGAAGCGCACGCGAAGCACGCCGGCCGAGGCTTCGACCCATACGAGTTCGGCGCCGACGTTTCTCCGCTGGTCAACGCCTACGCCGCTTTGACGATCCTCGAGAAAGAAGAGCCCTCCGAGCTCGCCGAAGAGAGCTCTCCCGAGGATTGATCTTTCAGGCGTAGCCTCAGCTTGGTCCGCTGGACGTCCCGACGGCCATCCGCTGCTCGCTATCAGGCGCCTCGCGCAGCCGGGACCTGCTCCGGCTTGACGAAGCGCAGGATCAGCCAGCCGATCGCTCCCGCGGTCAGCGAGCCAAGCAGAATTCCCACCTTCACCTCGTTCTGGAGCTCTATGTTGTCGGCGAACGCGAGAAGGCCGATGAACAGGCTCATCGTGAAGCCGATGCCGCACAGCATCGAAACGCCGAGGAGCTGCGGCCAGCTCGCCCGCGTCGGCAGGTCGGCGAAGCCGAGCTTGATCACCAGCGCGGCGCTGCCGAACACGCCGACCAGCTTGCCGAGGAGAAGCCCCAGCGCGACGCCAAGCGTCAGGTGGTCGGTGAGGGCGTCAGCCGTCATTCCGGCGAACGACACGCCCGCATTGGCGAAGCCGAAGATCGGGATCACCACGAAGGGCACGAAGCCGTGCAGGGCATGCTCGAGCCGATGGAGCGGCGACTGCTCCATGTCGTCGATCCGGCCCGGGGTCGGCTTGAGCGGGATCGTCAGCGCCAGCGCGACGCCGGCGAGCGTGGCGTGCACGCCGGACCGCAGCACCAGCACCCAGAGCACGGCGCCGAACAGCAGATACGGGGTGAGCGACGTGACGCCGCGCCTGTTCAGGACGATCAGGACGCCGATCACCGCGGCCGCGCCGGCGAGGTCCCAGCCCGAGAGCTGCGCCGTGTAGAACAGCGCGATGATGATCACCGCCCCGAGGTCGTCGATGATGGCGAGCGCCGTCAGGAAGATCTTGAGCGAGGTCGGCACGCGGTCGCCGAGCAGCGACAGCACGCCGAGCGCGAAGGCGATGTCGGTCGCGGCCGGGATCGCCCAGCCGCGCAGCGTGGTGGGGTCGTTCCAGTTGAATCCGGCGTAGATCAGCGCGGGAACGATCATGCCGCCCAGCGCGGCGACCCCGGGCAAGGTTCGCCGCGACCAGGTCGAGAGCTGACCGTCCAGCATCTCGCGCTTGATCTCCAGCCCGACGAGCAGGAAGAACACCGCCATAAGGCCGTCATTGATCCAGTGCGCCACGCTCAGCGGGCCGAGATAGGCGTGGAGGGCCGACTCATAGGTCGCGCCGAGCGGCGAGTTCGCGACGACCAGAGCCGCGGCCGCGGCCGCCATCAGCACGATGCCGCCCGAAGCCTCGCTGTCGAGGAAGGCGCGGAGCATGGAGATGGGGCGGCGCAGCGGGGCGAGGGTCATGGCGGCTCGTTTTGGGGAGGTTCGTCCCCATAGATGGGCCCGTGACCGTTGGGTCAACCAAGCTGGCATCACGACTGCGCAAGCGATTCAGGGGAGTCTCACCTCCGAGAGCGCGAGATCGCCTCTAGGGGCTCGCCCTCAAGCCGGCGACGCCTTCGCACGCGCCTCGGCGCCGCTGGCGTCGTCATCGTCGTCATCAAGGTCGGGGTCCCTGCCTTGGACCCGGTCGAGCTGTCTCATGATCGGCGTGACCGTCAGGCCGTGGATCAGGATCGACATGAGGATGACGAGGCCGACCGTGGCCCAGAGGCGCTCGGCGCCGGCCGCGGGCATATGGTTGAGGCCGTAGGCCAGGTAGTAGATCGATCCGACGCCCCGGATCCCGAAGAACGCCAGCGTCAGCCGCTCCCGCCAGTCGGCCTGATGCCCGAGGAGCCCGAGCAACCCCGCGATCGGCCGCACGACGAAAAGGATCAGGATCGCCGCCGCGGCGTCGATCCACTGCAGGGGCGCAAGCAGCCCGCTGACAAGCGCGCCGCCGAACAGCAGCAACAGCGCCATCATCGCGAGCCGTTCGACCTGCTCCGACAACTCGTGCATCCCGACGTGGAGCTCGTGATCACGATGGGCGTGCCGAAACGTCAGCGCGGTCACGAACACGGCGAGGAAGCCGTAGCAGTGGATGATCTCGGTCAGTCCATAGGACACGAACGTGGCCGACAGGGCGATGAGCCCGTCTCCGGCCTTTGCGAGCTTCGTCTCGGCTGGCACGTGGAACGTCAGCCACCCGAACGCTCGCCCGATCGCGTAACCGGCCCCGATGCCGACGCCGATCTCCCACAGGACATTGACCGTGAACCACTCCGCCAGCCAGGGCTCGCCGGTCGCCGCCGCGGCGGCGAGCGCGATCGCGAGGTGGACGAACGGGAAGGCGAAGCCGTCGTTCATGCCAGCCTCCGCGGTGAGCCCGAAGCGCACCTCGTCCTCGTCTTTGGTCTTTGGAGGGCCGACCTGCACGTCGGACGCGAGCACAGGGTCGGTCGGAGCAAGCGACGCCCCGAGCAGGAGGGCCATGGTCCAGGAAAGGCCGAGCCACCATCCGCCGATCAGCGTGATGGCGCCTATGCTCAGCGGCATCGTGATCGTTATGAGCCTGAGGGCGACGGACCATCGGCGGAACCCGAACACACGGTCGATCTTCAGACCGGCTCCCATCAGGGCGATGATGACGACGAATTCGGAGAGCCGTTCGGTGAGCTCGGGATAGCGCGTCGGCAGTGGGTGGAAGCCCACCTGCGGAAGCGCGAACAGGGCGGCCCCGATGGCGACGCAGACGATCGGCAGGCTCAGCGGGAGGCGCCGAAGCGCCACGGGCAGCCAGACCACCAGGGCGATGAGGAGCCCTGCGCCCGTAAGGGCGACAATGTAGAGATCGGGAAGCCATGTGTCGGGAAGGCCCATGTCTCCCAACGGGCCCGGGGGCCGATCGATCCAATCAATATGCAGCTGGCGGGCGCGACGACCTGCGGGAGCGACCCTGACAGGATCGCTCCCGCCCCCGGACCGCCCCGCCGCCTGGTCCGGGAGTGGCTAACGCGTCGCTTGGATAAGGCGGGACAGGTCCCGGCTGAGTGCTGCAGGCGGCCGCATCGCCCCCGCGTCAAGTCGCAGTCAGCTGGAAGTTCGTCCCATCACTCTCCGAATCCGATCGCAGCTTTCACCATCCGATTGCGGCCGGAAGCCAGGTCGCGATGCCGGGGAAGCAGAACACCAGCAGCAGCGCGACGAGCTGCAGCGCGATGAACGGCACGACGCCCTTGTAGATGTCGAGCGTCGAGACCTCCGGGGGCGCCACGCCCCGCAGGTAGAACAACGCCCAGCCGAAGGGCGGCGTCAGGAACGAGGTCTGCAGCACCACGGCGATCAGCGAGGCGGCCCATACGACGTCGACCCCGTCCGCGAGCATCAAGGGAAGGAACATCGGCACCACGATGTAGCTGATCTCGATCCACTCGATGAAGAAGCCGAGCACGAAGATGATCGCCAGCATGAAGACCAGCATGCCGGTGGCGCCGCCCGGCACCATCGCGAAGGCGTCGTGGACGATCCGCTCCCCGCCAAGGCCGCGGAACGACAGCGCGAACACTTGGGAGCAGATCAGGATGAAGAACATCATGGCGGTGATGCGCGCGGTCGAGTTCACTACGTCGACCAGCGTCTTCATCGAGAGCCTGCCCGCGACCGCGGCGACCAGGATCGAGCCGACCGCGCCCATCGAGGCGGCCTCGGTCGGGGCGGCGACGCCGCCGATGATCGAGCCGAGCACAGCCAGCACCAGCGCGATCGGCGGCAGGCCGACCTTCAGCGTCTTCATCCACAGCTCGCGGCGCGGCAGAGCCTGCCGCTCGGCGAGCGGGATCGGCGGGACCATGGCGGGCTTGAACACCCCGACCAGCAGGATGTAGGCGCCCAGGATCCCGGTCAGCAGCAGCCCGGGGAACACGGCGGCCGCGAACAGCGTCCCGACCGACTGCCCCATGATGTCGGCGAGCAGGATCAGGATGGTGCTCGGCGGGATGAGCTGGCCGAGCGTGCCGGACGCGCAGATCGCTCCGCAGGAGAGCTGCGTGTCGTAGCCGCGTTTCAGGAGCGTCGGCAGCGTCAGCAGCCCGAGCGTGACGATGGTCGCGCCCACGATGCCGGTGGTCGCTCCCATCAGCATGCCGACCAGCACGATGCCGAGCCCCATGCCGCCGCGCAGGCCGCCTGCCAGATAGCCGATCACCTCCATGAGTTCGTCGGCCATGCGCGATTTCTCGAGCATGACCCCCATGAACACGAACAGCGGAATGGCGATCAGCGTGTAGTTCGCCGTCACGCCGTAGATTCGCGCCGGCAGGAGGTTGAACAGGCCCGTCCCGAAGCCGAGCCAGCCGAACACGAAGCCCGAGATCGCGAGCGTCAGCGCGACCGGAACGCCGACGAACAGCAGGACGAAGAAGGAGCCGATGCAGGCGAGCGCGAGGATCTCGTTATACGGCATTGATCGACGCCGTCTTGAGGCCGTCCGAGCCGCCGAAGAACGGCTTCAGAGCGCGCAGCACGGAGGCGAGGCTCTGCACGCCGAACAGCGCGAAGCCGGCCGGGATCATGGCCTTGATGATCCAGCGGTAGGGCAGTCCGCCAGGATCGGGCGAGCCTTCGCCGATCCGGTAGGACTGCAGGACGTAAGGCATGGAGATCTTGACGATCAGGATCGCCAGCGCGAGCGCGCACAGCGCCGAGAACAGATCGATCACGCGCCGCGCGATCTCCGGCAGGCTCGAGTAGAAGATGTCGACCCTGACATGCCCGTCATGCTTGATCGTGTAGGCGATGCACAGCAGCGTCAGCGGCGCCATCAGGTGCCATTCGAGCTCCTGGGTCGCGACCGATCCGATGTGAAGGAAGTAGCGGGCGATGACGTTGCCCGCCATGACGAGGACGAGCGCGAGGCCCGTCCATGCGGCGATGCGGCCGGAGAGCTCGACGATCACGTCGAGGCCCCGGGCCCAGTTCTCGAGGCGGTCGGACATGGCGGTCAGACGCCGTCGGTCCGGATCTGCTCCTGGAACACGGCCTCGGAGACGCCGGCCCACTTGTCGTGCTTCTCCTTGAACGCCAGGAACGCGTCGTAGACCTTCTTGATCTTGGGATCGGACGCCGCCAGGCCGTCCAGCGTCTTCTTGGTGGCGGCGCGCAGGCCTTCGACGACGTCCTTGGGCAGGGGCCCCGCGATCACGCCCTGGTTCTTGACGAGATCGTCGAGCGCCTCGGCGTTTGTGGCCTCGCACCAGGTATGGCTGATCGTGTTGCAGGCCGCGGCCGCGGTCCGCACCACGGCCTTCAGATCGTCGGGCAGCGAGTCCCACGCGGTCTGGTTGATCGTGAGCTCGGTGACGTTGTTCGGCTCATGCCAACCGGTCGTGTAGTAGTATTTCGCGGCCTTCTGCAGGCCGAGACGACGGTCCTGGTAAGGGCCGACGAATTCCGCCGCATCGATCACGCCGCGCTCCAGCGCCGGGAAGATTTCGCCGCCGGGCAGCAGCTTCACGTCGACGCCGAGCTGCGCATAGACCTTCCCGGCAAGGCCGGGGATGCGCATCTTCAGCCCCTTGAAGTCCTCGATCTTCTCGATCGGCTTGCGGAACCAGCCGGTCATCTGAACGCCGGTGTTGCCCATTGGCATGGGCACGAGGTTGAACGGCTTGTAGAGCTCCTCCCACAGCGCAAGCCCGCCGCCGTGGTAGATCCACGCGTTGTGCCCCTGGAAGTTCAGCCCGAACGGGACGGTGGTGAAAAATTGGGCAGCGGGAACCTTGCCTGCCCAGAAATAGGAGTTGGCGGCGTTCATCTCGACTGTGCCGGCCGAACAGGCGTCGAAGCCTTCCAGCGCCGGGATCAACTCGCCGGCGGCGAAGTGCTGGATGGTTAGCCGGCCACCGGACATCTGCTTCACGAGTTCGCAGAAATAGGTCGGGCTCCCGGGCCCCGTGACATAGAACGGCGCGCCGGGCCCGTAGGCGTTGGTCATCTTCCATGAGAACGTCTGCTGGGCGCGCGCGATCGCGGGCGCGGCGAGAGAAGCGACCGCGCCCAGCGCGCCGGCGGACAAGACTTTACGGCGGTTCATAATACCTCGCTTGCCTGCCCCCCGCGGCAGGATCCATTTTCGGAAAGTAAAGGACAGGCAATTGGCGTGCCGATTAGGGACGCTGGAGATCACGGGCGCTGAGATCATCAGCAGTCAGTCGCAGGGCGCGCCGGGAGGGCGCGCCCGAGCCTCTTCTAGTAGCGCTTATAGCTCAGGAACTTCCCCGACATCTGGAGCTTTACGCGGTCGCCCTTCTGGTCGGGCTGCCGCTCCATCGTCATGTCGAAGTCGATCGCCGACATGATGCCGTCGCCGAACTCCTCGTTGATCAGTTCCTTCCAGGTCGTGCCGTAGACCATCACAAGCTCATAGAACCGGTAGATGAGCGGGTCCGTCGGCGGGATTTCGGTCAGCGAGCCCCTGTAGGGGATCTCCGTCAGCAGGATCTCCGCCTCCTTCGGAAGATCCAGCAGTTCGGCTGCTTTGGCGGCCTCGTTCGGCTCGAGCCGCATCTGACCGAGCAGCGCCGCCGTGATCACGATCGGCGAAGTCGAAATCGAGACCTTTTCGTGTATCTCCTTCCAGCTCAGTCCTTTCATCCGCTTCTGCGAAAGCACGAGTTCGGTTACTTCGGCGCGGATCATGGCGCAGATCTCCTGGGCTTAGGTTCAGGGCGGGAGCGATCAGGCGGATACGGCGTGGCCGGGTTCCGGCGGCCCGGTCTCGACCGCGACAGGTCTTGCGCCCGGACGCACGATCGGAGGCTTCTTGGGATCGTAACCGTTGGCGCCGCTTTCGGCCGTGAAGGCCTTTGAGCGGGTGACGAGGAAATCGAGCAGGTGGTTCCTCAGCGCGTAGTAGTTCGCGTGCTTGTGGATGTTGGTCCTGCTCCGATCTTTCGGCAGCGTGTTCTCGACGATCTCGGCGATCTTGGCGTGCGGACCGTTGGTCATGAGCACGATCTTGTCCGCGAGCAGCATCGCCTCGTCGACGTCATGCGTGATCATGAACACGGTCTGCTCGGTCTCGGTGCAGATGCGCCGCACCTCGTCCTGAAGACTGCCGCGCGTCAGCGCGTCGAGCGCCGAGAACGGCTCGTCCATGAGCAGCATCTTGGGCTCGATCGCGAGCGCGCGCGCGATGCCGACGCGTTGCTTCATCCCGCCTGAGAGCTCCGCAGGCTTCTTGTGCTCCGAGCCCGTCAGATGCACGACGTCGATGTATTTCTGGCAGTGCGCCCGCACCCTGTCCTTCGACCAGTCCGGACGGCGCGAGTTCACCGCGAACGCGACATTGCCCATCACCGACATCCAGGGCAGCAGCGAGTGGCCCTGGAAGATCACCGCTCGGTCAAGGCTGGGCCCGGCGATCTCGCGGCCGTCCACGATGACGACGCCGGCGGACGGCTGGTCGAGACCCGCGAGCACGTTGAGGATCGTGGTCTTGCCGCAGCCCGAATGGCCGATCAGGCAGATGAACTCGCCCTTGGCGATCGGCAGCCAGACATCCTCGAACACGGTGGTCTCGCCGCCGCCATGCCTGGGATAGCGCCTCGCCAGCGCTTCGATGGAGATGAGGGGTTTTTCCGTCATCCCACTCACTCCCGATACGCCACAAGACGCGCCGTGCGGGCGAGCGCGAGGTCGAGCGCCATGCCCACAAGGCCGATCAGCAAGATCGCGGTGATGATGTTGCCGATGGAAAGATTGTTCCACTCGTTCCAGACGAAGTAACCGATGCCGGTTCCGCCCACGAGCATCTCCGCCGCGACGATCACGAGCCACGCGATGCCTATCGAGATCCGCATGCCGGTCATGATGGTCGGGGCGGCCGCAGGCAGGATCACCATGAAGGCCTTGCGGAGGGGGCCGACCTCCAGCGTCGCTGCGACGTTCAGCCATTCCTTGCGGACGCTCGCGACGCCGAAGGCCGTGTTGATCAGCATCGGCCACAGCGAGCAGATGAAGATCACGAAAACAGCTGAGATCCCGCTGTCCTTGATCGTGTAGAGCGCCAACGGCATCCAGGCCAAAGGCGAGATCGGCTTCAATATCTGGATGAACGGGTCGAGCGCGCGGTAGACCAGCGGCGACATGCCGATGAGGAAGCCGAGCGGGATCGCGACGAGAGCCGCGAGGCCGTAGCCGACCAGCACCCGCCCCAGGGAATAGGCGAGCTGGATGCCCACCCCCTGGTCATTGGCGCCCCGGACGTAGAACGGATTCTTCAGATGCTCCCAGAGCGTGCCGCCGACGTCCATCGGAGTCGGAAACGCGCTCTTCTGTCCCTCCGACGCCGCGCCCGAGACGAGGGCTGCGTATTCGGGGTCGACATTGGCCGCGCTCCCGGCGGTCGGGAGCGTCGCAAGGTACCAGGCGCCGATGAAGGCCGCGAAGATGGCGACCGACAGCAGCCCGGCCCGCAGGGTCAGCGAGGCCGGCATCGCTCAGCTCCGCCTGATCGCGAAGCTCTCGACGTACTCCGCGGGCTTCGAGGCGTCGAACGGCTTGCCCATCACCGAGAAGCTCTTGGTCGTCGAAGCGGGCGGCGTCAGTCCGGCCTCCGCCATCAGCTTGGTGGCGTCGGTCGCGAGGAACACCTCCTTCGCCACCTTGGCGTAGTCGACGTCGCCCTTGATCTGCCCCCAGCGCTTCATCTGGGTGAGAATCCAGACCGCGAAGCTCTCGTAGGGGAACGGATCAAAGGCGATCCGGTCCGGATCCTTCACGACCTTCCCGAGGCCGTCCGCGAAGGTGCCGGTCAGCACCTGCTCCACGACCGTCTGCGGCTGGTTCAGATAGTTGGTGGGAGCGATGGCCTCCGCGATCTGCTTGCGGTTCTCGGGCTTCTGCGCGAACGCGGTGGCCTCGATGATCGCCTTCAGCAGCGCCTGATAGGTGCCGGGCATCTCGGTGACGAACTGCTTCGACGCCGAGAACGCGCAGCACGGGTGACCGTCCCAGATCTCCTTCGACAGCAGGTGGATGAAGCCGACGCCGTCATAGACCGCGCGCTGGTTGACCGGGTCAGGCGCGAGGAAGCCGTCGATGTTGTCGGCGCGCAGGTTCGCGACCATCTCGGGCGGCGGCACGGCCCGGATCTGCACGTCCTTGTCGGGGTCGACGCCGTGCTCCGCGAGGTAGTAGCGCAGCAGGTAGTTGTGCATGGAGTAGTCGAAGGGCACGGCGAACTTCATGCCCTTCCAGTCTTTCGGATCCCGCTTGTCCTTGTGCTTCATGGCGAGCGTGATCGCCTGGCCGTTGATGTTCTCGACGGCCGGCATCGTCCACGGGATCGGGTTGGAGCCCGCCCCCACGGAGATCGCCAGGGGCATCGGCGACAGCATGTGGGCGGCGTCGTATTCCTTGTTGATCGCCTTGTCGCGGATCACCGCCCAGCCCGCGGTCTTCACCACCTCGACGTTCAGCCCCTGCTTCTCGTAGAAGCCCATGGGCTTGGCCATGATGATCGGGGTGGCGCAGGTGATCGGGATGAAGCCGACCTTTAGGTCGGTCTTCTCGGGCTTCAGGCCCTGCGCGAAGACCTCGGTCGCGGTCGCGAGCGGGAACAGCGCGTTGATCGCGGCGAACGCGGTTCCGGCGCCGACCGCCGTCAGGAAGGCCCGCCGTGTGGCGTCGTGCGGAAACAGCGCGCGCATCACCGCGCCTTCGACCGCTCCGCGGGCGTGCGCTTCGCTCGACGCCGCCGGGTCGGCCTCATGATCGGCCTGGCTTGCATGACGCCCGCAGGCGCAGCCGCTCGTGAGACGGTGGCGGGCGTCGAACGGATCGGTGAACAGCGTCATCGTATGGCTTCCCCGAGAGCGGCTTTGGTCAACTCTCTTGCAGGAGGCGTGCCAGCCGGGGGAGGGCGCGTCAGGCCCGGAGAATCCGCCCTCCGCTTGCCTCCGGATGCGATAACGAAATATCGTGACTTACGAAATCTCCGGGGGAAGTAACGAAATGTCGTTGGTCGGGTGCGGCGGGACGGAGCGGCTCGCCGCACGCGCCTTTCAGGCGGCGGCCAACCCGACATTGCTTGTCGACCCTCTCGCCGACAGGGTGCTCGACGCCAATCTCGCAGCGTCGCGCCTGCTTGGCGTCGACCGCGATGCGTTGGTCGACGCCTCCTTCGCGGCTCTTCATCCCGGTCAGCGGCCGGCGCTCGTCGTGTTTTCGGACGCCGTGCTGACGCTCGGCCGCCACTGGACGCGCGCGCTGACCCCGAAGGCCGCGGACGAGCGTTCTCTCCGGCTCGAATATGAAGGGTTGCGGATCGTCGAAGGGGGCCGCGAGCTCATTCTGTTGACGCTCGCCGATCTCGACGAGCGCCGCCGGCGCGAGACCGGCGCGGAGGCCGATCTGTACATCCGCGACGGCATCGCGGAGTGGCGCAGGGTGGAGCGCTTCTTTCAGGAGGTGGAGCGCGAGAACCAGCTCATCCTCAAGGCGGCAGGCGAGGGCGTCTACGGCGTGAACGCCGAGGGCGCGACCACCTTCCTCAACCCGGCCGCGGAACGCATGCTGGGCTGGACAGCGGAGGAGCTGGTCGGCCGCAACATGCATGCGACCGTCCATCACCATCACGCCGACGGCGCGCACTACGCCAACGACGACTGTCCGATCTACGCAGCCTTCCGCGACGGCGCCGTCCACAACGTGACCGACGAGGTGTTCTGGCGAAAGGACGGAACTCCGCTGTGGGTCGAATACACTTCGACGCCGATCCGCGACCGGGGCGTCGTGGTCGGAGCCGTCGTGGTGTTCCGCGACATCGGCCAGCGCCGCGAGGCGGACGCCAAGCTGAAGGCGGCGCTGGCCGAAGTCGACGCCCTCCGTGAGAGACTCGAGCTCGAGAACGCCTATCTCCAGGAGGAGATCAGGCTCGAGGGCCGCCATCGCGGCATCATCGGCAAGAGTGCCGCCATCGAGACCACCCTGCGGCAGGTCGAGCTTGTCGCGCCCACGGACGCCACGGTTCTGATCACCGGCGAGTCCGGCACCGGCAAGGAGCTGATCGCACGCGCGATCCACGACGCGAGCGACCGCCGCGACCGTCCGATGATCCGCGTCAACTGCGCGGCGATCCCGCGCGAGCTGTTCGAGAGCGAGTTCTTCGGCCACGCCAAGGGAGCGTTCACGGGCGCGCTGCGCGACCGCGTCGGCCGCTTCGAACTCGCCTCCGGCGGCACGCTGTTCCTGGACGAGGTCGGCGAGATCCCGCTGGAGCAGCAGGGCAAGCTCCTCAGGGTGCTGCAGGAGGGACAGATCGAGCGCGTCGGCGAAGAAAGGACGCGCGCGGTGGACGTGCGCATCATCGCGGCCACCAACCGCGACCTCGAAGCCGAGGTGCGCCGCGGAACATTTCGCCGCGACCTGTTTTTCCGGCTCAACGTCTTCCCGATCCACTCCGCGCCCCTCCGGGAGAGGCCGGAGGACATACCCCTGCTCGCGCTTCACATCCTCGACCGGCTGGATCGGAGAGCCGGATCGACGTCCGCGCTCAGCGAAGGGGACATGCGGCGGCTTTGCGCCTACTCGTGGCCGGGCAATGTGCGCGAACTCGAGAACGTCATCGAGCGGGCGATCATCCTCGCCCGCGACGGGCGGCTGAAGATCGATGTGCCCGTCGAGGTCCGTGCGTCTGCTCCGGTGGAGCGCGGCGCCCGCGCGACAGGAAGCATCCTCTCGGAACTGGATCGGCGGGCGCGCGACCGTGACGCCATGCTGGCGGCGCTCGAGGCGAGCGGCGGCCGCGTGTCCGGACCGGGAGGCGCGGCCGAGCGCCTTGGGATCAAGCCGACGACGCTCGCCTCACGCATGAAGGTCGCAGGCATAGACGCGCGGAGCTTTCGGGCGCCACGGCCTGCTTGACGCCTGCGGTCGTGGGTCCCGGCATCCGCCGCTCAGGCGTCCGCCGCTCAGGCGTCCGCCGGCTCGGCGGCGCCGTGGAGGCGCGCCAGGCCGAAGCGGTGGCGGTAGTCTCTGGGGCTCAGGCCCGTCACCTTGATGAAGATCTTGCGGAAGGCGCCCGGATCCTCGTAGCCGACGTCCCAGGCGATCTGCTCGACGCTGCGGGTCGTCGCCTCGAGGGTCTCGCGCGCCTTTCCGACCCGAAGGTGCTGGCAGTACTCCGTCGGCTTCAGCCCCGTGGCCTTGCGAAATCGACGCAGAAAGGTGCGCGGCTCCAGACCGGCCTTGTCCGACATGGCGGCGAGCGTGGCCTCGCGCGCGCCGGTCGCCTGCAGCCAGTGCTGGACCCGCAGGATCGCCTCGTCGCCATGGCGCAGCTTCGGTGAGAAGACGCTGTAATGCCGCTGCTCGCGGCCGGGCGGATCGACCAGCAGAAAGCGCGCGGTGTCGAGCATCGTGGTCGGCCCCATCAGGCGGTCGACGAGCTTCAGGCCGAGATCCGTCCAGGCCATGATCCCGCCGGCGGTGATCAAGTCGCCGTCGTCGATCACCAGCTTGTCGATCTCCATTCGCGCGCTCGGAAAACGCTCTGCGAAGTCGTTGGCGTAGAACCAGTGCGTCGTGGCGGAGCGGTTCTCCAGTAGACCGGTTTCGCCGAGCAGGAACGCGCCGGCGCAGACGGAGGCGAGGGTGGCGCCGGCGTCGTGCTTGCGGCGCAGCCACAAGGCGAGCGGGGCCGCGTCCTCCGCCGTTATGGGCGCCACGACCGCCGGGGGAAGAACGATGAAGTCCGGCTCGCCGGCGCGGCCGGGATGGCTGTCGAGGACGCGTTCAAGGCGCTGTCCGTCCTCCCCCGGCCTCCATTGGCTGAAGCGCAGCGCCGGGGCGTTCTCGCCGTAACGCCGCTGCGCCATCAGGTTCGCGACCGAGAGCAGGTCGGTCATCCCGTGGACCGCGCCGAGTTGCGCGCCGGGATAGATCAGGACGGCGATTTCGGCGACTGGTTCCAGCGTCGTCATTTGTCACTTATGCCCTGAACTCTGTCGATCGCGCCAATCCCGCGAGCCGATGCCGCCGTCCATATTCCCTCACGACAAGGCGACGCGCCTCGCCGAGGCGGACGGGAGCTCTTCGAGGCCACCGTTTCGTACGTCGCGTCATGAAGGGAGAGCGCCGTGAGCATGGCGGCAACGAGTGAAGCAACTGGGCTGACAAGACGCTCGGTGATCGCGGCCGCCGCCGGCGCTGCGATCGTGATGACGTCTGCGGCCACCGCGTCCGAAACCGAGGGCGGATCGCGCCCGAGCAAGCAAGGAGCAAAGACCATGACTGGCAATTTCGTGACCACCAAGGACGGCGTCCAGATCTTCTACAAGGATCTCGGTCCCCGGGATGCGCAGCCGATCGTGTTTCATCACGGCTGGCCGCTCTCTTCCGACGATTGGGACGCGCAGGTCCTGTTCTTCCTGCTGAACGGCTACCGCGTGGTGGCGCATGACCGGCGCGGCCATGGGCGATCCGCCCAGGTCAGCGACGGCCACGACATGGATCACTACGCCGCCGACGCCGCAGCGGTCGCCGAGCATCTCGACCTCCGCAACGCCGTCCATATCGGCCATTCGACCGGCGGCGGCGAAGTCGCTCGCTACGTGGCGAGGCATGGCGAGCCCAATGGCCGGGTCGCGAAGGCGGTGCTGGTCAGCGCCGTCCCGCCGTTGATGGTGAAGACCGCCAACAACCCCGGCGGCCTGCCGATCGAGGTGTTCGATGGGTTCCGGGCGGCGCTCGCGGCCAACCGCGCCCAGTTCTTCCTCGACGTGCCTTCGGGCCCCTTCTACGGCTTCAATCGGCCCGGCGCGAAGGTCGACCAGGGCGTGATCCAGAACTGGTGGCGTCAGGGCATGATGGGTGGAGCGAAGGCGCACTATGACGGCATCAAGGCCTTCTCGGAGACCGATCAGACCGAGGACGTGAAGGCCATCTCCGTCCCGACGCTCGTCCTGCATGGCGAGGACGACCAGATCGTCCCGATCGACGACAGCGCCCGGCTTTCGGCCCCGCTGCTGAAGAACGGCCAGCTCAAGACCTATCCGGGCTATGGACACGGCATGCTGACCGTGAACGCGGACGTGCTGAACGCGGATCTGCTGGCTTTCGTGAAGAGCTGAACCGCATCGCCCGCGGACGCCGCCAGAAAGGCGCGTCCGCGGGCGTGAAGTGACTGAGACGTGTCGCCCGCGGCCATGGACATCGCTCCGGCGACGGGCCCGGCAAGGCCGTTCTCGGCGCAAGGGCGAGGTTTCTATAGTAATCCCGGACGGCGTCTCGAACAGTTCGTCTCGTGCGTGATGATACGGGGGCGTGAGAAGCAGTCGCCACTCGACCATCGGCATGGTGAAGACGCCGTGCGTGATCCCGATGCGGGCGCGCCGCCCTCACAACAGATGGCGTCACAGCGCTTAGGAGCTGGTCTCAGAAAAGACTTCCAAGTATCTCCTCCAGACCTCGGTCCCAATACGGACGCCGGCCGAATCTTTTGGCGAGCCAGTCGATCATGACCCGGACCTTCGGCGCCAGCTCGCGCGAGCTTGGATAGAGCGCCCAAAGTGACTGCGTCGAGACGAGCGGATAATCGGGCAGGACGGGGACGAGGGCGCCGGACCGAAGTTCGTCCGCGGCGCACCAGGTCGCCATGAGAGCGACGCCAAGCCCGGCGCAGGCTGCGTCGCGCACCGCCGCGCCGTCGTTGATCCGAAGCCCGGGGGCGACGCGCCGCTCGATACGCTCGCCATCCTTTCCTCGAAACGTCCAGAGATCGAGCGTGCCGACGACCAGACATGCATGCACGGCGAGATCGTCGGGCGTGTTCAGCCGACCATGGCGCCGCGGGAGCCTCCGTGGTTCTACGCCGGCACATCGAGGACGCTTACCGGACGCTGCGGGAGAACCTCGTGGCGCTCGGCCTTGCGGAGCGCGACGGCGGGGTGCGCCGGCCGGTGGCCTGACGCTTGCCTTGGGCGCAGCGTGCGACGCTTTGGAGAGGCCCGATGTCCGAACCCCTGTTCTTCATGATCCCCGACGCCCCGACCCCGGTCGCGCCCTTCTCTCACGCGGTCGAAGCGGACGGCTGGGTGTTCGTCACCGGCCAGATGCCGACCTGGCCGGACGATGACGCAAAGCCGCTGCCGGAGGGCGTCGAGGCGCAGACCGCGCGGGTGATGGAGAACCTGATCCTCGTGCTGAACGGGATGGAGCTCGGCCTTGAGCACGTGGTGCAGGCCCGCGTGTTCATCACGCGCTTCAAGGAGGACTACGCGGCGATGAACGCCGTCTACGCCTCCTACTTCCCACCCGACCGGCGCCCCGCCCGCACCTGCGTCGGCGTCACGGGCCTCGCCCGCGACGCTCTGGTGGAGATCGACTTCATCGCAAGGCGAAGCTGAGCCCGGCTCGGCCACGGCGGCCTTGCTTGCGAAGAAGCTTCCGCATCAGACAGAGCCCCGCCTTCGCGTCACGCCGTCGCTGGACGAGGATGTCGAGCACCTCGCCTTCACTGTCGACGGCTCGCCAGAGCCAGAGCCGCTCGCCGCCAATCCGGATCACCATCTCGTCGAGATGCCAGATCGCGCTCGGGCGCGGTCTTCGACGCCGGTAGGTCACGGGCGAAGACCGGCCCAAACTTGAGCACCCAGCGCCGGATCGTCTCGTATGAGATGTCGAGCCCGCGTTCCGCGAGCAGGTCCTCGACATCCCGGAAGCTGAGCGTGAAGCGAGGGTAGAGCCACACCGCCTGCCGGATGACATCAGGCGGGAAACGGTGACCACGGAACGGCGAGAGGGGCATTCCCCGATGCTACCGCGAGCGGCGGAGGTGACAATGCCGTGGAGATACAGGCCGGCCCTGATCCGCGCCAGAAGGAGACGTTTGGCCCTACGCTGCATGCGCCCGGTCCGACCCTTCTCAGGCGTTGTGAACGCGTCTGTCGCACGCTCGCCGGATTAAAGGGTGGGCGACAGACCGCCGTCCACTCGCAGATTCGCGCCCGTGATATAGGCGGCGAGTGGGCTGGCGAGAAAAGCTACGACGTCGGCGATCTCATCCAGGCGACCCACCCGGCCGATGGGAACCTGAGCGAACAGAGGCAGGACCATGCGCTCCACCTCCTCCCAGGGGGCGTCACTATCCACGCCGAGGCCCGCCGCTGCCTCACGGAAACGGACGTCTAGGGTGGTGCTGTGTATTGGGCCCGGGGAGACCGCATTGACCGTGACGCCGTCAGCGGCCACCGCCTTTGCCATTGATGCAGTCATGGCGTTGATCGCGGCCTTGCTGGCCGAATAGTCCGGGGCGGTGGGCGGGGCGACCGTCGCCGCGAGACTGGAGATGTTGATCACCCGGCCCCAACGCGCTTGCCGCATCCGAGGCAGCAGCCTGGTGGTGACCCTGAGCGCCGCCAGCACATTGCGATCGAATGTGGACGCCCACGAGGCAGACCGCGTATTGCTCCAGCCCTCCCGCGCTGGGCTGGAGCCACCCGCGTTATTGACAAGAACGCCGATGGGGCCAGCGAGGTTTTCGGCCTCTCGCACCAGGCTCTCGACAGCCTTCTCCTCCGTAAGGTCGCCAAGGACCGCGTAAGCGCGCCCGCCGCCTTCGACAATGTTCTCTGCGGCCCGCCGCGTTTGCGCCGCATCGCGACCGTGCACGACGACAGCCGCGCCTTCACGCGCGAGCGTCCGCGCGATCGCCTCGCCAATTCCCTTACTGCTTCCTGTGACAAGCGCGGTTCTGCCGTCCAATTGCAAATCCATCGCTGGAAACCCACTCTCTGCCGCTGATGGCGGCTAGGTCGTTCGAGCGCATGGGCGTGACAAGTACGCACTTAAAAGTGCCCGCGGGCGAGCGGGATGCCTGTCTTGGGCCTGAAGGATCGGTCGCGCACGTCACCCGAGTCGTGCGAATGATCCGGGGCCGATGGAAGTTGCCGATCTTGTTCCGGCTTTACGCGGACCCTTCCCTGCGCACGTCGCAGTTGCGGCGGGACATGGCCGGAATATCGCAGAAGATGCTCACCCAGCACCTCCGCGAGCTTGAGGCAGATCGCCTGATTGAGCGGACAGACTTCGGAGAAAAGCCTCTGCGCGTCGAATACCGGTTGTCCGACAGGGGCAAGCAGCTACTGCCGGTGCTGATCGCGGCGCGTAGCTTTTCCCTCGATCACGGCTAGCCTTCCGCGGGCTCCGTCGTGGGCATGCCGTTTGAAGAAACGGGGCTGCCGCAGGTTCCGGCGTCTCGACTGGGTGGATCGGCAAGAGCCTAGTCCGCATCTACACCGAGAGGCGCTATCAGCGGACCTTCTCGGCAGCCGCTATGGGTCGATGCCGTTGAAAAACTCCTCAGGTGTATGCTCGCGGGACAGCCGGCCTGAAGCAGATGCTGAATTTTAGCGACGACGAACTGCGACTGGTGGGGCGAAGCTTGTCGGAAGTCGGCGTCGACAAACCGATCGGCTATCTGCCGCTCTACACGCTCGAAGCTATGGGCGAGCATGGCAAGCTGTTGGGCGAAGATGCCATGCGCCAAGGCCTTGTGGCGGTGTCGTTTGGTCCAGACGAATGCTGCATAAAGAGCGGGGCGTTTTACGTCTACGATCGGGAGGCTCTGGCCAAGTTGTTGGAGCAGCATGCTGAGGCGCTTTCTGCGGCGCACATGACGGCTGATCCTGACAAGTTCATTGCAGAGATCGCGGCCCACTGGCTCGATGTGACTCATCCTTTGACGCCATTGATCGCAGCTGCGTTCGGAGAACACCCGCTGACGTAGCCCTGAGCATCGTCGATTCTTGAACATTGAAGGAGTGCGCCGTCGCTGATTCACTCCCTGATGGAGCGGCCGCATGGCCGCCCGCGCAAGAACCTGGAACCGAGCGCCTTCTCGACGCTCCGAGAGGATGATGACGCCGCCGCCTGAGCGGCGCCGCGAGGCTCACGCCACAACCCGCAGCGTCGGCTTTCCGCTACGCGCAGCTTCAGCCGCGCGAACACGGGCACCATGATCTCGGGCCTGGGGTGCCGGTAACGGCGCAAGCTCTTCACGTCCAGGTGCCCTGAGAAATCCATGAGCTCCATGTCGGTCATGTCGCCCTCGCAGGCGCGCGAGATCGCCTCGTACCGAAAGTCGTGCCAGCGCCAGTGGTCCATCTGCGCCATGGCGCGCGCGCGCCGGTACGCGGTGACGAGCGCGTCGCGATCGACCTTGAAAATCCGTCCGCCTTCGCCGCGGCCACGGAGGCTCTCGACGATCTCCTGGGCGCGGATAGTCAAGAGCAGGAACCGCCCCTTTCCGTTTTTTGCCACCGGCAGCCAGATCGTCCCGACCTCCGGATCATAGTGCTTCCACTCGGCCGCGAGCATCTCGCTCCGCCGGGCAGCGGTCTCGAGAGCGAACTCGGCGCAGGGCGCCAACCATGAGTTCGGTGAGCTCCGCAGCGCTGCGAACAACTGCTCCTCCTCTCCCACGCCGAAGCGCGCGATGCGCTCGTCGTCGACCACGGGTTCTTCACGTAGTGAAGCGGCGAGACGACCAGGTGATACCTCGGCACGGCGTCGTTCAGGATCGGTCGCAACAGCCGGAGCTCTCGCAGCACGGTCCCGGCCGCGAGTTCCTCCAGCCGCCGCTCCTTCCAGTCGTCGAACTCGTCATAGCCGAGCGCGGAGAGCGCGGTCTGGCAAAGCGCCCGCTCGTTCCGCCGGAACGCCTTCAGGCGGTAGAGCTCGGACTCCTTGCCCTTGATCGTGCAACTGTCCTTCTCACGCTTCGCGATCTCCCGATCGAGCACGTCGCCGAAGGTGACGCGGGCGGCGAGCAGCCGATCGCGGCGCACGCCGTCGTCATGGTCGTTGAGGACCCGCCGCACGGCCGCCTTGGCGGCCTCGAGGTCGTCGAAGGTCGCGGTGAAGTCCGGAAAACCCTTGCGGCGGATCTTGACCTGGTAGCCGGTGAGGCGACCACCGGCCGAGATCGGCTCGTAGATGTGGTCGTGGTTCTTGAGCTTGAGCACAGGCACGGGATCACCGCCATGGTGGGCGACTTGTCCCAATTCTGTCCCACAAAGGCTGGCAAGAATCGTCGGCCGAATTTGCGGGCCGCGGTTTTCCGAAGAGGTTCTAAGGAAAATCTGGCGCACCCGAGAGGATTCGAACCTCTGACCTCTGCCTTCGGAGGGCAGCGCTCTATCCAGCTGAGCTACGGGTGCCTGAGCCGGCGCGGAACCTAGCCGAACCGGAGGCGGGGGGCAATCCGGGTTTCGAGGCGACGTGGCGTTGGGCACGATGGTGGGTTGATCGAGCCCGATCAGGCAGCGTTCGCTGTGGCGCTGCTCCTCCCGAATGAACTCGAGCGCCTCAGCAAAGGACGCGAGCTGGGGCTCGGTGAACTCTGGACGTCGGCCTTCCGCCAGCCGGATCGAGCAGCCGCGCCGGGCGCCGTGGGTTTGTCGACCCAGGCCGAATCGAACCCGATGATGCTCGTCGTCGCGGCAGCCATCGTGTCGCCTCTCCGCACTACCTCCCTTGGCCGCTCCCTTCTAGCATCCTGCGCGAATTGCATGATGAGTCGGGTGCGGTGGAATGTTGACGGGCGAGCTCAGGTCCAAGATCGACAACGTCTGGAACGCGTTCTGGTCGGGCGGCATCGCGAACCCGCTCGAGGTGATCGAGCAGATCACCTATCTGCTGTTCATCCGCGGGCTCGACGACGTCCACACCCGCGAGGAGAACAAGGCCAACCGGCTCGGCAAGCCGATGGAGCGGCGCGTCTTCCCCGAAGGCCGTGACGGCGTCGGCAAGGATGGCGGCCTGCCTCATGAGGAGATGCGCTGGGCGCGGTTCAAGAACGCGGCGCCGGCGCAGATGTTCGAGATCGTCGCGAACCACGTCTTCCCCTTCATCCGCACCATGGCGGGGGCGGACACGGCGCACGCGGCGCACATGAAGGATGCGCGCTTCACCATCCCGACGCCGGGTCTGCTCGCGAAGGTCGTCGACCTGCTCGCCGACATCCCCATGGCGGACCGCGACACCAAGGGCGACCTCTACGAATACATGCTCTCGAAGATCGCGGGCGCGGGCCAGAACGGCCAGTTCCGCACGCCGCGGCACATCATCGAGCTGATGGTCGAGATGACGGCGCCGAACCCGAAGGACGTGATCTGCGACCCGGCCTCGGGCACCTGCGGCTTCCTCGTCGGCGCCGGCGAATATCTGCGCGACAACCACCCCGAGATCTTCCGCGACGAAGCGCTCCGAAAACACTTCCACGAGGGCATGTTCCACGGCTTCGACTTCGACGGCACGATGCTGCGCATCGGCTCGATGAACATGCTTCTCCACGGCGTCGAGAAGCCGGACATCCGCTACAAGGACTCTTTGGCCGAGGAGCATGGCGGCGACAGCGAGCGCTACTCGCTGGTGCTCGCCAACCCGCCCTTCGCCGGCTCGCTCGATTACGAGACGACCGCCAAGGACCTGCAGAAAATCGTCAAGACCAAGAAGACCGAGCTGCTGTTCCTCGCGCTGTTCATCAAGCTGCTGAAGCCCGGGGGGCGCGCGGCCGTCATCGTGCCGGACGGCGTGCTGTTCGGCTCCTCCACGGCGCACAAGGCGATCCGCAAGATGTTGGTGGAGGACCACCGGCTCGACGGCATCGTGAAGCTGCCGTCCGGCGTGTTCCGACCTTACGCCGGCGTCTCGACCGCGATCCTGCTGTTCACCAAGACGAATTCCGGCGGCACGGATTTCGTGTGGTTCTACGACCTCAAGGCCGACGGTTTTTCGCTCGATGACAAGCGCACGCCGCTGCTGCCGGCGGAGAAGCAGGGCGTGAACCCGGGCAAGCGCGAGGGCTCGACCTGGGTGAGCCTGACGCTCGACGATGCGGAGGCGACGAAGAACAACCTGCCGGACGCGGCCGCGCGCTGGGCCGATCGGGCAGGAGCGGAGCGCGCGCGGGCCCGCACCGAGCAGAGCTTCTGCGTGCCCAAGGCCGAGATCGCGGCGGCCGACTACGACCTCTCGCTCAACCGCTACAAGGAGGTGGTGCACGCGGCGCCCGAACACCGCGCGCCGAAGGAGATCATCGCGGAGCTGCGCGCGCTGGAGCAGGAGATCTCGGAAGGGCTGGATGAGCTGGAGGCAATGCTTTGAGCGCGAGAACCGCTCGGCTTGGCGACATCTGCGAGATTAATCCGCGCGCCCCGAAGTCGCTCCAAGACGACGCGCGTGTCTCATTCCTCTCCATGGCAGGCGTTTCTGAAGAGGGTTTCATAGATGAAGAGCAAGAGCGAGCGGCTGGCGAGGTCAGAAAAGGCTACTCGTTCTTCAAGCGCGGCGACGTCCTCGTCGCAAAGATCACGCCTTGCTTCGAGAATGGAAAGGCGACGCGGACAAGCTCGCTTCGACACCCAATAGGTTTTGGATCGACCGAGTTTCATGTGCTTCGAGCGTCTAACGACGTGTTGCCCGACTATGTCTTCCACACGGTATGGAACACCTCCTTCCGCGAGGTCGGCGCGAGGAATATGACCGGCAGCGCCGGTCAGAAGCGCGTGCCTACAGACTTCATTCGACGTCTAGAAATCCCCCTCCCGCCGCTCGACGAGCAGCGGCGGATCGCGGCGATCCTGGACAAGGCGGACGCGCTGCGCCGGAAGCGCAAGCGGATCGTGGACCTCATCGGCGCCGTTCCTCAATCCCTGTTCATCCAGATGTTCGGCGATCCGCAAGCGAACCCGAACCGCTGGAACAAGACGGCTGCGCTTTCAGAGGTCGCAGACATAGGCTCAGGGATAACGAAAGGGAGGAAGGAGCCCACCGGACCGCTAAGGACGGTGCCGTATCTCGCGGTCGCGAACGTCCAGGATAGAGCGCTCGATCTGTCATCTGTGAAGGCAATTGAAGCGAGCGAGGAGGAGATCGCCCGATTCCGGCTGCGCGATGGCGACTTGGTGGTCACTGAAGGCGGCGACCCTGACAAACTCGGTCGCGGAACGGTTTGGAAGGGCGAGTTACCCGAAGCCATACATCAGAACCACATCTTCCGAATCCGAACCGACCAACGCGAGGTCCACCCGGTATATCTGAATTATCTTATCGGGAGCCGATACGGAAAAAGCTATTTCCTTCGATCGGCAAAGCAGACGACCGGAATTGCATCGATCAACAAGTCTCAGCTTTCGCAGTTTCCTGTGCTCTTGCCACCGCTGGATCTGCAGTTACGGTTCGCTGTCGAACTCGACAAACTGAAAGGTCTTGAGAAAGGTGCCGCTGCCGCCTCCGAAGGCACCAGTGCTCTCTTCGCCTCTCTCCAACACCGCGCCTTCTCCGGTCAGCTATGATTGCTCAGAAGCATAACTTCCGAGCATTCGGCGCTCACATCGAAAGTCGGATACATGCAAAGGATCAGAAATGGCTGGAACAGTGACGGGTATCGAACGTGTGACGCCGAGGCCCGGAGACGCCGAAACGCCCGCATTAGCGGGGGATGGCAGGTTCAAGCTCGCCGATCCGTCTAATGGCAAAGAGAAGCATCACGCCAAACACATGGTCTATGCCCGAACTCTCGATGAGGTTGCGGATTTGCTTGCACGTGGGTTTTCCCTATGGATGACCAAGCCGGGCAAGCGACCGTCGCTGATCTCGCCCGAGAGCCTGCGCATCCTGCGGAAATAGTGGTGTTCATGCCCGGCCAGCTCTAGCCATGCCCGAAGACGTAGCCGGCAGCGACTGGACGGACGCGCAGGTCGATCTGATCGTCACCGACTACTTCGACATGCTGGCGCTGGAGCTTCGTGGCGAGCCTTTCGTCAAGGCGCAGCGCAACGCCGCGCTGCAGGGGCTCATCGGGCGCAGCCGCGGCTCCATCGAGTTCAAGCACCAGAACATCAGCGCCGTGCTGCTGCGGCTCGGCATGCCCTGGATCCAGGGCTACAAGCCCATGGCGAACTTTCAGCGCGCGCTGGTCGACGGTGTCGAGCGCTTCCTCGCCGCCCGGCCGGCGCTGTTCGACAACCCGGTCGCCGCCGTCGCGTCGGCGGGGCTGGCCGAGCCGACAAGCCTGTTCTTCGAGGCGCCGCCAACGCCGGGCTTCGAGCCGACGCCTGCGCCGCTGGAGCGGATCGTGAAGAAATTCGATCCGGCCCTGCGGGACGCGCGCAACCGCGCGCTCGGGCGGCAGGGCGAGGAGCGCATCTTTTTCCACGAGCAGGCGACTTTGCGCGCCGCCGGGCGGGCCGATCTCGCGCGCGCCGTGCGCTGGGTCTCGTAGGAAGACGGCGACGGCGCCGGCTACGACATCCGTTCGTTTGACCTCGCCGGGCGCGAGCGGCTGATCGAGGTCAAGACAACGGTGGGGCAGAGCACGACGCCGTTCTTCCTGTCCGAGAACGAGCGCGCCTTCGCCGAGGAGCGGCCCGACGCGTTCCGCATCGCGCGGCTCTACGACTTCGCGCGCCAGCCCCGGGCCTTCGAGCTTACGCCGCCTCTGGAGAGTTGCGTGATGCTGCGGGCCGCGACGTGGCGGGCGGAGTTTTAGCCGGCGTCACATGCAACTTGCGATATCGTGCTTCGCCGGTCAGCTTGTCTCTACCGTCGTGCCCGCTTTCGCGGGCATCCACGACTTGGGGCGTAGGGCGCTACGATCTCAGAAAGTCGTGGATGCCCGGCTCCGCAGGGCATGACGGCGGTGGTTCCGTGTCAGACGACCTAGCTGGTCCGCATGTCCAATTTCGCATTCCTCGCCACCGAGTTTCCCCATGTCCATCAGGCGGCGGTCGAGGCCGAGAAGCAGGCTTCGGCGTCGCCCACCGCGGCGGCGTTCTTCGCCGGCAAGGCGGTCGAGGTCGCGGTCAAATGGGCGTTCCGGAACGACCCCGGCCTGACGCTGCCCTACCAGGACAACATTGCAGCGCTGCTGCACGAGCCGAGCTTCAAGCAGCTGGCAGGACCGGCGGTCTTTGCGAAAGCCAAATACATCAACACCCTGCGCAACCGCGCGGTGCACGAGGAGAAGACGATCTCGCCGGGCGACGCCGCGGGCGCCGTGAAGGAGCTGTTCCACGTCTGCTTCTGGTTCGCGCGCACCTATGCGCGGAAAGCGCGGCCGGCCGATGAGCTCGCCTTCGATGCAGGCGCGCTCACCCGCAAGGACGACGTGGTCCGTCGCGCCTTCGCGCACATCCAGCAGCAGCAGAAAGACCTCGAGACCAAGGACGGAGAGCTCACCAGGCTGCTCGCGAGCAGGACAGAGCTCGACGAGGAGCTGACGCGGCTCCGTGCCGAGGTGGCGGCCGCCCGCAAGGCCAACGCCGCGGTTCCCGACGCCCACGACTACAAGGAAGCCGAAACCCGCGACCGCTTCATCGACCTGCTGCTGCGGGAGGCCGGCTGGATGCTCGACAGGCCGGAGGACGTCGAGTTCCGCGTCGAGCCGATGCCGAACGAAAAGGGCTCCGGCTTCGTCGACTACGTGCTGTGGGGGCTCGACGGCAAGCCGCTCGGGCTGGTCGAGGCCAAGGCGACCAAGCACAGCCCGGAAAAGGGCCGGCAGCAGGCCAAGCTCTACGCCGACGCGCTCGAGCAGAGATTCGGCCAGCGGCCGGTGATCTTCCTCTCCAACGGCTACGAGCACTGGATCTGGGACGACCTTCGTTATCCGCCCCGAGAGATCGGCGGCTTCTACAAGCGCGACGAACTGGAGCTTGCGGTCCAGCGGCGGACGAGCCGCAAGACGCTCGCCGAGACCAGGCTTAACCTCAAGATCGCGGGCCGCCCCTACCAGCAGCGCGCCATCCGGGCGATGGCGAAGAGCTTTGAGGAACATTCCGAGCGCAAGGGCCTGCTCGTCATGGCGACGGGCTCGGGCAAGACCCGCACGGCGATCTCGCTGGTCGACCTGCTGATGCGCGCCGGCTGGGTGAAGCGCGTGCTGTTCCTCGCCGACCGGACGGCGCTGGTGAAACAGGCCGTCAACGCCTTCAAGGCGCATCTGCCGGATTCCGCGCCCGTGAACCTCGTCACCGAAAGGACAGCCGAGGGGCGCGTGTTCGCCTCGACCTATCCGACGATGATGAACCTGATCGACGGCAAGGCGCAGGGAAAGCGCGCCTTCGGCCCCGGCCATTTCGACCTGGTGGTGATCGACGAGGCGCATCGCTCCGTCTATCAGCGCTACCGCGCGATCTTCGAGTATTTCGACTCGTTCCTCGTCGGCCTGACCGCGACGCCGCGCGAGGACGTCGACCACGACACCTACGCGCTGTTCGACCTCGAGGACGGCGTGCCGACCGACGCCTATTCGCTCGACGAGGCGGTGCGCGACGGTCATCTCGTGCCGCCCGAGGCGATCTCGGTGCCGTTGAAGATCATCCGCTCCGGCCTTCGCTACGACGACCTCTCGCCGGAAGAGAAAGACCAGTGGGACATGCTGGAGTGGGGCGAGGACGAGATCCCCGACAGCGTCGAGGCGGCCGAGATCAACAAGCGGCTGTTCAACGAGGACACGGTCGACCAGGTGATCGCGCACTTCATGGAGAAGGGCGTCAAGGTCGAGGGCGGCGACCGGCTGGGCAAGACCATCGTGTTCGCCAAGAACCAGGCCCATGCCGAGTTCATCGAGCAGCGCTTCAACGCCGCCTATCCCGAGCACGCCGGCCATTTCGCGCGGGTCGTGACCTACAAGACCGACTACGCGCAGAGCCTGATCGACGACTTCTCCGAGAAGACCAGGGCGCCGCATGTCGCGATCTCGGTCGACATGCTCGACACCGGCATCGACGTGCCGGAGGTGGTCAACCTCGTCTTCTTCAAGGCCGTGCGCTCCCGGACCAAGTTCTGGCAGATGATGGGGCGCGGCACGCGGCTCTGCCCGGACCTGTTCGGGCCCGGCGACGACAAGGCGTTCTTCCGGGTGTTCGACTATTGCCAGAACCTCGAGTTCTTCGGCGCGAACCCCGAGATGAAGGACCCCGGCGCGGCGAGATCCCTGTCCGAGCGGCTGTTCGCGGCCCGGCTCGATCTCGTGCGGGCGCTCGACGAGACGCGTGCGAAGGCCGACGGCATGGCGGAGCCGGGCGCACCCTACGACGCCGGCGACGACGCGCCGCCGACCGAGGAGGAGGTCCGCGCCGACGCGGTCGAGCAACTGCGCGAGACCATCGCCGGCATGAACCTCGACAACTTCGTCGTGCGTCAGCGCCGACGCACGGTCGAGAAATATCTGGAGCCGGCCGCCTGGATCTCGATCGACGCCAAGGCGCGCGAGGAGCTTGTCGATCAGGTCGCGCCGCTGCCGACCGCCAAGCGGCACGGGACCGAAGAGGCGAAGCGCTTCGACCTGCTGATGTTCTCGCTGGAGCTCGCCCTGGGCTCGCGGCGGTTCGCGGCGCTGAAGGCGCAGCTTTTCGAGATCGCCTCCGCGCTCGAGGGGCAGACCGCGATCCCCGGAATAGCCGCGCAGGCGACGCTGATCGAGGAAATCCAGACGGATCCCTGGTGGGAGGGCGTGACCGTCCCGTTGCTGGAGCTTGTCCGGCTGCGGCTGCGCGGCCTGATCCAGCACATCGAGAAGCAGAGGCGGAAGATCGTCTACTCCGACTTCGCGGACGAGATTGGCGAGGGGGTCGAGCACGAGCTGCCCCAGGTCGGCGAGGTCGACTTCGTGCGCTTCAAGGCCAAGGCTCGGGCGTTCCTGAAGAAGCATGAGGACCACATCGCGCTGCACAAGCTGCGTCAGGGCAAGCCGCTGACCGCGACCGACTTGCGCGAGCTCGAGGCCATGCTGCTCGATGCAGGGATCGGCGACGCTGGCGCCATCGAGCGGGCTCGAGCGACGGCGTCAGGCTTCGGCGGCTTCGTCCGCTCCTTGGTTGGCCTCGACCGGCAGGCTGTTCAGCAGGCGTTCGCCGAGTTCATCGCGGATGGCGCGGCCTCGAGCGAGCAGATCGAATTCATCGGTCTCGTGGTCGATCACCTGACCGAGCGCGGCGCCATGGAGCCACGCCTGCTCTACGAGAGTCCGTTCACCGACGTCGCACCACAGGGGCCCGATCAGGTGTTCGACGGCCCGCGCATCGACCGGCTGTTCAGGGTGATCGAGGATCTGAACCAGAGCGCGGTGGCTTGAAATCGGTCAGATCCAAGGATGGCGCGCAGACGCGACGCAAAGAATGGCCGAACACCGAGAGCAGCGTGAGGGTCCGGTACACGATGGGGCGCCGGAGCAGGGCGTTCAGGCGCTGGTGCTCGCTCTTGGCGCTGCGCTTCAGCGGGGTGATCTCCTGCTGGTAGCGCTTGATGATCTGCGCGACAGTCGTCGAGGCAGCGACGCGCGCGTCTGGCAGCGTCCCACAACGGTCGACCTCAGCTTCAAGCTGGCGCGCCCACTTCTCGGCGTCGGCTTTCGTGTCGAAGCTCTTGCCGCGCGGCGCGATGCCCTTGCGACGGACCTGCGCGACCCACCGCCCGCGATATTTCGTGATGTTCGCCACGTCTCGCCTCCCGACGCGAACCAGGCGGCCCGCCCTCATGCGTCGGACGGGGGCGGCACGGGATGAAGGACAATCCCGGATGGTGGATAGGGTTCTGGCATGTGACGCGCAGCCTGATGATGCTTTATGAATGATCAGGTGCTCGAGATAGGGAGGAGGGTATGGCCGCGCCCTCGCTGCAGCTTTCAAAGACAGTGCCGGAGCTCCTACGCGACAGACCTGAGCAGCGGTTGGACGCGCGCGAGCTTGCCCTTTTGGTCTTCGAGACCAATCCGGAGGCTTGTCACGCGAAGCGCGAAAAGAGCGCGTGGATGCAATCTCATGACGATCTTATCCAGCAGATCGTCCGGGAGATTGGAGCGCAGCGTCCAGTCATTCAGTCAAAGTTCCCACAGGTCCGCACGACCGAAGGCCGCCCGCGGCAGTTTTATTGGTCCGAGAAGACGCTCGAAGCAGAAGTTGAGGGTGCGGATCAAGTCCGAGCGAGCGCTCCTGTTATTGCGGTCATCAAGCCGGAATCGGTCGAAGAGGCGCTATCCGAGCACGACCTTTACCCGCTTCTGGGCGACTATCTTGCAACCGAGTTCTCTGTCGATGCGATGCGCATCGATGAACGTAGGTCGAACAATCGACGCGGGCCAAATGGCAATCGTTGGCTCTACCCTGACGTAGTCGGCATTGAGGACTTAACGAAGGGCTGGCACGACGAACTTAGACAGTGTGTGAGCCAAACCGGCGACTCTCGGGCCCGTCTTTGGTCAGCCGAAGTGAAGCGGCTGATCAACCGCTCAAACGTTCGAGAGGCCTATTTTCAGGCAGTCTCCAACTCGTCGTGGTCGAACGCCGCCTATCTAGCCGCAGCGGAGATAGAGGGAACTGACACGATGCAAGAGCTGAGGATGCTCTATGCGTTACATGGCGTTGGCGTAATCCGACTGGACGACAAGAACCCGTCTGAAAGCCAAGTTTTGATCCCGGCGCGCGAGCGAGCCGCCGTCGACTGGACGACGTGCAACCGGCTCGTCCAGGAGAACGCCGATTTCAAAGAATTTATTCGGCGAGTTCGGCACTTCTATCAAACTGGCGACAGACAGACTGGCTGGGCGTTGAGGAGCACATGAGCTTGTTCGGACCTAGAAGCCGTCGGAAGTAGTATAGCTTTAGAGCATGCCGCCCGAAACCACGCTCTTGGCTGGCGCTTCTTGACCTGCCCCCGTCGTAACATTTCGGCCGCCAGAACTGCCTTGATAGCTACAAATCCCGGCGGCCATAAGCCGGAAGATCCGATCCTGTCGGTCGAGGACGGTAGTGCGTATGAAACAGAGCGGTGGGAGGAACAGCCCGCGGGCCAGGAAAGGCTACAGAGGCAGGTCCTACGTCTTTTTGAGATCATCGGCGAGCGACCATCGGACGTTCTAAGCGGCTACCTTGTGCCGTTCCGATCCAGATCGTGGGCCAAATTGCCGTTCCAAGCTGAGGCGCTTGCTTTCGCAAAACCGATTTGGAAAGCCTTGCTCTCCGCCTCACCTGCAGTGACGATCATTTCTTTTGGGCATGAGTCCGCTGCGCACATCGTAGCCATCGATGGCGGCAAGCCAATCCAGTCGTTGGACGCCGGCTGGGGCCGAGTTGGCATCAATATTTTCGGTCTCCCGAGGGGACGCGCACTCATTTCGCTTCCGCACCTTTCTCGATACGGACTGTTTGTCCGACCTGACCCCGCGAACGAAGCCAAGTCCGCAATAGCCATGCAGAAGGCCATTTCGCTCGCTCGGAGGTGGCAGACAGGAGCCGGGAGTGGATGAAACGTGGACGCCGACGCGATCCACAGCGCCGATCACGCTCGGGGCGTTCACACTCCTCAAGGGCCTCAACGCCTCGGTGTTGTTGAACTTTCGACCCGGATGCCCTTCGGAGGGCCGCGCTCTATCCAGCTGAGCTACGGGTGCCTGAGCCGGCGCGGAACCTAGCTGAACCGGAGGCAGGGGGCAATCGGGGTCTGCGGGCTTCTCTACAGCGCGGCCTTTCGTTCAGGCGTCCTCTCTGGGGCGTGTCGCTCGTACTCTGAGCCTCGTCTTCGGTGGAACGGACCTGCCTTGGAAAAGGAAGCGCTCTCGCGGCTTGGTCTTGAGCGGGCCCGGGGCGCCTTCGAAGCGACAGCGTTCGCTTCTCAGCCGACGGAGGCCGAACAGCGCCGCGGTGCGGCGAACCGTTCCTGGTCTCGGCCCTTCAGCAGGGGCTCCGAAGCCAGCCAAGCAAGGCCCTGCGCCGCGCGGCGCAGGGCCCGGGGGCCGTCTCACCTCAGCCTGATCGCGACCGCGCCGCTCTTGGCTGCTCGGTCCACCTCGAACAACCCGGTGGCCTCCACCAGGTCGCTCAACCTGGCGAAGCCATAGTTGCGCGAGTCGAACTCGGGAGATCGTTTCGCGATGTGGCTGCCCATGGCGCCGAGGCTGGCCCAGCCGGCGTCGTCGGCGACCGCCGCCAGCGCCGAGGTCAGCAGGGCGCGGGCGGCGGCGTCGATCGCCTCGCCGGAACGCTTGGGCGGCGCTTGCGTGGACGCGGGCTTCGCGGCGGGCTTCGGGGTCTTGGCCTTCTTGGGGGCCGCCGGGACGGTCGGCTCGGAAGCGGCCGGCTCGGCCGACTTCGGCAAGACGTCGAAGAAGATGAACTTGTCGCAGGCGGTGATGAACGGTCGCGGCGTCTTGCGCTCGCCGAAGCCATAGACCCGCAGGCCCTGTTCGCGCAGCCGCGACGCGAGCCTGGCGAAGTCGCTGTCGCTTGAGACGAGGCAGAATCCATCGAAGCGGCCCGTGTAGAGCAGATCCATGCCGTCGATGATCATCGCGCCGTCGGTGGCGTTCTTCCCGGTCGTGTAGGCGAACTGCTGCACGGGCTGGATCGAGTGCTCCAGCAGGCACGACTTCCAGCCGGCGAGGTTCGGTTTGGTCCAGTCGCCGTAGATCCGCCTCACGCTGGCGGCGCCGTATTTGGCGATCTCGGCGAGCAGACCCTCGACGATCTTTGGCGACGCGTTGTCGCCGTCGATCAGCAACGCGAGGGTCAGGGAGCGTTCGGGCCCATCCGGGCGGGGCGCAGGGCTCAGCGTCATTTCAGAACCCTGCGCCCGGCAGGGGAGGAGCGCAACGCCACGACGGGCCCGGAAGCTTCCTCGGCGGCCGCTCGACGCCCCGCAGGTCGCAAGACGCGTTTCTTCGGCACGCCCGCCCCCGCTTCACCGCTGCAAAAGCGCGCTATATCGGTCAACGCGCACATGCGCCTGCTGTGATTTGGGTCCATCGACATGCCTCACCCCTCGGGATCTGACGACAAGGCCGCTTTCGGCGTGACAGGCCTTGACGACATCCTCATCGGGGGCGTGCGGCGGGATCGTCTGTATCTGCTGGAAGGGTCGCCGGGCACCGGCAAGACCACCCTCGCGCTGCAGTTCCTGCTCGAGGGCGGCGCGCTGGGCGAGGTCGGCCTCTACATCACCATCTCGGAGACCGCGACGGAGCTGCGCGAGACCGCGACGTCGCATGGCTGGTCGATCCCCGCGCACGTCAACATCTTCGAGCTCGCGCCCTCGGACAGCCTGCTCGACGCGGAGCAGCAGCAGAGCCTGCTCTATTCGTCGGATCTCGAACTCGGCGAAACGACCCGGATGATCTTCGAGGCGGTGGAGCGCGTGCAGCCCTCCCGCATCGTCATCGACAGCCTTTCGGAGATCCGCCTGCTCGCCGGCGGTTCACTGCGCTATCGGCGCCAGGTCCTCGCGCTCAAGCACTATTTCGCGAAGCGCGGCACGACCGTGCTGCTGCTCGACGACCTGACGGCCGACGTCAGCGACAAGACCGTCCACAGCGTGGCGCATGGCGTCATCCGGCTCGAGGAGCTGGCGCCCAACTATGGCCCCGAGCGGCGCCGGCTTCGCGTCGTCAAGTATCGTGGGCAGCGCTATCGCGGCGGCTACCATGACTTCGCCATCCTGACGGGCGGGATCGCCGTATTTCCCCGGCTTGTCTCCCTCGAGCACAAGACCGAGTTCGAGCGCGTCCCGCGCAGCAGCGGGATCCCGGAGTTCGACGCCCTTCTCGGGGGGGGCGTCGAGAGCGGGTCCAGCACGCTGATCCTCGGGCCGACCGGAAGCGGCAAGAGCCTGATCGCAATCCAGTTCGTGGCGGCGGCCGTAGGGCGCGGCGAGCGTTGCGCCATGTTCGTCTTCGATGAGGAGCTCGGGCTTCTGTTCGAACGGACGGCCGCCATGGGCTTCCCGCTGCGGCGCTGGTTCGCGGAGGGCAGCCTCGTGATCGAGCAGGTCGACGCCGCAGAGCTCACGCCCGGCGAGTTCGCCCATCGGGTCCGCGCTCGGGTCGACGCCAACGGCATCAAGACGGTGGTGATCGACAGTCTGAACGGCTACCAGGCCGCGATGCCGGACGAGCATTCGCTCATCCTGCACATCCACGAGTTGCTGCAGTATCTGAACAGGCAGGGTGCCTCGACCTTCCTCACGCTCGCGCAACACGGGCTGATGGGCGACATGAGATCGTCCGTCGACCTGACCTATCTTGCCGACACTGTCGTGCTGCTCCGCTATTTCGAAGCCTCAGGCCAGGTCCGTCGGGCCATGTCGATCGTCAAGAAGCGGACGAGCGCACATGAGGACACGATCCGGGAGTACCGCATCGGTCCGGGTGGGCTGTCGGTCGGGCCGGCGCTCGAAGACTTCCAGGGCATCCTGAGAGGAACGCCGGTCTTTATCGGCAAAGGCAGAGAGCTGCCCCTCATGGGCGGGGCGCCCGAGAGGTCCGGCCCCTTTTCGTGACCGCGCCGCACAACCCATCATCCGAACGCGTCCTGATCCTCGCGCCTCTGGGCAGAGACGCGCGGATCGCGCAGTCGCTGATGGGGGAGGCGACGATCGCCTCGCTGATCGTTCGCGATCTGGACGGGATGATCGCCGGCCTTGTCGAGACGGCGGGCGCCGTCGTGGTCACCGAGGAGGCGCTGCAACGTGTCGATCTTTCGCCGCTTGCGGCCTGGATCTCCGACCAGCCGCCATGGTCGGACATGCCGTTCGTCGTGCTGGTGCGCCATGGCGCCGGAACGGAGCGTAACCCGGCGGCGACCAGATTGTCGGAACTGCTCGGAAACGTCAGCTTCGTGGAACGGCCGTTTCATCCGACCACGTTGATCAGCGTGGTCCGGGCCGCGCTCCGCGGTCGTCGGCGGCAGTACGAGGCGCGCGCGCGGCTTGAGGCGCTTCGGGTCGAGCGGCAGCACTATCTCGATCTGTTCGAGAACATCGACGCCGGTTTCTGCACGTTCGAGATGAAGTTCGACGAGGCCGGACGTGCGGTGGACTACCGGTTCATCGAAACCAACCCGGCGTTCGAGGCGCAGACCGGGCTCACGAACGCGGCGGGACGCTGGATGCGCGAACTGGCGCCGGATCACGACGACCACTGGTTCGAGATCTATGGGCGCGTGGCCCTGACGGGGGAGCCCGTCAGGTTCGAGAGCTCCGCGAGCGAGCTTGGGCAGCGCTGGTATGACGTCCACGCGTTCCGGCTCGACAAACCGGAGCAGCGTCGGGTGGCGGCGCTCTTCAACGACATCACGCCGCGTCGCAAGCTCGAGTCCCGGCTTCGACAGCTGAACGAAGGGCTCGAGACGCAGGTCGCCGAGCGGACCGCCGAACGCGACCGAGTCTGGAGGAACTCACGCGACCTTCTGACCGTCCTCGGGGTCGACGGCGTGTTTCGCGCGGTCAATCCGGCCTGGACGGCCATTCTCGGCCATCCGCACGAGGAGGTGGTGGGAAGAAACTTCCGGGAGTTCATCTGGCCGGACGATCTGAAGGTGACGGAGGCCGCGCTCCGGGAGGCGTCGGACGCCCGCGACCTGACCAATTTCGAGAACCGGTTCCGACACCTCGACGGGACGCCGCGCTGGTTCTCCTGGCGCACCTCCGCGGAAGGCGATCTCATTTATGCCTATGGGCGGGAAATAACGGCCGAGAAGCAGCAGGCTTCGGCGCTCGCACAGGCTGAAGAAGCCCTCAGGCAATCTCAGAAGCTTGAAGCCGTGGGACAGCTCACCGGCGGGGTGGCGCATGACTTCAACAACCTTCTGACGATCATCCGCTCGTCGGTCGACTTTCTGAGGCGGCCCGACCTGCCGGAGGAGCGGCGCCGTCGCTACGTGGACGCGATTTCGGAAACGACCGACCGGGCGGCGCGCCTGACTGGGCAGCTCCTCGCCTTCGCCCGCCGGCAGGCGCTCAATCCGGAGGTGTTCGAGGTCGGGGCCTGCGTCTCCGCCCTCACCGACATGCTGGACACGGTGACCGGCGCGCGCGTGAACGTGCAGAGCACGTTGCCGGAGAGGCCGTGTTTCGTCAAAGCCGACCGCAGCCAGTTCGAGACGGCGCTCGTCAACATGGCGGTCAACGCGCGCGACGCGATGAACGGGGAGGGCGCGCTTGAGCTCCGGGTCGTTTCCGGCGCCGGGCTGCCCTCGATCCGGGGCCATGCGCCGAGCGGCCGGCCGTTCGTCGCAGTGTCGCTCACGGACACCGGCGAAGGCATCGCGCCGGACATCATCTCGCAGATATTCGAGCCGTTCTACACCACCAAGGAAATCGGCAAGGGCACGGGTCTCGGATTGTCGCAGGTGTTCGGCTTCGCCAAGCAGTCCGGCGGAGACGTCGCGGTCGAGAGCACGCCGGGCGCAGGCGCGACCTTCACGATCTATCTTCCCGAGGTTGAGGAGGCCGCCGAGCCGGAGCCGGCGCGTCGGACGACCCGCCCGGCGCCGGTCGGCGGTGGACGCCGCGTGCTGATCGTCGAGGACAATGTGGAGGTCGGCGGGTTCGCGACGCAGACCCTGCAGGATCTCGGTTACGTGACGAGCTGGGCGATGAACGCCTCCGAGGCCCTCGTCATGCTCAAGGACCCGGCCGCCTCGTTCGACGTGGTGTTCTCCGATGTCGTGATGCCCGGCCTGAATGGGGTCGATCTCGCTCGCGAGATACGGCGACTGACGCCGGACCTGCCCATCGTCCTCACCTCCGGCTACAGCGACGTGCTGGCCCAGGAGGGGCGCTCCGGCTTCGAGCTGTTGCAGAAGCCCTATTCGGTCGAGGAGCTGTCTCGCGTGCTGCGCCTCGCGATCGCGAGCTCGTTGCAGTCGGGACGTTGAGCTTCTGACATCACAGCCTTGGCGGGCCGGCCCGCTGGCGTTGGGCTCGAGTTCTCTTTGGCCTGAGCTCGCTCGGCCCGGCCGAGGGCGGCGCTGCGCGCAGCCGCCACCGCTGCTTGAGCTGTTGACTCCGCCTGCGAGTGGGACTCCTTTCACGACACCTAAACACTTGCGTTGTTTGGAGTAATTATAATGAAAAGGTTGGACCGCCGCGCCTTTGCCGCGGGGCTGGCTGCGGCTGGCGGCGCCGCCTTGCTCGGCTCCGGGCGAAGCGCCTGGGCGAACGAGGGCGGCGCGCTGACCCTCTACAACGGCCAGCATGCGGAGACGACCGCCGCGATCGTCGAAGCCTTCACCCAGCAAACCGGCGTCCAGGTCGCGATCCGTCGCGGCAACAGCGCCCAGCTCGCCAACCAGATCATCGAGGAAGGCCAGGCTTCGCCGGCCGACGTGTTCTACTCCGAAGAGAGCGCCCCCATCGCTGCGCTCGCCGCCCGGGGCCTGCTGGCGCCGGCGCAGCCGGACACGATCGCGCAGGTTCATTCCCAATTCGCGGCCAAGGATGGCTCTTGGGTCGGCGTCAGCGCGCGTTGCAGGGTCGTTGCCTACAATGTCGACATGATCGAGCCGGAGGCGCTGCCGGGTTCGGTGATGGATTTCGCGAACCCGGAGTGGCGCGGCCGCGTCGGCTTCGTGCCGACCAGCGGCGAGTTCCAGGCCCAGGCGCTCGCCATCGTCAAGCTCAAGGGCCGCGAGGCCGCGCTCGACTGGCTGAAGGGGCTGAAGGCCAACGGTCGCGTCTACAACGGAAATGTCGCGGCCGTACAGGCGGTGCAGCGCGGGGAGATCCCGACGGCGCTCGTCAACAACTACTACTGGTTCCGCGTCGCCGACGAGGTCGGAGCCGACAGGATGAAGTGCCAGCTCCAATATCTCGGCCACAAGGATCCCGGGGCTTTGGTCACGCTGTCCGGCGCGGGCATTTTGAAGTCGAGCAAGCGCCAGGAGCTGGCGCAGCGCCTTCTTGCGTTCATGGTCAGCGTTCCGGGCCAACAGGCTCTCGTCGGCGCCGTCGCAGAGTACCCGGTGCGGCCTGACGTCAAGTCGCCCTATCCCCTGAAGCCGCTTGATGAGCTCGACCCGCCCGACGTGTCGCCCGAGGACATCGCGGATTCAGATCTCGCGCGGGATCTGCGTCGCGAGGCCGGGCTCGCTTGACGCTCGCGCTGGCGGGCGCCGGCCGGCGGACGAGGTCGCCGAGCTGGCTCACGCTCGCCGTCTTGGCGCCCACTCTGCTGATCTCGCTGCCGATCGCCTATGTGGCGACCCGGGCGTGGCAGGTCGGTCTGGCGGGCGTCGCCGAGGAGCTGTTCCGGGCGCGCACCGCGGAGCTTCTCGTCAACACGGTCACGCTTGCGGGCTCGGTGACGCTGCTGTCGGCGTTGATCGGGGTTGCGGTCGCGTGGTGCGTCGAGCGGTCCGACGTTCCGGGCCGGCGCTGGTGGCGGGTGGCGGCCGCATTGCCGCTGGCCGTCCCGGCCTTCGTCGCGAGCTTCGCCTGGGCCTCGATGGGCGTCGCGTTCCAGACGATGCCGGGCGCGGTGCTGATCCTCACTCTGTCGCACTATCCGCTGGTCTATCTGCCGGTGGCGGCTGCGCTGCGCGGCATGGATCCCGCCTTCGACGACGTGGCGCGCTCCCTCGGTCGAACGTCGTGGCGGCGGTTCGTGAGCGTGACGCTGCCCCAGGCCTGGCCGGCGCTCGGCGCCGGCGCATTGCTCGTGCTCACCCATATGTTCGCCGAGTTCGGGGCGCTCGCGCTCCTGCGGGTCCAGACCTTCACCACCGCGATCTTCGAATCCTACGAACTCGAGTTCGACGGCGGCACGGCGGCCCTGCAATCGGCCGTGCTGCTCGCGCTCGCGCTGCCGCCGGCGCTGTTCGAGATGAAGCTGCGCCGCGATCTGCGGTTCGCGCGGGTCGGCAAGGGGGGGCGGCGACGGCTGTCGCTCACGCCGCTGGGGGGCGCGCGGCCATTCGTCCTCTTCGGAATGGCCGCGCTGATCGCGCTGGCGCTCGGCGCGCCCTGCGCGGTGCTGGCCTATTGGCTCGCGGTCGGCAAATCGTTCGGCCACGCCGCCGCCGACATCTGGCCAGCCGTGAAAGGCTCGTTGACCCTCGCGCTGCCCGGAGCCCTCGTCGTCACGGCGCTCGCCGCCCCGCTCGCGCTCGCCGCCACCCGCCACCTGGGACGCCTGTCCGGGCTCGCCGAGAGGCTGCCCTACGTCGTGCACGGACTTCCCGGTCTGGTCGTCGCGCTGGCTCTCGTGTTCTTCTCGATCCGCTTCTTTCCCGAGGTTTACCAGACGGTCGCGCTGCTGTTCGCGGCTTACGCTGTGCTGGCCCTGCCGCTCGCCCAGTCGGCCCTGCGGGCGTCGCTGGAACTGGCGCCGGCTCGGTTCGAAGAGGTGGCCAGGAGCCTGGGCAAGGGACCGGTCGCGGCCTTCGTCGCGGTGACGCTTCCCAACATGCTGCCGGGGGTGGGCGCCGCGCTCGCGCTGATCACGCTGGAGCTCGCGCGGGAGCTCACCGCGACCCTGATGCTTGCGCCCATCGGCGTGACCACGCTCGCAACCGAGGTCTGGTCGCAGGCGAACGAAGGCCGCTATGCGGCGGCGGCGCCTTTCGCCGCATTGCTGGTCGCGGTTTCGGCGATCCCCGTTTATGTGTTCACCCGCCGCAGCCTGGAGCTTCACGATCTCTGATGACGAGCGTCCGCGTCCGCGAGGCGAAGAAGGCCTTCAATGGCCAGTCGGTGCTGCGTGGCGTCGACTTCGCCGTGCGCGACGGCGAGATCGCCGCCCTGCTCGGGCCTTCGGGATGCGGCAAGACCACCCTGTTGCGGCTGATCGCGGGCTTCGAGCGGCTCGACGGCGGCGCGATCGAGATCCATGGCCGGGAGGTCGCGGGCGAAGGCCTGCATGTGCCGCCGGAGCGACGAAGGATCGGATACGTGCCCCAGGAAGGGGCCTTGTTCCCGCATCTGACGGTCTTGGGGAACGTGGGCTTCGGCCTCGCGCGGCGGGAGCGGACGAGAGAGCGGATCGGCGAGGTCCTGGCGCTTGTCGGCGTGCAGGAACTTGCGGAACGCTATCCGCACGAGCTTTCGGGAGGGCAGCAACAGCGCGTCGCGCTGGCGCGCGCGCTCGCTCCGCGCCCTGAAATCGTGCTGCTCGACGAGCCGTTCAACGGCCTCGATCTTGATCTCCGCCGGGCCGTCTCGGCCGAGGTGGTCGCTACGCTCCGGCGCTCCGGCGCCTCGGCCATCCTGGTGACGCACGATCCCGAGGAGGCCTTTGCGAGCGCCGACACGGTCGCGGTCATGAACCAGGGCGCGATCGCGCAGCAGGGCGATCCGCGATCCGTCTACCTGCAGCCCGCGAGCGCCGAGGTGGCGCGGATCACCGGCGCGGCGGTGTTCCTCGACGCCACGATCCGCGGCGCGGTGGCGGAGACAGCACTGGGAAGCATGCCGCTCGGCGCGGCGTCGCCTGGAGTGAACGGTTTCGCCCGGGTCTGCGTGCGGCCCGAGCAGATCGTTCTGGGCGCTCCGGGCTCCGGATGCGCGGCCAAAATCCTGGCCCGCAGTTTCCGGGGCGATCACACGGTCCTGACGGTCGCGATCGGCGAGTTCCGGCTGCCGGTGCGCGCGCCGACGAGCTTCGCGGCCGACGCCAGCGTTGTCGAAGTCGCTCTCGAGGGATCCTGCGTCGCGTTTCCGCGCTGAGGCCCTTAGGCCAATTTGGCGAACGGCGCCGCGAGCCGCAGATCTTCGACGAACCGGGAGAACTCCGCGCGCTTGCGATCCTCGTCGGGCAGCCGCAGCAGATAGGACGGGTGGACCGTCACCAGCACGTCCGGCTCGCCGTCTCGCTGCAGGATCGAGCCGCGCGTCTCGCCGATCTTGACGACGCGTCCCATCACGGCGCGCGCCGCGGTGGCGCCCATCGCCACCACCAGCCGCGGCCTGAGGGTGGCCATCTCGCGCTCCAGCCACGGCCGACACGCTGCGATCTCGGTCGGTCCTGGCGTCTTGTGCAGCCGGAACTTGCCGCGGGGCTCGAATTTGAAGTGCTTCACCGCGTTGGTGACATAGACCTTGTCGCGCTCGAGGCCGGCCTCCTGCGCGGCCCGGTCGAACAGCGCCCCGGCCGGGCCGACGAAGGGCCGGCCCTGGATATCCTCCTTGTCGCCGGGCTGCTCGCCCACGAACATGACCCTCGCGTCCGCAGGCCCTTCGCCGAACACCGCCTGCGTGGCGTCGGCCCAGAGCGGGCAGTTGCGGCACTCGTCAACCTCCGCTCGCAGCGCGTCGAGCGTCGAGGCGTCGTGGGCTGCGGGGAGTTCGGTCTGCTTCATCGGGCGGTGGCCCTTCTTCGGCATGGTCGCCGGCGCAGCGACCATGGCCGCCGACCGGTCGGCGGCTGAGGCGATCAACGGACGAATGAGCGAAGCCTCAGGAAGGTTGCGCCAGTACTTGCGCGGCATCTCGGACCGCATCGCGGCGACCTTGAGCCGCGCAGGATTGAAGATGCTGGCGTAGTAGGTCCGCCAGACGGCCTCAAGGGCGTCGCTGTCCGGGGCGTCGGCGCGCCTTGCGCCCTCCGAGAAGACGAGTTCGTCACCGTCCCAATGCGCCGAACGCTCCGGCGTCAGGATCGACCAGCGCATCGAGGCGAAGCGGCGCACGAAGAACGGCGCGGTCGCCTCGACGATGTGATGCTCCGGCTCGAACCAGGAGACGAAATGCGCTCCGCCCGGGGTCGCGATCTCCCGGAACCGCACGAAGGCGGTCATCTTGTGCTTGTCGCGCCGGACCGCCTTGGCGAGATCGCGGGCGCGCACGACGTCCGGATCCGCCGCGTCGTCCAGAACCGATCTATCCGCCACGACGCGCGCGAGCAGGCGGTAGAACAGGTCGAAACGGCCGGGGTCGCTGTGGAGAAGTCCTGCCGCGGCGAGCTCGAGGAAGCCGCGCGCGACCGAGAAACCCTGCGCCTCCGCATGCGCCGGAGGCTCTTCCTGGGCTGCGCAGAACAGGTCGTCCGGCTGGCCCGCCACCGACCAGACGACCGACGAAGCCGGCGTCCCGGCTGCGAGCAGGCTTCGCGCAGCCGCGCGCCAACCCGCGACGTCGGCGGGACCGTCGAGGACGACCCGGCGCGCTGTCAAAGAGCGAGCGCCATCTGGCGCGGCGGCGGAGCGATGCGCTCCAGCAGCCGCTCGGACTCGAGCAGCCCGATCGATGGCGAATGGTCAGCCAGCCGAAGGAAGGGCAGCACCTTGCGCAGCGGCGCCTTCAGCCGCGCGAGATCCTCGCAGCGGATGGCGCGGAAGCGCCGCGCCGACAGGATCCTCTCGACCACCGTTTTGCCGAGCCCGGGCACCCGCAGCAGCTCCTCGCGCGAGGCCCGGTCGATGTCGAGAGGGAAGCGGTCGCGATGGCGCAGCGCCCAGGACAGCTTGGGGTCGACGGCGAGGTCGAGCATGCCGCCGCCTTCGGTGATCTCCTCGACGGAGAACCCATAGAAACGCATCAGCCAGTCAGCCTGGTAGAGACGGTGCTCCCGCACGAGCGGCGGCGCCTGCAGCGGCAGGCGGGCGTTGGCGTCCGGGATCGGACTGAACGCCGAGTAGTAGATGCGCTTGAGGCGATAGGAGCCGTACAGGTTCGCCGACGTTCCGAGGATCGCCCGATCGTCGGACGCGTCGGCGCCGATGATCATCTGCGTGCTCTGGCCGGCAGGCGAGAAGCGCGGCGCGCGCCGATCCGCCTTCGCCTCGTCGATCCGGCCGCGAAGCCCCGCCATGGTGCGGCGGACGGCCCTGATGTCCTTCTCGGGGGCCAGCTGCTTCAAGGCCGTCTCGGTCGGCAGCTCGACATTGATTGACAGCCGGTCCGCATAGAGCCCGGCCTCCGCAAGCAACTCCGGAGACGCGTCGGGGATCGTCTTGAGGTGGATGTAGCCCTTGAAGCCGTGCTCCAGCCGAAGGGTCCGCGCGACGCGGACCACCTGCTCCATCGTGTAGTCGGGGCTCCTGACGATGCCGGAGGAGAGGAACAGGCCCTCGATGTAATTCCGCCGGTAGAAGTCGAGCGTCAGCCGGACGACTTCGGCCACCGTGAACCGCGCCCGCGGCACGTTGCTGGAGGAGCGGTTGACGCAATACAGGCAGTCGAACGCGCAGGCGTTCGTCAAAAGGATCTTGAGCAGGGAGATGCATCGGCCGTCGGGAGCATAGGAGTGGCAGATGCCAGCGCCTTCTGTTGACCCGAGTCCCTGCGGCCGAACGCCTTTGCCGCCGGCGGAATGGCGCTTGTCGGTTCCGCTCGAGGCGCAGGAGGCGTCGTACTTGGCCGCGTCGGCGAGGATCGCGAGCTTCCGGGCGATGTCCAAGACAGAAGGTCCTCCAGCGGCGGCCCTCTGTTCTATGTACTCATTTTGTTCGCATCAAGAGGTAAGGCGTTACGCATTGGGGCTGCGTAACGCCTTTTAGGTCAGAGCGCCTCGAGCAGGCGTTCGGCGCTGGAGAGATCGGCCTTGCCGGGCTGATCCTCGACGGCGAGCTTGGTGACCGTCATGTCATCCAGCACCATCGCGTAGCGCTTCGAGCGGATCCCGAGGCCGCCGGCGGAGGCGTCGAGCTCGAGGCCGATCGCCTTCGCGAAATCCGCGCTGCCATCCGACAGGAACTCGATCTTGCCCTTGCCACCCGTGGCGTTCGCCCAGGCGTCCATCACGAACGGGTCGTTCACGGCCGTCACCGCGACGACCTCGACGCCCTTGGCGGCGAGCGCGTCCATGTTGTTGAGATAGCCCGGCAGATGGTTCTTGTGGCAGGTGGGCGTGAAAGCGCCCGGAACCGCAAACAGCACCGCCTTTTTGCCGCCGAAGATTTCGTCCGCCATGACGGTCTCAGGCCCATTGGGGCCGAGGCGACGGAAGGTGGTGTTCGGCAGCCTGTCGCCGACTTTGATCGTCATGGGCCGTCTCCTGGTGCGTGGAGGCCGCGTTGCGGTCCAAGAAGTCCGCGAGACTTAGGACTTGGGCCTGATGGCGTCGAGGGGCACGCGCGTCTCGATCGCCTCGCCGCCGGCGACAAGCGTCAGGCGAAAGCCCGCAGCAGGCAGAGCCGGCCCGTCGAGAGCTATCCGGAACGCGGCGCGTCCGGCGGCTGGCTTCCCGGCGAGTTCGGGCGCGGCGACATACTCGCTGTCGCCGGTCTCGGCGAACAGCTCCGGCGGCTTGCCTCCCTCGGGAGCGGAGACCTCCACGCGCAACGCAGACCCTCCGGCCGCGCCCGTCTGAACGACGGAGCCGATCGCGACCGGGCCTGGCGCGCCGAGCGGCTTGATGTCGGGGACCCGGGCGAGGGCCGCCAGAACCTCGTCGCGCGCCGGCCCCGCCCGGCCGCCGTCGGGGGCAAGCTGGAGTTCAGCCTCTGTGCGCGCCGGCACGCAGATCCGTTCACACACCCCATAGTCAGCCACCACCCGAAGGGTCACGGGCGCGGCCGGATCAACGGGCCGGACGCGGACCGGCAGCGTCACGACGCCATGATAGACATTCGTCACGCCGTCCTCGTCCGCGCTCCGTTCCGGAGCAGGGTAGGAGACCGACGCGGATTCGACATTCTCAGATCCTGAGAAATCGAAGCGTGGCGGCACGCCGCTGGCGCCGGGCTGCCTCCAGTAGGTTTTCCAGCCGGGCTCGAGGGCGATCTGAACCGCCACCAGACGGGCCCCATCCTTCAGGCCGCCGTCGACCAAGCGAAAACGAGCGCCGGTGTCGGCGATCCACGGCGAGGCCGGCTCCGCGAAGGCTGGCGCCGAGAGGAGCGAAAAGGCGAGCGGCAGGAGGAGACTTCGGAACATGTCGCCCCAAAATAGGTTGTCGTGAGCGGCGGCCAATTCACGGCCTCGCGAAGAAGGTTCGACATGGCGGCGAGGCGTGGCTTCGTCCGCCTTCCAAAAGCTTCAGAGGCCACATACTCTTCGCCCATGCCCCAGATGCTCCGAAGACATCAGGCCAACCGCACCGACGCCTCCGGCTATCTCGACGGTCAGGTGCTCGTCGCGATGCCCACCTTGGCGGACGACCGGTTCGCCCGCACGGTCATTTACGTCTGCGCCCATTCGGCCGAGGGCGCTATGGGCATCGTGGTCAACAAGCCGGCGCCGCATATCAGTTTCCCGGACCTTCTGGTGCAACTCGACATCATCACGGCGGGCGAGGAGATAAGGCTGCCGGAGAAGGCGGGGGCGATCCAGATCCTGCGCGGCGGCCCTGTCGAATCGGGGCGCGGCTTCGTCCTTCACTCCGCCGATTTCATGATCGAGGATTCGACCCTTCCCATCGACGACGGGATCTGCCTGACCGCCACCCTCGACATCCTGAAGGCGATCGCGCGCGGCGACGGCCCGGAGCGGGCGCTGCTGGCGCTGGGCTATGCCGGCTGGGCGCCGGGTCAGCTTGAAAACGAGATCCAGGCGAATGGCTGGCTCAACTGCCCGGCCGATCGCGCTTTGGTGTTCGGTGACGAGGCGGACACGAAATACGAACGCGCGCTGGCCAAGATCGGCATCGATCTCGCCAAGCTTGCTCCCGAAGCCGGCCACGCCTGAACCCTTCGGGATTCGCGATCAGATCGGCTGGCCCTCGACTTTCAGGGCGAGATCGTCCACCCGCTTCTTCAAACCCTCGATCTGCGGATAGATCTCAAGGACGCGGCGATAGGCGGCGAGCGCCTTCGCGTCGAGATCGGCATCCTCGAGGATGCGGCCGAGGCCGAGCCAGGCGCCGAAATGCCGGGGCTCCCGCGCCAGCGTCTCGCGAATGTCGAGCATCGCGGCGTCGTAGTCCTTGGCCACGAAGTGCAGGGTCGCTCGGCGGTTCCAGCCCTCCGCGAAGTCGGGTCTGAGGCTCACCACTTCGTCCATGAGCTTGATGGCGACGTCGATCTTCGACTGCCGCTGGGCCTGGGTCGAGCGCGTCAGCAGGAGATCTATCGTGTCGCTGTCGGTACGGCGCCACAGCGCCTGCACGGCCGCGGCGATGCGCTTCGCCGCGCCTGGCTCGTCAGCCTTCGCGAGCTGGACGAGCAATTCGTCAAGCGCCTCACCCTTCACGGCCGAATCGCGCGGCTCCGGCGCGGCCGGAGCTGGCGACTTGGGGGGAACTGGGGGCGCGAGTTCAGGCTCGGCCGCGTAAGCGGCTCCGAGCTGAAGAAGCAGGAGGCTGACGGCAAGTCCGTATCGGATCATGCCGTCGAGCTTAGCGTGCGATCAGGCCGCGTCAAAGCGGCCGCACGATCAGCCCTGGCGCGCCTTGTAGCGCTTCTGCGTCTTGTTGATGATGTAGACGCGGCCCTTGCGGCGGACGATGCGGTTGTCGCGGTGCCGGTTGCGCAGCGACTTGAGCGAGTTACGGATCTTCATCGGTCAGTCCTCAAGACGCCGGCCGCGCTGCAGCGCCTCGCGTCATAGAATGGCGAAAAGCGGCGGGAAGGGCCGCCGCGTTCGGGCGGGTTCTAGAGAAGGTCGCGCATTTTTGCAAGACGCCCCGTACGGAGAGACGAGGGTCTGCGAGCTCCTCCGGCGCATTCGCGCAGGCCCGCCTGCGGCCGCTTCGGGGTTATGACCTCTCCATCAGTAGGCAGCCTCCAGCGCATGAAGGCGTTCAGCTATCTCCGCCGCCCCGAGCGAGGCGAAGGAGATATGCGCCGTAGGCTGTCTTCTCGAACATCCGGCCCCGCGCTTCGAGAGCGGCGAGGTCGATGAAGCCGTTCTGGAACGCGATCTCCTCGAGGCAGGCGATCGCCAGTCCCTGACGGCGCTGCAGCGTGCGGACGAATTCGCCGGCTTCCAGCAGGCTGTCATGCGTGCCGGTGTCGAGCCACGCCGCGCCTCGGCCGAGGCGCTCCACGGTGAGCTGGCCGCGGGCGAGATAGGCCTTGTTGACGTCGGTGATCTCGAGTTCGCCGCGCGCCGAGGGGCGCAGGCCGGCCGCGATGTCGAGCACCTGGTTGTCGTAGAAATAGAGGCCCGTCACGGCCCAGTTGGAGCGAGGAGATTTCGGCTTCTCGACGATGTCGACCACCTCGTCGGCCGAGCCGATCTCCACCACGCCGTACCGTTCCGGCTGATCCACGTGATAGGCGAAGATCGTGGCGCCGCGCCGCCGTTCCACGATCGCTCGAAGCTGCTCGCGCAGATTGGCGCTGAAGAAGATGTTGTCGCCCAGCACAAGCGCCGCGCAGTCGCCGCCGATGAAGTCGCGGCCGATCACGAAGGCCTGCGCGATGCCCTCCGGGCGGGGCTGCTCGGCGTAGCTCAGCTCGATCCCGTAGGCCTCCCCGGTCCCGAGCAGCCTGCGGTAGCTCTCCATCGACTCGGGCGAGGAGATCAGCAGAATCTCCCTTATGCCGGCCAGCAGCAGCACCGACAGCGGATAGTAGATCATCGGCTTGTCGTAGACGGGCAGCAGCTGCTTGTTCACCGCGAGCGTCGCGGGATGAAGGCGGGTGCCGGCGCCGCCGGCGAGCACGATGCCCTTCACGCGTCGTCTCCGATGATGTCGCCGATCAGCCCGGTAAGCCCCTCGATCCACGGGCGGGGCTTGATTCCGTAGTCCTGTTCAAGCCGACGCGTCGAGAGCAGGGAATGCGCCGGCCTGAGGGCGGCCGCGCCGTACTCCGCCGTGGTGACCGCCTCGAGCCTTGGCGTCGAAAGACCCCGTCGGGCGCCTTCCGCGAAAATCGCGGCCGCGAAGTCGCGCCAGGTCGTGGCGCCGGCGTTCGCGAAGTGAAAGACGCCGGCGGGCGCGGAGCGATCGGTCGCCATTCTGAGCGCGACGGTTGCGAGCGCGTCGGCCAGGTCTGCGGCGATCGTCGGCGCGCCGCGCTGGTCCGCGACCACGCGCACGACGCTGCGTTCGCTCGCGAGCCGCAACATGGTCCGAACGAAATTCGTCCCGTCGCGGCCGACGAGCCATGAGGCGCGCACCACGGCCGCGCGCGGAGCGCGAAGCGCCGCGAGCTCTCCGGCGGCCTTGCTCGAGCCATAGACGTTGAGGGGGTTGACGGGATCGCCCACGTCATACGGCTGGGCCGAGCGTCCGTCGAACACATAGTCCGTCGAGACATGCAGCAGGGCGGCGTCCGCCTGCCGCGCGGCCTCGGCGAGGACGGCGGGAATCTGCGCGTTGGCGGCGAATGAGGCCGCGATTTCGGTTTCTGCCCGATCGACGGCCGTGAAGGCGGCGGCGTTCACGATGGCGGCGACGCTGCGCTCGCGCAGGAAGGCCGCCACGGCCGCAGGGTCGAAAAGATCGAGCTCGTCGCGAGCCGGGGCGAACAGCCGGACCCTCTCGGGCCAGGAATGGCGGCGAAGCGCCGAGCCCAGCTGGCCACGGCCTCCCGTGATCAGGATCGCGGTCACCGAAGGCCCCGGCGGGCGAGAGCGTCGCCGCCATTCTCGGTTCGCCTCAGCAGCGGCTCCCACCAGGCGCGGTTCGCGAGATACCACCGCACCGTCTTCTCAAGCCCGCTCTCGAAGCTCTCGCGGGGACGCCAGCCAAGCTCCCGCTCGATTTTGGACGGGTCGATCGCATAGCGCGCATCGTGTCCCGGTCGGTCCTCGACGAAGCGGATCAGGTCGCGGCGGCTGTGCCCAAGCGACGGCGCCAAGGCGTCGAGCAGGTCGCACACCGCCTCCACGACGGCGATGTTGGTCCGCTCACAGCGCGCCCCAACATTGTAGGTCTCGCCGGGGAGGCCGCGCTCCAGCGCCAGGATGAGAGCTTCGGCGTGGTCCTCGACATAGAGCCAGTCGCGAACGTTCCGCCCCGAACCGTAGACGGGCAGTTCGGCCCCTTCGAGTCCCCGCAGGATCATCAGCGGGATCATTTTCTCGGGGAAATGGTAGGGGCCGAAATTGTTGGAGCAGTTGGTGACGAGCGTCGGCAACCCGAAGGTTTCCCGCCAGGCCCGAACCAGATGGTCGGCGCCCGCCTTCGACGCCGAATAGGGCGAGCTCGGCCGATAGGGGGTGGTCTCGTCGAAGAGGCCGGTCGGTCCGAGCGAGCCGAACACCTCGTCGGTCGAGACGTGCAGCAGCCGGAATGCCGCGCGCTCGCCCGCATCCAGGCTGCGGAAGTGACGCAGCGCCTCCTCCAGCAGCACGAAGGTCCCGACCATGTTGGTCTCGACGAAGGCTTTCGGGCTGTCGATCGACCGGTCGACATGTGTCTCCGCCGCAAGATGCATCACGGCGGTCGGCCGGTGGCGCTCGAACACCTGGCGCATCGCTGCGGCGTCGCGGATGTCGGTCTTCTCGAAGGCGTAGCGCGGGTTCTCCGCAGCGCCGGGCAGCGATCCGAGGTTCGCCGCATAGGTCAGCGCGTCGACATTGATCACCGAAGCCTCGGTGGCCCCGAGCAGCCGTCGCACCACGGCCGAGCCGATGAAGCCGGCGCCGCCCGTGACGAGGATTCGTGCGTCCTTGAGGCGGGGCGACATCGGGGAGGGATCCCTGGGGCTCAGAAGAGGTCGGCGGCGTCGGCGAGCATCGGCGCGCGCAGATCCTTGTCGGAGAGCCGGGCCCCGTCGGGCGGCGTCGGCCAGTCGATGCCGAGCGCCGGATCGGCCCAGAAGATCGCGCGCTCGCGTTCGGGCGCATAATAGCTGGTGACGGCGTAAAGCACCTCGGTGTCGGGCTCGAGCGTGCAGAAGCCATGCGCGAAGCCCGGCGGGATGTGCAGCTCCGCGCCCGACGCGGCGGTGAGCGTCACCGCGACATGCTTCCCGAAGGTGGGCGAGCTCCGCCTCAGATCGACGGCCACATCGAACACCGCCCCGCGGATCACGGAGACGAGCTTGCCCTGCGCGGAGGGCGCGAGCTGGTAGTGCAGGCCCCGCACTGTTCCGGCGGCGTGGGAGCGCGACCGGTTGGTCTGCACGAAATCGGCGATCAGTCCCTCCGCCTCGAAGGCTGAGCGCCGGAAACTCTCAAAGAAGCTGCCGCGCGAATCCGGAACGAGACGCGGGCGTATTTCGACGACGCCGTCCAACGCGTGACGAATGAACTCCATCGATCTCTCCGCCGGAGGCTTCGATCCGCTAAGCTGTAACGGCCGAAGAAGCAATCCGGGAGAACGCAGCCGCTCCTTGCGTCCGAGGGAGTCGGTTGACTCGTCTCCCGGGAGGATTCCATAAGAACAAAACAGGAACTTTCAGGCGGCGGGAACGGCATGGGCGCGGCGGAGGAAACGCTGGGCGCGCTACGGAGCGCGCTCGCCCGGATCGATGCGGGAGCCGGGCGGCCGCCAAGAAGCGGAAGCCGGGTCACGCTGGGGGTCGGTCCGGTCGACGACGCGCTTGGCGGCGGCCTGAGACGCGGAGCGCTGCATGCGGTGACGGCGGCCTCAGCGGCCGCGGCGGCGGCGGCGAGCGGGTTCGCGGCGGCGCTCGCGGCGCGATCGATCGGCGAGGGGAGGGCGGTGTTATGGATCCGACAGGACATGGCGGGATGCGAGAGCGGCGAGCCCTGGCCGCCCGGTCTTGCGGAGCTCGGCCTCGACCCGGCCCGCATCGTGCTGTTCCGGGCGCCGAACATGGACGCGGCCCTGAAGGCCGCCGAGACGGCGCTCGGCTGCCGCGCGCTGGCGGCGGCGCTGATCGAGCCTTACGGGGCGCTGAGGCGGTTCGACCTTGTGGCGGGTCGGCGGCTTGCGCTCGCCGCCGGGCGTTCCGGGGTCATGGCGCTGCTCCTGCGGACCGATTCATCCGCCTCGACCGCTCCCGGACTCTCGATCGCCGAGACGCGCTGGCGCGTGTCGCCGCTCGCCTCTTCTTCCGCCGCCGAGGATTGGGGATGGCCCCGCGCGACAGTGGAGCTTGTCCGCAACCGCCTCGGGCCGCTTGGCCGTTGGCCTCTGGAGTGGGCGGATGACGGCCGCTTCCGCCTCATCGAGCCTGCCGTCGCTTTTGGGGACGACGCCGGCCGCTCCGCCGGCGCCCGGTCGGCGCATCCTGGCGCTCGCTTTGCCGAACCTCTCGATCGACAGGGTGCGGCGGAAGGAGGCGTTTTCCGGCGGCGAGCCGGATGAGCGGCCGCTGGCGATCGTCGAGCGCGCGGGCGGCTTGCTGCGCCTCGTCGCGGTCGACGCCCGCGCGGCGGCGGCCGGCTGCGTTCCGGGAGCGGCGCTCACCCATGCGCGCTCGATCTGCCCGGACCTGCGCGTCGACATCGCCGATCCGAGGGAGGACGCAGCTCTCCTCGGCTCGGTCGCGGACTGGTGCGACCGCTACACGCCGCTGGTCGCGCTCGATCCGCCCTTCGGGCTGACGCTCGACATCTCGGGCTGCGCGCATTTCTTCGGCGGCGAGGCTGCGCTCGCCGAGGATCTCGTCGCCGGCCTGCGTCGCCAGGGCTTTATGGCCCGCGCCGCGGTGGCGGGCGCCCCCGGGCCGGCGCGGGCGCTCGCCTGGTTCTCGCAAGGCGCCGTCCCGCCGCCCGGAAGCGAGGCCGCGCTCGTCGCAGAACTGCCGATCGCGGCGCTCAGGTTGGAGGAGGCTGCGCGGCTCGGCCTCGTCCGCGCCGGGCTGAAGACGATCGGCGACGTCGCCGCCCGCAGCCGGAGCGAACTCGCCGCGCGCTTCGGCGCAAGGCTCGTCTCCATGCTCGACGAGGCGCTCGGGCGAGCCGAGACGCCGATTTCGCCGCGCCGTCCGGTCCCCGTCCGGATGGTCGAGCGGCGCTTCGCAGAACCGCTCTCCAGCGCCGACGCGGCGCTCGCGGTTCTGCGCGCGCTCGCCGGCTCGCTCGCTGCGCGCCTGGAAACTGCGGGCGAAGGGTTGCGGGAAGCCGAGGCCGCCTTCTTTCGCGCCGACGGCAAGGTCGTGCGCATCGCGCTCGGCGTCGGCGCGCCGACCCGCGACCCGGACCTTCTGCTGCGCCTGTTCCGTGAACGTCTCGACGCGCTGGCGGACCCGCTGGATCCGGGGTTCGGCTTTGACCTCATGCGGCTCTCCGCGCTCGCCGTCGAACCGCTGACGCCGAGTCCGCAGGGTTTTGGTCCCGGCGAGCGGGCGGATGACGAACTGGCCGAGCTGGTCGACCGTCTCTCGGCCCGCCACGGCCGACGCCGCGTGCTCCGCTTCCTGGCCGGCCACGCGCACCGGCCGGAAGCCGAGGCTGCGCCGCGTCCGGCGCAGGACGTCCGCGAGGCCGCCGCCTGGCCGCAGGTCCGGACAGGCGAGCCGCCGCGCCGGCCGCTCCGGATGTTCGCGCGGCCCGAGCCTGTCGAGGTGCTGGCGGAGGTGCCGGACGGGCCGCCGCTGCGCTTCGTCTGGCGGCGTGCGACCCACCATGTGGTGCGGGCCGAGGGGCCGGAGCGCATCGCGCTCGAATGGTGGCGGGACGACGAAGCGCCGCTGACCCGCGACTATTTCCGCGTGGAGGACACCGTCGGCGCCCGCTTCTGGCTGTTCCGCGACGGCTTGTTCGGCCGCGAGGTCCGCCATCCGCGCTGGTTCGTGCATGGGCTGTTCGCATGACCGGCCGCTTCGCCGAGCTCGCGGCCATGACCGCCTTTTCTTTTCTGCGCGCCGGCTCCCGGCCCGAGGAGTATGTGGCGGCCGCCAGCTTCTACGGCGTCGAGGCGATCGGCATCGCCGACCGCAACACGGTGGCCGGCGTGGTGCGGGCTTACACGACGCTGACCAATCCCGAGCTGCCGCGGCCGGTGAAGCTGCTCCCGGGCGCGCGTCTGGTCTTCGAGGACGGCTCGCCGGACATCGTGGTCCACCCTTATGACCGGGCGGCCTGGGGACGGCTCTGCCGGCTGCTCTCCATCGGCAAGCAGCGGGCGAAGAAGGGCGAGTGCCTGCTGCGCCTCTCCGACCTCCTTGATTGGGGAGAAGGGCTGAACGCCATCGTCATGCCGCCGCCGCATCCTGGCGCGGAGACGAGAGCGGCCGTCGAAGCCCTCCGGGGCGCTTTTCCCAAAACGCTCTGGCTTGGCGCGACCATGCCGCGGCGCGGCGACGACGGGCGTCGGCTGAGCCGGCTCAAGCGGCTCGCCGACCGCTGCAGGGTCCCGCTGATCGCCACCAACGAGCCGCTCTACCACACGCCGGAGCGTCGGGCGCTGCAGGACGTCGTCACCTGCATCCGCGAAGGCCTGACGCTGGAGACGGCCGGCCGCATCCTCGAAGCCAACGCCGAACGCCACCTCAAGCCGGCCGCGGAGATGGAGCGCCTGTTCCGCGACGCGCCGGAGGCGGTGGCGGAGACGCTGCGCTATGCCGAGAGGATCGTCTTCAGTCTCGATGACCTGAAATACAACTACCCGAGCGAGCCCATCCCTCCCGGAAAAACCCCGCACGGCCATTTGCGGGATCTGGTCCGCGAGGGCGTGAAGCGCTTCTATCCGCAGGGCGCGCCACGCAAGGTGGAGAAACTCCTCGCCAAGGAGCTCGCTTTCATCAAGCGCGAGAACTACGCGCATTATTTCCTGACCGTGCACGACATCGTCGCCTTCGCGCAGTCGATAGGCGTGCTGTGCCAGGGGCGCGGTTCGGCCGCGAACTCGGCCGTCTGCTACGTGCTCGGCGTCACGGCCGTCGATCCGGCGGAGACCGACGTGCTGTTCGAGCGCTTCCTCTCCAAGGAACGCTCCGAGCCGCCGGACATCGACGTCGATTTCGAGCACGAGCGGCGCGAGGAGGTCATCCAGTACATCTATGAGCGCTACGGCCGGCATCGCGCCGCGCTGGCCGCGACGGTGATCCACTACAAGCCGCGCAGCGCCATCCGCGAGGTAGGCAAGGTTTTCGGGTTGAGCGAGGACATCTCCGCCGCGCTCGCCGGCACGGTCTGGGGCAGCTGGGGCTCAGGCCTCGACGAAGTCCATGTGCGCCAGGCGGGCCTCGATCCCCAGAACCCGTATCTCAAGCGCGCCGTGGCGATCGCCTCCGAGTTGGTCGGCTTTCCCCGTCACCTTTCCCAGCATGTCGGCGGCTTCGTCCTGACCCAGGACCGGCTGGACGAAATCGTCCCCGTCGGCCCCGCCGCGATGCCGGACCGCTCCTTCATCGAGTGGGACAAGGACGACATCGACGCGCTCAAGATCATGAAGGTCGACGTGCTGGCGCTCGGCATGCTGACCTGCATCCGAAAGGCCTTCGACCTGATCCGCGCGCATGACGGGGAGGATCTGTCGCTCGCTTCGGTTCCGAAGCAGGATGACGAGGTCTACGCGATGCTGTCGCGCGCGGACTCGCTCGGCGTGTTCCAGGTCGAGAGCCGGGCGCAGATGAACATGCTGCCGCGGCTGCGGCCGAGGAAGTTCTACGACCTCGTCATCGAGGTCGCGATCGTCCGGCCCGGCCCGATCCAGGGCGACATGGTGCATCCCTATCTCGCGCAGCGGGCGAAGGACCCCGCGAGCATCGTCTATCCCGGTCCGGCGCCCGAACATGGCGAGAAGGACGAGCTCAAGAAGGTGCTGGAGAAGACGCTCGGCGTGCCGCTGTTCCAGGAGCAGGCCATGCGGATCGCGATGGTGGCTGCGAAGTTCTCCGGCGAGGAGGCCAATGCGCTGCGCCGCTCGATGGCGACTTTCCGCAACCGCGGCGGCGTCGACGTGTTTCGCGACAAGATGGTCGGCCGCATGATCGCGCGCGGCTACGATCCCGAATTCGCCAACCGCTGCTTCAAGCAGATCGAGGGGTTTGGCTCATACGGCTTCCCGGAGAGCCATGCGGCGAGCTTCGCCAAGCTCGTCTATGTCTCGTCCTGGCTCAAATGCCGTCATCCGGCGGCGTTCGCCTGCGCGCTGCTGAACGCGCAGCCCATGGGGTTCTACGCTCCGGCCGAGATCGTCCGCGACGCCCGGGAGCACGGCGTCGAGGTGCGCGGCGCGGATATCGCGGTCAGCTTCTGGGACAACACGCTCGAAAGGCGTCCCGACGGCGCGCTGCGCATCCGGCTCGGTTTCCGGCAGATCGAGGGTTTTCGGCAGGAATGGGCAAAGGCGCTCGTCGCGGCCCGTTCGGGCTTCTTCACCTCGATCGAGGAGCTGCGCCGCCGGACCCGGTTGCCCAAGGCGGCGCTCGTGAAACTCGCCGACGCCGACGCCTTCCGTTCGATGAAGCTCGACCGCCGCGTCGCGCTGTGGGAGGTGCGCCGCCTGCCGGACGACGTCGCCCTGCCGCTGTTCGAGGCCGCGGACGCCGCCGACCACGCGAGCGAGGCGACGGCGCCGCTGCCCGCCATGCCGCTGACGGAGCATGTCGTGGCCGACTACCAGACCACGCGGCTGTCGCTCAAAGGCCATCCGATGCAGTTTTTGCGCGCGCTGTTCTCGGGCGAGGGCGCGGTGAGCTGCGCCGAGGTTCGCGCGGCGCGCGACGGTCGGCGGCTGAAGGCCGCCGGCGTCGTTCTGGTGCGGCAGAAACCCGGCAGCGCCAAGGGCGTGGTGTTCATGACCATCGCGGACGAAACGGGAATCGCCAACGCCGTGATCTGGCCCACGATCATGGCGCGCTTCCGCAAGGAGGTGATGGGCTCGCGGCTGGTGCTGATCGAGGGCCGGGTGCAGCGCAGTCCGGAGGGAGTCGTCCACCTCGTGGCGGAAAGCCTGGTGGACCGCTCCCGCGAATTCGGCCGTCTGTCGGAGCGCGAGCTCAAGCCGCAGCTCTCCAACGCCGACGAGTTCCTGCACCCCCAGATGGAGCGTGGCGCACGTCCGCGGATCCACCCGCGCGACGTGCGAATCATGCCGAAATCGCGGGATTTCCACTGAATTTGAGCAGGGTCGTTGGCGGCTGACCGGGACTTGCTCTAGCGTCCTTCCCTGAGCGGGCGCGCCACTTGGGAGGACGTCGATGTACAAGTTCGAGATCTACAAGGACAGCAAGGGCGAGTACCGCTTTCGCTTCAAGGCCTCCAATGGCGAGACGATGTTCGTCTCCGAAGGCTATGTGGCCAAGGCCTCGGCGGTGAAGGCGATCGAGTCGATCAAGAAGAACGTCCCGGAGGCTCCGGTGAACGACACTACGACGGCGGTCGCCTGACGAGCCGTCGGACCTGCTGAGCGCGAGGCGGCGATCCCAACCTTCTACGAGTTCTTCGCAGGCGGCGGCATGGCGCGGGCCGGGCTCGGCCCCGGCTGGCGCTGCCTGTTCGCAAATGACCTCAGCCCCAAGAAGGCCGCGTCCTACCGGGCGAACTGGGGCGACGACGACCTGTGGGTCGGCGACGTCCACGACGTCACGCCCGCAATGCTGCCTGGACGCGTCGACCTCGCTTGGGGCTCCTTCCCTTGCCAAGATCTCTCTCTTGCGGGGGCCGGAGCAGGTCTTTCGGGCGGCCGCTCGAGCGCCTTCTGGGGGTTCTGGAATGCGATCCTCGCGCTCAAGGCGGAAGGCCGGGCGCCGCGCACGCTGATCCTCGAAAACGTCGTCGGAACGCTCACGTCGCGCGGCGGCAGGGATTTCGCGGCCATCGGCGCGGCGCTCGCGTCCGCAGGCTACCGCTTCGGCGCCATGGTGATCGACGCCGCGCTGTTTCTGCCGCAGTCGCGGCCGCGCCTGTTCATCCTCGCGGTCGCCGACGACCTCGCGCCGCCGCCGCAGACGGCCGCCTCCGCCCCATCGGCGCTCTGGCACCCCAAGGCCCTCCTCGCGGCTCACTCCGCGCTCGACGAGCAGTCCACGAGAAGCTGGATCTGGTGGCGCCTCTCTGCGCCTCGGGCCAATGTTCCCTGCCTCGCCGACCTCATCGAGGACGAACCTGTGGGCGTGCGCTGGCATGCGCCAGAGGAGACCGAGGCGCTGCTCGCCCTGATGGCCCCGCTGCACCGCGAGCGGATCAGAGCGATCGCGGCCTCCGGCGAGCGGCGGGTCGGGGCGGTCTACAAGCGGATCCGGACGGACCGTAACGGCGTCAAGGCGCAGCGCGCGGAGGCACGTTTCGACGGGCGCGCCGGCTGCCTCAGGACGCCCGCCGGCGGCTCCAGCCGGCAGACGCTGCTTCTCGTCGAGGGCGACCGCATCCGCAGCCGGCTGATCTCGCCGCGCGAGGCGGCGCGCCTGATGGGTCTCGACGAGAGCTACCGCCTGCCGACGAGCTACAACGACGCCTACCGGCTCGCCGGAGACGGCGTGGCGGCGCCGGTCGTGCGTTTTCTGGCCGCCGAACTGCTGGAGCCGCTGCTCGGCTGCGCGACCGCGGCGCAGGCGGCGGGATGATCGCGCCGCCCTCGGCGGAGCGCTCGGCGGTGATGCGAGCCGTGAAGGGCCGCGACACGCGGCCCGAGATGCTCGTGCGGCGCGCCGCTCACGCTCTGGGCTACCGGTTCCGGCTGCACCGCAAGGATCTGCCTGGAAGCCCGGATCTGGTGTTTCCCTCGCGTCGCAAGGTCGTCTTCGTCCATGGCTGTTTCTGGCACGGCCACGACTGCGCCCGCGGAGCGCGCGCCCCCAAGGCCAACGCGGAGTACTGGAGCGCCAAGATCGGCCGTAACGTCGCGCGCGACGCCCGGGTCCTGGTCGAGCTCCGCGCGCTCGGCTGGGAGCCGCTCGTGCTCTGGGAGTGCGAGCTCAAGGACCCTGCGGCGCTCGCCGGCCGGCTGCGCCAGCACCTTGGCGGGTCGCCGGGATTTTCGATCGATCCTGGCAACCAAATGTAAGCCGGCTGCGCCCATCGTGCCGGAAGCCGCCGGGAGGGGGCGGGGCCGCATCGGCCATAGCAGGAGTGTTCGCAGTGGGTTCTGACCAAGCTTCCGTGGCCGCCATTCACGTCGAATCGGCCGAGGCGAGCGAGGAGGAGCGCCTGGCGGCGCTCGCGCATTACGACGTGCTCGACACGCCGAGCGAGGAGGCGTTCGACCGCGTCACCCGGCTCGCCGCCAGGATTTTCGACGTGCCCATGGCCCTGGTCTCGCTGATCGACGGGCACCGGCAATGGTTCAAGTCGCGCCGCGGCCTGCACCTGCAGGAGACGCCGAAGGGCGACGCGTTCTGCTGCGTGACCATCCGCGAGGGCGCGCCGCTGGTGATCTGCGACGCGAGCGCCGATCCGCGTTTCGCGCAGAATCCCTATGTGGTCGACGAGCCGCATGTGCGCTTCTACGCCGGCGCGCCGCTTCGCACGCCGGAAGGCCACGCCATCGGCACGCTGTGCGTGATGGACCGGGAGCCGCGCAGCTTCGACGAGGAGCAGGTCGCCATCCTGGGCGACCTCGCGCAGATCGTCATGGAGGGGCTGGAGCTCCGCCTTCTCGCCAACACCGACGCGCTGACGGGCGCGCTGTCGCGCCGGGCGTTCCGTGAGGAGGCGACGCGCGCGCTGCATCTCGCGGCCCGCCACCGCAACGAGATCAGCCTGATCAACCTCGACCTCGACCGCTTCAAATCGGTCAACGACACCTATGGGCATGCGGTCGGCGACGCGGTGCTGGCGCGCAGCGTCAGGGCCTGCCTCGGGCAGTTGCGCAAGTCCGACGTGATCGGCAGGCTGGGCGGCGAGGAGTTCGCGGTGCTGCTGCCGCAGACCGGGCCGCGCGCCGCGCTCGACGTCGCCGAGCGGCTGCGGCTCGCCATCTCGGCCGAGACGCACGCCACGCCGGAGGGCGAGCTGAGGGTCACCGCGAGCCTCGGCGTCGTCTCGGCCGAGGCCGGCGCGACCGACATCGACCCGCTGCTGCGCGAGGCCGACGCGGCGGTCTACCGGGCGAAGGCCGAGGGACGCGACCGCTGCGTCATGGGCCGCTCCGCGACGCGCGAGAAGCCCGGACGCCGGCGCGTGTTCAAGGGCGGCCGCATCCTGTTCAACAAGGGCGCCTCGACCATCGATTGCACGGTCCGGGCGCTGTCGCCCACCGGCGCCGGGCTCGACGTCTCGACCGTAGTCGGACTGCCGGAGCGCTTCGACCTCGCGATCGAGGCCGACCAGATCATCCGCCCCTGCCGGATCGTCGAGATGAAGGACCGGCACGTCGAGGTCGAGTTCGCCTGATAGCCCCGGCTGCGCGGTCTCAGGTCTCGTCGTCGGTGCCGGCGTCCGCCGCCTTCGCCTTCACGACATCGATCGCGTTCTTGGCGGATTGCTTGCTCGTGTAGGTTTCGGTGACGCAGATCGTCTGCCCGTTATCGGCCACGAACACCCAGTAGTACTGGTTGTCGCCCGACTTCTTGATCTTGAACTTGGCCATCTTCAGCCCCCCCCCTCGCGTGTGCTCATGAAAATTCACACGCGGAGGTTGTCGTGTCAAGAACGAAAGCCGAACCTGATGCCGCTCACTCGTCCATCTTCAGGGCGGCGATGAAGGCCTCCTGAGGAATCTCGACGCGGCCGAACTGGCGCAGCTTCTTCTTGCCGGCCTTCTGCTTCTCCAGCAGCTTGCGCTTGCGGGTGGCGTCGCCGCCATAGCACTTGGCGGTGACGTCCTTGCGCAGCGCCCGGATGGTCTCGCGGGCGATGATCTTGCCGCCGAGCGCCGCCTGCACCGGGATCACGAACAGATGCGGCGGGATCAGCTCCTTGAGCTTCTCGCACATCGCGCGGCCGCGGGCCTCCGCGCGGGTGCGGTGGACCAGCATCGACAGCGCGTCGACCGGCTCGGCGTTCACCAGGATCGACATCTTCACCAGGTCGCCGACGCGGTAGTCCGTGATGGCGTAGTCGAACGACGCGTAGCCCTTCGAGATGGACTTCAGCCGGTCGTAGAAGTCGAACACCACCTCGTTCAGCGGCAGGTCGTAGACCACCATGGCGCGCTTGCCGACATAGTTGAGGTCGATCTGCACGCCGCGCCGGTCTTGGCAGAGCTTCAGCACCGCGCCGAGATACTCGTCGGGCGTGAGGATCGTGGCGCGGATCCAGGGCTCGGAGATCTCGTCGATCTTGACCACGTCCGGCATGTCGGCCGGGTTGTGCAGCTCGATCTCGGAGCCGTCCGTCATCTTGATCTTGTAGATGACCGAGGGCGCGGTCGCGATCAGGTCGAGGTTGAACTCGCGCTCCAGCCGCTCCTGGATGATCTCGAGGTGCAGCAGGCCGAGGAAGCCGCAGCGGAAGCCGAAGCCGAGGGCCGCGGAGGTCTCCATCTCGTAGGTGAAGCTCGCGTCGTTGAGGCGCAGCTTGCCCATCGCGGCGCGCAGGTCCTCGAAGTCGGCTGCGTCGACCGGGAACAGCCCGCAGAACACCACCGGCTGCGCAGGCTTGAAGCCCGGAAGCATCTCGGCGGTCTGCCGCTTCTCCTCGGTGATGGTGTCGCCGACGCGGGTGTCGGCGACCTCCTTGATCGAGCCCGTCAGGAAGCCGATCTCGCCCGGGCCGAGCTCCGCGACGTCGGTCATCTTCGGCGTGAACACGCCGACCTTGTCGACGTCGTAGGACGCGCCGGTGCCCATCAGGCGAATCTTCATGCCCTTCTTGAGGACGCCGTCGACCACCCGCACCAGCACCACGACGCCGAGATAGGTGTCGTACCAGCTGTCGACGAGCATCGCCTTGAGCGGCGCCGCGCGGTCGCCCTTGGGCGGCGGCAGCCGGTTCACGATCGCCTCGAGCACGAGGTCGATCCCGATCCCGGTCTTGGCCGAGATCGGCACCGCGTCGGAGGCGTCGAGGCCGATCACCTCCTCGATCTGCTCCTTGACGCGGTCGGGCTCGGCGGCCGGCAGGTCGATCTTGTTCAGGACGGGCACGATCTCGTGACCATTGTCGAGGGCCTGGTAGACGTTGGCGAGCGTCTGCGCCTCGACGCCCTGGCTGGCGTCGACCACCAGCAGCGAGCCCTCGCAGGCGGCGAGCGAGCGCGACACCTCGTAGGCGAAGTCGACGTGCCCCGGCGTGTCCATCAGGTTGAGGATGTAGGTCTCGCCGTCCTGCGCCTTGTAGCTGAGGCGCACGGTCTGCGCCTTGATGGTGATGCCGCGCTCCTTCTCGATGTCCATCGAGTCGAGGACCTGTTCGGTCATCTCACGCGCCTGCAGCCCGCCCGTCTGCTGGATCAGGCGGTCGGCGAGGGTGGACTTCCCGTGGTCGATGTGGGCGACGATCGAGAAGTTGCGGATGTTTTTCTGCGGCGCTGCGGTCATGGCGCGGCGGATAGCAGGGGGCGGCCGCAACGGCAAGGAGATCAGGGCCCGCCGACGCGCCCCTCAGCCTTCCGCTTAGGCCTTCAGGGCCGCGAGATCGAGCTTCTCCATCCCCATCAGGGCCGTCATCATGCGCGGCCCTCTCATGGGATCGCCGAGAAGACCGAGCACGAACGAGGGAAACACCTGCCAGGGGAAGCCGTAGCGATCGACCAGCCAGCCGCATTGCCGCGGCGCCCCGCCATCCGCGATCAGCGCGCGTCCCACAGGCGGTCGATCTCCTCCTGGGTCTCGAGGGCCGCCGCGAAGGACACCGCGAGCGGGTCCGCCTGAGCGGGGGAGCCGCCGTTCAGCGCCATGTAGGGCCGGCCCGCCAGCGTGAACTCGACCAGCAGCACGGAGCCGGCCGGGCCGCCGGGGGTGTCGACCGGGCTTTTCTGCACCCGATCGATCCGGCTGTCCGGAAGCAGGCCGGTATAGAAGCGGGCGGCCTCCTCGGCCTGATCGACGAACCACAGGCAGGGCGAGATCTTCGGGCGCATCTGAATCCTCCGGCGGGCTGCGTTCGGGGCAAGGACGTTCAGTGAACCGCGAGGCCGACGGCGGCCGCGAAATAAAACGCCGTCATTTACCCATGCGCGCGGAGGCGCCCGGCGGGGCGTCGGGGGCGTGACGGGGAAGGAAGGCGTGGATGCTCGCAAGCGGGCCTGACGCGGAGCGGGGCCTGCGGGGTCCGTCGCGGGCCGGAGACTCCCCCGCGGCTGCGCCCCGTGCCCGAGGCCCCACCCGACCTCGGCCTTGTGGCCGAGGCCACCCTCCCCGCGGCTTCGCCGCGAGGAGGGTGAGATGCGTCGCGCTCGAGCGAAGGGCACTCTTTCCCTCCCTCGCAGAGGGGAGGGTGGACGGGCGAAGCCCGGCCGGGTGGGGTGTTCTCAGAAGGAACCGCCCGAACCTCCGCGTCATGCCTGCGCCTTCGCGCGGGTATCCACGACTTGCTCAAGTGTGACGGCGAAGGAAGGCGTGGATGCCCGCAAGCGGGCATGACGGCGAGGCGGCTCTGCGGGTCCGTTGCAGGCCGGAGAACGACGGGCGGCTGCGCCCCTACGCCCAAGGCCCCACCCGACCTCGGCCTTGCGGCCGAGGCCACCCTCCCCACGTCTTCGCCGCGAGGAGGGAGAAAGTGGCGTTGCGGCTGAGAGGCGGGCCGAGCGGATAGCCGTTCGTCCGCCTCGACAGCGGGGCGGCGGGGTGGAACGGTGGCGCCCCGAAAGAGCCGGGGCTCCGCCGATGAAGATGATTTCGCTGACCGACGCCGACACGCGATCGCTCGTCTTCCTGCACCCCGCGAACGTCGTGGCGGTGCGCGAGCATGGCCGTCAGACGATGGTGCACACCGCCGGCGGCGGCACCGGCGGCGACGGGCTGATGTTCACGGTGCTCGAGCCGCTCACGGAAGTCATCGAGAAGATCAACGCCTGCCTGAGGGCGTGAGGCGCCAGCGGCCGCGCGGCTTCACCACTCCGGCTTCTGCGGCAGGCTGTCCGTCAGTTCGTAATAGTCGGACTTGGACGCGACGAAGATGTGCTGCGCGAGCCGCAGCCCGGTCGGCCGGTCGAGCGTTCCGGCGGTGACGTAGGTCTGATCCTCCACCTCGCTCGCCCAGAACAGATTGCCGCCGCAACGCGCGCAGAAGCCCCGGCGCGCCGTCTCGGAGGACTGGAACCAGGCGAGCGTGCCGGAATCCTGGATGGTCAGCTCGTTGGTGCGGCAGGCGGCCATCGCCGCGAAGGCGCCGCTGGTGCGGGCGCACTGCACGCAATGGCAGGCGACGGGCGCGCCGAGCGGGCCCCTAATGAGGTACCGGACGCCGCCGCACAGGCAGCCGCCGCTCTGCGACATGCTCGACCCTCCGTCACGCCGTCAGGCTATGCCCGGCGGCGGGGCCTGAACAGTCGCTCGCGAGGCGCTCAGTGCTTGCCGCTGCGGCGGGCGTCCTCGATCGCGGCGTCATGGTACCAGCCGCTCGAAGCCAGCACCTTGACCTGCGGAGCAGGGGCCTGGGAGGCGGCCTGTCCGGGCCGCTGGCGGCCGAGACCGAGATGGCGAACCGGGAACTGATAGATCTTGGCGGAGCCCTGGATGGTGTTGGTCATGGGCGTTTCTTTCGTCTTGCTGTTCCCCGGAATGTAGCACCGCCTGTCCTGAATTTAAGCGGTCTGCCTAATCAAAAAGCAGCAATTGCCGAAACTACGTGCAGTCGGCCGATTGCCGCAGCGGCGGGCGCCGTCCGGGGTCACAAGGGAAGGGACAAAACGCGCCTTTGGTTCCACCTGCCAGCGCGCCGCCGACGCGGCGCCGCGGTTTTCGGCGGAGTGGCACGCAAAATGCTTCAGATGGCCGCCTGAGCCGCCGCGCACCTCCCGCGCAGCGGCTCACCTGACGGAGCGGTTTCCCGCAGATCGCGCAACTGAAGTATGAGAGACCCGCGATGACGAAGTATAAGCTTGAGTATATTTGGCTCGACGGGTACACGCCGGTGCCGAACCTCCGCGGTAAGACGCAGATCAAGGAATTCGACGGTTTCCCGACGCTCGATCAGCTGCCGCTGTGGGGCTTCGACGGGTCGTCCACGCAGCAGGCCGAGGGCCACAGCTCCGACTGCGTCCTGAAGCCGGTCGCGCTCTATCCCGACCCGGCCCGCACCAACGGCGCCCTTGTCATGTGCGAAGTCATGATGCCGGACGGCGTCACGCCGCACGCCTCGAACAAGCGCGCCACCATCCTTGACGACGAAGGCGCCTGGTTCGGTTTCGAGCAGGAGTACTTCTTCTACAAGGACGGCCGTCCGCTCGGCTTCCCCGAGCAGGGCTATCCGGCCCCGCAGGGTCCCTACTACACCGGCGTCGGCTTCAAGAACGTCGGCGCGATCGCGCGCCAGATCGTCGAGGAGCATCTGGACCTCTGCCTCGCCGCCGGCATCAACCACGAGGGCATCAACGCGGAAGTCGCGAAGGGCCAGTGGGAGTTCCAGATCTTCGGAAAGGGCTCGCGCAAGGCCGCCGACGAGATGTGGATCGCGCGCTACCTGCTGCTCCGCCTGACCGAGAAGTACGGCGTGGACATCGAGTTCCACTGCAAGCCGCTCGGCGACACCGACTGGAACGGCTCGGGCATGCACTGCAACTTCTCGACCGAGTACATGCGCACGGTGGGCGGCAAGGAGTACTTCGAGGCGCTGATGGCGCAGTTCGACAAGAACCTCGACGAGCACATCGCGGTCTACGGCCCGGACAACCACATGCGCCTGACCGGCAAGCACGAGACCGCGCCGTGGAACAAGTTCAGCTACGGCGTGGCCGACCGCGGCGCCTCGATCCGCGTGCCGCACTCCTTCGTCAACAACGGCTACAAGGGCTATCTTGAGGATCGGCGCCCGAACTCGCAGGGCGACCCCTACCAGATCGCCAGCCAGGTGCTGAAGACGATCTCCGAGGTCGCGACCGAGAAGGCGGCCGCGGCCGCGTAACTCCCGACGGACTTCCCTGCCGACGGCGCCGGACGACGAGTCCGGCGCCGTTTTGCTTTGAGCCTCAGGCGCGGCCGGCGAAGATGTCCTTCTTCACCACCGCGTGGACGCCCCAGTTGCCGTCGACCACCTGGGTCACGCCGAAATCGACCCCGATCGACATCAGCGACACCGCCTCGTCCTCGGTCAACTTCTGCGTGTCCATCAGGAAGCGGCGCATCTTGCGGAAGGCGTCACGCATCGCGAGGTCGACAGACGACTTGCCGTAGATCGCCGACTGCGCGTCCGGCCCGAGCTCCTTCAGGTAGTTGGCGAAGGAGAAGCCGTGCACGAGCCATTCGTCCTGGGTCTCGAGCATCGGATAGTCGAGCCCCTCGAGCGGCGTGCCCGGCAGGTCGGCCTTCTTGTGCAGGATGAGTTGGAACACGCCGGTCAGCGAGCACTCGATCGCGGTGCCGCAGAGCTCGCTGTCGCCCTGGCTCGCATGCGGATCGCCGACCGAGAGCAGCGCGCCCTCGACCGCGACGGGGTAGTACATCGTCGCGCCCTTGCCGATGCGCCAGTTGTCGATGTTGCCGCCGACATGGTTCGGCGGGATCGCGTCGACGAACTCGGCCTCGGCGGGCGCGAGGCCGAGCGTCCCGAAATGCGGCCGGATCGGCAGCCGCACGCCCTTCAGCACGTCGAAATTGCGGCTGGTCCTGGAATGGTCGACCGGCACGCCCGGATAGTCGATGGTTTCGTGCACGACGCCGAACGGGTCGGTCTGCGGCGTCCATTTGAAGTTGTAGACCGCCTGCGCCCAGCTCTTCGATCCGGTGGCGTCGACTTCATAGATCGTCACCACCTCGCGCTTCGCGCCGTCGAGCATGTCGTTGTAGTGGTAGCCCCACCAGGCGGCGGCGTTGGAGCCGAACGCCTTGCCCCGGAACTTCGGGTTGGCGCAGGGCCGCGGCGCGCAGTCGAGGATGCGGACCTCGAGCACGTCGCCCGGCTCCGCCCCGCGGACATAGACCGGCCCGGTCATGACGTGGACGCCCTGGCCCTCGCCAGAACCCTTCTTGTAGACCTTGGGGTCGGTCGGGCCGGCGCCGCGGCGGTCGACGCCCTTCCGGTCGCTGGTCCACAGGAACACGCTCTCGGCGCCCGGATCGCCCTCGACCATGCGCTCGCGGTCGTCGTTGGCGTGGTGCGTCAGCGTCTCGATCGTGACGATATCGCCGGACTCGACCTCGACCCGCGGCTTGAGCGATTTCGAGAAATAACCCCAGTGCACCGTGTCGGCGTTCGCCGGCAGATGATGATGCCTGCGCTCGCCGGGGGCGCGCGCGGCCGAGGCCTGCGCGAGCGCCGGCGTGACCAGCGACGCGGCGCCGGCGGCCCCGAGCGTCGCCAGCCCCCCGGCCGCGACGAAGGAGCTTTTGAGGAAGCCGCGCCGCTCGGCGCTCAGCTCCTCCTTGAAGGAGCGGTAGTGAAGCTGAAATTCAGGGCAGTTGGCGTCGTCGCCGCGGCACATGGGCGTCATCCCCGTTGGCGTTCGTCGGACGATGAGGTCCGGCGCAGGGGATGAGCAAGCGCGGCGCCAGCGAGGGCGGCGCCGTGCGGCCTCGGGCCTACTCGCCCGGCACGATCTCCGGGCGCGGGGCGCGGCGGTTGTCGCGGATGGCGCCGAGCAGCCGGCCGGTCACGTGCCAGAAGCCGCGATGGCTGCCCTTGTGATAGGGGCTCTCGGGGGGCAGCGCCTCGCACAGGCGGCGGTGGGCGGCGCCCAGCGCGTGGTAGGGCAGGCGCGGCAGCAGGTGGTGCAGGCCGTGGTAGCGCAGGCCGACCGGGGCCCAGAGCATCGGCAGCGTCGAGGGCGGCGGCACGTTCACGCTGTCCAGGAACTGGCCGGTCGAGCTCATCTCGTCGCCCTCGTTCTCCCAGTGATGGGCGACGAGGGTGCGCAGCTGGTTGATCACGGCGACCGCGGAGCCGAGCGCGAGCGCGGTCAGGAACACGCGCAGCGGGATCACGCCCGCGACCGTCAGGCCGACGAAGCTGATGGCCCACAGGCTGCACAGCGTCTCGAGCAGGATCCAGAGCGGGCGCTGCGCGTCCGTCGGGTGGTCGCGGATGAAGGCCGGGTTGATCGCCAGCGCCGAGCAGCGCTCCACCACGAACTTGCGCAGCGGCGGGATCACGGCCGCGAGCGGCGTCAGGATTCCGAAGCGGATCAGCAGGCCGATGGGTGCGAGCGCCGAGATCGCGATGAAGCCGAGCACGTGCCACACCGTCTGGCGGGCGAGCGGCATGTATTCGGGATCGAGCGCGGTGCCGTAGCGCGACTTGGCGTGATGCTGGTTGTGCACGCCCTCATACATCAGCGAGGGCACCAGATAGGGCACGCCGATCAGCGCGTTGTAGCCGGCCTTGAAGCCCGGCACGTCCTGCGGCCGAAGGTGGCTGACCTCGTGGATGAAGCTGACGCCGCGGTAGAAGGCGAGCGCCGAGACCACGAAGGCGGCGGCGCGCTCCAGGCCGGTCGGCAGCAGCAGCGCCCCCGCGAAGGCCGCATAGGCGACGAGCGCGGTCAGGATCAGGTCGGCCCAATAGATCGCGGGCCTCGCGGCGGCGAGGTCGGCGGTCAGCTTGTGCGCGGTCGCGGCGAGCGCGCGCTCGGAAGCGGCGGTGGAGTGCTGCATCTGGTCCGGCGGGTTCCTTCTCCGCCCGTCCGGGACGGCGCGGAGCGCAACGATTTCGTCCCGCACCATACCATTTGCGGGCGCCGGCGCACAGGGCGGGGCCCCTCACGAAGCGCAACGAAGCATTGCGTCCGCGAGAGGCCGCGGCGGGCGCGGCCCTATTTGGCGGGCGCCGCCCGCTTGTCCTCGGCCTGCAGGGCGGCCATCAGGCGGCTGCGGATCGAGGTCTGGCGCGCGGCGCTCGCGATCTTCGCGCCGGTCAGGTCGGTGACATAGAACACGTCGACGGCGCGCTCGCCGAAGGTCGCGACATGCGCGGAGGCGATGTTGAGGTTGAGGCGCGAGATCGCGTTGGTGAGCTCGTAGAGCAGGCCCGGCCGGTCGAGGCAGACGATCTCCAGCACCGTGTGGCGGTCCGACCAGGCGTTGGTGACGGTGACCTCCGGCGGGATCTCGAAGGCCCGCGGCCGGCCCTTGGCGGAGCTGCGCGTCTTGCTGGCGACGATGTCGAACAGCCGGATCTCGCCGCGCAGCGACTGCTCGATGCTTTCGGCGATGCGGCGGGCGCGCCGCAGCTCGTCCTCGTCCTCCGGGAAGGCGCGGCCGATGAAGATCGTGTCGAGCGCGAAGCCGTCGGTCGTGGTGTTGATGTGGGCGTCCATGATGTTCGCGCCCGCCGCCGCGCAGGCGCCGGCGATCACCGACAGCAGCTTCGGATGGTCGGGCGCGAGCACGGTGAGCTCGGTGACGCCGCGGAAGGCGTCGGTCGCGACCTCGGTGGCGAGCTTCTCGCCGGCCGCGTCGGCGCGGGCGATGAAGCGGGCGTGCTGGGCGGCGCGCTCCGGCTCGGCCTTCAGCCAGTAGGGCGCGTAATGGCGCTGGGCGTAGGCCTCGAACTCGGCGTCTGTCCAGTCGGTCAGCCGCTGGCGCAGGTCGTTCTTGGCCTGCTCCACCAGGCTCTTGCGGTCGCCGGCCGAATGGCCGCCGGTCAGAACCGTCTCGGTCTCCCAGTAGAGCGTGCGCAGCAGCTGGCCCTTCCAGCCGTTCCACACGCCAGGGCCCACCGCCTTGATGTCGGCGATGGTCAGGATGAACAGCATCTTCAGCCGTTCCGGGCTCTGCACGATCTTGGCGAAGTCCTCGATCGTGCGGCGGTCGGACAGGTCGCGCGACTGGGCGACGATCGACATCGTCAGGTGCTGCTCGATCAGCCAGGCGACGGTGTCGGTCTGGGCCGGCGTCAGTCCGAGGCGCGGGCACAGCCGGCGGGCGATCCGCGCGCCGGCGATCGAGTGGTCCTCCGGTCGCCCCTTCGCGACGTCGTGCAGGAACAGCGCGACATAGAGCGCCACGCGGTCGCGCAGCGTCGGCATCAGCTCGTTGGCGAGCGGGTGCGAGTCCGAGGATTCCCGCGCGTCGATCTCGGCCAGAACGCCGATCGCGCGCAGCAGATGCTCGTCCACCGTGTAGTGGTGGTACATGTTGAACTGCATCATCGCGACGATGCGGCCGAAATCCGGGATGAAGCGGCCGAGCACGCCGGTCTCGTTCATCCGCCGCAGCACCTTCTCGGGGCTGCGCCGCGAGGTCAGGATCTCGAGAAACAGCGCGTTCGCTTCCGGATTCTCGCGCAGCGCGCCGTCAACCAGCTTCAGGCACTTGGTGATCAGCCGTATCGCGTCCGGATGGAAGGCGAGCCCCTGCGCGCCGGCGATCTGGAAGAAGCGGATCAACTCCACCGGATTGCGCGCGAACACGCCCTCGTCGCGGACGTTGAGGCGGTCGTCCTCGATGACGAAGCTCTCGCTCGCCTGCGCGGTCTTCGGCTTGCGCTTGCGGAAGCGGGTGAGGAAGCGATCGAGCCGGGGCTTGGGCTTCTCCTGGCGCGCCTCGAGCGCGTGGCAGAGGATCGCGGTCAGGTCGCCGACGTCCTTGGCGACCAGGAAGTAGTGCTTCATGAAGCGCTCGACGTCGCGCAGGCCGGGATGCTCGGTGTAGCCGAGCGCGACCGCGATCTCGCGCTGCAGGTCGAAGGACAGCCGGTCCTCCGGCCGGCCGGTGATGAAGTGCAGATGGCACCGCACCGCCCAGAGGAAGTCCTCGCACTTCTTGAAGAGCCGGAGCTCGGCGGCCGAAAAGATGCCCCTGCCGACGAGGTCGTCGACGTCGCGCACCCGGCAGACATACTTGGCGATCCAGAACAGCGTGTTCAGGTCACGCAGGCCGCCCTTGCCCTCCTTGACGTTGGGCTCGACCAGATAGCGCGAGGCGCCGGCGCGGCCGAGGCGCTCGTCGCGCTCGGCGAGCTTGGCGGCGGCGAACTCGGCGGCCCGGCCCTCGATCACCTCGGCGTCGAAGCGGCGGGTGAGCTCCTCGAACAGCTCCTCGTCGCCGGTGATGCGGCGGGCCTCCAGCACGGCGGTGCGGATCGTCATGTCGGCGTGCGAGAGGCGGATGCACTCGTCGACCGAGCGGGTCGCGTGGCCTACCTTCAGGCCCATGTCCCACAGCACGTAGAGCATCGCCTCGACGACGCTCTCGCCCCAGGCGGTCTGCTTGTAGGGCAGCAGGAACAGCAGATCGACGTCGGAGCCGGGCGCCATCGAGCCGCGGCCGTAGCCGCCGACCGCCACCACGGCGAGCCGCTCGCCCGAGCTCGGGTTCACGCGCGGGTAGAGGTCGGTGGTCGCGTGGTGGAACAGCGCCATCACGACGGCGTCCATCAGGCCCGACAGCCGCTGCGCGCAGGCCGTGCCGGCGCCGTCCTCGTTCAGCCAGAGGCGGGCCGTCTCGCGGCCGGCCGCGAGCGTCTGCTTGAGGTGAGCCACCACGGCGAGGCGAAGCGCGTTGGAGTCGCCGCGATGGCGCGCCGAAAGCGCCGACAGCTCGCGCGCCAATGCGGCGCTGTCGGCCAGTTCACGGGCGTTGCGCGCGACGCGCAGGCGTTGGCGGACGGTCGACATCGGGATTCGCGCAGCCGGGCTTGGATCAGAGGCCGCGAAACATAGGGGGCAACCGCGAAACGCGCCATGCCGGCGAGCGTGGTGATTGCGCGCGGGGCGCGGCGACTCTCAGCTCTTCCGCAGCGCCTTCAGCCGGTAGAGCGCGTCGAGCGCCTCGCGCGGCGTGAGCGCGTCCGGATCGACCGCGTCGAGCGCCTCGAGGACCGGCTCCCCCTCCGGCTCCGGACGGGCCCGGGTGGCGGCGAACAGCGGCAGGTCGTCGATCATGCGCTCCACCGGGGAGGCGCGGTCGGCGGCCTCGAGCTCATCCAGGACCGCCTTGGCGCGCCGCACCACTGAGGGCGGCAGGCCGGCGAGCTTGGCGACCTGGATGCCGTAGGAGCGATCGGCGACGCCGGGCGCGACCTCGTGCAGGAACACCACCTCGCCCTTCCATTCGGCGACCCGGACGGTGGCGTTGCGCAGCCGCGGCAGGCGCTTGCTCAGCGCGGTGAGCTCGTGGAAATGCGTGGCGAACAGCGCCCGGCAGCGATTGACCTCGTGCAGGTGCTCGATCGCCGCCCAGGCGATGGACAGGCCGTCGAAGGTCGCGGTGCCGCGGCCGATCTCGTCGAGGATGACGAGCGCGCGCGGGCCGGCGGAGTTCAGGATCGCGGCGGTCTCGACCATCTCGACCATGAAGGTCGAGCGGCCGCGGGCGAGGTCGTCGGCCGCCCCGACGCGGCTGAACAGCCGGTCCACCGCGCCGATATGCGCGGCGGCGGCGGGCACGAAGGCGCCGGCCTGCGCCAGCACGGCGCAGAGCGCGGCCTGCCGCAGATAGGTCGACTTGCCACCCATGTTGGGGCCGGTGACCAGCTGGATCAGTCCGCCGCCGTCGTCGGGGGCCGAGAGGTCGGCGTCGTTCGCCACGAACGGCTTGCCCTCGCGGCGCAGCGCCGCCTCCACCACCGGGTGGCGGGCGCCTTCCAGCCGGAACTCGAGGCTGTCGTCGACATGCGGCCGGGTCAGGTTCTGCTCGACCGCGACCTCCGCGAGGCCGGCCGCGACGTCGAGCCCCGCGAGCGCGTCCGCGCAGGCCCGGCAGCTCTCCCAGCTCTCCGTGACCCGGGCCGCCAGCCGGTCGAAGGTCGCGAGCTCGCAGCGCAGGACCGTGTCGGCCGCCTCCGCGATGCGCCGCTCGAGGTCGCCGAGCTCGGTGGTGGTGAAGCGCATCGCGCCCGCCATGGTCTGGCGGTGCACGAAGGTCTCGGCGTGCGGCGGCTTGAGCAGCCGCTCGCCGTGTTGCTGCGGCGCCTCGATGAAATAGCCCAGCACGTTGTTGTGCTTGATCCGCAGCGTGCGGATCTCGGTGGCCTCGGCGTAGGCCGCCTGAAGCCCGGCGATCACCTTGCGGCTCTCGTCGCGCAGGCTGCGGGTGGAGTCGAGCTCCGCGTCGCAGCCGTGCCGCACGAAGCCGCCGTCGCGCTTGTTGAGCGGCAGCTCGTCGGCGAGCGTCGCGGCGAGCTCGTCGGCCATCGCGTGGTCCGCCCCGGCGAGCGCGGCGGCGATGACGGCGAGTTCGTCCGGCGCGGTCTCGAGCGCCGCGAGGCGCTCCGCGAGCGCTTCCGCAGCCTTCAGGGCGTCGCGGATCGCGGCGAGGTCGCGCGGGCCGCCGCGGCCGAAGGCGACGCGTTGCGCCGCGCGGGCGAGGTCGGGCGCGCGCCCGAGCGCGGCGCGGACCGCGCGCCTGAGCTCCGGAGCGTCGATCAGCGCCTGCACGGCGTCGTGGCGGGCCGCGATCGCGTCCGGGTCGAGCAGCGGCCCGGCGATGCGCTGGGCGAGCAGGCGCGAGCCGCCGGCGGTGACGCAGCGGTCGACGGCGTCGAGCAGGCTGCCTTCGCGCTCGCCCGAAAGCCTGCGCGTCAGCTCCAGATTGGCCCGCGTGGCGGCGTCGATCTCCATCACCGCGCCGCGGCCCTCGCGCACCGGCCGGGCGAGCGGCGGCCGGCTCGCGAGCTGGGTGCGCTCCAGATAGCCGACGATCATCGCCGCGGCGGAGAGCTCGGGCTTGCTGAGCCCGAACGCCTCCGCCGCCGCGACCGCGAAATGGCGGGCGAGGCGGGCCTCCGCGCGGGCCGGGTCGGCGATGTCGCGGCCGACCGGGGTGACGGCCGCGCGGGTTTCGCCGAGCGCCGCGGCGAGCTCCTCGGCGAGCGTTTCGGGGATCAGGATCTCGGACGGGTCGCGCCGCGCGAGCGCCGCGCCGAGACCGGCGGCGGAGGCCTCGCCGACCGAGAAGGCGCCGGTCGACACGTCGACCTGGGCGACGCCGAAGATCATCCCTCCGGCCTCCGAGCGGCCGCGCGCGACCGCCACCAGCAGGTTCGCGGCCCGCGGTTCGAGCAGCGCGTCCTCGGTCAGCGTGCCGGGCGTGACGAGCCGCACCACCGCCCGGCGCACCACGGACTTCGCGCCGCGCTTGCGGGCCTCCTTCGGGTCCTCGGTCTGCTCGCAGACCGCGACCCGGAAGCCGGCCGCGATCAGGCGCTGAAGATAGTCGTCGGCGCGCTCGACCGGCACGCCGCACATCGGGATGTCCTCGCCGAGATGCTTGCCGCGCTTGGTCAGCGCGATGCCGAGCGCGCGGCTCGCGACCTCCGCGTCCTCGAAGAACATCTCGTAGAAGTCGCCCATCCGGTAGAACAGCAGGCAGTCCGGATTGGCCGACTTGATCTCGATATACTGCTCCATCATCGGCGTCGGGCGCGCCGCGGGAGCCTCGCTCGGAATGGCGGTCACGAGGGATCCATTGGTCTCATCGCCCCTCGCAGCACGTCCGCCAGGGCCTGCTCGGGGATGTCTCCGCCGGCGAGGCCGAGCCAGAGCGTCACCAGCTCCGCGTCGGTCAGTTCGAGCGCGTAGCCGTTCAGCTCCAGAAACAATTCGGTCACGACCGCCGAGACTCTCTTGTTGCCGTCCGAGAATGCGTGGTCCTTCGCAAGACCATAGCCGTAGGACGCCGCGAGCTCCGCGAGGTCCGGCTTGCCGTAATGGAGAAGATTGCGCGGCCGATGCAGCGCCGCTTCCAGCGCCCCTTCGTTAATCAGCCCGCCGCGCCCCCCATGCTCCGCAATCTGCTCGTCATGCGCTGCGACGGCCGTCGATTTCGATATCCAGACGGGCTCTTTCACTTCGCAAGTTCACGAAGAGCGTTGCGACGCTTCTTCATGATGCGGCGGGCGACCTCCATCTGCTCCTCGAAGCCCGGCTCATAAGGAGTGAGCCGATAGCCGTCGGGCGCTTCGGTGAGGTAGATCGTGTCGCCGGCAGAGAGGTTCATCCGCGCGAGCACTTCCTTCGGAAGGACCACGCCGGTCGAGTTCCCCTGTCGGCTGAGCTTGAGCGCGACCATCGCAGCCTCCTAAGTGCCGTACGAACGTATGTCAGAACGCCAGGTCGTTCAACGCCGCGTCAGCTGCCGAGATCGGCCACCACGGCGTCGAGCACGGGGAAGCCTTCGGGCGTGACGCGCAGCCGGTCGGCGCCGACCCTCTCGACCATGCCGTCCATCACCAGATCGTCGATGCGGCGCTGATCGAGCCTGCGGCCCGAGATGCGGTGGAAGCGCGCGAGGTCGATGCCTTCGGCGAGCCGCAGCCCCATCACCAGGAACTCGTCGGCCTGGGCCTCGAGGCTCAGCGCGTCGTTGACCACGAGGCCGGAGCCTTCGGCCTCGACGGCCGCCGCCCAGAGCTCGGGATTGCGCTCGGTCGCGAGCTCGCGGCGAACCCCGTCAACGATCAGCCGGCCATGCGCGCCGGGGCCGATCCCGGCATATTCGCCGTAGCGCCAGTAGACGAGGTTGTGGCGGCTCTCGCAGCCGGGCCGCGCATGGTTCGAGATCTCGTATGCCGGCATGCCGGCATGGCCGCAGACCTCCTGCGTCACGTCCCACAGCGCGCGCCCGATCGCCTCGTCGGGCGTCTTCAGCTTGCCGGCGCGGTGGAGGGCGAAGAACGGCGTGCCCTCCTCGATGGTCAGCTGGTAGAGCGACAGGTGCTCGGTGCCGTAGCCGATGGCGCGGGTCAGCTCCTCCCGCCACGCTTCGGGCGACTGGCCGGGACGGGCGTAGATCAGGTCGAAGGAGACGCGGGGAAAGATCGCTCGCGCGAGCTCCATGGCGGCGACCGCCTCCTCGACGGTGTGAAGCCGGCCGAGCCCCTGCAGGTCCGCGGCGTTCAGGGCCTGCACGCCGAGCGACACCCGGTTGACCCCGGCGGCGCGGTAGCCATGAAAACGGTCCGCCTCGACGCTGGTCGGGTTGGCCTCCAGCGTGATCTCGGCGTCGTCCTCGATCCGCCAGGCGGCCGCGATCGCCTCGAGGACGCCGGCCACCGTCTCGGGCTTCATCAGAGAGGGCGTGCCGCCGCCGAAAAACACGCTGGCGACCGTCCGGCCGGGCGCGAGCGCCGCCATGTGGGCGATCTCGCGCCGGTAGGCCGCGAGGAACCGGGTCTGGTCCACCTCGGCGCGCCGGACGTGGCTGTTGAAGTCGCAATAGGGGCACTTGGCCGCGCAGAACGGCCAGTGGACGTAGACGCCGAAGCCTGGCTCGCTCACCGCGGCGGGCCTTCCGGAAACAGCGCGTGCATCAGCTCGCCGAAGGCGCGCGCGCGGTGCGAGAGACCGCTGCCGCGGCCCGACGGCTCCCAGGTCACGCCATGCTTCTCGTCGGCGGTCATCTCGCCGAAGGTGCGCTGGTGGCCGTCCGGCAGGAAGATCGGATCGTAGCCGAAGCCCAGCCCGCCGCGCGGCGGCCAGACGATCTCGCCCGAGACGGAGCCCTCGACCGCGATCGCCTCGCCGGACGGCCAGGCGAGGCACAGCGCCGCCACGAAGGCGGCGCGGCGCTCCGCCGCCGCGGTCGCGCCGCGGTCCTGCAGATCCTCCTCGACGCGCTGCATGGCGGCCGCGAAGTCCTTGTCCGGCCCGGCCCAGCGCGCGGAGAAGATGCCCGGCGCGCCCCAGAGCGCATGGACGGCGAGCCCGGAATCGTCGGCCAGCGCCGGCAGGTCGGCGGCGGCGGCCGCCGCCTCCGCCTTGATGTGTGCGTTCTCGGCGTAGGTCGTGCCGGTCTCGTCCGGTTCCGGCAGGCCGAGCTCGCCGGCCGACACCAGCTCCAGCCCGAACGGCGCCAGCAGCTCGCGGAACTCGCGGAGCTTGCCGGCATTGTGGGTCGCGATCACGAGCCGGGGGCCGATGGCGGGGAGGCTCACGGGCGGTTCCTCTCAGGCGACGGCGAGCTTCTGCAGCTCGACGAGGTTCGAGCAGGCGCTCTTGGCGAGCCCGAGCAGGGACATGAGCTCGGCCTCGGAGAACGGCGCGCCCTCGGCCGTGCCCTGCACCTCGACGATGCCGCCCGAGCCGGTCAGCACGAAATTGGCGTCCGTCTCGGCCGAGGAGTCCTCGGCGTAGTCGAGGTCCACCACCGGCGTGCCCTTGAACAGGCCGCACGACACCGCGGCGACATGGTCCTTCAGGGCCGGGCCCTTCAGCATGTCGCGCGCCTTCATCCAGGCGAGGCAGTCATGCAGCGCGACCCAAGCGCCGGTGATCGCGGCCGTGCGGGTGCCGCCGTCGGCCTGCAGCACGTCGCAGTCCACGGTGATCTGGCGCTCGCCCAGCATCTTCAGGTCGACCACGGCGCGCAGCGAGCGGCCGATCAGCCGCTGGATCTCCTGCGTGCGGCCGGACGGCTTGCCGGAATTCACCTCGCGCCGCGTGCGCTCATGGGTGGCGCGCGGCAGCATGGCGTATTCGGCCGTCACCCAGCCGCGGCCCTGGCCGCGGAGCCAGCCGGGCGCCTTGTCCTCGATGCTCGCCGCGCACAGCACGTGCGTCTCGCCGAACTTCACGAGGCACGAGCCCTCCGCGTAGCGCGCGACGCCGCGCTCCAGGGACACGGCGCGCATGGCCTCGGGGGCGCGTTTCGACGGGCGGATCGACATCAAGGGCTCGCAGACTTTCGGGAACGGCGTTCCTTCTGCCCTCACGGCGCGCCGGCCGCAAGCATGGCGGCGCTTGATCGCGCGAACGGCTTCCTAAATCCTGCCTGTTCACGCGCGCTACGAGGGCCTACCTCAGAGGCATGTCAATCGAACGCCCGATCACCGAAGCCAACGCAGGCATCGCGCAGCTCGACCGCAGGTCGCGCGAGATCTTCCGGCGCATCGTCGACAGCTACCTGACGACGGGCGAGCCGCTCGGCTCCCGCAACGTGTCGCGGCTGCTGTCGGTCTCGCTGTCGCCGGCCTCCGTCCGCAACGTGATGGCGGACCTGGAGGCGCTCGGCCTGATCTACGCGCCGCACACCAGCGCCGGCAGGCTGCCGACCGAGCTCGGCCTGCGCTTCTTCATCGACGCCATGATGGAGGTCGGCGAGCTGTCGCCCGACGACAAGAGCGCCATCGAACGTCAGGTCGGCGGCTCGAACCGCTCGCGGTCGGTCGAGGAGGTGCTGACCGACGTCTCCACGATGCTGTCGGGGGTGTCGCGCGGCGCCGGCGTGGTGCTGGCGGGCAAGCAGGATCCTGCCATCAAGCATATCGAGTTCGTGCCGCTCGATCCGGAGCGCGCCCTGGCGGTGCTGGTCGGCGAGGACGGCTCCGTCGAGAACCGCATCCTGCCGCTGCCGCGCGGCCTGCCGTCCTCGGTCCTGATCGAGGCGACCAACTTCCTCAACGGTCAGATGCGCGGGCGCACCCTCGGCGAAGCGCGCGAGGCGTTCGAGCAGGCGCTGTCGACCGCGCAGACCGAGCTCGACGCGCTCGCGGCGCGCGTCGTCGAGGCGGGACTGGCGAGCTGGGCCGGCGCCTCGGAGGGCGAGCCGCGCCAGCTGATCGTGCGCGGCCAGGCCAATCTGCTGGAGGACCTGAAGGCGCTCGAGGACCTGGAGCGCATCCGCCTGCTGCTCGACGACCTCGAGAGCAAGAAGGGCGTCATCGACCTGCTCGGCCGGGCGGAGGAGGGCGACGGCGTCCGCATCTTCATCGGATCGGAGAACAAGCTGTTCTCGCTGTCCGGCTCCTCGATGGTGGCGGCCCCGTTCCGGGACGGCGACCGCAAGATCGTCGGCGTGCTGGGCGTGATCGGCCCGACGCGGCTCAACTACGCCCGCATCGTGCCGATGATCGACTACACCGCGAAGGTGCTGGGCAATCTGCTGAAGTGACGCGGCGGGGGCCTGCGATCGTCCGCCCGCCGCGTCCTGGACCGGCCTAGAAGCCGGCCTGGGCGGCAGTGACGCGCCAGACCTTGTTGCCGACGTCGTCCGCGACCAGAAGCGCGCCCGCCTTGTCGATCGCGACCCCGACCGGCCGGCCCTGCGCCTCGCCCTTGTCGTTGAGGAAGCCCGTCAGCACGTCCTCGGGCGGGCCGCTAGGCATGCCGTCCTTGAACGGCACGAAGATCACCTTGTAGCCGCTCTGCGGCTGGCGGTTCCACGAGCCGTGCTGGCCGACGAAGGCGCCGTTGCGGTACCGCTCCGGGAACAGGCCGCCGGTGTTGAAGGTGAGCCCGAGCGAGGCCGTGTGCGGCCCGAGCGCGTAATCCGGAACGATCGCCTTCTCGACCAGATCCGGCCGCTGCGGCTTCACCCGCTCGTCGACATGCTTGCCGAAGTAGCTGTAGGGCCAGCCGTAGAAGCCGCCGTCCTTCACCGAGGTCATGTAGTCGGGCACGAGGTCGGACCCGATCTCGTCGCGCTCGTTGACCGCGACCCACAGCGCGCCGCTGTCGGGCTGCCAGGACGGGCCGTTCGGATTGCGCAGGCCGGAGGCGAACAGGCGCACGTTCTTGGTCGGGATGTCGACCTCGAGGATCGCGGCGCGGTCCTTCTCGGCGTCCATGCCGTTCTCGGCGACGTTCGAGTTCGAGCCGACGGTGGCGTAGAGCTTGGAGCCGTCGGGGCTCGCCACCAGATCCTTGGTCCAGTGGTGGTTGAGCGGACCGCCCGGAAGATCGACCAGCTTCTCGACCGTGGCGGTGGCCTGCTCGTCGCCCTCCTTGTAGGGCACGCTGACGATCGCGTCGGTGTTGGCGATGTAGAGCCGGTCGCCGGCGAGAGCCATGCCGAACGGCGAATTCAGGCCGGTGAGGAAGGTCTTGCGGATCTCGGCCTTGCCGTCGCCGTCGGCGTCGCGCAGCAGCGTGATGCGGTTGGCGCTCTGCACCTTGGCGCCGGCGCGCTCCATGAAGAAGCTCTGGAACCAGGCCTTGATCCCCTTGCCGTCCTCCGGTTTCGGGGGCTCGGCGGTCTCGGCCACCAGGATGTCCCCGTTGGGCAGGGCGTAGACCTTGCGCGGGTGGTCCAGTCCTTCGGCGAACTCCGTCACCTGGAAGGCGGCGCCGGCCTTGGGCGCGCCGCCGTCGGGCCAGCCGACGGCCTTGGAGACATTGACGGTCGGAAACCAGCTCTCGCGCGGCGCAGGAAGCGTGGGCTTCGGGCCGTAGCCTTCCGCGATCGGAACGGTGGCCTCGTCGCTGCATCCGCCGAGGGCGCAGCCGACCAGGCCGACGGCCAGGATCTTGGTGAGCGTGGATGTCATTGATGTCGCCTTCAGGAGCGGCCCGAAAATCGGACGGGCTGAGCCGGCGCGAAACAAGCGCCGCCGGCCCCACTCAACTGGCGCGCGCGAAAACGGGTTCCAGAAGGGTGGGCGCGTTGGTCGCGGCCTCGCCGCGCGGCGCCGGATCATCTATCGCTTTCGTGAGCCGTCCGGGCGTCTGAGGCTGCGTCCATGTCGCTGTTTGAGAGCATGCTCACGCTGATGCTGGCGGCCATCGTGCTGTTGCAGCTCTCGCGGCATCTCGCGGTGCCTTACCCGACCATGCTGGCGGTGGCCGGCGTAGGCGTCGCCGCGCTGCCCTGGGCGCCGCGCATCGCCATCGAGCCGCACCTTGCGCTCGCCCTGTTCATCGCGCCGGCGTTGCTCGACGCCGCCTTCGACTTCGCGCCGCGCGAGCTGCGCCGCCACTGGGCGCCGCTGTTCGCGCTCGCGGCCGTCGCTGTGTTGCTGACCACCGCCGCGGTCGCGACACTCTCGGTCTGGTGGGGGCTGCCGCTCGCGGCGGGGATCGCGCTCGGGGCGATCGTCGCGCCGCCCGACGCCGCGGCGGCCACCACCATCCTCCGGCAGGTCAGCCTGCCGCGCACCACCACCCTGGTGCTTCAGGGCGAAAGCCTGCTGAACGACGCCGCGGCCCTGCTGATCTTCAGCGCCGCCGTGGCGATGGCGACCACCGGGGACGGACTCGCGGGGCTCGCGCCCTGGCTGCTGCTCGCGCCGGTCGGCGGCGTCATCGGGGGCGCGCTGGCGGGCGCGGCCTATGTGGGCATCCTGCCATTGCTGGCCGGCACGCTGGGCGGCACCCTGTTCGAGTTCGTCAGCACCTTCGGGGTCTGGATCGTGGCCGAGCGGGCCGGGCTGTCGCCGATCCTGGCGGTGGTGGCCTTCGCCATGATGGTCGCTCGCGGTGCGCCGGAGCGGCATTCGCCGCGCGACCGGGTGCGTTCCTATTCGGTGTGGGAGGCGGTGGTCTTCCTGCTCAACGTCACCGCCTTCCTGCTGATGGGGCTGCAAAGCCGCGAGATCGTCAGCCGGCTGCCGGCGAACGAGCTCTGGGAGGCGGCGCTGTTCGCGCTCGCGGTGTTCGTGGTCGTAGTCGTGGTGCGCTTCGCCTGGGTGATGGGCTATGGCGCGCTCGCCCGGCTCGTCGCGCGCTGGCGCGGCCGCGGCCCGAAGCCCACCGTCGCGCAGGGGATCGCGGTCTCCTGGTGCGGCATGCGCGGGCTCGTCACGCTCGCGACGGCGCTTGCGCTGCCGCCCGGGTTTCCGGAGCGCGACCTGATCGCGCTCGCGGCCTTCGCGACGGTTCTGGGCACGCTGGTCGGCCAGGGCCTGACGCTCGCGCCGCTGATCCGCCTGCTCCGGTTCGAGCGCGACGGCGCATATGAGGAAGAGCTGACGAAGGCCCGCCTCGAATTGCTCGACGCCGGCGACGTCGCTCTGGGCGAAGGCGACGGGGAGGCGGCCCGCTGGCTGCGGCGGGAGTTCGCCGCGTCGCGGACCGCCGCGGAGGCCGGCCGCCACCCACGGGCGGAAGGCGACGCCGACGAGCTCCGCCGCGCGGTCCTGGCCGCCAAGCGCCGGCGCCTGATGGAGCTGCGTCGCCGCGGCGAGATCGGCGACGACGTGTTCCACGCGCTGGAGGAGGAGCTCGACTGGGCCGAGCTCGCCGCCTCGCCGCCGGATCGCTTCCAGGCGCTGGAGGTCTGAGCGGCCGGCCTCAGGCCGCCAGATAGGCGTGGCCGGCGCGCAGCACCGTCTGGTCGTCGAACGACCGCCCGGTGAACATCAGCCCCACCGGTAGTCCCGAGACGTCGCGGCACGGCACCGAGATCGAGGGGTGGCCGGTCAGGTCGAAGGCCGCCGTGTTGCAGACCATGTTGAGCGCCTGCGCGATGTGCTCCTCGCGGTTTGCTTCCGGGAGCGGCGGAATCTCGTGCGCCGTCTGCGGCGTGGTCGGCATCACCACGAGGTCATAGGTCTCGAACACCTTGTCGTAGACCCGCGTGAGCTGGCGGGCGAGATTCTGCGCGCGGCCGTAGAACACGCCATGGTACTGCGCGCTCATATACTCCGACATCACCACGCCAAGCTTGGCGGTCGGCGAGAAGTCGCCGCCATTGGTCTTGATGCCGCGGTTCATGGCGGACATCAGCCGGGTGTTGTACCAGCCCTTGGTGCCGTAGGCGTTGAGCCCCTGGTAGAAGGTCGCGATGCCGCCCTCGATCGCGATGCTGTTCCAGATCGCCGGCACGCGCGCGTGTTCGGGGACCGAGATCTCCTCGACCGTGGCGCCCATCTTCTCGAGATATCTGACGGCCTCGCGCACCGCCTTGTCGACTTCCTTCATCGACCAGGGCGTGCCGAAGCCTTCCTTCACCACCCCGATCCGCAGGCCCTTGATCGAGCCCGTCAGCCCGGCCGCGTAGTCGACCTTCTCGATCGCGCTCGGCTGGCGCATGTCGCGCGCGGTGTCGTCGACGCCGGCGATCACGGTCAGCAGCAGCGCCGCGTCCTCCACGGTCTTCGCCATCGGGCCGACATGGTCGATGGTGGGGTCGAACCCGGCGATGCCCGTATAGGGCACCAGGCCGTGGGTCGGCTTGTGGCCGACGATGCCGGACCATGAAGAGGGAATCCGGATCGAGCCGCCCTGGTCGCCGCCGAGCGAGATGTCGACCTGGCCGCTCGCCACCGCCGTCGCCGAGCCGCAGGACGAGCCGCCCGCGACATGCTTCTGGTTCACGGGGTTGAGCCCCGCGCCATAGGCGCTGGTGTGGCCGCCGCCCGAGAACGCGAAGTCGTCCGTGTTCAGCATCGCGGTGATGTGGCCGCCGGCCTCCAGGATGCGCGTCACCACGGTGGCGTCTGCGTCCGGGATGAAATCGTAGAGCAGCCGCGAGCCGCAGCTCGTGGGGATGCCGGCGACGCAGATCGTGTCCTTGATGCCGATCGACTTGCCCGACAGGGGGCCGGTCGCCGCGACGGCGCGCACGTCGCATGTCCGCACGACGCCGTTCAGCGGGTCCTCTTCGGGGGAGGGGCGGACGCCGGGGATGCGGACGGCGGGAACCACCGGTCGGAGGGGCTCCGGCGTCTGGTCGAGCTCGTCGTAGAGCTCGAGATTGGCAGCGACCATCTTCTCCATGACGTCGAGCTCGGCGTCGGTCAGCCGGATGTGCGAGCGCGCGCTGATCGCGCGGATGTCGTCTCGGGACGGCCGCCGCAGGGTCATGGATCGGTCCTCTCGTACTGCGCGATGGGCAAGGCTGGGGGGCCGGGCGCGCGGGCCACGACCGGGATGCGCCCGGATGGTCGTCGAGCTTTCGCAATGCAACAAATGAATTATTGAGCTACAAAACATGGCGTTTCGCCATGAACGGGGCTGGCGATGTTCGATCCGGATCTGCTGCGCGTGTTCGTGGCCGTCGCCGAATGCGGCGGCTTCAGCCGCGCCGCCGAACGGCTGAACTCGACGCAGTCCACCGTCAGCCACCAGATCAAGCGGCTCGAGCAGAAGGCCGGGCGGGTCTTCCTCAACCGGACCACCCGCACGCTGTCGCTCACCGAGGACGGCGAGATCCTGATCGGCTATGCGCGGCGCTTCCTGGCCCTGATCGAGGACGCGACCGAGCATCTCGGCTCGCCGCGGCTCGGCGGCGCGCTGCGCTTCGGCGCCTCGGAGGATTTCGCGGGACAGTGCCTGCCGGAGGTCCTCGGCCGGTTCCGCCGCATCCATCCGGACGTGCGCCTCAGCGCGGAGATCGGCGTCAGCCGCGCGCTGGTGGAGCGGCTCGGCGCCGGCGATCTGGACCTCGTGCTCGGCAAGCGGGCGGTGGGCGAGCTGGGCGGCGAACTGGTGTTCCGCGACGGGCTGGTCTGGGCGGCCGCGCCCGATCTCAGGCTCGACGCCCGCGCGCCGGTCCCGCTCGCGCTGTTTCCGCAGCCCTGCGCCTACCGGGCGGCCGCGCTCGGCGCCCTCGAAAGCGCGGGCCGGGCCTGGGATGTGGTCTACGCTTGCCCGAGCCTCGCCGGCGTGCAGGCGGCGGCCCGTTCCGGGCTCGCCGTGGCGCCTCTGGCGGAGAGCTTTCTCGGTCCGGGGCTCGTGCGGGCCGATGTAGCCGCGGCGCTGCCCAGGCTGCCGGACGTCGAATTCGCGCTCTACAGCTCCGGCCGGAGACAGATCGCCCCCGCCGCCAAGGCTTTCGGCGACCTGTGCCGCGCATGGTTCGCGCAACGTCCGGGCGGCGACGGCCTCGGCCGCCCGGAGCTTCTGATGTGGCGCAACCCCGCCGCGCGGGCGCGCGCCGGCCTCGGTTGAGGCGGCTCAGGCGGGCGCCGGCGCGCCGACCGCGCCGCGCCCACGCTTCTCCTCGATGGCTGCGAAAAGCGCCTCGACGCGGCGCCGCTCCTCCGCCGACTGCGGGATGAGGAACGCGCAGGCGAGGTAGACGAGCAGGTTCGCCGCAAGCCCGAAGCAGCCCGACGTCAGGCCATAGCCGAAGGGCAGGGCGCCCCCATAGGCGAGCTCCAGACCCACCGCCACCGCGAACCCGGCCACCATCCCGGCGAGCGCGCCCTGCTTGTTGCCGCGCTTCCAGAAGATGCCGAGGAACTGCGGCACCGCGAGCTGGATGATGCCCTGGTAGGCGAGCACCGCGAGCGAGAACAGCGCGGGCAGTTCGAGGCAGGCGAGCCACGAGGCCAGCAGGGTGATGATCAGCATCCCCACCTTGGCGACCACGATCATCGCCTTCTGGTCGAGCTCGACATAGTTGCCGACGAGGTCGTTGGCGAGCTGCGCCCCATAGGCCTGGATGTTGCCGTCGGTGTGGCCCATCGAGGCGGCGAGCAGGACCACGCCGGCGAGTCCCAGCAGCACCACCCCGCCGGCCTGCTGCGAGATCGTGAACCAGACGTCGTCGGGCTTCGCCACCGCCTCGGGGACCTGCGACGCCAGCATCCCGAAGATCAGCAGCGCAGCGCCGAACAGGAAGGTCAGCGGGGTCGCGATCGCGGCCGACTTCTTGAGGCTCTCGACGCCGTCTGCGGTGAACAGCCGGACGAAGATGTACGGCCAGCACCAGCCTCCGAGCGCGCCGGTGAAGATCAGCGCGAAAATATAGAGCGGGCCCTCGGCCGAGCCGAAGCTCGGGATCGCGTACATCCGCGGGTCGAGGCCCTGCAGCGAGCTGCCCTTCACGACCATCAGCCAGACGATCAGTCCCGCCAGCATCAGCCCGCCGCCCACATAGGCGACCATGCCCTGGACATAGTCCGAGATCACGACGCCGCGCATGCCCATGCGGACCGTCCAGATCTGGCGCACCGCGATCACCAGCACGCCCACGACCACGGCGGCGCCGAAGGACAGCCGACCGAGCGACATCGCCTGGAACAGGTTGCCGAGCGCCTGCATCCCCAGCACCAGCCACGGCAGTCCCGAGACGAGTCCGATCACCGCCGCGATCGAGCGGATGTGGCGCGAGCCGTAGCGCAGCGCGAACAGATCGGGCTGGGTCTTGAGGTCGTAGGCCTTGCCCCACAGCCAGACCGGGCGCGCCAGCACGTAGAGCAGCACGACCGTCAGCAGGCTGTAGGACAGCACGTAGAACGACATGACCCCGCTGGTGACCGACAGGGCGCCGAACGCGGTGAACATCGAACCCGGATACCAGGTGTTCAGGAACGACATCGCCTGGTAGCGCGCCCCGAAGGAGCGGCCGCCGACCGCGTAGTCCGCGAAGGAGCGGTCGTAGACGCGGTTCCTCTGGAGCACCCAGACCACATAGGCGAAGAACAGGGCGAGCAGGCCGAAGGTGACGATCATGCCGCCTGCTCTCCGTCGCGCGCGCCGCTCCAATAGGCGAACACCACGCTGGCCGAGATGCAGGCGCTCACCGCCACGAAATAGAACAGCGCCGCCGGGAGCCCGAGGATCGGCGCGACCTCGCCGTCCGCCGCCCAGTAGAGCGGCGGCGCCAGCGCGACGACCGCGTCGATCAGGAACCAGACGCGAACGATCCGTTCGCGCAGCGGAACAGGCGCGCCTCCAGCGCTCATGTCGTCTCCCCCGTTTTTTATCTAGCTGAGGACGTTCTGCAGCTTGTCGAAGCAGGTCGGCCAGTCGCCCCGATAGGCCTCCCGCACGTCCGGGCGCGCGAGGCGCCGGTGCGTGAGCGTGAGCTCGCAGCCCGCCCCGTCGAGCGGCTTCAGCTCGACGCAGAGCTCGGTCTCGACGCCCGGCAGGAGATCGAGCGGCCCTTCATAGACCCAGCTCTGCACCAGCCGCCGCCCCGGCACGATCTCGCGGTAGCGGCCGGTGATCAGATGGCGGGCGCCGTTCGGGGCGCGCGTCTCCAGCATGAAGGCGCCGCCCACGCGCAGGTCGGTCTCCGAGCGCTCGACCACGTTCGGACCGGGCGCGAGCCAGCGCCGGATCAGGTCCGGTTCGGTCCAGGCCCGAAAGGCCTCTTCGCAAGAGGATGGCAACACGCGCGTCAGCACGACCGGCGGGTCAGCGTTCGTCATTCTCAACTTTCGGGTCGCGAGGTTTGGCGCAACAGGCTGTCGAGGGCGTCGAGCCGGTCGCTCCAGAACCCCTCATAGGCCCGCACGAAGGCAGCGGCCTCCTTCAGCGGGCGCGCGTCGAGCGAGCAGAAATGCGCGCGGCCCTGAACCCTGCGGCGCAGCAGGCCGGCGCGCTCCAGGACCTTCACATGCTTCACGGCGGCGTTGAGCGACATCTCGAACGGCCGGGCGAGCTCCCCGACGGTGTGCTCGCCCGAGGCCAAGCGCGCGATCATGGCCCGACGGGTGGTGTCCGCCAGGGCGTGAAACACCTCGTCCAGGTTCGTGTGCCGATCGTCAACCATCCGGTTTATAATGCGGCGCGCCCAGGCGCCTCGCAAGACGACTTTGGGCGGGCGGGCCGGCTCAGCCGCCCGGGCGGCCGGGAGCGGCGAGGCGCTGGCGGAGGGGCTCGACGAGGGTCGCGGACAGGATCAGCGCGCATCCGAGAAGTTCGCGCGGGCCGAACGGGTCGTCCGCCAGGATCGCGGACGAGGCGAACGCGATGCCGACCTCGCACATCAGCAGCAGCATCAGCCGGGTCGGCGCGAGGCGCGCCGCGCCCCACAGGGTGAGCAGGTTCATCGGCAGGAACAGCAGCGTGCCGAGCGCCGCGGCTGGCAGGAAGGTCTCAGTCAGGCTGTCGGGCGCGGCGAGCGCGCGTTGCAGGCCGTCCGCGTTGAACAGCGCGCCGGCGAGCCAGGCCGAGAGCGTCGAGGCGACCGCCCAGGACCAGGTGCAGGCGAGGGCGCCCGGCTCCGGTCGACGGTGAATCAGGAAGGACGACAGCGCGAAAAGCGCGCCGGCCGCCAGTGCGAAGAGATCGCCGAGATTGATCCCGCCGCCTCCGCCGCCGCCCGGCCCGAGGATCACCAGTAGGCCGGCGAAGCCGAGCGCGAGCTCGAGGCCGCGCGTCAGGCCGATCGGCCTGCGGAGGGCGACGAACTCGATCAGCGTGGTCCAGGCCGGCGCGAGATAGAACAGCAGGGTGGCGCGCGCGACGGTCGTGGTCGTGACGCCGAGATAGTAGCAGGTCATCGCGACGCCGCCGGTCAGCCCGATCCAGCCGAGCGCGCGCCAGTGGCCGGCGAGCCGATTTCGCGCGCGCCAGATCAGGGGGCCGAGCGCGAGCGACAGCACGCCGAACATCACCACCACGGCCCAGTCGGGGTCGAGCCCGCGCTCCTGCAGGACGCGCATCGGGTACCAGGCGGTTCCCCAGAACAGCGTCGACAACGCCACCGCGAGCGTGGGCGACATCAGGCGTCCGGCCCGCATTTCCTCTGATCCCGCCAAATCCAAGGCGCGCCTCTTGGCACGCCGCCGAGCCCAAGTCGACGGGCGCGAAAGCCGCGCCGCGGCGCGGTCGGCGGCGCCCGAAAGGCCGCTCCGGCAACTAATTGCTGTCCTTCGCAGGCGCAGCGCGATTGCTTGCGCGCCGTTCCGGCGGCTCTCGCGCCGGCCGGGAGGCTCCCCTTGCGCCACGCGGCTTTGCGCCCATCCGTCCATTCGCTCGCGCTGCCGGACGAGCGCGCCTTGATCCGCGCGGGCGTTGGGGCGGCGTGCCTGCTGGTCGCTTCGGCCAGCTGGGGCTTCAACTGGCCGGCCATCAAGGTGATCTCGCTCGAGACGCCGCCGATGTTCGCGCGCGGGCTCGCCGCGACGGCGGCCGCCGCGCTGCTGTTAGGGCTCGCGGCGCTGCGGCGCGACCGGCTGCTGCCGGCGCCTGCGCAGTGGCGGCCGCTGGCGTGGCGGTCCTTCACCAACGTGTTCGCCTGGATGGGTTTTTCAGCGCTGTCGATCCAGTGGATACGGCCGTCCGAAGGGGCGCTGCTGGTCTACACCATGCCGCTCTGGGCGATGCTGCTGTCCTGGGCGATCGAGGGCGTCCGCCCGACCGCCGGCGCGCTCGCCGCGCTCGCGATCGCGGCCGTCGGCGTGACGGTGATCCTCGGCGGCTCGGGTCTGGAGCTGACCGCGGCCCGGCTTCCAGGCGTGCTGTTCGCGGTCGCGGCCGCGGCGCTGTTCGGGCTCGGCGCGGTGACGGCGCGCCGGCCCCTCGCGCTGCCGGCCCTGACCGCGACCGCGTGGCAGCTCGCCCTCGGCGGGGTCGCGCTCGCGGCCGCGTCGCTCGCCTGCGAGACGCAGCCGGCCGCGCCGCTGTCCGCCGCAGGCGTGTGCGCCTGGGTCTATATGGCGCTCGGGCCGATGGCGGTCGGCTACCTCGCCTGGTTCGCCGCGGTGCGGGCGCTGCCGGCCTCGGTCGCTGCGACCGGCATGCTGATGGCGCCGCTTTGGGCGGCGGTCGGTTCCTTCCTGGTGTTGGGCGACCGTTTCACCGCCGTGGAGGCGCTGGGCTTCGCGGCGACGCTGGGCGGCGTCGCGCTCGCGCTCGCGCCCGGCCTGCGCCGGTCCGCGGCGCCTCCGCGCGCCGAGCCCGTCTCGGCCTGAGGACGGCTCTGGCAATGCGCCCGGAGCGGCAACTAATTGCTGTCGGGGACAGGACTTTGCGGGTCTTTTCGAAGGACGCGAAAGGGCCTGGCACATGCAGCATCCACTCCAAGACATCGCGGCGCAGCAGCCTCCGTTCGACCCGGCCGACGCGCCCGTCGAGGCGGTGCTGGCCCGCGGCGGTCGTGCGCTGCGGATGAGCTGGGCCGACGGCTCCTCGGCCGCAGCGCCCGCCGAGACGCTCCGGCTGCGCTGCCGCTGCGCCTGGTGCACCCGGGCGCGCGTCGACGGCCGTTTCCCGGACGCCTTCGCGGACGCGGCGATCACCGCGGTGGAGCCGATGGGCGGCTACGCGGTGCACCTGACCTTCGCCGACGGCCACGACCGCGGGATCTTTCCCTGGACCTACCTCCGCAGCCTCGCCCGCGAGGCGTCGCCGCCCGCGCAGGCCGCCTGACCCCGCATTCCAAGCGATCAACAGACGGAATGACCTCGACCATGAGCGCAAGCGACATCAAGACCGAGATCGTCGAGACCGACCTGCTCGTCATCGGCGGCGGCACCGGCGGTCCGATGGCGGCGATCAAGGCCAAGGAGGCCAATCCCGGCCTTCGCGTGCTCCTGATGGAGAAGGCGAACGTCAAGCGCTCCGGCGCGATCTCGATGGGCATGGACGGGCTGAACAACGCGATCGTGCCCGGCTACGCCACCCCCGAGCAGTACGTGAAGGAGATCACCGTCGCCAATGACGGGATCGTCCACCAGAAGGCCGTGATGGCCTATGCGCAGGGCTCCTTCCCAATGATCCAGTACCTCGACCGGCTCGGGGTGAAGTTCGAGAAGGACGGCTCCGGCGAATACAACATGCGCAAGGTCCACCACATGGGGACCTACGTTCTGCCGATGCCGGAAGGCCACAACGTCAAGAAGGTGCTGTACCGGCAGCTGCGCCGCCTGCAGGTCTCTGTCACCAACCGCTACATGGCGACCCGGCTGCTGAAGTCCGCGGACGGCCGCATCGCCGGGGCGGTGGGCGTCAACACCCGCACCTCCGAGTTCCTGGTGGTGAAAGCCAAGGCCGTGGTGCTCGCCTGCGGCGCCGCCGGCCGTCTGGGCCTGCCGGCCTCCGGGTACCTGTTCGGCACCTATGAGAACGCGGCGAACTGCGGCGACGGCTACGCCATGGCGTATCACGCCGGCGCCGAGCTCGCGAACCTCGAATGCTACCAGATCAACCCGCTGATCAAGGACTACAACGGGCCGTCCTGCGCCTATGTCACCGGCCCGTTCGGCGGATACACGGCGAACAACAAGGGCGACCGCTTCATCGAGTGCGATTACTGGTCGGGCCAGATGATGCTGGAGTTCTGGCGCGAGCTCCAAAGCGGAAACGGCCCGGTCTACCTGAAGATGGACCACCTCGCCGAGGAGACCATCTCGGAGATCGAGACCATCCTGCACACCAATGAGCGGCCGTCGCGCGGCCGTTTCCATGCGGGCCGGGGCAACGATTACCGCAAGCGTCCCGTGGAGATGCACATCTCCGAGATCGGCTTCTGCTCCGGGCACTCCGCCTCGGGCGTCTGGGTGGACGAGAACGCCCGCACCACGGTCCCCGGTCTCTACGCCGTCGGCGACATGGCGAGCGTGCCGCACAACTACATGCTCGGCGCCTTCGTGAACGGCGGCATCGCGGGCGCCGACGCCGCCTCCTATTGCGAGAGCGTCGACATGGCCGCCTATGACGAGGGCTACCTGGCCGCCGAGCAGGAGCGCGTGCTCGCCCCCACCCGCCGCGACGACGGGCTTACGCCGCACGAGATGGAGTTCAAGACGAGGCGTCTCGTGAACGACTATCTCGAGCCGCCCAAGGTCACCGCCAAGATGGAGATCGGCCAGCGCCGCTTCGCCGAGATCCGCGAAGACCTCGGGCAGCTCTGCGCCACCGATCCGCACGAGCTGCATCGCGCGCTGGAGATGCAGTCGATCCTCGACTGCGCCGACATGGCGGCCGCGGCCTCGCTCTACAGGACCGAGAGCCGCTGGGGCTTCTATCACCTGCGGGTCGACCACCCGGAGACCAATGACGACGAGTGGTTCTGCCACACGATGCTGTTCAAGGACGAGTTCGGCCGCATGTCGCACCGCAAGCGCGAGGTCGCGCCTTACGTCGTGCCGGTGGAGGCGGATGAGATGGCCGCCTACCACCAGCTCCGCGTCAAGACGCCGGTCGCGGCCGAGTAAGGAGAGATCAATTGCCGATCATCACCCAGCAGAAAAGCGCGGCCGTCGTCATCGACGACGCCAAGTGCATCGCCGAAAAAGGCTGCACCGTCTGCGTCGACGTCTGTCCGCTCGACATTCTCGCGATCGATGACGGTCGCAAGAAAGCTTACATGAAGTACGACGAGTGCTGGTACTGCATGCCGTGCGAGGCCGACTGCCCGACCGGCGCCGTGAAGGTCAACATCCCCTATCTGCTGCGCTGAGGAGGAAGCGATGCCGCCTTTCGATCCGTTCGGCGACGATCTCGCGGATCTCAAGGAGCGGGCCACCGATCCCGATCCGGGCATCCGCCGCGTCGCGATGATGGAGCTCGCCGAGGAGGTCGGCCCGGACGCCAAGGTCCTGCTGCTGAGCGGCCTCGCCGATCCCGACCCGGAGGTCAGGGCGGCGGCCGCCAAGGCGCTCGACGAGCATGACGGCCCGGACGTCGTCGAGGGCCTCGTGAGCTCGCTCGAGGACCCTGACGCTGCGGTGCGGCAGAACGCGGCCGAGGCGCTCGCGGAGAAGAAGGAGCCGTCCTGCGGCCCGCTTCTGATCGATCGCGCCCAGCATTCCGATCCGTTCGTCCAGGCGGCGGCGCTGCGCGCGCTGCGCGAGCTCACCCTTCCGGACGCGCTCGCGGCGGCTCTGAAGGCGCTGCAGAACGACAGCGCCGAAGTTCGCCGCGAAGGGCTCGGGGTGATCGGCTGGCTGAAGGCCGAGGAGGCGCTGCCGGCGCTGATCGCGACCGCCGCCGACCCGGACCCGTCCGTGCGGCGCGCCACCATGTCGGCGCTGGTGTTCGTGCGACCGGGCGGCCGGGGCGCGGCCGCGCTGGTCGCAGGGCTCGGCGACCCGCACTGGCAGGTGCGCGAGGAGGCCGCCGCTTCGATCGCCAAGATCCGGCTGCCCGAGGCCACCGTGCAGCTGATCCAGGCGATGGGCGACGAGGTCTGGCAGGTGCGGGTGAAGGCCGCGAACGCCCTCGGACGCCTGAAAGCCGCGAGCGCGATCGAGGCGCTCGGGGCCAACCTCGACAACGAGACCAGCAATGTCCGCAAGGAGTGCGCGGCCGCGTTGGGCGAGATCGCGGCGCCGCAGGCCCTGCGCTGGCTCGAACAGGCCATGGACGATCCGGACCCCGATGTCCGCAAGTTGATCCGCTGGGCGATCGGCCGCTGCCAAGAAGCGGTCTGATCACAAGCGCGGCGCGACAATAAAGCCGGCTCCCGAAAGGGAGGCCGGCTTTCTCGCGTCCGGCGCCCGGCGCCGCCGCAGCTGCGGCGATCTTTGTGACTTTGAATTAGAAACATTCCGTGCTTCGCTGCAGCGCACAGTAGATGAAGCAGGGGAACGACCTTTGGCCATCCCGCAGGCTTCCTGGCCGCCCTTGATGTCTCGCTCGCCTGAGGCGCCGCCGCCCGCGGCCGCGCTGCTGCTGTCGGACGGCGAGCCGAACATCCGCGTGCCGGACCGCGCTCGCCAGCGCCCGATCCTGGAGCAGCTGTCGCCGCAGGAGCGCGACGTCGTCGTCTCGCGCGGCCGCAAGAAAGTGCTGAACCGCGGCGCCACGCTGTTCAGCCAGGGCTCGCCGCATGACGGCATCTATCTGATCGAGTCCGGCCGGATCCGCGTGTTCTACGCCGCGCCCTCGGGCCGCGAGATCACGCTGGCCTACTGGTACCCCGGCAACTTCGTCGGCGGCCCGGAGATCTTCGGTGGCGGCCCGCATGTCTGGTCTGGCGTCGCGTCCTGCAATTCGAGCGTGCTGCACCTCTCGGGGGCCGCGCTGCGGGAGCTGGTCGTCACCATCCCGGCGCTCGCGCTCGGCGTGATCGACGGGCTGGTGTTCAAGGGCAAGTGCTACTCCACCATGGCGCAGATGCTCGGCACCCGCTCGATCACCGAGCGGCTGGCGCATCTGCTGCTCCACCTCGCCGATCTCTACGGGGTCGAGGAGGAGGACGGCGGCGTGCTGATCGCGGCGAGCTTCACCCATGCGGATCTGGCCCATCTGGTGGGCGCGACCCGGCAATGGGTCACGATCAGCCTCAAGCGCTTCGCCGAGCGCGGGATCGTGTCCGCGACCCGCTCCGATCTGGTGATCCGCCGGCCGGACATGCTGCTCGCCATGCGCAACGGCGAAGCCTGACGGCGCCACCTGCTTCCTTTCTGGGCACGCAAAGGATTTTAGCAACTAATCGACCGCGCGCCGCGGTCTTCAATTGAACGGGCGGCGCCGCGCCTCAATGATCTGACCGTCGGACCCGAGCTGACGTCCTGATCTTGCAACGAGGTGAGCGATGATGGGATCCTGGAAAAAGCGCTGCGCCGTTTCCGCCGCCGCGCTGATCGCCGCGGCGGGCATTGGGCTTCCGGGCGCGGCGGCGGCCGCAGAGACGCTGACGATCGGCGTCGGCACCCAGGACACGACCACCAACACGGCGACCACCGGCGTCGTGATCCGAGAGCTCAAGCTGTTCGAGAAGCGCTTGCCGCGGGACGGCAGGTACAAGGACGTGACCTACGATCTGCAGTGGCAGAACTTCACCTCCGGCCCGCCCGTCACCAACGGCATGATGGCCGGCAAGCTGCACTTCGGCGGCATGGGCGACTACCCGCTGGTGGTCAACGGCTACACCTTTCAGAACAATTCCGAGAGCAAGTCGCAGCTGATCGCGATCGCGGCGTACAACCTCGCCGGCTCGGGCAACGGCGTGGTGGTCAACAAGGACAGCCCGTATTTCTCGCTGCAGGACCTCAAGGGCAAGGTCGTCAGCGTGCCGTTCGGCTCCGCCGCGCACGGCATGATGCTCAAGGCGATGCGGGACGCTGGCCTGCCCAACGACTTCTTCACGCTGGTCAGCCAGAGCCCCGAGGTCGGGGCGACCAATCTGAGGGAGAACAAGATCGACGCGCACGCCGATTTCGTGCCCTTCGCCGAACTGCTGCCGTTCCGCGGCTTCGCCCGCAAGGTGTTCGACGGGCTGCAGACCAACCTGCCGACCTTCCATGGCGTCGTGGTGCGCACCGATTTCGCCGAGAAGCATCCGGAAGTCGTCGACGCCTATCTGCAGGCGGTCCTCGACGCCGAGGCCTGGGTGAAGGAAGACCCCAAGCGCGCCGCCGAGATGATCTCGAAGTGGACCGGCACGGACAAGGAGGTCGTCTACATCTTCCTCGGCCCGGGCGGCATCATGACGATCGACCCGACGCTCAAGCAGCCGCTGATCGACGCCGCGAAGGAGGACGTCAAGGTTCTCCAGGGCCTCGGCAGGATGAAGGAGTTCGACGTCGGTCCGTGGGTGAACGACAAGTTCATCCGCGCCGCCTTCAAGGAACGCGGCCTCGACTATGACGAGCGGCTCGCCTCGACGGCCAATTACGAGGTCAAGGGCGAAGACGCGTTCTGCAAGAAGCCGGTGACCGAGCCCCGCAAGGCGGGCGAGATCTGGATCAAGGACGGCGACATCCAGCCGTTCTCGAGCGCCGCCTGCACGCTCGCGGCCTTCAGCGACTTCAGGGCGAAGGGGGTGGCGGTGAACGTCGCCTATGTGTTCGACGCCGGCCGCGGGATCAAGCTGTTCGCCGACAAGGCTTTCTACGTGACCGGCGATGACGCCGAGCTCGCGCCCTTCATGCTCAAGGCCGACGCGGAGGCCTATGCGGCGAAGTCGGGCGGCAAGGTCGTGAGCTTCGAAGACGCGCTCGCGGCGGCGAAAGGCTGAGCGATGAGCAATGTGATGGCCTCGAACGTCCTCGCCCCGGCGGCGCCGCTGCCGCAAGCCGGCGCAGCGCGAACGGCCGAGCCTCAGGCCCCTTCGCGCTCCGTTCGCTGGCTTCACGACCTGCCGGTGCGGTCCGCTCTGGTGGGCGCGGCGTCGATCGCGCTGTTCGTCCTGGCCTGGCATGTGGCGACGACCTGGAAGCTCGACCTCTACGTCCGCTTCATGAACGTGCCGACGCCGGCGGACGTGCTGGCGAGCGCCGAGGCCGCCTGGGGCTCGCCGACCTTCGGCAGCCATCTGCTGATGAGCTGCCGGCGGATCGCCTACGGCTTCGCGCTCGCGGCCCTGGTGGCGATCCCGCTCGGGTTGCTGATGGGCCGGTTCAGGCTGCTGCGCGAGATGGTGTTCCCGGTCTCAGAGGTGCTGCGGCCGATTCCGGCGATCGCCTGGGTGCCGATGTCGATCATGCTGTGGCCGACCAACGAGCAGTCGATCGTCTTCATCACCTTCCTGGGCTCGTTCTTCCCGATCCTGCTCAACACGCTGCACGGCATGGCGACCGTGGACCCGGTCCTGGTGCGCGCCGCGCGCTGCCTCGGCGCCCGCGAGGCGGCCGTGTTCCGGGAGGTCTATCTGCCGGCGACGCTGCCGCAGATCTTCACCGGGCTGACGGTGGGCATGGGGGTCGCATGGGTGTCGCTGATCGCGGCCGAGATGATCTCCGGCCAGTTCGGCATCGGCTACTTCACCTGGGAGGCCTACAGCCTCGTCCAGTATCCGGACATCGCCCTCGGCATGATCGCGATCGGGGTGCTCGGCCTCGCCTCGAGCTGGACCATCCGCCTGCTCGGCCGCCTCGTCATGCCCTGGAGCCCCGCCCGATGAGCGTCACCTCCCTGAAGGCGCGGGTCGCCAGGGCCGGGCAGGCGCAGCCGCCCCTCGACGCCCGCAGTGAGCGCCAGGGCCGCATCGAGATCGAGGATTTCGGCCTGCGCTACAAGACGCCGACAGGCTTCACCGAGGCGGTGACGGGCGTGTCGCTCACCGTCGAGCCGGGCGAGTTCGTGTCCATCATCGGGCCCTCCGGCTGCGGCAAGTCCACCATGCTGAACGCGCTCGCGGGCTTCCTGAAGCCGACCAGCGGCTCGGTCAGGGTCGACGGCAAGCCGGTCGACGGGCCGGGGGCCGACCGCGGCATGATCTTCCAGCAATATTCGCTGTTCCCCTGGAAGACCGTGCGCCAGAACGTCGAGTTCGGGCTGAAGATGAAGGGCGTCGAGGCCGCCGAGCGTCAGCGCCAGGCGCGGACCCTTCTCGGCCTCGCCGGTCTCTCCCAGTTCGAGGACCACTATCCGGAGGCGCTGTCCGGCGGCATGAAGCAGCGCGTCGGCATCGTGCGCGCGCTCGCCACCGGCCCGCGGATCCTGCTGCTCGACGAGCCGTTCGGCGCGCTCGACGCCCAGACCCGGCTGATCATGCAGCAGATCCTCACCAACATGTGGCAGCGGCTGAAGATCTCGGTGCTGTTCGTGACCCACGACATCGACGAGGCGATCTTCCTGTCGGACCGGGTCTACGTGATGACGGCGCGGCCGGGCTCCATCAAGGCCGAGATCGCCGTGCCGCTCGCCCGTCCGCGCGAGCCGGCGGTGATCATGTCCTCGGAGTTCCTGGCGCTTCGACGGGGGCTGATGAGCCTGATCCGCGAGGAGAGCCTCAAGGCGATGGGCGGCGAGATCAACGCGGACGCCCTGAAGGGGCTCGCCACGAACTTCGACAACAACGATCTGGCGCGCTCGCTCTGACAGGCTGAGCGCCTCTCCGCCCACATGAGGACTGAAGCCCGATGACCTATGTCGTCACGGAGAACTGCATCCGCTGCAAATACATGGACTGCGTCGAGGTGTGCCCGGTCGACTGCTTCTATGTCGGCGAGACGATGCTGGTGATCGCGCCCGACGAGTGCATCGACTGCGGCGTGTGCGAGCCCGAATGCCCTGCAGCCGCGATCAGGCCCGACACCGAGCCCGGCATGCAGGGCTGGGCGGCGTTCAACGCCAAATACGCCGCGCTTTGGCCGAACGTGACCGAAAAGGCCGAGCCGCCCGCCGACGCCCGGGACTGGGACGGGGCGCCCGGCAAGCTCGAGGCGGCCTTCGGGGCGGCCGATCCCGCCATCGCCTGAGCCAGGCCCCCGAACTCCTCGAGGACACTCCGATGAGCAAGTATCTGGAAGAGCGCGTGACGCATGTGCATCACTGGACGGAGACGCTGTTTTCGTTCCGCACGACGCGCGACCCGTCGTTCCGCTTCCGCAATGGCGAGTTCACGATGATCGGGCTCGAGGTCGAGGGCCGTCCTCTGACGCGGGCCTATTCGGTGGTGAGCGCGAACTATGACGAGGAGCTCGAGTTCTTCTCGATCAAGGTTCCGGACGGGCCGCTGACGTCGCGTCTGCAGCACCTGAAGGTCGGCGACCCGATCCTGATCGGCAAGAAGCCGACCGGCACGCTGGTGCTGGACAATCTGATGGCGGGCCAGAACCTCTATCTGCTCGGCACCGGCACGGGGCTCGCGCCCTTCCTGTCGATCATCAAGGACCCCGAGACCTATGAGCGGTTCGAGAAGGTCGTCCTGGTGCACGGCGTGCGGCAGGTGGCCGAGCTCGCCTATGGGGACACGATCACGCAGGGGCTGCCGCAGGACGAGCATCTCGGCGAGATGATCTCGGCGGGGCTGGTGTATTACCCGACCGTGACCCGTGAGCCGTTCCGCAACACCGGGCGGATCACCGACCTGATGCGCTCGGGCCGGCTGTTCTCCGATGTCGGGCTGCCGATGATGTCGAAGGAGCGCGACCGCTTCATGCTGTGCGGCAGCCCCGAGATGATCCGCGACACGCGCGCGCTGCTGATCGAGGGCGGCTACCAGGAGGGCAACCACGGCGAGGCCGGCCACTTCGTGATCGAGAAGGCCTTCGTGGAGAAATGACCGCCCGGCGCTGAAGCCGGGCCTCTGCGAAGGCCGGGCGCGGATCTTGCAACGCGCTCCCCATGTTCGCGCCGCCGCTCTTCAAACCTCCCCGTCAGCCACGGCCCCCGGGTCAGGCCGGGCCTCGCCGTTTCCACCGGGCCGTGCGGGCATGATCGGCGCCTGTCTCATGGGACTCGCCGGGGCCATGCTGCTTCTCGGCGAGCTCGCGCGCCGGCGCGAGGCGCCGTGGCTGACCCGAAGCGATGCGTTCGAGGCCGGTTACGCCGCGGTCGCGGGTCTATGCGCCGCCGGCGGGCTCTTCATGATGCTGCCGCCGCCGGGCTGAGCCGCGTCTAGACGCTCAAGGCCGCTTGCCGCAATGCGAAACGCCGCGCCCGGGGCGCGGCGTTTCTGCTTGTCTGGCCGAACCGGAGGCCGGTTTACTTGATCTTGGAGAGCGAGGTGTCGAAGGACAGCGAGACCAGGAACCGGTCTCCGCAGGAGCCGCGCTGCCCGATCGTCAGGACGCATTCGGTGCGGGACAGGTTCGCCCCGGTGTAGCGCAGGTCGAGCGTGGCGGCCTTGTAGGAGACGCCGCCGCCGAGGTTCCAGAAGGTGTAGTCGGGGGCGAAGCCCTCCTTCACCCAGTTCCGGCCGAGTTCGCCCGAGACGTAGAGGCTGAGATCCGGGTTCGGCAGCAGGCCCGGAAAGGCGACCTTGCCGAACAGCGAGGCGTGGCCGGCGTCGACGTTGTAGCCGATATAGCTGCTGGTCCAGTAGACGTTGGCGCCGATGGTGATGTTGTCGGTGACCGCGTATTTCGCGATGCCGTAGATCTTCCAGAAGTCGAGATCGTGGCCGCCCTTCTGGCCGACATAATTGATGTCGAGATAGCCGACGTCGAGGGTGAGGCGGTCGAAGGTGTGGCGGACGCCGGCGTACCAGTCGGCTTCGATCGAGGGATCGTTGCCGCCGAAGTCGACATTGGAGGCCCACGCGCCGGCGTAGACCCAGTCGAACAGCGAGATTTCGGCGTAGCCCTGGATGGCCATGCGCCCGCGGGTCTGGCTGACCGAGCGCAGGATGTAGTCGTTGGCGCCCTTCACCCCGAAGGCCACGTCCCAGATCGTCGGCTCCGCCGCCACAGGCTCGGCCACCAGGATGTCCGCCGCATGGGACGGAGCGGACATCGCGAAGCAGGTCGCGCCGACCCCGAAGGCGACGCAGGTCGCACGCAGAAGGTTTTTCATTTCGCTGTCCCCGAAGACGTTTACGAGACCAAGTAGGCCCGGGCGTGTTCTCGTGAACAACTTGATTCTCACTTTATATCGCAGCGCAATAACAAGTATTGCAGAATTATCACAGGCGAGTGAGCGCTAATAACTGAGCAACGTCGCTCAAAAAGTAGCCGGTTCGGCTGGTCCGTTCGCCCTCAGCCGAGCAAATCAGGGCGTCTAGCGGATCGCGCGTGATCAAAAATTGAACCGCTAGACGTCGTGGCCGGCTGCCTGCGAAAGCGTCACTGGCGCGTCCGGTGGCCGCCGGCGCTCCCGCGCAACCGTGGCTTGCGCTCGCAGCTGCGGTCGCAGGCCGGCGCGGCGTCGGCATGGCCCCGGGGATGGCCGGGAGCGCGCAATCGCCGCCGGACGAAAGGCCGGCGAAGCGGGCAGGGGACCCTCAGGTCGCGCGTGGGGCCGCGGCCTCATAGGCGGCGGCGATGCGCAGCAGGTCGAGGTCGCCGCGCGGACGCCCGATCAGCTGGATCCCCATCGGACGGCCGTCGGGCGCAAAGCCCGCCGGCACGTTCACAACGGGGAAGCCGGTCATCGAGCCCGGAGCCGCGACCTCGAACCAGCGGTGGTAGCTGTCCATCGCGACGCCCGCGATCTCTTTCGGCCAGTCCTGCTCGACCGGGAAGGGAAAGACCTGCGCGCTCGGCAGCGCGAGGGCGTCGAAACGCGACAGAAGGTCGAGCGCGACTTCGCGCCAGCGTGACCGGACGAGCGCCGCCGTCGCGACGTCGTCGGCCGAGAGCCTGGCGGCCTCCGTGATCTCCCACTGCAGCTCGGGCTTGAGCGCGGCGTAGCGCGCCGGGTCTCGGCGATAGTCGCCATGGCTCACCAGCGCGGCTAGGCCGCGCAGCGCCACGAAGGAGCGCCACAGGGCGGCGAAGTCGAAGGCGGGGAGGGCGGGCTCCGTGCGCCATCCGGCCGGCTCCATCGCGCCGAGCGCCGCCTCGCAGAGCGCCAGCACGCCGGGCTCCATCGGCAGCCGGCCGCCCAGATCCCCGAGCCAGGCGATGCGCGGCCGCAGGGACTGGGCGCCGTCCAGCCGGTCCTCATAGCGAAAGCCCTCGTCGGCGCTCGCGATCGGCGAGCGGGCGTCGTAGCCGGCCATGACCGAGAGCATCAGCGCGAGATCGGCGACGCTGCGCGCCATAGGGCCGTCGGTCGAGAACTGCCCGAAGAAAGCGTCCTTCGCGGGCACGTTCGGCACGCGGCCGAGCGAGGGCCGGAAGCCGAAGATGTTGTTGAAGGCGGCCGGGTTGCGCAGCGAGCCGCCGAAATCGGAGCCGTCCGCGACCGGCAGCATGCCGAGCGCCAGCGCGACGGCGGCCCCGCCGCTCGAGCCGCCGGCGCTGAGCGCCGGAAGGAAGGCGTTGCGGGTGCGCCCGAACAGCGTGTTGTAGGTGTGTGAGCCGAGCCCGAACTCGGGCGTGTTGGTCTTGCCGATCACGATCGCGCCGGCGGCGCGGACGCGCGCGACCGTGAGGCTGTCCTCCTCGGGCGTGAAGTCGGCGAACAGCGGCGATCCGAAGGTCGTGCGCAGACCGGCGGTCGGCTGCAGGTCCTTGAAGGCGACCGGAACGCCGGCGAGCGGTCCGGGCGTCTCGCCGCGCGCCCGCGCGGCGTCGCATGCGCGCGCCTCCGCCAGGATGTCGTCGCGGTCCCGCAGGGTCACGATGGCGTTGTAGGTGGGGTTCTGCGCCGCGATCTGGTCGAGAAAGGCCTCTGCGACCTCGACGGAGGAGACCCTGCGTTCGGCCAGCATGCGCGCAAGGGCGGACGCGCCCTGCCGGCAGATCTCCGGCGCCGGCGCGTCCGGCGAGACAAGCGCGCCGCTGGCGGCGAAGGCGGGGCGGGGGAGGGTCATCGGGCGCGCCTCGTGATGGACGCTTCAGCCATGCCGTTTTTGTTTCTGTCTGTCATGTGCTGGAACGACGAAAGCCCGCCAGCTTTTGTGCTGTGCGGGCTTTTTGTTTGGTTGCGGGGACAGGATT
>NZ_JACIDR010000005.1 GCF_014196425.1 Hansschlegelia beijingensis
GCGGCGACTGCCAGCAAACGGCCCCGGCGCCCGCCCCCTTCACCACGGGGAGTGTGCGCGGGCGGCAGCTGCCGGGGGTCGTGCCGCCTGCTCCTGCGGCCGCGCCGCGCGGCTCGGCCGCCGCCTCCAACGTCACCGCCATCGGCGGCCGGCCGGCCGCGACCGCGATCTCCGGCCAGACCGCGACCGCGCTCAAGCGCGACCCGGCGCCCGAGGAGGCCCTCAGCCACCTCGCCTGGGAGGCCCCCTCCCCGGCCCCGGCCGCCAAGACCGCCGACGCCCGCCGCATGGAGGCCCGCCTCAAGGGCTACGAGGGCGAAAGCTGCTCCGAATGCGGCAACTTCACCATGGTGCGCAACGGCACCTGTCTGAAGTGCGACACCTGCGGCTCGACGAGCGGCTGCAGCTAAGAGACCGGTCGGTCAGCAATGTGGAGGCGACCAAAGTTTCCACGAAATGTGACCCAGGTTTCTACGTGAAGACAAAAAGTCGCCTGGAAGCTGCTGGGGCGGCAAGTGGGACCCGTCGGGCGTTTTCGCCCGGCGGCGGACTTCTTCCAACGATAGAAAGTCGCCACCGAGACGCCCAGCTTGCGGCAGATCTCCTCGCCCAACGTCCCGTTCTCAGGGATGGCTAAACGGGTGTCACACCGCGGAAAGCCATGAAGACACTGGCTCCGTCCTCGCCGAACGCCATCACGTCATATCTCTCGGGAGCACGGCCCTCGACTTCCATACCCGGCGAGCCGATCGGCATGCCGGGCACCGCGAGGCCGTGGACCTTCGGACGCTGGGCCAGCAGGCGGGCGATGGCCGCGGCTGGGACGTGCCCTTCGAGGACGTAGCCGTCGATCTCGGCGGTGTGGCAGGACCTCAAGGCGATCGGGACCCCAAACTTCGCCTTGATCGCGTTGATGGCCGGAACAACTGCGACCTGCGCCTCGTAGCCGGCCGCCCGGACGTGCTCGAGCCACGCTTCGCAGCAGGCGCAGTTCGGATCCTTGTGGACCTTCATCACCTGAGCCGCCCTTGCAACGCCTGCAGCCACAAGCGGAGCGATCAAGGCGCCCACCACGAAACTTCTCCGGCCAATCTGCGTCATCGGTTCTCTCCTGCGCCAGACCCTCGTGGCCAGACCGGCCCGAGCGAGTCGCCGCTCGGTCCGTGGGCATGCCCGGAGTGGTCCTCGCCACCATGATCGTGCCCGGCATGGTCATTGTGTGCGCTCATCGTCGCCCCGTCCTCAACCGCGACCTTGGCGGGCGTCCCTCAGCATATGCTCGAAGAATTCGCGCCGCGCAGCGAAGTCGGGGGTCGACCTTGACGCAAACGGCCGTGAAGTCCGGGCGAGGAAAACCGAGGACAGAACGTTGCGCATCGGAGGGCTGATCGCGGGGGACAGCCGCCGCCAGCCGGCTCTTTAAGATCGCCGTAAGCTTCGACACCGACACGCGGCGCTCTTTGGTCGGAGAGCTCCGCTATGTCTTTCGATCGGTTCGTCGTCGCGGCCGGCATGGCTCTAAGCATCATTACGTCGACCGCGGCTTATGGGGCGGTGGACGCGCCGCCGCCTGCAGAGGAGGCGATCTCGCTGACCGCGAGCCGAGCATCGGACGGGATGCTCAAACTGTCTTGGACCCTTGCGCCCGGCGTGTACCTCTACCGCGACAAGATCGCGGCGACGTCGGGCGGCCGGCCGGTCCCGGTCGACACGCCGTCGCCGAAATCAAAAGGCGATCCGGCCTTCGGCGTCGTCGAGATTTACGACGCGAGCTTCACCGGGCTGATCAAGGACCGCCTCGTCGATGCGTCCTTGCCGCTTGAGGTGACCTATCAGGGCTGCGCGGAGCGAGGGATCTGCTATCCGCCGGTCACACAGCAGATCAACGTCGCCGAAATCGAGCAGCCTGGCGCGCCGACTTTCTTGACGTCCCGCCCGGCGCCTACCGCCGCCGACGATCGGGCGGCGGCTGAGTCCAGCCCCTCGCCGCGGATCGCGACTCCATCGTCTACGCTGGGCATCGGGTCCGATCTGCGAGGCGATCTCACGATCGTGCTGGCGACATTCTTCGGTCTCGGCCTGCTGCTGGCGCTGACGCCTTGCGTCTATCCGATGATCCCGATTCTCGTCGGCGTTCTTGCGCGTTCGGGCGAAGCGTTGTCGCCGCGGCGGGGGCTGGCGCTATCGCTCGCCTACGTGATGGCCATGGCGAGCGCGTACGCCGCGCTGGGCGTCGCTGCGGCCTGGACGGGGCAGAACCTGCAGACCACCCTGCAGACGCCTGCCGCGCTGACCGTGGCGAGCCTCGTCTTCGTCGGGCTCGCGCTGTCGATGTTCGACGTGTTCCAGCTGCAGGCGCCGTCAGCGATCGCGTCGCGGATCGCGCCGTTCGGGTCCCGGGCGCGAGGCTCCGTGCTCGGCGCCGCGTCGCTTGGCTTCGTTTCGGCGCTGATCGTCGGCCCTTGCGTGACGCCGCCGCTTGCCGCGGCGCTCGTCTATGTCGCCCAGACCGGCGAAGTCGCGCGCGGATCGTCCGCGCTCTTCGCACTCGGGCTCGGCATGGGCGCTCCGCTCGTGGCCGTCGGCGTCTTCGGCGCGAAGATCCTGCCGAAGTCGGGCGGGTGGCTGACGGGGATCAAACACGGCTTTGGCGTCGTGTTCCTTGGGGTCGCCATCGCTCTTGTCGGACGCGTCGCGCCGCCGGCCCTTACGCTGACGCTCTGGGCGCTGCTTGCGATCGGGCTCGGCGTATTCCTCGGCGCCTTCGAGGCCGTCGGAGGAGACGCCGCCGCCGGGCGGCGCCTCTCAAAGACCGCCGGCGTCGCCGCGGTCGTCTATGGCGCGACGCTGGTCGTCGGAGCGGCCTCCGGCGCCGACGACGCGCTGCGCCCGCTGTCGCGTCTTGCTGTAGCGCGGGCGCAATCCGAAACCCACTCGACGGGCGTCACCGTCGACAATGCCGAAGGACTGGCGGCCGCCTTGAAGGAGGCGCGCGCGTCCGGGCGCCCGAGCCTCGTCCTGTTCACCGCAGACTGGTGCGCAGCGTGCGCCGAGAACGAAGCCGCGATGGAGGCGAGCGGCGCGGTCCAGGCGAGGCTGCAAGACTTCGCGGTGATCAGGGTCGACGTTACTGACAACGATCCCGACGCCAAGGCCGTCATGAAAGACCAGAGGGTTGTCGGCCCACCAACAGCACTGCTCTACGACCGTATGGGCGCTGAACTGCCCGGTCTTCGCTCGATCGGCGCGATCGATCTGGAGGTCTTCCAAGAAAACCTGCGGCGGGCATCCGGTGGTTGAACGCAATCTTCAGGCGGCCGCTTCAGGCCGTCGCGCCGCGACGGCTGACCGCCCTGCGTCGAAAGCAATGCGCGCGATGAGCCCGGCCCGATCCGTGCGGTTCTGGAAGACCAGCCGGGCGCCGCATTGGTCCGCCGCCGCCGCCGCGATTGCGAGGCCGAGCCCCGCGCCCTCGCCGGTTGCGACCTTGGCTGATCCGCGAAAGAAACGTTGCGTTAGGCGATCAAGCTCTTCCTCTGGCGCGCCCGGCCCTTCGTCGACAACGTCCAGCACTGTCCCGCCGGAGCCGACGCGGCAGGCGACGACGCCCTGCGGCGGCGTGTGCTCGAGGGCGTTTTCGAGCAGGTTGCGCAACATCAGCAGGAGGTGCTCACGGGGAGCGCATATGGTCGCGGCGCGAGCGTCGCTCGTGACCTCCACCCGCGCCGACCCAGCGGGCCTCGAAAGTTCGAGCGCGTCCTGGATCGCGGCGCTGAGGGTGATCGTCTCTGGCGCCGCCCGGATCGCCTCGGCGTCCAGCCGGGCCAGCGCGAGAAGCTGGCTAACCAGTCGGCCCGTCCGGTCGACGGCCGACAGGATCTGCTTCAGCGCCCTGTCGCGGATAGCAGGCTCCTTCGCGGCCACGGCGATCTGCGCCTGCGTCTTCAGACCTGCGAGCGGCGTGCGCAGTTCGTGCGCGGCGAAGGCCGTGACGTCACGCTCGTGACGGCGCGCCCGCTCGACCTTGTCGAACAGCCCGTTCAAAGCGACCGTCAGAGGCCTGATTTCGGAGGGCGCCGCTCCGGCGTCGACCGGACTCATGTCCTCCGCGTCACGCCGAGCAAGTTCATGCGCGATACGGTTGAGCGGCTTCAGTCCCCGTCCTACGCTCGCCCAGATGATGAGGCCGAGCAGCGGCAGGATCAGCGCCGCGGGCCAGAGCAGCCCCTTGATGAGGTCCGCGACGAGCTTCTCGCGCAGGCCGAGCCGATCGCCGACCAGCACGCGGATCCCCTTGGCCTCGTCCTCAACCGCATAGACGCGCCACAACTCGCCGTTGACGACGCGCTCAGAGAACCCGGCGCCCCGGTCGCTGAGCTTCTGGTCCGGCGCGCCGCTCGACCGCGCGACGAGCCGGTCGTCAAGCGACCAGATCTGACATGACAGCTGCCGCTCGTAACCGCCGGGAGCTGGGAGCGTCGCGGGCGCGCCTGCGTCCGGCTTCGCCGGCATGTCGCCGCTCGCCACAAGGGACGCGACCATGCGCGCCGCTTCCTGCAGGCGGGTGTCGAGCACATGCTCGACCTCCTGGCGCGCGCCCACATAGATCCAGGCGGCGGCGATTAGCCAGAGCGCGCCGGTCGCCCCGATCAGCGTCGCGAACAGGCGGACGCGCAGCGAGCTCACGCGGGGCCTCCCATCCGATAGCCAAGGCCGCGCACGGTCTCGATCGCCTCCCGGCCGAGCTTCGCCCTGAGGTGGTGGACATGCACTTCGACGGCGTTGCTCTCGACCTCCTCCTGCCACCCATAGAGCCGGTCTTCGATCTCTGCGCGCGAGGCGATCGCGCCTCGCCGCTCCATGAGCGTCGACAGGACGGCGAACTCCCGGCGCGAGAGAGCGAGCGGCGCGCCGCCACGCGCCGCCGTCCTGGCCGCCGGATCGAGCGTCACGTCGCGCCAGGCGAGTATCGCGCTCGCCCGGCCGGCGCCACGTCGAGCGATCGCCCGGATCCGGGCCGCGAGTTCGTCGAGGTCGAACGGCTTGCCGAGATAATCGTCCGCGCCGGCGTCGAGACCATCGATCCGGTCAATGATGTCGTCGAGCGCTGTGAGCAGCAGGATCGGCGTCCGGTCGCCGCCGGCCCTCAGCCGCTTCAGCACGTCAAGACCGCAGCCGTCCGGCAGCATGCGGTCGAGCACCACGGCGTCGAAGGCGCTGGTCGCGAGCGCGGCTTCGGCATCTCCGCATGAGGAGACGACGTCACACGTCGCTCCGGCCAAGCCGAGACCGACCCTGAGGCCGTCAAGCAGCACGGGGTCGTCCTCAACGACCAGCACCCTCATCGTGATGGCTCCCGTTCGATCTGTCTTGTCCGTTTCGGTGCGGTTCGCCGCTTAAGCCTGGCTTAAGGCGGCTGAAGCCTCTGGCGCGGGTCTGAAGCAATCGCCGGAGCTCGATCTTCATGTTCTGCACGTTCGTCACCAGACGCTTCGCTTTCGCGTTCGTCCTCGCGCTAACGGCGGCGCTGCCGTCGATCGCCTTCGCCGATGACGCCGATGTCACCCGTGAGATGATCGTCAACGACCCGGCGGCTCCGATGGCCGGCAATCCGCAAGGGGACGTCACGATCGTGGCCTATTTCGACTACAACTGCCCCTTCTGCAAAAAGTCAGCGCCGGCGCTCGAGAAACTGGTGAAGTCGGACGGCAACGTCCGGGTGGTCTACAAGGACTGGCCGATCCTCACCGAAGCCTCGATCTATGGCGCGAAGCTTGCGCTGGCGGCGAAGTACCAAGGCAAGTACGACGAGGTCCACAAGGCGCTGATGTCGATCTCCGGGCGCAGAATCCCGGAGGCTCAGATGCTCGCCGCGGTGAAGGCGTCGGGCGTCGACATGGCTCGGCTCGAAGCTGACGCAAAGGCGTATGCGGCGGAAATCTCGGCGCTGCTCAAGCGCAACGACGCCCAGGCAAGGGGCCTTCGCCTGCAGGGCACGCCTGTCTATCTGATCGGACCGCTTCTGGTCGCCGCCGCGCCGGACTATGCGCAGTTCAAGGATGCCGTCGCCGAGGCGCGTAAGCGCGCCGACAAGCCGTCCTGACCGCGGAAGCCCATAGTCATGTCGGTTCCCGCCTGCTCCCGTAGGGCGATGATCATCGCTCTGCCGCTGCTGCTCAGCGCGTGCGCCAGCCTGCGCTCGCCGGTCCAGCCCGTCGGCGCGCCGCCGACGCCGCCCATCGATCCGTTTCAAGCCGCGCGCTATGGCGCGATGCCCGACGAGCCCTTTGAAATTCAGCCGGTCGATCTCAGAAAGATGGACCCGAAACACCTCAAGCAGGAAGTCGATTTCCCCACCGACCAGCCGCCCGGAACCATCGTGGTCGACCCGCATTCCCGCTTTCTCTATCTCGTCCGGGAGAACGGCAAGGCGCTCCGTTACGGTGTCGGGGTCGGCAAGGCCGGGCTCGAGTTCCAAGGCTCGGCGTCGATCCAGATGAAGCGGGAATGGCCCCGCTGGACGCCGACGCCCGACATGATCAGGCGGGAGCCCGAACGCTACGGCCCCTGGAGGGCCGGCATGGATGGCGGCGCGCGGAACCCGCTCGGCGCGCGCGCCCTTTATCTGTTCAAGGACGGCAAAGACACGCTCTATCGTATCCATGGCACCAACGAACCGCAGAGCATCGGCAAGGCGGTCTCGTCGGGCTGCATACGAATGCTGAACCAGGACGTCATCGATCTCTACGGCCGCGTGCCGCAAGGCTCGAAGGTCGTCGTGCTCTGACGCCGCCTTCGCTGGTTCGTCGAAGCTTGCCTGGCAACGGAGCTTCGGAGGGCGGAGGGAGGCATGAGACGCATCACGATCGCATTCTGGGCCACCCTTCTGCTCGCCGGAGCGCTGTGGCTCGCGGCCGATCCGGAGAGCCTGCGCCCGTCCGGCTTCTTCCCCCTCCGCGGCTCGATGGTTCAGCTCAGCGGCGTCCTGGCGATCATCTGCATGAGCCTCGCCATGATCCTCGCCACCCGCCCGAAATGGCCGGAGGGCTGGATGGGCGGGCTCGACAAGATGTACCGGCTGCACAAGTGGCTCGGCATCGGCGCCCTGGTCCTGGCCGTCGTGCACTGGCTCTGGTCGGAAGCGCCGAAATGGGCCGTGCGCCTCGGCTGGCTCGAGCGGCCGCAGCGCGGACCCCGGCCGGTTCCGGATCATGCGATCGAGCAATTCCTCCGAACGTGGCGGGGGACGGCGGAAACGATCGGCGAATGGGCCTTCTACGCTGCCGTGTTGCTGATCGCGGCGGCGCTCATCCACCGCATCCCGTACCGTCTGTTCTACAAGACGCACCGCCTGCTGGCTGTGGTCTACGTGGCCCTGGTGCTGCACGCGCTCATTCTGGTCCGGCCGGCATATTGGTTATCGCCGCTCGGCGTCGTGCTCGCGGTTTCCCTGGCATGGGCCACATGGGCCGCCCTGGTAGTGCTCTTCCGGCGCGTCGGCGCCGGTCGGAAGGCGGCCGGGACAATCGAGCGGTTGCACTACGATCCGGCCCTTCGCGTGATCGAGGGCATCGTTGACGTTCCGCAGGGTTGGCCCGGCCACAAGCCGGGGCAATTCGCTTTCGTCACCTCGGATGAGGACGAGGGAGCGCATCCATACACGATAGCGTCCGCCTGGCGCCCGTCCGACCACCGGCTGACCTTCATCGTGAAGGAGCTCGGCGACCATACGAGGCGCCTGCCGGACAGGTTGCGGATCGGGCAGCCGGTGACGGTTGAGGGACCCTACGGGTACTTCACCTTCGATGACGACTGTGCGCGCCAGATCTGGGTCGGCGGCGGCATCGGGATCACGCCCTTCATCGCCCGCATGAAGCAGTTGGCGATGGACCGGCGCGACTATCCGGACCGGCCGCACGGACAGGCGGTCGACCTGTTCCACGGCACGGCCGAATACAGCGAAGATGCGATCCGCAAACTGACCGCGGACGCGGCTGCCGCCGGAGTGCGCCTCCACGTCCTGCACGACCCCCGCGACGGAAGGCTTAGCGGCGACGCGATCCGGGCCGCCGTTCCCGGCTGGCAAGCGGCCAGCGTGTGGTTCTGCGGCCCCCCGGGCTTCGGGGCGGCGCTGCGAGACGACCTGGGGCGACATGGCCTGCGGGTCTCCGAGCGCTTCCATCAGGAACTGTTCGAGATGCGGTGAGTGCGCAGTCCGCCCGGCCGAAGCGGGCGGAAGGACGTTCGTGTCCGAGGAGGCGCGCTTGAGCTCGCGCGAGCTCCGCGCCGCTCAGATGGCGCGCCCCACAAGCGCGCCGATGAGTGCTGTCGCGCCCATCGCGACGGCGCCCCAGAAGGTCACGCGAAGCATCGGGCGCAGCACACCTGCCCCGCCCGCCCGTGCCCCGACGGCCCCGAGCACCGCCAGCCCGGCAAGGGAGCCGATCGACACCGCCGCGCCCGTCAGTTGCGTCGGAGCCAGCACGGCTATGACGAGAGGGAGAAGAGCCCCGCTTGCGAAGGTCGCGGCGGAGGTGAGCGCAGCCTGCACCGGTCGCGCGGCGACGTGCTCGGCAAGGCCGAGCTCGTCGCGGGCATGGGCGGCGAACGCGTCCTTCGCGGTCATTTGCTCGGCCACCTTGCGGGCGAGGTCGGGCTCGACGCCGCGTTCCACATAGATCTGCGTCAGCTCGTTCAGCTCGGCATCCGGCATGGTCGCGAGCTCATGCCGCTCGCGCTCGAGGTCGGCCTGTTCCGTATCGGCCTGGGAACTGACGGAAACATACTCGCCCGCCGCCATCGACATCGCGCCGGCGACGAGGCTTGCGATGCCGGCCACAATGACCTCGCCGGGCCCCTTCGCCGCGGCCGCGACACCGACCACCAGGCTGGCGGTCGAGATGATCCCGTCATTGGCGCCGAGCACGGCGGCGCGAAGCCAGCCGATCCGATGGATGAGGTGCGTTTCCCGATGCAAAGGGTGCATGTCGTCCCCTCGTGAACCCGACAACCCTATTCTCGCGGCGAAGAGGCGCAACGCGCGTCGCTCTCTCCCGTGCTCAGGCGAACCGGATTTCCTCCTGACGGCTGGGAGCATCGTCCCGATACCTCGGGCTCAGCGTCGCCCCGCCGCGTCGGACCGTCGCCGGATTCGCCAGCTGGGCGTCGGCGCTGCGCGCTCAGGCAAGACAAGAAGCGAGCAGGATCGCTCCCCCCGCCCTTGCGGGCATATGAGATCTCTCTAAATTAGCATTTGCTGTATTAATTAGCTCCGATGACCCGCTCCCCCGTTTCCCTCGATGATCTCGAGACCGCGACCGAAGTCGCGGACATCCTCCGTGCGCTCGCCAACGAGCGCCGGCTGATGATCGCCTGCAAGCTCGTGGAGTGGGGGGAGGCGAACGTCACGACGCTCGCGGGAGCCGTCGGGCTCTCGCAATCCGCTCTGTCGCAGCATCTGGCGAAGATGCGCGAGGAGGGAATTGTGACCTTTCGCCGGGAGAGCCAGACGCTCTGGTATCGGATCGCCGATCCCCGGATCGAGCAGCTTTTTGCGACCCTGCACGGGCTCTTCTGCAGCCCGAAAGCCACGGGCGCTTCGGAGTAGCCTCATGACCGCGTTCACACCTCTCTCAGCGCTGGCGGGCGGCCTGATGATCGGCGCCGCCGCCGCGCTCCTGCTGCTGCTGAACGGCCGGATCGCCGGGATCAGCGGCATCCTCGGGGGCCTCCTGCCGCCGCAGGCCGGCGACGCCGCATGGCGCGTCGCCTTCGTCGCGGGGCTCCTTCTCGCGCCGGTCGCCTACGCGGCGCTCGGCCATGCGACGCCGGCCGTTTCGCTCGAGGCCTCCACGCCGCTGCTCGTCGTCTCGGGGCTCCTCGTCGGGTTCGGCGCCCGGCTGGGATCGGGCTGCACCAGCGGGCACGGCGTCTGCGGCATCGGACGCGGGTCGCGCCGCTCGCTCGTCGCGACCGCGATCTTCATGGCGGTCGCCGTCGCGACCGTCTTCGTCACCCGCCACGTCCTCGGAGCCTGAGATGGCGCGCATCCTCTCCGCCTTCGCCATTGGCCTGCTCTTCGGCTTCGGCCTCCTCGCCTCGCAGATGGCGAACCCCGCTAAGGTGCTCGCCTTCCTGGACGTCTTCGGCGCCTGGGACCCGAGCCTCGCCTTCGTGATGGGCGGCGCCGTGATCGTCTCGTCCTTGGGCTATCTCGCGGCGCGCCGCCTGGGCCACGCCGTGCTGGCGCCCAAGCTCGACATCCCGAGCCGCCGGGACATCGACCCGCGCCTCGTCGCGGGCGCCGCGCTCTTCGGTCTCGGCTGGGGCCTTGTCGGGATCTGCCCCGGCCCCGCCCTGACGCTGCTGTCGATCCTCCCCCGCGAGGCCAGCATCTTCGTGGCCTCTATGCTCGTCGGGATGGCGCTGTTCCGGCTCGTGCCGCAGAGCGGGGTGGCGTCCACGCTCCGGGAGGCGGATGCGTGACCCTCCGCTCGTCACGGCGGGACGCCCGACAGCCCGTTGCCGGAGATCTCCCCGGACAACTGCCGGGAGGGGCGTCCTGGCTCTTACGGGGCTTCAAGGAGCGCGCTGCTGACTGCCTCCGGAAAGCAGGCGCCCTCAGCTTCTGAATAGGGTCAGCCGCAGCCGGTCTTCAGCAGCCGCTTGGCGCCAGCAAAGAAGGATGCGATTCGTCCGGTTTTCCTCGGTCCTAAGGAGAACACTGCCGGACTCTCGATGTTCCGCTTCTGCTTGGCGCCTTTAATCCGCGGCCCAACATGGCGCGGGCGCTGATCCGTCCTAGTTGTCCGCCAACAAGCAGACAACCCAGGAAGATTGCGATGGCCACCATAGATGCGGCGTCGATCGTTCAAGCCCGCAGAACGGTTCTTGCGGCCTTGAACGAAGCATTCGCTGACCACACCAGTCGGGGCTTCAAGCCCTACGAATTCGGATCCGATGTCTCCCCGTTGATCAACGCCTTCGCCGCTTTGGCGATCCTCGAACAAGAGGAGCCCTCTGAGCCTGGCGCAGCAAGCCGCTCCGATGATTGAGGCGGCCCGGCCTGGCGGGCGGACTGTTCCAAGACGGCCACCGGAACGCCGAGGAACCGCGCCTCGGCTGAAGATCCCTCGCTAGAAAGTGACGACGGCCGCGGACGACGGGAGGCGGGTGCGCATCCGGCGTCAGCCTTCGACATGAGCGAGGGCTGGCGTGGCGGGTGCTCGGCGCGGATCGGACGAGCAGTCGTCATCGGGGCTCGCGCCCCCGACGACCTTGTAATTTTTCCATCTATAAGAAAGAGCGGTCGCTTCTTCCAAGTATTCCAAGTTGAAGCCCATCAACTCTCTTGATCGCATCTTGTCTGGCGCAAGGTCTTTGCCCTAAACGGCTCGGGCAAATCGGGGCTTCGCGTTATGACCAGACTTCTCCTTGCCGCCGCGGGCGTCGCGGCGGGTGTGGGCGCTTACGTCTTTTCGTGTGCGGCTTCAGCTCAACCGCAGATGGCCGAGAACAATGCGCTCGACACGCGGCGACTGGAGCCAAGTGCGGACTCCGAGCCGCTGGAAGAGATTTCAGTCACGGCTACACGGCAGCCGACGCAGGTGCTCGACGTGCCAGGCGTTGTATCCGTCACCACACGCAAGCAGATCGACGAGCGGCAGATCCGCGACGCTCAGGACCTGGTGCGCTACGAACCTGGCATCAACGTGCCGCGGCAGACCTCGGGCACGGATCCATTCGGCAACCTCGGGTCGTTTAACATCCGCGGGGTGTCCGGCAACCGCGTGCAGATCCAAGTCGACGGGACACGTGTCCAGGAGCAGATCACCGACGGCAACCGCGGCTTCTTCGACTTCCCGACGCTAAAGGCGGTGGAGATCCAGCGCGGCCCCGGATCGGTGCTCTGGGGGGCGGACGCGCTCGGCGGCGTGGTGTCGTTCCGCACGCTCGACCCCGGGGATCTGCTAGACGGAACGAGGCCGGTCGCCGGCCGGACGGAGACCTCCTTCGACAGCTTCAATGACCGCTTCAGCAAGACCGGCATGGCGGCGTCCCAGCTGACGCCGGAACTGCAGGCGATCTTGATCCTGAACCAGGCGAGTTACCACGAGGGCAAGCTCCGCAAGGCGCGCGCGGACGGCGGCGACTGGGGATGCCCACGCGTCCCGGATGCAATCCGCTGCGACGAACTGAACCCGCTCGACGGCACGTCGTGGAACGCGCTCAGCAAATTTGTCTGGACGCCGACCGACGACCACAAAGTTACGTTGACAGGCGAGATCTTCGACTCGACTGGCAAGATCCAGCAGTTGTATGATTACGGACTTCAGCCGACCGGCGCCTTCAACGGCGAATACGAACGCAAGCAGGACCAGACGCGCGAGCGTCTGTCGCTTGCGCATGAATGGAACGTCGGGACGACGTGGCTGGACCAGCTGCGCTGGCAGGTCTCGTTCTCGCCGCAGAAGCGGGAGCTGAATTCCGATCGGTTCACGCGCACCGCGCTTGGCGTCGAGCGTCGGACCTACGATCTCCTGAGATACGAGGAGAAGTTCCTGCAAGGCGACCTGCAACTGACCTCGGTCGCCGAGACTGGGCCAGTCAGCCACCGCTTCACCTACGGCTTCCAGGGCGACTTCACGAAGACGAATTATGAGCGGCGGACGCTTGTCACCGACATCGCCACGGGCGTGACCACGCCCGGCGTTGTCAGCGGCTTCGCCAACGCCGAAACTATGCGCGGCGATCTTTACCTGCAGGACGAGATCAAGCTCTTCGGCGACCGGCTGAAGGTCACGCCGGGCGCGCGATGGGCGAACTACCAGATCGATCCGAAGGGAGGCGTCTACACGCCGATCCCCGGCTTCGGCGATCCCGAGAAGCAGAACTCCAGCAGACTGATCCCGCAGATCGGCGCGCTCTACAAGCTGACCGACGAGTACTCGGTCTACGGACGCTACGCCGAGGGCTTCAAGATGCCGACGGCGCAACAGCTCTACACGTCCTCGCCTGGCGTCGCCTTCAACCTCATCCCGGCCCCCGACCTCAAGCCTGAAAGCGTCAAGTCCTATGAGGCCGGATTGCGGGCTCAGTATGGTGCGTCAGACTATTTCCAAGAAGCGTGGTTCTCGGCAGGCGTCTTCAAGGCGGATTATGCCAATTTCATCCAGAGTTTCTACAACGTCCCTGGCACCAACGACTATACCTACCGCAACCTGTCCCAGGTTAAGATCTGGGGCCTCGAGGCGTCCGGCGAGGTGCGGCTGTCCGATCGCTGGTCCGTCAACGGCACGTTGTCCTGGCAACGCGCGAACCAGCGCGCGGAACGCGGCGCGGCCAAGACGCCATTCGACGGCGCGATCCCGTTGGTCGGCGTGCTCGGCGTAAAGTGGCGCGATCCCGCGCTCGGGCTCGAGATCGAGGGCGTCGGCACCTTCGCGCAAGGGGTGAAGCGTGCGAGCTCCGACGGCCAAGACCTGCCGGAAACGCTGCAGATCTTCAAGCCGGGCGGCTACGCCGTATTCGACCTGTTCGCCAACTGGTCCCCCCCGATCGCGGTTTCGGGCTCGATCAGGGCGGTGACGTTCCGCGGCGCGATTCTGAACATGTTCGACAGGCGCTACTTCAAGACGCCGCTGCCCTACACGTTCAACGTCAGGCCCTCGAGCGCGGTCGCGATCTCCAACCCTCTGGAGCTTCAGACCGCGCCCGGCCGGACCTTCAAGATCAGCGCCTCCGTCGACTTCTGATCGCACGCGTCGTCGCCCGCGCGAGCGACACCTGTTCCTCATTGGAGATTCATCATGACCGAACCTGCCACCCGGCCGGAGCGCGAAGCGCTGCCCATTGCGCCGCGCGAACTCATCGACCGCCTGCCGCTGCTCGGCCGCGCAATGCTCACCGCTACCAAGGGCGGCGCGACGCATGAGCGGATAGGCCTGGTCCAGAAAACGGCGGTGGAGGGCGACGCTGCCTTGCTTTCGGGCGATTGCCACGACGCGCGCATCGATCTCGGCACCCTCGCGCGCGTCGTTGCGGACCGCTCCGGCAAAATGAAGGACCGCGTGCTGCCGCGGTTGGAGTTCCAGACCGCGGACGGCGAAACGGTCTTCAGCGTGATTGCGCTGGACGGGATCGAGCCGTTCGAGGCGGCGCTCGCCTCGACCCCCGTCGGAAAGAGCCTGCCGCCAAAAGAGAAGCCCGCCGCGGGCCCAGCTGAACTCGCGGAGGATGACCCGGGTCAGGCGCCCTTCGCCGCGGCCCGCGACGCCGGCGGCGAGGTCACGATCGCGCTCGCGCTGCCGGGGCTGGCCCAGCGTTGGCGCGGCCGCGTCGCCGAGATCACGCCGGCGATGGGCTTCATCAACGTGATGACTTCGGACTTCCACCTGCACCTACGCGGCGGCGCTATCGCGTCGTGGAGGCGAGAGGAAATGGAGGACGGGCTCATGTTCTCGGCCGAGGATCATCTCGGCGCACCGACCGGCCTCACCATTTCTGGCCCCGCATCATCGTTTTCGGCATGATCCGCGAGGTTCCTCACGCCCGCGCCGCCTGGCTTGACCCCATGACCGGCGCGCCAGTAGAGCAGGGCGAACTGCTGCGCGGCCTCGCGGCCAAGCGCGCAGTCCTGCTCGGCGAGACCCATGACGTTGCGGAGATCCACCGGTGGCAGCTGCAGGTCACGACCTGCCTTCATCTGCTGCAGCCGCGGCTCGCGGTCGGATTCGAGATGTTTCCGCGGCGCCTTCAGGGCGCGCTCGACGCCTGGGTCGACGGCGCATTCACTACGCAGGAATTTCTCGAGGCCTGCGAGTGGCGATCAGTTTGGGGATTTGATCCCGAACTCTACCTGCCGCTGCTTCACTTCTGCCGGCAGCAACGCGTTCCGATGATTGCGCTAAACTGCCGCCGCGCCCTCGTGACCGAAGTCGGCCGCGACGGCTGGGACGGGATCCCAGAGGCTGAGCGCGACGGGCTGACGCCGTCTTCGCCGGCGCAGCCCGCCCATCGCGAATGGCTGTTCGGGCTCGTCGACGGAAAGCGCATAGGCGGAGCGGCCTCGGCCGCGGATCCCGGCTTTGACCGCTTCGTGCGCGCGCAGCAGGCGTGGGACCGCGCCTTCGCCTGCAACATCGAACGCGCCCTGGCAGAAGATCGAGCAACGCTCGTGGTCGGGATCATCGGTCGCGGGCATCTGGAATACGGATACGGCACGCCGTTTCAGCTCGCGGACCTCGGCGTGAACGACGTCGCCGTCCTGCTGCCGAACGAGGAGCCGACGCTGAGGGTGCAGCCGGACCGGAAGCGCGCCGACGCGATCTTCCGGCTTGATCGGCCGGAGCCGCCGTCCTCGTTGAGGTCGACGCCGCCCGGCCGGATCTCGGCGTGAGGCGGTTCGATGATCGCGTTCCTCCGCCGCCTGCTCCGACTTCTGCGGCTGTGCGCCTCCGGGGCGCGGGGCCGGATCGGGCTGGTCTATCTCGTGGCCGTGCTGGCGCTCGGCTTTGCCGGCATCTGGATTTCCGTCCGCATCATCGCCTGGAACGCGGCCTTCTATAACGCGCTCCAGCAGGTGAACGGCGCGGAGATCCTGGCGCAGATCGGCGTCTTTGGTCTGCTCACCGCCGCGAGCGCGACGCTCTATCTCGTGGGCCGCTATTTGCAGAAGTTGCTGGAAATCACTTGGCGGCAGCGGATCACCGAAATCGCGCTGGATCGGTGGTTGCGGGACCAAGCCTACTGGCGGCTGCGCGCCGGCAATGGGTCGGAGGTGGAGATCGACAACCCTGACCAACGCATCGCCGACGACTGCCGGATCTTCGTGGAGCGCGCCACCGGCGAAGGCCTGGAGTTCATCCAGGCCCTCGTCGCAGTCGTGTCCTACTTTGCGGTGCTGTGGGGCCTTTCAACCTTCACGCTTGCCTTCGACGTGGGGGGCGTCAACGTCGAGATTCCGCGTTACATGGTGTGGGCCGCGCCGATCTACGTGGCGCTCGCGAGCGGGCTGACGCACTGGTTGGGCGCCCCGCTGAAGCTGCTGAACTTCGAGCAGCAGAAGCGCGAAGCCAACTTCCGCTTCGCTCTCGCGCATCTCAGGGAAGCGGCGGAGGCCGTTGCGTTGCACCGGGGAGAAGCGGCGGAGCGACGGAGCCTCGACGTCCACTTCGCCGCGATCGCTGCGAACTGGCGCAGCCTCATCAGGCGCGAATTCATCCTTGGCTGCTTCACGCGGCCCTACATGCAGACCGTCCTGCGCATCCCTATGTTCCTGGCGCTGCCCGCCTTCATCGCCGGCAAGGTGACGCTGGGCGGTCTCATGCAGGTTGCGTCGGCGTTCTCCAATGTGGTGACGACGCTGTCGTGGTTCATCTTCTCCTACCGCGATCTTGCGGAACTTGCGGCGACCGCAAGCCGTCTCGATCAGTTCTTGCTGGAAACCGACACGGCCGCCGCCGGCAAGACGGGAGCGCTGTCCGTTTTCCCCTCAGCGGACGGCGCTCTGCGGCTGAAGGGCGTGAGGCTCGAAGCGCCGAACGGCGACGTAATCGCGCAACTGCCCGACTTAACCGCCACGCCAGGGTCGTGTTTGTGGATCAAGGGTCCATCGGGCCTTGGCAAGAGCACGCTCATCAAGGCCATTGCGGGGCTCTGGCCGCACGGCGCTGGAACGATCGAGCGCCCCAGCGGAATACTGGCCTTCCTTCCGCAGCGTCCTTACACGCCGCTTGGCGGGATAACCGCCGCGGCGCTCTATCCCGCGCCGGAGGACGAGAACGCGGCCGAGCGAGCGCGACGCGTGCTTGAGGGACTCGGTCGCGATCCTGAGAGTGAACAATCGAGCTCCTCGGCGTCCGCACAGCTTGGTCTCTCTGGCGGCGAACTCCAGAAGCTCGCGCTCCGCCGGCTAATGGAGGAGCGCCCTGACTGGGCGTTTCTCGACGAACCGACCAGCGCGATGGATGAGGAGAGCGAACGCTCCGCGCTCGTGGCGCTCAGGGCGACGCTTCCTCGTTCAGCGCTCGTGATCGTTTCGCACCGACGGCCCGCAGGCCTGGAAGAAGTCATAGAACTCGATCTCGGCAGCTGCAGGCGGAGCTGAAGTCCTTTTTCGTCTGCGAGGCTTTCCGCCCTTCTCTGAGCTTGGGCAGCATCTGCTTCCAGCAAATCCGCTTTGCCGCTCGCGGCCGACCCGCAGCGATCCCGATCGGTCAGGACCAACTCGCATTCCACATGTGCGAAGAGGCGAACTAAAGGTGCATGCTCCTCCGTCGACATCAGCGAAGGGTCAGCAGCACTCGAGGCCAAGGCCACTGCTGAGAGATGCCGCCACAGCGCGCCAACGCGATGGAACCCGACCTGGCAAGCGGATCCTCCCGCGCGGGGAGCAGATCCGGACCGCGGAACGGATTCAACACCGGGTCACTCGGATCCCGCTTCGCGCTTGGCCACCAACCCGTGATCCGAATCTGCCCGGCCTGAAGCCCTGCGCGCTCACGACGATTTCAAGCACTTCTACTGGACGGCGAGAACCGGAGCGCGCCGGGATCTTCCCAACTTTGGGTCCGGTTCTCAGGCGGCTCCAAAATGCCAGAACCCTTCTCGGCGCTCGGGCATCTCTCGAGCGCTGGGAGGCTGAACGTTCCGGGCGGCCTTGTGGCTGCCCGGAATAGCCTTGAGCACGTCGCCAGCGTGCAACGGCTTGAACGATCGACGCCGCATCGGTGGCGGTCATCGCTGTTTGCTTTTCTGGCAGACCATCAGACGGATCGCCCCCTCGCGCGATCCCAGCGCCGGGCCGCAGGCGCCAGGCAGAAGCGGAACATCCAGAACCCGGCAGTGTTCTCCCTCCCATCAAGGGAGACGAGATGGATCGCATCTTTCAGCGACCATGGTCATCACCGCGCCCGGGCGCACGGCGATGAGCGTTGCGTCCGCGCGCCAAAACGGGCGGCGTCTCCAAAGGACCGTAAAGCTGCGCCCCTCGGCCGGCCCAAGGCGGCGAGGCGCCAACCTCGCAGAACGCAGGAGACGTCATATGACCACCACCTCCAGGATCGGGCTCGCCGCCCTGCTCTCGCTCGTCCTCGCTTCTCCGGCGCTGGCCGACCGCGCCGGCCCCGACTGGATCAGCGCCGAGCAGGCGACCCAGAAGGCCAAGGCCGCGGGTTACTCCTCCGTCACGAAGATCGAGGCCGATGACGGCCACTGGGAGGCCAAGGGCGTCAAGAACGGCCGCGTCTACGAGTTTCACATCGACCCGAAGACCGGCGCGATCTCGAACGAGCATCTCGACGACTAGGCACGTCTCTAAGGTCCCGGCTCATCGGAGCCGGGACGGAGCGCATCCAAAAGCCATCGCGGCGCTTGCGCAGCGGGCCGCGGACTGCCCATCAGAGCCGGAGACGCGGCGGCGAAGCCGCGGAGGCCTGTCGCGTCACTTGACGATCATCACCACGACGCCGCGCCCTGCCTTGGAGTCGAGTTCGGCCGCAGTCAGCTTCCCGTCCTTGTTCGCGTCGGCTTGCGCAAAGCGCGCCCGGGCGATGGTGAGCCACTCATCCATCTCGAGCGTCTCGTCGCCATCCTTGTTGACGCTCTTCCACTCCTCCTCGGTGACCCGGCCCTTGACCTCGTCCGGCTCGAGCGTGGAATCGCCGTCCGGATTGATCGCCCCGAAAGTCTTCTGCGCGAGCGCAATGACTTCCGTCATCTCCAGCGTATCGTCGCCATCCGTATTGAGCTTCTTGAGGATGTCGGCGCCACTCGCCTTGGTCATCGTCTCTGCCGCGAGCGCAGGCGTGAGCGCGAGTAAAGCAGAAGCTACAAGGGCGGCGGCGACTTTTCCGGTCTGCATGTTACCTCTCCCGATATAAGAGCTTCATGGCCGTTTATTATGTCGCGGTGGGCCGCCTCGCCACCGCCAGCAAAAGCGCCTGCTGAACAAGAAAGCGCGAGCGCGCCGGCTGGCCAAACGACCACCGGAACAGGCTTCAGGAAGGCGCCCGTCCCAGAGGGCGCCAGGCGCCTCCCGGTCGTCGCCCGCGCCGGTCCTGGCGGGAAGCCGCGCACGCCGGCTTCCTTCAAGGCGCCGTGGGGAGCCCGCGCTGCAGCGCTCCGACGCGCGCCGCCATCCTTTCAGGCCGGGTCAGCGGCTTGAGATCGTCGCCGTGGATCTCGTAGGCTGCGGCGCGTTTCACCGCCACGAGACGCTGGTCGCCGAACCGGTCGAGCAGCGACTGGAAGGATGCGTGGCGTTCCGGATCGAACGGCGCCGGAAGGCCGCGCGCGTCGCGATACGGGTGGGGTGGCGCAAAGCCGCCGCAAGGCGCGAGATGTTCCGGGATCGGAGCGTTGGCGGCGTGGGTGCGGCCGGTGCGCATCAGCTTCGGCAACACGTGGGTGTGCGGGCCAGGCGGTGTGGTCGCGCCTTCCGCAGGGATCGGCTGAAAAACCTCCGCCCTGCCGATCCGGGTCATGAACACCCGGTGTGGGCTGGCCTTCAGCACCGCCGTGAGCGCACCGTGCGAGGCGTCGAAGAAGGACCGGCCTTCGGCCCGCCTCAGGATATCGATCAGCCTGAGGTCGCTCGTCCGGACGCAGGCGTCGACCTGAGGCCTGTCGAGCCCGAGATCGAACAGAAGACACCGACGGTCGTCCGCCCGCACTGCCTGGTGGTCACGCCCAAGCTCTGTGATGACCTTCCGCCGGTTCATGGCGCAGGCGTCCCTCGGCAGGCAGAGCGCGACATGATGGCCCCACGACTTCGCCCGGCTCGCCGCGGTCTCGTAGGCGAAGAGCGCGAGATCCGCCGTCGCCTCGAGGCGAATGGCGCCGCGGGCGGTGAACGCTGCGAGGCCGCCATCGTCGGGAAACGCGACCGGCTCGTCGGCGTCGCGCATGAACTCGGCGACGACGCCGAAGGTCCCGATGTGCCAGTGGGTTTCGGGCGAGCGGAGATGGCGCTCGAGCAGCGCCTGCACTTCGGTCATCGGTTTCTCTCCAAATGCGGATCGATCCGCCGCCAGGGGGCGACCAGCGGCTCGCCATGGGCGACGGCGCGCGCCAGCGTGACCCCGTAGGCGGCGGCCGCGGCGCTGTCGGTGAGCACCGCGGCCGGCGCGCCGTCGCCGATCACGCGGCCGCCCGCCATCAGCACGAGGCGGTCGCAGAAGCGGCTCGCGAGCGTGAGATCGTGGAGCACCACGACGACGCCTATGCCGCGCCGCGCCGCTTCGTGAAGCCGCTCCATCACGCCGAGCTGATGAGCGGGGTCCAGCGCCGCGACCGGCTCATCGGCCAGCAGCCATTCGCTCTCCACCGCGAGGGCCCGCGCGAGGAGAACGCGAGCGCGCTCGCCGCCTGAAAGCGCGCTCATAGGGCGTTCGCGGAAAGCGCAGGCGTCAGCCGCCCGGAGCGCGCGGTCCACGGCGGCGGCGTCGCCGGCCGCCGCGGCGCGGCCGAAGCGGCGATGCGGGAGGCGCCCGAGCCCAACCACGTGGTCAGCGCGCAGCGGCCAGTGCGCCTCCGAGGTCTGCTCCAGGTAGGCAAGGCGCCTCGCCATCGTCCGGCGGCCGATGTCCGCGAGCGTTCGGCCGCCGTAGCGCACGGCCCCCTCGTCGGGCTCGCGCAGCCCGGCGAGCGCGCGGAACAGCGTGGTCTTGCCGGCGCCGTTCGGCCCGATCAGCCCGACAAGCTCACCCGGCCGCAGGATCAGCGAGACGCGATCGACACGCGCGACGCCGCCAAGCCGGACAGTGAGGTTTTCAGCAGCGATCTCCATCACGCCTCCCGCCTCAGCCGCCACAGCAGCAAGAGGAAGAAGGGCGCGCCGATCAGCGCCGTGACGACGCCGAGCTTCAGCTCCGGCCGCACCCCGACCACCCGGACCGCGATGTCGGCGGCGAGCACGAGGGCCGCGCCGCCGAGGCCGGAGACGAGCAGCAGCCGTCCCGGCCTGCCGCCGACGAGGGGGCGCAGGAGGTGCGGGACGACGAGACCGACGAAGCCGATCGCGCCCGTCACCGCGACCGCCGGACCAACGGCGAGCGCGGTCCCGACAATGAGCAGCAGCCTCACCCGGGCCATGTGGAAGCCGAGGCTGGTCGCCGTGTCCTCGCCGAGCGACAGCGCGTCAAGCGCGGGGCCGCACACAAGGATCATGAGCCAGCCGGCGATAAGCAACGGCGCGGCGAACTGAACGTGCGTCATGCTTCGGTCGGCCAGCGACCCCATCAGCCAGAACATCACCTCGGTCGCCGCGTAGGGGTTCGGCGAGAGGTTGAGCGCGAGCGCCGTCAGCGCGCCCGCAAGGCTGCTGATGGCGACGCCCGCGAGGATCAGCGTCATGGTCGCCGAACCGCGGCCCGCAAGCGCATAGAGCAGCGCCACCGCGACGCCGGCTCCCAGAATGCCGCCGGTGGGCAGCGCCAGGCCGAAGCTCGCCGAGAGGCCGGAGTAGAACGCCATCACCGCGCCGAAAGCGGCCGCGCCCGAGACGCCGATCACGCCGGCGTCCGCCAGAGGATTGCGGAGCAGACCCTGCATCGCGGCGCCCGCGAGCCCAAGGCTGAAGCCGACCAGGGCGCCGATGATCGCGCGCGGCAGGCGCAACTCCATCAGCACGAGCGCGCCGAGCGAGGTTCTGCCTGCGAGAAGATCGGCCAGCGCGCCGCCGACGTCGATCGTCGCGTAGCCGATCCTTACGGACGCGACGAAGGCCACGAGCACGAGCGCCGCGAGCGCGCCCGCCAGCGGGGCGTAAGGCGGGGACGGGCTCACGGCGCGCTCCCCGCCGCGTCGACGAGGATGTCGTAGGCGTCGGCGATGCTCGGCCCGTAGCAGGTCCAGAGTCTTGGCGGGATCTTCACGACGCGGACCCGGTCGCCGAGCTTCGCGAGGATCGGGTGGCTCAGAACTTCGGTGGCAATCGCCGGCGGGCCGGCCCGGTCCCCGTCGACGATCAGCAGGTCGACGCCGGCCAGTATGATCGTCTCGAGCGGCAGCTGGCCGTAGGTGTCGAGCTTCAGCTCCGCCGCGACGTTCACGAGCCCGGCGCGCCGCATCAGCTCGTCGCTGAGCGAGCCAGGGCCGGCCGTAAAGCCGTTGGGGCGGAGAACCGCAGCCCGCAGCTTCGGCGTGCGGACAGGAGTGGGGCGCGACATCCGACGCTCGAGTTCGGCGATCATCGCATCGCCGCGGTCGCCATGACCGATCGCGTCGGCGACCCGGCGGATCTCGGCCTTCACCTGATCGAGCGTGCCGGGCGCGTCGGCGTCCACTACGGGCACGCCGATGCGCCTGAGCACCGAAACGGCGGCTCGGGCGGTGTAGCGGCCGGCGAGCACAAGATCGGGCCTCGCGGCGACGACCTCCTCGGCGAAGCCGTGGTTCTGCGGCACGTCCATGACGCGGTCCGCCACGTTCGATCCGGCCGACGCCGCCGACAGCCAGCTCACCGATGCGACCTGCGCAGGATCGGCCAGCTGGACCAGCAGTTCGTCGGTGCAGAGGTTGATCGAGACGACCCGGGCGGGCGCGGCGGCCGCGGCCGATCCACACCAGAGGCCAAGGCACGCCGCCGCCAGGACGAACGCGAGAAAGCGCTCAGCCATGGGCGAAGCCGCGCCCCTCTTCGTCGAGCGCCTCCGGGTCGCGGCCGAGCCAGCGCTTCGAGACCGCCCGCCACGTCGCCAGTCGCGAAAAGTCCGGCGTCGCTGAGAGGCTGTCGTCGTCCTCGATGAAGGGGTTGGCGAAGAAGATCGAGATCATGGGCTCGCCGGCCCCGTTCCACATCTCGAAGCCCCACGTCGCCGGCTTGCCGTCGCGGCCATATCCGCGAAACAGCTGCGCCTTCGAGGGCTTCCGTCGCAGCGTCAGTTCTGGCGCGACCGGAAAGCGCTCCGAGCCACGGTTCTCGCCTATGCACAGATGGAAGTGGCCGCCATGGCCGAACATGACGGTGAGGTAGCCGTCCGTCAGGCCGATCTTTTGCGGAGCGCCGGGGCATCGCCACTCATAGGCCGCGCCCTCGATCAGCGGGCCGAACCGTATGCCCGCCCAGTGGTTCTCGAACACGTCGCGCAGGAACGCTTCGAGCGTGGCCTCATCGGCGCCGAGCGCCCAGATCTCACGCCTCACGGCGCCCTGGTCGTCGCGGATGATCTCGGTCGGCTCGCGCCGCGAAAAACTCTCTTCAGGCATTGCGCCACCCGGGTCTTGAAAAAGGGCGGCCGCCGGGGACGAGCCGGCGGCCGGCGTCGTCAGAACGAGAGCTTGAGGCCGCCATAGGCGCCGCGCCCGGGCGCGTCGTAGGTGAGGACCTCCTCGTATTTCCTGTCGAAGAGGTTCTCGACCCGCCCGTAGACCTCGGCGTTCTCGGTCACCTTGTAGGACGCCGCGACATTGACGAGCGTGTAGGCCTTCAGCGGCACGCTGGTGCGCGCGTATGTCGTCGCGTCGTAGGCGAAGTCACGCTGGCGGCCGTTGTGGACGACCCCGAGATTGACGTTCGCGCGGCCCTCGAAGAACGCGTAGTTGGCGTTGAAGCTCGCGACATGCCGTGGCCGCCGCACGAGCGTCGCGCCCGTCGCGTCCTCACCGTCGGTGAAGGTGTAGGCGGCGCGCAGCGTCAGCCCGTCGATTGGCCTGACGGTCAAGCCGAGCTCGACGCCGTCGATCTTTGACGTGCCCGGAACGTTGATCGGCCGGTTGACGAAGCCTGTCGGATCGCCTGGGTCGGCGACGGTCTCGCTCGAGATCAGGTCGCGGACGCGCTGCTGGAAATAGGTCGCGTCGACGACAATCCGGTCGCTCCACAGCGGCTGGTCGAAGCCGACATCCCAGCCTTCGCCGCGCTCGGGCTTGAGATCGCCGTTCGGGACGAAGTTCCCGGAGAAGCCGAACAGCTCGAACGTCGTCGGGTTCTTGACGCCCGTGCCCCACGAGGCGCGCAGCTTCGTCTTGGTGTGATCGAAGGTGTAGGCGCTCGCGACCCGGTAGGTGGTCGCCTCGTCGAACCGGTCGTTGAAGTCCTGACGGATGCTGCCGGTGACGAACAGCTTCTCGAAGAAGCCGATCTGGTATTGGCCGACGAGGCCGGCGTTATCGATGTGCTTGCGCAGCGGGTTCGGCGCGTCGGCCGGGAACGGGAAGGCCGTGAAGCTCTTCACCGCGTCGCGCGTGTGGTCGGCGCCGAAGGTCAGGACGTGGCTCGCGGGCAACGCGCCGCCGGTCTGGAAGCGGATGTTCGTCTGGTAGTCGAACCGCGTCATCTCGCCGAGCGAGGCGTAGGTCTTGAGGTCCGTGCCGTCGAAGCTGCGCCGGTCCTGCCGCGTGTAGGACATGCCGAGCACATGGTCCCAGGCGCCGTCGAGCAGCGTCGCCCTGGCCTGCGCGCGGCCGAAGAACTGCTTGCCCTTCTCGGTGTCCCGATTGTCGACCGCGGCCGCGAACGGGTAGCCGTCCGACGCCGCGCCGAAGCCGTCGCGGTCGGCGTCGAACTCCGTGTAACGAGCGACGCCCGTGAACTCGACGTTCTCGGTCGGCCTGACCGAGACCTTGGCGAGACCGGTCCCGCTCCTGTAGCCGTCGCGGTCGAGCGAGCCGGGCGGCGCGTACGCGTCGAACCGCTTGGCCGTCGAGACGCCGCGGGTGCTGAACCCCTGGCCGGCGATCAGGTAGTCGTAGGCCTCCGTCCCGCCAGAAACCGAGGCCGTTCCCGTCACCGTGTTGAACGACCCACCTTCGATGGAGGCTCGGAAGCGGGTCGGGCCCGGCTCGCCCTTGCGCGTCACGATGCTTATCACGCCGCCGATCGCGTCAGAGCCGTAGAGCGCGCTCTGCGGCCCGCGCAGCACGTCCACGCGCTCGACCTCGAGGTTGAGCAGGTTGGCGAAATCGAACTCGGCGCTCGTGCCGGGATCGTTCATCCGGATCCCGTCGATGATCACCAGCGTCTGGTTGCCCTCCGATCCGCGAATGCGGATCTGGGTCAGGGCGCCGACCGGTCCCGTGCGGTTCACCGCGACGCCCGGGAGTTCCCGCAGGACGTCGGAGACGACGCGGATCTGGCGCTGCTCCAGCTCCTTTCCGGAGATCGACGAGACCGCGCTGCCGATCGCGGCCTGCGGGCCTGCGATCCGGTTGGCGGTGACGGAGATCTCCTCGAGCTCGGCTGCGTCGTCCAATGGGGACGCGTGGGCCGCAACGACGGAGGTGAGGCTGAGAAAGATGGCCGCGGACACCGCCGGGCGCGCGCACGCGCCCTGTGAAAAGCAAGAAAGGCTGGACATCGAGACCCCGAGCGGGACGAGTGGCACGTCACCGCGAACTCGAGGTCTTGCCGCAGACGCACGTCATGCGCCCGCGGTTCGCCCACCATCGGTGCACCCCGCCCGACGCGTTCGCGTGTGACCACACGACTGACGGCAGGTCTCCTGGCTCGCGGGTCGTAGCGCCCTCCGTCGCCTTCCCAGACCGCGTGGGTCCAGTGGCCGATGACGAAGTCGCTCGCCGCTCACAGTAGCGGGGGCTGCCGCGGCATGAGGTCCGAAAACCCGCACCGCGTTCCCTTTTGATCCCCGAGGGGAACCGTCGCGGCGGAAGCTATGGCGAGACTGTGAACGGTGTCAACGCGTCAAAGGGAGACCGTCCCCAGGCGGCTGCTGGGACCACTGCTCGTGTCAGCGCCGGCGGTGGGCGGCTGGTCTCACACATGATTGATGCTCGGTACGGCGCTGATCGGAGCAAATCACTCTGCGATCTCTATGTTGCGCCCATGTTGTTCGCGCGTCGCTCTCGCCTTCCGTTGGTCGCCAGGATCAGGAATTTCGTCTGGCCTTCCGCGGGGTTCAGGCGTGCGATCGCCTACCTCGCAAAGCGCGTGGCGCGCCTGCGAGCTTCCCCGCATGCGATCGCGGCCGGATTCGCCTCGGGCGCCGCCGCCTCCTGCTTCCCTCTGATCGGATTGCATTTCCTGCTGAGCTTTGCGCTCGCCTGGTGTCTGCGCGGCAGCATGGTCGCGGCGGCGCTCGGCACTGCGGTCGGCAACCCGCTCACGTTCCCGATCCTGTTCGCGGCCGCCTACAGGCTGGGCGCCGCCATCCGCGGCGAGGAGGCGGCCCTCCCGGGAGCGATCGATCAGGCAGGGTCCGAACTCGCCGCCGAAGGGATCTTCAGCGGCTCTCTCGAACACGCCTGGCCGCTGTTCACGACCACAATGATCGGGGCGGCTCCAATCGCGCTCGCGACGTTCGCCGCCTTCTACATGCTGGTGAGGTGGTCCACCGCCAGGGTGCAGGCGGCGCGCAGGGATCGCCTCGCCTCAAAGGCTCTCCGCGGCCGCACGGCATGACGCGCGCCGCTGAAAGACCTCTGGCGCCGGCCCCCAGGGCAGATGTTGGAGGTTCTCCGAGGACAGCACCGCCGGGGTCACGGGCCGGCGTTCGCCTAAAGCTCCGAAAGAACCCCCGGCGCGGGCTGCCCCGAAGGCTTCACCCTGCGAGGCTTCGTGAGGATCACCGGATCGCTCGTGCGTTCGATCATCTCGGGATCCAGACCGGGAGCCTCCTCGAGCACTTCCCGGATCGATCTGCCGGAAGTGAGCACCTCCTTCGCCAGTTCCGCAGCCCGCTCGTAGCCGATGAAGGGCGTGAGCGCCGTCGCGACCGCCGTGCTGGCCTCGAGGTGCTGGCGGCAGCGCTCGCGGTTGGCCGTAAGGCCCGCGACGCATTTCTCGCGGAGGACGTCCGTCGCGTTCGTGAGCAGCGTGATCGAGTTCAAAAGGTTGTAGGCGATCACCGGCTCCATGACGTTCAGCTGAAGCTGGCCGGCTTCGGCCGCAAGCGTCACGGCGAGGTCCGCGCCGATGACCTGGAAGGCCACCTGGTTCACGACCTCCGGAGCGACGGGGTTCACCTTCCCCGGCATGATCGAGGAGCCAGGCTGAAGCGGCGGCAGGTTGATCTCCGCGAGGCCGCCGCGCGGGCCGCTTGAAAGAAGCCGAAGATCGTTCGCGATCTTGGAGAGCTTCACGGCCGTGCGCTTCAGCATGCCCGAGAAGAGCACGAACGCTCCCGTGTCCCAGCAGGCCTCGATCAGGTCTGTCGCCGGCACCAGCTTGAGCCCCGTCAGCTTCGCGAGCTCCTCGACGGCGACGGCTTGATATTCAGGGGCGGCGTTGATGCCCGTCCCGATGGCGGTCCCGCCGAGATTCACGTCGAGGAAGTGAACCGAAAGATCGTCGAGCCGCGCCACATCCTCACGCAAGGTGGAGGCGAACGCCTTGAACTCCTGCCCGAGCGTCATGGGCACGGCGTCCTGCAGCTGGGTCCGTCCAAGCTTGATGACGTCGGCGAACTCGTCGCCCCGCTGCTGAAACTCGTCTGCGAGCCGGGCCACCGCCCCTTTCAGCGCTCCGTAGCTGAACAGCACCGCAAGCCGGATGGCGGTCGGATAAACGTCGTTGGTCGACTGCGAAAGATTGACGTCGTTGTTCGGGTGGATGACCTCATAGCGGCCCCGGGCGAAACCCAGGAGCTCCAGCGCTCGGTTTGCGATCACCTCGTTCGCGTTCATGTTGGTGGAGGTGCCCGCGCCCCCCTGGAAAACGTCGATCGGAAACGCCTGGTCCAATCGACCGGCGATGACGTCGTCGCAGGCGGCGCAGATCGCTTCGGCCGTCGCCTTCGGAAGATCGCCAAGGCGGGCGTTCGCGATCGCCGTGGCCTTTTTGACCTGCCCCAACGCGCGGATGAAAATGGGGAAATGGCCGATCGGCACGCCCGAGATCGGGAAGTTAGCGATCGCGCGAGCGGTCTGGGCTCCGTAATAGGCGTCGGCCGGCACTTCGATGGGGCCGAGCGGATCCCGCTCGACGCGTTTCGGGCTATCTTCAGCCTGGGTCATCATCGGTTCCCCTTGCGGAGGCAGCGCCGAACGGACCGCCGGCCGACCGAGAGGCTGTGTCGCCATCGCGGAGCGCCTTCCGACGGCTCGACGGATGAGACCGGGCGGATCGGACCGACCGACCCGCCCGGATCAACCTCACTCGGTGGCTGAGCGTGAGGGCTGGAGCGCGGCGAGCGAGGCGGTTTCGCCACCCCAGATCCGCTTGCCAATCTCGCTGATGGTCATGACGACCAGGGGCACCAGCAGCGCCACATAGGCGTTATCGATCCCGAACGGGTTGCCCAGCAGGAACCAGCCGACGGTGACGACAAGCGACGTCAGGATGCTTATCAGCGCGCCGAGCTTCGTCCCGTAATACGGCGCGTAGAACACGAACAGCACGAGCACCGAAAGGGACGCGCGCAGCGCCTTCCCCAGGAACGTCATCTTGAGGATGTCCGGCGTAAAGATCGCCAAAGCGATCGGCAGCAAGCCCACGACGACCGTCGCGATCTGAACGAACCGCAGAGATTGCTTCGACTCCTCGCCCCCAGCGACGAGGGGCAGGTAGAAGTCCTTGTAGAGAAGCGTCGCGGTAGAGACGCTGATCGCGGCGATCGTTCCGAACAGGGACGCAGCAAGACCGGCGGCGACGACGCCCGCCATCAGACTGTCCATGTGGCCGATCAGCTCCGAGAACGCGCTGATCGACTTGACCTCCGGGAACATGACCTTCGCGCACATGCCGACCAGAGCGGCCATGATTCCGAAGGGCACCATGAGGATCGCGGTGTAGAAGCTCGCCGCCTGCGCCTTGCGTGCGTCACCGACCGTGTTGATGGCCTGGATCACATACTGCGTTGAGAATGTCGCGCCGACGCCGGCGATGAACCAGGCGAAAATCTGGCTCCAACCGACATTGGTCCACGAAAACATCTCCGGCGGCAGCTTGGCCTGCAGCTGATCGAACCCGCCGACGCTGGTGACGCCGAAGTAAAGCGCGAGGCCGACGCCGATGTATTTGACCACCGAGTGGATCACGTTCGTGTAAATGACGGAGGTCATGCCTCCCATGCACACGTAGAGAACCGCCACCGCGCCACAGATGACGATGGCGAGATTCCGGTCCACGTGAAGAAGGCCGCTCAGGACCGTTCCTCCGCCGGCATAGAGCGACACCGCCACGATCTGAAGCGCGAAGATCATGACGACTGACGTCGCGACCTTGGTCTTGTGTCCATAGACCTGCGCAAAAACGCCGGAGATGGTGTTCTGGCCGGAGTTCTTATACTTACCTGCCAGAAGAAAAGCGTAGAAAAGGAAGCCGACGCCGAGCGCAATGATGTTCCAGGACGCCGAGATGCCAGACTTGAAGGCCTCCTGCGTCGTGCCTACGCTTGCCGCCGTTCCGATGAACTCCGACATAAGCAGAAAGCCGACCAGGACCGCCGGAACGCTTGCGCCGATGCCGCTCGCCGTCGTGAACGAGTGCGCGCTGGTCACCGACCGGCGCGCATATGAGCTGATGAGCCCTAAGGCCACCATGTAGCCGATGACGATCGCCACGGCCATGTAATTGGCTTGCATGTCCCCTCCCACCCCGCCGCCCGTTGGACGGCAAACACGCGCCGTCATTCGAGTGACGGCGTCTTTTTGGGATGAACATGTTCAGATGCGCTTTAAAACATGTCAATAGAATAAATCGGCTAGCTGACAATGGGCCGTGAGCAGTGACGCTCTGACAAGCGCAGCGACGTAATAAGGCGGAGGTGCGCACGGGGAGCAAGACGCTCCATGCGTGCATTCAGATGGCGTAGATCTTCTTGTTCAGTTACGACAACTCACGCGCGAGGTATTCGCGATCCACAGACGTCGCAACAGCCTTATGGTTGAAGCCGTAGATATGAACGGTCATGGCCATATCGGACCCGATGTTTCGGATGCGATGAATGTTGGGCCGTCGCGGCCTGAGCGCCGTGATCGCGCCGCGAGGCCGATCATGCGCCTTCGCCAGGCGAACGAATTCGGACCCCTCGTCCTCGGGTTCGAACCATTCTTCCAGCACCGTCCCGTCGACGACGCCCACCACGCAAGGGCAATGGTGGTCATGGATCGGCGTGCTCGCTCCTGCGCCCCAGGCGAACGCCCAGGCGCTGGTCATGCCGTCGCCGAACAGGAACCTCTTCTCATACTTCCCCGGCTCTGCGACCAGCCCGAGAGAGAGCACGTCGGTCGGGTCGGAAACGAAGACGTCGAGGAGCCGCTGAGCCTTATCGATGAAGAGTTCGTCCACCGAGATGGCGAGCGTCGACAACCGCGCAAGCCGCTCCCTCGTGGTCGTGTCCGTGGTGAGTGTCTTCACTTGCATAGCCTTTCGATCAGCCGGCGCCGATCTTCACGTCGAGCAGGGACGCGCTGGATAGAAGGGCGTCGAGCACCATCGCTCGAGAGGCCCGAACCTGGTCGACGGTCACTTTCTCCGCCGTGTCCGCATCGCCGGCCGCGAGCGCGTCGATGAGCGCCTGATGCTCCGAGTGCATCTCGTTGCCTCGATCACGGAGCGACAGACCGAAATGAAACATGCGCTCCAGCTCGACGAGCAGCTGGCTCAACACGGCGACCAAGCGCTCGTTGCCGGTGGCCGCTGCGACGCACAGATGGAATTCGCTGTTGCGCTGAAGGAAAACCGCTTCGCTGTCCCGGTCGCCGGGCTGGTAGTCGGCCAGACAAAGTCGGTCGAGCCGATGGAGATCGGCGGCGTCGACCCGCCCCGCCGCGAGGCGAACACACGCCACCTCGATGATCTCACGCATCTGGAAGAGATCGTTCAGATCCCTCAGCGTGATCGGCTTCACCTTGTAGCCTTGGCGGCGAACCGGCTGCAGCAGGCCCAGCAGAGATAGCCGATCGACCGCCGCCCGCGCGCCCGCGCGGCCCACGTTGAAATGGTTCGCGAGCTCGATCTCCGTCACGATCGCGCCGGGCATGATCTCGCAGCGGACGATCGCCTTGCGGATTTCCTCGAACGCAACGTCGCTTTGCCGGCGGGCGGACCCGGGGTCACGTGGCGCGCGCTCGATCTTTAGAACATGTCCCATAGACCCCCCATAAACATATCACGAAAGAGTTGCAAGGCACTCCGACGCGCGACGGCCGCGATTATACCGCGCTGTCGCCCTGCGTGAAAGCGTTGGAAAATGAGCACAACAGGGGCGCATCAGCCGACTTCGGAGGTGTTTGACCAGTTCGTTGGAGCACTAGACAGGCGAATTTTTTCGTTTAGGAAGGCGGCTATAAACATGTTTAAGGGGGGTTTCAGATGTCTTCGACCACGATGCGCGCGCTGGTTCTGGCGGAGCACGGATCCCTGGAGAACCTCCGGGTGGTCGAGGACCACCCCAAGCCGACCGCCAGCGAAGGTCACGTCGTCATCCGCGTGCGGGCGTCTTCCTTCAATTATCATGACGTGTTCACCGTCAGGGGCATGCCGGGGATCAAGGTTCCTCTGCCGGTCGTCATCGGCCTCGATATGGCCGGCGAGATCGATGAAGTGGGAACTGGCGTCAGCGGGTGGTCGAAAGGCGATCGGGTGCTCGTCAACCCGCTGAACAAGCGCCGGGGCCTGCTGGGTGAGATGATGGACGGCGGCATGGCGGAGTACTGCCTGGTCGCCGCCGAGCAGCTCATTCGCATGCCCAATGGCGTTTCCTTCGAGGACGCCGCATCGCTGCCGGTGGCTTACGGCACGGCCCACCGAATGCTTGTCACCCACAACACCGTGAAGGCGGGGGACAGGGTTCTGGTTCTCGGCGCCTCCGGAGGCGTTGGCACGGGCTGCGTGCTGCTGGCGAAGCTCGCCGGCGCCGAGGTGATCGCCTGCGCCGGCGGCGAGGACAAGATGCAGCGCCTCCGTGACCTCGGGGCGGATCACGTCATCAACTACAAGGAAGTCGACTTCTCGAAATGGGCCATCGAGAAGTTCGGCAAGCCCCAGCGCAGAACCTACGAGGGCGGCGTCGACGTCGTCGTGAACTTCACCGGCGGCGACACCTGGGCGCCTTCGCTCAAGTGCCTGAAGCGCGGCGGCAAGCTGCTCGTCTGCGGGGCCACGGCCGGGCACGACCCGAAGGAAGACCTTCGTTACGTGTGGAGCTTCGAGCTTCAGATCATCGGATCGAACAGCTTCTACGACGACAACCTCGCCGATCTCATGCAGCTGATCGCGGAGGGGAAAATCAAGCCGGTCGTGGACAAGATCCTGCCGCTCGATCAGGCCATCGAAGGACTGAGGCTCATCGAACAGCGCGAGGTCATGGGCAAAGTCGTCATCACGCCCTGATCTGCCCCGACGACCGTTCTTCTATAACAAAAAAAAATGGGGAGCATAATGTCTGAGGTCGAACTGACGCCGGCGCAGGTCGAGGAGATGATCGCTCGCGGGCCCTTCAACAAGTGGCTTGGTCTTCGCATCCAGAAGGTCGACAAGGAAGGCATCGAGCTAATCGCGACCTGGCGCGAAGAGTGGGTCGTCAATCCGCAGCGGCGTTACACCCATGGCGGCATTCTTGCCGCGCTGATCGACTTGACCGCGGACTGGTCGCTTGTGGCGCACACCGGTCGCGGCGTGCCGACCATCGACCTGCGGGTGGACTATCACCGCGCCGCCATGCCCGGCGATCTGATCGCGCGCGGGAAGATCGTGAAGCTTGGCAGCCAGATCTCGGTGGCCGAAGCGTCCGTGTTCGATATGGAAGAAAAGCTGCTGGCCAGCGGCCGAGGCGTCTATCTCACAACGCCTCCGGCTTAGCGGCGACCGATAATAATCGCCGCCAAGCAGCGCGCAGCGGCCCGGGAGCCTCGACAAAGCGGGGTTCGGCCGGCTCGACTTCTGGTCGATCGGTCGGAACCGTTGAAGCCAAGGATCCGTGCGCGTTCTCGCGGTCTTCGCCGACGGGTGTTCGCCATCCGTCGGCGTCGATCCAGCAACTCCGAAGCGCGAACTGCTCGACCCGCCCGTCTTCATGAACGTCCTGGCTGTCATGGCGCCAGATCCTCGCTCCGAAGCGTCGATCTCGCCGACCGCGAAGCTTGAACTCCACTCCGTGGGCGCGTCCGCCGGATCGCCGCTCCCGGAGGAGCCGGGTGGGTGAGCCTTTCGACGCTCTTCAACGCAGCCTCGGCGCCGGACGCCCCGTCCGGCCCCGAAACCGGGCCGCCCATTCTCCTTCGGGTCAGGCCGTCGCGTGACATCCGATTCAGCGAGACTTGGTGAACCCATCAATGAACGCCCCATGCAATCTTGGTTCGATCATCAGCAACGCACCCGAACCCGCGAAAACCGCCATCATCGATTTCGACGGACAAAACTCACGCGAGGTCAGCTATGGCGCTCTCGACGCGCTCGCTGACGGAGTGGCCAGGGCCCTCGTCGCGAGAGGTTTCCGCAAGGGACAGCGCGTCGCGATCCTGGCGGCCAACAGTTCCGATCACCTGGCGGTGCATTTCGGCGCAATGCGCGCCGGACTGGTCTCTGTTCCCGTCAACCATCGCCTTCCGGCCGACACCGTCCACCGGATCCTCGAAGACAGCGGGGCTGTCATCGTCTTCTGCGACGCAGAGCGGCGAAGCGCTGTCCCTCCCGGCGCCGCGACGGTCGTCTTCGACCAGGACGGCGGGCTCGAAAGCTTCATCGACCGCGGCCCCTTCACGGCCGTCGAAACGGCGCCGGACGATCCCTCCACGATGCTCTACACCTCGGGATCGACCGGACGCCCGAAGGGCGTCGTGCTGAGCCACGCCGGCCAGCGTTGGGTCGTCGACATGCGGCTTGCGATGCAACCGGTCGAGAACGAGCGGTTCCTGATCGCCGCGCCGCTCTATCACCTGAACGCGCTCGCCCTGGCGCATCTGATCTTCTCCGGCCGCAGCGAGATGGTGCTGATGCCGCAGTTCAAGGTCCGGTCCTACATCGCGGCGATCGAGCGCTTCCGCTGCACCTGGCTGACTTCGGTCCCGCCGATGATCGCCATGATGCTGGAGGACCGGGAAGCCGTCGCAAAAGCGGACTTCTCCTCCGTGCGCAACCTCCGGATGGGTTCAGCGCCGGTCAGCCCGAGCCTGCACCTGAGAATTTGCGAGCAGTTCCCGCAAGCGAAGATCGTCAACGCCTACGGGACGACCGAAGGCAGTCCGGTCGTCTTCGCTCCCCATCCCGGCGGGAAGCCGACGCCGCCGGGCTCCCTCGGCTGCCGACATCCAGCCGTCGAGCTGCGCCTGATCGACGAAACGGGCGCTGCAAGCGACAGCGGCGTCCTTCAGATGCGTTCGCCCGGCCTGATGAGCGGATACCACAACCGGCCGGACCTCTCCCCGTTCACGACCGATGGTTTCTACGTCACGGGTGATCTGTTCCGAAGGGACGCCGACGGATTCTACTACTTCCTTGGCCGTTCCGACGACATGTTCGTGAGCGGCGGCGAGAACATCTTCCCCGGAGAGGTCGAGCGGACGCTCGAGATGCATCCGGACGTGGTCCAATCCTGCGTCGTTCCGATCGACGATCCGATTAAGGGCCAGAAGCCGGTCGCATTCGTCCGCCTCAATAACGGTTCGACCATCGACGCCGACGCCTTGAAGGCTTTCGCGCTGGAGCGGGGACCCGCTTACCAGCATCCGCGAGCCATCTGGTTCCTCGAGGACTTCCCGCTCGCATCAACGAACAAGATCGATCGAGCCGCGCTGATGAAGCGCGCGCGCGAACTCACACAACCCTGACTGACGGTCACCAGGATCTGTACACATGAATCGGTCTACAGCGTTTCGCGACGTGCCTTTCATGGGCGTCATATGGGTCGTGGACGAGGCGATGAAGCTCGGCTTCCGCAATCTCGACCCGGACTGGTGTAACCTCGGCCAGGGCATGCCTGAGATCGGACCGCTGAAGGGCGCGCCGGACCGGCTGAACGCGATCAACGTTGCGGTCGGGGATCTCGCCTATGGTCCCGTGGGAGGGATCGATGCGCTCCGGGAGCGGGTCGCCGACCACTACAACCGGCTCTTCCGTCAGGGCAAGGCGAGCCAGTACACGAAGGCGAACGTCGGCATCGCAGCCGGCGGCCGGCTGATGCTGAGCCGCTTCGTGGCGGCGCTCGGCGAACACCGGCTGGGCCACGTCGTCCCGGACTACACCGCCTACGAAGACCTTCTCGACTACCACCGTCATCGGATCACCCCGGTCGCGATCGAGACGAAGCCGGACACCAACTTCCATATACCGGCCGATCGCTTCGATGCGATCGTCCGGGACGAGAAGCTGAACTCGTTCCTCATCTCGAACCCCTGTAATCCCACGGGGAACCTGATCGAGGGGGACGAACTGGCGAAGTATGTCCAGGTCGCTCGGGAGCGTGATTGCTGGCTCTGCCTTGACGAGTTCTATTCCCACTTCATCGTGGATGAGGATGGGAATCCGGGCGCTGGTCCAGTCTCGGGGGCGGCGTATGTCGACGACGTCAATCGCGATCCGGTGGTCATCATCGACGGCCTGACCAAGAACTACCGCTATCCCGGTCTGCGCGTCGGGTGGATCGTCGGGCCGACCGATGTCATCGAGCAGGTGACGAGGACCGCGAGCGCCATCGACGGGGGGCCGCCTGTCCCGATGCAGCGCGCCGCTTACGACCTGCTCGAGCCGAGAAGGGCTGACCAGGAGACGAACGCGGTCCGCGCCGCTTTCGCCGACAAGCGACGCCTGATGGTCAACGAGCTGACCAAGATGGGCGTCAACGTTCAGAACAGCGGGCGCGGCACCTTCTATCTGTGGGCGGACCTCAAGGATCTTCCGCCTCCCCTATCGAACTCTGACGAGTTTTTCAGGAAGGCGCTCACGCGCAAGGTCATGACCGTCCCGGGGCGCTTCTTCGATGTGAATCCGGGCCGGGTTCGTGCCGCCGAGATGATCGGCGAGACGTGGACTCGATTCTCGTTCGGGCCGCCGATCGACAACGTTCGTCTTGGTCTCGACCGCCTCCGGTCGATCTGCGACCAGGCTCAATTGGCCAAAGCCAGCTGAGTCACAGACAGGGCGTCGAGGCGTAAGCGGCGTCGCAGCCATCGCGTCGCGACAGGCAAGGGAAGCGCCGTCGCCGAAGAGGTCGGCGGCCTTTTCGCCGCGACCGTGGGGTCAAGCAGCAGGGCGCGCTGAGCGCGGTCATCGCTCTGCCGATTTCGATCCTGAGCGCCCCCGGCCGGCTCGTTGACGATCGTTGAGGATCTGCTGCGCGAGCGCGGGGCTCAGCGGGGGCGGCAGCGTCGGTCCCGCCCACGGCGGATCATCCGTGCCGCGGGCATCTCCAGGCGGCGGCGCCGGTCCTTTGCATCAGTTCCGAGCGCACCCTGACGGCGCCCGTCCCGTTCGCGACTCGCGGCGAACGGCGGGCAAGAACGTCATCCTCGACGGGACGACGTTCCGACCCGCTGATATCGCCGCGCACATGAGGCTATTCCGCGCCGCTCGCGAGGAATTCAGGAACGCCCGCGGTTAGTTGGAGGCAGAGCGGTTGTCCGGCTCGGGCTAAATCAGCGATACAGAGCCAGCGCCGCAGGAGGCTCGGCGCTTCCCAAGGATGCTGATGTCTTACGCTTTTTCACTGGTGGTCTTGCTCGCGCTCCCGTTCGCCGGGAGTTGCGTGGCCGCGCTGCTGCGTGAAAACGCCCGCAACGCCGAGGCCTGGCTCGCCGGCGCCGTCGCGCTCGCGGGCCTCATCCTGGTCGCCTCCTGCTATCCCCAGATCGTCGACGGCGGGGTGATCCGCTACACCGCCGAGTGGGCGCCGGAGCTCGGGCTCCGGTTCAGCATCCGGATGGACGGCTTCGCCTGGCTGATGGCGACGCTCGTCACGGGCATCGGCTTCCTGGTCGTGCTCTACGCCCGCTACTACCTGTCGCCCGCCGATCCGGTTCCGCGATTCTTCTCCTTCCTGCTCGCCTTCATGGGCGCGATGCTCGGCGTCGTGCTGTCGGGGAACCTGATCCAGCTCGTCTTCTTCTGGGAGCTGACGAGCCTCTTTTCGTTCCTGCTGATCGGCTACTGGTACCAGACGGCGCCGGCCCGCGACGGCGCGCGCATGGCCCTCACCATCACCGCGACCGGCGGGCTCTGCCTGTTCGCGGGCGTGCTCATCATCGGCCACATCGTCGGGAGCTACGAGCTCGACCGGGTGCTGGCCTCCGGGGCGCTGATCCGCGCGCACCCGCTCTACGTGCCGGCGCTGGCGCTCGTGCTGCTCGGCGCGCTGACCAAGAGCGCGCAGTTCCCGTTCCATTTCTGGCTGCCGAGCGCGATGGCGGCGCCGACGCCAGTCTCGGCCTACCTGCACTCCGCGACCATGGTGAAGGCGGGCGTTTTCCTGCTGATCCGGCTGTGGCCGGCGCTCGGCGGAACCCAGGAATGGCTCTGGCTGGTCGGCGGCGCGGGCCTCGTGACCTTCATCTTCGGCGCCTTCTGCGCCTGCTTCCAGCAGGACCTAAAGGGTCTGCTCGCCTACTCCACCATCAGCCATCTCGGCCTGATCACGCTGCTCACCGGACTCGACTCCCCGCTCGGTCAGGTCGCCGCGATCTTCCACCTGATGAACCACGCGACCTTCAAGGCGTCGCTGTTCATGGCGGCGGGGATCATCGATCACGAGGCCGGCACCCGCGATATCCGGCGACTGAGCGGGCTCTGGCGGTTCATGCCGGTCACCGCGACGCTCGCCATGGTGGCGGCCGCGGCGATGGCGGGCGTGCCGCTGCTGAACGGGTTCCTCTCCAAGGAGATGTTCTTCGCGGAGACGATCGAGATCCACGACAACTCGCTGATCGACCAGGCGCTGCCCTACATCGTGACGCTCGCCAGCATGTTCACGGTGGCCTACTCGATCCGCTTCATCCGCGACGTGTTCTTCGGCCCGCCGCCGCAGGACCTGCCACGCACCCCGCACGAGCCGCCCTTCCTGATGCGGCTGCCGGCGGGTCTTCTGGTGCTCGCCTGCCTGGTCGTCGGGGTCGCGCCGACGATGACCGTGGGGCCGGCGCTCAACGCCGCCGTCCGCGCCGCGCTCGATGCGCCGCCGCCGCCCTACAGCCTCGCGGTCTGGCACGGCTTCACCTTCGAGTTCTTCATGAGTTTCGTGGCGCTCGCGGGCGGGGCGGCGATCTATGTCCTGCTCCGGCCCTATCTCCTTCGCGGCCTCGACGGGCCGCCCCTGTTGCGGGAGCTGAGCGGGCGCCGGATGTTCGACCGCGTGCTCGTCGCGATATCCTGGCGTCTCGCGCGCTGGCTCGAGGGCGTGTTCGGCACGCGCAGGCTTCAGCCGCAGCTGCAATGGCTGACGATCGTGGCCGTGACCGCGGCCGTCTCGGCCCTATTCGCCGTTGGCCTGTCGGTCGGAAACGGCTCTTCGAGCGGGCCGGACCTCCCCTTCGCCCTGCTCTGGGTCGTCGGCCTCGCCTGCGCGGTCGGGGCCGCGAGCCAGGCCAAGTACCACCGCGTCACGGCGCTGATCCTGCTCGGCGGCGCGGGGCTCGTGACCTGCGTGACGTTCGTCTGGCTTTCCGCGCCCGACCTCGCCCTCACGCAGCTGGTGGTGGAGACGGTGACCACGGTGCTGCTGCTGCTCGGCGTCCGCTGGCTGCCGAAGCGGTTCGAGCCCGCCGAGCTCAACGGCGAGGCCGGCCGCGTGATCCGCTGGTACCGCGTCCGCGACCTGCTGATCTCGCTTGCGGTCGGGGGCGGGCTCGCCGCGCTCGCCTACGCCGCGATGACGCGGCCGGCGCCGGACAGCATCTCCCGCTTCTTCGTTGAGAACGCCTACCTGAAGGGCGGCGGAACCAACATCGTGAACGTCATCCTGGTGGACTTCCGCGGCTTCGACACGCTGGGCGAGATCACGGTGCTGGGCGTCGTGGCGCTCACCGTGTTCGCCCTGCTGCGCCGCTTCCGCCCGGCGCCGGACAGCATCCCGGTGCCCGAGCAGCAGCGCACGCAGAACCTGTTCGACGAGAGCCTCCCCGAACGGGAAAAGGGCGCGATCGTGCGCGACGCGATGGCGGTTCCGGCCCTCATCATGCGCCTGCTGTTCCCGGTGGTGGGGACGATGGCCGTGTTCCTGCTGCTGCGCGGGCACGATCTGCCCGGCGGCGGCTTCGTGGCGGGCATCACGATGGCGGTCGCCTTCCTGCTGCAATACATGGCGCTCGGCACGGCGCAGGCGGAGGAGCGCCTGCGCGTGCTGCCCGTGCGCTGGATCGGCGTCGGGCTGCTGCTGGCGGCCGGGACCGGAGCGGCCTCGTGGCTGTTCGGCCGGCCGTTCCTGACCTCCTATTTCGGCTACGCCGACCTGCCGCTGATCGGAAAGGTCCCGACGGCGAGCGCTTTCGTGTTCGACCTCGGCGTGTTCTCGCTGGTGGTCGGCGCGACCGTGCTGATGCTGATCGCGCTCGCCCACCAGTCGGTGCGCAGCCATCGCATCGCCGCGGAGCAGGAGGCCGAGACGCCCGCAACCGCCGCCGGTGACGCCCGATGACGGAGATCGTGCTCGCCATCGGCATCGGGACGTTCGCGGCGTCGGGCATGTGGCTGCTGCTGCGGCCGCGCACCTTCCAGGTGATCATCGGCCTGTCGCTGCTGTCCTACGCCGTTAACCTGTTCATCGTCGCGATGGGCCGCCTCCACACCGACATGCCGCCCGTGCTGGAGAAGGCGGGCCCGGGCGATCCGGCGCTCTACGCCGATCCGCTGCCGCAGGCGCTGGTGCTCACCGCGATCGTCATCAGCTTCGCGACCACCGCCTTGCTGCTCGTGGTGCTGCTCGCCGCGCGCGGCCTGACCGGCACCGACCACGTCGACGGCCGCGAGACGCCGCCATGAGCGCGCTCGCCGACCACCTGATCATCGCCCCGATCATCCTGCCGCTTGTGGCGGGGATCGTGACGCTGCTGCTCGGCGAGCCGCGGCGCAACGTGAAGGCCGGGATCAACGTCGCCTCGAGCTTCGCGCTGGTCGCGATCGCGGTCGCGCTGCTCGTCAAGGCGGACGCGGCGGACGGGCCCGTCGGCGTGTACCGGCTCGGCGACTGGGCGGCGCCATTCGGCATCGTTCTGGTGGCCGACCGGCTCTCCGCGATGATGCTGCTGCTGACCGCGATCCTCGGCTCGGCCGCCGTCGTGTTCTCGCTCGCGCGCTGGCACCGGGCGGGCGCGCATTTCCACTCGCTGTTCCAGTTCCTGCTGATGGGCGTGAACGGCGCGTTCCTGACCGGCGACCTGTTCAACCTGTTCGTGTTCTTCGAGTTGCTGCTGGTCGCGTCCTACGGGCTCGCGCTGCACGGCTCGGGGGCGGCGCGGGTCAGGGCGGGCCTCCACTACATCGTGGTCAATCTCGCGGCCTCGCTGCTGTTCCTGATCGGCGTCAGCCTGATCTACGCCGTCTCCGGCACGCTCAACATGGCGGACCTCGCCGCGCGCATCCCCGGGATCGCCGCGGGAGATCGGCCGCTTCTGGAGGCGGGAGCGGCGATCCTCGGGACCGCCTTCCTGCTCAAGGCCGGCATGTGGCCGCTCTGCTTCTGGCTGCCGACGAGCTACGCGGCGGCGACTCCGCCGGTGGCCTCCGTCTTCGCGATCCTCACCAAGGTCGGCGTCTACGTCCTGCTGCGGCTCTGGCTGCTGCTGTTCGGGGACGGCGCCGGCGCCTCGGCGCAGTTTGGCGGCGACTGGCTGCTTTATGGCGGCCTCGCCACCGTGGCGTTCGGCGCGATCGGCTCACTCGCCTCGCAGGACATGGCGCGGCTCGCGGCGTTCTCGGTTCTGGTTTCCTCCGGCACCGCGCTCGCGGCGATCGGTCTGGGGCAGACCGGGGTGACGGGCGGGGCGCTGTTCTATCTCGCAAGCTCCACGCTCGGCGTGGGCGCGTTCTTCCTGCTGGTCGAGCTGGTGGAGCGCGGTCGCGAGCCCGGCGCGGACGTGCTCGCCGTCACCCGCGAGGCCTATGGCGAAGGGGAAGAGGAGGTCGACGAAGAGGACGAGGTCGGGCTCGCCATCCCCGCCACCATGGGCGCGCTCGGCGTGGCCTTCATCGGCTGCGCGGTGATCATCGCGGGGCTGCCGCCGCTCTCGGGCTTCGTCGCCAAGTTCGCTCTGCTGACCGCCGCGCTGAACCCTGCGGGCGCAGGCCAGAACGTTGCGCCGGGCGCGGCCTCCTGGATTCTCCTGGTGGTCCTGATCGTGTCGGGGCTCGCCGCGCTGATCGCCATGACGCGCGCGGGCATACGCGTGTTCTGGGCCGCGCCGGACCGCTCGGTGCCGCGGATCCGCGTGATCGAGATGGCGCCTGTCGCAGCGCTCCTGCTCCTGTGCGCATGGCAGACGGTTCAGGCCGGTCCCGTGATGCGCTTCATGCAGGCGACCGCCGAATCGCTCCACGCGCCGCAGAATTACGTTCGCGAGGTGCTGAAGCCCGGCGCTGCGCCGTCCGGGGGGACGGAGCCATGACGCGCCTCCTGCCCTACCCCTTGCTCTCGGCGGCGCTGCTGCTGCTGTGGCTCCTCGCCAACCAGACGGTGAGGCCGGGCCAGATCCTGCTCGGCGCCGCTGTCGCGCTCGTCGGCGGCTGGGCGCTGACGGCGCTGCAGCCGCCGAAGGCGCGGCTGCGCCGCCCCGCCGCAGCCCTGCGTCTCGGCGGGCGGGTGCTGGTCGACATCATCCGCTCCAACATCGCGGTCGGCCGCATCGTGCTCGGCCTGAACGGGCGGCGGGAGAGACGGTCGGGCTTCATCGACATCCCGCTCGAGCTGCGCGACCAGAAAGGGCTCGCAGCCCTCGCCTGCATCATCACCTCGACGCCCGGCACCCTGTGGGTCAATTTCGATCCGGCGCGTGGGACGCTGATGATCCACGTCCTCGACCTGATCGACGAGGAGGAGTGGGCGCGCACCATCAAGGGCCGGTACGAAACGCTGCTGCTGGAGATCTTCCAATGAGCGCGGCGATCCTGTCCTGGTCGCTTTGGGCGGCGCAGATCATGCTCGCGCTCGGCATGAGTTGCGCCGTGTTCCGCATGCTGCGCGGCCCGCGCGCGCAGGACCGCGTTCTGGGGCTCGACACGCTCTACATCAACGCGATGCTGCTGCTGCTGACCGTCGGCATGGCGTCCGGCCGCACGCTTTATTTCGAGGCGGCCCTGATCATCGCGCTGCTCGGCTTCGTCGGCACGGTCGCGCTCGCCAAGTTCCTGCTCCGCGGCGAGGTGATCGAATGAGCGCCGCGGCGGAGCTGCCGGTCTGGGTCGCGATCCTCACGGCGGCGCTCGTTCTGCTGGGCGCGGCGCTCGCGCTGGTCGGCTCGATCGGGCTGCTGCGGCTGCGCGGCTTCTACGACCGCGTGCATGCCCCGACCCTCGGCGCGACGCTCGGCGCCGGCTCGATCGCGCTCGCCTCCATGATCTATTTCAGCGCGCTCGAAACGCGGCCCGTGCTGCACGAAGCGCTGATCCTCATCTTCGTCGCCGTCACCACGCCCGTGACGCTGATGATCCTGGTGCGCGCCGCCTTGTTCCGCGACCGGGCGGAGAATGACGATCCGCTCCTGCGGCCGGGCGAGGGCGTGGCCCGATTGGACGCCGATGCGCGCGATCCGAGGGAAACCCGGGGATAAGCGGAGAAGCCGTCCCGCCTGCCGGGGCCGGAATCTTCGGTGATCCGCTCGTCGGAAAGCGGGTGAACGCCGGATCGTTTTAGGTGCTTCACGCGCCGGAAGCGGTCCTCGGCGCGATCGCGATCATCCGCGTACGCCGTACTTCTGGATCAGCGCGCGTTCGGAGGTGAGACCGGACGCCCTGTAGATGGCGAGCTTGTAGTTCTTGATGGTTCCCTTGGCCAGCGACAGCACCTTCGAGATCGAGGACGTGGAGCCGCCCGCCAGCATCAGATTGAACACTTCGCACTCCCGCGGGTTCAGGCGCGCCAGCAGACTGGCTCGCTCGATCGCGGCGGTTCTTTCCTCCGGATCCGCTGAATACGGCGCGAGCGCGAAAAGCCGGCCCTCGGGCGCCAGCGGGAAGTATCGGTCCAGGACATCGCAGGTGAGGATGCAGTCGTCGAGGCATTCCGCGCCCTCGCCGGCCATCGCCTGAACTGCGTCCATGATCCGCGGATCGGCTTGCGCTGCGGAACGCCACGCGGCCGTCGAGTGGATCTCGACGCCATGGCGGTCCTGAACCAGCGCGGAGCCGTCGAGAAACGCCGGGGATGCGGAGTCGCCGCGCTGCACACGCTCGAACAGCCGGCCGATATGGGCGCGGTGCAGGCCGTCTACTGTGGGAAAGGCGAGGCGCGCGATCTCGAGCTCTTCGTCGGTAAACTCCCCGGTCTCACGCTCCAGGAACAGTCCAAGCGACGAGCGCCCTATCGTGGAGACGAAAAGCCCCACCTCGTCGGTGACGTTCGCGGCCGGCTTGAACGCCTGATTGTACGGGTAGGGATCGACCGAACCCACCTCGCCCTCGAACCGGGAGAGAGCTCTGACGCCGGTTTCGAGATGAAGCCGCCAATGGGCGGCGAACGGGTCGATCGAGGCGCAGCTCGCATTGTAGTGCTCCACCACGTGGGACGGCACGCCGTGGGTGGACATCACTTCCGGCAGGGCGACGTCGGAGAAGCGGATCACCCAGCGCGCGCTGTGATCGATCAGGGCGCCCACGAGCTCCAGAAGCGCGTCGTGGAAGCGCTCGGCGCCGAGCGTGAGCGAGGTCGCGCCCACCAGGTCGAACCAGGCGCGGCTTCCATACGCGATGGGCGGGCGAGCGGACGCCGTCACAGATGCTTCGCGAGGTGCAGAAGCTTCATGACGAGCTCGCCTTCGGAGGAGACGCCGGTCTTGCGGTAAAGCCTCGTCTTGACGTTCCGGATCGAGCCCGCGCCGACGCCGAGCGCGCGGGAGATCTCCGCATTGCCGCGTCCCTCGAGCGCAAGCCGCAGCACGTCGCGCTCGCGCTGGGTGAACAGCGCGAGCGTCTTCTCGATCGCGTCGGCGTCCTCGCCGCCCCTGACGTGGGCGAGTTGCTCCAGCACGCAAAGCAGGCCGTTCGGGGCGAGCGGGAAGTCCGGCCCCATGCGCTCGGCGCGGATGACGACGTCGCTGAATTCATGATCGCCCCCGCCCGCCTCGATGATGGCGGGCAACCTCGCCTTGAGCTCGGGACGGCGGCGGAGCGCCTCCTCCCAGGCGGCGCTCGCGTGGACCTGCGAGCCCGAAGGATCCACCACCAGCGTCGGCCGGCTCGCGAGGCCGCCGGCCGGGCCGGCCCGGCCGGCCTTGATGTCGCTGAACAGCCACCCGAGATGCGCGCGGCAGAACTGCTCCACCATCGGATAGAGCGTGCGCAGAAGCGCGAGCTCGTCCTCGGTGAAGAGGCCCCGCCTCCGCTCGAGGAAGATCGCGAGGCAGCTCTGCGCCGTGACGGGAAGGAGGATGCCGACCTCGTCCTCGATGTTCGCCACGGCGCGGAAGATGTCGCTGTAGCGCGCGTCCTCTTCGCTGGCCGGACGGATCGCCGAAAGCGCGAACACGCCGGCCTGCTTGTTGACGCTCCACCGCGCGGAGAACGGGTCGACGACGGCGCACTGCTCGCAGTAGGCCTGCCGCACGCGCTTCGACACCCGGTGGGTGAAGACGACGTCGGGGCTCGCCTGCCCGGCGTAGCGAATGATCCAGAATGAGTCGGTGGGCACAGTGAGGCCGAGCAGCTTCATCAGCTCCTCGTGAAACAGCGGCGTCCCGATGGATCGCGCCAGAACGCCGGCTTGGCCGCTCCACCGCGGCGCTCGGAACACCGACGCGCCGGTCATGCCCCCCTGCTCCCTGATTCCTCGCCCGGCCTGGCCGGCGGCACCGTGAACCACCGATCATGCCAAATATCACCATTGCGTAGCCGGCGCGCCAAGGCATCCTGACTGGAAAATAAAAATACCCAGAGGAAACGACCTGCAGGAGTTCTTCGCGCCCCAGAGACCGCGGCGCGCATCTCGATCATCGACCGGGGAATGACCAGTCGGACGCGCGAAGCGCGCCGGACACAGGACATCTACGGCTGAAGCACTGCAGGACGCGGCCGCCAAGCGGGTTCGCGAACGGGGTTCTGCGTCCGGCCAACAAGCCGCCGCGGACCGCCACAAAAAACAAGAACTGCGAGGAAACGCTTCGATGAACAGCGCCATAGCCGACGCGGCGGCGTTTACGCCCGCCGAACGAGAACTCCGCCGAAGCATCTCCTGGACCGGGGCGTTCTGGGTGGCGAGCGGCGTTCCGCCCCTGGTCCTGTTCTCGATCGGCGGCATCGCCGGCACCACGGGCACGCCGGCCTTCGCCATCTGGGCGGCCTCGATGATGATGGGCTTCATCCAGTCCTTCGTCTACGCGGAGCTGGCGGGCCTGTTCCCGAACAAGTCCGGCGGCTCGTCGGTCTATGGCGCGGCGGCCTGGTTTCGCTACGCCAAACCGGTGTCGCCGCTCCTCGTGTGGTGCAACTGGATCGCTTGGACGCCGGTGCTCTCGCTCGGCTGCACGATCGCTGCGGCCTACATCCTGAACGCCGTCGATCCGGACCCGAACTCCGCCCTGCGCACATGGTCGCTCGCGAGCGGCACGCTGGGCTCCGTGTCATTCTCGCTCAACGCCGCCTTCTTCATCGGCGTGGCGCTCATGCTCGCGGCCTTCGCCATCCAGTATCGCGGCATTAGCGGCACGGCGCGGGTGCAGCAGGTGATCGGGCTGCTGGTCATCATCCCGCTGCTCGTGATCGGCGTGGCGCCGCTGCTCAAGAACGGCGTGAACTGGGAGAACTTCTCGCCCTTCGTTCCGCTCGCGGCCGCCTACGAACCGGCGCCGGGCGCGTGGAACACCGCGGGATGGACGCTCGTGCTCGGCGGCATGTTCATCGCCGCCTGGTCGACCTACGCCTTTGAAACGTCGATCTGCTACACGAGCGAGTTCAAGAACCCGAAGACCGATACGTTCAAGGCCATCTTCTACTCCGGCCTGCTCTGCATGGCGGTCTTCCTGCTGGTGCCCTTCACCTTCCAGAGCGAGCTTGGCCTTACGGGCATGCTCGAGCCTTCGATCGCCGACGGCTCCGGCGTCGCGGCGGCCCTCGCCCGGATGGTCGGCGGCGGACCGATCATCGCGAGCGGCCTCGTGATGCTCATGATCCTCGCGCTGCTGCTTTGCATCATGACCGCGATGGCGGGCGCTTCGCGCACGCTCTACCAGGGCTCGCTCGACGGCTGGCTGCCCAAGTATCTCGGCCGCGCGAACCGCCACGGCGCGCCGATCGCCGCGATGTGGACCGGGCTGATCGTCAACCTCTTCCTTCTCGCGATCGCCTGCGCCGACGCCACCTCGTTCTTCTTCATCCTGGCGGTGTCGAACTGCGGCTACATCATCTTCAACTTCCTGAACCTGAACTCCGGCTGGATCCACCGGATCGACAACGCCCATCTCGAGCGGCCCTACAAGGCGCCGACGGCCATCATCGCGATCGGCGTGCTGTTCGCCTTCGTGAACGCGATGTTCCTGGGCGCCGGCGCGAAGGTCTGGAACCCGTGGGCGCTCTGGGCCGGGCTCATCGCCGCCGGCGCGATCATCCCGGTCTTCCTGTTCCGCCACTACGTGCAGGACCGCGGGCAGTTTCCCGCCCAAATGCTGCGCGACCTGCAGATCGACGGCGCGGTCGCGCGCCGGAGGGCGGGCGCGCTCCCCTACCTCACGCTCGCGGCCGGCGTCGCGACCGTGATCCTCGCAAACTTCATCTTCCAGCTCTGACGGCGCGGGCCGCGGACGCAACCGCTGCGCCCGCGGCCTCACCCCAAGACGGAGAACCACGCATGAACACCGACGTCATGGACAGCAGGCCGACCTATGGCGGCCTCCGGCTCGACCCTCGCGCGAAAAGCCACCTGGTCGTGGTCGACGGCGACGGCGCCCCGGCAGTGCTCGACGCCTTCGCCGGCGCCGAGGACGAACTCAACCGCACCACCATCCTGTGCGCCCACGAGGACGTGGCGGCGGGCGGGCTTGAACGGCTCTGCGCGCTTCGCGCCGCGCGCCTTCAGCTGAGCGGCTCGTCCGAGGACCTGCTCACGGAGTTCGAGCGCGTTCTCGACGGCGCCGATATGAGCGTCCGCATCTACGTGGCGGGCCGCGAAAGCTTCATCGGAAAGGTCGTCGCGAGCGCGGCGCTCCGCGGCGTCGTGCCGGACTCGGTGGTCGCCGAGCGGCGGGGCGGCGTCTCCCGGCGCGTCCAGTGCGTGCACTGCAAGCATATCGACGAAGGCGTCACCGCCTCGCCCTATCGATGCTCCGGCTGCGGCCAGCACCTGCTGGTCCGCGACCACTTCTCGCGTCGCCTCGCGGCGTTCCAGGGCGTCCGCATCGACGCCGAGATCCCCGGCGAGGTGCCGCCCGCAATGGAGCTCGCGTCGTGAGCGGCGGCGTCGAGATCGCCGTGGTCGTGGCCGAAATCGAACAGGCCGCCCGCAACGTGAAGCGCTTCCGTTTTGCGGCGAAGGACGGCGGGTCCCTCCCCCATTTCGCGGCCGGATCGCATGTCGTGGTCCTGATGCGCGACGGCGAGCGGACCATCCGGAACGCCTACTCGCTGATCGACCGGGCGGAGGACGGCTCCAGCTACCGCATCGGCGTTCTCCGGACGCCGAACTCCCGCGGCGGATCGAAGTTCATGCACGAGCGGGTCTCGGTCGGCGACGAGCTCAGGATCACCATGCCGGTGAACCTGTTTCCGCTGTTCCATCCCGGCCGCAAGCATCTGCTGATCGCGGGCGGCATCGGCGTCACGCCGATCTACGCCATGGCGGACGAGCTCCAGCGGCGCGGCGCGCTCTACGAGATCCACTACGCCGTCCGCGATGAAGCCCACGGCGCCTTCATCGACGAGATGCGGGCGCGGCACGGCGACCGGCTCAAGCTCTACCGCCGCGACCTCGAGGAGATCCTGGCGGTCGACCAGATCCTGCCGGGCCAGCCGCTCGGAACGCACCTCTATGTCTGCGGTCCGGAAGGCATGATCGAGGCCGTTCTGGAGGGCGGCCTCGAGGCCGGGTGGCCGAAGGAGCACCTGCACGCCGAGCGCTTCCAGACGCCGCCGACGGGCGAACCCTTCGCGCTGCGTCTCGCGAAAGCCGGCCTCACCTGCGAGGTCCGGGGCGACCAGAGCATGCTCGAGGCGCTCGAGGAGGCGGGCTTCGATCCCCCCTCTCTCTGCCGCGGCGGCGCCTGCGGGCAGTGCGCGGTCGACGTCCTCGAGGCCGACGGCGAGCTGATCCACAACGACCACTACCTGTCGGCGGCCGAACGCGCCTCCGGCGAGAAGATCATGCTCTGCGTCTCCCGTCTGAAGGGACGCGAGCTGGTCCTCGACCTGTAACGGCAAGTCACAAGAGACCGCGAACGCGGCTCATCCCGCTTTGCGCGAGGATGACGGAGGAACGCCAATGACGGTGCACTTCAAGCAGGAAACCTTCCGGGACGACTACACCTACTCGAACTCGCCCGAAGCGATCCGCAGGTTTCCGTTCCCGTTCGACAAGGACGAGTACATGTACTCGGTCAACATCGAGCAGCACATGCCGGGGCCGGCGAAGTCGCCCTTCGAGTTCCCCATCGACATCGACGAGCATTACGTCTCGGAGATGCGCGACCGGGCGATCACGCTCGCGCAGGATCCGAAGCGCTGCCAGTCGCTGCCGCACATGATCACGGCGGAATGGGACCTGGTCGAGCTCCTGATGGAGTCGATGGCGAAGCACTATCCCGAGCTGTTCACGCTGACCCAGGACGGGGACCGCTGGCGCTGGATCAACCGGCCGCTCGACATCGACCAGACCTTCACCTTCGGCGACGCCTCGACGCTCCCCTACCCGCCGATGGAGTACATAACGCGGCAGTGCCAGGGCGACTTCGCGTTGCTCGACCAGCGCCTCGACAATCTCTGGATGGACGCCGGGATGATCACGTCCCAGGCGGACTGGTCGCTCGACTTCGACATCGGCATGAACTTCCTGGAGTGGCACGCGCCGGTGCCGCTCGCGAAGGACATGGCGATCTTCGAGCGCGCGCTGAAGTTCCTGCTGAACCTTCAGCAGGGCCGGCCGGTGCGGCGCCTCAACTGGACCATGACGATCAACCCGCGGCTCGATACGAGCCCGGAGAATTACGACAAGTGGGGCGCGGACCGCGCGACCGTGACGCCCGAGAACGTCGGCCGGAAGGTGCACCTGCGGGTCGAGCTGCAGGCGATGTGGCGGCTGCCGCGGTCGAACGCGATCGTGTTCTCGATCCGCGGCTACCTCATCAACATGGACGAGCTCGTCACCGTGCCGAAATGGGCGCGGCGCTTCCATCGCGTGCTGCGCGAACTTCGGCCGGAGCTCGCCGAATACAAGGGACTGACGCGCTACCGCCAGACCACGATCGACTGGCTCGCGAAACACGATGACGGCGCCCCGACCTCTCCCGGATTCCAGCCGGACTGAGAGCGGCGCCGGACCACGACCACCCATCCGCCCACCCCTGCCGCAGCCGTTCGCGACCGACGGCTCGACGCGGCCAAGCATGAGGACCAATAGCGATGACCCTCGATCCCTTCCCACGGAAGAACGCGCTCGCCCAGCGGCACGCCGAGCTCGGCGCAAGCCTCGACACGGAATGGAACGGCCGGCTGATCCCGCAGCGCTACGCCACCGACCCCTATGAGGAGGTCGCCATCGTGCGCTCGAAGGCGGGGCTGTTCGACGTCTCCGGCCTCAGGATCATCAACGCTTCCGGCCCCGACGTGGTGGCCGTGCTGAACCGGATGCTGACCACCGACGTCGACAAGCTTCAGCCTGGCGCCTCCGCGATCTCCAACATCGTGGACGAGACCGGCGCGCTGATCGACGACGTGCTCGTCTATCGCGACGGCCCGACCGAGTTCCGGCTGAGCCATGGCGGGGGCAAGCTCGACGAGGCGATCGGCGCCTTCTTCGAGGGTTCGCAGTCGAGCTGGAGCAAGGACGACGACGTCCACATCCTGTCGCTGCAGGGGCCGCTCGCGCTCGACATCCTGGCGCCGCACGCCGACATCGACCTCTCGGCGATCCGCTATTTCGAGCATCGCCGCGGCAAGCTGTTCGGCAAGGACGTCTCGATCGCCCGCGGCGGCTACTCGGCCGAGCGCGGCTACGAGGTGTTCTGCACGGCAGCCGACGCGGTGTTCCTGTGGGACAAGATCATGGAGGCCGGAAAACCCGTTGGCGCCTGCGCGGCGTCGTGGGACTGCCTCGACATCGTCCGGGTCGAAGGCGCCCTGCTCTTCTTCCCCTTCGACATGCCGAACGGCGACGAGACTCCGTGGGAGGTCGGCGCCGACTGGACGGTCGATCTCTCCAAGCCGGACTTCAACGGCAAGGACGCGCTGGTCCGCCGCAAGAACGAGATCCGCTACGCCAATGTCGGTCTGGAGATCGAGGCGCACGAGGCCATCGAGCCGGGCGCGAAGGTGCTGAAGGACGGGCGCGAGGTCGGCCGTGTGAACTCCACCACCTACAGCCGCCACCTAATGAAGTCGCTCGCGCTCGCGCAGGTGACGCCGGATCTGACCGCGCTCGGGACCGAGTTCGAGATCCGCTCGTCGAAGGGCTCGGCGCGGGCTCACGTCGTCCGCACGCCGTTCTACGATCCTGACCGCCTGCGCACCCATCCGCTGGCGGAGCGGGAGGAACGGACGCCCGCCTCGCGCGCGGCCTGATCCAGACCTCTGCTGCCCACGCGCCGCCTCGGGTTTCGAGGCGGCGCGTCCCACAGAAGCGATGTCCGGACCGGCGTTCCGGCCACGCCGCGACGGTCGGGCGAGAGGTTCGGTCCCGGCTTCGGCGAGCCGGGAACCTTGAGACCTCGTCAGTCGTCGAGATGCTCGTTCGTGATCGCGCCGGTCTTCGGGTCGATGTGGAACTCGTAGACTTGGCCGTTCTTCACGCCCTTGGCCTCCCAGTGACCGTCATCGGCCTCGATCCCCGTGACCTCGGCGTAGCCCGCTTCCTTGGCCTTCTGAACCGCCTGCTCAATGCTGATCCAGTCGGGTCCGGCGCGGTCCGCGAGGGCCGGAGCCGCGAGGCCGAGCGAGAGCAGGACGGCGAGCCCGATCCTGGAGGTGTTGGTCATGTGAGGTCTCCTGCGTTCGGTTGATGGCGTCCTTCTCGCAGCCTCCGCCCATGTTTCCCTGATAGGCTCTGTCAGCGGATTATCAGCTTCGGGCCCGTAAACTCTCGCCATGCCGAAACCTGTCGCGGCCTTCGCGGCCGCAACCCTTTGTCTCCTGCTGCTGCAGCAGGCCGCCCCGGCGTCGGCGGACGCGAGCGACCAGGATCGCGCGCGGCAGGCGCTCGAGCGCGGAGAGATCCGGCCGCTCGACCAGGTGCTCGCCGCCGCACGCAAGGCGCTGCCGGGCGAGGTCGTGAAGGTCGAGCTCGAGCGCGACGACGGACGCTGGATCTACGAGATCAAGGTGCTGACCGCAGAGGGCGAGCGACGCGAGGTCGAGATCGACGCGCAGTCACTGGCGGTCCTGGAGATCGACTGACCGTGCGCGTGCTGGTGGTCGAGGACGAGCCACGGATCGCCGCCGACATCCGGCGGGGCCTCGAACAGGCGGGCTTCGCGGTCGACGTGGTGGGCGACGGCGAAGCGGCGTGGTTCCAGGCCGACGTCGAGACCTACGACGCCATGATCCTCGATCTCGGGCTGCCGAAGCTCGACGGGCTGAGCGTCCTGAGGAAGCTGCGGAGCGCGAACAACGCGCTGCCGGTCCTGATCCTCACGGCGCGCGACGGCTGGCGCGAGCGGGTGGACGGCATCAACGCCGGCGCAGACGACTATCTGTCGAAGCCGTTCCGCATGGAGGAACTCGTCGCGCGCCTCCACGCCATCCTGCGTCGCACCGCAGGCCAGGCCTCCCCCATCCTGCGCGCCGGCGAGGTCGAACTCGACCCGCGCACCAAGCTGGTCACGGTTTCGGGCGAGGCGCTGTCGCTTACGCCGCTCGAGTACCGGCTGTTCGCCTATCTCCTGCACCGCCGGGGCGATGTCGTATCGGCGGGCGAGCTGCTCGATCATGTCTACGAAAGCGGAACCGACCGCGAGGCCAACGCCATTGAGGCGCTCGTGGCGCGGCTGCGCCGGAAGCTCGGCCCCGCGGTGATCGAGACCCGGCGCGGCCATGGCTACGTCGTTCCGGCCGGCCTGCAGTGACGCACGGGTCGCTGCGCCTCAGGCTGAGCGTCGCGGCGGCCGCCCTGATCGCGCTCGCGCTGCTCGCCAGCGGGGCCGGCCTGTTCCTGATCTTCGAAGCGGCGCTCGACCGCCGCACGGCGGACGAGCTGAACCACACCGCAAAGCTGCTCGCAGGGAATGTCGGGTTCGACGCCGCGGGCGACATCGTGGTCGAGCAGCCTCCGGGCGATCCGCGCTACGCGACCCCCTATGGCGGCCTCTACTGGCAGATCGAGAGCGCGGGCAGGAAACCGCTGCGCTCGCGATCGCTCTGGGACAAGTCGATCGCGCTCCCCCAGAAGCCCGCGGCCGACATGGCCCACCACGCGTGGGCTGACCTGCCGGGTCCGGACGGCGGATCGCTGATCGCGGTGTTCAGGACGGTGCGGATCAAGGGCGCTCCGGGGGAGCCGCTCGTCGTGATCACCGTCGCGATGGACCGTGCGCAGCTGGCGGCGAGCCGCGACCTGGTGCTGAGGCTGCTGCCGGTCTCGCTCGCGGCGCTCGGCGTCCTGCTGGCGCTCGCCATGGCGGCCTTCGTGCATCGGGCGCTGAGCCCCTTCCGGGCCCTCCGCGCGGAGCTCCAGACCCTGCGCGAGGGACGCGCCGCCCGGCTGCGCGGCGGTTATCCGACCGAGGTCCAGCCGCTCGTCGACGACCTCAACCGTCTGATCGCGCAGCAGGAGGAGGCCCTCGAGCGCGCCCGCAGGCAGGCCGCCGACATGGCGCACGGCCTCAAGACGCCGCTCGCGGTGCTCGATGCGCTGGCGCGCCGCATCAGGGATCGGAACGCCGGTCTCGCCGCCGAGATCGAGGAGCAGTCGCTGGCCATGCAGGAGCAGGTGTCGCGCGCGCTTGCGCGGGCGCGAAGCGCGGCGGCGTCCGGGCTTCAACAGCGCCGCACTCCGATCGCGCCGGTGATCGACCAGCTGGTCTCGGCGACGAAGCGCCTGCCCGGCGCCGAGCGGATCGACTGGCGCGTGGACGTTCCCCCGGACGCCGCCTATCCCGCCGGCGAGGGCGAACTGCTCGAAATGCTCGGCAACCTGGTCGACAACGCCCGGAAGTGGGCGAAGCGGGAGGTGATCGTCACGGTCGCGACCGCAGGGGCCGGAGGGTCGATCGTGCTCGAGGACGACGGCGCAGGGATGGACCCCTCCGAGATGGCCGCGGTGGACCGCGGGCGACGCTGGGACGAGACGGTCCCGGGCACCGGCTTCGGCCTCGCGATCACGCGCGACCTCGCGGCCGCGACCGGCGGCCGGCTTCACCTCTCCAGGGGGGCTTCGGGCGGCCTCCGGGCCAGCATCGAATGGAGCGGCGACTGACGATCTCGCGTGGGCCGGCTGCGTTTCTTCGCCCGCGGCGGGGCTAGCCGCCGGCCTCTTGCGCCGCTTGCGCCACGAGGCTGGCGAAGGCCTCGATCTCCCGCTCCCTCAACGAGAACATCCAGTAGCGCAGCGGAATCTCGATACGCCCGATCCGCTTCAGCTCGCCGGCGGCGAGCGCATGGCGCGCGGCTCGTTCCGGAACGATCCCCGCGCAGCGCCCGGCCTCGAGCGCCGACAGCGCCGCTGCGCTCGAGGACACCTGAAGCCGCTTGAAGGCGAGCCGTCGCGCGTCGACGCCCTGCTGATCGAACGCCGCGACGATCAGAGGCGTCAGATCGCTCTGCTCCCACAGGATCGGCCCATGGTCGACGAGCGAGCCCCAGTTCGGCGTCCCATAGGCTTCTGCGACCGCAGGCGCGCCTGCGAGCACCAGCCGGTCGGCGAACACCCCGAGATGCCGGAACTGAGGGTGGCTCGGCGCGATCTCCGTCACGCCGACATCCGCGGTGCCGCGCATCACCCAGGCCTTCACCTCCTCGTCTGTCCCCCGCAGGAGGTCGATGCGCGGCATCTCCCTGGCCCCGCCGATCCGCGAGACCAGCTCCGGCATCCAGAAGTCATAGGCGTTCGGCGTGCAGGCGACGATCGGGTAACGGTCCTCCTCGGACCTGCGACTCTCGACCCGGCGGATGGTGAGTTCGACGTCGCGCAGGATGCGCTCGGCTTCGGTCAGCAGAATCTGCCCTGCCTCGGTGACGGCGAGCCGACGCCCGGAGCGGTCGAATAGAAGCACGCTGTGGCGCTCCTCGAGTTTCTTGATCGAGACGCTCACCGCCGACTGCGTGAGCCCGAGCTTCTCCGCCGCGATCGTGAAGCTGCCGTACTGGGCGGCCGCGACGAAGATCCTCATCTGCTCGAATGTCATGCGGTCATCTCGAAACCGGGCCGTGCCGCCCGGAAGGGAGCGCCCTCAATTTCCATGCCAGAGAACGGGGATTGTCGCGCGCCCTTGGCGGGGCCCGGCGGTGACTTTTCTCCAGGCGCCCCCAGGCGGGCGGATCAACTTCGTTCATGCGGGTCAGCGCCTCGACGTGCGAGATCGAGCCCGCTCATGAATTCCAGTTCACTGCCCTGAATCAAAATCATGCAGAGCCGCATATTCAGTCAGCGGTGGCCTCTCTCCCGCGCATCGCGTGGCGCTACGGCGCTCGAGCCGTGAAATTTTTGGCAGCGCCATGTCCCGGCCATCTGCTGGCACATCGCTTGCGGACCCCTCCGGCGAACAGGGCGTCGCCTCCGACGTCCTATGCTTCGGAGCGGGGTCATGGACAAAACACAACTTGCGGCTTCACCCGAACTGACGCAGGGGCTCGGCCTCACGTTGATGATCGGCTGCGGACTGGTCTTCCTGGTGATGGCCTACGTCATCAAGTCGAAGCTCGTCCGCAACACGCACGACTTCATCATCTCCAACCGCCGCATCGGGCTCGGCTTCGGCGTCGGCGCGATCGTCTCGGTCTGGACCTGGGCCATGGCCGTGATGATGAGTTCGGCCATGACGTTCCAGTGGGGCCTGTCGGGCCTGTTCTGGTTCGTGGTGCCGAACGGCTTCGCCATCATGGCGGTGATCCCGCTCGCCAAGGCGCTGCGCCGCCGGATGCCGGCCGGCTACACGATCAGCCAGTTCATCCACAACCGCTTCGAGCAGTCGCGGGTCGCGTCCGGCGTCGTCACGGTTACCATGATCTTCGGCATCCTGCTCGAGATCCTGATCAACCTGAAGGGCACCGCGGTCGTGATGTCGACCGTGTTCACGATCGACTGGCGGCTTGCGACGCTGCTCACCGTCTTCGTCGTCCTGGCCTATTCGTACTTCGGCGGCCTCTGGACCAGCGTGATGACCGGCACGGTCAACACCTGGATGATCACGGTGCCCTCGGCGATCGTCGTGGTCGCGGTGTTCGGCCTGATCGACGGCGGCGCGACCACCGTGTTCAACAAGGTCGCCGAAGACCCGGCCAAGTTGTCGGTGATGAACTGGGACGCGGCGGCGGGCTTCGGCATCACGCTCGCCTTCGGCCTGCTGGCCGCGACCGTCGCCGACCAGACCTTCTGGCAGAAGGTGTGGGCGATCCGCCCCAACCAGGTCGGCCGCGCGTTCCTGTGGTCCGGCGTGCTGTTCTATCCGATCCCGATCTGCTTCGGAGCGCTCGGGCTCGTCGGGATCGCCTATGGCCTGACGCCCGCAGACGTCGGCGGCGACATCGTGGCGGTCGGGCCGTACATCGTCTCGCACATCGGTCTGCCGGTCATCCTGATCGTCGCCTATGTGCTCGCGATCCTCGCGGCCTGCTACTCCACGATTGACGGCGCGAGCTCGGCCCTGTCCTCGATCGTCGCGGTCGACATCGTGAAGCGCTACGCGCCGAAGACGTCGGAGTCGAAGCTCTTCTACATCACCAAGCTCTCGATGTTGGCGGGCGGCATCGTCGCGGCCATCATCGTGCTCTCGGGCGCGGACTTCACCTCGCTGGTGCTGACGACCTATGCGCTGAAGACTTCGGTGCTGATGCCGCTGGTGCTGTCGATCCTGTGGCCGCGCACCAACACGCTCGGCTTCGTGGGCGGCATCGTCGCCTCGATCGCAATCGGCATGACGCTGCGCGGCCTCTATGGCGAGCTCGTCGGCACGATCTCGATCGTCGCCATCAGCGCGGCCGTCGTGATCATCGCCGGCCTCGCTTCGAGCCGCTCCTTCGACATGGGCGAGCTCGGCGTGAAGCGCGCCATCAATCTCGAAGGCTGAACGGGACAGCGACAGGCGGCGCTCGTGGAGCGCCACCTCACACCCCAATCATGAGGATTTCCAGATGACGCCGCTTCTCGCCGTCTTTCTCGTTCTCGCCGGGCTCGCCACGGCGCTCTTCATCGCAGGCTATGTCCGCGGCGCGAAGGTCGCGCTCGCGAGCTACGACGACGACACCGTCGAGGTCGACGACAGCGGGGACATCAAGACCTATTGGTGGGCGATCGCGATTGCGGTCGTGGGCGCCGGCGCGATCATCGCGCTTGAGGGAGTCCACCCTCTCTTCATCTATGCCGGCCCGCTGCTTGCGCTCGTGACCGCAGGCGGGATCGGCCTCGCCTTCTTCGTCGACGAATACTCCAAGCCGAAGGCGTGAGCGGAATGAGCTTGTCCGGCCCCAAGCCGATGCGCTTCGGCGTCTGGCTCCCGGTCTATGGCGGCTGGCTGCGCACGGTCGACCAGCCGTCCGCGCCGGACGTCGCGTCCTGCCTCGCAATAGCCCAGCAGGCCGAGGCGCTCGGCTTCGACTTCCTCTACGCGTCGGAGAACCTGCTGAACTGCATTCATGGGCCTCAGGAGGGCGTCGTCGACGCCTGGAGCCTGCTAGCGGCGATCGCCGCCACCACCAACCGCATCGGCCTCTGCGGCGCGGCGAAGCCCGGCTTCCGCTCGCCCTTCCTCGTCGCACGCATGCTCGACACGCTGACGAAGGTCGCCCGCCGCAAGCTCGCGCTCAACATCATCTGCGGCTGGTGGAAGGAGGAGTTCGAGCTCTCGGGCGTGAGCTGGCTCGACCACGCCGGCCGCTACGACCGCGCCAACGCCTTCGTGCGCGACCTCCACGGCCTGTTCCAGCCGCCGCCCGTGCTGCACGCCGAGAGCGGCGACGATCCGGTGTTCCCGGGCGGCGAGGCGGCCTCTCCGGAGAAGCCCCGCAGCTACGGCCTCGACGAGGCCTCGATGCCCGAGGTCTGGATCGCCGGACATTCGGACCGTGCGATCAAGATGGCGGCCGAATGGGGCAATTGCCTGTTCCTCAACGGAATGCCCGACGCCGCCATGGCGCGCCACATCGAGGCCGCGCGGCAGGAGGCGAACCGCTGGGGCCGCTCGATCGAGATCGCGGTCAACGCCTATGTGGTCGCGACCGAGACGCCCGAACAGGCCAGGGAGCGCTGGCGCGCCGTGCTCGCGCGGCGGAACGTCGAGACCATCGAGTTCTTCCGCGAGGTCATGCGGCAGTCGGGCGCCGCCGCATGGGCCGCGCTCGACGAGGAGCAGATGGTCGATTCCAACGCCGGCTTCGAACTCGGCCTGATCGGCTCATTCGACGAAATCCGCGAGCGCATCCCGAAGCTCGCCGAAATCGGCGTCGACCGGATCGTCTGCCAGTTCGACGACCCGATGCGCGACGCAGGCCCCTTCACCAAGCGGGTGATCCGCCCGATCCAGCGCGACGCTGCGGACCGGCGCGTCGCCTGAGGGCCGGCCCGGCCATCGCAACAAGCATTCCGCGGCGGCGCCGCGACAGGAGACCAGTGATGACTGACCAGGTCCGGAAGAAGCGAGCCCATCTCCTCGGCTTCATCCAGCACGGCGTGAACAGCCACGCGACCGGCATGTGGCGCAATCCGAAGGACAAGATCGGCTGGAACTTCGCCCGCCCCGAATACTGGCGGCACATTGCCCAGACGATGGAGCGCGGCATGTTCGACGCGATGTTCATCGCTGACGAGCTCGCGCCCTACAACACGTTCGAGGACTCCTCCGACGCGACGGTGAAGTGGGCGGTGCAGTGCCCGACCCACGAGCCCTCGACCATCGTCCCGATCATCACCGGCGCCACCAGGCATCTCGGCGTGGGCGTGACGCTCTCGACGGCCTTCGAGCACCCCTATTCGATGTGTCGGCGGCTCTCGAGCCTCGATCACCTGTCCGGCGGACGCGTCGCCTGGAACATCGTGTCGTCCTACTCCAAGAGCGAGTGGGACGCCTACGGCGCCGTGATGACCGACCGTTCGCAGCGCTACGCGCGCCTCGAGGAGTATATGGAGGTCTGCTACAAGCTCTGGAACTCCTGGGAGCCGGACGCGATCGTCGCCGATAAGGAGAGCGGGATCTACGCCGACCCGGCCAAGGTCCATGAGGTGATTCACGAAGGTCAGTTCTACAAATGTCGCGGCCGTCACTTCTGCGCGCCCTCGCCCCAGGGTCAGCCGGTGCTGTGGCAGGCGGGATCCTCCGGACAGGGTCGCGACTTCGCCTCGAAGCACGCGGAGGCGATCTTCGCCGTGCACCCGAACGTCGATCGGATGAAGCAGTACGCGGACGACCTCAACGACCGCACCATCAACAAGTTTGGCCGGGCGCCGGGGTCGGTGAAGCTGATCTACGGCCTGCAAACCGTCGTCGCCGAGACGCGGTCGGAAGCGCAGGAGAAGTATGAGCGGATCAAGGCCTGCATTCCGCTCGAAGGCGCGATCGCCTGGATATCAGGCCACTTTGGCCTCGATTTCTCGAAGTTCTCCATGGACGACATCGTCCAGAACATCGAGATCCCCGGCATTCAGGGCCTGTTCGAGTCGATCATCTACGCCAAGGGCGGCGCGCCCGTGACCGTGAAGGAGGCGGCGCTCATCTACGCGCAGGGCATGGGCATGCCGGTCGCCGTCGGCACCGCATCCGACATCGCCGACCAGATCGAGCACTACATGGACGAGGGCGGCGCCGACGGCTTCATGCTGGCCGCCACCTACACGCCCGGCTGCTTCGAGGAGTTTGCGGACCTCGTGGCGCCCGAACTGCAGCGGCGCGGACGGCTGCGCACCCGCTACGAGGGCGCGACGCTGCGCGAAAACCTGCTCGCCTCATGAGCGCGCTCGCCACGACGCGGGCGCGGAAGCCCGAAAACTCCCTCGTCGACGACTTCAAGGCGGCGTTTCGGCGGCTGGCCTCGGGCGTCTGCGTGGTGACGTTCGAGAAGTCTGGCGAATTGCACGGCTTCACCGCGACTTCGGTGACGTCGATCTCCGCCAGTCCGCCGATGCTGCTGTTCTGCGTCTCGAACCGCAGCAGCAGCTTCGCCAGCATGGCGGAAGGGCTGGAGGTCGGCGTGTCGATCCTGTCCGCCAGCCAGCGTCCGCTGGCCGAGCGCTTCGCGAAGCGGGCGGACGGCGGCGGCTATCCGGATGTGGAGATCTCTCGTCTCGATGACGGCGCGCCGGTTCTCAGCGGAGCTCTCGCCGGCGTTTCCGGGCGAGTGACCCGGATCGCATCGGCCGGCGAGAACATCGTGCTGTTCTGCGAGGTCGGAATGGCTCGTCACGCGCCAGACGGAACGCCGCTGCTCTACGGCGACGGTTCATATCTCGCGCCCCAGCCTGCGGCCGGCGTCTAAGCTCGCAAGGTGCTCATTCCGGAGGCTTCACGCTTGGAAGCCTCCAGTTCCAGTAGATCGCCGTCATGCGCAGGAAGACGCATGTCGCGGCGCCCGCGAGGGTGACGAGGCTCTCCGGCAGCTCCAGATAGAAGCCGGCCACGACCACAAGACCGGCGGCCAGGGCCGCGACGGCGTAGATGTCGGACCGCAGGACGACCGGGGTCCGGGCGGCGAGGACGTCGCGGATCATGCCGCCGCCGACGCCGCTGATCATCCCGAGCACGGCCGCCATCGGCCAGTTCAGCGCGGCGTCGAGCGCCTTCTGGGTGCCGACCACCGCGAAGATGCCGAGACCAACAGCGTCGAAGAACAGGACGGGGTGACGCAGACGGTCGAGCCGCTCGTGGAACCAGAAGGTCAACAGACCCGCCGCCATCGCCACGGCGAGGTAATGCCAGCTCGCAATGGCGGCCGGCGGGATCGCGCCGATCAGGAGGTCGCGGACGATCCCGCCGAACACTGCGGTGACGAAGGCCAGAACCAGAACCCCGAACAGGTCCATCCCCTGCCTCGACCCGAGCATCGCCCCGCTTATGGCGAACACGAAGGCGCCGACGAGATCCAAAACCCGAACGAGGAGATGCGCGGTGTCCATTCCGACCAAGCTAACACGCTCGCGCGGCGTCGCGGGCGTGGCGGCCCGGACCGCGGAACGTCGTCGGAGAGCAGGAGCCGCAGTTCGGGCCGCCGAGGCAAGCTCGCCCGAAGGGCGAGCCCGGCGCGCGTCAGTGGCCCATCCGCAGGACGATGCGGCCGTCGACTCCGCCCTGCTCCATGCGTTCGAAGATGGCGTTGATGTTCTCCATCGTGTCCCAGCTGAAATGCGCCGCGACCGCGCCGTCGCCGGCGAATTCGAGCGCCTCTTCAAGGTCCTGGCGCGTCCCGACGATCGAGCCGCGCACAGTGATGCGCTTGAGCACCGTGTCGAAGATGGGCATCGCGAACCGGCCGGGCGGCAGTCCGACGAGCGCCATGGTACCGTGCGGACGCAGAACGCCGAAGGCCTGCTCGAAAGCCGAAGGCGACACGGCGGTGACGAGCACGCCATGGACGCCGCCGAGGAGCTTCTGCAGCTCCGCCGCCGGATCGACCTCCTTCGCGTTGAGCGCGATCTCGGCGCCGAGCGACGTGGCGAGGTCGAGCTTGTCCGGGTGAATGTCGATGGCGGCGACATGCATGCCCATCGCCTTGGCGTACTGCACGGCCATATGGCCGAGCCCGCCGACGCCCGACACCGCGACCCATTCGCCGGGCTTCACCTCGGTCTCCTTGAGGCCCTTGTAGACCGTGACGCCGGCGCAAAGGACGGGCGCGGCAGGACCCCAGTCGAGACCGTCCGGGATGCGGCCGACATAGTTGGGGTCGGCAAGGGCGTATTCCGCGAAGCTGCCGTTGACCGAATAGCCGGTGTTCTGCTGCTGGCCGCAGAGCGTCTCCCAGCCCGTGCGGCAGTACGGGCAGTGGCCACAGGCGGTGTGAAGCCAGGGGATGCCGACGCGGTCGCCTTCCCGCACCCGCTTGACCGAACGCCCGACGCCGACGACCACGCCGACGCCTTCATGGCCCGGGATGAACGGAAGCGCGGGCTTCACCGGCCAGTCGCCGTTCACCGCGTGCAGATCCGTGTGACAGACCCCGGTCGCCTCGATCCGCACGAGGATCTGCTCGGGCGCAGGCTCCGGAACCGGAAGCTGCTCGATCCGGAGCGGCTGTCCAAAGGACCGCGCCACCGCGGCGGTCATCATGTTGGCCATGTCAGGTCGTCCTCCTTGATGTCAGAGAAGGAACTCGGTTCGGTCATCCGCCTCCAGGTGACGCTGGTCACATGATTTGAACGCTGCGGACGGCGGCATCATCTATGCCGCAACGGCTTTCCCACGGCCGTCCGAGGCCGCGACGGACTTTCCAGGCCGAGGCGCCTGCTTGGGAGATGGGGCATGCTGGACTGGTTCGTAAGGCTGTCGTTTGTGGTGGCGAGCTGGGTCACGGCGGTTTTCGTCGCCCGCGACGCCGTCAACTTCGGCGCCGTCAACGCCTTCGTCGCAGTCCTGCTGCTGGCGCTCGGCATCGCCTTCCTGGCCTTCTGGCCACAGATGCGGGACGCCTGGCTGCGCTTTTACCGGAGCCTGCGCCGCAGGCCCTGAGGCCACGACGACATCCGACGAGCCGATCTTCGAAGACCTTCGCCTCGCCGCCCTCCGGGTCAGGAGCGGCGGTTTGAGCCCGCGACAGACCTCAGAGGGCGGCCGTATCTGGCCGCCGCGCCGCCCACTCGCGCTGCAGGAGCGCGTATCCGAGTTCGTCGTGCCAGCGTCCGCCAAGCCATCGGCTCTCCACGGACTGGCTCTCCAATCGCATCCCCACCCGGTCCATCAGGCGGCGGGACGCGTCGTTGGTCCGAAGACAATGTGCAGTGACGCGATGGAGGTCTCGGCCGGAGAAACACCAGCCAATCAAGGCCTGTACGGCCTCGGTTGCAAAACCCTGCTTCTGGTGGACGGGATTCAACCACCAACCCAGGTCGCCCTCACGTGGACGCTCAGCAGAGCTGAAGACCCCGACCTCCCCCACAATGCCGGGTTCTTCGCGGCGCTCGACCGCGAACATTCTCCATCCGCAGGCATCTTCCCCCAGGCTGGACTGCGTATCGAGAAACGTCAGAGCGCGATCCGCATCCACGGCCGCCATCATCTGCGTGGCCAGGCCCGATAGCTCGTTGCGATAGGCCAGATAACCGCTGAGATCATCGGGACTTGGGGTGCGCAACACCAGACGAGGGGTGAACAGCCTTAGCAATATTCCCGCTCCGCCTTGAGTAACGGGCCAGCGGCGCACGTCGCCCCGACCCTGAGACTCTCCTGAGGCGGAAGTGAGGGCCCCTCGCCTCCGGGGGAACCCGGAGGTCAATCCCCACTCCGATGGATGGGAGGATCGGGCGGAGCCAATTGCGGGACGATACGGGCCATGTGCTCCGTGTCGGTCGGAGACCGACCTACACAGTCGGCCGATTCCGCCTGCGCCGTTCAACGCCTCGACGGCACACGAACGTTTCACTACGCCGGCTCGACAATCGACAGCCGGCGTCTGGTAGGTATGGCTGACGAGCCACGCCAGGCCGAGCAGGCGGTCGACTCCCGATGCTGCTGCACGATCGACCTCCGACACGAGCACAGACGTTGCTCGCCCTCTGGGTGGCGGCCGCCCTTCTTCTCGCGTTCTTCGCCGCCCTGCCCTTCGCCCGCGTTCAGTTGCCGGGCACGGAAGCCGCGCTGCCGGCCTACGCGACAGCCATTCTGATCAATGACGTCCTCACGGCCGCCCTTCTGCTCGCCCTGTTTTCGGCCCAGCCCGCGCCGGGAGTTCTTTTTCTCGCGATCGGCTATCTGTTCGTCGGGCTGCTCGCGGTTCCTTGGGCGCTGACGTTCCCGGGGGTGTTCGCGGAGCACGGACTCTTGGACGCCGGCCAGCAGACCACCGCGGCGATCGCGGCGCTCCGGCGATGCGGGTTTCCGGTCTTCGTGCTCGCCTACGCGCTGCTGCGCGGCGCTCGGTTTCCGCAGGGAAGCCTTCGGATCTGGTCAGGCCGGCGCGCGATTGCGGGCGCGGTCTTTCTGGTCTGCGCGGGCACGATCGTCGTGACGGCCGTCATCGTCGCGCATGACCAGAACATGCCGAAGTTGATGGCCGGCAGAATGGAGGCGTCCAGCCTCTGGACCTACGTGGCCGGCGCGTCGGTCGTGCTCTACGTGGCCGCGATCGTCGCCCTCCTGAGGGGCCCTCGTTCGGTGCTCGATCTGTGGCTGCTCGTCGTTCTCTTCGCGCTGCTGCTCGAGATCGTGCTGCTGTCGTTCATCAGCTCCGGGCGGCTGAGCGTCGGCTGGTGGGCAGGGCGCGGCTTCGGCCTCGCCGCCGCCAGCGTCGTGCTGTTCCAGATGATGTGGGAGACCACCGCGCTTTACGCGCATCTCGTGCGCTCCATCGTCGTGGAACGGCGCGCCAACCAGATGCGCCTCGCCAGCCTGGAGGCGCTCTCGGCCTCGATCGCGCACGAGCTGAACCAGCCGCTGGCGAGCATGGTCACGAACGCCGACGCCGGGTTGCTATGGCTGGACAGACCCGAGCCGAACGTGACGGAATGCAGGGGGGCGCTCGACCTCATCGCGTCGGAGGGGCATCGGGCCGGCAAGGTGATCGAGGCGATCCGGACCCTGTTCAGAAAGGACACGCGCGAGCGGGTCATGTTGGACCTGAACGAGGTCGTCACCGAAATGCTGCCCGAGATCCGTCGCCATGCTCGCCTCGGCGGCGCCGCCGTGCAGGTCGATCTGGCCGAGGGGGCGCCGCCGGTCGTCGGCAACGCCGTCCAGCTTCAGCAGGTGGTCTCGAACCTCGCCACGAACGCCGTCGAGGCGATGACCGATGTGGCGGATCGGCCGAAAATCCTTTCGATCAGGACGGCCGCGCGGGGGCCGAACGACGTGCTGATCGAGGTCACCGATACGGGCGAAGGGCTCGGCGCCGAAGACGCTTCGCGCCTGTTCGAGCCGTTCGTCACCACGAAGCCTGCGGGACTTGGCATGGGCCTGATGATCTGCCGCTCGATCGTCGAGGCGCATGGCGGACGGATCTGGGCGACCGCGAACGGTACGGCGGGCTCGACATTCACGGTCGCCCTGCCAGCGGCCGACGACCACGCGCCAGGGATCGCGGGATCATGACCCACTCCGGCTCGATCGTGTTCGTGGTCGACGACGACGCGGCGGTCCGCGCCTCGCTCGAGAACCTGTTCCGCTCCGTCGGGCAGGACGTGCGGACCTTCGCGTCCACGAAGGCGTTCGCGCTGGCCGACCCCGGGAACGCGGCGGCCTGCATCGTGCTGGACGTCCGGCTTCCGGGCCAGAGCGGGATCGAGTTCCAGCGTGAGCTCGCGCTCACCGGCCGGTCGCTACCGATCGTCTTCATCACCGGGCATGGCGACATCGCGATGTCGGTCGCCGCGATGAAGGCCGGCGCCGTCGAGTTCCTGACGAAGCCCTTCCGGCAGCAGGATCTGCTCGACGCGGTTCACCGCGCGCTCGAGATGGACCGGGCGCGGCGGTCGGCCTTGGCCGAGGCGCAGACGCTAAGAGACCGCTTCAACGCGCTCACGCCACGCGAGCGCGAAGTCATGGCGCTGGTGGCGACCGGAAAGCTCAACAAGCAGATCGCGGCCGAGCTCGAACTGAGCGAGATCACGGTGAAGGTTCACCGCGGCCACATCATGCGCAAGATGCAGGCGACCACCCTCCCCGACCTGGTGCGGTTCTGGGACCGCCTGTTGTCTGATCCAAACCGGCCGGCAGCCGGCTGACCGCACCGGCCGCCGAACTCGGGTTAGGCCGTCGGCGCCACCGTATAATTGAAGCCAACCTTTTCGCCGGCTTTCATTCGCGCACGTTCGATCGGATCCGCCATCGCGGAAAGGATCGGGCCCATCGAGGCGCGACCCGCGTGGCTTTGCTGATTTCTGTCGTGGACGACGACGGCGCCTCGCGCGCCGCCGTGACGGGACTGCTCCGTTCAATGGGCCACGACGCCGTCGGCTTCGCCAGCGCCGCGGAGTTTCTCGCGTCGGATGAACTCGGGAGGACGGGTCTCTTGATTGCGGATCAGCGCATGCCGGAAATCACCGGGCTCGATCTCCGCCGTCGCCTCCTTGCCGCCGGCGCGCCGATCCCGATGGCGCTCATGACCGCCTATCCAACCGAAGCCGGCCGCCGGCAGGCGCTGGACGCCGGAATATTTTCTTATCTGACCAAGCCGGTCTCTCCCGGCGAACTCGCAGCCTGCGTCGCCGCCTCTCAGGGCGGACCGCTCCGCTGAGCGCGACCGCCCCTTTCAGCCAGACATGGAGCTGACCATGACCATCACCGCCACCCCGACGCCCGGCTCCAGTCTCGTCTCGCCGGCAAACCACGCGCTCATCCTCATCGACTTTCAGTCGCAGATGTCGTTCGCGACCAAGTCGATCGACGCGGTCGCGCTGCGCAACAACGCCGCCCTCATCAGCCATGCGGCGAAGGGCTTCGGCGTGCCCACCATTCTGACCACGGTCGCGGAGAAGAGCTTCTCGGGTCCGATGTTCTCCGAGATCACCGACGCGTTCCCGGGCCAGAAGCTGCTCGACCGCACCTCGATGAACACCTGGGAGGACGCGGCCGTCATCGAGGAGGTGAATCGTATCGGCAAGACGCGTCTCGTCTTCGCGGGCCTCTGGACGTCGGTCTGCATCGTCGGCCCGACGCTTTCGGCGCTCGACCAGGGCTTCGAGGCCTATGTCATCGCCGACGCCTGCGGCGACGTCTCGGACGAGGCGCATGAGCGCGCCATGGAGCGCATGATCCAGGCGGGGGTGCGCCCGATGACCTCGCTCCAGTACATCCTCGAGCTCCAGCGCGACTGGGCCCGCGCCGAGACCTACGACTTCACCACCGGCGTCGCGAAGAAGTACGGCGGCGCCTACGGGCTCGGGATCGTCTACGCCAAGACCATGTTCGGCGCCTCCGAAGGCGGCCACTAGAGCCCCGCGCCGGGACGCCGCCTGCGCGGTGAGAACACAGTCGAAATGGGAGGACGATGATGACCGATCGCGGCGACGCGCGCGTCAGGCGGCTCGAAAACCTCGGCATGCCCTGGGAAAAGCTCTTCGGATACTATCAGGCGGTCCAGTACCGAGACACGATCTACCTCTCGGGGCAGCTCGGCCATGACGACGAGGGCCGGATCGTCGGGCCCGCCGGGCTCGACGACGCCGGCAAGGTCATCGACGTCTCGGGCATGGAGCAGCAGATCCGACAGACCTACGCGAACGCGTCGCGTCTGCTGGAGCGGTTCGGCGCGAGCCTCGACGACGTCGTCGAGGAGACGCTTTTCGTCCTCGACATGGACGAGGCCTTTGCGACCGCGCCCCAGGTCAGAAAAGAAGCCTACCGGACCGACATGCCGCGCTGCGCCAGCACGCTGGTCGCCACGCCGCGGCTCGCCATGCCCGAGCAGCTCGTCGAGATCACGTTCCGCGCCGTCCTCGGCGGCGGCGCCTCGTCCTGACCACGGCGAGGGCGCGCCCTGCTGGCGGCGCTCTCGCCGACCCTCGCTTTTCCGCTGAACCGGAGACACGCCCATGAGCCCGACGCGCCGCGAAGCGAGCTTCGGCGCGGCCGCCGCCGCTCTCGCCGCAGGCCTCATGTCGCCGGCGCGGGCCGCGCCCGCCGAAGGGACGAACATGACCGACGCGACGAACGCAGACCTCATCATGATCAAGGGCCTCGTGACGACGCTCGACCGTTCGGCGCCGACCGCCGAGGCGTTCGCGATCCGGGACGGACGCTTCCTTGCGGTCGGCCGCGAGACTGAGGTCATGGCCCATCGCGGGCCGGACACGAAGGTCGTCGATCTCAAGGGCCGGCGCGTGTTGCCGGGCCTCATCGACAACCACCTCCACATCATCCGCGGCGGGCTCAACTTCAACATGGAGCTGCGCTGGGACGGCGTGCCGTCGCTGAAGGACGCGATGGACATGCTGCGCGCGCAGGTCGCCATCACCCCGCCTCCGCAATGGGTGCGGGTCGTGGGCGGGTTCACCGAGAACCAGTTCGCGGAAAAGCGCCTGCCGACCATCGAGGAGCTCAATCAGGTCGCGCCGGAGACCCCCGTCTTCATCCTCCACCTCTATGACCGCGCGCTGCTGAACGGCGCGGCGCTGCGGGCGGTGGGCTACGGCAAGGACACGCCGAACCCGCCCGGCGGCGAGATCACCCGCGACGCGAAGGGAGAGCCGACCGGTCTGCTGCTCGCAAGACCGAACGCCGGCATCCTCTATTCGACGCTGTCCAAGGGTCCGAAGCTGCCGCTCGAGCACCAGGTCAACTCGACGCGCCACTTCATGCGCGACCTGAACCGCCTCGGCGTCACGGGCGCGATCGACGCGGGCGGCGGCTTCCAGAACTATCCGGACGACTATGCGGTCATCCAGAAGCTCGCCGACGAAGGCCAGCTCACCATCCGGCTCGCCTACAACCTCTTCACCCAGAAGCCGAAGCAGGAGAAGGAGGACTTCCTCGCCTGGACCAGGACGTCCAGGTACCGGCAGGGCGACGACTACTTCCGCCACAACGGCGCTGGCGAGATGCTGGTCTTCTCCGCCGCCGATTTCGAGGATTTCCGCGAGCCGCGGCCCGAATTGCCGGCCGAGATGGAGGCTGACCTCGAGGGCGTCGTCCGCGTGCTGGCCGAAAACCGCTGGCCGTGGCGGATGCACGCGACCTATGACGAGACGATCTCGCGCGCGCTGGACGTGTTCGAGACGGTCGACCAGGAGATCCCGCTGAAGGGCCTGAACTGGTTCTTCGACCACGCCGAGACGATCTCGGAGCGCTCGATCGACCGGGTCGCGGCGCTCGGGGGCGGCGTCGCGGTCCAGCACCGCATGGCCTATCAGGGCGAATACTTCGTCGAGCGCTACGGCGCCGAGGCCGCGGAAGAAACGCCGCCCTTCGCGCGGATGCTGGACAAGGGCGTGAAGGTCTCGGCCGGCACCGACGCGACCCGCGTCGCCTCGTACAATCCGTGGGTCTCGCTGTCCTGGCTCGCGACCGGCCGCACCGTCGGCGGTCTGAAGCTCTATCCCTCCCGCAGCCTTCTCGACCGCGAGACGGCGCTCAGGATGTGGACCGAGAACGTCACCTGGTTCTCGAACGAAGAGGGCAAGAAGGGCCGCATCGCGCCCGGCATGCTGGCCGACTTCATCGTGCCCGACCGGGACTATTTCGCCTGCGCGCCCGAAGAGATTTCGGCGATCACCTCCGACCTCACCGCCGTCGGCGGCAAGGTCGTTTTCGCCAAGGCGGACTTCGCGAAGCTCGACGAGACCGAGGTTCCCCCGGCCATGCCGGACTGGTCGCCAGTGCGCGCCTATGGCGGCTACGGCGCCTGGAAGGCGGAAGCCAGGAAGGACAGCGCGCTTCGCCTCCAGTCGGTCGCCTGCGGCTGCGCCACCGCCTGCGGCGTGCATGGCCACGCCCATGCCCGCGCAGCGTCCGGCCGGCTGCCCGTCGCCGATCTCAAGGCGTTCTGGGGCGCGCTCGGCTGCGCATGCTGGGCGGTGTGAAACAAGCGGCTCCGACGCTCCGTCGCACTCGTCTCTTTTACTTCCGGAGCCGCAGACGCAAAGATTTCGTCGGCCACCCGCCCTCATGGAGGACACACTATGACCAGCGCATTCGTGAAGACCAAAGACGGGGTCGACATTTTCTACAAGGACTGGGGTCCGAAAGACGCGCAGCCGATCATGTTCCATCATGGCTGGCCATTGTCATCTGACGACTGGGACGCGCAGCTTCTGTTCTTCCTGGCGAAGGGCTATCGCGTCATCGCGCATGACCGCCGGGGCCACGGGCGCTCCGCGCAGGTCTGGGACGGCCACGACATGGACCACTACGCCGCCGACGCCTCGGCGGTGGCCGAGCATCTCGACCTGAGGAATTCGATCCACATCGGCCATTCGACCGGCGGCGGCGAGGTCGCGCGCTATGTCGCCCGCCACGGAGAGCCGCAGGGCCGCGTCGCCAAGGCGGCGCTGGTCAGCGCGGTGCCGCCGATCATGCTGAAGACCGAAGCGAACCCCGGCGGCCTGCCGGTCGAGGTGTTCGACGGCTTGCGCGCCGCCACTGCGGCGAACCGCGCCCAGTTCTTCCGCGATCTTCCGTCCGGCCCGTTCTACGGCTTCAACCGGCCCGGCGCGAAGGTCGACGAGGGGGTGATCCAGAACTGGTGGCGGCAGGGCATGACGGGCTCGGCCAAAGCGCACTACGACGGCATCAAGGCGTTCTCGGAGACCGACCAGACCGAGGACCTGAAGGCGATCTCGGTCCCGACGCTGGTGCTGCACGGCGAGGACGACCAGATCGTGCCGATCGACGCCTCGGCGCGGCTATCGGTCAAGCTGCTGAAGAACGGGACCCTGAAGACCTATCCGGGCCTCTCCCACGGCATGCTGACCGTCAACGCAGACGTCCTCAACGCGGACCTGCTGGCCTTCGTGCAGTCCTGACAGCCCGCCGCCGTCGCTGTCCGCCCTCGCCCGTCCGGGGGCGTTCGGACCTCCGTCACGCGGCGTCCGATGAACTGGCCGTCCTCTCCCGGGCAAGCCGGGAAAGGACGGGCGGCGGAACACGCGGAACGAGACCGCCATGACCCAGACCCAGAACGCCTTCGCTCCTCTTCGCCGGCCCATCTTCGTCGTGCTGTGGGTCGCGACGGTCGTCGGCAACATCGGATCCTTCATGCGCGACGTCGCGAGCGCCTGGCTCGTGACGGACCTCGCGGCCTCGCCCGTCGCGGTCTCGCTGGTGCAGGCGGCCGCGACGCTGCCCATCTTCCTGCTGGCGATCCCCGCCGGCGTCCTCTCCGACATCATCGACCGCCGAAAGCTCCTGATCGCCATCCAGGCGCTGCTCGGGACGACCAGCCTGACGCTCGCAATCCTTGCCGCTTCGGGCGGCCTGACGGTCTATTCCCTCGTCGCGCTCACCTTCGTGGGCGGCGTCGGCGCGGCCCTGATGGGCCCGACCTGGCAGTCGATCGTGCCCGAGCTCGTGCCGCGGGGAGAGCTCCGCGACGCGGTGGCGCTGAATTCGCTCGGCATCAACGTCGCACGCTCGATCGGGCCGGCCGCGGGCGGCGTCCTGCTCGGCGTCGCGGGCGCCGCAGCGACCTATGGCGTCGACGTCGCCTCCTATCTGCTGGTGATCGCCGCCCTGCTCTGGTGGCCGCGGCCGAAGGCGGCCGAGGACGTTCTCGCCGAGCGCTTCCCGGGCGCCTTCCGGGCGGGGCTTCGCTACGCCAAGGCGAGCCGCGAACTGCATCGCGTGCTGTTCCACGCCGGCATCTTCTTCGCCTGCGCCAGCGCCGTCTGGGCGCTTCTGCCGCTGGTCGCCCGCAGCCTGCTGGGGGGCGACGCGAGCTTCTACGGTCTGCTGCTTGGCGCGGTGGGGCTCGGCGCCATCCTGGGCGCCCTGGTGATGCCGAGCCTTCGCGCCCGGCTCGGAGCGGACGGACTGCTGCTGTCCGCCGCGATCGTCGCGGCCCTGGTGATGGCCGGCCTCTCCTTCGCGCCCCCGAAGCCCGTCGCCCTCGCCGGCCTCCTGCTGCTCGGCGTCGCCTGGATCGTCGCGCTGACGACGCTGAACGGCGCCGCGCAGGCGATCCTGCCGAACTGGGTGCGCGGGCGTGGGCTCGCCGTCTATCTCACGGTCTTCAACGGGGCGATGACGGGCGGGAGCGTCCTGTGGGGTCTGGTCGCCTATCGCCTCGGCGTCGCGTCGACCCTGCTGGTCGCGGCCGCGTGCCTTGCCGCCGCAGGCCTGCTGCTGCGTCGCCGCGCGCTGCCGAAGGGCGAGACGGACCTCACGCCCTCGAACCATTGGCCGGAGCCCCTGACGGCCGCCCCCGTGGAGCACGACCGCGGCCCGGTGCTGATCCAGATCGAGTACCGGGTGCGCCGGGAGGACCGGGTCGGGTTTCTCGAGGCCATGGCGAGGCTCGCCGACGAAAGGCGGCGCGACGGCGCCTATGCGTGCGGCGTGACGGAGGACGCCGAGGATCCGGAGAAGATCGTCGAGTGGTTCCTGGTCGAGAGCTGGGCCGAGCACCTTCGCCAGCACAAGCGCGTCTCCAACGCCGACGCGGACCTGCAGCAGGCGACCCGGCGCTTCCATGTCGGTCCCGGGGCTCCGGTCGTGCGCCACCTGCTTGGCCTCGACCTGAAGACCGTCGCGGCGGGCTGACGGGACCGTGCTCCGCGCCCTCCGGACGGCCGCCGCGGCGGCCGTCGTCGGCGCGGCGGTCGCCGCCCCGGCGGCCGCCGAGCCGCCGTCCTTCTCGAACAACCGGGCGGACGAGGACTGGGGCGCCCTCCGGGATCCGGCCAACCGCACCGGCGCGGCATGGGAGTCGTTCAAGTTCCTGCCCCTCGACGCCGCGGGAGCAAGCTTTCTGACGCTGGGCGCCGACCTGCGGCTCCGGTTCGAGCGCTACGACAACAATTTCGATTCCGCGAAGCCCGACGAGGGGTACGGCTGGACGCGGATCATGCCCTATGCGGAACTCCGTCTCGGGCCGCACCTCCGTGTCTTCGGCCAGGCGCTGGGCGCGTGGGCGGACCGCAGCGCGCTGACCGAGGGGCCGGTGGACGAGACCGGGCTCGAGGTCCTGCAAGGCTTCGCGGAGCTCGCCGGGCCGGCGGGCACGGGCGAGCTTTCGGTCCGGGCCGGCCGGCAGATGGTCGCCTTCGGATCGGAGCGCCTGATCGGCCTGCGCTTCGGGCCGAACGTGCCGCTGTCGTTCGACGGCGCGCGGGCGCGGCTGCAGCTCGGCGGCTGGACCGCCGACGCGTTCGCCTATCGCCCCGTCGCGAACGCGCCGGGGGACTTCGACGACCGCGCCGACCTCGGCCGCAAGGTCTACGGCCTGTACGCCACCCGCGCTTCGCCCGAAATCGCGCCGAACGCCGGCCTCGATCTCTACTGGATCGGATATGAGCGCGAGGACGCGCGCTTTGACAGCGGCGTCGCCGACGAGCGACGGCAGACCTTCGGGGCCCGGTTTTTCGGCTCGCTCGACGGCTGGAGCTGGAACCACGAGGCGATGCTGCAACTCGGCTCCTTCGGCCGGGAGAGCATCTTCGCCTGGTCGGTGGCGACGGACACCCGCTACACCTTCTCCACAGTTCCCCTTGGGCCGTTCGTCGAGCTCAAGGCCAACGTCATCAGCGGCGACGGCGGGCCGGGCGGCCGCCTCGGCACGTTCAACGCGCTGTTCCCCAAGGGCAAGTATTTCGGAGAGATCGGGCTGATCGGCCCCGCCAACCTCATCAACCTGCATCCGGTCATCGGGGTGTCGCTCGGGTCGGGCTGGTCGCTGACGGCGGCCGCCGTCTTCTACTGGCGCCAGTCGCTCGACGACGGCGTCTACGGCAATCCCGGAAACCTCATCCGCCCGTCGGCCGGGAGCCGGGCGCGCTATGTGGGGACGCAGGCCGAGATCGTTCTGGGCTGGGAGGCGACGCGGAACATCACGCTCGAGTTGTCCTCCGCCGTCTTCGAACCCGGCCGCTTCCTGAGCGAGACCGGCCCCGGAAAGACCGTCCGCTTCGTCGGCGGAGAGATCCAGTTCCGTTACTAGAACCGGTCCTGCACTGCGGCCCGCGACGGCGCCGGGCCTGCGCCCCGGCGTCGCTTGGCCCTCACGCCGCCCGGATGGCCTCTTTGCCTCTCCCGTCATGGTGGAGCGAGTGGACAAGGCTCCCGTTCAGCGTAGGAACCGGTGAGCGGGACCCGCGTCGCGAGGAGGATCAGCCATGGCGCAGCAGAATTTCGACGACGTCGCGACGCTCGGCGCGCGGATCGCGAACCTCCGCCAGGACGGAGGTTACGCGCTCGGCGTCGAGACCGAGCAGGGCGTGCTGGACGTCGGCGCGACGGCTCGGGCCTTCGGGCTTCCGGCGCCGACCGACGTCGACGACCTCCTCCAGAATGGGCGCGGCGCGGAGCTTCGCGCGGTCATCGAGGCCGCGAAGGCGGCGCCGGCCGACGCCGTCCTGCTCGACCTTTCGGCCGTGGCCTTCGCGCCGCTCGTGACGCGGCCGGAGAAGATCATCTGCATGGGCTTCAACTACCGGGAGCACGCCCACGAGACCGGCACGCCGATCCCGAAGATCCCGCCGCTGTTCAACAAGTTCAACAACGCGCTCAACCACCATGGGGGCACGATCGCGCTGCCCACGCGGGTGGCGCGCCATTTCGACTTTGAAACCGAACTCGTCATCGTTTTCGGCCGGGAGTGCCGCGACGCGACGGAGGAGAACGCCCTCGACTTCGTCGCCGGCTACGCCACCGGCAACGATTTCAGCGCGCGCGACCTGCAGACGGCGACCTCGCAGTTCATGATCGGCAAGACGTCCGACGGCTTCGCGCCGATCGGCCCCTGGCTCGTCACCCGCGACAGGGTGGCGGACCCCAACGACCTGAAGCTCAAGACCGTGGTGAACGGCCAGATCCGGCAGGACTGGTCGACCAACGACATGATCTTCAACTGCCGCCAGCTGATCAGCTTCGCGTCCGGGATCATGACGCTGAAGCCCGGCGACGTGATGTTCACCGGCACGCCCCAGGGGGTGATCTTCGGAGAGAAAGCCCCGCCGGAGGAGCGCCGCTGGCTGCGGGCGGGAGATGAGATCGTGTCGACGCTCGAGGGCCTCGGCGACCTCAGGTTCACGCTGACCTGATCCGCGCGGGGGGCTAAGCGTCCGGCATAGCTTTTCTGTATGGCGGTCGCTCCAACTATCAATTGGAATGCGACAGCGATTGGCTGTCCTTTCTCCCCGACAGTCCTTGTCGGGGAGCGGAGATGTCGGCGGCGTGGGGATACGCGAACCCGGTCAGGGTGACCTTCGGGGAGGACGCAGCCTCCGCGATCCGCGAGAAGGTGGCGGGGCGCAGCTACTGCCTGCTCACCTATAACGATCACCCCTATTTCGACGAGATGGTCGAGGCGATCTCCCGGGCCGCCGGCGCGCCGGCGGTGGTGGTGCGCGACGTCGAGCCGAACCCGAGCTTCATCGGCCTGAGCACCGCCTGCCGCTCCTACGGCGCGGCGCCCACGGCGCCGGAAGTCATCGTCGCCTTCGGCGGCGGTTCCGTGATCGACACCGCCAAGGTGCTCGCCGCCGCCGGCTCAGACTTCGGACGGGTTCAGGCGTTCCTCGAAGGCCGCGCCGGAGCGGAGACGCTGAGCGCGACCCCGATCATCGCCGTGCCGACCACTGCGGGCACCGGAAGCGAGGTCACCAGCTGGGCGACCGTCTGGGACACCGAGGCCAGGAAGAAGTACTCGCTGAACCGGCCGAACCTCTATCCCGAGCATGCGATCCTCGACCCGAAGGCGTCGCTCGCCGCGCCCCGCGGCCTGACCATGTCGACCGGCCTCGACGCCCTCAGCCACGCGCTTGAGAGCATCTGGAACGTCAACGCCAATCCGGTTTCGGCCAATCACGCCGTGTTCGCCGCGACCGAGATCCTCGACGCACTTCCGAAGCTGCTCGACCGGCTCGACGACGTGGCGCTGCGCGTGCGCGTGGCCCAGGCGAGCCTCTTCGCCGGGCTCTCCTTCTCGAACACGAAGACGGCGCTCGCCCATTCGCTGTCCTACTACCTCACGCTGAACCACGGCACGGTGCACGGCATCGCCTGCTCATTCAGCCTGCCGGCGGTCATGCGCAGCGTGATCGGCCGGAACGCGGCTTGCGACGCGACCCTCCAGCGCATCTTCGGCCACGATCTCCACGTGGGGGCCGACAAGCTCGAGGCCTTCCTGAAGGCGCTCGGCGTCGCCACCCGCGCCACGGATTACGGAGTGACGCAGAATGACTGGCTGGCGGCGATCGAAGACGCCCTGAAGGGCGAGCGCGGCCTGAACTTCATCGGCAGCCGCGACGCCGTGCTCGCGGCGGCCGCCTGAGGAGAGCATCATGAACATGCACGCCAACACCGGCGCCGACGTCGTGGCGAACGGCCGGAGCTACAGGCGGCCGGAACGGCCCGTGGTCGTGATCTGCATCGACGGCTCCGAGCCCGGCTATATCGAGCGCGCGATCGAGGCCGGCCTCGCCCCGAACCTCGACCGCCTGATGAAGACCGGCGCGAACACGACCGCGCTGTCGGTCATCCCGAGCTTCACCAATCCGAACAACCTGTCGATCATCACCGGCCGTCCGCCGGCGATGCACGGGATCGCCGGCAATTTCTTCTACGACCGAGACGCCGGCGTCGAAGTGATGATGAACGACGCCCGGTTCCTGCGCGCGCCCACCATCCTGGCCGCGTTCCAGAAGGCCGGCATGAAGGTCGCGATGGTGACCGCCAAGGACAAGCTGCGCGTCCTGCTCGGCAAGGGCCTCGATTTCACCTACGGAACCGCGATCGCGTTCTCGTCGGAGAAGGCGGACAAGGCGAATCTCGTCGAAAACGGGATCGAGAACGTGCTCGAATTCGTCGGACTGCCGCTGCCGGAGGTTTACTCGGCCGACCTGTCGGAGTTCGTGTTCGCCGCCGGCGTGAAGCTCCTGAAGACCTTCCGCCCGGACGTCATGTACCTCTCGACCACGGATTACGTGCAGCACAAGGCGGCACCGGGCTCCGAGGTCGCGAACGCCTTCTACGCGATGTTCGACCGCTATGTCGGCGAACTCGACGCAACAGGCTGCACGCTCGTCATGACCGCCGACCACGGCATGAACGACAAGCATCTCCCGGACGGCTCTCCCGCCGTGATCTACCTGCAGGAGATCCTGGACGCGACGCTCGGCGCGGGCGCCACGCGGGTGATCCTGCCGATCACCGATCCCTACGTCGCCCATCACGGCGCGCTCGGCTCGTTCGCGACCGTCTATGTCGACGCGGCGATGAAGCCGGCCGTGATCGAGGTCGCCAGGGCGATCGAGGGCGTAACGGTCGCGATCACGGCCGAGGAGGCGTGCGAGCGCTTCGAGCTGCCGGCGGACCGCATCGGCGACGTCGTGGTGCTCTCCGACCGCAACAAGGCGCTCGGCGCGTCGGCGGCGAAGCACGATCTGTCCGGCCTCACCGAGCCGCTCCGCAGCCACGGCGGCCTCACCGAGCAGACCGTGCCGATGATCGCGAACCGCCCGATCGAAGTTCCGGCCGGGCGGACCCTGCGCAATTTCGACGTCTTCGACGTCGCGCTCAACCTGGTCCGGTGATGCCCATGAACGTCATCGTCAAGCCGCCCTTCCGCCGCGAGGCCATGCGGATCGCGGGCAAGCTCGTCCAGACCGACGACATCGTCGAGGTCTTCCACCCTTACGACAACTCCGTCGTCGGCACGGTGCCGGCGGCGCGGCCGGAGCACGTGCGCGACGCCTTCGCGAAGGCTCGCGCGTTCAAGCCGAAGCTCACCCGCTACGAGCGTCAGCAGATCCTGCAGAGAACCGCCGAGATCCTGCGGGACCGCAAGGAGGAGTTCGCCCGCCTCATCGTCGCCGAGACAGGGCTCTGCTGGAAGGACGGGCTTTACGAGGCCTCGCGCGCCTATGACGTCTGGTCGTTCGCGGCGCAGCTCACGATCAGGGACGACGGCGAGATCTACGCCTGCGACATCTCCCCGATGGGCAAGGCGCGCAAGATCTTCACGACGCGCACGCCCTTGCTCGGCGTCATCTCCGCGATCACGCCATTCAATCACCCGCTCAACATGGTGAGCCACAAGCTCGCGCCGGCGATCGCGACCAACAATCGCGTGGTGCTGAAGCCGACGGAGCTGACGCCGCTGACCGCTCTCGCGCTCGCCGACGTGCTGTACGAGGCGGGGTTGCCGCCCGAGATGCTGTCGGTCGTGACCGGCAACCCCTCCACCATGGGCGACGCCATGATCACCGACCCGGACGCCGATCTCGTGACGTTCACGGGCTCTGTGCGCGTCGGTAAGCACATCGCGAACACCGCGGGCTACAAGCGCGTCGTGCTGGAGCTCGGCGGCAACGACCCGCTGATCGTCATGGAGGACGCCGACCTCGACAAGGCGGCGGAGCTCGCGGTGGCGGGCGCCACCAGGAACTCCGGCCAGCGCTGCACGGCGGTGAAGCGCATTCTCGTGGTGAACGCCGTCGCCGACGAATTCTCGAAGCTCGTGGCGGAGATAGCGAAGACGCTGAAGTCGGGCGATCCGCTCGACCCTTCCACCGACGTCGGCACGGTGATCAACGAGCGCTCGGCCATCCTGTTCGAGAACAGGGTCAACGCGGCGGTCGAGCTCGGCGCCGAGGTGCTGCATGGCGCGCCGCGCCAGGGCGCGCTGTTCGCCCCGACCGTGGTCGATCACGTGCCCTATGACTGCGAGCTGGTGCGCGAGGAGACCTTCGGGCCGGTGATCCCGATCATCCGCTGCCCCGGCGACATCGCGGAGGTGATCCGCATCTCGAATTCGACCGCCTACGGCCTGTCGTCGGGCGTGTGCACGGACCGCCTCGACTACATCAACCGCTTCGTCACGGAGCTCGAGGTCGGGACAGTGAACGTGTGGGAAGCGCCGGGCTACCGGATCGAGATGTCGCCCTTCGGCGGCATCAAGGATTCCGGCCTCGGCGACAAAGAAGGCGTGGTGGAGGCCATGAAGAGCTTCACCCATGTCCGGACATGGTCGATGCCCTGGACGGCGTGAGCGCCCCCGAGGGTCCTCGAGATCACCTGCCCGCTTCGCCTTCGCGCGCTTCGCTCAAGGCGGCGGCGACCTCCATGAACGCGGCGATCAGCCGGGACTGGACGCGGTCGCGGACGCAGGCGACATGGGCGTGATTGAAGATGCTCGCGTCGGCGATCGGGCGGCACGTCAGGCGCTCGTCGCCCACATACTCCGCGAGCGAGACGAAGCCGAGGCCCACTCCGCTCGCCACCGCCTCGCGCACGGCCTCGCGGCTGCCAATCTCCATGACGATCTGCGGCGTGACGCCGGCCGTCCTGAGAGCCGCCTCGCTCGCGCGGCGGGTGTTCGATCCCCGCTCGCGATAAACCATCGGCTGGCCGTCAAGCTGCGCGATCCGCAGGCCGCCGGCCTCTTGCATGAGCGGGTGGTCGCGCCGACCAAAGACGACGATCGGATCCTCGCTGTACTGCCGGACCCACAGGCGCGGGTCGTTCTCGACATAGGCGAGCACCGCGACGTCCGAGCGAAAGTCGAGCAGGCTTTCGAGCACCTCCACCGAGTTGCCGACCGAGACGGAGATCTCGATCTGCGGATAGCGCGCATGGAACGCGACCAGCATCTCGGTCACGTGGAACGGGCCGACCGCGCCGACCCTGAGCTTGCCCGTCTTCAGCTCACGGCTCTCGGTCAGGAAGTGCCGGGCGTCGGCCTCCTCGGCGAACAGGCGGCGCGTGATCTGCTGGAGCTGCCGGCCGGCCTCCGTCAGCCGCATGCGCCCGCCTGCGCGAATGAACAGCTCGACGGAATACGCTTCCTCGAGCGCGCGGACCTGAGTCGTCAGGGTCGGCTGGCTGACGTTCAGCTGCTGGGAGGCGGCGGTCACGCTCTCCGCTGCGGCGACGGCGTGGAACGAGCGGAGCTGCGTGAACCTCATAGCTTTTTCATATAGCAAAAGTCTAAGCGATCAATTGGAGGCGCATCAGCGCGCCGGCCGTAGTCGCCACGTCAGGCGCCAGAGATGCGGCCGCGATGGCGCCGCCTCATTCGCAAGCCTCGGGACGATCACTCCGGATCTTTGAAACCGCGGGCCGGGGGTGGGCCACGCGGCCGCTCGCGCCCGCTTTATCAAGTAATTATCCCCAGATCGCGTCGATTTAGACTGTCACGAAGGTGTAATACAGCAGCGCTAACCAAGATCTCACAAACCTGGCGCAGCGCTTGATCGCCGCTCTGCAAGTCACTCCGGCTCCGGGATCGAAATGCTCGAACTCAATGGCCTGACACGACGATACGGGAGCAACCTCGCCGTCGCGGACGTGGACCTCAAGGTCGAGATGGGGGCCTTCGTCGGCGTGATCGGACGCTCCGGCGCCGGGAAATCCACTCTTCTTCGGATGATCAACCGGCTCAGCGCGCCCTCGGCGGGGACGATCCGCTTCGACGGTCGCGACGTCGGGGCGCTCAAGGGCGCGGCGCTTCGCGCCTGGCGCGCCGACTGCGCGATGATCTTCCAGCAGTTCAACCTCATCGGACGGCTCGACGTGCTGACGAACGTGCTGATGGGCCGGCTCAGCCACGCCTCCGCGATGCGTTCGCTGCTGCGCCTGTGGTCGGACGTGGACCGCGCGATCGCGTTCGTGGCTCTCGAGCAGTTCGACATCGCGCATCTCGCCTCCGAGCGCGCGGAGAACCTCTCCGGCGGCCAGCAGCAGCGCGTCGCCATCGCCCGGGCGCTGGTCCAGGAGCCGCAGATCATCCTCGCCGACGAGCCGATCGCGTCGCTCGACCCGCGCAACACCCGCGTCGTGATGGACGCGCTGGGCGCCATCAACCGGCGCTACGGCATCACCGTGCTCTGCAACCTCCATTCACTCGACCTCGCCCGGAGCTACTGCGACCGGCTCGTCGGGATGGCGGCGGGGCGCGTGGTGTTCGACGGCGCGCCCCGGGATCTCACCGACGACGTCGCCCGCGCGCTCTACGGCATCGAAGCCGATGACGCGGCGGGCGAGCGGCAGGCGGCTCCGGAACCGCGGTCCCCCGCCCTGGCGCGAGCCGTGGCGGTCGCCTGAGCCCATCCATCCGGCTTGGCCGGCGGCTTTCATGACGAGGACAATCCGATGCTCAACCGCAGAACCCTGATCGCGGCCGCGCTCGCGGCGGGCGTCATGGCGCCGCCCGCAGCCCAGGCGCAGGGCTGGAAGGAGAAATATCCCGAGCTCACCTTCGCCGCGATCCCGACCGAGAACCCGTCGGTCACGACGGACCGCTACAGCAAGCTCGCCGACTACCTGTCCAAAGAGCTTGGCGTGAAGGTCGACTTTCGCATCGCCAACGACTACGCGGCGATCATCGAGGGCCAGCGCGCCGGCAACATCCAGATCGCCTATTACGGCCCTGCCTCCTACGCCCGCGCGCTGATGACCGGCGTCGAGACCGAGGCGATCACGCGGGCCCGCCGCAACAACGGCTCCACCGGCTACACCTCCGTGCTGCTGGTGCGCGCCGACAGCCCCTATCGGACGCTCGAGGACCTCAAGGGCAAGACGCTCGCCCTGGTCGATCCGAACTCGACCTCGGGGAATAACGCGCCGCGCTTCTTCCTCGACAAGAAAGGCGTCAAGACCGACAGCTACTTCGGCAAGGTGTTCTTCGCCGGCAGCCACGAGAACGCGGTGCTGGCGCTGACCCAGGGCACGGCCGACGTCGCGGCGAACGCCTGGTACGCCGATACCGACACCCACGTCACCCGCATGGCCGAGAAGGGCATGCTCAAGGACGCCGCCGGCAAGCCGCTCACTCCTGACGACTTCCGCGTCGTGTTCCGCACCGATCTCCTGCCGGGCGATCCCTACGCAGTGCTGGCGAGCCTCCCGGCCGAGCTGAAGCAGGCGATCAAGCAGGCGATGCTCGACATGCCGAAGAAGGACGCGGCCGGCTTCAGAGCGCTCTCGGACGGCAAGGACATCGAGTTCGTGCCGACGGAAGCGAAGGAATATGACGGCGTCATCGAGATGCTGAAGTTCAACGACCGCGCCCGCAGGACCGGCTGACGCCCCCAGCCCGGGACCCGAGATCATGACGGACCGCGTCCCCGTCGCGCCGAGCCTTCCGGGCGGTCAGGCTCAGGCTCTGCTCGCCGGCTACGACCGCGCGCTCGCGGCGCGGCGGGGGCGCAGCCTGACCGCGCTCGGCGTGGTTCTCGGCTGCGCCCTGCTCTCCGCATGGGCCGCGGAGGTGCGGCCGGGCGACCTCGCCGCCAACCTGTATCGCTTCACGAGCTACATCGGCCGCATCACCCCGACGCTGACCTGGGCGAACCTCTTCGGGGACCTGGCCGAGTGGTACTGGAACGTCGGTCTCTGGACGCGGCTCCTCGTGGAGACGCTGCTGATCGCCTATGTGGGCACGCTGGTCGGCGGGGCGATCGCCGTCTGCCTTTGCTTCACGGCTTCCGGAAATCTCGGCGAGATCGCCTGGGCGCGCTTCGCCGTGCGGCGCGTGCTGGAGTTCCTGCGCACCGTGCCGGAGGTCGTGTTCGCGCTGCTCTTCGTCATCGCGTTCGGGCTCGGGCCGATGGCGGGCGTGATCGCCATCGCGCTTCACACCGCCGGGGCGCTCGGAAAACTGTTCTTCGAGATCGTCGAGAACATCGACATGAAGCCGGTGGAGGGCGTCCGCTCCTCCGGGGGCTCGTGGCTCCACGCGGTGCGCTTCGCGGCGCTGCCCCAGGTGGCGGCCGGCTTCGCCTCCTACGCCCTGCTCCGGTTCGAGATCAACGTGCGCGGGGCCTCGGTGATGGGCTTCGTCGGCGCAGGCGGCATCGGCCAGGAGCTGATCTCCGCCATCCGGCAGTTCTACTACCCGGACGTCAGCGCGATCCTGCTGATGATCATCGCGACCGTGTTCGTGATCGACATTGCGGACGAACGAATCCGCCACCGGCTGGCCGCCGTGGAGAGCCCGAAATGAAAGGCCCCGTTCCGAGCGTCCGCGCCGACGCGGTCGCGGACATGGCGCGGCTGATGGCGGCCTATCCGGCCGGCTTCGGCAACCGCCGACGCGCCGCCGGCCTCCTGCTGCTCGCCGCCGCCGTCGGTCTCTTCACCGGCTTCGCGATGTGGCGGCTCGATTTCTCGCTCGCGCGCATCCTGTCCGGGCTCGGAAGGCTCGCCGACTTCTCGCTGATGATGTTTCCCCCGTCGGCGGGCGGGCGCTTCTGGATCTATCTGCAGTCGCTCGGAGAGACGGTCGCGATCGCCTTCCTCGGCACCCTGAGCGCGGCGCTGCTCGCGTTCCCCTTCTCCTTCCTCGCGGCCAAGAACGTCATCCCCAACGTGTTCGTGCATTTCGGCGCCCGGCGCGTCCTCGACGTGATCCGCGGGGTCGACACGCTGATCTGGGCGCTGCTGTGGGTGAGCGTCGTCGGCCTCGGGCCCTTCGCCGGCCTGCTCGCCATCGCCTGCTCGGATTTCGGCGCGCTCGGCAAGCTGTTCTCGGAGGCGATCGAGACCGCCGACCGCAGGCCGGTGGACGGCGTCGCGTCGTCCGGCGGAAGCCGTATGCAGCAGGTGCGGTTCGGCGTCCTGCCGCAGGTGCTGCCGGTGATCGGCGGCCAGTGCCTCTACTATTTCGAGTCGAACACCCGCTCGGCGACCATCATCGGCATCGTGGGCGCAGGCGGGATCGGCGTGCATCTCGCCGAGCAGATCCGCGTGCTGAACCTGCAGGACGTCTCGTTCCTGGTGCTGATGATCCTGGCGGCGGTGACGGTGATCGACGTCGTCTCGACGCGGTTGCGCACGGCGCTCGTGGGCCGCAGGGCGGCGCCGCTCGGATGATCCGCCTGGCCGGAACGCACGCCCTGGACCGAACTCCGCGGCCTCAAGGCGTTGCGGGCGGGCGTTCAGGCCGCGAAGCGCCGGAACGCTCGTCCGATCTCGGCGTAAACCGCCCGCTTGAACGGCACGACCAGCTCGACCGCCGTCTCCAGCCTCTCCCAGCGCCAGTCGGAGAACTCCTGCGGGACGCCGGCCGGGGACCGCGTGACGTCGATCTCGTCGTCCGTTCCCTCGAAGCGCATCGCGAACCAGCGCTGCCGCTGGCCCCGGAAGCGCGACAGCCTGTGGGGCGGACCGTCATAGGGCGGGAAGTCATAGCTCAGCGTCTCGGGATGAACGGCGAGCAGCGACGCCCGGGTCACGCCGGTCTCCTCCGCGAGCTCGCGCCAGGCGGCCGCCTCCGGAGTTTCTCCCGGATCGATCCCGCCCTGCGGCATCTGCCACTCATGGCCGGGCGAGATGGTCTCCGGGCCGTCGTCGCCGATCCGCCGCGCGATCAGCACAAGGCCGCGGGCGCTGAACAGCGCCACCCCGACATTGGGGCGGTAGGCGCGATCGCCCCGCCCGCCATCATGCTCCTGCAGCGCCATGGCGCTCCCTGTCAGCCCAGCGTCGCCCGCCTGTGGCGGTCCGTCATGCCAGCCGCCTGGACGACGCGTCCAGCCCGGCGCATCTCTTCACGTTCCCGTCGCCCCGTCGCGCCCTCTCCTGCCGCGAGTGTCCCGATGTCCTCAACCAAACCCGCATCCTCGACGACAGGCGATCCGCTTCTTCTGACGCCCGGTCCGCTGACGACCTCCCGCTCGGTGAAGGAGGCCATGGTTCACGACTGGGGCTCGCGCGACGCCCGCTTCATCGCGATCAACAGGGCGGTGCTCGAAACTCTTCCGCGGGTGATCCTCGGCGAAGGCGCGTTCGTCGCCGTGCCGATGCAGGGCTCCGGCACCTTCGCGATCGAGGCGATGCTGACGAGCTTCGTGCCGCGCGACGGCAAGGCGCTGGTGCTCGTGAACGGCGCCTATGGCCGCCGCGCCAGGACGATCCTCGACATCGCGGGGCGCGCCAGCGTGGTCTACGAGACGACGGAGGACGTTCCGCCGGAGCCCGGCGAGATCGACGCGATGCTCGCGGCCGACGCGGCGATCACACACGTCTTCATCGTCCACTGCGAGACCACGAGCGGCATCCGCAATCCGGTCGAGGCGGTGGCGGCGGTGGTGGAGCGCCACGGCCGGCGCCTGCTGATCGACGCCATGAGCGCGTTCGGCGCGCTGGAGCTCGACGCCCGCGAGGTCGCCTTCGACGCCGTCGCGGCCTCCTCGAACAAGTGCCTCCAGGGCGTGCCGGGGCTCGGCTTCGTGCTGGCGCGCAAGTCCGCGCTGGAGGCGACGAAGGGAAACGCGACCACGCTGACGCTCGACCTGTTCGACCAGCACCAGGCGCTGTCCAGCAGCGGCCAGTACCGGTTCACGCCGCCGATCCACGTCATCGCGGCGCTGCATCAGGCGCTCGAGGAATTCTGGGCCGAAGGCGGAACCGCGGGGCGCGGCCGGCGATACGCCGAGAACGCCCGCATCCTGATCCAAGGGATGGGCAGGCTCGGCTTCCGGACGCTGCTTCCGGAGACCCTGCAAGCGCCGATCATCGTCACCTTCCGGACGCCGGAGCACGAGCGCTTCGTGTTCCAGCGCTTCTACGACGCGCTGAGGGACCGGGGCTTCGTGATCTACCCCGGCAAGCTGACCGTCGCCGACACCTTCCGTGTCGGCTGCATCGGCGAACTCCATGCGGCCGACATGGCGGCCTTCGTCGCCGCCGTGAAGGACACGCTCCTGGAAATGGGAGCGGGGCTGAGGACCGCGGCCTGACATGACATCGAGGACGGGCGGCTCTGCACGGCGCCGGCTGACCGCCATGCCGGAAGCAGCTATAACGGCTGCGGAATTCGCTCCGGACCTTCAGGCCTCGCGAATCCCGACAGCCCGGAAGCACCGTGTTTCTCAGCGTCTTCGACATCTTCAAGATCGGCGTCGGGCCGTCGAGCTCGCACACGATGGGGCCGATGCTGGCCGCCGCGCGGTTTCTGGACGCCCTGCGGGGCGGCTCGCGACGCGCGCCGGGCGCCGGCGCCCCCGCCCGGCTGGAGGCAAGCCTGCATGGCAGCCTCGCCTATACGGGCAAGGGCCACGCGTCGGATCGCGCCGTCCTTCTCGGCCTGCTCGGCTTCAGCCCCGAAACGCTCGATCCGGACGAGGCCGAGCGGCGGCTGGCGGCGCTGGCCGACGCCTGCCGGATAGACGTCCCCGGGGTCGGCGCGCTGGAACTCGACCCGCAGCGCGGCGTGATCTTCGATTACGGCCCGCCCCTGCCCGGCCACGCAAACGGCCTTGTGTTCCGCGCCTTCGACGCCGCCGGCGGTCTCTGCTTCACGCAGACGTACTATTCGATCGGCGGCGGCTTCGTGATGACCGACCGCGAGATCGCTCAGGCCAAGATCGAGAGCGACGACGCTCGCGCGAGCCGGCCCTATCCGTTTGCGACCGCAGCGGAGATGCTTGCTATGGGCGAGGCGTCCGGCCTCGGCGTCGCCGCGATGAAGCGCGCCAACGAGATGGCGGCGGGCCATGGCGATCTGGACGCAGGGCTCGACCGGATCTGGTCGGTCATGGACCAGTGCATCGACCGGGGCCTCGCGACTGACGGCGTGCTGCCCGGCGGCCTGAACGTCCGGCGCCGCGCCTGCGCGATACACCGGACGCTGCTCGCCGAACGGGGCAGCAACAGCGTGCAGCCGCACAGCGCCACCGAGTGGCTGCTCGTCTACGCGATGGCGGTGAACGAGGAGAACGCCGCGGGCGGCCGCATCGTCACCGCGCCGACCAACGGCGCCGCGGGCGTCACGCCGGCCGTCATCCGCTACTATCGCGACCACTGCGTCGGCGCCACCGCGCAGGGCGTGCGCGACTTCCTTCTCGTCGCGGCGGCGATCGGCGGGATCATCAAGACCAACGCGTCGATCTCCGGCGCGGAGGTCGGCTGCCAGGGTGAGGTCGGCTCGGCCGCCGCGATGGCCGCCGCCGGCCTCTGCGCTGCGCTCGGCGGCCGCAACGACCAGATCGAAAACGCCGCCGAGATCGCGCTCGAGCACCATCTCGGCATGACCTGCGATCCGGTGCGTGGCCTCGTGCAGGTTCCCTGCATCGAGCGGAACGGCATCGGCGCCGTGAAGGCCGTCGCCGCAGCCTCGCTCGCGCTGCGCGGCGACGGCTCCCACATCATTCCGCTCGACGCCTGCATCGAAACCATGCGGCAGACAGGGCAGGACATGAGCCTCCGGTACAAGGAGACCTCTACCGGCGGCCTCGCGGTCAACCTGCCGGAGTGCTGAGCCCGGCTCCTATTGCGGCAGATCAAGGCAGGCGGTTCGGGACCAGCCTCAATTGCAGACGCGCGGCCTCCCCAGGCCGCGGATGCGAGGCGAAGCCATGTCAAAGGAACTTGTCGAGACGACGATGTCTCAGTTGGCCCCTGCGTCGACCCGCCGAAGCCTGCTGCGCGAGTTCGACCGGCTGCTCGACCGGATGGGCTCCGCGATGGAGCTGCCGACGATGGAGCGCTTCTTCGAAGGCGCGCTCGGCCAGCCGGTGTTCGCGCCGGCCATAGAGGTCGCCGAGACCAAGGACGAGTACAAGCTGACCGCCGAAGTTCCGGGGCTCGATCCTTCCCAGGTCGACGTCTCGGTCGCCGGCGGAATGCTCGTCATCAAGGGAGAGAAGAAGCGCGAGGTCGACAAGAACGAAGCCGGACTGCAGTTCTCGGAGCGGTCTTTTGGCTCCTTCCGCCGCAGTTTCCGACTTCCGGACGATGTCGACGCCAGCGGGATCGAAGCTGATCACCGCAACGGAGTGCTGACCATCAGGCTGCCGAAGACCAGCGAGGCCAAGGAGCCGCAGAAGATCGAGGTCAAATCCGCGAGCTAACCGGACGTCGGCCGCCCAGCCCGCAAGCGTCAGAGCCTCTCCCTGATCTCGCCGAGCCTTGCGATCTGGACGCCGCGGGCGTCGAAGTTCGCCGGATCGAGCCATGCCTGGAAGGCCGCCCTGACCCGAGGCCATTCGTCGTCCACGATCGCGAACACCGCCGTGTCGCGGCTGCGTCCCCTGACGATCACGTTCTTCCTGAACACGCCCTCGGGCCGGAAGCCGAAGCGAAGCGCGGCGTCCCGGGCGGGCGCGTTCAGGGCGTCGCAGGTCCACTCGTAGCGTCGGTAACCCAGATCCTCGAAGACGTGGCGGGCCATCAGATACATGGCCTCGGTCGCGCCGGAGGTGCGGGCGAGCAGCGGCGTGAACAGCACGCCGCCGATCCCGATCGAGCGATGCTCCGGCTCTATCCGCACATAGGAGGCGCGCCCGACGGTCCGGCCGGTCGCGGCGTCGCGGATCGCTAGGGTGACGGTCGAGAGCGATGCGGACGCCGCCGCGATGTCGGCCTGCAGCGCGGCCTCGTCCGCGAACGGCCCCGAAGGGAGATATCTGAACAGCGGCTCGGCCGACGGCCCGCTGATCTCGGGAAAGAGGTCGGCGGCGTCGCGTCTCGGGACAGTCGGACCGATGCGGACGTAGCGGCCCGACAGCGCCGACGGAGACGGCCGGCGAGCCGGCGTGTCCGGAACCGGCTGCCTGCGCTGGGGCGCCCTGCTCACAACGGGCATGTGCGCACCATGAAACGACCCGCGTCGGCGCTGACCCGCGCGGAGCGAGGGTCCATCGTGATCATCTTGCGCTTCTTGAGCTCTGCCAGGGAGCTCTCGACATGGGCCTCGCGGAGCCCCGTGAGGTCGACGATCTCGGCCCGGTTCGTGACGACGCTGTCCACCTCGCCGCGGCGAAGAGCGCTCAGCAGCATGTAGACCTTCATCGCGCGAAGGCTGCTCGCCCGTCGACACGACAGCTTTCGCAGGCCGGCGATGCCGACGGCCGACTCGCGGGCGGGCGCCCCGGCGTGATGGATGCTGCCGAACGTCGAGCCGAGGCCCCGGAGAACGTAGATGGTCCGGCCCGTCGACGCGTCCTGGTCCGTTTCGACAAGCCCTCGCGCCGACAGGAACTTCTTGGCGGCGACGACCAGCGGGCGGGAAAGGCCGGCGAGCGCGTTGAGTTCGTCATGCGTGATCTGCGCCGCGAACATGCGATCCGGCGCCATGAATCTTTCGCTATCCGCCGCAATGGCGATGGCCGCCAGGAGCTTCAGCGCCGCGGTCGAACGCCCGGCGCAGGCGAGGTCCTCGCGGAAAGCCCTCAGCCCGCCCTCAAGGATCCATCGGTTGGGAAGCGGCGACCAGCACGTGCGGGGCTGCGGCGGCTCAGGCCGCGCGACGGGCTCGGCGCGGACGCGCGCCAGCCAGCCGGCGTCGACGGCCGCCTCGGTCAGCCCTACAGTCGGTGCATCGAGATCAGCCGCCGGCGCTCTGTCCATCATCCGCACATCTCGCGACGCGAGGCGCGCGCGCGTTTCCGCCCGGTCTTCATTGCTCGGCAACGCGAGCAGCTTAACCACCAAAAGCACCTAATCGAACGTTACGGGCGGCTCAATATGAAGAAGACATCCGATGCGGCGTCCGTGTCGGTGGCCCTCCATCTCGGCGGCGCCATCAGGATCGGCGGACAGCGGATCGCGATCGCCGAGCTGAAGGACCTTCTCGACGCCGTCATGGCCACCGGGTCGGTGCAGGGCGTCGCCGAATGGCAGGGCTTGTCCTACCGGGCCGCGTGGGCGCGGCTGAAGGAATGCGAGGCCGCGGCCGGCCGACCGCTGGTCAAGAAGATCCGCGGTCACGGCACCGGATTGACCGACGTCGGCAGGGCTCTGCACGAGGCGCTCGCCCGCGCCGCCTCCGCGCTCGAGGCGCCGCTCGCGCGCGAGACACGGGCCTTGAGCCGGAGCATTGCGGGCGTCCTTGCCGAGGGGACGCAACAACTGACATTCGCCGTCAGCCACGACCTCCTGTTCATGGAGGCGCTCTCGCGCCTCGGACTCTCGGACGTGGCGGTGGTGGGGAGCGGCGAAGCGCTCACGCGGCTCGTGCAGGGGCGCGCCGACGCCGCGGGATTCCACTTCGGCCCGGTCGAGCCCGCCGAGGCCGGGCCGCCCTTCGCCGACATCATGAAGAACCCGGGCTTCGTGGTGCGTCCGCTGTTCCTGCGGGAGCAGGGCCTGCTGCTCGCGCGCGGCAACCCGCTGGGGGTCGCCGGGCTCGCCGATCTCGCCGGAGGGCGCGTGCGGTACGTCAACCGCCAGCCCGGCTCCGGAACGCGGATCTGGTTCGACCAGATGCTGGCGGACGCAGGACTCAAGCCCGCCGATATCGCGGGCTATGAGCTGGAGGAGTTCACCCACTACGCGGTGGCGGCGGTGATCGCCTCGGGCGCCGCCGACGCAGGCCTGGCGGCGCGCAGCGCGGCGGAGCGTTTCGGACTGGAGTTCCTGCCGCTCGGCTGGGAGACCTACTATCTCGCCAGCATCGCCTCCCTGCCGGAAGACGCGCTGGACGAGCTTGTCGCCGAGCTCTCAGAAAGAGCGGCGGCGACGCCGGGCTACCGGACGCCGCCACCGGCGGGATGAACCAGGCGGCGCCTCCCGTCGCGCCGCCGCCTAGGTGACGAGGACCCGGGCTCCCTGCGACTCCGGCTCGTCGGCGTCGCGGCCGCGTTCCGCGGCCAGCGCGTCGTGGCGGCTCCCGAGCCACCAGCCATTGGCGAGCCAGAGCGCGGCGATCGGGACCGCCGCGACAGACACGCCGACGGTCCCGAGCCCCATCAGCGCGAGCAGGGCGTAGGACCAGCTGCCGACCTGGTCGCCGAGCCGGTAGACCACCGTGTCGACGACGTTCTTCGCCTTGTACTTGTCCTCACGGTCGAGCACCGTGAACAGCACTTCGCGCGTCGGCTTGGCGAGGCCGAAATTGCCGACGCGCCGCAACACCTGGAAGACCACCAGCACGCCGATCGTCGGCCAGATCGCGAAGATCGCGAAGCCGATCAGCGTGAGCAGCGGCAGGAAGGCCGCGGCGCGCGCCGTTCCGAATGTCTGCAGGACGCGCGCCGTCAGGAACAGCTGGACCGCGAGCGTCAGCACGTTCACCGCGAGATCCACGGAGGCGAAGAAGGCCGTGCGGCTGCCGCTGTCGGCGAAGTAAGCCTTCGCGAGCGCCGCCTGCTGGAAATACAGGAAGGTCGACGTCGTGGCGTAGAGCAGGATGTAGAGGCCGATATTGATCAGGTAGGGCGAGCGCGCGACATGCGCGAGGCCCGCCAGCACCCCGCCGCCGATCGGCTTCGACTCGATCGCGGCCCGCGGCTTCTCCGGCAGATCGCGCGCGAGGCGGAAGATCCGCAGCACGCAGGCCGCGGCGAAGACCAGCAGCAGGGCCGCGATCAGAAGCATCATGCCGGGGCTGAGCGTCCTGGCGAGGCTCGCCGCGATGGTCGAGCCGAGCGTCGCGCCGAGGGTGGCGGCGGCCGAAAACAGCCCGAACAGCCGCTTCGCCTGGGCCGAGTCGAGCAGATCGACCATCAGCGTCCAGAACACGGACACCACGAACAGGTTGAACACCGACAGCCAGATGAAGAAGGCGCGGCCGAGCCAAAGATGCGCCTCGCCGGTGGTGCGCGTCATCAGAGCGCCGAACACGCCGAGATTGGCGGCGAAGAACAGATAGACGATCGGGATGAACACCCGGCTCGGCAGCGCCCGGACCAGCGAGGCGTAGAGCGGGTTGATCGCGACCATCACCACGAGGGTCGCGGTGAACAGCCAGGGCAGGTTCTCGATCCCGCCCTCGACGCCCATGTTGTCGCGGATCGGCCGCAACACGTAATAGGCCGTCATCAGGGCGAAGATGTAGAGCCCGCCCCAGACGACGAGCGCGCCCTCGCCCGGCCGCACCTCGATGAAGCGCGCGAACCGGTTGCGCGCCTCAGGCGCGGCTTCCGCCGTCATTGCATCGCCGCCGCGACGCCGCGCGGCCTCGGGATCAACCCACCGCCTCGATCAGCGACTGGCGCTGCTGCGCGTCCAGCGTCGGCCCCCTGCCCGCCTGCAGATTGTCGGCCTGCCGGTTCGGCTTGCCGGTCGCCGGGATGACGACCGTCACCGCTGGGTCGCTGAGCGCGAACTTCAGGAAGGCCTGGGCCCAAGACGTGATCCCGACCTCCTTGGCCCAGGCGGGCAGCTCCTTGCCCTTCACCCGCGCGAACAGCCTGCCGTCCTCGAAGGCGCGGTTGATCATCACCGCGACGCCGAGCTCGCGCGCCTCGGGCAGGACGCGCTTCTCCGCGCCCCGGGCCCCGACGGAATAGTTGATCTGGAGGAAGTCCGGCTTGTGCCGGCGCACCAGCTCCGCAAGCTCGTCCTGCGCGGACTCGAGGTAGTGCGTCAGGCCGACATAGCGGACCTTGCCCTCCTTCTTGAGCTCGCGCGCGAGAGCCAGCTGGGTGTCGACGTCGCGCAGATTGTGGACCTGCAGCAGCTCGACCTTGTCGGTCTTCAGCCGCTTCAGCGTGGATTCGAACTGCTCCAGCCCTTCGTCACGTCCCCTGACGCCGGAAAGCTTGGTGGCGAGCCAGCATTTCGGCCGCAGCCCCTGCTCGGCCAGGATCGCGCCCAGGATGTCCTCCGCGTTGGAGTAGGTCGGCGCGGTGTCGATGACGGTTCCGCCGCCGGCGAAGAAAACCCGGACAACCTCCTGAAGCTGCTTGTATTCGTCCGATGCGGCCTCGACCTCGAAGCTGCCGGAGGTGCCCATGCCGATCACCGGGATCTTCTCGCCCGTGGAGGGGATCGCCCGCATCTCCATCGCAGCCTCCGCGAAAACAGGGCCTGCGGCCAGCAGCGCCGCGCCGGCCGCCCCCGCCTGCAGAACGTAGCGCCTGGTCATCATCCGTCCGCCTCCTTCCGAAGCTTCACGATCCGCCGCCGACACCTAGGGCGGCGGCGGCGCGATGACGTCGGGACGCCGTTCACTTCATGATGAGGCCCGCGTCGCGAACGCGGCCGGCCGGCCTCCTCGCCCCCGCCGCGCCCTCGTCCGGCCTCCGGGACCGCCAAGCGTAAGGCGTCAGTTCGCCGTCAGGAATCCGACGACCATCGGGTTGAGCGTCCCGCCGCACTCCTCCGGCAGCCAGTGGCCGCAGCCGGGCAGGACCTCCGCGCGCACATTCTTGGCGTATTCGCGGGTCTGCTCGCCCTGCAACGCTCCCAGTCCGCCATGGCCGCCCCCGCCGATCGCGAGCACCGGCATGGTCAGCTTCGTGGCGGCGAGCGGCGCGTTGCGGCGCGCCGTCTCGTTGAGCGCGCGGTAGTATTCGAAGCTTCCATGAAGCGTCCGCGGCTTCGCGTAGGAGCGGCCGTAGAGATCGAAAAGCTCCGGCGTGAACGCATCCTTGTTCGTGGCGTGCTGGCTTATGAAGTGCTCAAGGAAGAAGCGCTCCTTTCCGCTCACCAATCGCTCGGGCAACAGATCTCCGGCCGCGAAGAAGCTGAAGTGCCAGACCAGCGACTCACCTTCGGGCGTGAAGGCGGGAAACTGGTAGAGCCGCTGATCGGGTATCGGCGCCTCCATGTAGACGAGCCGGCGAATGTCGCCTTGATGCTGCACGGCCATGGGAAAGGTGTTCCAGATGCCGATGTCGTGCGCGACCAGATCGAAAGGCTCGCTCGGGCTGAAGCTCTTGGCGAACTTGTGGAGCAGCACCGCGACGTCCTGCCCGGCATAGGATTTCGGCGGCTCCGACAGACCGAGCGCGGGCAGATCCACGGCGACGACAGCGTGCGTCTTCGCCAGCAGGGGCATGAGCTGGCGCCATTCGTACCATGCCTGTCCAAAGCCGTGGACCAGCAGGACGAGCGGGCCCGACCCGCCCTGGACGTAGTGAAGCTTCACCCCGTCCACCTCCCGGAAGCCCGAGGTGAACCCCTCGGGCAAGGGAAACTCCTCGGCCGCGGGCTGCGCGCGCTCGACGGGCTCCGAAGCGGCGGCCTGCGGCGCGGTCTGATGCGCGCTCATAAGCACAAAGGCCAGCGCCACGCGTTTGAAGATGGAGGAAATCATGTCCTGATCCTTTCAACAGGTCTTCAGAGCGGGACGGCCACGCTGCGCTGCGGCTTGACGGGGGTGACGAGATCGACGTCGGCCATCACCCGGGCCGTGCCGGGCGATGCGAGCGCCGCATCCATCGCGGCCCGGTCCCGGAAGTCGCAGGTCGCGATCGCAATCAGCCCGCCCCCGATACCCTGCGGGAAAAAGCCGGCGACGCGCTCGAGCCCGTAGGGGCCCCAGCATTCCTGCACGAGCGGCAGATGGACGCTGATCCAGTGCGCGCGATCGAACGGCGTTTCGGCGTCGCCCGCATAGGTCACGTACATGGTGATCATGACGCGGCTCGCCGGCTCGGCGCGTCGAAGTCGGTCGCGATGGACAGGGCGCGCCAGGCGTCGATGTCGGCCCGGAAGGCCTCCAGCTTCGTCTCCGCGATCCGGTGCGCGACGGGCCCGATCGGGAAGTGCAGCGGCGGGCGCTCCGCGTCGATCGCCTGCAGCATCACGGCGACCGCCTTGGCGGGGTCGCCGGCCTGCCTGCCGTCATTGGTCTGGCGGTACTGCCGCCGCCTGCCCGACGTCTCTTCATAGGCGGGGATTTCGCGCGCCGCGACGGCCAGCGAACGGCCCAGGAACTCGGTGCGGAACGGGCCGGGCTCGACGATGATCACGTTCAGCCCCAGGGGGCGGAGTTCCTGCGCCAGCGCTTCGGACAGGCCCTCCACGGCGAACTTGGTCGCATTGTAGAAGCCGGAGCCGGCGGCGCCGGCGATGCCCGCTCCGGAGGAGAGATTGACGACGCAGGCGCCCCGCCTCCTGCGGAGCGCGGGCAAGGCCGCGCGGGTCGTCTCGATCAGGCCGAAGACATTCGCCTCGAACACCGGGCGGTATTCGCTCGGCTCGGTTTCCTCGATCGCCCCGATAAAGCCGAAGCCGGCGTTGTTGACGAGGACGTCGAGGCCCCCGAACGCGCTCTCGGCCAGCGCGACCGCGGCTGCGGCGTCGCCAGGGCGCGTGACGTCGAGGGAGACGGCCCGCACCGTGTCGGGATAGCTCTCGCAGAGCTCTCTCAACGTCTCGGCGTTGCGCGCGGTGGCGACCAGACGGTCGCCCCGGCCGGCGACCGCCTGGGCGAGCTGCCTGCCCAGGCCAGTCGAACACCCTGTGATCAGCCATGTCTTCATGGCGCTCTCCATTCCATTGCTGTGGGGGCGAGCGCTGGACCGCTCCGGCTCCCGTCCGGACGACCCGCGATGTCGAGCCGCCGCTGCGGAGGAAGCTAGGCGCCTAGATTTGTTCGATAACTGACGATGCCGTACGATCTCCGTTCAGTTTCGTGGGGGGCTCGCATGGAGTGGAGCGACGTTCGGGTGTTCCTCGCGATCGCGCGGTCAGGCACCCTGGGGGGCGCCGCGCGTGCGCTCCGACTGAGCCATCCAACCGTCGGCAGGCGCCTCAGGGCGCTCGAGGAGGCCACCGGGCAGACGCTGTTTCAGAGAACGGCCGACGGCTTCGTGCCGACCGAAGAAGGCGCCGCCATCATCCCGCTGGCCGAGCAGATGGAGGAAGGCGCCCTCGCCATGCAAAGGCGCCTCGCAGGGCAGGAGCAGAAGCTGCAGGGCAGCCTGCGCATATCCTCGGCCGACTGGTTCGGCGCCTATGTCTTGCCGCCGATCATCGACCGTTACGCCAAGGCCTATCCGGACGTTGATCTCGAGATCCTGACCGGCACCCGCCTGTTCAGCCTGGCGCAGCGGGAGGCCGACATCGCCTTCCGGATCGTTCCGTTCGACGCGCCCGACGTCGTGCAGCGCCGGCTGATGCGTCTGCCCTACGGGGTCTATATCGCGGCGGACGCGCCAGAGCCCGTGTTCGGAGACGGCGCAGGCTTCCGGCTCATCACCCACGACACGTCGACAGGCCAATTCCCGGACATCGCATGGCTCGGAAAGTGTTTTCCGAACGCCAGGCCGATCCTCCGGTCGAACAATCGCAACGTGCAGGGGCGAATGAGCGCGCAAGGCGTCGGCATCGCCGTCCTGCCGAGGCCCGTCGGCGACCAGATGGCCGACCTGCGTCGGCTGAACCTGCCGGAAGAGCCGCCGGCCCGTGAGATCTGGATGGGATATCATCGTGATCTGAAGCGGCTAAATCGCTTGCGCGCCTTCATCACCGCAGTGACGGATGACATCGCGAAGACACGCTTTGACCGGGAGGACTGAGGACCGTCATGGGCCGCGCGTTCTTAAGGATTCGCGGCGGCGGTTCGTCTGCCCCGGCCAGCCCATTCTTGTCCGACCGCATCACCGCACCTCCTGCGGAACGAATCCCCGCGCGGCCCGTTGGCGGAGTCCACGAGTCAAGGGCTTCGCATGCTGGATGTTGCGTCGGCTCCCCGCCCGGTGGAGCAGTTTCGGGACTTCGTCGAAAAGAGTGATTTCCCCTGTGTCGGCGCCAAATCTGCGCTGAAACGCGATCAGACGCGTTTCTGGGTCGGACGTGACTTCCTGAGCGGCGAGGACGACGAGGATCTTCTGCGCGAGCTCTACGACTTCATCGACTGGTACGGAGAGGAAACCCCGATGTTCGCGACCTTCGTCGCGACCTTCGACGGTCCGCTCGGCCTGTCCGAAACGGCGTTCGAGACAGCGCTTTGGGCGCGCCTCGACGCGCTGCACCGGCTGGACGCCAGGAGCTACCAATGGGATAGCCGGGTCTCCAGGGACCCGGAGTCGTCCGCTTTCGCCTTCAGCCTGAAGCAGGAGGCCTGCTTCGTCATCGGGCTGCATGACGGCGCGAGCCGGGCGGCGCGGCGGTTCGAGCGGCCGACGCTGGTGTTCAACCTCCACGACCAGTTCCGCAAGCTGCGGGAGGACGGGCGCTACGAGGCCCTTCAGGCGGCGATCCGCAAGCGCGACACCGCGCTCGACGGCGCGCCGAACCCGATGCTCGCTGACTTCGGCGACAGCAGCGAGGCGCGCCAGTACAGCGGCCGACGCGTCGGCGGCGCGTGGCGCTGCCCCTTCCAGCCCTCCGGACGCAAGGACGCGGCGTGAGCCTCCAGATCATTCCGCCGCGCTCCGGCGCCGCGTTCGAACTCACGCGTGGACAGACGCTGACGGTGATCGATCCGGAAGGCGAGCAGGTCTCGGATCTGGTCGCCTTCGCGCGCGAGGACCTCGACGAGGCGATTTCGTCCGGCCGCTCGCTGGACTACGCCTCGCGGATCTTCCTGACGACCGGCGACCCCCTCTATTCCAACCGCAGCCGGATCATGCTGGAGATCGTCGAGGACACGGTCGGCCGCCATGATTTCCTGCTGACGCCGTGCAGCGCCGACACTTTTCGCATCATCTACGGCCATGAGCATCCGCACCGCGGCTGCCACGGCAATCTGGTGGCCGCGCTCGAGCCATGGGGGATCGGCCCGGACCGCATCCCGATCGCGTTCAACATCTTCATGCATGTCGACGTGAACGGGACGACCGGCGAGCTGAAGGTGCTGCCGCCGAAGAGCAAGGCGGGCGACCGGATCGTGCTCCGGGCGGAGATGGACCTCGTCGTGGGCCTGACCGCCTGCTCGGCCGAGCAGTCCAACAACTACGCGTTCAAGCCGATCCACTACCGCATCGACGGATGAGCGCGGGCGGCGATGGGCCGCCTGCGCTCTGGCCGCTCAGCTCCTGCCGCCGGCCATCTGCTGGAACACGCCGTCGCGCCGCACCAGCGCATGGAACAGCGCCGCCGCGAGGTGGAGCAGCACCAGCGCGAACAGCACGAAGGCCAGCGTGCGGTGCGCGTTCCACAAGGCCGCGTGCAGCTCGCGGCTGGGCGACACGATCGGCGGCAGATTGAAGCCGCTCCACAGCGTCACCGGATAATCGGCCGCCGACAGCATCGCCCAGCCGATCAGCGGCATTGCGATCATCAGGGCGTAGAGGACGACGTGCGAGAGCCGGGCCGCGAGCTTCATCGGCTCCGGCAGGTCGGCTGGGAGCGCCGGCGCGCCGCGGGAGAGGCGGACCCCGACGCGGAGGATCACGAGGAGGAGCAGCGCGATCCCGAGCGGCTTGTGGATCGACACCAGCGTGAGATGCGCCTGCGAGACGGTCGACACCATGCCGACGCCGATGAACAGCATGGACAGGATGCCGATCGCCATCAGCCAGTGAAGCAGGCGCTGCAGCGGCGTGAAGCGGCCCGTGGCGACGGAGACGGCGTTCGGTTCGGCGATCGCGCTCATCACTGCGCTCCGTAGTTCTTGGCTTCGGCGGTGCGGCGATCGAAGGAGACCGCGTAGGCCGCCGATCGCGCGGCCGGGAACGGATCGTCCGACGTGCGAATGCCGTCGGGCAGGACGGTCGGGTCGAAGTTCACGTCGCGGCACGGGCCGTCGACCTCCTGCTCGACCTTGTCGGCGACGAGCGTGCCCGCCTCCACGGTCCGGCGGCCCTCGGGCCAGGGTTGGCTCGGATCAGCGGCCGGATCGCCGGGGCCGGCCACCGTGACTACCAGCTTCCAGCGCGCGGGCGCGGCCGCGATGCGCTGCGCGATCTCCTGCTCCAGAAAGTCCGGCCCGCGCTTGGCGAGTTCCTCCGCAGGCGCCGGCGTCGGCGTCGCTTCGGGGATCAACGACCAGCGCACGGCGTGGTCCTTGCCGCCCGCATCGGTGAAGATGAAGCTGTTCAGCCCGTTATAGCGCTCCTCGGCGTAGCTCCCGGTCCATGGCGCGGACTTGGTCCAGGCGCCGAACGCCGCGAACCGGGGATGGGCGCCGGCGAAGGCCTTCACCTGCTCGGGGTCCTTGGCGGCCAGCAGCTTCAGCAGCTGGTAGAAGTCCTGCGGCGTCGAGACCGGGAAGAACGGCGCGCTGATCATGGCGCTGCGCCATTCCTGCCCGTCCGGCGTCTGGATCCTGACGCTGAAGCCGCGCACGCGCGCGCTGGCGTCGGGGGCGTGCGGATCCGGCGTGCCGAAGTTGAAGCGGCCGACGATCGGATAACGGCCGGCCTCGAAGACCTTCGCCCTGGAAAGCTCCGCGCCGGCGCCGTTCGCCTCGAAGAAGCCGGTGAAACATATGCCCTTGGCATGGTTGCGGCGATGGCCGAGCGCCGGGCCGCCGGGCGGCGCGAAGGCGTCCACCACCTTGTCCGGCGTCAGCCGGCCGGGCGAAAGCCATCCGGCCGTATAGGCGAAGGCGGCGGCGCTTCCGCCGACCACGAGGGCGATCGCCGCGAGCGATACGAGCAATGAGCGTGGGCGGCGTGTCTCTGCCAATGGAGTTCCCCCTGTCCCAGGTGAGGCGGGCTTGCAAGGGCGTGGCGCCCGGCGTGTCACCGGGCGTCTACGGAGGGGGTCCGGGCGTCGTTACGGTCTGTCGAAACCAAATCGCCGCAGCGGGGCCGCCTGATTTGACCGCGCATGGTCTTCGATCCTAAGCGGTGGCCCCCGAGCGCCGCATTCCCGGCGCGGCAGGATGCGCCGAGCCCCGAAACGCCCATGATCCCATGGATTCACCTGGACACCGCGCAGGCGCCGGGCGGCGGCGAGCTCAAGCTCTCCCGGCGAGGCGACGAGTTCTCGATCAAGATCGGCGGCGCCGAGCTGATGAACAGCCGCCTCAGCGGCTCCGAGAAGGCGCTCGCGACGCTTGCTTGCGAGCGGATCAGGGACCGGCCGCGGCCGCGGCTCCTGATCGGCGGCCTCGGCATGGGGTTCACGCTTCGCGCGGCGCTGGAGGCGCTGCCGCCCGGCTCCTCCGTCGTGGTGGCCGAGCTGGTTCCGGCGGTCGTCGCCTGGGCCCGCGGGCCGATGGCCGAGCTGTTCGGCGACAGCCTCGACGACCCGAGGGTCACGATCGTCGAAGAGGATGTCGGCGCCGTGATCTGCGCGGCGCGTGGCGAGTACGACGCCATCCTGCTCGACGTCGACAACGGCCCCGAGGCCATGACCAGCGCTGCGAATGACGGGCTGTACGGCCCCGAAGGGCTCGGCGAGGCCCGTGGGGCGCTGAAGGGCGGGGGCGTGCTCGCGGTGTGGTCGCAGGGGCCGGACAGGGCGTTCGGCGGGCGGCTGTTCAAGTCGGGCCTCTCGGTGGAGGAGGTCCGCGTCCGCGCCCACCGCCCCGGCAAGGGCGCCCGCCACGTGATCTGGCTCGCGACCAAGGCCCCCGAGGGCCGGCCGGGCAAGTCGAAGCCCCGCCGGAGCCCGCCGGCGCGCCCCTAGGGCCGCGCGCGCTCCGCGAAGGCGGAGAGCAGGTCGCCGAACCGGTCGCCCTGCACCACCACGTGGGCGCGCAGCCGGGCGCGGGCGGCCTCCTCGTCGCCGGCGAGGATCGCCTTCACGATCTGCTCGTGTTCGTCGAACGACGCCCTCAGGCGGTTCTGCACGCGAAGCTGCAGGCGGCGATAGGGGCGCAGGCGGCGATGCAGCGCGCCGCACTGCTCGGCCAGGAAGCCGCTGTGGCTCGCCGCGTAGATCGCGTGGTGGAACTCCTCATTGTCGTAATAGTAGGCGTCCGTGCCGCCGGCCTCGGCCGAGGCGCGGCAGCGCTCATGGGCCGCGCTCAGCGCCGCCCGGTCGGACGCCGTGCAGCGCCGGGCCGCGAGCGAGCCGGCCAGCCCCTCGAGCTCGGCCATCACCTCGAACATCTCGTAGACGCGCTGCGGGCTGTGATCGACCACGATCGCGCCGCGGCGCGGCCGGAGCTCCACCGCGCCCGTGGCGCTGAGCTGCATCAGCGCCTCGCGCACCGGCGTGCGCGACACCCCGAAACGCTTCGACAGCGTGACCTCGTCGAGCCGCGAGCCAGGCGCGAACTCGCCGGCCACGATGCCGTTCTCGATATCGTCGCGCACCTTGCGCACCGCATTGTCGGCCATGCCGGGCTCCGCGCTCACCCAGCTCTTGTATACACGGCTTCGGAGTTTGCGCGCAGACGGTTTGACAGCGTCGACGATCGCGGCGCAACCTTCGCGGGAACGGCCAGACACATGGCCGGCGCAGGAGGGAACGATGGGAAGAGCAGGTCTCACTCTGCTGGCCGGCGCATGCGCGGCCGCATTCATCTCGCTCGCAGGACCCGCGGCGCAGGCCGACACGGTCCTCAAGGCCTCGCACCAGTTTCCGGGCGGCAAGGGCGACGTCCGCGACGAGATGGTCCAGATCATCGCGCGAGAGGTCGAGGCGGCCAATGTCGGCCTGAAGATCCAGGTCTTCCCGGGCTCGTCGCTCTACAAGCCGAACGACCAGTGGAACGCGCTGGCGCGCGGCCTGCTGGACATGTCGTCCTTCCCGCTCGACTACGCCTCCGGCAAGGTGCCGCAGTTCTCCGCGACCCTGATGCCAGGGCTCGTGGGCAATCTCGACCGGGCGAAGCGGCTCAATGACTCGCCCTTCATGGCCGACATCAAGAAGCTGATCTCCGACGCCGGCGTGGTGGTGATCGCCGACGCCTGGCTGTCCGGCGGCTTCGTGTCCAAGAAGGACTGCATCACCTCGCCCGAGAGCATCAAGGGTCAGGTGGTGCGCGCGGCCGGCCCCGCCTTCGAGCAGATGCTCGCCGCGGCCGGCGCGTCGATCTCCTCGATGCCATCCTCCGAGATCTACACCGGCATGCAGACCGGCGTGCTCGACGCAGCCAACACGTCTTCCGCGAGCCTCGTGTCCTATCGCCTGTTCGAGCAGGGCAAGTGCCTGACGGCGCCGGGCGAGAACGCGCTCTGGTTCATGTATGAGCCGGTGCTGATGTCGAAGCGCGTGTTCGAGGGGCTCACCGAGCCGCAGCGCGCGGCGATCCTGGCGGCGGGCAAGAAGTCCGAGGCGTTCTTCGACGCCGAGATCCGCAAGGGCGACCAGAAGATGATCGACGCCTACAAGAAGGCGAACGTCCAGGTCGTCGAGATGTCGAAGGGCGACTACGACGCCTGGCTCGCGGTCGCGAAGAGCTCCGCCTACGACAAGTTCGCCAACGACGTGCCGGGCGGCGGCGAGCTGATCGAGAAGGCCCTCGCGGTCAAGTAACCGCGCCGCATCGGCGGGCGGCGGAAGCGCCGCCCGCCTCCCACCCTCCGGCCCGGGGCGCCCGCATGATCTCCGCCTTTGTGTCCGCTGTCGGCGCGCTGTCGCGGCTGCTCGCGATCGTCGCCACCCTGTTGCTGATCGCCGCCATGCTGGTGGTCTGCGAGATGATCCTGGTGCGCTACGTCTTCCGCGCGGCGACGATCTGGCAGACCGACTTCGTGATCTTCGCGGCGACGGCCTCGGTCTTCCTCGGCGCGCCCTACGTCCTGCTCAAGAACGGCCATGTCGGGGTCGATGTGGTCGAGCTCCTGCTGAAGCCGAGGCCGCGGCGCGTGCTCAGGATCATCGGGGCGCTGTGCGGGCTCGCCTTCTGCGCCGCCATGCTGGCGGCGAGCTACATCAATTTCGAAGAGGCCTGGTCGGCCGGCTGGAAGCATTCGAGCGTCTGGGCGCCGCGGCTGTGGATCCCGCTGTCGGCGCTGCCGGTCGGCTTCGGGATGCTCTGCCTCCAGTATGTCGCGCAGATCCTCGTGATGCTGCGCGAGCCGCTGCAAGCCGACCCGGCGGCCGAGCACATCGCGATGGCCCACGCGGTCGCGCCTCACGCTCTCGAGGAGACCGCGCGATGAGCCCCGTCAGCTCCGGACTGCTGCTCGTGGGCGGCCTGTTCGCCCTGCTCGCCACCGGGATGCCGATCGCCTTCGCGCTCGGCCTCGCTGCCGTCGGCGCGCTCGTCCTGCAAGGCGGATTTCCGATCTTCTACGTGCTGTCGGAGACGATGTTCGCCGGCATCGCCAACCTCGCCTACGTGTCGATCCCGATGTTCGTGCTGATGGGCGCGGCGGTCGCCTCCTCGCCCGCCGGCGGCGACCTCTACGCCTCGCTCGACCGCTGGCTGAACCGGGTGCCGGGCGGCCTCGTGCTGTCCAACATCGGCGCCTGCGCGATCTTCTCGGGGATGACCGGCTCCTCGCCCGCGACCTGCGCGGCGATCGGCAAGATGGGCATCCCGGAGATGATGAACCGGGGCTATCCGGCCTCGGTCGCGACCGGCTCGATCGCCGCCGGCGGCACGCTCGGCATCCTGATCCCGCCCTCCGTGACGCTGATCGTCTACGGCATCTCCACCGAGACCTCGATCGGCCGGCTGTTCATGGCCGGCGTGCTCCCGGGGATCATGCTGACCGCGATGTTCATGGTCTGGGCGGTGTTCGACGCCAAGCGGAAGGGCTTCGAGTTCGGCGCGCGCGCGATGCGCTACACGCTCGCGCAGAAGCTCGAGACGCTGCCGCGGATCGGGCCCTTCCTGCTGATCATCGCGGGCACGCTCTATGTGCTCTACGGCGGCATCGCCACGCCCTCGGAGGCGGCCGGCGCCGGCGCGCTGCTGACCCTGCTCGTCGTGGTCATCGCCTACCGGCTGTTCCGCTTCAGACCGATCGCGGGGATCTTCGGCTCCGCGATGCGCGAGAGCGTCATGATCATGATGATCATGGCCGCCGCCGAGCTGTTCAGCTTCGCGCTGTCGTCGCTGTTCGTGACGCAGACGGTCGCGAGCGCGATCGCCTCGCTGGAGGTGAACCGCTGGGTCCTGATGGCGGTCATCAACCTCTTCCTGCTGGTCGCCGGCATGTTCCTGCCGCCGGTCGCGGTGATCGTGATGTCGGCGCCGCTGTTGTTCCCGATCGTCACCCAGGCCGGTTTCGATCCCTACTGGTTCGCCATCGTGCTGACGATCAACATGGAGGTCGGGCTGATCACCCCGCCGGTCGGGCTCAACCTGTTCGTCATCAACGCGATCGCCCCGCAGGTGCCGACGCGGGACATCCTCTGGGGCTCCCTGCCCTATGTGCTGGTGATGTTCCTGGCGATCCTGATCCTCTGCATCTTCCCGGAGATCGCCACCTGGCTTCCGAACCAGATGATGGGGGCGGCCACATGAGCGGCGCATCCTTCTTCGGCGACATGTTGCAGACCATCACGGAGCGCGGCCGGCAGCTGCTGGCGCTCGCCCCGTTCGGCGGCGACGCGCCGCGCCCCTCGCTCGAGCAGCTCTGCGAGCGCCTGCTGGGCGGCAACGGCGAGGCCTCGGGCATGGCGCTCGCGAGCCTGATCCTGGAGCGCTGGCGATCGCTCGACGGGCCCGAACAGGCGGCGTTCATGACGATGCTGCTCGAGCGCTTCGGCGCGGACGAGAGCCGGCTCGACGCCGCGATCGACGCCCACCGCGCGAAGCCGTCGGCGGACACGGTGCGGGCCTTGCACGCCGCCGCCGAGCCGCGCCGGCAGGAGATCATCCGGCGTCTCAACCTCGCGCCGGAAGGCGTCGGCCAGCTCGTGCGAATGCGCGAGGCGCTTCTCAGGATGCTGCCGGAGCGCCCGGAGCTCGCCGCCGTGGACGCCGACTTCGCGCATCTGTTCGGCTCGTGGTTCAACCGCGGCTTCCTGGTCCTGAAGCCGGTCGACTGGGCGACGCCCGCGAATGTTCTGGAGAAGATCATCCGCTACGAGGCGGTCCACGAGATCAAGGACTGGGATGAGCTGCGCCGCCGGGTGCAGCCGGTGGACCGGCGCTGCTTCGCCTTCTTCCACCCGCGCCTGCCGGACGAGCCGCTGATCTTCGTCGAGGTCGCGCTCACCACGTCGATCGCCGCCACCATCAGCGACGTGCTCGACGAGGACCGCGCGCAGATCCGCGCCGAGGACGCCACCACGGCGGTGTTCTACTCGATCTCGAACTGCCAGGAGGGGCTGCGCGGCGTCTCGTTCGGCAACTTCCTGATCAAGCAGGTCGTGGCGGATCTGCGCCGCGACCTCCCGAAGCTCTCGACCTTCGTGACGCTGTCGCCGATGCCGGGCTTCGCGGCGTGGCTGGCGCGGCAGCGCGCGGCGGAGCGGCCGGACCTGCTGGACCCCGCCGAACGCGCGCAGCTCGCGCCGCTCGACGATCCCGCGTGGGACAGGAACCCGGACGCCGTCGAGGAGCTGCAGCCGGCGCTCTGCCGGGCGGCCGCGACCTATCTGCTCCGCGCGAGGAACCCGGCCGGGCTCGCGGCCGACCCCGTGGCCCGTTTCCACCTCGGCAACGGCGCGCGGCTCGAACGCATCAACTTTCTCGGAGACCGCTCTCCCCGCGGCCTCCGCCAGGCGCATGGCATGATGGTGAACTATCTCTACGACCTGTCCGACATCGAGAAGAACCACGAGGCCTTCATCGGCCGCGGCGAGGTGATCGCCTCGCCCGCGGTCCAGCGGCTCGCGCCGACGACCAGGGCGTCGCAGCCGCGCTCCGTGCGGCCGGAGCACGCCGCATGAGCAACTGGCTGTTTGACGCCATCCGGGCGGCGGCCCCGGATCCGTCCACGCTGTTCCTCGAGACGCCGCGCGGCGACTGGAGCTATGCGGACCTGTTCGCCCGCTCGGCCCGGCTCGCCAACGCGCTCGTCGCGATGGGCGTCGCGCCCGGGGAGCGGGTGGCCGTGCAGGTCGAGAAGAGCGCGGAGGCGCTGACCCTCTATCTCGCCTGCGTGCGGGCGGGCGCCGTCTACCTGCCGCTCAACACCGGCTACACCCAGACGGAGCTCGATTATTTCGTTGGCGACGCCGAGCCGCGCGTGCTGGTCGTCGACCCGGCGGCCGAGCAGGCGCTGGCGCCGGTCGCGGCGAAACACCGGGCGAGGCTCGAGACGCTGTCGGCCGACGGCGGGGGATCGCTGCTGACGGCGGCAGCCCACGCCTCCGACCGCTTCGAGGACGTCGCGCGCGGGCCGGACGACCTCGCGGCGATCCTTTACACCTCCGGCACCACCGGTCGCTCCAAGGGCGCGATGCTGAGCCACGACAATCTGCTGTCGAATGCGCTCACCCTGAAGGATCTGTGGCGGTTCTCGCGCGAGGACCGGCTGATCCACGCTCTGCCGATCTTCCACACGCACGGGCTGTTCGTCGCGACCAACATCGTGCTGGCGGCCGGCGCCTCGATGATCTTCATGCCGCGCTTCGACGCCGCATCCGTGATCGCCGCGATGCCGCGCGCGACCGTGCTGATGGGGGTGCCCACCTTCTACGTGCGCCTGCTCCAGCAGCCCGGCCTGACCCGGGAGGCGACGGCCGGCATGCGCCTGTTCGTCTCCGGGTCGGCGCCCCTGCTCGCCGAGACCCACCGGGCGTTCGAGGAGCGGACCGGGCAGAAGATCCTCGAGCGGTACGGCATGACCGAGACCAACATGATCACCTCGAACCCCTATGACGGCGAGCGGGTCGCGGGGGCGGTCGGCTTCCCGCTGCCGGGCGTCTCGCTCAGGGTGGCGGACCCCGAGAGCGGCGCCCCGCTCCCCGACGGCGAGGTCGGCATGATCGAGGTGAAGGGGCCCAACGTCTTCAAGGGTTACTGGCGCATGCCGGAGAAAACCCGGGCCGAGTTCCGCCCCGACGGCTTCTTCATCACCGGCGATCTCGGCCGGATCGACGAGCGCGGCTATGTCTGGATCGTCGGTCGCGGCAAGGACCTCGTGATCTCCGGCGGCTACAACATCTATCCGAAGGAGGTCGAGCTCGAGATCGACCAGTTGCCCGGCGTGGTGGAGAGCGCCGTGATCGGGGTTCCGCATCCGGACTTCGGCGAAGGCGTCACGGCGGTCGTCGTCCCAGTCCAGGGGCATGCGGTCGACGAGAGCGGCGTGCTCGCGGCGCTCGAGGGACGGCTCGCGCGCTACAAGCAGCCGAAGCGGGTGATGTTCGTGGACGAGCTGCCCCGCAACACGATGGGCAAGGTCCAGAAGAACGTGCTGCGCGACCGCTACGCCGACCTTTACGCCAGACCAAGGGCGATTGGCGGCTAGCTCAGCAGCCAGACCTTCTCGGTCGCCGGGCACTTGCCCTTCATGCCGGCGGGGTCCTCCGCGCACTCGAGCAGCGTGACGCCGTAGGACCCGCCGTAGAGCGCCCTCACCTCCTGCTCGTCGACCGAGAAGGGCGGCCCGTCCGCGCGCGTCTGGTCATACACGAAGGTCACGAGCAGCTGCGGCGCGCCTCTGGCGATCGCGGTGACATGCGCGGCGTAGCGGGCGCGGTCGGCCCGCGGCAGAGCCACCAGGGCCGCGCGGTCATAGACGGCCTCCACCGAGCCGAGCGCCTCGCCGGTCAGCGCGAAAATGTCGCCGACGAACACGTCCACGCCCGGCGCGCTGTAGCGCCTCAGCGGCCCGGCGGGCTCGATCGCCGGCTCGACGCCGAGCTCCGCGAACAGCTGCTCCACAGCGGTCTCGACCAGCTCCACGCCGACCACGGGGTAGCCGTTGGCGAGCAGCCAGTGGATGTCGAGGGTCTTGCCGCACAGCGGCAGGAGCAGCCGCGCCCCCGGCTCCACGCCAAGCGCCGCGAAATTCCTGAGCAGCAGCGGGTTGGGTGAGGAGCGGTGGAACCCGATCGCGTTGTCGCGCCACCGCCGGCGCCAGAAATCCGCCTCCACCGCATCCTCCCTGCCCTCATGCGCGCCCTGACAACGCGCGTCTTTTGAAAAACCGCAGGCGCCGCCCGATATTGGGCTCACCGATCAACCCGAGGAGCCGGCGATGACCACTGCCACAGAACGCGCGATCCTCGCAGGCGGATGTTTCTGGGGGATGCAGGACCTGATCCGCAAGCAGCCGGGGGTGGTCGCCACCCGGGTCGGCTACACCGGCGGCGACGTCCCGAACGCCACCTACCGCAACCACGGCACCCACGCCGAGGCGATCGAGATCGTGTTCGACCCCGCCGTCACGAGCTTCAGGCGGATGCTGGAGTTCTTCTTCCAGATCCACGACCCCACCACCAGGAACCGGCAGGGCAACGATCTCGGCCTGAGCTACCGGTCCGCGATCTTCTATCTCGACGAGGAACAGAAGCGCGTCGCGGAGGAGACCATCGCGGATGTCGACGCCTCGGGCCTGTGGCCCGGCAAGGTCGTGACGGAGGTCGCGCCCGCAGGTCCGTTCTGGGAGGCCGAGCCGGAGCACCAGAATTATCTGGAGCGCTTCCCGGCCGGCTACACCTGCCACTTCATCCGGCCGAACTGGCGCCTGCCGGCGCGCGAGGAGGTCCGCCGCGCGGGCTGAACGGCGGGCGGGTCTCTGCCCCGCTCAGCCCCGCGGGCTCTCCGGACCGCGCGCGTAATCCTCGTCGGCCACCTGCTCGAGCCAGTCGACGACCTTGCCGTCCTGCGCCTCGCCGACCGCGACGTGGCTCATGGCGCTGGTCGCGGTCGCGCCGTGCCAATGCTTTTCTCCGGGCGCGAACCACACCACGTCGCCGGGCCGGATCTCCTCCACCGGCCCGCCCTCGCGCTGCGCCCAGCCGAGCCCGGAGACGACGATCAGGGTCTGGCCGAGCGGATGGGTGTGCCAGGCGGTGCGGGCGCCGGGCTCGAAGCTGACGGTGGCGGCCGAGACCCGCGCCGGCGCGGGCGCCTGGAAGCGGCCCTCGATCCGGACGGCTCCGGTGAAGTAGTCCGGCGAACCCGCCGTCGCGGCGATCGTTCCGTTGCGCTGGATGTTCATGGCCTTCTCCGCTGGGCCGGCAAATCTATCGCGCGGCGCTGCGCCGGACAAAGGCGCGCGGAGCGCGGACATGAGGCCTCTTCTCCCTCCACGAGGCGAAGCCGTGGGGAGGGTGGCCTCGGCAGCAAGGCCGAGGCCACGTGGGCCTTGGGCGTGAAGCGCAAATCGTCATGTCCGCTTGCGGGCATCCACGACGTCCTTCCCCGTCACGCTTGAGAGCAAGTCGTGGATACCCGCGCGAAGGCGCGGGCACGACGCGCGCGTTCGGGCGGCTCCGTCTGAAGACACCCCATCCGGCCGGGCTTCGCCCGCCTGCCCTCCCCTCTGCCGGGGAGGGAGAAGAGCGGCCTTCGCCTGACGGAGCGCTTCCAAAGCCGTGCGCGGGGGCGCCACAGCGCCACCACACAGAAAAGTGAGGCGGTGCGGCGTGCCCGCGCTTCCACCCGCTGTGGGACGCCATCGCGACCCTTCCTGCCCTCCGGCGCGTACAGCGCCGGAGCGAATAACCATGCCGGAAGAAGTGTTTCCGTAGTAGTGATCGACCGAACACTCGTAAGTACTAAGACAAAAGGTTAGTGGCGGCAGTCCTCGCGGCGTCGGACAACAATTCGTCGCCATCTGGCATACCTGGCGGCGGATTCGGGCGGCGGGCAGGCCCCGCAATAGAAGGTCGGGGGACCCGCATGGAGGAAATCAGCGCGCTGCTCGGCGGCTTCGCAGTCGCCATCACGCCGTACAACATGATGCTGATGGTCGTCGGCATCGTGCTCGGCGTGATCATCGGCGTGTTGCCGGGACTTGGCGGCGCGAACGGCGTCGCGATCCTGCTGCCCCTCACCTTCTCGATGGAGCCGACCTCGGCGATCATCATGCTGAGCAGCATCTACTGGGGCGCGCTGTTCGGCGGCGCGATCACGGCGATCCTGTTCAACATACCCGGCGAACCATGGTCGGTGGCGACGACCTTCGACGGCCACCCCATGGCGATGCGCGGCAAGGCCGACGAGGCGCTGGTCGGCGCCTTCACCTCCTCCTTCGTCGGCGCGATCTTCGCCGTTATCCTGATCACCTTCCTCGCGCCGATGATCGCCAAGTTCGCGCTGCGCTTCGGGCCGGCGGAGTTCTTCGCGGTCCAGTTCCTGACATTCGCGAGCTTCCTCGGCATGGGGCGCGGCTCGCCCTTCAAGACCCTCGCCTCGATGTGCCTCGGCTTCGCGCTGGCCTCGGTGGGACTCGACGGCGTCACCGGCACGCTGCGGCTGACCTTCGGCCATGAGGAGCTGCTGAACGGCTTCAAGTTCCTGGTCGCGGTCATCGGCCTGTTCGGCATCGGCGAGATCCTGTCCTCGATGGAGGAAGGGCTGAGCTTCCGCGGCGCGCACGCCAAGCTGAAGATGGACGCGGTGATCCGCACCTGGCGGCAACTGCCGCGGATGACCTTCACCTTCCTGCGCAGCTGCATCGTCGGCTGCTGGATGGGCATCACGCCGGGCGGCGCCACGCCGGCCTCCTTCATGGGCTACGGCCTCGCCAAGCGCTTCTCGAAGAACGGCCGGAACTTCGGCAAGGGCGAGCTGGAAGGCGTCGTGGCGCCCGAGACGGCCGCCCACGCCGCCGGCACCTCCGCGCTGCTGCCGATGCTCACGCTCGGCATCCCGGGCTCGCCGACCGCCGCCGTGCTGCTGGGCGGCCTGCTGATCTGGGGTCTGCAGCCCGGGCCGCTCATGTTCGTCGAGCAGAAGGAGTTCGTCTGGGGCCTGATCGCCTCGATGTACATGGGCAACCTCGTCGGCCTGGTGCTGGTGCTGACCTGCGTGCCGTTCTTCGCCGCCATCCTGCGCGTGCCGTTCTCGATCATCGCTCCCGTGATCGTCGTGATCTGCGCCATCGGCGCCTACACGGTGAACAACGCGATGTTCGATGTCTGGATGATGCTGGTGTTCGGCGTGATGGGCTACCTGTTCACCAAGCTCGGCTACCCGCTGCCGCCGCTCGTCCTCGCGCTGGTGCTCGGCGACCAGGCGGAGAGCTCCTTCCGTCAGGCGATGCTGAGTTCGCAGGGCGACGTCACGGTGTTCTGGTCGAACTGGCTGTGCGGCGGGATCATGACGCTCGGCCTGGTGCTCGCGTTCTGGCCGCTGGTCCAGACGGTTCTTGAAAAATGGAGAGGCGGAGCGGTCGCGACGCCCGCGTGAGGGCCCGGCCGAACTGCGCGCGTCGTGTCGAGACAAGCCGCGACCACAAGCGGCGATGCAGGAGAAATGAGATGTCCGTTCGTTCTCTGAAAGCCTCCGCCCTGGTGCTCGGCGCCGCGCTCGGCCTCGCGGCCGGCCCTGCGGCGGCCGCCTGGGAGCCCACAAAGGCCGTCACCTTCGTCATCCCGGCCGGCACCGGCGGCGGCGCGGACCAGATGGCGCGCTTCATCCAGGGCGTGATCCAGAAGAACAACCTGATGAACAAGCCCGTCGTCGTGCTCAACAAGGGCGGCGGCGCAGGGGCCGAAGGCTTCCTGGAGATGAAGGCCTCGGCGCGGGATCCGCACAAGATCATCATCACCCTGTCGAACCTGTTCACGACCCCGATGGGCACCGGCGCCCCCTTCAACTGGAAGGACATGAAGCCGGTCTCGATGCTGGCGCTCGACCAGTTCGTGCTGTGGACCAACGCCGAGAAGAACTATCCGGACGCCAAGGCCTATATCGACGCCGTGAAGGCCGCGCCCGACCGCCAGTTCAAGATGGGCGGCACCGGCTCCAAGCAGGAAGATCAGATCATCACCGCCGCGATCGAGCGGCACACCGACGGCAAGAAGTTCACCTACATCCCGTATGACGGCGGCGGAAAGGTCGCGGTCCAGCTCGTCGGCGGGCACGTCGACTCGAGCGTGAACAACCCGATCGAGGCGGTCGCGCAGTGGCGCGGCAAGCAGCTCAAGCCGCTGTGCATCTTCGACTCCAAGCGCTCGACCCACACGGGCAAGATCACCGAGGACATGGCCTGGAGCGACATCCCGACCTGCACCGAGGCGGGGCTTCCGGTCGAGTACCAGATGCTGCGCGGCATCTTCACGACGAGCGGCGCGACCGACGAGCAGGTCGCCTTCTATGTCGACCTGTTCAAGAAGGTGATGGCGACCGAAGACTGGAAGGCCTTCATGGACAAGGGCGCGTTCAACGAGACCACGATGAGCGGGGCGGAGTTCGAGGCCTGGCTCACGGAAGCCGAGAAGAAGCACCGCGAGCTGATGCAGGAAGCCGGCTTCCTCGCGCAGGCGCAGTGACCCGATACGACTGAGCGGAGACGACGAGGCAGCCATGAGCCACGCCCCAGAAGTCCAAGAAGAACGCCCGCTGGTCAGCACCCGCGCGGCCGACATAGCGGTGGCGCTGCTGTTCCTCGTCGCCTCCGCGGTCGTGATCGCCGACAGCATGCGGCTCGGCTTCAACTGGCGGCCGAACGAGGGGCCGGCCCCTGGCTACTTCCCGTTCTACATCGCCGTGGTCATGGCGCTTGCGAGCGCCGTGAACCTCGCCCGCGCCGTGGCGCTCCCGCCGGAGGGCGAGGCGACGCTGACCACCCGGCCGGGCTTCATGCGGATGATGGCGATCTTCATCCCGGCGGTGGTCTACGTGGCCGCGACGACCTGGATCGGGATCTATGTGGCGTCGGCGATCTACATCGCCGGCTTCATGATCTTCTTCGGGCGGTTCGCCCTCTGGAAGGCCGCCGGCGTGTCCCTCTCGATCGCCGCGATCGCCTTCATGATGTTCGAGGTCTGGTTCCTGGTGCCGTTGCCGAAGGGCCCGCTCGAGGCCGCGATCGGCTACTGAGGCGGGACTCAGTCGGCGAAATAGGCCTGTTCGGCCGCCAGCCGCGCCGCCTCGCGGCTGGCCGACACGCCTTCGAAGCCGTGCGGCGCGCGGGCGCCGCGGAAGCCGGTCCACTTCCAGCGATCGTCGCGCGCCGAGAAGCCGACGCGCGTGACTTGGAGGAAATCCTGGGGCTCGAGCTGGCCGGGCGCCGGCACGAGGTCTTCGAGGGAGAGCGCCCCGGCCCCGGGGCTGATCCATTCAAGCTGAGAGCTGCGTTCCAGGCTCATGGGACTACTCCGACGCGCCGCCGCCTCCTGCGGGGGCGCTTTCCCTATAGCCCGCCTTCCCCTTCGGCCCGGTTAAGCGCAGGCCGCGCATTCGAACGGCCTTCTTCACGGCCGGTCAGCGTGCTAACCGAGCCCACATGTCCCGCCTCTATGTCATCCTCGACGTCTTCACCGACGCCGCCCTCGCCGGAAACCCGCTCGCGGTGGTGCTCGACGCATCCGGCCTCGACGGCGCGGCGATGCAGCGGATCGCCCGCGAGTTCAACCTCTCCGAGACGGTGTTCCTGCTGCCCGCGGAGGACGAGGCCCGCAAGGCGCGCCTGAGGATCTTCACGCCGCACCGCGAGCTGCCTTTCGCCGGCCACCCCACGGTGGGCGCTGCGACGCTGCTCGGGCTGATGGAGGCCATGGCCGGCAAGGGCCGCGAGGCCGCCTTCGAGATCGAGGAAGCGGTCGGGGTGATCGCCTGCCGCACGGTCGCGAGCGGCAAGCGGGCCGGGCGCGCGGCGTTCGACCTGCCGCGCCTGCCGCAGCCGTCGGGCGCGCCGCCGGAGCCGGCGGCGGTCGCGGCCGCGCTCGGGCTGGCGACCGAGGATCTGGGATTCGACGGCCATGCGCCGTCGCGCTTCGACGCCGGAAACGCGTTCTGCTTCGTCCCGCTCTCGAGCCTCGACGCCCTCGCGCGCGCGAAGGCGAACAGCGCATGCTGGGGCGCCGGCTTCGGCGGCGACCTCGGCGCGTTCCTCTACACGCGCGAGACCGCCGACCCCGCCCTCGCCTTCCGGGCGCGGATGCTGGCGCCGGGCGTCGGCGAGGACCCGGCGACCGGCTCCGCCGCGGCCGCCTTCGCGGGCGTCGTCATGGCGTTCGACCGGCCATCGGATGGCGAGCATCTGCTGCGCATCGGGCAAGGCTACGAGATGGGCCGACCGAGCGTGATCGAGCTCGGCCTCACCGTCCGCGACCGCGCGCTGAGCTCCGCCAGCATCGGCGGCGCAGCCGTCGTGGTCGCCGAGGGCACGCTGTTCCTGCCGTGAAGCGCTAGCCCGAGAACTTGTTGGAGGCCGAGAAACCGCGCGGCGGAAGGCGGCCGGCCTCGGCGCGGTTTCCGACCCAGTCCCGAAGCTCCTCGCCCTTCAGCGACCAGACCTTGCCGCCATTGGTGACGAAGGAGAAGCCGTCGGCGAGGTTGAACACCTTGACGTCCGAGACGCTGCCGTCGCGATAGCGCTGCAGCCGCACGCCACGGCCGCGCGCCATCTCGGCGATCTGCGAGATCGGAAACAGCAGCAGCTTGCGGTTCTGGCCGATGATCGCGACCGTGTCGCCATCAGCGGGCGCAAAGCAGAGCACGCTCGCACCCTGGTCGAGGTTGACGACCTGCCGGCCCTTGCGGGTCGAGGAGAGCAGTTGGTCCTCCCCGACCACGAAGCCGCGCGCGTCGCTCGCCACGACGAGGCGTCGCGCTCCGGGCCTGTGCGCGAACACGTCCAGCACGTCCGCGCCCTCGTCGACGTCGACCATCAGCCTTATCGGCTCGCCCGCCCCGCGGCCGCCCGGCAGCTTGGAGGCGTCGAGGGTGTAGGCCTTGCCGTTCGTCGTCAGGACGATGAGCTTGGCGGTCGTCTCGGTCTGGAAGGTGAGCTTGAGGCTGTCGTCGGCCTTGAAGGTCAGGCCCGAGACGTCCTGGACATGGCCCTTCAGGGCGCGGATCCAGCCCTTCTCGGAGACCACGACGGTGATCGGCTCGCGCTCGATGAAGGCGTCCGCGACGTCCGCGGCTGCGGACGCAGGCGGCGTCTCGAAGGTGGTGCGGCGTCTGCCGAGCGGCGTGTCCGGACCGAAGCTCTTCGCCAGCCCGTCGAGCTCCTTGCCGACGCGCCGCCACTGCTTCGCCTCTGACGCCAGCAGGCCGCGCAGTTCCTCGCCTTCCTTCGTGAGCTTGTCGTGCTCCCGCCTGATCTCGATCTCCTCGAGCTTGGCGAGCGAGCGCAGCCGGATGTTGAGGATCGCGTCGGCCTGAAGCTCGGTCAGCGAGAACGCGGCGATCAGTTCGGCCTTCGGCTCGTCCGCCTGGCGAACGATGCGGATCACCTCGTCGACGTTCAGATAGGCGATCAGCAGGCCGTCGAGGATCTCGAGGCGTCGAACGATGGCGTCGAGTCGATGCTGCGAGCGACGCTGAATCACCTCGCGGCGATGGTCCAGCCAGTGCCGCAGCGCGTCCTTCAGGCTGAGCACGACCGGCGTCTGGCCGCGCACCAGCACGTTCATGTTGAGCGGAATGCGGGTTTCGAGCTCCGTCAGCCGGAACACCGACTCCATCATCACCGCGGCGTCGACGGTCCTGGCCCGCGGCTCGATCACCAGACGGATCTCGTCGGTCGACTCGTCGCGCACGTCGACCACCAGCGGCAGCTTGCGGTCGGTGATCAGCTCGGCCAGCCGCTCGACCAGCCGGCTCTTCGGCACGAGCCAGGGAATCTCCGTGACGACCGCCACCCAGGTCCCGCGGCCGAGATCCTCGACCTTCCAGCGCGCCCGCGTCCGGAACGCGCCGCGGCCGGTCCGGTACGCCTCGGCGATGGTCGCCGGACCGTCGATGACGACGCCGCCCGTCGGGAAGTCCGGGCCCTGCAGATGCGCCAGCAGATCGTCCGTCTCGGCGGCGGGGTTGGCCAGCAGCGCGCGCGCCGCCTCGACAAGCTCGGCGACGTTATGAGGGGGAATGGCCGTCGCCATCCCGACCGCGATCCCCTGGCTGCCATTGGCGAGCAGGTTGGGAAACGCGCCCGGCAGCACGATCGGCTCCTGCTCGGAGCCGTCATAGGTCGGGCGGTAGTCGACGGCGTTCTCTTCCAGCCCGTCGAGCAGCAGGCGCGCCACCTCGGTGAGCCGCGCCTCGGTGTAGCGCATGGCCGCCGCGTTATCGCCGTCCACATTGCCGAAGTTGCCCTGACCTTCGACCAGCGGCCAGCGCTGCGCGAAGTCCTGGGCGAGGCGGACCAGGGCGTCATAGACGGACTGGTCGCCATGCGGATGGTACTTGCCGATGACGTCGCCCACGACGCGGGCGCACTTCTTGAAGGCGGCGCCCGGGTCGAGCTTCAGCTCCCGCATCGCCCACAGCACGCGCCGGTGAACGGGCTTCAGCCCGTCCCTGACGTCCGGCAAGGCGCGCTGCGTGATGGTCGAGAGCGCGTAGGCGAGGTAGCGCTCCTCGAGCGCCGAGCGCAGCTCGACGGGGAGGACGCCATCCTCCGGCGGAGGCGCGAGTTCGCTCATGCCCCCCGATTAAGGGGTCGGCCGATTCGGAGCAACAAGCTCAAGGGTCGCGGCGCAAACGCAAAGATCCCGACGCGCCGGCGGCGGTCGGGATCTTTGCGCGAAGCGGCGGAGACCTCAGGCGTTCGGCAGATGCTGCAGCGGATCGACCGTGGTCGCGCCCTTGCGCACCTCGAAGTGAAGCTGAGGCGAGGAGACGTTGCCGGTGGAGCCGGACTTGGCGATGACCTGCCCGCGGCGGACGGTGTCGCCGCGCTTCACCTTCAGCGCGCTGTTGTGCGCATAGGCGGTGACCCAGCCATTGGAGTGGCGGATCAGCACGAGATTGCCGAAGCCCTTGAGCTCGCTGCCGGCGTAGGCCACGACGCCGTCGTCGGAGGCCTTGACGTCGGTGCCTTCCGGGACCGCGACATTGATGCCGTCATTGGTCGTGCCGCTGGCCTTCGAGCCGTAGGCCGAGATCACCCGGCCGCGGACGGGCCAACGGAACGACGGAGCAGAGTCCGCCGCCGGCGCCGGATCGACCTTGAGAGCCGCGGTCTTGACGTTGTCGTCCGCCGGCTTCGCCTCCGCGACGGGTGCAGGCGCGGGCTTGGCGACGGGCGCAGCAGCGACCTGCTGGGGCGCGGGCTTCGCCGCCGGCTCCGCGCCCTTCGGCTGCGCGCCGGTGACGAACTTCATCTCGCCATTGGGCGCAGCGTTCGCGACCTGCGCAGGGCCCGCGGGGCGCATCGGCGCCGGCGCGGGGCGGGTCATCGGAGCCGGAGCCGCTGCGACGCGCGCGGGACTCGGCGCCGGCGCTGCGGCGACCTGCTGGCCCGAGTAGGACGGGATGACGATCTGCTGACCCGGCGCCAGGCCGTTCGCGTTGCGCATGTTGTTGGCCTGCATGATCGCGGTCGCCGGCACGCCGTAGCGCTGCGAGAGCGTGTGCAGGCTCTCGCCCCGCTGCAGAGTCACGACGGTGCCGCCGTTCGACGACCAGCCGACCGCGCCTGAACGAGGCTCGGGGCTGCGCGCAGGCGGGAGCGCTCCCGTCGACCGCGGATCGACCGAAGACTGGCGATAGCCGCCGGAGTTCTCGAAGCCCCGCATCGGCCGGGCCTGCGCCGGAGGCGGCGCGCCCAGAGGCGCGCGCTCGACCCGGCTGCTCGGCGCCGCCTGAACGGAGCTCGTGTAGTCGGGCTCCGGCGCCCGCCTCTCCGCCGAGGCGGTCGAGAACGGATTGGAGAAAGGATCCTCGCCGAAGCGGGTGGTATCGGAGCTACAGGCTCCGAGAGCGCCAGCGCCAAGAGCGACCACAGCGGCGCGCGCCAGAAGCCGGGAACGCAGGCACGGAACGAAGTTACGCATGTTGGACACTCGCGACGAACTCGACCGACATGATCAGAGTTAAAGCGCGTTGAGGTAAACGGAGGGTTTAGGACGGCGCTCGCGGCCACGATCCGGCCGCAAATCTTGCCGCCGCGCCACGCGATCAGAGGGCCAACGCGACGCCCTCGAGCATGGGTTGCTGGCGGATCGAGCCGATCGTCGTCTCGTCGAGCGAGCCATCCTTGCCCTTGATGAAGCGGGTGAGTCGCTGACCGGCGGCGTCGCCGATCGGCGCGATCATCACCCCGCCGGGCTTGAGCTGGTTGAGCAGCGCCGATGGCGGCCTCTCGACCGCGGCGGCGACGAGGATGCGTTCGAAGGGCGCCTGAGCCGGACGGCCAAGAGCGCCGTCGCCGAGCACGAGCGTGCAGTTCGACGCTCCGCCAAGCTCCGCAATCCGGCGCTCGGCGTTCTCGATCAGCGTGCGGAACCGGTCGACGCTGACCACCCGGCGCGCGAGCCGGGACAGGATCGCGGCGCAGTAGCCCGTGCCGGTCCCGATCTCGAGCACGTTATCGAGATCGCCGACCGCTAGCCCGTCCACCATCATGGCGATCTGCGACGGCGATTCGAGCGTCTGCCCGCAGGCGATCGGCAGGGAGCGGTCCGCATAGGCCACGGCGCGGTGGCGGGCAGGCGCGAACAGCGCACGCGGAATCGTCTCGAGCGCCTTCAGGGTGCGGGTGTGCAGCACGCCCCGGCTTCTCAGCGCAAGCACCAGCTCGGCGCGCCGGGTGCGTTCGGCGTCGTCGGCGGTCATGCTCATGCGACTCGCATCCTCAGGCGTCGGCGAAGGCCGCAGTCAGTCCGTCGAAGAGCGCCTCGTCAGTCAAGTCGATCTTCAGGGGAGTGACCGAGATCTGGCGCGACCTGACGGCGGCGAGATCGGTGCCCTCCTGCGCCACGTAGTCGGCGCGACCGAAGACGATCCAGAAATAGGGATTGCCGCGACCATCGTTGCGGCCCTCGATCTTAAGCAGTTCCTGGTTGCGCTGGCCCTGCCGTGTCACGGCGACGCCGACCACCTCCTCGCCGAGGCAGCCCGGGAAATTGACGTTGACCAGGCGATCGCGCTGGAAACCCGCCTTCACGATCCGGCGCACCACGTCGGCGCCGTGGCACCGGGCGGAATCGAAGATGTCTCCGACCTCCCGGGCGCGGTCGTAGTTCTGCGACAGCGCGATCGACGGGATGCCGAGAAGGGTGCCCTCCATGGCGCCCGCGATGGTGCCCGAATAGGTGACGTCCTCGGCGACGTTCTGCCCGCGATTGACGCCCGAGAGAATCAGGTCCGGCCGCTTGTCCGCCAGCAGATGGCGGACGCCCATAATGACGCAGTCGCTTGGCGTGCCGCGCACCGCGAAGCGCTTGTCGCCGATTTCACGCAGCCGGAGCGGATCGCTCAGCGAGATCGAATGCGACGCCCCGGACTGGTCCGTCTCGGGCGCGACGATCCAGACGTCGTCGGAGAGCTCCCGCGCGATCTGCTCGAGCGTCTCGAGCCCTTCGGCATGCACGCCGTCGTCATTGGTCAGGAGGATTCTCAAGACGCCCGCTCAATCTTCTCGAGCCCGCCCATATAGGGCTGAAGCGCGGTCGGGATCGCGACAGAGCCGTCTTCCTGCTGGTAGTTCTCCAGGACCGCGACCAATGCGCGCCCGACAGCGACGCCGGAGCCGTTCAGGGTGTGCACGAAGCGCGGGCCCTTGGAGTCGGCCGGGCGATACCGCGCGTTCATCCGGCGCGCCTGGAAGTCGCCGCAGACCGAGCAGCTGGATATCTCCCGGTAGGTGTTCTGGGCCGGAAGCCAGACCTCGATGTCGTAGGTCTTCTGCGAGGAGAAGCCCATGTCGCCGGTGCAGAGCGTCATGGTGCGGAACGGCAGGTCGAGCCGCTTAAGCACCTCCTCGGCGCAGCCGAGCATCCGCTCGTGCTCCTCGAGGCTCTTTTCCGGCGTGGTGACCGAGACCAGCTCCACCTTGGTGAACTGGTGCTGGCGGATCAGGCCGCGCGTGTCGCGACCGGCCGCCCCCGCCTCGGCGCGGAAGCACGGCGTGCCGGCGGTGACCCGGAGGGGCAGCTCCTCCTCTGGAAGGATCTGCTCGCGCACGAGGTTGGTGAGAGAGACCTCCGCCGTCGGAATCAGCCAGAAATCGAAACTCGTGCGGAACTGGTCATCGGCGAACTTCGGCAGCTGCGCGGTGCCGAACATCGCCTCGTCGCGCACCAGAAGCGGCGGCGCGACCTCAGTGTAGCCGTGCTCGCTCGTGTGAAGGTCGAGCATGAAGCTCGCCAGCGCGCGCTCGAGACGCGCCACCTGCCCCTTCAGCACCGCGAAGCGCGCGCCCGACATGCGGGCGGCGGCCTCGAAATCGATCAGGCCGAGAGCCTCGCCAAGCTCGTAATGGGCCCGCGGATCGTGGATCTCGCGCGGCTCGCCGACGCGGCGCAGCTCGACATTGTCGCTCTCGTCCTTGCCGTCCGGCACGTCCTCGAGCGGGATGTTGGGGATCTCGGCGAGCGTCGCGTGAAGCTCCTCCTCGATCGCCTTCTGCTCGAACTCGACGACCGGAATGTCCTGCTTGAGCTGGGCGACCTCGGCGATCAGGGCCTCTGCGCGCGCCTCGTCCTTCTGAGCCTTCGCCTGGCCGACCTCCTTGGAGGCGGAGTTGCGACGCTCCTGCATGACCTGCAGCCGCCCGATGATCTCGCGCCGGCGCTCGTCGACCGCGATCAGCCGCGGGCTCTGCGGCGTCAGTCCCCGACGCGCGAGTCCCCGGTCGAACATCTCCGGATTGTCGCGGATCAGGCGGATGTCATGCATTGGAGCAGAAGTCCTTCGATTGATCTGGATGCGGGCGTCGTGACGCGGCCGCAGTCACTGGCGGAGAAGCCCTGTCCGCCTCCCCGGGATAGGCCAGAGGATCGATGAAGACGCGCAGGGCGGTCGGGCCCTACTCCGGCGCGCTTGCGGCGGCGTCCGCCTTCGCCTGCTTCTTCTCGACCATCTTCACGACCCAGATGGAGGCTTCGTAGAGAAGCAGCGTAGGCACCGCAAGCGCGACCTGGCTGATGACGTCAGGGGGCGTCAGCACCGCGGCGATCGCGAACACCGCCACGATGGCGTAGCGCCGCTTGGCGATCAGCCAATTGGAGTCGATGAATCCGGCGCGCGCCAGCAGCGTGAGGATCACCGGCGTCTGGAAGCAGATCCCGAAGGCGAAGATCAGCGTCATGATCAGCGAAAGATACTCGCTGGTCCGCGCGATCAGCTCGATCGAGGCGTGTCCGTCCCCGCCGGTCTGCTGCATCGACAGGAAGAACCGCATCGCCAGCGGCATCGCGGCGAAATAGACGAACGCCGCGCCGAGCAGGAACAGGACCGGCGTCGCGATCAGGTAGGGCAGGAAGGCCTGCCGCTCGTTCTTGTAGAGGCCGGGAGCGACGAACTTGTAGATCTGGTTCGCGACCAGCGGGAAGGAGATGAAGCCCGCGCCGAACATCGCGAGCTTGATCTGGGTGATGAAGAACTCCTGCGGCGCGGTGTACTGCAGCCGGATCGCCTCGGCCGACCCGGCCGCGATCTCGTAGGGCACGAGCAGGATGTTGAAGATGTGGCCCGCCACCGAGAAGCAGATCGCGAAGGCGACCACGAAGGCGAGGATGGATTTGATCAGCCGCGAGCGCAGCTCGATCAGATGGTCCATCAGCGGCGCCTTGGTGGCGTCGATGTCGGCCTGGGTCACGCGCGCGCTCCGGGAGCGGGATCACCGGACGCCGCCACAGGATCGGAACCGGAGGGGTGAGTTGATCCGTTGGCCCTGGCCGGCAGCTCAGGGTCGGCGGTCGGCGCGCTGCTCGGCGCCGGAGTCGCATCCGCCTCGGGCTCGGGAGCGAGAGCCGAGGGCGCGTCCGCCGCGCCGGTCGCCGCTGCGCCGGCCAGCGCAGACGGCGTGGGTTTGGAAGGCGCGGTCAGCGCGCTTCTGATCTCGTCGCGCGCCATTTTGAACGGATCGGGCGCGCTGACCATCTTGTTCGCAGTGTCCTTCAGGCCCGTGAGGTCCTTCTGGAGATCGTCGAGTTCGGCCTCCCGCAGGGCCTCGTTGAACTGCGACTGGAAATCGCCGGCCATCCGCCGCAGCGTGGCGACGGTCTTGCCCAGCTGACGCAGCAGCGGCGGCAGGTCGCGCGGCCCTATGACGACGAGCGCGACCACTGCGACGACCAGGAACTCGGACCAGGCTATGTCGAACATCTGTCAGGCCGCCGGCGGGCAAGGCGACAAGCGGCGCCCCGCGGCGCCGCCCGGCCGAGCCTGCAAGTTACGACTGGCGGCCGTCGACGCTGCCGACGGTCGGCCGAACCTGCGGATCGGCGCGGTGTTCGATCGTCTGGGCGCCCCGCTGCTGGGACATGCCGTCGGCGACCTCGTCCTCTTCCGAAAGGCCCTTCTTGAAGCTTTTGATGCCCTTGGCCATGTCGCCCATGATGTCGGAGATCTTCCCGCGGCCGCCGAACAGCAGCAACACGAGAACGCCGACGACCAGCCAGTGCGTGAGGCTCATGACGTTTCCTTTCGATCAGCCGGAAGGCGCTCGCAGCGGCCCGACGCATGACGGAGGCCAGTCCAGCATGATCGGAAACTAGGTCCCGGGAGTCGGAAACACAAGGACTTCGGCAGGTTGTGGCATCACGCCGCCGTCAGGCGCTAGACGGGCGCGCTAGAGGTCTCGACGTTCCTGCGATCCCTCGCCAGCCGCGTCGTCCGGGGCGACCGCCGGCTCGAACGGGTCGTCGTCCTCGAGCGGATCCTCGTCGGCGCGCAATCCGTCATCGTCGCTCGGCGGCGGCAGGTCGAGGCCCGGCGGCAGACGGGCGTCGAGCAGTCCGGCCGCCTTCAGCTCGGCGAGTCCCGGGAGGTCGGAGACCTGCTCCAGCCCGAAATGGTCGAGGAACGCCGGAGTGGTGCCGAAGGTCACGGGACGTCCGGGCGAGCGGCGTCGCCCCCGCAGCCGGATGAAGCCCGCTTCGAGAAGCGTCTCGAGCGTGCCGCGCGAGGTCGCGACGCCGCGGATCTCCTCTATCTCGGCCCGGGTGGTCGGCTGGTGGTAGGCGATGATCGCCAGGGTCTCGATCGCGGCCCGGGACAGCTTCTTGGTCTCGCGCGCTCCCGCAACGACAGCGGCGGCGACCTCCGGCGCGGTGCGGAACGCCCAGCCGGCCCCGACGCGTCGAAGATTGACGCCCCGGCCCGCGTAGTCCTGGACGAGCATCCGCAGGACCAGCCTGAGATCTGCGCCGGGCGGCAGCCGCGCGGCGAGCGCCGCCTCATCCACCGGCGCGGGAGACGCGAACAGCGTCGCCTCGACGATGTTGCGGTGGAGCGGATCGACACGCGAGCGTTCGTCGGCGGTCAGCCTGCCGTCGAGCCCTTCGAGCGGCAGCGGAGGAGCGTCGTGCGGCCCGCTCACCCTTCTTCCTTCCGAACCACTGCGAGCGGAGCGCCGCTGCGCACGAAGAGCGGCCCAAAGGCCCGCTCCTGTCTCAGTTCCAACCGCCCCTCACGGGCGAGTTCCAGGGAGGCGCCGAAGCCCGCGGCGAGCACCGAGGCCCGCATCTCCGGGTTCATGTAGCGCAACAGCAGCGCGTCGAGCCGCGACCAGTCGGCGGCGCGCCCGACGAGCCGCTCAAGAGCGGCGCGAGCTTCGGCGAGCGTCCATGTCGGACGCCGTTCCACGGTCACGGCGCTCTTGAGATTTCGGGTTCTCTGTCGGGCGTAAGCGCTGAGAAGATCGTACAAAGTCGCCGTCCAGAGAGGCGGCGCCTGCTGCGCCTGCGCTGGCGCCTCGCCTCGCGCGAAGACATCGCGGTCGAGCAACGGGCGGTCGAACAGCGCGTTGCCTGCGGCCCGCATGGCCTCCAGCCTGCGCAACCGGAACGCCAGAGCGGCCGCCACCATCGAGGCCGGCGGCTCCTCCTCGTCCGCGGGCGCATCAGGCGCGAGCAGCCGAGACTTCAGATACGCCAGCCACGCCGCCATCACGAGGTAGTCGGCCGCGAGGTCGAGACGCTCCGCGCGGGCGACCTCCACGAAGGCGAGGTACTGCTCGGCGAGCTCCAGGATCGAGATGCGGGCGAGATCAACCTTCTGGCGGCGCGCAAGGTCGAGCAGCAGGTCGAGCGGCCCTTCAAAGCCGTCGAGATCGACGACGAAGGCCTTGCCCGCGGTCTCCGCGCGCTCGTCCGCTTCGAAAGAGCCTGACGCTTCGAGCCCATCTTCGGCCAAGGCCGCGCCTCCGGCGGCGTCAGACGCTCGCGCTCTCGAGGAGTTGGTCGCGCGCCGCTGCGAGCGCCGCGACATCGACCTCCGCGCGCGGCCCCAGCAGAGCAAGCGCCCTGGCGGCCCGATCGGCTGACCGTCCCTCGAGCCGCGGCGCCGCCGCCGCGACCTCGAGCATTTCACTCATCGCGCCGTTGCAATGCAAGGCGACGTCGCAGCCCGCGGCGAACGCCCTCGCCGCCGAGTCGCCCACGCCCCCGGAGAGGGCCTTCATCGAGAGGTCGTCGGTCAGCAACAGCCCGTCGAAGCCGATTTGGCCGCGGATGATTCCGCCGATCACGGCCGCCGACAGGGTGGCGGGCTGCTCCGGGTCGATGGCCTCGAACACGATGTGACCGGTCATGCCGATCGGCGCGTCCGCAAGAGCCCGGAACGGGCGGAAGTCGGTCGCCTCCAACGTGGCGCGGTCGGCGCTGACGCGGGGAAGGTGGAAGTGGCTGTCGACGGTGGCGCGGCCATGTCCCGGCATGTGCTTGACCACCGGGAGCGCGCCGCCCGCCAGGAGGCCGTCGATGACCGCCCGGCCCAGCCTTGCGATCGCTTCCGGGGCGGTCGCGTAGGCGCGGTCGCCGATGGCGTCCGTCATGCCCTGGGCCGGGAGATCGAGCACGGGCAGGCAATCGACAGTCACGCCGAGGCTCGACAGCTCGGCGCCGAGAAGCTCGGCTCCCAGACGCGCCGCCGTGAGCGCCGCCTGAGGGTCAAACTCGTAGAGCCGTCCATACGCGGCCGCCGCCGGGTGCGCAGAGGCGAGCGGGGGCCGGATGCGCTGGACGCGGCCGCCTTCCTGGTCGATCAGCACCGGGGCGCCAGAGCGGCCGACCGCTTCGCGGAACTGGCCGCACAGGCTTCGGATCTGGTCTGGCGACTCGATGTTGCGGCCGAAAAGGATCAGGCCCCACGGCTCGGCGTCACGAAAGAACGCCCGTTCCTCCGGCGTGAGCGCAAGTCCGTGGCAGCCGGAGATGAATGCGCGGGTCGCCATGGAGCCGGACTGATGGGAGGAACTGGTAATGGAGGTCGCGCGGACGACAGGCGCCGCGCGACGTCTTGCAGCGGCCGGGCCTAGTTGCGCGCGACCACGCAGTCGCCGCCGGCGGCGCGCAGGTTGTTGCACACCGTGGAGGCGTCGGTGCTGCTGCCGAACGGGCCGACGCGGACACGGTAATAGGTCCCACGGTCGCCGACGGTCGCGCTCTGAATCGACGCCTGGTAGCTGCCCAGCACCTGCGGGAAGCGCTTCTGCAGCGAAGCGAAGGCCGCCCGGGCCTCCTCCTCTGAGCGCTGCGAACTCACCTGAACGACGTAGCCGCCGGCGGCCGCGCGGGCCGGGGACGGCGTCGGCGCAGGAGCGCGCGGGGCCACGGCGGCGACCTGCTCAGGCTCGGTCCGAGCCGGCGCGGCAGGCTTCGGCGCGGCCTTCGGAGCCGCGGCGGGCGCAGCTTTCGGGGTGGCGGCGACGCGCTGCTCCGGCTGGGGAGCCGCCCTCTCGGGCTGAGCCGGCCCTTCCGCCATGATGCCGTCGTCGAAGTCGCTGCGCGGCGCCTCGCCGGTCCTCGCCGCTTCCGCGATGGGATCGGCGGCCGGAGCCGCAGCGCCCGCCGGCGCGGCAGGCGCCTCCGCCATCGAGCCATCCGGGCGAATGGTCATCGTCTTGACCTTGCGGGGGCCCTCGCCATTGGTGGAGGGTGCCGTTCGCTCCGCCGTCGCGGCCCCCTGCGGCAGGATGATGCGCGCGCCCTCGTTCCGCGGCGCGGCCGAGGGAGCCGGAAGATCGACCGGCTCCTCCTCGCGGGAGACGACCTTCGAGTTCGCCTGCCCGCCTGCGTCGACCCTGTCATAGACCGCCTTGGAGGGCTGCTGCGCGGTGTCGGACTTTTCCGGAACGGTCTTCACCGGCTCGGTGTCGGCCCTGATCAGGGGCGCCTCGCCATTGGCGCCGCCAGAGCCGAGCATCTTGTATCCGACGACGCCGGCGCCGCCGACGAGCGCGACCGCGAGCACCGCGCCCACCATCATCAGCCCGCTGCGGCCGCCGCCCCCGAGCGAGCGACGATCGGGCTCGTACTCGTAATAGAGCGGGTTGCCGTCCTGATCGTAGCCGTAGGGCTCGTCCGGATTGGGCGCATAGGCGCGCGGATCGTAGACCGGCTCCTCGTCAGGGTAGCCGTGCGCAGCCTGAGGCCGGCCGGCCTGATCGTAGTGGTGGCCGGCGCGCAGGTCGTAGTCGTCATAGGCGGCGAACTCTTCGGTTCGAGCGCCCGCGGCGCCGCCGCGCCTTACAGCTTGGTTTTGCATTTCACCGGCCTCCGCGCGCCTTCCATAAGAGCGGCCGCGTCCGGATCGCCGTCATCGCCGGCGTCGGCCGCATCACCGCATCTCGTCAGGAGCCGCGACCCCCAGAATACCAAGGCCCGAGGCGAGAACCAGAATGAAGGCCCTCACCAAGGCCAGGCGAGCATGGGACAACAATGCATTGTTTTCCATAATGAAGCGTAAATCCGGCGAATCCTTGCCGCGGTTCCAGTGCGCGTGGAACTCGCTGGCGAGGTCGTGGAGGAAGAACGCGATCCTGTGCGGCTGCCGCGCCGCCGCCGCCTGCTCGACCGCCCGCGGCCAGGCCGCGATGCGCTTGATCAGGGCCTGCTCGCCCGGATCCGTCAGCAGCGACAGATCCGCCTCCGAGCTTTCGCCATGCATCTCCCGCCCATTGCGCAGGATCGACTGGGCGCGCGCATGGGCGTACTGGACGTAGAACACCGGATTGTCGCGCGACTGTTCCGTGACCTTGGCGAAGTCGAAGTCGAGCACGGCGTCGTTCGAGCGGAACAGCATCATGAAGCGCACGGCGTCGCGTCCGACCTCGTCGACGACGTCGCGCAGCGTGACGAAATCCCCTGCCCGCTTCGACATGCGCACCGGCTCGCCGGCGCGGAACAGCCGCACGAGCTGGCAGAGCTCCACGGTGACGCGGGCCGCGCCGCCCGAGAGCGCGCGGCCGACCGCCTCGAGGCGCTTCACGTAGCCGCCGTGGTCGGCGCCGAGCACGAACACCATCTCCTCGAAGCCGCGCTGATACTTCGAGCGGAAATACGCCACGTCGGCCGCGAAGTAGGTGTAGGAGCCGTCGGACTTCATCAGCGGCCGGTCGATGTCGTCGCCGAACTCCGCCGAGCGGAACAGGGTCTGCTCGCGGTCCTCCCAGTCCTCCGGAAGCTGACCTTTGGGAGGCGGCAGCCTGCCCTCATAGACGAGCCCCTGCGCCCGCAGATCCTCGACCGCGCGTACGATCGGGCCATCCGGCCCGTGCAGCGTGCGCTCCGAGAAGAAGACGTCGTGGACGATGCCGAGGCTCGCGAGATCGTCCCGGATCATCTCCATCATCGAGGCGATCGCGGCCTCGCGGACGATCGGGAGCCACTCTGCCTCGGGAAGGTCGCGCAACGCGGCGCCATGGAGGTCGACGAGGGCTGTTCCGACGGGCTTCAGATAGTCGCCCGGGTAGAGCCCTTCCGGGATCGCGCCGATGTGTTCGCCGAGCGCCTCGCGGTAGCGCAGGAAGGCGGAGCGCGCGAGCACGTCGACCTGAGCGCCGGCGTCGTTGATGTAGTACTCGCGAGCGACCTCGTCGCCGGCGAAGACGAGCAGGTTCGCGAGCGAATCCCCGAACACCGCGCCGCGGCAGTGGCCGACATGCATGGGCCCTGTGGGGTTGGCCGACACGTATTCCACATTGACCTTGGCGGGACGCGCCTTGCCCGGCTTGCCATAGTCGGCGCCGGCGGCGAGCGCCGCCTCCAGCGCGCGCCGCCAGAAATCGTGGCTCATCGTGGCGTTCACGAAGCCCGGGCCGGCCACGCTGACGGCGGCCACGTCCGGGTCCTTCTCGAGCCGCTCCGCGATGACGGTCGCGAGATCGCGCGGCTTGAGCCCGAGATCCTTCGCCAGGACCATGGCCGCGTTGGTCGCGAGGTCGCCATGGCTCGGATCGCGCGGCGGTTCGACGACGACGCGGGAGAGATCCGGAAGACGGGCGATCGCGCCGTCGGCGGCGAGCGCCTCGATGATCGAGCGCAGGCGCGCGGCGAAATCGGCGAAGACGTTCATGGGCTTTCCGGGTGCCAGGGAGGCCCGGCGGCTAACGCAAATCCGGGGTCGCGTCAAACAGGCGCCGGTGTTGGGTGAGCGCGTAGCCGTCCGTCATGCCGGCGATGAAGTCGGCGACAGCCCGCGCATGGCTTGTCTCGCCGCCTCGACCCGCCTCCCGCGCCCATTCGGCCGGGAGAGCGTCTCTGTCCGCGAAATACCGATCGAACAGGTCCGACAGCACGCCGGCGGCCTCCGCCATCACGCGGTCGACGTGGGCATGCCGGTACATGCGCGCCGTCAGCAGCCGCTTCACGCCGCGCTCGGCCTCGGCCATTTGGGGCGAGAAGGCGATCAGCGCTTGGGGCGCGGACCGCACGTCTTCGATGTCCCTCGGCGCGAGCGCTTCGATCCTGCGGGCGCTCTCGGAGATCGCGTCCTCGACAAGCCGCGTGATGACGCGGCGAACGAGCTCGTGACCCCGACGATCATCGTCCAGGCCCGGATAGCGCGCATCCACTTCGGCGAGGATGTCGGCGAGCATCGGATCGTCCCCGAGCTCGTCGAGGCGAAACAGCCCGGCCCGCAGGCCGTCGTCCACGTCGTGGGCGTCATAGGCGATGTCGTCGGCGATGGCGGCCGCTTGCGCCTCCGCGCTGGCATGGCCCTCGAGCGGAACGCCGGAGCGGCTCGCGACCTCGACGATCGCCGGCGTGAGCTCCTCCCCGACGAGCGGGCCATTGTGCTTCACGACGCCTTCCAGCGCCTCGAATGTGAGGTTCAGGCCGTCGAACTCGGCGTAGCGGCGCTCCAGCCGGGTGAGGACCCGCAGCGACTGGGCGTTGTGGTCGAATCCCCCATAGGGCGCCATGCGGGCGTCGAGCGCCCGCTCGCCCGCATGGCCGAACGGCGCATGGCCCAGGTCATGGGCGAGCGCCACCGTCTCGGCCAGGTCCTCATCGAGCCCCAGCGCGCGAGCGATGGAGCGCGCGATCTGGGCGACCTCCAGCGTATGGGTGAGCCGCGTCCGGAAGTGGTCGCCCTCGTGATAGACGAAGACCTGGGTCTTGTGCTTCAGGCGCCGGAACGCGGTCGAATGCAGCACCCGGTCGCGGTCGCGCTGATATTCCGTTCGGGTCGCGCTCGGCGATTGCGGAACGGCCCTGCCCCGGCTCCGCCTCGGATCGGCGGCATAGGGCGCGCGGGGCCGCAATATCCATTTCGAGACGTCCACGCGTCCTCCGGGCTGGCGATCGCGCCGCGTTGACCACAAGGCACGGCGTGCTTACCTCTCCTGAGGAAGATGAGGCAACGTTCCTCGTCCGCATCGATCGAACGTCGCGACAGCTCATGAGCACAGACACAGTCGCCCCCGTGAACGTCACCGACCGCGCGGCCGGGCGAATCCGCGAGATCCTCGCGCAGGAGCCGCCGAACACGATGCTGCGCGTCAGCGTCCTGGGCGGCGGATGCTCCGGGTTCCAGTATGATTTCGGCTTCGACACCCAGGCTCAGCAGGACGATCTGGTGATCTCCCGCGACGGCGCGACGGTGCTGATCGACCCGATCTCCCTGCCCTATCTCGCGGGCTCCGAGATCGACTTCGTCGATGAACTGATCGGAGCGGCGTTCCGGATCAACAATCCGAACGCCACCGCCTCGTGCGGCTGCGGCACCAGCTTCTCCGTCTGAGCCGGAGCAGGACGCGATTTCGCCAGCGCGTCTTGACAGGCGCCCGCGCCTGAGTAGGTTGCGCGCTCATTCGAATTCCAGACTGCGGCGCTTCGCGCCCCGCCCGCTCGAGGTTCCGTCATGGCGAAAGCCGCCAACATCAAGATCAAGCTGCTGAGCACGGCCGACACCGGCTTCTTCTACGTGACCAGCAAGAACTCGCGCACCAAGACCGAAAAGATGGTGCTGAAGAAGTACGATCCGATCGCGCGCAAGCACGTCGACTTCAAGGAAACCAAGGTCAAGTAATCCTCGGTTTCTGAACGCTCTGAAGGCGCCCCGCGGGGCGCCTTTTTCGTTTGAGCCTCAGGCCGCGTCCGCGACCACGCGGTTCCGCCCCGACGCCTTGGCGCGGTAGAGCGCGAGATCGGCGCGCTTCAGCAGAGTTGAGGCGTCATCGGCGCCGAGGAAGCTCGCCACGCCGACCGAGACGGTGACGTCGATCGCCGCCCGCCCGCCTGAGGTCACGAAGGGCGCCTCCGCGACCTTGGAGCGGATTCGCTCCGCCACGATCTGGGCGACCGCGCCGTCAGTCTCCGGCATGATGACCACGAACTCTTCGCCGCCCAGCCGGCAGGCGAGATCGATGCCCCGGACGCTCGCCTTGAGGCGCCGCGAGAACTCGCGCAGCACGTCGTCGCCGGCGTCATGGCCATGAGTGTCGTTCACGCTCTTGAAGAAATCGATGTCGACCACGAGGGTGGAGAGCGGCCGCTGCCGCGCGGCCGCCTGATCGAGCAGGCTCTGGAGATGCATCTCCATGTAGCGGCGGTTGTGCAGCCCGGTGAGCCCGTCCGTGATGGCGAGCTCCATGCTCGCCTGCAGGTTCGACCGGAGCTGCGCCGTGTAGCGCTGGCGGCGAACCTGGGTGCGAATCCGCGCCGTCAGCTCGGCGGGATCGAGCGGCCGGATGACGTAGTCGTTGACCCCGACCTCGAGGCCGCGCAGCACCCGGGCGTTGTCGTCGGGACTTGCGACGAGAACGACGGGCGTCATGCGCGTGCGCTCCAGCGAACGGAGCTGCGCGCACAGCCTCAGCGCATCGAACCCCTCGAGGCCGAGCGAGACCACCACGACGTCGTACTCACCCTCCGCCGCGCGAAACAGCGCTTCCTGAGGGCTGGTCTCGACGTCCACCGTCTGCGAGGAGGCGAGCGCCGCCGAAATCCGTCTCCAGGAGTTCTCCCGGTCGTCGACCAGCAGCACGCGGCCGCCGAGGCCCGGATCGTTGACCGCCTCCATCAGCGCGTCCGTAAGGCCGATCTCGCGCGTGGTCTGCGCCCGGAGGCGAAGCTCGTCGCCAAGCATCTTGAGGCGCGCCAACGAGCGCACGCGAGCGAACAGGGCGACGTCCACCACGGGCTTGGTGAGGAAATCGTCGGCGCCGGCCTCGAGCCCACGGATGCGATCCGACGGCTGATCCAGCGCGGTGACGATGATCACCGGGATATGGTGCGTCTTTGGGTCCGTCTTCAGGCGGCGGCAGACCTCGAAGCCGTCCATGCCTGGCATCATGACGTCGAGAAGCACGATGTCGCATTGCGCACGGGCGCAGACATCGAGGGCCTCAAAGCCGTCGGAAGCGGTGGCGACCTCGAAATATTCGGCGCTCAGCCGAGCGTCGAGCAGCTTCCGGTTGGCCGGAATGTCGTCGACCACGAGAACACGAGCAGTCATCGGAGCGCCTCAGCCTTCGCCGAGGAAGTGCCGCACGGTCTCGAGGAACTTCGCCACCGAGATGGGCTTGGACAGATAGGCCTCGCAGCCGCCGCCGCGAATCCTCTCCTCGTCCCCCTTCATGGCGAAGGCCGTGACTGCGATCACCGGGATGTCGCGCGTGCGCTCGTCCTCCTTGATCCAGCGCGTGACGTCGAGACCCGAAACCTCCGGCAGCTGGATGTCCATGAGGATGAGATCCGGCATATGGGTGCGGGCGAGATCAAGCGCCTCGATTCCGTTGCGGGTCTCGATCGTCGCGTAGCCGTGCGCCTCCAGAAGATCGTGGAAGAGCTTCATGTTGAGCTCGTTGTCCTCTACGATCAGGACGGTCTTGGGCATGTCGATCCTGTGCTCTTCCGCGACGACGCTCGCGCCGCCCGAGTCCGCCCGGGATCAGAGTGGACGAGGGAAAATATACTCCGCCCGCCGACCTTCGCCGAACTCTCGTACTCTCCAGAAATGTTAAAGATCATTCGTTGCGAAAAGGCGAACGAACATGCTGAAGCGCCGCCCCGAAATGCCCCCGGCCGAAGCGATCGGCGCGAAGGCGCTGAGCTTCCTGGCCGGCGACATGGAGCGGCTGGGCCGGTTCCTCGCCCTGTCCGGGCTTGAGCCGCGGACGATCCGCGACGCGGCGCGCGACACGTCGTTCCTGCCGGCCGTGCTCGACTACGTGCTCGGCGACGAACGATTGCTGTTCGAGTTCGTGGAAGCGGAGGGGCTGCCGCCGGAGGCGGTGTCGCGCGCGCGCAGGGAGCTCGCGCCCGAACAGTCCTCGGACGACTGACCCGACCGCCGAGGCCGAGCGAGATGGCCGCCTCCCCTCTGCGCTTCTGTCGGGACTGCCTCGCGCTGGCCGAGCAGGAGCGGCGCTGCGCAAGCTGCGGCAGCCCGCGGGTCGCCAGTCATCCGGCGCTGGGCGAGATGACCATCGCCCATGTCGACTGCGACGCCTTCTTCGCGACGATCGAGAAACGCGACGATCCCTCGCTGGCAGACAGGCCCGTCATCATCGGCGGCGGCAAGCGCGGCGTCGTCTCCACCGCCTGCTACATCGCCCGCATCAGCGGCGTGAAATCGGCCATGCCGATGTTCCAGGCGCTGAAGCTCTGCCCGGACGCCGTGGTCATCAAGCCGAACATGGCCAAGTACGTCGAAGCCGGCCGGGCGGTCCGGTCCAGGATGCTCGCGCTCACGCCGCTTGTGGAGCCGGTCTCGATCGACGAGGCCTTCCTCGATCTCAGCGGCACCGAGCGGCTGCATCACGCTCCCGCCGCGATCGTGCTCGCCCGTTTCGCCAGGGAAGTGGAGCGCGAGGTCGGCATCACGGTCTCGGTCGGGCTCGCTTCGAACAAGTTCCTGGCGAAGATCGCGTCCGACCTCGATAAACCGCGGGGGTTCGCCGCGCTGTCGCTGGAGGAGGCGCCGGGATTCCTGGCTCCGCGGCCCGTCGGCTTCCTGTGGGGCGTCGGACCCGCCTTCGCGGCGTCGCTGACGCGCGACGGATTGCGCACGATCGGCGATCTGCAGCGCGCCGATCCGCGCGAACTCGTCCGCCGCTATGGGGAACAGGGACTGCGACTGTCGCAGCTCGCCTTTGGCCGGGATTCGCGCCCCGTGCGGCCCGACCGCGAGCGCAAGAGCGTGGGTGCGGAGACGACGTTCGATACGGACATCGCCGATCCTGAAGCGCTCGCGGCCCATCTCTGGCGATTGTCCGAGAAGGTCGCCGGCCGGATGCGGGTTGAGGCGGTCGCCGGCCGAACGGTCACGCTCAAGCTCAAGACCGCGGATTTCCGACTGCGGACGCGCGCCCAGGCGCTGTCCTCATCGACCCGCCTCGCCGGGCGGATCTTCGATGCGGCGCGAGAGCTTCTGGCGCGCGAGGCCACCGGAGTGAGTTTCCGGCTCATCGGCGTCTCGGTGTCGGATCTCGCGCCCGCGGCGGAGGCCGATCCGCCGGATCTCGAGGGGCGGGTCGCCAAGCTTGACGCCATTGAGGGAGCGGTCGCCAGTCTCCGGGCGCGCTTCGGCGGCGACGCGGTCGAAAGGGCGTTCGCTCAGCGCCCGCGCAACCGCTGACCGATCAGCGGCAACCCGGCGTCGGCTTGAAGAACTCGAGCTCCTTCAGCTCGCCGTCGAGGACGAACTCCCCGTAGTCGATGCGGAGGTCGCGGCTGAGGCCGTTCTCGTAGAGCTTGAAGCTCATCTGGTAGTCCGGCGTCTGCTCGCCGTCCGCCTTCTTGCCCCGCTCGAAATAGCTGACCGTGACCGGCCAGAACCGGGCCTTGGCGAGCTCCGGCACGCGCGCGGGCGCCTCCAGATCAGCAGGGGGCGCGTCATGGCCTTTGCCGACGACGCTCAGCGTGTCGTAGGTCTTGTCGCCGTTCTCCGAGCCGTCATAGATCCGCGCCTCCAGCAGCTGATCGCCACGCTTGCCCGCCTCGATGATCTTCACCAGGTGCTCGGTCGGAAACAGCGTCCCGGGATCGAACGCGCTCGACGCGCTGGCGGGTTTTCTGAGCGTGACCTTCAGGGCCTCGCCGGAGCGTTCCGCCCGGCCGTCCGTGTCGCGATCGAGCTGCTGGTTCAGGAAGTTCTGGGCGGTGAACCGGAAGCTCTGCGCCTTGCCGTCCTCCCACGTCGCAGACCGCAGGTCCGAGACGTTGGTGTCGCCCTCCTCGCTCGCGATCTCGGTGACCTGGCGGAAATTGAGCGCGTAGCCGTCGCAGGCGTTGCCGGTGAACTCATAGACGATCCGGCCCCGGACCTGGTCGACCTGGGTCGAACCACGGGTCTCGCGCAGCTTCAGCTCATAGACCGCTCTGTGCGGGGCAAGCGTCACCTCGGCCCGAACGGCCGGAGCCGCCGCGAGTGCAATCGTGAGAGCCGCGGCGGCGGCGAGAGATCGACGGAGCTTGATCACGAGATGACGGCCTCGCCCGGTTGTCGTTTCATTGTGCGGCGCCGTCATCTAAACGCAATCAGGGGACGGACCAGGCGCTTCGGTAATCTCGCGGCGCGGCGGAAATAGGTCCTTGGGACGGACGCGGGAGAGACGCAATGGCTGAACGCCTGCTGGCGCGGCTGACCGGACTGGGCGCCACTGTGCCGCCGGCGCTGACGGGCAATCTCGTGCGAGCGGGCGGCGGAGGATCGGCCGGCGATGTCTCCCGACAGCCGGGCGCGGCTGTGGACGCTGTCAGCGACATCTCATCGGGAGCCGGAGCTTGAAGCTCGACTGGCTGACGGCGGCGCCGATCGCCCATCGGGGCCTCCACGACGCCGCCGCGGGCGTGCTCGAGAACACCCCGGGCGCCGTGTCCCGCGCGCTTGAGAGGGGTTACGGGGTCGAGATCGACGTGCGCGAGACCGCCGACGGCGAAGCCGTGGTGTTCCACGACGCCACGCTCCTGAGGCTGACCGGGCGAAAGGGCCGGGTGGGCGAACTGACCCTGGCGGAGCTGAAGGAACTTGAGCTGATCGGTTCCCGGGAGCGCTTCTGGACGCTCGGCGAATGCCTCGAGCTGGTCGCCGGCCGCGGGGCGCTGGTGATCGAGATCAAGGCGCCGTGGCGCAAGGTTCCGGACTTCGCCCGACGGGTGGCCCAGCAGGTCTCCGGACGCGACGAGCCGATCGCCGTGAAATCGTTCAATCCCCGCGCGATAGCGGCGGTCCGTGAAGCCGCGCCTAAGCTCCCGCGCGGGATCATCGGAGAGGCCTTCGCCGACGACAATCCGGCCTGGAAGCATGTGTCGCCCCGGCGGCGCGCAAGCGCTCGCGACATCCTTCATCGCAGGAAGACGAGGCCGCACTTTCTGTCCTGGGACATGACCGATCTGCCTCGGCCGGCGGTCGCGGAGATGCGCGAACGCGGCCTGCCCGTGCTGACCTGGACCGTCACCAACCCGGCCGAGCAGGCGCAGGCCCTCGCCTGTGCGGACCAGATCGTCTTCGAAGGTTTCACGCCGGCGCGCGCCGAAGACGCCCGGACGTCCTGAAGCTAGAAGCGGTAGCCGATCCCGAGCGAGCCGCCGCGCTCGTCCAGCGCATCCTTGCCGATGGGCGTGACGAAAGCGGCGGCATAGATCGTCAGCCGCTCCGTGAGATCGAACAGCGCCGCGCCCTGCAGCTTGTGGATGCGCTGCTTCAGCGCATAAGGGCCCTTCCACCGCGCGAGGCCGATCGTATTGAAGGACTGCGCGAGCACGAGCCAGCGCGGCGCGAGGCGCGCCCCAAGCGTCGCGTCGAAGCGGAGCTCGTCGGCCGGGTGGCCGCTGCGCGCCCGGTAGCCGGCTTGGAGGTCGAGAAACCAGTGCCGCCCGAACGCTTCGAAGCTGTGCGCGACGAGGCCACGCAGGTCCAGTTGATCATCCGTCTCGCCGACGGCGGCGAGACCCTCGCTCTTCCTGGCTCCGGCGAGGGTGAACGACGCCTGCGCCGAGGCGATCCATCCCTGCGCCTCGAACACGCGAAAACGGGCGCCCAGTTCGGATCGCCCCAGCCCCTTGCGGGTGGAGGTCGTCCCGTCCTTCGCCGAAATCTTCTCGAGGGCTGAGGATCCGAAGACGGTCAGGCCATCGCGCAGACCGTATTCCGCAAAGGCCTGAAGATCATACTTGCGGTATCGGCCGCGGGACCGGAGCCTGCCGCGGCTGTCGAAGTAATGATCGCCAGCCGTCATTAATCCCGAGACAAAGAGCTTCGCCTCGCCGGGCCGCAGCGTGAACGCGCCCGCGCATGCCGGCGCCGCATCGGCCAGCAGCCACGCAGCGAAGATGGAACACGCGACCGTGCGGCCCCCTAGCCGAAACACCCGACCGCCCCCCGATCGTGACGGATGCGCCGCGCCCCTGCCCGTGGCAGGTGGCTACCGCCCGATAGTGGATCGTTCCGGGCGGCGCCCGCAATGGTTTTGATTCGCGCTCAGCTCGCCACAGAGGCGAGCTGCTCAAGATCGCGTACGAGACCGGCGCTGAATTCTGGCGTCAGGCGTCCTGGAGGTTGGGTCGCAAGCGCGGCCTCCAGCGCCCGGGCCCGGGCGCCCAACGCCGCGAGCCCGATCGTGGGAGCGCTTCCCGCGAGACCGTGCAACCCCCTCGTCAGCGCGTCGCGCGCCGCCTGAGCTTCGGGCCCATCTCCAGCGGCCGCTTCAGCAAGAGCCGCAAACTCCGCCATGCGGTCCGGGAGACCGCCAATCAGCCGAACTCTCGCGGCGGCGATCCGCTCGGCGAGGAGCTTGCGGACGTGGTCGTCCCGATCGTCCATGCACCCAGGATCCCGTGGGCCGCGGAGCCTGTCAGTAGTCCCACTGAACGGCGACGCCCGCGGAGGCGTTGCCGGCCGCGCCGGCCTCGGCGCGCGCCTTGACGTGCTTCGTCAGGTCGATGTCGGCGGTGATCGCGGTGTCCTCAGGCGTCGTGCCGGTGCGGAAGCCGAGATAGATGTTGTCCGAGATGTAGCGGCTGACGCCGACGCCGAAGCCGCCGCCCTGCCCGGCCCCGAGATCCAGGCTGTCCACGCCCAGTCCCTTGCGCAGGCTTTCGAGCGGCCCAGAGCCCCCGCCGCCCACGCCGCTGTACTCCGCGACCGCCTGGGCGAGTTGGAGGGCCTGCGTCGGCGACAGTTCGCCCGACGACTTGTTGAACAGCAGGCGGGCGAGAACCTCGTCGGTCGGCAGCGTCGGGTTGGAGGTGAAGGTGACCTGAGGCGCCGAGGCCGTGCCGGTGATGACCACCTGCGCGGTGATGTCCCCGGCCCGGGTCTCCGCCAGGAAGTCGAGCGAGGGATCGAGATCGCCGGCGAAGGAGACGGAGCCGCGGGTGAACTCGAGCCGGTGGCCGATGACGGTGATCTGGCTGCGGCCAGGGCGCAGCTGGAACGCGCCGACGGGGATCGGATTGGCGGAGGTGCCGGTGATCTTGATCTGGCCGCCGGCTTCGGCCTGCATCCCCATGCCGCGAATGAAGATGCGGTTGTCGGCCTCGACGTCGATGTCGAGCGTCGCCAGGAAGCCCTCTTCCGAGCCGCCCTTCTTCTTGCCGGCGTTGACGCTGTTGAACTGGCGGAGCACAGCCGGCGGCGCGCCCTTGTGACGGACGTTGGGCAGCGGCGTGTAGCGCGCCGGTATGCGGTCCGGGATCTGGATCTCGACCGAGCGGGTGCGGATGACGCCGCGCACGACCGGTCGCCGCGCCAGCGGACCCTGCAGCCGGAGATCCGCGTCGGTGATGGCCGTCACGATGTCGGTGCCGATCAGTTCGGCGTTGTTCGCCCGGAAGGTGATCTCGCCGGGGAAGCCCGCGCCGGGATTGACCGCGACGCGGCCCGAGCCTGAGATCGTGCCGCCGTTGCGGGTGGTGGCCCGCAGGCTCCGGACGTCGATGTTCGGCCCGTCGGCGACGATGGACGCCTGGATTCCGCGCAACTGCAGCCCTGCGGCGCGATTGAAGTAGGAGCCGTTCTCGAGCCTGCCCGTGCCGTTGACGCGCGGCGCGGTGGTCGGGCCGCCGAGCTTCACGTCGAAAGTCGCGACGCCGTCGATCCGATCGCCGGAGATCGACAACGTGTCGTTGAGGAAGGCGAGCGGGGCGCGGCCTGCGACCGCGAGATCGAGATTGCCCGAACCGAGAGGCACGGTTCCGCGCGCGGTGACGCGCAGGCCTCGGGCGGCCGTCACCACCGTATCGGTCGAGACCCTGTCGCCCTGAAGCTGTCCCCTGGAGTCGATCTGCGCGGCGGGCACGCCGGCGCTGCGCGTCGCCGCGGTCGAGAGGCTTGTGACGCGCAGCGTGTAGCTGCCGGTGGGCGCTGCGATCGTGCCGCCGAGCTTCGCGTCTCCCTGCAGCGTCCCCTGCGCGCCCAGCTCCGGCGAGAAGCCGTTGGCCAGAGCGAGCGGCACGCTGCGAAGCGCGACCGTCAGATCCAGCGGGCCGACTGAGCTCAGCCCCGCGGAGCCGTTCGCGGTCAGGCGCAGCCCGCCGCCCCCGGTCACGGCGGCGTCCGTGGTCACGCGCCCGTTGGCGAGGTCGCCCTTGGCCGTCACCGTCATGGCCGGAACGCCGCGCGCCTGCGCCGAGGTGAGGTTGGTCACGCGCAGATCGTAGCGGCCGCCCGGAGCCGCGAGCGGCCCCGTGACCCGCGCGGAGCCTGCGAGCGCGCCTCCGAGGCCGAGGCTCGGCATGAAGCCATTGGCGATGGCGAGCGGCAGTCGCGCCACGTCGATCGTGATATCCGCGTCGCCCGATCCGAGGGGGATCGCGCCCTTCGCCGTGGCGCGCACGCCGCCGCCGCCGGTGATCGCAGCGTCCGTGGTGACGCGCTGGCCCTCGAGGTTCCCCTTGGCGACGACCTGCAGCGGCGCGACGCCGCGCGCCTGGGCGGCCGTGAGATCGGTGACGGTGAGGTCGTAGGTCCCCTGCGGCGCGGCGATCGTGCCGCCCACCTGGGCGTTGGCCTTCAGCTTGCCGCCGAGGCCCAGCTCGGGCGAAACCGCGTTGGCGAGCGACAGCGGCAAGTCGCTGACGGCCACCGCCATGTCGACGGCGCCGGCGCCGCCGAGCGGCGCAGAACCCTTCGCGGTGAGGTTGATCCCGCCCGCCCCCGTCACCACCGCGTCGGTCGTGACCCGCTCGCCCTGAAGTTCGCCCCGCGCCGCGATCTGAAGCGGCGGCGCGCCCCTGGCCCGCGCTGAAGTCAGGCCCGCGACCGCAAGATCATAGGTCCCGCGCGGCGCCGCCAGCGGCCCCGACACCTTCGCCGTCCCTCGCAGAGATCCGGCCAGGCCGAGGCTCGGCTGGACAGCGTTGGCGAGCGCGAGCGGCAGTTCCCGCAGGACGACGTCCATGTCGATGTCGCCCTCGCCGATCGGCGCGGAGCCGCGCGCCGTCGCCTCGATCCCGCCGCCGCCGGTGATCGCGGTGTCCGTGGTGACGCGCTGACCCTCGAAAGCTCCCTTGGTGACGACCTTCAGCGCCGGCACCCCCTTGGCGGCGGTCGAGGTGAGGTCCGCGATCGTGAGGTCATAGTCGCCGCGGGGCGCCGTCACCGGACCCTTCACGGTCGCGTCGCCCCTGACGGTTCCGGCGAGACCGAGCTCCGGGCGCACGCTGTTGGCGAGCGCGAGCGGCAGGTGGCTCACAGCGACCGCCATGTCGACATCGCCGTCGCCGAGCGGCGCCGATCCTTTCGCGGTAAGGCTGATCCCGCCTTCGCCTGTCACCGTCGCGTCGGTCGTCACCCGCGCGCCCTGCAGGTCGCCCCGGGCCGCGACCTGCAGCGGCGGGACCCCCTTGGCCTGGCTGGAGACGAGATCGGAGACCTGCAGATCGTATGTGCCGACGGGCCGCCGAACAGGGCCCGAGAGCTTCACATCGCCTCGCAGAAGTCCGGCGAGCCCGAGATCGGAACGAAGATTGTTGGCGAGCGCGAGCGGGAGTCCCCGGATCGACGCCGTCATGTCGACATCGCCGTCGTCGAGCGGCGCGGAGCCCTTGGCGACCACGTTGAGCTCGCCGCCGGTGATCCGGGTCTCGGTGGCGACGCGCTTGCCTTCCAGCGTTCCGCGGGTGTCGACCTGCAGCGGAGGGGCGCCCTTGAGCAGCGCGGCGTCGAGACCGGAGATCCGCAGCGCATAGGTTCCGCGCGGCGCAGCGATCGGCCCGAGCAGCTTCGCCTCGCCCTGCGCGGCGCCCGCCAGGCCGAGGCGCGGGACGAAGGCGTTGGCGATGGCGAGCGGGAACGCCTTCAACGCGACGTCCAGATCAAGATCTCCGTCGCCGATCGGAGCCGCGCCCTGGACGGTGGCCTCGACGCCTCCGCCTCCCGTGATCGTGGCGTCGGTCGTGATCCGCTTCGGCGCGAGCGCGCCCTTCGCTGCGACGCGCAGCGCCGGAACGCCGCGCGCCTTGCCCGAGGCGACGTCCACGACGGTGACGTCATAGCTGCCGCTGGGGCCCGCGAGCGGTCCCGTGAGACGAGCCGTGCCGCGAAGCGTGCCGCTGACGTCCACGTCGGGCGCCACCGCGCTCGCCAGTTGCAGCGGGAGCGACCGGATCACGACGTCCATGTCGAGATCACCGTCGCCGATCGGCGCCACGCCCTGCATGGAAAGATCGACCCCGCCGCCTGTCACCACGGTCCGCGTGGTCAGACGGCGACCTTCGAGCGCGCCATGCGTGGTGATCTGCAAGGCCGGAACGCCCTGGGCCATGGCGGCGGTGAGGCCGGAAACCTTGAGGTCGTAATTGCCGCGCGGCGCTTCGATCGGGCCGCTGAGCCGCACGTCTCCGCGCAGCGCGCCGCCGAGGCCAAGATCCGGCCGCACCGCATTCGCGAGCTTGAGCGGCAGGTCGCGGATCGCGATCGTCATGTCGACGTCGCCCTTGCCGAGCGGGGCGACGCCCTGCGCCGTGACGCTGATCCCGCCGCCGCCGGTGATGGTGGCGTCCGTTGTCACGCGCGCGCCCTCGAGGGCGCCCCTGGCCGTGATCGCGAGCGGCGGCACGCCCTGCGCCCGTCCGCTGACGAAGTCCGCGACCTTCACGTCATAGGCGCCGCGCGGCGCCGAAAGAGGACCGGCGACCTTTGCGTCGCCCTGCAGAACCCCGCCGAGCGCCAGGTCGGGCATGAAGGCGTTGGCCAGCGCAAGCGGCACGGCGCGAAGGCCGACGGACATGTCGAGCTCGCCCGCGCCCAGCGGCGCGGCGCCCTGCGCCGTCACGCTCACGCCGCCGGCGCCCGTGATGCGCGTGTCCGTGATGATCCGGTCGCCTTCGAGGCGTCCCGTGGTGGCGAGCGCGAGCGGAGGGACCTTCGCCTCGCGCAACTGCGCGATCGAGAGATCGCGCCCTTTCAGGTTGAAGGTCGCGTCCGGCGCCGATGCCAGGCCCGTGACGCGGGCGTCGCCTTCGAGCATGCCGCCGAGCCCCAGGCCCGGCGTGAACGCGTTGCCGAGCGCGAGCGGCAGCGCGCGCAAGCCGACCGTGAGGTCGAGCTGGCCGCCGGCCTTGCCGGCCACGTTCAGCACCCCGCCTTCGCCCGCCCGCAGCGAGAAGGCGTCGATGAACAACTCGGAGCCGACCAGCCGCAATCGCGCCGGAGCGTTGAGCGAGCCCGTCTTGCCGCCGCCGGCCAGATCGAGGCGGGCGACGTCGATCTTCGTCTCGGCGGGGCCGTAGACGACCCGCCCCGCGGCGGACGCCGACGAGCCCTGCGCGCTCATGTCGAGCGTGACGTCCATTCCGTCGGGCGCGCCCCTGCCGATGAGAGCGAGCTTGTCGACCGCGTGGTCGCCGTAGGAGAGACCCGCGGCGCTGGCGGTTCCGTCCAGTCTGATCTTGCCCGCGGGATCGATTACGGTCGCGGCGACGTCGAGCTGACCCGCGCGGGCGCCTGCGCCTGCGAGATCCGCGCCTTTGGCGTTGATCACGACGCGCTGGACGTCTCCCTCGGCCGACAGCGCCACGTCGCCTTTGAGGCTCCCCGAAAGCTCGGTCAGCGCCAGCGCGCCCAGGTCGGAGAGGTCCGCCGCGTCGATCGCCAGTTCGCCCGTCGCGAGCCCGGTCGGCGCAACCGTGACGTCGCCCTTGATGACCGCGGAGGCGATCGTCACGTCGAGTGCCTCGACACGACGGGCCCCCGAATCCTCCGTCACGATCCGGCCGCCGCCCCGGAGCGGCTCGCCGTCGAGCGACCCGGCCACGACGAAGACGCCGCGAAGCGTGTCCGTCACGTCCGTGGCGTCGACGTCGAAGGTGAAGTCCTTCAGTGGCCGATCCATGGCGCGGCCGTCGGGAACGGACAGCCGGGCCTTGAGCCCGAGGTCCTCGAGCCGCCCGCTCAGGGTCGCGTCGACCGTCGCGGCGCCGCTCAGTCGGGAGTCGACCAGGGCCAGATCGTCGACCACGGCCCGCGCCTTGGCGTCGGCGTTCGTCTGCGTCGCGGAGCCGTCGGCCGTCAGCCGCACATGCTCGCCGGTCACGCGCAGGTCACGGAACGCGAATGAGCCGTCCGGCGCGCGCGTCACCCCGCCGCTGAGCGAGACTGCGCCGCCGGACAGCGCGTCGACCTGCGAATAGCCAGTCTTGAGCCCGCTGCCCTCCCCCACGATATCGGCCGACAGGCGCGACAGATCGTAGGTGAGGTCAAAATTGGAGGTCAGGTCGACCGCGCCGGCCAGCGGCCGGCCGGCAAGCGCCGCAAGGGTGGAAAGGTCGCTCGCCTTCAGTGTCGCCCGCCCCTTCGCAGCCTCAGGCGAGACCTGCCCGGCATAGGTCGCGACGGCGTCCGAGAGCTTGATCTCGGCGCGGCGCACGTCGGCGTCGCCCCGCAGCGTGGTGGCGCCTTCCGCTGACAGGGTGAGATCGCGCCCGAGCGTGAACAGTCGGTCGTCCGCGAATTTGACCCCGGTCGCGGTCGCGTCGATCACGGCGGAGACGCGCGTGTCGTTCCGCGCCAGCGGACCGTCCGGGGTCGCGGTCAGGACGATGCGCGCCGTCTCGGCGCCGCCCTGAGGCGCGGCCAGGCCGCCGCCGTCGATCGTCGCCTTGACCTCCGGATGATCCAGCGGCCCGTTCGCCGTGCCGCTGGCGGCCAGCGAGACCCAGCTCAGGCCGGTCGGCAGCACGCCATCGAAGCGTCGGACCTCGCCGGCCTTGAGGTCGTAGGAGATCGCGATCGTCTCCGCCGTGGGATCGACGGTTCCGCGCACGCCGGCCTGGAGCGATCGCGCGTCGAGCGTGACGTCGCTGATCTGGATCGGCCCCTCGTCGGGCGCGAGCGCCTCAGCCGTGAGCCTGGTCGTTCCTTCCACCAGCGACGCGTAGGCGGGCTGAACAAGACGGCTGACGTCGCCGTTGAGGCCGATCTTGATGCGGCGCGCCTCGCCTTCCCGGTTGACCTCGGCGGCGCCGTCGATGCGGCCCTGCTCGCCGGCGATCAGAACGAGTTGCGCCCGCAACGCGTCCAGCGTGCCGGACCCCTGCACGCCGACATTGATCGGCGGCAGCCCCGGTATCTCCGCGAGACGGGCCACGAGACCGCCGGCGGGCTCGCTCCCCTTGAGCGTGAGCTCGACGCCGTCGGTGGCGGGGATGAACCTGCCCTTGCCCTCGATCTGCCCCGCGACGCCGTCGATGCGGCGCAGCTCGAATTCCGCCGCGACGCCTTCGGACGGCTGGCGGATCGTCGCGGACGCGCTCGCCGACAGTCTCGCGGGAACGCCGATGACGGGCTGGGCGAGATCCAGATCGGCCAGCAGCAACCGGCCCAGGCGGATCTCGATGGGCAATTGCGGGAACAGCGGGGCGTCCGGATCGACCGGAACGTCCGGCTCATCGGACGGCGGGATCTCCGGCGTCCGGGCCACCTGGACGTGCCCGACATCGACCAGATCGATGGTCAGCTTGCGGGAGAACAGCTGCAGCGGCGACCAGACGATGCGGGCGCGGTCGACCGCGAGCCACTCGCCCTCGCGGTCGGCGAGCCGCAGGTCCCGAACGGTGAGATCCGTCGGGAACGAGCCCTCGATCTTGCCGATCGAAATCTTCGCGTCAGGAGAGCTCGCGTAGCGCGAGGTGAGGCTTGCGACCGTGGCGAGGCCCGGCGCTGTGGTGAGGTAGAGAAAGGCGGCCGCCAGCACGACCACCGGGATCAGCAACAGGACGCCGAGCACGAGAAGGGCGCGCTTCAGGATGGCCATCAGGTCGCCTCCCCCGCCTCGGCGGACAGGATCGTCGCCGCTCCGGTCATCAGAACGCCTGCCCGATGCCGATGTAGAGCGCGACGCGCGAGTCGTTCTTGCTGCGGCCCACCACCGGGGTCGCCACGTCGACGCGGATCGGGCCGATCGCCGTATAGTACCGCAGGCCGACGCCCGCGCCGACCCGGATGTTCTCGCTGAAGTCCGGATAGGTCTTGTCGAAGGCCGCTCCGGCGTCGACGAAGGGCACGATCCCGATCGTGTCCGTCACCTTGATGCGCGCCTCGATCGAGGCCTCGAGCAGGCTCCGGCCGCCGATCGGCGTATCGTCGTCGCATTTCAGCGCGTGCTTCGGCCGCGGAACGATCGGGGTGCAGTACGGGCTCGCGCTCTGATAGGCGAAGCCGCGGATCGACCCGCCGCCGCCGGCGAAGAAGCGCCTGTTGGCCGGGACGTCCGCGAGATCCTTCGGCCCGACGATCGACCCGACGCCGATCTTGCCGGCCAGGATGAAGCGGTGCGCCTCGTCGAAGCTGAGATAGCTCGAGACCTGGCCCTTGAAGATGTTGAGGCTCTTGGTGTCGCCCTGGAAGTTGTAATAGGGCGCGGCGCTCAGCGTCGCCCGGATGCCCTTGGCGGGATCGAGCGCGCTGTCGGTGCTGTCGAAGGTGGCGAGCAGCGGGACGCCGGCAAGCAGGTAATCCTTCTCGCCGAAGGTGTCCCGGATGGTCGAAGCCTCGACCTCGACGCCTGCCTGGATAGACAGCTCGCTCGTCAATCGCCGCCGGATCGCGGCGGCGCCGCGGACGCCGTCGCGGTGATAGGCGTCCGGCCGCTCGCGCATCGCCTCGAGATCCACCAGCAGATCGTCGAACCCGGTCCAGATCCCCGGCTTCTCGAAATGCGCCTTGAGCCCGTACTCGTAGTCCCGGGGCTTGTTGGTGATCAGCCGCGACGCGCCGGCGTCGATCCGCAGCTTCTCGGCGCCGCCGAACAGATTGCGATGGCCCCAGAAGGCGTTGACGCTGGCGCCGTCGATCGTGTCGTACTTCACGCCCGCGCCGACGTAGCGGAACTTCTTTTCCTCGACCTCGATCGCGACGGGCACGCGGCCCTGGGCGTCCGGGGCCGTGGCCTCACGGATCCGGATCGAGGAGAACACATCGAGCTTGGCGAGCTCGGTGCGGAGCTCGGCGATTTTCTTGGGGCTGTAGCGCTCCCCGGGCCGGAAGGGCACGCGTCCCAGCACGACCGCGGGGTCGACTTCGCGCGTCCCCGTGACCGTGACGTTCCCGAACGGGGCGCGCGGTCCGGCGGCGACCTTGATCGTGACGTCGAGATGATGTCGGGAATGGTCGGCGACGACGTCGCGACCTTTCACGGCCGCGAACGGATAGCCGTCGTCCCGCAGTTCGTCGACGATCCTGGATTCCGCGGAGAAGATCGCCGTCGACGGCGCAGGTTGTCCGGGAACGAGGCCGACCTTGCGCGGTTCGAGCGACGCCGCCTTGCCGGAGCCTGAGTCAAGGCTCTCGATGCGCACGCGCCCCAGCGTGAACACGGGCCCGGGACGCACCCGCACGACCACCGGCACCGGCCTCCGCGCCCGCTGCGCGGCGTCGGCCGCACTCGCGGAAGTGACGGGAACGCCCGCCACCGTCACGTCCACGGTCGCCGCGTAGCGGCCTGTGGCCGCGAGGGCTGCGGCGATGCGCTCGATATCGGCCTTGGCGCGGCCGACGAGTCCAGGCGGGCCGGGCGGCGCGTCCTTCTGGAGCGTCTGGAGCGAGGAGGTGTCGCGCGCGATCTTCTCGACGGCCGCATCGCCGCCGTCGACCACGAACCGGGTGTCGTAGCTGATGCCCGGAACCGCGGCGGCCGCCGCCGGCGGAGGGCCGGAGGGAGCCTGAGCAAGCGCGTCGCCGGGACCGCCTGCAAGACAGGCGGCCGCGACGACGAAACCCGCCGCGCTTCTCCGGCTCTTACGCGCCACGCTCAAAAGAGCCGCCCCCCGCATCACACCCCGATACCTTCATAGCCCGTTACCGGGCTGGCGGGAAGGCGAAGCCCTCCATTCCTCGGGGCTTCACGACCGCTGGTCCAGCAGACGGCGACATGCGCGCAGCTCTTGCAGCGCCGCCGTCAGGCGGGCGGTCTGCTCAGGCGAGAGCCCCGGCGAAGCCGCGGCCGGAGGAACCGGGCTCGCGGAAACGGGGGCCGAAGACGGACCGCCGTCCTCTTCCGCATCCTCGAAATAGGTCTGCTCTTCCGGGGCCGGATCGGGCCCCGGCGCCACGGGCGCCTCTCTCCTTCCACGCGGCGCCCAGACCTCGGGTCCGGCTGCGCCCCCCGCGAGTCCATAGGACGCCTCGGGGCCGCCGGACGGGTCGCTCTCGGCGCTCCCGCCGGCAGCCGCCAGAATCGCCGCTTTCCGGCCGCCCTGCTCGCGAAGGATCCGCTGCACGCCGCGGATCGTGTAGCCTTCCCCGTAGAGCAACTGCTTGATGCCGCGAAGGAGATCGACGTCGTTTGGGCGGTAGTAGCGCCGGCCGCCTCCCCGCTTGATCGGCTTGATCTGCGGAAACCGGGTCTCCCAGAAACGCAGCACGTGCTGCGGCAGGCCGAGCTCCTCCGCCACCTCGCTGATGGTGCGGAACGCGCCGGGGTCCTTGCCGCCCTCGCGTGCAGCGTCGCCGGGATCGAACGTCAAGCCGAGCCGTTCCTCTTCGTCGCGGGTTCTTCGATGTGGTTGATGCGGCTCTTCAGGATGTTCGACGGCTTGAACACCATGACGCGGCGGGGCGGGATCGGAACCTCCTGCCCGCTCTTCGGATTGCGCCCGACCCGCTGTCCCTTGTCGCGCACGACGAAGGAGCCGAACGAGGAGAGCTTGACCGTCTCGCCGCGTTCCAGGCAGTCGCCGATCTCGGCCAGAACCATCTCCACCAACGAGGCGGACTCGGTGCGTGACAGGCCGACCTTCTGGTAGACCGCCTCGCACAAATCCGCACGTGTAACGGTGCGCCCCGTCATCCCCCGTTCCCCCTGCCCATGAAGCCGTCCGCGCGATCTGACGCCGCGTCTTTCGACCCCCGAAGGCTATGTGTCCCGCCAGCGGCGGTCAACGCTCCTAATCTCCGACGCCGTCAGGGATATTCTGCCTACCAGCGGAGCAGCGCCGACCCCCAGGTGAATCCCCCGCCCATGGCTTCGAGCAGGACGAGGTCGCCCTCGGCGATCCTTCCGTCCGCCCGCGCCTCGGCGAGGGCGAGCGGGATGGATGCGGCCGAGGTATTGCCGTGATGGTCCACGGTCACCACCACCTTCTCCGGCGCGATCCCGAGCTTCTGCGCGCTCGCGTCGATGATCCGCCGGTTCGCCTGATGCGGCACGAACCAGTCGATCGTCTCCGCGCTCTCGCCGGTTGCCTCGAAGGCGTCGTGAATCACGTCCGTGATCATGCCGACCGCATGGCGGAACACCTCGCGGCCCTCCATCCGGACGTGGCCGGTGGTGCCGGTCGAGGACGGGCCGCCGTCGACGAACAGCTTCGCCTTGTGACGTCCGTCCGAGCGGAGATGCGTGGTGAGGACGCCGCGGTCCTCGGAGGTCCCGGCCTGCTCCACCGCCTCGAGGACCACCGCGCCGGCGCCGTCGCCGAACAGCACGCAGGTGGTGCGGTCGGTCCAGTCCAGAATGCGCGAGAACGTCTCGGCGCCGATCACCAGCGCGCGCCGGTGCTGCCCCGAGGTCAGGAACTTGTCGGCGATCGCGAGCGAATAGACGAAGCCGGAGCAGACCGCCTGCACGTCGAAGGCGAAGCCGTTCGTGATGCCGAGCGCCGCCTGCACCGACGTCGCGGTCGCCGGGAAGGTGTTGTCCGGGGTGGAGGTGCCGAGCACGATCAGGTCGATGTCGGACGCGTCGAGCCCGGCGTCGGCGAGCGCAGCCTTGGCGGCGGCCGTCGCGAGGTCCGAGGTCATCTCGCCGGGCGCCGCGATGTGGCGACTGCGGATGCCGGTCCGCTGGACGATCCATTCGTCCGAGGTGTCGACCGTCTTGGCGAGGTCGTCATTGGTCAGGATTTCGGCCGGCAGATAGGATCCGCAGCCCTTTACGACGGAGCGGATGCGGGTCACGAGGCGGCCTCGGCGAGAGCCGGCTCCGTGGCGCTCGCCATGCCTGCGGCCATCGCGGCGCGCTCATGGACATGACCCTGCAGGATCTTGGCCGTCAGGTCATAGCGGGCCATGTCGTAGCCGAGCTCGACCGCGGACGCGAAGCCCTCGGCGTCGGCGCCGCCATGGCTCTTGATCACTACCCCGTCCAGTCCGAGGAAAACGCCGCCATTCACCTTACGGGGATCCATCTTGTCCTTGAGAGTGTCGAAGGCGTGCTTCGCCAGGAGATAACCGATCTTCGACAGAAAGGTTCGACCGAGCGCCGAGCGGAGGTATTCGCCGATCTGGCGCGCGGTGCCCTCTGCGGTCTTGAGGGCGATGTTGCCCGAGAAACCCTCCGTGACGACGACGTCGACGGAGCCCTTGCCGATGTCGTCGCCCTCCACGAAGCCGCGGAAATCCATGCCCGGAAAGGCCTGCTCCTTCAGCAGCCGGGCGGCCTCCTTGACCTGCTCGACGCCCTTGATCTCTTCGACGCCGACGTTCAGCAGGCCGACGGTCGGGCGTTCGATGTCGAACAGGATGCGCGCCATCGCAGAGCCCATGACGGCGAAGTCGACCAGTTGCTTGGCGTCCGCGCCGATCGTGGCCCCGACGTCGAGCACGATGCTTTCGCCGCGCAGGGTCGGCCAGATCGCCGCGATGGCGGGACGATCGATGTCCGGCAGCATTCTGAGGCAGAAGCGCGACATCGCCATCAGCGCGCCGGTGTTGCCGGCGGACACCGCGACATGCGCTCGGCGCCCCTTCACGGCCTCCAGCGCGAGCCACATGGACGACCGACGACGGCCCTGGCGCAGGGCCACGCTGGGCTTATCCTCCATCCGAACGGCGACGTCCGTGTGCTGGATCTCGGAGACCGCCGCGAGATTCGGATGCGCGTCGAGCAGCGGACGGATGCGGGCTTCGTCCCCGACGAACAGGAAGCTCGTGTCAGGCTTGCGGGTGAGCGCGATCGCGGCTCCGGGCACGACGACCTCGGGGCCGTGATCGCCCCCCATGGCGTCGAGTGCGATGCAAACCTTGTCTATCATTCGTCTTTGAAGCCGGAGACCGTGCTCTACGCGATTGAGGCGCCGAGAAGAACCGGTGACGTGCGGCTGTTCGGACGCGGGCGGACCATAGCGTCTGTCGCTCGGGTGGCAACCCTCATGGACCTCAGACTCAATGTTCGCCCGAACCGTTCGGACTGAGGCGACGCAGGATCGCGAAGGGCGACTCGGCGCCCGCCCCGCCCTCCTCCAGCTCGAAAGCCGCGCCGGGCTTGCGCGGGTACGGGTCGAGACCAAGCGTGAAGAACTCGGAGGTCACCGCGCCGAGATCCACGACGCCGCCGACCAGCGGGTCCGGAGCGTCCTCGTCGATTTCCTGCTCCCCGCCGACCGGCGCGACCTCTGGCGAGAATCGGACCGACACATCCTCGCGGACGGTCTCCTCGAACGGCTCCAGCGTGACGACGCAGGTGCGCGTCGTCCGGGCCTGAACGGAGCCGCTGACCTCCAGCCCGTCCGAGCCGAAGGGGCGGACATGGAGGCGAGCGATCAGCGATTCCACCGAAAGCACGTCGTTCAGAGCGGCGACGGCCTCGAGCTCCTGCGGCGAGGCCACGACCTCGATGTCGAGCCCCTCGGAGGGAACGGAGGCCGCCTGGAGCGGCCGGGAGAGCGGAGCGTCGATCAAGGCGCGGCCTCCTGAATGGCCGGGAAAGCGGGGCCGACTCCGATCAGCCCCTCGGCCGGCTGGGACTGCAGCGCGTCGGCCGCGAGGATGACGTAAGCCGCAAGGTGGTCGGGCGCATCGGCCGCGGCGGGATCGTCCCGATACACGATCCGCCTGAGAGCCGCCGCCAGCGCCTGTTCGTCGCGACGATCGAGCGCCGCGTCGTATTGGGCGGCGCCGTCGTAGAAGGCGCGGATAATCGGCTTCATCTTCTTGCCGACCGATAGATCTCCCACGCCGATCTCCCGCAGGCTTGCATCGAGACTGCGAAACATCTCCTCGACGACCTCCTGGGCCCTCGCGGCCGCCTCCGGACCCTCCGAACGCAGCCTTCGGAGATAGAGCACCGCATGCAGCACGATAAGCTCGAAACGTCCCGGCAACGTGTCCGGGACGGCGAGGTCGCGGTAGAACTCCGGCCTCCTGGCCTCGAGCACCAGGCCGGCGTAAATCCGCTCGGCCGGCGTGGGTTCGGCGGCGGCTCGCCTTTTAAGAAGCCCGAAGATCATCGCCGCGTCGCCCGAGACGAGACGCCGGCCGCGCGCCTCCACTGTTGAACTGGGACCTCCCGCGAGGTACGCCAAGAGCGGCGGAGCGGCAAGCCTCAGCGGCGGAGGGCGCGTTGCGCCGGCGCCATGTGGAGGCGCCCGTCGAGTAGCGTTTGGGGAGGAAGCTTCGAGCATGGGCATCAAGGGTTCGCCGGCGCTGGTCCGCACGGCCGGTCTCATCGTGGCCTCGGCTCTGGCGCTGGGCGCCGCCGGCTGCGCCGAGGACCAGTCGAAAGGCTATGTCTTCTCCGAGAGCGCCCTTCAGCAGGTGTCGGTGGGCTCCAGCCAGGAGCAGGTCCTCGTCGTGCTCGGGACGCCCTCGACGACCGCGACCCTCAAGGGTCAGGTGTTCTACTACATCTCCCAGAAGACCCACCGGCCCGTCGCCTTCATGAACCCGAAGATCACGGATCAGCGGGTGCTCGCGATCTTCTTCGACCAGAACCGCAGGGTCGAGAAAATCGCGGATTACGGCCTCAAGGATGGTCGCGTGTTCGACTTCCGGAACCAGGTCACGCCGACGGCCGGCCAGGAGCAGAACTTCATCGAGCACATGTTCAAGGGCCTGCTCTCGAACGAAGAGTGAGAGCGCCGTGTCGCGGGAGGTTCGGATGGTCGGGCTCAGGCGGGCAGTCGCCGTTCTTTGCCTGGCGGGCGCGGCGCTGGCCGCTCCCGCCGAAGCCGCCCCGGGCGACCGGCAGTTCGTCGGCGTCGATCGCCACGACCCGTCGACCTTCCTGAGGGCGGTGCGGGCCGGCGCCGACTTCGTGAAGGGCGGCCGTGGCCGGCAGTTCCGGGTGATCCTCGCGAACTCCGGCGTCATCGTCGTGATTCCGGGCACCTCGACCGTTCAGATGCAGCTCGCGGAGGCGACGCGCGGCGCCCGCGGCCTGCAGATCATCGCCTGCCGCGAGACGATCGACGCCCTGTCCAAGGCCAACCGTCGGCGCGTGCCGGTTCTTCAAGGCGTCACGTTGATGCCCTGCGCGAGCCTGCGGAACAAGATGACGGTCGCAGGCTGGCAGGAAGCTCCGGGGCTGGGCTACTAGCGTCCGGACACAGGGGCCCGGCGATCGCGCATGCCGCTTCATCTGCAAAAGCTCTGCGTGGGATGCGATTCGCCGGAAGACCTCCGCGGCTGGATCGACGAGCGCATGGCGGAGCGCCGCCGACGGGGAGCCCCGGAGGAGCAGGTCCATGTCACCCGGATGGCGCCGAAGCGCGCCGCCGAGCTTCTCGACGGCGGCTCGCTCTACTGGGTGATCAAGGGCGTGATTCTGGTCCGCCAGCCCCTTCTCGACCTGAGAACCGTCACGGGCGCGGACGGCGTGGAGCGTTGCGAACTGGTCCTGCTGCCGGAGCTCGTTCCGGTGCGGCCTGCGCCGCGTCGGCCGTTCCAGGGCTGGCGTTATCTGCCCCACGCGGACGCCCCGGCCGATCTCGCAGAGGACGAGCGCCGCGCGCCAGGGCTGCCGACGCATCTCGTCACGGAGTTGCGCATGCTGGGGTTGCTGTGAGCGCCCGCGCCTCCTCGGAGCCGCTCCCGTGAGCCCCTTCACGGCGCTCGACCTCGTGGCGCTCTGCGTCTTCTTCGGCATCTGGTTCGTGCATCACCTCGTCTCGGAGAGGTCGCCCGGCGGGCTAAGCTCCGTGATGGCGCGACGCCGCCGCGAGTGGATGGGGCGCATGAGCGCGCGCGAAGCCAGGATGCCCGACTCGATCACCATGCAGGGCCTGCAGAACGGCTCCGCCTTCTTCGCCTCGACGTCGCTGATCGCGATCGGCGGCGGCCTCGCCGCCCTTCAGGCGAGCCAGCAGGCGATCGAAGTGTTCGCCGCCCTGCCCTTCGGCGTCGCCACCACGCCCCAGCTCTACGACGTCAAGGTGGTCGGGTTTTCGGCGATCTTCGTCTACATCTTCTTCAAGTTCGTCTGGGCGTACCGGCTGTTCAACTACTGCTCGATCCTGATCGTCGCCGCGCCGCCGCCGGACATGCGCGGCACGCCCGAGATGGACATCGCCGTCGAGCGGGCGGCGCGCATGAACATCGAGGCCGGGCGGCACTTCAACCGCGGCTTGCGTTCGCTGTTCTTCGTGCTCGCCTATCTGGGCTGGTTCCTCAGCCCGATGGTGCTGATCGCGTCCAGCATCGTCGTCTGGATCGTGCTGTACCGCCGCCAGTTCGCGTCGGAGTCGCTACGCGCCGCAAGCTTCGGCGAGTGACGACGCGCCGGCCGGCGCGCCGGCCCTGAGGAGCTTGTAGGTCACGCTGTCGACCAGCGCCTCGAACGAGGCGTCGATGATGTTCGGCGAGACCCCGACGGTCGTCCAGCTTTCGCCTTTCCCGTCGGTCGACTCGATCAACACGCGGGTTATCGCCTCGGTGCCGCCGTTCAGGATGCGGACCTTGTAGTCCGTGAGCTTCAGGTCGGTGATGAAGGGCTGGTATCGCCCGAGGTCCTTGCGGAGCGCCAGGTCGAGCGCGTTCACCGGACCGATCCCCTCCGCCGCCGTGATCAGCGGCTCGCCGTCGACGACGACCTTCACGACCGCTTCGGAAACGGTGACGAGTTCGCCGACGGCGTTGTGCCGACGCTCGACCATCACGCGGAAGCTCTCGACGGAGAAGTAGTCCGGCACGCGGCCGAGCGCGCGGCGGGCGAGCAGCGCGAAGGAGGCGTCGGCGCCCTCATAGGCGTAGCCCTGCGCCTCACGTTCCTTGACCAGCGCGAGGAGGACGTCGACCCGGGGGTCGCCGCGGTCCGCCTCCACGCCCACGCGAGCGAGTTCGGCGAGCAGGTTGGACTTCCCGCCCTGGTCGGACACCAGCAGACGGCGGCGGTTGCCGACGCTTTCCGGCGGCACGTGCTCATAGGTGCGCGGGTTCTTCAGGATCGCGGAGGCGTGGATTCCGGCCTTGGTGGCGAAGGCGTTGACCCCGACATACGGCGCGTAGCGGTTCGCGGGCCGGTTCAACAGTTCGTCGAAGGAGCGCGAGAGCTGCGACAGCGACGCCAGAGCCTCGTCGCTGACGGCGATCTCGAAACGCTCCGCGAATTCGGGCTTGAGCTTCAGGGTCGGGATCAGCGTCGTCAGGTTGGCGTTGCCGCAGCGCTCGCCGAGGCCGTTCAGCGTGCCCTGGATCTGCCGCGCGCCTGCCCGCACGGCGGCGAGCGAATTGGCGACGCCGAGCCCCATGTCGTCATGGGCGTGGATGCCCAGCCTTTCGCCCGGCACCACGCCGGCGGCCCGGGCGACGATGGCGGCGACCTCCTCGACGGTCGTGCCGCCGTTCGTGTCGCACATCACCGCCCAGCGGGCGCCGGCGTCGATCGCGGCTTCAAGGCAGGCCAGCGCATAGGACGGGTTGGCCTTGAAGCCGTCGAAGAAGTGCTCGCAGTCGATCATCGTCTCGCGGCCGGCGGCGACGGACGCCTCCACCGTCTCGCGGATCTGCCCGAGGTTTTCCTCGAGCGAAATTCCCAGCGCCTCGACGACGTGGAAGTCCCAGCTCTTGGCCACGAAGCAGCAGGCCTGGGCCTCGGCCCGCAGCACGCCCTGCAGCCCGGGATCGTTCGAAGCCGAACGGCCCGCGCGCTTGGTCATGCCAAAGGCGGTGAAGCGCGCGCGTGCGGTGCGCGGCGCGGAGAAGAACTCGGTGTCCGTCGGGTTCGCGCCGGGGAAGCCGCCCTCGACATAGTCCACGCCCAGTCCGTCCAGCAGCCGCGCCACCAGGATCTTGTCCTGGAGCGTGAAGTCGACGCCCGCCGTCTGGGCGCCGTCACGCAGCGTGGTGTCGAACAGATAGAGGCGCTCCCGGGTCATCTCGCCACTTCCCAACTCGTGCCCGTGGCGCTGTCCTTCAGCAGGACGCCCTTAGCGAGCAGTTCGTCGCGGATGCGGTCCGCCTCGGCGAAGTTGCGCTCCCTGCGCGCAGCGATGCGGGCGTCGATCAGACGCTCGATCTCCTCGGTGGGAAGCGACTGCTCCGGGGCCCGCGCGGCCCGCCAGTCTTCGTAGGCCTCCTGCCGGAAACCCAGGAAGCGGAGCGTCCCCGACAGCGCCTTGCGGCCGCCCTCGGAGCGAAGCCGGTGCATCTCGGCGATCATCTTCGGCGTGTTGAGGTCGTCGGCGAGCGCCTCGATCACGCCAGGCGCCGGCCGAGGATCGGCGTCCGCCGCGGCGGCCTCGAACCACTGCCCGAGCGTCCGCTCGGCCTCCTGCAGGCCCTTGAGGGTCCAGTTGATCGGCTGACGGTAGTGCGCCGCGAACATCGCGAGCCTGGCCACGTCGCCCGGCCAATCGGCCAGCACCTCGCGGATGGTGACGAAGTTGCCAAGCGACTTCGACATCTTCTCGCCCTCGACCAGCAGGAAGCCATTGTGCAGCCACACATTGGCCATCCGCTCATGGCCGAAGCAGCAGGTCGACTGCGCGATCTCGTTCTCGTGGTGCGGGAAGATCAGGTCGATCCCGCCGCCATGGATGTCGAACACCTCGCCAAGCAGCGCGGCCGCCATCGCCGAACACTCGAGGTGCCAGCCCGGCCGCCCCATGCCCCAGGGGCTCGGCCAGGCCGGCTCACCCTCCCGGGAGGGCTTCCACAGGACGAAGTCCATCGGCCCCTTCTTGTAGGAAGCGACCTCCACGCGCGCGCCGGCCTCCATCTCGTCGAGCGAGCGGCGTGCGAGGCGCCCATAGGCCGGCATCGAGGCGACGTCGAACAGAACGTGACCGTCCGCCTCATAGGCGTGGCCGCGCTCGATCAGCCGCTCGACCAGCTTGATCATGTCGAGCTCGCCCTCGCCACGGCAGATATATTCCGTGGCGCGGGGCTCTTCGGTCGGCGGCAGGCAGCCGAGCTCGGCGACGTCGGCGTGGAAACCGCGCGCGGTCTCCGCGGTCAGTTCATGGATCGAGATCTTCCGCTCGGCCGCGCGCGCGTTGATCTTGTCGTCCACGTCCGTGATGTTGCGGACATATTTGACGTGCTCGGCGCCGTAGACGTGGCGCAGCAGCCTGTACAGCAGGTCGAAGACGATGACCGGCCGGGCGTTGCCGATATGCGCCCGGTCGTAGACCGTCGGGCCGCACACATACATCCGCACGTCCTGCGGATCGATCGGCGCGAACGGATCCTTCGAGCGCGTCAGCGAATTGTAGAGCTTGAGCGTGGTCACGCCCCGTCCTCCTCGTGGGCCGGGGTGTCGTTCTTCTCGCAAAAGATCAAGAAAAAACCGCCGCGGCCAGCCTCAGCTATGCGCAGATAATGACGATCCGGTTGGTGGCGTCGGCGCGTCCGGCGGCGTTCATGGCGCGGACAATGATCACGCGGGCAAGCTCCGTCAAGCCTTGGCGCCAGCGGGACAAACCGCCCGGCGGCCGGGCTGGAAATGGGGCGATGACGTGACGCGCGGCTTCGGAGCGCCCTCCGCCGGCGGCCCGGAATCCTAAGAAGATCTTGAGGATCAAGCACCTAGATTACCAAGATTTAAGGCGGCGCGCGCTGGCGCCCCTCTGCCGGCAAAGCTATCTTCCGTGACGCGCCAAGAGGAGCGTCTCCGCTTCTCGAAGGTGCGAAGTCTTAGGGAACCCTTAGGAGGCTATCATGGCCATTTGGACCGCTCCGATCGTCGAAGAGACCCCCGTCGGTCTCGAAGTCACGTCGTACAGCCCGGCCGAGCTCTGAGCTGAAGCCGTGACTGTATTCGAGACGATCTGAGGAAGGATCGGCTTTCGCCATGTCTCTTCGGATGATCGTTCTCGGATCAGCTGCCGGCGGCGGCTTTCCCCAGTGGAATTGCCGCTGTCCGGTGTGCGCTCTGGCGTGGGACAACGACCCGCGCGTGAAGCGCCGCACCCAGTCCTCGATCGCGGTCGAAACCGGTCGGGGCGCCTGGACGCTGTTCAACGCTTCGCCTGACCTGCGCTCGCAGATCCTGGCGACGCCGAAGCTGCAGCCGACCGGGCTGCGCGAGACTCCGATCCGTTCGGTGGTCCTCACCAATGGCGACGTCGATCATGTCGACGGGCTGATCACGCTGCGTGAACGTTCGCCGCTGACGGTCTACGCCACGTCGCAGATCTCCGCGGTGCTCGACTCGAATCCGATCTTTGGCGTTCTGGCTAAGGACGTCGTCGGTCGCCAGACGGTCGAACTCGACAAGCCGTTCAGGATCGACGACGCGACGATCGAGTTCTTCGGGGTGCCGGGCAAAGTCCCGCTCTATCTCGAGACCGAGAATCTGAAGATCGGAGATACGTCCGGCGACACCGTTGGCGTCGACATCCGCAAGGACGGCCGGCGTCTGGTCTACATCCCCGGATGCGCGGTCGTGAATGACGGCGTCCTGCGCCGGGTGGACGGCGCCGACGTCCTGCTGTTCGACGGGACTGTTTTCGAAGACGACGAGATGCGAAAGGCCGGCGTCGGCGAGAAGACCGGCCGACGCATGGGACACGTGCCGCTTTCGGGCGACGGCGGATCCATGACGGCCTTCGACGGCGTGAAGGTAGGTCGCAAGATCTACATTCACATCAACAATACGAACCCGATTCTCGTAGCCGGCTCGCCCGAGCGGCGGACCGTCGAGGATCATGGCTGGGAAGTGTCGGAAGACGGGCTCGAGGTGACGGTCGGAGAGGCCGTCCGCTCCGTTGAACGGCAGGATCGCGGGTCAACCGCGGCATAGACTGCGGAGGATTTGCGATGTCGGACCTGCTCACCGCGAGCCAGCTTGAGGAGCGCCTTCGCGAGGTCGGCGCGACCCGCTATCATCACCTCCATCCGTTCCAGCTGCGGCTGCAGTCCGGCGCGTGCTCGCGCGGCGAGGTCGAGGCCTGGGCGCTCAACCGCTACCTCTATCAGGCCTGCATCCCGCAGAAGGACGCCATCATCCTGTCGCGGATGGAGGACGCGCAGCTGCGCCGCGAATGGCGGCAGCGCATCATCGACCATGACGGCGAGCGCGAGGGCGAAGGCGGCATCGCCAAGTGGCTGAAGCTGACCGACGATCTCGGCCTCGACCGCGGCGCCGTGATGAGCGGCGAACTGGCCCTACCCGCCACGAAATTCGCCGTGAACGCCTACATGACCTTCGTGCGCGATCGTTCGCTGCTGGAGGCGGTCGCCTCATCGCTCACCGAGCTGTTCTCGCCGATGGTGATCGCGACGCGCGTCTCGGGGATGCTGGCGAACTACGACTATGTCACGCAGGAGACGCTCGCCTATTTCACGGCGCGGCCGGTGCAGGCCAAGCGCGACAGCGATTTCGCGCTCGACTACTGCAAGACGCACGCACGGACGCCGGAGCAGCAGCGGGCGGTGATCGCCGCCCTGGAGTTCAAGTGCTCGATGCTGTGGGCCATGTTGGACGCGCTCGAGCATGCCTATCTGTACGCCAAGCCTTGGCCCGACGCGTTCCGGCCCGCGGACCAGGCTGATCGGCAGGCGGCGGAATGACGGAAGTCTCGTCCGACGCCACGCCGAGCCTTCCGCGGGGCGTACGCCTGCGGAGGGACGAGGTTCGCAACCAGTGGCTGCTGCTCGCGCCGGAGCGCGTGCTGCACCCGGACGCAATCGCCGTCGCGGTGCTCGAACGCTGCGACGGGGTGAGGACGGTCTCCGCGATCGTCGATGATCTGGCGACCGCCTATGCGGCGCCGCGCGAGACGATCGAGACGGACGTCAAGGCGATGCTTGCGGACCTCGCCAACAAGCGCGTGCTGGACCTCGGCTGAGGAGGCCGAAGCCATGAACGACATGACGATCCCAAATCCGGCGGAAGCGGCCCGCGTGCCGCCGCCGGCGCCGCTCGGCATGCTCGCCGAGCTGACGCATCGCTGCCCGCTGTCCTGCCCCTACTGCTCGAATCCCGTCGAGCTCGACAAGCGCTCCGGCGAACTCGACACCGAGACCTGGAAGCGGGTGTTCTCCGAGGCCGCCGCGATGGGGGTGCTGCACCTCCACCTTTCGGGCGGTGAGCCGACCGCTCGCAAGGACATCGTGGAGCTCACCGCCCACGCCGTGAAGGTCGGGCTCTACACCAACCTCATCACCTCCGGGATCGGCGTCACGCGGGAGAAGCTGGAAGAGCTCGCCACTGCGGGCCTGGACCACGTCCAGCTGTCGATCCAGGACGCGCTGCCGGACACCGCCGACCGCATCGCGGGGCTCAAGGGCGCCCATGAGAAGAAGCGGATCTTCGCCGGCTGGGTGCTCGAACTCGGCCTGCCGCTGACGATCAACGCGGTCATCCATCGCGCCAACATCGAGAACATCGAGCCGCTGGTGAACATGGCGCTCGAATTCGGCGCGCGCCGCGTCGAGATCGCGCATTCGCAGTATTACGGCTGGGCGCTCGAGAACCGCCGGATGCTGATGCCGACCCGCGAGCAGGTGATGCGCGCGGCCGAGACCGTGGAGCGGCTGCGCGACGAGCTCAAGGGCAAGCTGGTGATCGACGCCGTCGTGCCCGACTATTACGCGCGCCGGCCAAAACCCTGCGTGGGCGGCTGGGGACGCCAGTCGCTCAACGTCACGCCCTCGGGCAAGGTGCTGCCCTGCCACGCGGCGGAGACCATCAAGCACCTGAAGTTCGACTACGTCACCGAGCGCAGCCTGCCGGACATCTGGGCGAACTCCTCCGCCTTCGAGGCCTATCGCGGCACCAGCTGGATGAAGGAGCCCTGCAAGGGCTGCCCGCGCAAGGAGATCGATTTCGGCGGATGCCGCTGCCAGGCGCTCGCGATCACCGGCGATCCCGAACAGGCCGATCCCGCCTGCTCGCTGTCGCCGTTCCACGCCAAGATCGTGGCCCTGGCGATCAAGGACGCCGCCGTGGATCAGACGGATTACGTCTACCGCCGCTTCGGCGGCGTGCCCGACCCGCGCGTGACCGTCACGCACAACAACGCGCCCGTCCCGGCTGGCCCGGTGGACTGAGCCGCCAGGAGGGCTCCGGCTGCTCTGACGGGCCGGATCCGCGCGACTCGGCGCAATCTCATTTTCCTCGGGCCCTGTGCGGATCGGGCCTCAGCGGCTAAACAAGCCGGGGGCAACGCGCGCCGACTCGCGCTTAGGGACTGGCATGAGGTCGTTTCTCGCCGCTGTCGCGGCTTTTCCGCTCGTCTTCGCGTCCGTCGGCGCGCAGGCGCAGCAGGGGTCCGAGACCTGCCTGCGGCTCGAGGCCCAGCTCGCCTCCTTGGGGCGGCCGCGCCAGGCGGACCCGCGTCAGCTCCAGCAGGCCGCCGCCCGCCAGCAGGCCGAGCTCGACCGCACGACCGCCTACGCCAAGGGGCTGGGCTGCGGACGCCGCTTCTTCTTCTCGCCCGATCCGCCCGCCGAATGCAGGCCTCTCACCGACCGCATCCGCCAGATGCAGGCCAATCTCGACCGGCTGAGCGCGCAGCTCGCCCAGGCGAGCCAGGGCGGCGGAGGCGATCCGCGTCGGCGGGAGCTTTTGATCGCCCTGGCCCGCAACGAGTGCGGCCCGCAATACCGTCTCGTCGAGCGGCGGGTTCCCGGCCAGCCGCAGAAGCGCGGCTTCTTCGACTTCCTGTTCGGCGGCCCGGGCTCGGAGGAGCCGTCGCAGGGCGAGACCGTGATCGAGCCGGAGATGTCGCCGGAATCGACCCCGCGCGTCTCCACCTTCCGCACCGTCTGCGTGCGGACCTGCGACGGCTTCTTCTTCCCGATCTCGTATCAGACGACCCGCAACGCCTTCGAACGCGACGAAGCGATCTGTCAGGCCACCTGCCCCGGCACGGAGGCGAAGCTGTTCGCCTACCCGAACCCGGGCGGCCAGATCGACCAGGCCGCGAGCGTCGACGGCGAGCCCTACACGAAGCTCGAGAACGCTTTCCGCTACCGCAAGGAGTTCGTTTCAGGCTGCTCCTGCAAGCCCGAGGGGATGAGCTGGGCTCAGGCGCTTCAGGGCGTCGAGGACAAGACCGTCAAGAAGGGCGACATCGTCGTCGACGAGCAGAAGGCCCAGGAGCTTTCGCGCCCCCAGGGCGAGGCGACGTTGCGCGCGGCGCCGAAGCCGCAGAGCCCGCAGCAGCGGGCGTCCGGCGCCGCCGAGCCGGCCCAGCCTCAGGACGACCAGCGGCCGACCGGCGGCGCGGCGCCGTCTCCCGCCGGCGTGCCGGACGACGTCATCATCCTGAAGCAGCCGCCGCTCGAGCGCGGACGGATCGAACGCCGGCCCCTCGATGGCCCGGCCGTCGAACGCGCTCCGCAGCAATGAGGCCGCGCCGCCCTTGACGCGCTGCGCCGCTGCGCATTGAGTGCGCGCCTTGAGAGAGCCGCCGCGATGACCGCCGTCACCCTGATCGACAACTACGACAGCTTCACCTGGAACGTCGTCCACGCTCTGGGCGCGCTCGGCGCCGAGGTGAAGGTCGTGCGCAACGACAAGGCCACGGCGGACGAGGTTCTGGCCGAAGGGCCGGACGCGATCGTCATCTCGCCCGGCCCGTGCACGCCGCACGAGGCCGGCGTGTCCTGCGAACTGATCGCGCGAGCCGCGGGCCAGGTCCCGGTCTTCGGCGTCTGCCTTGGCCATCAGGCCATCGGCGAAGTGTTCGGCGGCGCGGTCGTGCGCGCGCCGAGCCCCGTGCACGGCAAGCTGGCGCGGATCAATCATGCGGGGCGCGGCGTCTTCCGTGGCCTCAACGGGCCCCTTCAGGCGACGCGGTACCACTCGCTCGTGGTTCGGCGCGACGACCTGCCCGATGCGCTCGAGGTGACCGCCGAGACCGACGACGGCCTGATCATGGGGCTGTCGCATCGCCAGTGGCCGATCCACGGCGTCCAGTTCCACCCCGAAAGCATCGCGTCCGAGCACGGCGCTTCGATCTTCGGGAACTTCCTCGCCGACGCAGCCGAGTGGAACGCCGAACGCCGGCGGCTCGCGGCCGCGCGCGCGTCCTGAGACCCCGACAATGGATGGATTCAAGGCGGTGCTCGCCCGGATCGCTGATGGGCGTCCGCTCGATCGCGCTGAGGCGGAGGCGGCGTTCGGGCAGCTGATGTCCGGCGAAGCGACGGCGGCGCAGCTCGGCGCCTTTCTGATGGGCCTGCGGGTGCGCGGCGAGACCGTGGATGAGATCGCCGGCGCGGTCGCCGCGATGCGGGCCCGCATGACCCCTGTCGCGGCCCCGGCCGACGCGGTCGACGTGGTCGGCACCGGCGGCGACGGCTCCGGCTCCGTCAACGTCTCCACCTGCGCCGCCTTCGTGGTGGCCGGCTGCGGCGTGCCCGTTGCCAAGCATGGCAACCGCGCCCTGTCGTCCCGATCGGGCTCGGCCGACGTTCTGCGCGCGCTCGGCGTGGCGGTCGACATCGACGCGAACCGCATCTCGGCCTGCGTCGCGGAGGCCGGCATCGGCTTCATGTTCGCGCCCAACCACCATTCCGCGATGCGCCATGTCGGGCCTGCCCGGACCGAGCTCGGCGTCCGGACGATCTTCAACCTGCTGGGGCCGCTCTCGAATCCGGCCGGCGTCAAGCGGCAGATGGTCGGCGTGTTCGCCCGCCGATGGGTCGTGCCGATCGCGGAAGCGCTGGCCCAGCTCGGCTCGGAGCGGGCCTGGGTGGTCCACGGCTCCGACGGGCTTGACGAGATCACCACCTCGGGGCCGACCTTCGTGGCCTCGCTCGATAACGGCGCGGTGACGACCTTCGAGGTCTCGCCGGAGCAGGCCGGTTTCACCCCGCATCCGGTCGGAGCGCTCGCGGGCGGCGACGCCGACAGCAATGCGCGCGCCATGCGACAGGTGCTCGAGGGCCGGCCGGGCGCTTACCGGGACGTCGCGATCCTCAACGCGGCCGCGGCGCTGGTGGTCGCCGGGCGCGCGGCGGACATCGCGGAAGGCGCGGCGCTCGCGACGGCCGCCCTCGACTCGGGCGCGGCGCTGGCCCGGCTCGAGGCGCTCGTGCAGGTCTCGAACGCGGAGCTCGCGGCGTGAGCGACATTCTGGATCGCATCGCGGCCTACAAGCGGCGCGAGATCGCCGAGGCGAAAAGCGCCCGCTCCTTCGCGGAAGTGCGCAAGGCCGCCGACGTGGCCTCTCCCCCGCGCGGATTCGCGGACGCCATCCGTCGCACCCTCGACGCGGGCGGCACGGCCCTGATCGCGGAGATCAAGAAGGCCAGCCCGTCCAAGGGCCTGATCCGCGCCGACTTCGACCCGCCCGCGCTCGCCCGCGCCTATGCGGAGGGCGGCGCGACCTGCCTGTCCGTGCTGACCGACGCGCCGTCCTTCCAGGGAGCGCCGGAGTTCCTGGTGCGGGCCCGTGAAGCGGCGCCTCTGCCCGTGATCCGCAAGGACTTCCTCTACGAGCCCTATCAGGTCGCCGAGGCGCGCGCGCTTGGCGCCGACTGCATCCTCGTCATCATGGCCGCCGTCACCGACGCCGAGGCGCGAGATCTCGTCTCGGCCTCCGCAGACTTCGGCATGGACGTCCTCATCGAGGTGCATGACGCCGCAGAGCTCGAACGGGCTCTGCCGCTCGCCGCGCCCCTGCTCGGCGTGAACAATCGCAACCTTCGGACCTTCGAGGTCACTCTGGAGACCACCGAGAGGCTGGCGCCTCTGGTTCCGGCCGGCCGCATCCTGGTCGGGGAGAGCGGCATCTTCACGCCCGCAGACGTGGCGCGGCTCGCCGCCGTCGGCTGCCGGACCCTTCTGGTGGGCGAGAGCCTGATGAGGCAGGAAGACGTCGCCGCCGCCACTCGCGCCCTTCTGGCTTCGCCTCCCGCGGCTTGAACAACGGGCCGTCATATGTCCCCAGACCCCCGCGCCGAGCTCGACCCTGCAGCGAGACGTTGGCTGGGCAAGGACGCGGAGGCGCTGACGGAGGCTGAAGCCCGCGTGCTGAAGCACGCCCGGCGGCGCAGCGTCCTGATCCGGCGTCCTGCCGGCGACGAACAGAAGACGTTCGGCGAAAGTCTCGCCGACCAGGTCGCGTCCTTCGGCGGCTCCTGGACGTTCATCATCAGTTTCTGCGTGTTCCTGTTGCTGTGGGCCGGGGCCAATCTCTGGCTGCTGTCGCAGCCCTTCGATCCCTACCCGTTCATCTTCCTCAATCTGATGCTGTCGATGCTTGCGGCGCTTCAGGCCCCGGTGATCATGATGAGCCAGAACCGCCAGGCCATCAAAGATCGCGAGAACGCCGCGCGCGACTACGAAGTGAACCTGAAGGCGGAGATCGAGATCATGGGGTTGCACGAGAAGCTGGATCGGCTGAGGGACGAACACATCATGACGCTGATCGCGAAGCAGCAGGAGCAGATCGACCTCCTCACCCGCCTCGTGCGCAGGAACGACGAACTCGGGGGCGGCCGTTGAACGCACAGATCGGGAGCGCTGAGGCGGTCTCTCCTCAGGTCGGCGAGGAGCGGGTCGAGGCCGTATTCCGCAACGGCACGATCACGGCTTACGGCATCACCGTCTCGTTCACCTTGGGGTTCCTCTCGCAATGGGCCTCGAGCGCGGACGCGTGGCGCCTGTATGATGTGCCCGCCGTCGCCGCAGTCTTCGCAGGCGGCATGTTCCAGATCTGGGCGCTGGCTTTGCTTCTGCCGGTCGAAGGTTTGGTGAAGACGATCTATGACCGAGCCACTCGCCTTTATCTGATCGGCCTGGCGCTCACCGGAACAGGCGTCGTGACGGCGGTCTCGTTCGACGTCGCCAGAGGAATCCTTGGCAAGGACGTGACGTGAGCTCTCAACCAGCCGGCCTGACGCATCTCTCCGCCTCCGGCGAGGCCAATATGGTCGACGTCGGGGACAAGCCCGCCACCGTGCGGGAGGCGACGGCGGAGGGCCGCGTGCTCATGGCCCCCGAGACGCTGGCGCTGATCCTCGCCGGCGACGCCAAGAAGGGCGATGTGCTCGGAACGGCGCGGATCGCCGGCATCATGGCCGCGAAGCGGACCCACGAACTGATCCCGCTGTGCCACCCGCTGGCGCTCTCGAAGGTGTCCGTCGAGCTGACGCCGGACGAGGCGCTCCCGGGCGTCGTCGTGACGGCCATGGCGCGGGTGACCGGGCCGACCGGGGTCGAGATGGAGGCTCTGACCGCCGTCTCCGTCGCCTGTCTCACGATCTATGACATGACCAAGGCCGTCGACCGGGGCATGCGGATCGAGGGCGTGCGTCTGCTCGCTAAGTCCGGCGGGCGCTCAGGCGACTTCCGGGCCGAAGGATGAGCGGCCTCCTCCCTGTCGCGGAGGCCCGCGCTCGAATTCTGTCGGGGCTCGCGACGCTTCCCGCCGAACGCGTCGGACTTGGCGAAGCGCTCGGGCGGACGCTCGCCGTCCCGCTCAAGGCGGTCCGGACGCAGCCGCCATGGGACTGCTCCGCCATGGACGGCTATGCGGTGCGTTCGGTGGATGTCCAGTCCGCCCCTGTCCGGCTGCGCGTCGTGGGCGAGGCGGCGGCCGGCAAGGCGTTTGCCGGCGAGGTTGGCTCCGGGCAGGCCGCGCGGATCTTCACCGGGGCGCCGCTGCCCCGCGGCGCCGACGCTGTCCTGCTCCAGGAGAACGCCGACCGGGAGGGCGACGAGGTCGTCGTCCGGGAGCCCGTCCAGGCCGGTCGACATGTCCGCCGCGCCGGCCTCGACTTCTCCGCGGGCGAGACCCTGCTTCCCGCGGGGCGTCGGCTCGGCGCGCGCGACCTCGGGCTCGCGGCCGCGCTCGGCCACGGCGTTCTGGACGTCAGCCGGCGGCCGCGCGTGGCGATCCTGGCGACGGGCGACGAGCTTGCGCTCCCAGGGAAGGAGGCCGGCCCCGACCAGATCTTCGCCTCCAACAGCTTCGCCATCGCGGCCGCCGTGGCCGGCGAAGGCGGCCTGCCGCTCGATCTCGGCATCGCCCCGGACGAGCCGGCGGCGATCCGTGCGGCGATCGAGCGCGCGATCTCCGAGAAAGCGGACATCCTCGTCACGCTCGGGGGCGCGTCGGTGGGCGACCACGACCTCGTCCGGCCGGCGCTCGAGGCGTGCGGAGTCACGCTCGACTTCTGGAAGATCGCCATGCGTCCCGGCAAGCCGATGATGGCCGGACGGCGCGGCGAAATGGTGGCGCTCGGGCTGCCGGGCAACCCGGTGTCGGCGCTCGTCTGTTCCGTCCTCTTCCTGATCCCGGCGCTTCGCCGCCTCGCAGGGTGTTCCGACGTCACGCCCAAGACCCGGCGCGGCCGGCTCGGCCGGGACATGCCGGCGAACGATCACCGCGAAGACTATGTGCGGGCCGCCCTGTCCCATGACGCAGACGGCGTCCCGGTCGCCACCGCGTTCCCGCGGCAGGATTCCTCCATGCTCCGCGCGCTCTCCGAGGCGGAGTGCCTGCTGGTGCGCCCGGCGAACGCCGTCGCGGCTCGGGCGGGAGACCCCTGCGACATCCTTCTTCTGCCCCCACCCCTCTGATCGCCAGCAATCCGGGAACGTCGCCGCGCGGAGCATGCACCGAACGTTAACGGTTGCGGAACACATCTAGAACAGGTAGATTTCTGTTCATGATTTGTTTTGCATCGTCGCGGACCCGCCCATGTTGACCCGCAAGCAGTACGAGCTTCTGCGCTTCATTCATGAGCGGCTGAAGGAGGCCGGCGTTCCGCCCTCCTTCGAGGAGATGAAGGAGGCGCTGGACCTCAAGTCGAAGTCCGGCATTCACCGGCTGATCATGGCGCTCGAGGAGCGCGGTTTCATCCGCCGCCTCCCGAACCGGGCGCGCGCGCTTGAGGTGCTGAAGCTGCCCGAAGCCGCGGCCCCCTCCGTGACGCGGCCGGCGACGCGGTTCTCTCCGAGCGTGATCGAAGGCAACCTCGGACGGCTCAAGCCTGCCTCGTCGAGCGACGATGACGGCGAAGACCGGCGGTCCGCAGTGCATGTGCCCGTCATGGGGCGCATTGCGGCCGGCGTGCCGATCTCGGCGATCCAGACGAGAAGCCACACCATCGCGGTGTCGCCGGACCTGATCTCCACCGGAGAGCACTTCGCGCTCGAGGTGCGAGGCGACTCGATGATCGAGGCCGGCATTCTCGACGGAGATCTGGTCCTCATCCGGCGCCAGGACACGGCCGACACCGGCGACATCGTCGTGGCGCTGGTGGACGAGGAGGAAGCGACGCTGAAACGTCTGCGGAAGCGCGGCGCCTCCATCGCGCTCGAGGCGGCGAACCCCGCTTACGAGACGCGGATCTTCGGGCCCGATCGGGTCGCGATTCAGGGACGGCTCGTGGGCCTGATCCGGCGTTACTGATCATCAGGCGAAACGGCGTCGTCCGCGTCGGTCTCGTCCGGGGGATCGGTGGGATCGACCGGCGGCGGCTCGGGCTCCCGGGTGAGCGGCGGCGTCGCCGCGAAGATCAGTCGGGTCGCTGCCTCGGGAGGCGGCGCTGCGGGCTGCCGGGTCCAGGGCCGGGAGCCGGACGGCTCGAGAGCCGCGACGCCTGAGAAGCCCTTCCCGGAGCGGGTCAGGCTCAGGGCCCCGGTGGCGGCCAGGATCTTCCGGTCTATGACCGCCGCCGTTTCGGCGCATGCCGCGGGCGCCTCGCGCCGGGTGACCACCAGCGTCGCGCGTCGGCAGTCCTCCTCCAGGCCTCTCGCATCCCTGGAGAGCGCCACCAGGCCGCCGCCCGCGAGCGGCGCGACGCAGCCGTAGGCGTCGCAGCGGACGCCGCGCGCCGCCTCTCGCGTGGGCGCGGACGAGCCGTCCGCCGCGAACCAGACCTTGGCCGCGAAACCTCCCGGGCTGGCGCCCACAAGCGCCAGCCGGCCATCCGGCGTCCGCGCCGCGAGCGCCCGGCCGGACGCGTCGATGACGACGTCGGGCCGCGCCGGAAAGGCTGCGAGCGCCAGCGCCGCCGCGAGGATCGGCGCGCCGCCCCAGCGCAGCGGCGTTCGCCAGAGGCAAAGCCAGGCCAGCCCCAGCGCGAACAGGATGAGCGCTTCCGGCCCGAACGCCACCACGTTGCGTTCGGCGCCCGGCCACGACGCAACCGCGTGCGCGATCGCCAGGACGCCCTCGAGCCCAAGGCCCATGAGCCGCCACCAGAAGCCGTCCAGCCCGAGCGGCGCGAAGATGAGGCCGCCGATCGCCGCCGGCATCACGACAAGCCCGATGAGCGGCTCAGCGAGCGCGTTGCCGGCGAGCGCGTAGGGCGTGAGGCGCTGAAAGTGGTAGGCGGCGAACGGGGCGGTGGCCGCCCCGGCGACCAGCGTCGTCATCACCGCGAGCGTGGCCGCCCGCCGCAGGCGGCGCATGACCGCGGCCCCGCGCGAGGCCGGGGGCGGCGCGGGCGGCAGGTCGCGCCTTGTCTCGAACCAGGCGACCAGCCCGGCGACGGCGGCGAACGACATCTGGAAGCTCGGCCCGAGCAGCGCCTCAGGGGTCCAGGCGGCCACCAGCAGCCCGGCGAGCGCGAAGTTGCGGGGGGCGAGCGCGGGCCGACCCAGCATCACGGCGATCAGCGCGACGGCGATCATGACGTAGGAGCGCTGCGTCGCGACCTCCGCGCCGGACAGCGCGAGATAGAAGGTCGCGCCGGCCAGCGCGATCGCAGCGCCGATCTCCTTGACCGGCAGCCTCAGGGCGGCGCGCTGGGACAGCGCCAGAGACGCCCGGGCGAACCAGAACAGGGTTCCCGCGACCAGCGCCATGTGGAGGCCGGAGATCGAGAGGATATGGCTGAGGCCGGCCGCACGCAGATCGTCCGACACCGATTGCGGGATTGGGCCCTGCACGCCGGTGACGAGCGCGGCCGCGACCGCGCCTTCGGGTCCGCCGACGGCGGACGTGATGCGCGCCGTGAGCCGCGCGCGCAATCGCTCCAGCGCAGCCGCGGCCCTCGCCGCGAGGCCCTCGGGAACGGCGGGCAGAAGGCGGATGTCCTTCGCTCCGAAACCCGTCGCTCCGATCTTCTCGAAGAACGCGACCCGCGCGAAATCATAGCCTCCGGGCCGCACCGGTCCTTCCGGCGGCCGCCACAGCGCGGTCAGCGAAACACGGTCTCCGGCCGCGAGCGGCGGATCGGCGCGCGCCGTCACCCGGACGCGCGCCGGCAGATCGTCCGCCGCCAGCGTCGTGAGGCGCTCCGGCTCGATCGTCAGCCGCCGCATGCCGCGCGCCCGCGGCTCCACCAGCAGGACGCGGCCGACGACCTCGCCGCGCAGCGGTCGATCGAGCGCGGGGGCCTCCGCGCGCACGGTCGCGAGCTTTCCGGCGAGGAATCCCGCGCCGCCGAAGGTCACGGCGAGCGCGAGCCACAGCGTCAGGAACTTGCCGCGGGCGAGCCAGAGCAGTGCGAGACCCACCGCCGCCGGCGCCGCGCTCGCCCAAAGCTCCGGCTCGCGGCTCGCCGAGAAATAGATCACCGCGCCGCAGCCGAACGCGACAGGGAGCCACAAGGCCGGCCGGCCGGCCTCCGCCTCCTCGGCCAGCAGGGCGAGCATCCGGTCGGAGAGCCGCAGCCGCCATGCGCGCGCGGCCGCGGAAGGCTCGCCCGCCCGGAGCTCCGGGATGGCCGCCGCGCGCGCTCTGCCCCGCCCTGGCCGCCCCGGCTGCTCAGCCATGGCGCGTCTTTCCCCCGGTCGCGCCGCCATGCTACACCGGCGCGCCGCGGCGTACAGATGACGTCGCCCCCTCCCCCGAGCGCGAGAGAACGACCTGAATTGAGCGACACCGTCGTCACACGCTTCGCGCCGTCGCCGACCGGCTTCCTGCATATCGGCGGCGCCAGGACTGCGCTGTTCAACTGGCTGTTCGCCAGGAGCCTCGGCGGCAAGATGCTGCTGCGGATCGAGGACACGGACCGCGCGCGCTCGACGGAAGCCGCCATCACGGCGATCCTCGACGGGCTGAAGTGGCTGGAGCTCGATTGGGACGGGGAGCCCGTGTTCCAGTTCGCGCGCGCGGGGCGCCATCGCGAGGCGGTCGAGCGGATGCTGGCCGAGGGGCGCGCCTATCGCTGCTACGCGACCGCCCAGGAGCTCGAGGAGATGCGCGCCACGGCGCAGGCCGAGGGCCGCCCGCCGCGCTATGACGGCCGCTGGCGTGACCGTCCCGAGGCCGACTGGCCGACCGACCGGGCGCCGGCGATCCGACTGAAGGCGCCGACCGAGGGCGAAACCGTGATCGACGACCTGGTGCAGGGTCGCGTCGTGATCCCGAACAAGGATCTCGACGACCTCGTGCTGCTGAGGTCGGACGGCACGCCGACCTATATGCTCGCCGTGGTGGTCGACGACCACGACATGGGCGTCACCCACGTCATCCGCGGCGTCGACCATCTCACCAACGCGGCCCGGCAGGCGCAGATCTACGACGCGATGGGCTGGAGCGCGCCCCGGATGGCGCACATCCCGCTGATCCACGGGCCGGACGGCGCGAAGCTCTCCAAGCGCCACGGCGCGCTCGGCGTGGAGGCCTACCGCGAGATGGGCTTCCTGCCGGCGGCGCTGCGCAACTACCTCGCCCGTCTCGGCTGGAGCCACGGCGACGACGAGATCTTCTCGACCGAGCAGGCGATCGAGTGGTTCGACATAGCCGACGTGGGCCGCTCGGCCGCGCGGTTCGATCAGGTGAAGTTGCAGAACCTGAACGGGCATTACATGCGCGCGACGCCCGACGACGAGCTGATGGCGACGTTCCGGGCCGCCCTTCCCTATCTTCCGGGCGGCCTCGCCGCGATCGCGCGCCTCGACGAGACCGGCCGCTGGCCCGCCCTGGAGGGCGCGCTGCCGGGGCTCAAGGAGCGGGCGAAGACCCTCGTCGAACTGCTGGACGGCGCCCGTTTCCTGCTCGATCAGCGGCCGCTGTCGCTGGAGCCGGCTGCGGAGCAGTTGCTGACGCCGGAGGCGCGGCGGCTGCTGGCGCTGCTCGGCGAGCGGCTCGCGGCCATCGAGCCCTGGGCGGCCCCGGAAGCGGAGGCCGCCGTGCGCTCCGTCGCCGAGGAGGCCGGCGTCAAGCTCGGGGCGGCGGCGCAGCCGCTCCGCGCCGCGCTGACCGGGCGCAAGACGTCGCCCGGCATCTTCGACGTGCTCGTCGCGCTCGGGCGTGAGGAAAGCCTCGCGCGGATCGCGGATCAGGCCGCGCAGAGGCCGTGAACCGGGCCAAAACTGGCGCTGCGGTTTGACAGCGCTAGAACGCACTGCAACAAAAGTAGCGTCGCGCTGACCCTGCGCCCTCTCCCTCCAGTGAGCCGGAGAGCCACGTGCCGTCACCGGCGCGACGAGGCCATAATTCCAGCGAAGGGGCATGGCGCATGAATGCGACGACCAGCACGCTCAAGGTTCAAGAAGGCTCGCCAGAAGCCGCGCATCTGAGCGTCGAAGGGGCCGAGCTTGCTCTTCCGATCAAGCACGGCTCCATCGGCCCGTCCGTTCTCGACGTCCAGACGCTCTACAAAGACACCGGACTGTTCACCTACGATCCGGGCTTCACCTCGACCGCGAGCTGCGAGTCGAAGATCACCTATATCGACGGCGACGCCGGCCTGCTGCTCTACCGCGGCTATCCGATCGACGAACTGGCCGAGCACGGCGACTTCCTGGAGACCTGCTACCTGCTGCTGTTCGGCGAACTGCCGACCTCGGCGCAGAAGGCGGAGTTCGACCGGCAGGTCACGCGCCACACCATGGTCCACGAGCAGATGTCGCGCTTCTACAGCGGCTTCCGCCGGGACGCCCACCCGATGGCGGTGATGTGCGGCGTCGTGGGCGCCCTGTCGGCCTTCTACCACGACTCGACCGACATCACCGATCCCGAGCAGCGGTTGATCGCCTCCATCCGCATGATCGCCAAGACGCCGACGCTCGCCGCGATGGCGTACAAATATTCGATCGGCCAGCCCTTCGTATATCCGCAGAACGCGCTCGATTTCTCCGCGAACTTCCTGAACATGTGCTTCGCGGTGCCGTGCGAGGAGTACAAGGTCAATCCGGTGCTCGCGCGCGCGATGGACAGGATCTTCATCCTGCACGCCGATCACGAGCAGAACGCCTCGACCTCGACGGTTCGGCTCGCAGGCTCTTCGGGCGCAAACCCCTTCGCCTGCATCGCGGCGGGCATCGCCTGCCTCTGGGGCCCCGCCCATGGCGGAGCGAACGAGGCCGCCCTCAAGATGCTCGGCGAGATCGGCACGCCCGACAAGGTCGATCTCTACGTCAAGAAGGCCAAGGACAAGAACGACCCGTTCCGCCTGATGGGCTTCGGCCATCGCGTCTACAAGAACTACGACCCCCGCGCCAAGATCATGCAGAAGACCTGCCACGAGGTCCTCGCTGAGCTCGGCATCCAGGACGACCCGCTGCTCGAAGTGGCGATGGAGCTCGAGAAGATCGCCCTCAAGGACGAGTACTTCATCGAGAAGAAGCTCTATCCGAACATCGATTTCTATTCGGGCATCACGCTCAAGGCGATGGGCTTCCCGACCGCTATGTTCACGGTGCTGTTCGCCGTGGCGCGCACCGTCGGCTGGATCGCCCAGTGGAAGGAGATGGTCGAGGATCCGTCGCAGCGCATCGGCCGGCCGCGCCAGCTCTACACCGGCGCGCCGGAGCGGGATTACGTGCCGATCAGCGAGCGCCGCTGAGGCCGCGCCCTGAGCAGGAAAAAAGCCCCGCCTTCCGGCGGGGCTTTTTTCATTTGTCGACCAGCATCGCCGAGATTTCGGCCTCGCAGACCAGCGTCCCGGCGACCTTGGCCTCGCCGCGGAACCACCACATGTTCGCGCGCTTCTTGATCTGCGTCATGTGGTACTCGACCACATCCCCGGGCGTCACCGGCTTGCGGAACTTCGCCTTGTCGATCGTCATGAAGTAGACGATCCGCGGCGAGCTCGGGGCCGTGCGCGACGCCACGCAGATGGCGCCCGCCGTCTGCGCCATGCCTTCGATCAGCAGCACGCCCGGCATCACCGGGGACTGGGGAAAGTGTCCCTGGAAGTGCGGCTCGTTGAACGTCACGTTCTTGATCCCGACGCCCGACCTGTCGCCGTCGATATCGATGATCCGGTCCACGAGCAGGAACGGGTAGCGATGCGGCAGATAGGACATGATCGTCGCGATGTCGGCGGCGGCGAGCGCGGTCGGCTGCGAGGATGGCGTCGCGGTGGCGTCGTTCATTTTGCTTTTCCCTGAGCGCCGACGCGGCTCTACGGCCGTAGCGTCAACGCGTGACATCCAAGAGGTCCGCCGGAGCCCGGCGGCTGTTCGGGGGAGCCTCCGCCCGCTGGGGCGCTCCCCTCTGCTCTACGTGGCGGCCTCGAGATTCCCCACCACCTCGAAGTCGTCGAGCGTCGCGCCAGGCGGGACCTGACTGCGGGCAAGAACGACGCAATGCCGGCCGACAGTGACGTTGTGGCCGATCCGGACAAGGTTGTCGATCTTCGCGCCCTCCCCGATGACCGTGTCACGATCGGCCCCCCGGTCGACGGTGGCGTTCGCGCCGATCTGCACGTCGTCCTGGACGATGGCGCGACCGGTTTGCGGGACCTGCGCGTGGCCGCCGCTCCCGGAGGCGAGCGCGACGCCGTCCTGACCGATGCGGGCGCCCTGGCGGATGATCACCCGGTCGCCGATCAGCGCATGGACGATCGTGGCGCCGGGCCCCACCACGCTGCCGCGGCCCAGCCGGACGTCGGCGCCGATGACGGCGTTGGCGCAGATCACCGCGCCGCACCCGATCTCCGCGCGCGGACCCACCACCGCTCCAGGATCGACCGTGACGTCGTTCTCGAGCTTCGCCTCCGGATGAATGACCGCTCCCGGGGCGACGCCCTCGCCGAACACCGGCTGGGGCCGCAGCGCGCTCGGGAACAGCGCGGCGGCCACCTGCGCCAGCGCCTTCGCCGGCTCCGGCGTGATCAGCGCCACGGCGCCCTCGGGGGCCAGCTCTTCGAATTCGGCCGACGCGAAGACCACGCCCGCCAGACTGCAGCCGACCGCTTCGGCGTCCTCGGAACCTGACAGCGAGGCGGCGTCGGAGGGGCCGGCCCAGCCGATCGGGGCGACGCCTGTGATCGAGGCGTCCTCCGGCCCACGGGCGCGGCGGGCGCCGGTCAGCGCGACCAGCGCCTGCAGGTCGAGCGGCTGCGGCGGGGGGAAGAAGCGGGGTTCGGTCATCGGGCTCCGGCGGCCGCCGGCGCAAACGAAACGGGCGGCGGATGTTTCTCCGCCGCCCGTTTATGAGATTTCCGTGAAGGCTGGAAGCCCGTTCTTAGAACCGGGTGCCGCCGGAGAACCGGAACACCTGGGTCTCGTCATACTTCTCCTTCGACAGCACCTTGGCGAAGTCGAAGCGGATCGGGCCGAGCGGCGAGTTCCAGAGGATCGAGGCGCCGACAGACGAGCGGATCTTCTTGCTGTCCTTGGCGTTCACGAACACCGTGCTGGTCCCGCCGCCGCCGCCCGCGCCGTTCGGAACGCCGCTGATGCTCTTGATGCCGTCATAGCCGAACACGGTGCCGGCGTCGGCGAAGACCGCGCCCTTGAGACCGACCTCACGAGGCAGCCCGAAGATCGGGAACTGCGCTTCGGCGGAGGCGCCGAAGTAGGTCGTGCCGCCGAGCGGATCGTCGTTCGGGCTGCCGACGAGCGGGTTGGCCGTTCCGAGGTCGCGAGGACCAAAGCCCTGCGGCTCGAAGCCACGCACGAGGTCGGGGCCGCCCGGGAAGTGATCGAGCACGCGCAGATCCTGGCCGCCGAACGCTTTCACGTGACCGCCCTGAAGGCGCAGGATGCCGACCACGTCGTCGACGAACAGCGGGTGATAGTACCGGCCGTCGAAGGTCCCGCGGACATACTTGGCGTCGCCGCCGAGGCCCGCCACGTCGCCCTTGAGCTCGGCGTAGATGCCCTGGGTCGGGTTCACCGGGTTGTCGAGCGTGTTGTAGATCAGCGACAGACCGGCGAGCGACGTGAGCGTCTTGCCTTCGGCTTCGAAGATCGCCGCCGACGCGCGGTCGCGGTTCACCGCGCCGTTCTTGTCGAAGATGTCGCGATAGCGGCCCGGGATCTTCAGATCCTGTTGGTAGAGCTGATACCGCGTTCCGACGGTGAACTCGTCCGTGATCGGGAAGCCGAAGCGGAGGCCGCCGCCATAAGTGTCGACCTTGTAGGACGAGTAGTCGGTGTCGTCGCGACGCTTCACGTAAGCGTCGACGCCGGCGGACACGCGATAGCCGAGGAAATACGGCTCAGTGAACGAGAAGTCGAAGCCGGACGTGTTCTGGCCGAACTGAGCCGCGATGCGGGCGTACTGGCCGCGACCGAGGAAGTTGCGCTCGCCGAGCGCGATCTCGCCGATGATGCCGTCCTGCGAGGAGTAGCCGCCGGCGACCGAGAACTCGCCGGTGGGCTGATCCTCGACGTCCACGTTGACGATGACGCGATCCGGCGCCGAACCCGGCTCCGTCGTGATGCGCACGTTCTTGAAGAAGCCGAGCGCCTTGATGCGCCGCTCCGCGCGGTCGATGAAGATCTGGTTGTAGGCGTCGCCTTCGCCGATATCGAACTCGCGGCGGACGACGTAGTCACGCGTGCGGGTGTTGCCGCGCACGTTGATGCGCTCGACGTAGACCCGCGCGCCTTCCTCGACGACGTAGGTGATCGAGATCGTGCGGTTGTTGATGTCGCGATCGCCGCGAGGACGGACCTGCGCGAAGGCGTAGCCGCGCGAGGCCAGCTCGAGCGACATGTTCTCGACCGACTTGTCGACGTCCTTGGCGCTGTAGACCGAGCCCGTCGAGGACTGGATCCGGCTCTTCAGGGTCGCGGCGTCCACCTCGGCGACATGCGACTCCACGTCGACAGGACCGAAGCGGTACTGCTGTCCTTCGTCGACCACGATCTTGAGCGTGAACGCGTTGGTCTCGCGGTTCAGATCGGCGGTCGCCGAAACGACCCGGAAATCAGCGTAGCCGTGGTTGAGGTAGTACTTGCGAAGCTGCTCGAGGTCGGCGTTGACGCGGTCAGGATCGTAGACGTCGGACGTCTTGATCCAGCTCAGCCAGTTCGACTCCGTGGTCGACATCTGGTCGCGCAGCGTGCCGTCGGAGTAGGCCTCGTTGCCTTCGAATTCGATGGCCTGGATCTTGGTCTTGTCGCCCTCGTTGATCTCGAAGACGAGATCCACGCGACCGTTCGGCTGGCTGATCGTCTTCGGCTCGACGGTCACCTGATAGCGGCCGGAGCGCCGATAGATCTCGGTGATGCGCTGGGCGTCGGCCTGCACGACGGCGGGGTTGAACGGCCCGCGCGCCTTCGACTGGACCTCCGAGGTCAGGACCGTGTCCTTAACCTTGGAATTGCCCTCGAACGCCACCCGGTTGATGACCTGGTTCTCGCTGACGTTCACGACGATGCCGCCGCCGGCGCGCGTCACCCGCACGTCGGAGAACAGACCGCTCGCGTAGAGACCGCGGATGCCCTCATCCACGACCGCCTGGGTCAGCGGGCCACGGCCCGTGAAATAGGAACGGATCGTCTCCGCATCGACGCGCTGGTTGCCACGGACGGTGATGCCGTTCGCGCTCTGCGCACTGGCCGCCGTAGCGCCGAGAAGGCCGGCCCCCACGCCCGCTATCATCGGCGCGACCGCGACCGACGAGGCAAGGGCAAGGCGCCCGACTACTCGAACCATACGCTTCATGGGCTGACGGACCCCCGTGCCGTGTGCCGCGCTTCCGCAACCGCTTGCAACGGCTGAAATCCCCGGAGCGACACCGTCCGCTTCTATAGAACTTTGACGCACGTGCAAACTCGCTACTCAACGCCTGTCGACGTTTGCCCCCTGCCGTTGCGGCGAGGCCACGCCACCCCGATTTCAGCCTAGCGACGAAAGATGAACGATGTCGTTCCACGTCGCGAACAGCATCAAGGCTAGCACCAGGGCGAAGCCCAGGCGCATCCCCATTTCCTGCATGCGCGGCCCCAATGGGCGGCCGCGCAGCGCTTCAATCGCATAGAAGAGAAGATGCCCGCCGTCGAGCATCGGGATCGGAACGAGGTTCAACAACCCGATCGAAACCGATAGAATCGCAGCAAGATTGAGCAGTGCTAGGAACCCTAGGCTGGCGAAGTCGCCCGAGGTCTTGGCGATCCGGATCGGGCCGCCGATCTGCTCGGTCGATTCTCTGCCGATCACCATCCGGCCGAGATAGGAGGCGGTGCGAGAAACCTGGAACCAGGTCTCCTGCGCGCCCGCCGCGACGGCCTCCAGGGGGCCATAGCGTTCGAGCCGCAGATTCTGCTGGTTGGTCGAGCGCTTGATTCCGAGCAGGCCGATCTTGAGCTTGTTGCCGAAGGGATCAGAGATCTCCTTCAGCCTCGGCGTCGCCTCGAGAGCGACCTGCTTGCCGGCGCGCTCCACGATCACCCGCAGCGGCTGATCGGCGCTGACCTCGACGATTCTCTGCATGTCGCTGAACGAGCGGATCGGAGAATCGTTGATCCGCAGCACGAGGTCGCCGGGGACGAAGCCAGCCTCGGCCGCCGCGCTTCCCGGCTCGATCTCGTCCACCATCGCTTCCGTGACCGGCCGGCCGGCGACCATGAACACGCCGGCGAAGATCGCGATCGCGAGCAGGAAGTTCGCGATGGGACCAGCGGCCACGATGGCCGCGCGGCTCGGCAGCGGCGCGAAGAAGAAGCTGCCGCGCCGCTCCTCCGGAGTCATCTTCTCCAGAAGCTCGACGTCGGGCCCGCTCGCGGCGTTCTCGTCTCCGGCGAAGCGCACATAGCCGCCCAGCGGAATCGCCGCGATGCGCCAGCGCGTGCCCCTCCGGTCGTTGAAGCCGAACAGCTCCGGCCCGAAGCCGATCGAGAAGGTCAGCACCCGCACGCCCGTCCAGCGCGCGACCAGGAAATGCCCGAGCTCGTGGAAGAAGATCACGAGCGTGAGCACGAACAGGAACGGGAGCAGATAGCCGAGAGTGGCTGAACCTGCGCCCAGCATCTCGTGGAGAAACGTCATCGAATCCTCGAGTCAGGCGGCGCCAGACCGCGCCGCCACAGTGCGATCGCCCAGTCTACTGCGACCGGGGCCGGCTCTCCAGCAGACAAGCGGACGCGATTGCGCGAGCCTCGCCGTCGAGCGCGATGGCCTCGTCGATGGTGGCCGGCGCGGAGCTGAGCCCCCGTCGGCTCGCCTGATCGAGCGCGTCGGCCACGATTCTGGGGATGTCCATGAAGCCGATGCGGCCATCGAGGAACAGCGCGACGGCCACCTCGTTCGCCGCGTTCAGGATGGTCGCCGCGGCGCCGCCCGCCTCCATCGCCTCGCGCGCGAGGCGAAGCGCCGGGAATCGATCGGGATCGGGCGCCTCGAAGGTCAACGAGCCGAGCTGAACGAGGTCGAGCCGGGGAGTCGGGGCGTCGATGCGATGCGGGTGGCCGAGCGCATAGGCGATCGGAACCCGCATGTCAGGCGCCGCGAGCCCGGCCGTCACGGCGCCGTCCCTGAACGTGACGAGCCCGTGCACGACCGACTGGGGATGCACCACCACGTCGAGCCGGCCGGCCTCCACGCCGAACAGATGAAGCGCCTCGATCAGCTCCAGCCCCTTGTTCATCAAGGTGGCGGAATCGATCGTGATCTTCGCGCCCATCGACCAGGTGGGATGCTTGAGCGCGTCCTCCGGACGAGCGGCGGCGATCCGGTCCGCGGGCCACTGCCGGAACGGCCCGCCGGAAGCGGTGATCGTCATCTTCTCGACGTCCGCGACCGGCTGGCCGCCGAGCGCCTGCAGCAATGCGTTGTGCTCGGAATCGACCGGCAACAGCGTCGCGCCGGCGCGCCCGACCTCCGCCATGAAAGCCGCCCCGGCGCAGACGAGGCACTCCTTGGTGGCGAAAGCGACCGCGCCGCCGGTCCTCACCGCGGCGATCGTGGGGGCGAGGCCGGCCGCGCCGCTGATCGCCGCCATCGTCCAGTCGACGGGCAGCGAGGCCGCGTCCAGCATGGCCGAAAGACCTGCGCTCGCCGCAACGCCGGAACCCTCGAGGATGGAGGAAAGCCGCGGCCCCTGCGCCGGATCGGCGATCACGGCGCGCCGCGCCCCGGTTCTGGCCGCCAGCTCGGCGAGGCTTGCGGCGTCGTTCCCGGCGACGAGCGCTTCGACTTCAAACAGGTCCGGGTGCCGCTCGATCAGGTCGAGCGTCGCGCGGCCCACCGAGCCGGTCGCGCCCAGAACCGTGACGCGCCGCCTGCCGCCTGGGCTCACCATCGCAGAAGGCCCTGCCCCGCGCCGTCGAGCCCGCCGCGCGCGAGCCCGACCGCCGCCACGAAGGTGGCGGCGACGAGGAAGCCGTCGAGCCGGTCCATGAGGCCGCCATGGCCGGGGATCAGCTGGCTCGAGTCCTTTGCGCCGAAGGCGCGCTTCACGCCTGACTCGAACAGGTCCCCGAGCTCCGCCAGAACCGCCGTGACCAGCGCGACCAGGGCGACCGGCCAAAGATTGCCGACCCCGCCGAGCGCGGCGACGCCGACGCCCGCGCAGGCCGCCGCGGCCGCGCCGCCCACGGCGCCGGACCATGTCTTCTTCGGCGAGATGCGGGGCGCGAGCTTCGGACCGCCGATCGCCCGGCCGGTGAAATAGGCTGCGATGTCCGTGGCCCACACCACGGCGAACAGCCAGAGCGTCGCGAGCAGCCCGTCATGCGGGTCGCGCCGCAGGAGGATCACCCCGATGAAGACGGCGGCCCCGTAGGGCACGGCGGCGGCTGTGACATAGACCGGACGCGCCAGCAGCGCGGCGGCGGCGGCCCCGATGGCGAGCGCCGCAGCGATCACCCAGAACGGGATGGCGAAGTAGCTCGCGAGCCCGACCAGCGCGCCGGCGACGCCGAGCGTGAGCCCGACCGTCTGCGCCGCGCGCCGCCGCGCCCTCGGATCAGGCGAGGAGAGCCAGGCCCACTCGACTCCGACCGCGACGCCGGCGAGCGTCCAGAAGACGGCGAACAGGAGGCCCCCGATCCAGGCCGATAGCAGCGCCGCGGCGATCATGACGACGCCTGAGACGACGCGTTTCGCCAGCTCCGAGGAGCTGCGGGCCGCCTGCGGAGCTTCCGTCACGCGCCGGTCCGCGCCGCGCGACCGCCATAGCGACGCTGCCGCGACCGGAAGCTCGCGATGGCCTCCTCGAAGTCGGAGCGGCCGAAATCCGGCCAGAACTGCGGCAGGAACACGAACTCCGCATAGGCGCTCTGCCACAGCAGGAAGTTCGACAGCCGCAGCTCCCCGCTCGTGCGGATCACCAGATCCGGATCGGGGATGTTCGCGGTGTCGAGATGCGCCGAAATGCACGCGACGTCGATGTCCGCAGGGTCGAGGCGGCCATCGCGCACCTCCGCGGCGATCCGCCGGACCGCGCGCACGATCTCCTGCCGGCCGCCATAGTTGAAGGCGACGACGAGGTTCAGGCCGGTGTTCGCCCGCGTCAGACTCTCGGCCTCCTCGAGCAGGTTCGCGATGTCCTGCGGGAGCCCCTCCCGCTCGCCGATCACCCGCACGCGCACGTTCTCGCGGTGCAGCTCGGAGAGATCCCGCCGGATGAAGAGCCGCAACAGATTGAGCAGGTCGGAGACCTCCTCGGCGGGCCGCGACCAGTTCTCCGAGGAGAAGCTGTAGAGCGTGAGGTACCGGACGCCGAGCTCATAGGCCGCCTGGACGGCGCGCCTCAGCGCCTCCACGCCGCGGCGGTGGCCTTCGAGCCGCGGCAGCCCGCGCGCCGCAGCCCAACGCCCATTGCCGTCCATGATGATCGCGACGTGCCGCGGCGGCGCGCCTTCGGCCGCCTGCTCGGCCGGAGTTCCACTCAATCTGCTCAGACTGCTCGGCGACATGGCAGGGCCCGGACCAGCATGCTCGAAGCCCCGGTCCGGCATGGCCAGGACCTTCGTCACATTCGGCCTGGCGGCCGAGGCGGCTATCCGTCCGGAGGGTATCACACCTGCAGGATATCTTTTTCCTTCGCCGCGACCGCCTGGTCGATCTCTGCGACCGAGGCGTCCGTGGCCTTCTGGACCTGATCCGCCAGGCGGTCGTGGTCGTCCTGGCTGATGTCGCCGTCCTTCTCGTTCTTCTTCAGGGTGTCGAGGCCGTCGCGGCGGACGTGCCGCACGGCGATCCGCGCCTGCTCGGCGTATTTGTGGGCGACCTTGACGAGCTCCTTGCGCCGCTCGGCGTTGAGCTCCGGCAGAGGGATCCGCATGAGCTGACCCTCGGTGATCGGGTTGAGGCCCAGATTGGCCTCCCGGATCGCCTTCTCCACGGCGCCGACCATGGAGCGGTCCCAGACCTGAACGCTCAGCATGCGCGATTCGGGCACGCTGACCGTCGCGACCTGGTTGAGCGGCATCTCGGCGCCGTAGGCGTTCACCGTCACCGGGTCGAGCAGGTTCGCCGAAGCGCGGCCTGTGCGAAGCCCCTGAAGGTCGGTCTTCAGCGAGGCGATCGCCCCCTGCATGCGGCGCTTGATGTCATCGATGTCGAACGAACCGGCGGACATGATGGAGATGCTTCCTGCTTGCGGGCCTGAAGGGCGCTTGAGGCGCGTCAGCTCGTGACGATCGTCGCGCGTCCTCCGCCGCAGATGACCGCCGGGATCGAGCCGGGCTCATGGATGGAAAACACGATTAGCGGAAGTGCGTTCTCGCGGGCAAGCGCGAAGGCCGCCGCGTCCATGACCTTGAGGTCGCGCTGAAGCACCTCGTCATGGGTGACGCGGTCGAAGCGCGTGGCTGTCGGATCGGTCTTGGGATCGCCGGTGTAGACGCCGTCGACCTGCGTCGCCTTCAGAAGCGCGTCGCAGCCGGTCTCGATCGCTCGCAGGGCCGCCGCGGTGTCGGTGGTGAAGAACGGATTGCCCGTTCCGGCCGCGAAGATCACGACCCTCCCGCGGTCGAGATGCGCCAGCGCGCGGGGCCGGGTGTAGGTCTCGCAGACGGCCGGCATGTCGAGCGCAGACAGCACCCGCGTCTGCACGCCCTGCCGCATCAACGCGGCCGCGAGCGCGAGCGCGTTCATGACGGTGGCGAGCATGCCCATGTAGTCGCCGGTCGCCCGGTCGACGCCCTGGGCCGAGACCTGCACGCCGCGGAAGATGTTGCCGCCGCCGACGACCACCGCGAGTTCGACCCCGAGCGCATGCGCCGCCGCGAGATCGGCGGCGATGCGGTCCACGGTCGGCTGATGGAGCCCGAAGGCGGAGGGCCCCATCAGGGCCTCGCCCGACACCTTGACGAGGACGCGTCGATAGAGCGGCGTCGTCGCGGAGGCGGGCGTCACGGCGTCAGCTTTTCGTGCCGGCGGCCGCGGCGACCTCGGCCGCGAAGTCGCTTTCCTCGCGCTCGACGCCCTCGCCCAGCGCGAGCCGGACGAAGCCGGTGATCTCGATCGGGGCGCCGACTTCGGCCTCGGCCGCCTTCACGGCCTGGGCGACGGTCTTGGAGCCGTCATGCACGAAGGGCTGATCGACGAGGCAGACCTCCTTGTAGAAGGTCTTGACGCCGCTCTCGACGATCTTCTCGACGACGTTCTCGGGCTTGCCCGAGGCGCGCGCCTTGTCGGCCAGAACGTTGCGCTCGCGCTCGACGATCGCAGGGTCGAGCGAGGCCGCGTCGAGAGCCTGCGGGTTGATCGCCGCGATGTGCATCGCGACCTGACGACCGAGCGCGGCGAGCGGCTCGGCCTTGCCCTCGGACTTGAGCCCGACGAGGACCGCGATCTTGCCGAGGTTCGGCGCGACCGGCGAATGCACGTAGGAGCCCACGACGCCGGCCGGCACGACGATCTGCGCCGCGCGGCGCAGCGTCATGTTCTCGCCGATCTTGGCGACGGTCGCCTGGATCTTCTCCTGGACGCTGCCGCCGCCCGGATAACCGGCCGCCTCGATGGTCGAGACGTCGGCGCCGGCCTCGAGCGCGACGGTCGCGATCGTGGCGACCATCTCCTGGAATTCCGGGTTGCGCGCGACGAAGTCCGTCTCGGCGTTCACCTCGATCGCGACGCCCTTCGGGCCCGCCACCGCAAGCGCCACCAGACCTTCCGCCGCGACGCGGCCGGCCTTCTTGGCGGCCTTGGCGAGGCCCTTCTTGCGCAGCCAGTCGACCGCGGCCTCCATGTCGCCGCCGGCCTCGCCGAGCGCATTCTTGCAGTCCATCATGCCGGCGCCGGTCTTCTCGCGAAGCTCCTTCACCATGGCTGCGGTGATGTTGGCCATTGTATCCTCTAACTCGCGCCGCCACGCGGGACGACGAATGTCGGTTGGGGCCCGCGCCTGACGACGCGGGCGTCCCGATCGATCGTCAGGCCGCGACGCCGGCGAGGTGCTCGCGCGCCTGCGCGACCCAGCCTTCGCGGTCGATGCGGCCGTTGAGCTTCATGTCGGCGTCCGCCTTCGCGACGTCCTCCGGCTTCATCGCCGAGAGCTGCCAGTAGTGGTAGATGCCGTACTCGTTCAGCTTCTGCTCGAGCTGCGGGCCGACGCCCGTGAGCTTCGACAGATCGTCCGGCGCGCCGCGCGGAGCGGCGAGCAGCTCGAACGCCTCCTCGGCCGCCTCGGGCTCGGCGGTCTCGGCGACGGCGATCGCCGGCTCCTCGAGCGCGGGCTCCTCCTGCGCGCCGAGATCGACGCCGAGGTCGCCCTGGCCGCGGCCGATGCCGTCGATCGCGGCGCGGGCGATCAGGTCGCCGTAGAGCGCAAGCGCGCGGCCGGCGTCGTCATTGCCCGGGATCGGATAGGTGATGCCTTCCGGATCCGAATTGGTGTCGAGGATCGCCGCGACCGGGATGCCGAGCCGCTGCGCTTCCTTGACGGCGATCTGCTCCTTGTTCGTGTCGATCACGAAGATCAGGTTCGGCAGGCCGCCCATGTCCTTGATGCCGCCGAGCGTCTTCTCGAGCTTGTCGCGCTCGCGCGACAGCGTCAGACGCTCCTTCTTGGTGAAGCCCTGGGCCTCGCCGGAGAGCATCTCCTCGAGCTTGCGCAGGCGCTGGATCGAGCCGGAGATCGTCTTCCAGTTGGTCAGCATGCCGCCGAGCCAGCGGGAGTTGACGAAGTACTGGGCCGACCGGCGCGCCGAATCCGCGACGATGTCGGCGGCCTGGCGCTTGGTGCCGACGATGAGCACGCGGCCGCCGCCGGCGACGACGTCGCTCACGGCCTGAAGCGCGCGGTGCAGCAGCGGCACCGTCTGGGCGAGGTCGATGATGTGGATGTTGTTGCGGGCGCCGAAGATGTAGGGGCCCATCTTCGGGTTCCAGCGGTGGGCCTGATGGCCGAAATGCACGCCAGCTTCGAGCAGCTGGCGCATCGTGAAGTCGGGAAGCGCCATTTTCGTATTCTCCGGTTGCCTTCGCGGGCGCCGCTGGCTCTCTGGCCAGCGCCGGAACGGCTTGGTTATCGCCGCCTGCCCGCGTGTGGGATGGCGCGGCTTATAGGCGAAAGGCGGACATGAAGGCAAGCCGAGAGCCTGCCCGCCTTTCAGGTTGAAGCGCGCTGGATCCGCGGCATCTCAGGCGGCCTCGACCGCGACGACGCCCGGCACGGTCTTCAGCGCCCCGGCGATCTGCGGCGAGACCCGATAGCGGCCGGGCAGCCTGATCTCGACCTCGGTCTCCTCCTCGTCCAGCAGAAGGACGACCGAGACCTCCCCGTCGCCGGCCTCCAGCCGCCGCGAGACGTGCTCCATCGGTTCGGCCGCCCGCATGAAGATGCGCACGGAGCGCTGCAGCCGCTCCGCCGCCTGGTCGAGCGGTTCGACATGCTCGAGCCGCAGTCGCAGCTCGTCGCCCTCCACGGCGGCCGACACCCCGACGATCACCGGCGTGTTGGGTTCGAGCAGGTCGCGGTATTTGGCGAGTCCTTCCGAGAAGATCACCGCCTCATAGTGCCCCGTCGGGTCCGACAGGGTGACCACGCCCATGCGGTTGCCGGTCTTGGTCTTGCGCTCCTGCCGGGTCAGCACCGTGGCGGCGAGCCGGCCCGCCGTCGCGCCCGCCTTGGCGGCGGCCGCGAAGTCCGCGAAGCGCCTCACCCTCAGCTTCTCCAGCAGCGCCTGGTAGTCGTCGAGCGGATGGCCCGAGAGGAAGAAGCCGACCGCCTCATACTCGCGCTTCAGACGCTCGCCCGCCGACCAGGCCTCGTGCGGCTGCGGGCGGATCGGCTCCTCGGCCGCCTCGAAGAAGCCGAACTGGCCGATCGCCTCGTCGTCCCTGGTGCGGGAGGCGATCGCCATCACGGCGTCGACGCTCGCGAGCGCCCGGGCGCGGTCCGGCTCGAGCGCGTCGAGCGCGCCCGCCTGGACCAGGCTTTCCAGCGCGCGCCGCGGCAGGGCCTTGGCGTCGAGGCGCCTGGCGAAATCCCGCAGATCGCGGAACTTGCCCTCGCGCCGCTGCGCCACGATGCCCTCGACCGCCTGCGGCCCGACGCCCTTCAGCGCCGCGAGCGCGTAGAGGATCGCACCGTCCTCGACGTCGAAGGCGACGTTGGAGCGGTTCACGCAAGGCGGCCGCACGGCGATTCCGAGCCGCATGGCCTCCTGACGGAACTCGGCCAGCTTGTCGGTCGAGCCCATGTCCAGCGTCATCGAGGCCGCCAGGAACTCCACCGGATAGGTCGCCTTGAGATAGGCGGTCTGGTAGGCGACCAGGGCGTAGGCGGCGGCGTGGCTCTTGTTGAAGCCGTAGTCCGCGAACTTCGCGAGCAGCTCGAAGATCGTGGCCGCGTCGGCCTTGCCGATGCCGCGCTCGACCGCGCCGGAGACGAAGCGTTCGCGCTGCGCGTCCATCTCGGAGCGGATCTTCTTGCCCATCGCGCGGCGCAGCAGGTCGGCTTCGCCGAGCGAGTAGCCGGCGAGCGACTGCGCCACCTGCATCACCTGTTCCTGGTAGATGATGACGCCGAACGTCTCGGACAGGATCGGTTCGAGCTTGGGGTGCAGGTACTCCGGCTTCTCGAGCCCGTGCTTGCGCGCGCAGTAGGTCGGGATGTTCGCCATCGGGCCCGGCCGGTAGAGCGCGACCAGCGCGATGATGTCCTCGAAGCGGTCCGGCTTCATGTCGGCGAGCGCACGCCGCATTCCCGCGCTTTCGAGCTGGAACACCCCGACGGTCTCGCCCCGCGACAGCATCGCGTAGGTCGCCGGATCGTCGATCGGGATCGTCTCGAGGTCGAGCTCCACGCCGCGCTGCCGCAGCAGCTTCGCGGTGGTCGACAGCGTGGTCAGCGTCTTGAGGCCAAGGAAGTCGAACTTCACGAGGCCCGCGGGCTCCACCCACTTCATGTTGAACTGGGTGACCGGCATTTCGGAGCGCGGATCGCGGTAGAGCGGCACCAGCTGCTCGAGCGGCCGGTCGCCGATGACGATGCCGGCCGCATGCGTCGAGGCGTGGCGGTAGAGGCCCTCGAGCTTCAGCGCGATGTCGAGCATGCGCCCGACGGTCGGGTCCGTGTTACGGGCCTCGGCGAGCTTCGGCTCGTCGCCGACCGCCTGCTTGAGCGTCACCGGATTGGCCGGGTTCTGCGGAACGAGCTTGCAGAGCTTGTCGACCTGCCCGTAGGGCATTTCGAGCACGCGCCCGACGTCGCGCATCACGCCGCGCGCCTGCAGCGTGCCGAAGGTGATGATCTGCGCCACGCGGTCCTGGCCGTAGCGGTCCTGGACGTAGCGGATCACCTCCTCGCGCCGGTCCTGGCAGAAGTCGATGTCGAAGTCCGGCATCGACACGCGCTCGGGATTGAGGAAGCGCTCGAACAGCAGCCCGAACCTCAGCGGGTCGAGGTCCGTGATGGTGAGCGCGTAAGCGACGAGCGAGCCTGCGCCGGAGCCGCGGCCCGGGCCGACCGGAATGCCCTGCGCCTTCGCCCATTTGATGAAGTCCGAGACGATCAGGAAGTAGCCCGGATATTTCATGCGCTCGATGACGCCGAGCTCGAACTCGAGACGCGCCTCGTAGTCCTGCACCGAGAGCCCGGGCGCGGGTTCGTGGGCGGCGAGCCGGGCCGCAAGGCCCGCCTGCGCCTGACGCCGGAGCTCCGCGGCCTCGGCGTCGGCGCCGTCCGCGGTCGCGTCGCCCACCGTGAAGCGCGGCAGGATCGGCTTGGCGGTGCGGGGCCGGTAGGCGCTCCGCCGTGCGATCTCGACGGTGTTCTCGAGCGCCTCCGGCAGATCGGAGAACAGCGCCGCCATCTCGGCGCGGGTCTTGAGGTAGTGGTCGGGCGACATCTGCCGGCGGTCGGTCTCGGCCAGCACCCGGCCGTCGGCCAGGCAGATGAGCGCGTCGTGCGCCTCGTGGTCGGCGCGCTCCACGAACCGCGCGCCGTTCGTGGCGACGAGCGGCAGCCCCCGCTCATAGGCGAGCCCGACCAAAGCGGGCTCGACGGCGGCCTCGCCCGGCAGGCCGTGTCGCTGCAGCTCGATATAGAGCCGGTCGCCGAAGAAGCCCGAAAGCCTGCTCAGCCTCGCGCCCGCGACGTCGTCCGCGCCTTCCGAGAAGGCGCAGTCGAGCGGTCCCTCGGGGCCGCCCGTGAGAGCGATCAGCCCCCCGCAGAGACCTTCCAGCATCTCGAGCGTGGCGTGCGGGGGCGCGTCCGGGTCGCTCTGGAGAAAGGCGCGACTGCTCAGCGCCATCAGGTTCCGGTAACCCTCGGCCGACTGCGCGAGCAGCACGATCGAAGGGCGCCGAAGGTCGCGCGCCGGCCGGCCGCCGCGCTGTTCGCGATCGTTGAAGTCGACCGGCAGGGTGAGCCCGACGATCGGCTGCACGCCGGCGCCGGCGAGTTTCTCGGAGAATTCAAGCGCGCCGAACAGATTGTCGTCCGTCAGCGCGATCGCCGGCATCCGGTCGGACTTCGCCGCCGCGGCGAGTTTCGCGATGGTGAGCGCGCCTTCGAGCAGCGAGAAGGACGAGCGCACATTGAGATGCACGAAGCCCGGGTCGCTCGTCAGTCCTCCCGCCGCCATGTCCGCTCCTTCGTGATCAGCCCCGACCCTACCCGGCTCCGCGCGGCGGCGCCTGATCTAACGGCGGGTCTCCACAGGAGAGGACCTTCAGGCCGCGCCGAGCGCCACCGCCCAGACCATCACGGCTCCGACGAACAAGGTCACGGAGGCGAGCTCGAGGCAGAAGACAGTCGCTGCGCGGATGCCGTGGAAGGCCATGGTTCTCTCCCCGTTCTTGTCTGTACCTTATTTGTTCTCCTGCGCACGCCGGAGTCAAGCGCCCCGGTCCGGGGTTCCGTCAGCGCTCGCCGAACAGTTCGCGTTGCGCCTTCTCCAGCTCCTCGGCGTAGCGCCGGCGCACGAAGGTTTCCGAGAGCACGCCGAGCACCTCGCTGTCGGGGCCGATGACGGCGAGCTCGTCGACCTGCGCCGAGTCGAACAGGCGCATCACCGCCCCGATGTCCATCTCCGGCCTGAGCGCGACGTCTTTCGCGCTCGCGAGCTGCGCCACCGGCTGGGCGGGATCGACGCCCTCCCCGTAGGCCGCGGCCGTGACCAGAACGCCGGCGTATCTGCCCGTCTCGTCCGCCAGCACCACACGGCTCGTCGATCCGAGCGGGAACCGCCGACGGAACTCGGCGACCGTGGTCGAAGAGGGGGTGGTGTTGGCCTCGCGGCGCATCATGCGGCCAGCGGTGAGCGTCTTCACCCAGCCGACGTCGCGTGCGCTCTTCACCGTCTCGCCCCGCAGATGGAGGCGCCAGGTGGAGAACGAGTAGCCGAACGCCTCGCGCACGATGGTGCTCGCGACGAGCGCGGCGGCCAGCACCGCGCCGGTGAGCGTCAGGTCGCGCGTCGCCTCGAGCACCAGCATCGCCATGGTGATGGGCCCGCCCACCACCGCGACGGCGAGCGCCGCCATCCCGACCAGCGCGGCGTCGGTGACGTTGACGATGCCCGGGCCGAGAATCACGGCCGCGCCCTCGGCGAACAGATGTCCCGCGAGCGTCCCGAGGAACAGCGAGGCGAAGAACAGGCCGCCGCGGAAGCCGAAGCCGAGCGAGACGATCGAGGCCAGGCACTTGGCGACGAACACGACGGCGATGAAGCCGAGCGCCGCGCCGCCGGCGAGGTCGAGATGCAGCGCGCCGTGCCCGGCCGAGAGCACCTGCGGCGAGATCATCGCGAGCGGGATCAGCAGCAGGCCGCCTATCGCGGGCCGCGCATAGGCCGGCAGCTTCGCCTTGCGGGCGCCGATCTCCACCAGCGCGACCGAGCGCATCAGGAGGATGCCGATGATGGCGCAGAGCGCGCCGAGCGGCGCCAGCATCAGGAGATCGGTGGCGCCCAGCGCCCCGCCGGTCGGCGCGCTGACCAGGTACGGCGTCGAGCCGAGCGCCCGCGCGGTCATGACGCCCGCGAGCGCGGCCGCGGCGATCGGGGCGATGGCCGAAGGCGTGTAGGCGCCGATGACGATTTCGAACGCGTAGAACGCGCCCGTCAGCGGCGCGCCGAAGGCGGCGGCGATGCCGGCGCCCGCCCCCGCCCCGACCAGCGTCCGCACGTCCGCCCGCCTGATCCGGAAGGCCCGCCCGGCGAGCGAGCCGCCCGCGCCGCCCATCTGCGCATAGGCGGCCTCGAGGCCGACCGAGGCGCCGAAGCCGTTCGAGATCAGCGTCTGCCCGGAGATGATGAGGCTGTCGATCACGGACATCCGCCCGCCGTGAAGCGCGTTGGCTTCGACCGCGTCCACCAGGGCGCGGCGGCGCGCCCGGACCATCAGGGTGAACGCCGCGAGCGCGACGCCGCCGAGCGGCAGGATGAGGAGCTGGGGCAGGCTGAGCGACGGCAAGGCGCTGAGCCGCGCCTCGGCCGGCAGCCGGAACAGCAGGTGCTGCACCGTCTCGGCGATGGCGCCCTGCGCCACCGTCAACGCCCCGGCCGCGGAGCCGACCACGATCGCAAGGCCGACGAGCCAGGCTTCGCTCGCCCTGAAGCGGCCGCTGATCCAGTCGAGCAGCGCCGCCGCCCGGGGCGCGCGCCGCAGAACCGCTCCCTGCTCGGCCGCCTTCAGCTCCCGGGCCCGCTCCGGCTCCGCCGTCGGAACGGGCGAGCCGGTCGGGGTCGGGCCTTCGGGCGCCAAGCGGTTTCGCCCGTCAGGTTTCGACCAGCACGCCGTCCCGCAGCGTGAGGCGTCTATCCAGCGTTTCGGCCAGCTCGAGATTGTGCGTGGCGACGATGGCGGCGAGCCCCGAGGCGCGCGCCAGCGCCGTCAGCGTCGCGAAGACATGAGCGGAGGTCACCGGGTCGAGATTGCCCGTCGGTTCGTCGGCGAGCAGAAGGCGCGGCGCGTTGGCCACCGCGCGCGCGATCGCCACGCGCTGCTGCTCGCCTCCGGACAGTTCGGCCGGGCGATGATCGAGCCTCTGTCCGAGCCCGAGATAGGAGAGCAGCTCCGCCGCCCGGGTCCGCGCCTCGCCCGCTCCGAGCCCCCGGATCAGCTGGGGCATGACGACGTTCTCGAGCGCGCTGAACTCCGGCAGCAGGTGGTGGAACTGGTAGACGAAGCCGACCTCGTTGCGCCTGAGCGCCGTGCGGGCGTCGTCGGACAGGCCGGCCGTCGGCTGGCCGTCGAAGAACACTTCGCCGCCGTCCGGCCGTTCGAGCAGCCCCGCGATATGCAGCAGGGTCGACTTGCCCGCCCCGGAGGGCGCGACCAGCGCCACGACCTCGCCGGCCGCAAGCTGGGCCGACGCGTCGATCAGCACGTCGACCGCGGCGTCGCCCTGGCGGTAGCGCCGCGCGACATGATCGATCACCAGCAGCGGCCCGGCGGCGGCGGCCGAAGCGCCGTCGAACTCCTCTGAAGCGTCCTGGACCTCGCTCATTCGTAACGCAGAGCCTCGACTGGATCGAGTTTGGCGGCCCGCCAGGACGGATAGAGCGTGGCGGCGACGGAGAGGGTGAGCGCCATCAGCACCACCGTCACAGTCTCCTTCATGTCCGGATCGGCAGGGAGCCGGCTCAGGAAGTAGACCTCGGGCGAGAACAGCTCCGTTCCGGTGAGCGACGCGAGGAATGCGCGGATCGTCTCGATGTTCCAGCAGACCACCATGCCGAGCGCGAAGCCCGCCAGAGTGCCGACGACCCCGATGCTCGCGCCGGTGATCAGGAAGATGCGCATGATCGACCCGCGGGTCGCGCCCATGGTGCGCAGGATCGCGATGTCGCGGCCCTTATCCTTCACGAGCATGATCAGGCCGGAGATGATGTTGAGCGCGGCCACCAGCACGATCAGCGTGAGGATCAGGAACATCACGTTGCGTTCGACCTCCAGCGCCGAGAAGAACGTTTTGTTCCGGTCGCGCCAGTCCAGCATGTAGAGCGGCCGATCCGCCGCCTCCTGCAGGTCAGGCTTCACCTTCCCGACGAGGTCCGGGTGATCGAGATAGACCTCGATGCCGGTGACGTCGTCCTCGCGGTTGAAATAGGCCTGCGCCTCCTGCAGCGGCATGAAGACGAAGGCGCCGTCATATTCCGACATGCCGATCTCGAACACGCCGGCGACCGTGTAGCCTTTGATCCGTGGCGTGACCCCCATCGGGGTCACGGCCCCGCGTGGGCTCACCAGGGTCAGGGTGTCGCCGGCCCGCAGCCCGAGCTGGTCCGCGAGGCGCTTTCCGATCAGCACCCCGCCGCCGTCGTCGAAGTTCTCGAGGCTGCCGTCGCGGATCGTGCGCGAGACGAGCTGCAGCTTCCCGAGGTCCTGGGCGCGCAGGCCGCGCACCAGCACGCCGCCGGAGGCCGAGGGCGAGGAGGCAAGCGCCTGCCCCTCGACGAGCGGGATCACGAACTTGACGCCCGAGACCTTGCTCAGCCGGTCGGCGACCGCTGCGTAGTCGGTCAGCGGCCCGTCGAGCGGCTGGGCCACCACGTGGCCGTTGATGCCGAGGATCTTGTTCAGAAGCTCGGTTCGGAAGCCGTTCATGACGGCCATCACGATGATCAGCGTCGCGACCCCGAGCGTGATGCCGAGGAACGAGAAGCCGGCGATGACCGAGATGAAGCCCTCCTTCCGGCGGGCGCGCAGATAGCGGCCCGCGATCAGCCACTCGAACGGCGCGAAGGGCCGCGTGGAGCCCGCCGGCGAAGCCGAGGATGATCGCAAGCTCGCCACGCCCTCAGCCGATGATCGCGGCGAGCGCGGATTCGGGGCTGAGCTGCTCGGCCGCTCCGCCAGCGCGGCGCTTCAGCTCGACCGTGCCGGCCGCGAGCCCCTTGGGCCCGACCACCAGGCGCCAGGGCAGGCCGATCAGCTCCATGGTGGCGAATTTGGAGCCGGCGCGCTCGTCGGTGTCGTCGTAGAGCACGTCGATCCCCTGCCCCGTCAGCTTCGCGTAGAGATCCTCGCAAGCGGCGTCGACGGCGGCGTCGCCCGGCTTGAGGTTCACCAGCCCCACCCTGAACGGGGCCACCGCATCCGGCCAGATGATTCCGGCGTCGTCATGGCCGGCTTCGATGATCGCCGCCGCGAGCCGGCTCGGCCCGATGCCGTACGAGCCCATGTGCACCGGCGTGTCCCTGCCGTCCGGGCCGGTCACGAAGGCTTTCATGGGGACCGAATACTTGGTGCCGAAATAGAAGATGTGCCCGACCTCGATGCCGCGCGCCGACAGCCGATCGTCAGCGGCCAGGGCCTCGAACGCGCCCGCGTCGTGCATGTCCTCGGTGGCGGCGTAGAGGCTCGTCCAGCGGTCGACGATCGCCTGCAGGGCGGCCGGGTCGTCGAAGTCGACGCTGGCGGGCGGCGTGTCGAAGTCGAGGAAGTTCTTGTGGCAGAACACCTCGCTCTCGCCGGTCTTGGCCAGGATGATGAACTCGTGGCTGAGATCGCCGCCGATCGGGCCCGTGTCAGCCCGCATCGGGATCGCCTTGAGGCCGAGCCGCGCGAAGGTCCTGAGATAGGCGACGAACATCCGGTTGTAGGACGTCCTGGCCCCCTCGGCGTCGAGATCGAACGAGTAGGCGTCCTTCATCAGGAACTCGCGCGACCGCATCACGCCGAACCGCGGGCGGCGCTCGTCCCGGAACTTCCACTGGATGTGGTAGAGGTTCTTCGGCAGGTCCTTGTAGGAACGCACGCCCGCCCGGAAGATCTCGGTGATCATTTCCTCGTTGGTCGGGCCATAGAGCATCTCGCGCTCATGCCGATCCTTGATGCGCAGCATCTCCTCGCCATAGGCGTCGTACCGCCCGCTCTCGCGCCACAGATCGGCGAGCTGCAGCGTCGGCATCAGGAGCTCGACGGCCCCCGCCCGGTTCTGCTCCTCACGGACGATGTCGGCGATCTTGTTCAGCACGCGCAGGCCGAGCGGCAGCCAGGCATAGATGCCGGCGGCCTCCTGCCTGATCATCCCGGCCCGCAACATCAGCCGGTGCGAGACGATCTCGGCCTCTTTGGGCGCCTCGCGGAGGATGGGGAGGAAGTAGCGGCTCAGGCGCATGGAGATCTCAGGCTGAATGCGAATCCGGCCCGCCGCGCGCCGGCGGCCGTGGCCGCGCACGAAAGCGGAAGGGCCCGGGAAACACAAGCGCCGCCTCCCCTGAAGGCCCCTGGTCGTTCACGCTTCTTTTTTCGGCGCCCTCTGCACAAGGAGGTGACAAACCTTCCGGGCTCGGCTAGCTTTACTTCCATAACAAGGGCCACCGGCGAAGTTGCCTCGTCGGATCAAAAGGCCCGCGCTTGGGAGGATGTCCGCAGGCCCGCCGCTAAGGCGTACGCCCATCAGACGCCGAAGTCCCGCACCGCTCGCGGCGTCAGAGCGCGGACCAATGCGAACTGCCACAAAACGCAAGGCCTCGGCCTTGCTTTTTTTTGCCCGTTTTCCGGCGGCCGCGGTCAGCGGGCCTGCTCGAACCGCGGCAGGAACGGGATGTCGTCCAGCCCGAAAAGCTCCTGCGTCAGCAGCAGATAGATCCCCGCGAAGATGATCGTCGCGACGATCGTGGTGATCACGATGATGCGACCGAGGCGGGCGCTGAACGGCGCGCCCGGCTCCGTCCCGGGCGTGATGTCGCCTGCGTCCGACTGGCTGCGGGCGCCGAACGGCAGCACGGCGAACAGCGTCGTCCACCAGACGATGAAATAGACCGCGGCCCAGCTGACAGCCGAGAAGATCAAGCCTGTTCGAGCTCCACGAGAGCGCCCAGCATGTCCTTCGGGTGGAGGAACAGCACGGGCTTGCCGTGCGCGCCGATCTTCGGCTCGCCGTCGCCGAGCACACGCGCGCCCTGCGCCTTCAGCTGGTCGCGCGCCGCCACGATGTCGTCGACCTCGTAGCAGATGTGGTGGATGCCCCCGGCCGGGGAGCGCTCGAGAAAGGCGGCGATCGGCGACTTTTCGCCAAGCGGCTCAAGCAGCTCGATCTTGGTGTTCGGAAGCTCGATGAAGACGACGCTGACCCCGTGCTCGGGCTGCTCGGTCGGGGGCGTCACCTTGGCGCCGAGCGTGTCGCGATAGACCGCGGCGGCGGCCGCGAGGTCCGGCACCGCGATGGCCACGTGGTTGAGGCGCCCGATCATGATGATCTCCGGTCATCCCAGGGGGGTACGAAGCTGTGCGCGGGCCGGCCGAAGCCGGCCCGAACCGCTCATACGCCGAGCACGGAGACGTGGCAAACCGGCTTCTTGCCCCACACGAGGTTGAGCTCGGCGCGCACGGCGCGCTCGATCGCAGAGGCCACGAGCGCCGCGTCGCGCCGGCGCGGACGGGCGAGCCCGTCCAGGCAATCCAGCACCGTGTCGCGGATGACCTCGAGCATCGGGGTGCCCTCGTCGTCGCGCGGCGGCAGCCCGCTGAACCTGACGTCCGGGTCTCCGGCGACGTCGCCCGACTGGTCGATCGCCAGGGCGACCGAAACCACGCCCGCGAAGGCCAGCTTCCGCCGCTCCGAGATCGTCGGCTCGGTGGCGTAGATCATCACGCGGCCGTCCTTGAGCATGCGGCCGGAGACCACCTCGTCGACGACCTCGGCCGGGCCCCCGGCGATGCGGATCATCTGGCCGTCCCGGACGCGCGCGACGCTGCCGGCGCCGGCCGATCTGGCGGCCTCGAGATGCTCCGCCATGTGCAGTTCCTCGCCATGGACCGGGACGACGAGCTGCGGCTTGAGCCAGCCATAGAGCGTGGCGAGCTCCTCGCGATGCGGATGTCCCGAGACGTGGACGAAGTGGGTGCGGTCGGTGATCACCTGGGCGCCGCCGGCGATCAGGCCGTTGATCACGCGGCCGACGGCCTTCTCGTTGCCCGGGATCGCCCGGGACGAGAAGATTACCCGGTCGCCCTTGGCGAGAGCCACCAGCGGATGATCGCCGTTCGCGATGCGGGCGAGCGCGGCGCGCGGCTCGCCCTGGCTGCCGGTCATCAGCGCCACGACCTTGTCGCGCGGCAGGTAGCCATAGGCGTCAGCGTCGAGAAACTCCGGGATGCCTTCGAGATAGCCGAGCATCCGGCCGACCTCGAGCGCCCGATGCATGGCGCGGCCGATCACCACGACCTGCCGGTCGCATGCGAGCGCCGCCTCCGCGACGGCGCGCAGCCGCCCGACATTCGACGCGAAGGTCGTGACCGCGACGCGGCCCGGGGCGCTGCCGATCAGCTCCTTGAGGCTCTCCGCGACCTCCTTCTCCGACCGCGAGAATCCCTCGCGCAGCGCATTGGTGGAGTCGCCGATCACCGCGGCGACGCCCTCCTGGCCGATCGCCCGCAGGCGGGCCTCGTCGGTCGGGGGACCGAGCACGGGCGTCAGATCGATCTTCCAGTCGCCGGTGTGCACGACCGTGCCGGCCGGCGTGCGGATCGCGAGCGCGTTCGACTCCGGGATCGAATGCGCCACGGCGACGAACTCGACCTCGAACGGTCCGGCGGTGAAACGCCCGCCCTGCGGGATGGCCCGCACGTCGATCTTGGGCGCGCCCCGCTCGGAGGCCCGCTTCGCCTCCAGCATCGCCGCCGCGAACGGGGTGGCGTAGACCGGGCAGCCGAGCTCCGGCCACAGGTCGAGCACGGCGCCGTAATGATCCTCGTGCGCGTGCGTCAGCACCAGCGCTTCGATGTCGGCGCGCTGCGCCTTCGCGAAGCGGATGTCCGGCATGATCAGGTCGATGCCGGGGGTCATGGCCGGATCGCCGAACAACACGCCGCAATCGACCATGAGCCAGCGCCGTTTGGGGCCCTCGCCGTAACCGTAGAGACCGGCGTTCATGCCGATTTCGCCGACCCCTCCGAGCGGCGCGAAAACCAGATCCTGAGCCATTCTCACCCTTGCGCGGCGTGCGTCGCCGCCGCGCCGAAATAGACGTCGCCGGCGGCGATCGCGGTCGCGACCCCGGTCGGGGCGCGGATAACCAAACGGCCGCTCTCGTCGATCGACTCGAAGCGGCCTCGAATTCTGCGGTCGCCCATATCGACCTCGACCTGCGCGCCGAGCCCCGCCGCCCGCGCCATCCAGGCCTTTCGCACGGCCGGCAGCCCCCGGCCCTCGTTCCAGACCTCGAGCCAGCCGACAAGCGCGTCAGCGAGCGACGCGAACAGCTCCTCGGCCGTGACCCGGTCCCCGCGCGCGGCTAGGCTCGTCGCCGGGTATGGCAGCCCCTCGGGCGCGGAAGCCACATTGACCCCGAGGCCGACCACGACGGCGAGCCGGCCCTCGGAAACGGCGTCGGCCTCCAGAAGGATCCCGGCGAGCTTGGCGCCGTCGACCACGATGTCGTTCGGCCATTTGAGCTCGGGACGCGACGTGCGGGCCTGGAGCGACGGCGCCGTCAGCCGGAGCGCGGATTCGAGCGCCAGCCCCGCCGCGAACCCCAGGGTCGCCGCCACGGCCGGCGTGGCCTCGATCGCAAGGCCGAAGCTCGCCGCGAGATTGCCGCGCTCGGTCGACCACTCGCGCCCCCGCCGTCCGCGGCCTTCCGTCTGCGCGCGCGCGGCCACCCAGACCGGCCCCCGGCCCTCGCGCACGAGCGCAAGGGCCTCGGTGTTGGTGGAGCCGACCGTGTCGTAAGCGACGAGAGAATGGCCGGCGGCGATCGCCATCGGGCCGAGAGCGAAACTCATGCGGCGTGTCGCGTCAGCGAAATGTCCTTGGGGTTCTGCATTCCGCCCTCAGAACAGGGATTGCGCGGCCGCGGAAGCGGCCACGCCCAGCGGAGCCGGATAGAGGACATAGAGAATCGTGAAGCCGCCCGCGATGGTCAGCACCGTCTTAGCCGCGAACGTCATCGGCGCGAACTCGACCTTCGGCTCGTCGAAGAAAATGATCTTCACGATACGCAGATAATAGAACGCGCCGATGACGCTCAGCACGAGGCCGATGACGGCGAGGGGCGCGAGCCCGGCGTTCACCGCCGCGTAGAACACGTAGAACTTGGCGAAGAAGCCCGCGAGCGGCGGGATGCCGGCCAGCGAGAACATGATCATCGCGAGCACGAAGGCCATCGCCGGATTGGTGCGCGACAGTCCGGCCAGGTCGTCGATCTGCTCGACGTACCGGTCGCCGACGCGCATCGAGAGGATGCAGGCGAAGGCGCCGAGCGTCATCGCGACATAGATCGCCACATAGATCGCGACGCCGGTGACGCCCTCGGGGGTGCCGGCCGCAAGACCGACCAGCACGTAGCCCATGTGGCCGATCGAGGAGTAGGCCATCAGGCGCTTGATGTTGCGCTGCCCGATCGCCGCGAAGGAGCCGAGCGCCATCGAGGCGATCGCGACGAACACCACGATCTGCCGCCACTCGACGGTGACCGTGGGGAAGGCTTCGGCGACGACGCGCACGAACATCGCGACGCCCGCGACCTTGGTGGCCGAAGCGAAGAACGCCGTGATCGGGGTCGGCGCGCCCTCGTAGACGTCCGGCGTCCACATGTGGAACGGCACCGCCGAGACCTTGAAGGCGAAGCCCGAGAGCAGGAACACGATGCCGAAGATAAGCGCGATCGAGGCCTGGCCGCCTCCGATCGCCGCAGCGATGTCGGCGAAGCCGACCGCGCCCGTCACGCCATAGACCAGCGAGGCGCCGTAGAGCAGCATGCCGGAGGAGAGCGCCCCGAGCACGAAGTACTTCAGGCCGGCTTCGGTGGAGCGCCGGTCGTCGCGGTGGATCGCGGCGATCACGTAGAGCGCCAGAGACTGCAGCTCGAGCCCGAGATAGAGCGCGATCAGGTCCGAGGCCGAGATCATGAGCGCCATGCCAAGCGTCGAGAGCACGACCAGGATGGCGTATTCGAAGCGCGCGAAGTTCTCCCGGCGCATGTAGTCGAAGCTCAGCGCCAGCGCCGCGAAGGCGCCGATGAAGGCCAGCACCTTCATGAAGCGCGCGAAGGCGTCGAGCTTGAACGAGCCGCCGAACGTCGCCGGCGCGTCGGCGGGCGCGGCGAGCACCAGCACGGTCGCGAGCGCGATGAGGCCGAGCGCCAGGCCGTTGACCAGGCCCGTGGCCCGATCGCCCATGATCGCGCCGATCAGGACGAGCCCGAGCGCCCCGATGGCGAGCGCGATCTCGGGCAGCGCGGGGGCGAGCAGCGGAAGGGCGGAGGCGTCCATGCGTCAGCGCTCGATTCTGGAGAAGAGTGCGGCGTGCGTCATCACTGCCCCGCCATCGCGGCCTTGCCGGCCGCGGCGATGGCGGCCTGAGCGGACTGCAGCATGCCGTCGACGGTGGCGGCCGACATGTCCAGCACGGGGGCCGGCCAAACGCCGTAGACCACGGTGAGGACCGCCAGCGGGAGCAGCATCGCGATCTCCCGGCGCGACAGGTCCGGGATCGCCTCGAGGCCCGGCTTGATCGTTCCGAACACCACGCGCCGATAGAGCCACAGCGCGTAGCCGGCCGAGAGGATGACGCCGGTCGTGGCGAACAGCGCGACCCACGTGTTGGCCTGGAACGCACCCAGCAGCGTCAGGAACTCGCCGACGAAGCCGGAGGTCCCGGGCAGGCCGACATTCGCCATGGTGAACACCATGAAGGCGGCCGCATACCAGGGCATCTTGTTCACGAGCCCGCCGAAAGCCGCGATCTCGCGGGTGTGCAGCCGGTCGTAGATCACGCCAACGCAGAGGAACAGCGCGCCCGACACGAGCCCGTGGCTCACCATCTGGAACACCGCGCCCTGCACGCCCTGCGGGTTCATCGCGAAGATGCCCATCGTGACGAAGCCCATATGGGCGACCGACGAGTAGGCGATCAGCTTCTTGATGTCCTCCTGCATCAGCGCGACCAGCGAGGTGTAGATGATCGCGACGACGGACAGCGCGAACACGAGCGGCGCGAAGTCGGCGCTCGCGATCGGGAACATCGGCAGCGAGAAGCGCAGGAAGCCGTAGCCGCCCATCTTCAGCAGGATGCCCGCGAGGATCACGGAGCCGGCCGTCGGCGCCTCGACATGCGCGTCCGGCAACCAGGTGTGCACCGGCCACATCGGCATCTTCACCGCGAACGAGGCGAAGAAGCCGAGCCACAGCCACCACTGCATGTCCGCCGGGAACTTGTAGGCGAGCAGCGTCGGGATGTCGGTCGTGCCGGCGACGCCGTACATGGCGAGGACCGCGACCAGCATCAGCAGCGAGCCGAGCAGCGTGTAGAGGAAGAACTTGAAGCTCGCATACACCCGGCGAGGACCGCCCCAGATCCCGATGATCAGGAACATCGGGATCAGGCCGCCTTCGAAGAACAGGTAGAACAGCACGAGATCGAGCGCCGAGAACACGCCGATCATCAGCGTCTCGAGCACCAGGAAGGCGATCATGTACTCTCTCACCCGGTGGGTGATCGAGGTCCACGAGGCCAGGATGCAGAACGGCATCAGGAAGGCGGTCAGGATGATGAACGGCGTCGAGATGCCGTCCACGCCCATCCGGTAGTTGATCGCGCCGCCGAGCCATTCCGCGTTCTCGACGAACTGGAAGCCCGGATTGGCGTGATCGAACTTCGCCCACAGCACGAGCGCGATGACGAAGTCGAGCACTGTGGTCCAGAGCGCCACGTGGCGGATGTTCCTGAGAGCCGCCTCGTCGTTCCCGCGGATGACCAGCAGGAACGCGACGCCGACGAGCGGCAGGAACGTCAGCAGCGAGAGAATGGGCCAGTCGGTCATCGCCGTCACAGCCCCCGGACCATGAACCACGTGAAGAGGGCCGCGACGCCGATCAGCATCGCGAAGGCGTAATGGTAGACGTAGCCGGTCTGCAGCCGCACCACCCGGTCGGTGACGTCGATCACGCGCGCGGAGACGCCGTCCGGCCCGAGGCCGTCGATGATCTTGCCGTCGCCTGTCTTCCAGAGGAAGCGGCCGATCCACTTCGCGGGCCGAACGAAGACGAGGTCGTAGAGCTCGTCGAAGTACCACTTGTTGAGCAGGAACCGGTAGATCAGCACCTGCTGCTTCGCGAGCCGGCCCGGCAGGTCGGGGCGCTTGATGTAGAACAGCCAGGCGAGCGCGAAGCCGATCACCATCACGATGGCGGGCGCGTAGACGACGAGCGCCGGCACGTCATGCATGTGATGCAGGATCTCGTTGTGCTCGCCCGTGAACAGCGCCCCGCGCCAGAACGCGTCGTAACCCGCGCCCACGAAGGCGCTGTGGAACACGATTCCGGCGAACAACGCGCCCACGCTGAGCAGCAGCAGCGGGACGAGCATCACGCGGGGGCTCTCGTGGACGTGGCTCATGGTCTCGAGCGACGCCCGCGGCGCGCCGTGGAAGGTCAGGAAGATCAGGCGCCACGAATAGAACGAGGTCAGCAGGGCCGCCGTGACCGTCATGATGAAGGCGTAGGTCCCGACGCTGGTGTGCGCCGCGTATGTCGCCTCGATGATGGCGTCCTTCGAGTAGTAGCCGGCGGTCAGCGGGAAGCCGGTGAGCGCGAGCGTGCCGATCACCATCATCCAGTAGGTGACCGGGATCAGCCGGCGCAGGCCGCCCATGTTCCGCATGTCCTGCTCGTGGTGCATCGCGTGGATGACCGAGCCGGAGCCTAGGAATAGCAGCGCCTTGAAGAAGGCGTGCGTGAACAGGTGGAACACGCCGACGCCATACGCCCCGACGCCGAGCGCTGCGAACATGTAGCCGAGCTGCGAGCAGGTCGAATAGGCGATGACGCGCTTGATGTCGGTCTGCACGAGACCGATCGTGGCGGCGAAGATCGCGGTCGTCGCTCCGATGAAGGTGACGAAGGCGAGCGCGTCCGGCGCGTGCTCGAAGACCGGCGACATGCGCGCGACCAGGAACACGCCGGCCGTCACCATCGTGGCGGCGTGGATCAGCGCCGAGACCGGCGTCGGTCCCTCCATCGCGTCCGGCAGCCAGGTGTGCAGGCCGAGCTGCGCCGACTTGCCCATCGCGCCGATGAACAGCAGGAAGGAGATGACGGTCAGCGCGTGCCAGTCGTGGCCGAGGAAGTTGATGGTCTTGTCGGCGGCGCCCGGCGCGGCGGCGAAGATCGTCTCGAAGGAGACGCTGCCGAACACCGCGAATGTCGCGAACATGCCGAGCGAGAAGCCGAAATCGCCGACGCGGTTGACCACGAAGGCCTTGATCGCCGCCGCGTTCGCCGATGGCTTCTGGTACCAGAAGCCGATCAGCAGATAGCTCGCGAGGCCGACGCCTTCCCAGCCGAAGAACATCTGGACGAGGTTGTCCGACGTCACCAGCATCAGCATGGCGAAGGTGAACAGCGACAGGTAGGCGAAGAACCGCGGACGGTGCGGATCCTCGTGCATGTAGCCAATCGAGTAGAGGTGGACGAGCGCCGACACCGAGTTGACGACGACCAGCATCACGGCGGTCAGCGTGTCGACCCGGAACGCCCAGTCGAGCTGGAGGCCGCCGGCCGAGATCCAGCGCATCACCTTCACATGCGCGTCGGCGTCGTTGAGCGTGACGTCCACGAAGGCGAACCACGACAGGATCGCCGACACCATCAGCAGCCCGGTGGTGACGATCTCAGCCGCGCGGGAGCCGGCCGCGGCCGGCTCGGCCGGGCCGTGGGCGTGGTCGTCATGGCCGTGGTCGCCGTGCCCGTGGTCGTCATGGGCCGCGAAATCGGCCGCCGTCGGATGAGCTTCGTGGTGGTGGCCGTGACCGTGCCCGTGATGGAAGGCGTCGACCGGGCCGACGGCCCCGGGGTGGCGCTGGCGCGCGCCGGCGAGCGCGATGACGCCGGCGATGATCGCGCCCAGCAGGGGCAGGAAGACGATGAGGTAATACATCGCGTCCTCAGCCCTTCATCATGTTGATGTCGGACACCGCGATGGTGCCGCGGTTGCGGAAGTAGACCACCAGGATCGCGAGGCCGATCGCGGCCTCCGCGGCCGCCACCGTCAGCACGAACAGCGCGAACACCTGTCCCTTCAGGTCGCCGAGATGGGTCGAGAAGGCGACCAGATTGATGTTGACCGCGAGCAGGATGAGCTCGACCGACATCAGGATGATGATGACGTTCTTGCGGTTCATGAAGATGCCGAACACCCCGATCGTGAACAGGATCGCGGCGACGACGAGATAGTGCTCGAGCCCGACGGTCACCGTACGCCTCCCCCTTCGGCGACGCCCTGCCCGACCGGCGCCTTCACCACCTCGATCGCGTCCGCCGGCCGACGGCCGACCTGCTCGCCGATGTCCTGCCGCTTCACCGCCAGGCGGCGCTCGCGCAGGGTCAGCACGATCGCGCCGACCATCGCGGTCAGCAGCACGAGGCCCGACGCCTGGAACAGCAGCACGTAGTCCGTGTAGAGCACGCGGCCGAGCGCCTCGGCGTTGGTCATGTCCGTGGGGATCGGCGTCTGGGCCGGCGTCTTCGGCAAGGCCCCCGAGACGCTCCAGGCGCCGACCACCAGCACCAGCTCCGTCAGCACGACCAGCCCGACCAGCAGGCCGACGGGCAGATACTGCAGGAAGCCCGCCCGCAGCTCGCGGTAGTCGGCGTCGAGCATCATGGTCACGAACAGGAACAGCACCGCGACCGCGCCGACATAGACGACGATCAGGATCATCGCGAGGAACTCGGCGCCCATCAGCACGAACAGGCCGGCCGCGTTCACGAAGGCGAGGATCAGGAACAGCACCGAGTGCACGGGATTGCGCGCGGAGATCACCATCACGGCGGCGGCGACCGTCACGCTGGCGAACACATAGAAGAAGATGTCGGGCAGGGTCATGGGCGGCTTCCCGAGCCTGGTCCGGCTGAACGGCGGCTGAGTACGGCGCGAGGGGCGGAAGGTAAAGACGCGAACGGCGCCCTGACGGAAGTCCGGCTCATCGGTACGGCGCGTCGAGCGCGATGCGGCGGGCGATCTCGCGCTCCCAGCGGTCGCCATTCGCGAGCAGGCGCTCCTTGTCGTAGTAGAGCTCCTCGCGCGTCTCGGTCGCGAACTCGAAGTTCGGGCCCTCGACGATGGCGTCGACCGGGCAGGCCTCCTGGCAGAAGCCGCAATAGATGCACTTCACCATGTCGATGTCGTAGCGCGTCGTGCGCCGCGTGCCGTCGTTGCGGCGCGGCCCGGCCTCGATGGTGATCGCCTGCGCCGGGCAGATCGCCTCGCACAGCTTGCAGGCGATGCAGCGCTCCTCGCCGTTCGGGTAGCGGCGAAGCGCGTGCTCGCCGCGGAAGCGCGGCGAGAGCGCGCCCTTCTCGAACGGGTAGTTGATCGTCGCCTTCGGCCGGAAGAAGTAGCGCATCGACAGGAAGAACGCCGACACGAACTCCTTCAGGAACAGCGAACGGGCCGCTTGGTCGAGCCGCATTCCAGAACCCTCTCCGCGAGCCTCAGCTCGCCAGCATCTCAGCCGCGACATAGCCGACGATCGCGATCTCCACGATCGTCGTCGCGATGACGATCGGACCGGCGAGCCGGCGGATCGTCGTGAACTTCCGGGCGTCCTCGGGAGACGCCCCTGCGATCTGCCGGTCGAGCCCGGCGTTCAAGGCCTTGGCGCCAAGCGCCCCGATCAGCGCTCCGGCGACCGCCCCAAGGAGGGCGCCGAGTGCGCCTGCGTTCATTGCCCGGTGCGCCCGAACCAAGTTGTGTAGGCCGCCACGGCGCCCACTCCGCCAAACACGAGCGGGAACATGTATCGGTATACAAGCCGCGTAAGCCGTTCGAGACGGTCAGGATCCTTGAACGGCGCGGGCAAGCGCCCCGCGGACGCCGCCGCTCTTTGGCTTCTCAACGCAATCGGGAGGCCGATCCGAGCGGCGACAAATCCTACGATGACGCCGATCGCCGCGCCGACGAGACAAACCAGCGCCGCCGTCATGGCGCCCAGCCGGTGAACTGCAGCACGCCCGCGACGAGCACGACCATGAACAGCGAGATCGGCAGGAACACCTTCCAGCCGAGCCGCATCAGCTGGTCGTAGCGGTAGCGGGGCACGAACGCCTTCACCATCGCGAACATGAAGAAGACGAACGAGCCCTTCAGGACGAACCAGACGACGCCGGGCACCCAGGTGAAGGGCGCGAACGGGATCGGCGACAGCCATCCGCCGAGGAACAGGATGGTGGTCAGCGCGCACATGGTCAGGATCGCCACGTACTCGCCGAGCATGAACAGCAAATACGGCGTCGAGCCGTACTCGGTCATGAAGCCGGCGACGATCTCCGACTCCGCCTCCACCAGATCGAACGGCGGCCGGTTCGTCTCGGCCAGCGCCGAGATGAAGAAGATCACGAACATCGGGAACAGCGGCAGCCAGTACCAGCCGAACAGGCCGGCGGCCGTGTCCTGCGCGCGGACGATGTCGGACAGGTTCAGCGAGCCCACGCAGAGCAGCACGGTGATGATCACGAAGCCGATCGAGACCTCGTAGGACACCATCTGGGCCGCCGAGCGCAGCGCGCCGAGGAACGGGTACTTCGAGTTCGAGGCCCAGCCGCCCATGATGACGCCGTAGACGCCGAGCGAGGAGATCGCGAACACGTAGAGCACGCCGACATTGATGTCGGCGATCGCCCAGCCGTCGGCGAGCGGGATCACGGCCCAGGCCGCGAGCGCGAGGAAGCAGGTGACGAGCGGGGCGAGCAGGAAGATGCCCTTGTTCGACCCCGCCGGGATCACCGGCTCCTTCAGCACGAACTTCAGCAGGTCGGCGAAGGACTGCAGCAGCCCGAACGGCCCGACGACGTTCGGGCCGCGTCTGAGCTGCACCGCCGCCCAGACCTTGCGGTCGGCGAGCAGGATGTAGGCGATGAACACCAGCAGCGCGACCAGCAGCACGACGCTCTGGAGCACGATCAGCAGGACGTTGAGAATCGTGTCCATGGCTTACTCCGCGGCCTCCGCGAAGCGGGCCGCGCGCAACGCGCTCATCTCGGCCATGACGGCCGAAGCGCGGGCGATCGGGTTGCTGAGGTAGAAGTCCGGCACCGCGCTGCGGAACGGCTCGCCGCCGAGCGGGCCGCCGGCCGAGGCGAGGCGCTCGACGTCGGAAGCGTCGCCGGCCGAGATCTGGTTCAGCGCGGCCATGTGCGGATGCGTGGCGAACAGGGCCGCCCGCAGCTGCGCCAGCGTGTCGTAGGGCAGCCGCGCGCCGACCTGCTCGGACAGGGCGCGCAGGATCGCCCAGTCCTCGCGGCCTTCGCCGGGCGCGAAGGCGGCCCGGTTCGCGAGCTGCACGCGGCCTTCCGTGTTTACGTAGAGGCCGGACTTCTCGGTATAGGCCGCGCCCGGCAGGATCACGTCGGCGCGGTGCGCGCCGCGGTCGCCATGGGTCCCGACATAGACCACGAAGGCGCCCGGCTCGACGTCGATCTCGTCCGCCCCGAGCAGGAACAGCAGGTCGAGCGCGCCGGCCCCGGCCATCTGGCGGGCGGTCAGACCGCTCTCGCCCGGAACCAGCCCGAGATCGAGCGCCCCGACGCGGCTCGCCGCCGCGTGCAGCACCGCGAAGCCGTTCCAGCCCGCCGCCAGCGCGCCCGCATTCTTCGCGAGCTTCGCCGCGGCCGAGAGGACCGCCGCGCCGCCCTCGCCCGCCGCCGCGCCGGCGCCGACGATGATCAGCGGCCGCTCCGCGTCGGCGAGCGCCTTGGCGAAGGAGTGCTTGCCCTCGACGAGCTCGGTCAGCGTGTCCGGGCCGGCGCCGAGATGCTCCGCCCCGTAGGTGAGGTCGACCCGCTCGCCGAGCAGGCCGACGCGCACGCCGCCGCGCCGCCAGCGCTTGCGGATGCGGGCGTTCAGCACCGGCGCCTCGTGGCGCGGATTGGTCCCGATCAGGAGGATCGCGTCCGCCTGCTCGACGCCCGCGATGGTCGGGTTGAAGATGTAGCTCGCCCTGCCCTGCGCCGGATCGAAGGCCGCCCCGTCCTGGCGGGCGTCCAGGTTCCGGACGCCGAGCCGGTCGAACAGGTCCTTGAGCGCGAACATCTCCTCGACGGCTGCGAGATCGCCGACGATGGCGCCGACGCGCCCCTTGTCCGCGGCCCTGAGGCGAGCGGCCACGACGCCGAGCGCCTCGCCCCAGCTCGCCGGCCGCAGCCGGCCGTTGTCGCGCACATAGGGCCGGTCGAGCCGCTGCGCGCCAAGACCGTCCCAGACGAAGCGGGTCTTGTCGGAGATCCACTCCTCGTTCACGTCGTCGTTCACGCGCGGCAGGATGCGCATGACCTCGCGGCCGCGGGCGTCGACCCGGATCGCCGAGCCGAGCGCGTCCATGACGTCGACCGACTCGGTCTTCGAGAGCTCCCAGGGCCGCGCCTTGAAGGCGTAGGGCTTCGACGTCAGCGCGCCGACCGGGCACAGGTCGATGACGTTGCCCTGGAGCTCGGACGTCATGGCCGTCTCGAGGTAGGTCGTGATCTCCATGTCCTCGCCGCGGCCGATGGCGCCGATCTCCGGCGAACCAGCGACTTCCGCCACGAACCGGACGCAGCGCGTGCAATGGATGCAGCGGTTCATCTGCGTCTTGACCAGCGGGCCGATATATTTGTCCTCGACCGCGCGCTTGTTCTCGAAGAAGCGCGAGCCCGAGACGCCGTAGGCCATCGACTGGTCCTGCAGGTCGCACTCGCCGCCCTGGTCGCAGATCGGGCAATCGAGCGGGTGGTTGATGAGCAGGAACTCCATCACCCCCTCGCGCGCCTTGCGCACCATCGGCGAGCGCGTGGAGACGACCGGCGGCTCGCCGTTCGGCCCGGGCCGGAGGTCGCGCACGCCCATGGCGCAGGAGGCGACCGGCTTGGGCGGGCCGCCCTTCACCTCGACCAGGCACATGCGGCAGTTGCCGGCGATCGAGAGCCGCTCATGGAAGCAGAAGCGCGGGATCTCCGCGCCCGCCGCCTCGCAGGCCTGCAGGATCGTGTACTCGGCCGGGACGTCGACCTCGGCGCCGTCGACGATGATCTTGGTCATGGTCGCCCTACTCCGCCGCCACTGCCGGCATCGCGTAGTCCGCCGGCGTCGAGCGGGCGGTGTACTCATCGATCCGGCGCTCGATCTCGTGCCGGTAGTGCCGGATCAGCCCCTGCACGGGCCACGCCGCGGCGTCGCCGAGCGCGCAGATCGTGTGGCCTTCGATCTGGGTCGTGACCTCGAGCAGCATGTCGATCTCGCGCTTCTCGGCGCGGCCCTCGGCCATGCGGCTCACCACCCGCCACATCCAGCCGGTGCCCTCGCGGCACGGAGTGCACTGGCCGCAGCTCTCATGCTTGTAGAAGTACGAGATGCGGGCGATGGCGCGAATGATGTCGGTCGACTTGTCCATCACGATCACGGCCGCGGTGCCGAGGCCGGACTTCAGATTGCGCAGCGTGTCGAAGTCCATCGACAGGTCCTGGCACTGGTGCTCGGGCAGGACCGGGACGGAGGAGCCGCCCGGGATCACGCCCAGCAGGTTGTCCCAGCCGCCGCGCACGCCGCCGCAGTGCTTTTCGACCAGCTCGCGCAGCGTGATGCCCATCTCCTCCTCGACGTTGCACGGCCGTTCGACGTGGCCGGAGATCGAGAAGAGCTTGGTGCCGGTGTTGTTGGGCTTGCCGAGGCCGGCGAACCAGTCGCCGCCGCGCCTCAGGATCTCGCCCGCGACCGCGATGGACTCGACGTTGTTGACGGTCGTGGGGCAGCCGTAGAGGCCCATATTGGCCGGGAACGGCGGCTTCAGCCGCGGCATGCCCTTCTTGCCCTCGAGGCTCTCGAGAAGCGCCGTCTCCTCGCCGCAGATATACGCGCCTGCGCCGTGATGGACGTAGATGTCGAACGGCCAGCCATGCTTGTTGTTCGGCCCGACGAGGTTCTCCGCATAGGCCTCGTCGACCGCGCGCTGCAGCGCCTCGCGCTCGCGGACATATTCGCCGCGGATGTAGACGTAGCAGGCGTTGGCGTGCATCGCGAAAGACGCGATCAGGCAGCCTTCGATCAGGAGATGCGGGTCGTTCCGCATGATCTCCCGGTCCTTGCAGGTGCCGGGCTCGGACTCGTCGGCGTTGACGACGAGATAATGCGGCCGGCCTTCCTGCGGCTTCGGCATGAACGACCATTTCAGGCCGGTCGGGAAGCCGGCGCCGCCGCGGCCGCGCAGACCCGAGGACTTCATCTCGGTGATGATCCAGTCCCTGCCCTTCTCGAGCAGGAACTTGGTGCCGTCCCACGCGCCGCGGCGCAGCGCGGACTTCACGTCCGCGCCATGCCGGCCGTTGAGATTGGTGAAGATGCGATCGCGGTCGGTCAGCATGCTCAGGCCTTCCCGTCCTTGCCCGTCGCCGAAGCGCCGTCGACAGGCGCGACCCCGGGATCGGCCGGCTTGTCCGGCGAAGTCCCGACCGTGGGCGAGCCGGAAGCGATGTCGGTCTTCGGCGCCGCATCGGCGTCGGCCGGACCGCCCTGCCCCTCGCGCCGGCTGCGGTCGCTCGGACGAGCAGCGTCCGCGTCGCGCTTGTCGGCGCTCGACTTGGCCTCCGGCCGGGTCGTCTCGGCCGGCCGGCCCGCCTTGTAGGCGGTCGGCGCGGTCTCGGCCTCTCCCTGGCTCTCGAAGCGCTTGCGCCAGGCGCCGACGCGCGAGCCGTCATAGAGCGTCTCGTCGGTCAGCGACGTGTCGCCGCCGAACGGGGCCGAACAGGAACGGCCGGTTTGCGAGCCCGGCTGGACCTCGCGGCCGGCGCGCAGATCCTCGAGCAGCGCCTCGAAGCTCGCCGGATCGAGGTCCTCGAAGTAGTCGTAGTTGACCTGCACCATGGGGGCGTTCGCGCAGGCGCCGAGGCACTCGACCTCGAGCCAGCTGAGCTTGCCGTCGGCCGTGACCTGCCGCTCCTCGCCGATCACCCTGCGGCAGACCTCCTTCAGGGCGTTCGCGCCGCGCAGGGCGCACGGCGTCGTGCCGCACAGCTGCACGAAATGCTCGCCGACCGGGGCCAGGTTGAACATCGTGTAGAAGGTCGCGACCTCCATCACCCGGATCGTCGGCATGCCGAGCATCTCGGCGATCCCGCGGATCGCCGGCTCCGGCAGCCAGCCGCCGTTCTGCTCCTGCGCCTTCCACAGCAGCGGGATGACGGCCGACATCTGGCGGCCTTCCGGGTACTTGGCGATCTGCCCCTCCGCCCACTGCAGGTTCTCCTGCGTGAAGGCGAAGCTCTCGGGCTGGATTTCGGCGAGGCGGCGGACGGACATCAGCGGGCCCCTTCCGGCCGTTTGAAGCAGTTCACGAGCGCGCCCGACTTCGAATTGATCATCATGAGGTTCACATCGCCGAACCTGGCTCGGTTCGCGAGCTGGTAGCCCTGCTTCAAGAGCTCGTCGCCGCGCACGGTCTGGTCCTTTTCCGGCAGCGAGCAGTCATAGCTCGCGAGATCGAGCGCCTGCTCGGCCAACGCCGGGAACGACGTCCCGACCAGCAGCACAGTCGCCAGGGCGGTCTTCATCGGTCGACCTCGCCGAACACGATGTCGAGTGAGCCGAGGATCGCGGAGACGTCCGCGAGCATCGTTCCGCGGCACAGATGGTCCATCGCGGAGAGATGCGCGAAGCCCGGCGCGCGGATCTTGCAGCGATACGGCTTGTTGGTGCCGTCCGAGACCAGATAGACGCCGAACTCGCCCTTGGGCGCCTCGACCGCCGCGTAGACCTCGCCTTCCGGCACGCGGTAGCCCTCGGTGTAGAGCTTGAAGTGGTGGATGAGGCCTTCCATCGAGCGCTTCATCTCGGAGCGCTTCGGCGGCGCGACCTTGCCGTCGAGGGTCGCGATCGGGCCCCGCTCCTTGCGCAGCAGCGCGCAGCATTGCTGCATGATGCGCGTCGACTGGCGCATCTCCTCCATGCGGATCAGGTAGCGATCGTAATTGTCGCCGTTCTTGCCGACCGGAACGTCGAAATCCATCTCGGCGTAGCACTCATAGGGCTGCGACTTGCGCAGGTCCCAGGCGGCGCCGGAGCCGCGGACCATCACGCCCGAAAAGCCCCACTCCCAGGCCTCGTGCAGCGGCACCACGCCGATGTCGACGTTGCGCTGCTTGAAGATCCGGTTCTCGGTCAGCAGCGCGTCGATGTCCGCGAGCGCCTGGAAGAAGCCGTCGCACCACACGTCGATGTCGTCGACGAGCTCGGTCGGCATGTCCTGGTGCACGCCGCCGGGACGGAAATAGGCCGCATGCATGCGCGAGCCGGAGACCCGCTCATAGAACACCATGAGCTTCTCGCGCTCCTCGAAGCCCCACAGCGGAGGCGTCAGCGCGCCGACGTCCATCGCCTGCGTGGTGACGTTGAGGAGATGGGAGAGGATGCGGCCGATCTCGCAGTAGAGCACGCGGATGATCTGGGCGCGGCGGGGAATCTCGATCCCAAGAAGCCGCTCGGTCGCGAGACAGAAGGCGTGCTCCTGGTTCATCGGCGCGACGTAGTCGAGCCGGTCGAAATAGGGCATCGCCTGCAGGTAGGTCTTGGCCTCGATCAGCTTCTCGGTGCCACGATGCAGCAGCCCGATATGCGGATCCACGCGCTCGACGACTTCGCCGTCGAGCTCGAGAATGAGGCGCAGAACACCATGGGCGGCAGGATGTTGCGGGCCGAAGTTGATGGTGAAGTTGCGGATGTCGGCTTCAGCCATGCCCGGCCTCCTGACGCTTCTCCATCTCCGCCATGAACTCGGCCGCGGTGAGCCGCCGCGTGTCGTTGGCGAAGTCGTAGAACGCCGGCTTATCGTCGATGAAGATTTCCTTGGCGAAGACGAAGCCCGCCGGATCGTCGAAGGCCGACACGGCGACATGCGCCGAGGACCCGTCCTGCATGCGCCAGATCAGGCTCGAGCCGCAGGTCCGGCAGAACAGCCGCTCGCCATATTCGGACGATCTGTAGACGCCGAACGCGGCCTCGTCGGCGAGCGCGACGTCGTCGCAGGCGGCGGCCATAAACACGCCGCCCGCCCATCGGCGGCACATGCCGCAGTGGCAGACGTCCACCTCGCCCGTCGCCGGGCGCGCAGCGAAGCGCGCGGCGCCGCAGAGGCAGCGGCCGGCCCGGAGCGCAGCCTCAGCCATTGCCGGCCTCCGCCTTGCGCGCCGACCACTCATCGCGCAGGCATTCGCCCTGAACCCGTTCTCCGGCAGCCATGGCGCTGGTCACTGCGGCTGCTTGGCCTTCTCGTCGCCGGGCAGCACGTAGTCCACGCCCTCCCATGGCGACAGGAAGTCGAAGTTGCGGAATTCCTGGTTGAGCCGGACGGGCTCGTAGACGACGCGTTTCGCCTCGTCGTCCCACCGGACCTCGACGAAGCCCGACATCGGGAAGTCCTTGCGCAGCGGGTGCCCGTCGAAGCCGTAGTCGGTCAGCAGGCGACGCAGGTCCGGATGACCGGAGAACAGCACCCCGAAGAGGTCGTAGGCCTCGCGCTCGAACCACAGCGCGCCGGGGAAGACGCCGGTGACGGACGGAACCGGCGTCTCGTCGTCAGCCTCAATCTTCACGCGGATCCGCGTGTTCTTGTAGGGCGAGAGCAGGTGGTAGACGACGTCGAAGCGCTTCTCGCGCGCCGGCCGGTCGACCCCGCAGATATCCACGAAGCAGACGAAGCGGCACTCCGGGTCGTCCCGCAGGAAGGTCAGCACGGAGACGATGTCGGCGGCCTCGGCCTCCAGCGTGAGCTCGCCGAAGGCGACGCGAGCGGAGCGGATGGACGCCCCGAGGCTTTGCGCGACATGGGCGCCGATCGCGGTCAGAAGGTCTTCGGCCATCGCCCTGCCCTCACCGCTCGATCGTGCCGGTGCGGCGGATCTTCTTCTGCAGCAGCAGCACGCCGTAGAGCAGCGCCTCCGCAGTCGGAGGGCAGCCCGGGACATAGATGTCCACCGGCACCACCCGATCGCAGCCACGCACGACCGCATAGGAATAGTGATAGTAGCCGCCGCCATTGGCGCACGAGCCCATCGAGATGACGTAGCGCGGCTCCGGCATCTGGTCGTAGACCTTGCGCAGCGCGGGGGCCATCTTGTTGGTCAGTGTCCCGGCCACGATCATCACGTCGGACTGGCGGGGGCTCGCCCGCGGGGCGAAGCCGAAGCGCTCGACGTCGTAGCGCGGCATCGACGCCTGCATCATCTCGACCGCGCAACAGGCGAGGCCGAAGGTCATCCACATCAGCGAGCCGGTGCGCGCCCAGGTGATCAGGTCCTCGGCGCTGGTGACCAGAAAGCCCTTGTCGGAGAGCTCGGCGTTGACGTCGCCGAAGAAGCGGTCGTCATGGCCGATCGGACGGCCGGTCGCATCCACAAGCCCCTTGGTAGCGGGCGCGACCAGCGTCTCTGAGCGGGGAGAGTTCAGTCCCATTCCAGAGCTCCCTTCCGCCACTCGTAAACGAAGCCGACCGTCAGCACGCCGAGGAAGATCATCATCGACCAGAAGCCGAACGCCCCGACCTCCTTGAACGCGACCGCCCAGGGGAACAGGAACGCGACCTCGAGGTCGAACACGATGAACAGGATCGCGACGAGGTAGAACCGGACGTCGAACTTCATCCGCGCATCGTCGAAGGCGTTGAAGCCGCACTCGTAGGCCGAGAGCTTCTCGGGATCCGGATTGCGGTAGGCGACGAGGAACGGCGACACCAGCAGCGCCACGCCGATAAGCAGCGCGACGCCAAGGAAGACCACCAGCGGGAGATAGTCGGAAAGCAGATCCGTCATCGCCTCTTCGCCTCCGCCGCTCCGCCTAAGCCATTGCGCCAGCGAGCCTTCGCCGCGCGGCAGTGCGACGCAGCAAAGGGGTCCCCGGCGCGGAGGCTTAGACCCCTGCGCCAAAAGGCGCAAGGCATGCCAGACGCGAAACAGAAGAATTCCAGAGAGCGCTCGCTTCGCGTCCGCGCGCAGGCGCGGCCCGTCGCCTCGAAGTCCCTCCGGGGCCTCGAATTTCCTCCCGACGGCGGCCCGCGCGGAGGGCGCGCTACTCCGCCCCGTCTCGCGCGCGCGGAGCTTCCTCTGCGGCGCCGGGCCTGAGATCCATGTCGAGGCAGTCCGCGACGGCCTGCATCAGCCGCTCGCAGTTCCGGTCGTCGGTGTGCCGGAAGTACTGGCGCCGCGACCGCTCCAGCGCGCTGTCGGCCGCGCCGCGCCGACTCCATATCTGCCGCACTTCGCGCTCGACCTCGTCGGGCGTCGCGGCCCGCGGCCCCGGCAGATCGTGGTCGACGTCGATGAAGGCGTTCTCGGCGAAGCGGTAGGCCTCCGCGTCGAAGGTGAAGAACACCGTCGGCCGGCCGATATAGAGCGCGTCGAACGCGATCGAGGAGTAGTCGGTGACCACGCAGGCGGCCCCGGCCAGGATCTCCTGGATCTCGCTGACGTCCGAGACGTCGTGCGCGCGGGCGCCGAACTGCTCGACATGGCGCGCGATGATCGGGTGCCCGACGAGCCGCAGGGTCGCGCCGATCTCGTCCGCCGCCTCGCGCAGCCTGTCGATCGCGCCCGACCACTGGCGGCAGAACTCGGAGCGCCCGAACTCGTCGAGGGTCATTCGCTCGAGGCCCGCCCGCCAGGTCGGGAACACCACGATGTCGCGCGCCTCGCCGTCGCGCGCCTGGGCGAGCCGCACGAGATTGTCGAACCTGGGGAAGCCTGCGGCGCGGATGCGGCTCGGCTCGTACTTGCAGGCCTTCATCACGAAGCCCGCCTCCTGCGTCGAGCACACCGCGAACACGTCGAAGGCCCGCCGCGAACTCGCATAGGCGTCCATGCTCTTCTTCAGCGCGGTCACGCCGTGCTGCAGGAAGATCGTTCGCGGATATCGCGCGAGCAGCGTCTCGGCGAAATAGGGGTAGACGTAGGAGGGGTGGTGCGTGAACGCGACCACGCCGCACTCCACGCAGGCCTTGAGGTGCTCGTAGCTGCCGAAGGACAGCACGTGCTCGCCGCCGATCTCCGAGCGGAACTCCTCCTCGATGACATAATAGGACCGGACCTGCCCGCGCTCGAGAGCGTAGCGGAACAGGTGGGCGGCGTTGTCGCGCGCCGCGTTGGTGTACTCGCCGAACAGGCAGACCTCGCGCGGCGGCGCGCTGGCGGCGTAGCGGGCGAGTTCGCCCCACTGCTCCTCCGAGATCGCCAGGCGCTCGAGGCGCAAGGTCCCCGAGGCGCGATCGATGAACGGATTGACGACGACGCCGCCGACCGCGAGCGGCGTCTGGCGGGCCGAGAAGTGGGCGTTGAAGGCGTGCATGCCGGTGGCGCGGTCGTCGAGGTGCAGCGTGACGCTGTAGATCGACGCCGGCAGCAGGGACCAGTCGAGCGACAGCTTGACCTCGAAGCGATAGGCCTGCTCGCCGCGATAGATCTCATAGGCGCTCGCGGGCTGCCGAAAAACCCGTCCCGCGCGCTTGAGCTTGACCGGCTCGGTCCAGCACCGGCCCTCGTCGCGGAACTTGCGGATGCCGAGCGTCGCGGCGCCGATCTTCCGGTTCGCGATCAGCACGCCTTTCAGCACGACGGCGTTTTCTTCCGTCTCGACATACTGGATGAACGCCCGCTGCATCGGCAGATCGGATTTGGGCGCGCCATATTCGAGATAAAGGTGATGCGCCGAAAATCCCCAGCCGGGCGGCAGTTCGATGCCGGTGTGGAACGGCCGGATGATGCGGTGCCAGGCGTCGTCCTGCCGCACGAAGAAGCGCGCCTGCTCCACGACGTGCCGCGGCTTCAGAGTCAGCGTGTAGAGCACGATCGTCTCGTCCTGGAAGACGAGCTCCGGCTTCAGCGTGGAGCGCGGCAGGCCGCGCGGCCGCAGATAGATGGCGCTCGGACAACCGGCGCCGGCCCGCGTGAGCAGGAACATCCGGACGCCCGCGGCCGTCTCCTCGATCGAGACCAGGTAATGCATGTCGCGATCGAGCTTCTGCACACGGTCGGCCTCGCGCTCCCACAGCGACATGACCTGGCGCAGCACGTCGAACGTCGAAATCTCCGGCACCCCAGCCTCCGGTCCAACAACGGCGCCCGCCGCCCGCCGCGCTTACAAAATAATCAGATGATGAAATTGCGAAATGATCGCACGATCATCATCAAATGATCATTTCGCACGGCTTGCGATGCTGCGCCGCGCAAAGTAGATAACATATTCATGACGGGGTCGACTACCGGGGGAAAGCGCCGTGCATAAATCAGCTCATGGCCACATGGGAGACGCCGTCAGGGATTTCATGGACCCGTCGATGCACTATCGGGTCGTCGACGTGGGGGCGAAGACCAGCCACGATGCGCATCTTACGCATCGCAGCCTCTTCGAAGGCTACAGCCATGACTATGTCGGCATTGACGTTCAGCCGGGAAACAACGTCGATCTTGTGATGCCGGGGCTCTATACGATCCCGGTAGAGTCAGAGTCCGCCGATATCGTCGTCTCGGGGCAGGTGTTCGAACACGTGCCGTTCTTCTGGACGACCTTCCTGGAGATGGCGCGGATTCTGAAGGTCGGCGGCCACATCTTTCTGTCCGCGCCCTCGCGCGGCCACACCCACGCCCACCCGTATGACTGCTGGCGCTTCTATCCCGACGGCTTCCGCTCGCTCGCGGCCTTCGCGAAGCTGCGATTGGTGCGGGTGCATACCGATTTCCCGCCGCGCGGCGAGAACAAGCGCTTCGATTACGCGGCTGTCACTCCTTATCGTTATTGGGGCGACACGGTCGGCGTCTTCCGCAAGACGGAAGAGTACGACCAGAAGGCGCTCGATCGGTTCCGCCAGCCGCTGATAGACTGGTGCAACTCGGTGGGGGACGTCGACGCCACCCTGGCGGAGCTCGGCCCTCCTCCGCTCGGACGCGGCCAGTCGCCCCGCATCACCCACTCGGCCTTCGGCATCGACTTCCCCTTCAATCCCGCCCTGATCAACGAAAAGGTGGCGGAGAAGATCAAGAAGGGGCGCTACGAGATCCGGGAGGCTGTCGCCATCCAGTCCTATTTGAAGGGCGGCGAGCGCGTGCTTGAGCTCGGCGGCGGGCTTGGCTTCATCTCCACGCTTGTCTCGCGCTTCAAGCGGCCCGCGTCCTACACGGTGGTGGAGGCGGATCCGCGCCTGATCCCGGTGATCAAGGAGACGCACAAGCTAAACGGGGTCGCAGGCGTTCAGGTCGAGCACTGCGTCGCGACCTCTGATCCGGCCGCCCTCGCGGCGGGCTTCTGCACGATGAGGATCGCAAAGACCTTCTGGGGCTCCAGCATCAAGTCGCAGGCCAACGGCGGCGATAGCGTTCTTGTCGAGGCCGTGCCTCTGAAGAAGTTCCTCGACAATGATGAGCCCGAAGTGCTGATCGCCGACATCGAGGGCGGCGAGGTCGACCTGTTCACCGGGATCGAGATGCCGTCCGTTAATCTCGCGATCATCGAACTGCATCCGACGGTGACCGGCGAGGACGGCATCGCGCGGATGGAGGCGGAACTCGCCCGTATCGGGCTCCACTCCACCAACCACGATCCGAGCACGCGCGTCGGCGTTTACCAGCGCCGCGCCTGACGCCTCGCAAATAAGGCAGGCGCTTTCGGTTCCGAAAGCCCTGCCGACTGATCACTTCAGCGCCTGGCCAGGACACGCGAAGCCACAGAGGGCACCGGCTCCGGATCCTGACGCCCACATGCATCTCAGAGACACGCAGCGGCGGTTCGCCCTCGCTTCATGAGGAAACAGTGATGGCCTTGATACTGAAAGACGGCTCCGTCTTCCTGCACATCCCGAAGACGGGTGGCTCTTTCGTTTCGACCGCCCTCACCCAGCTCGGCTTGGTGAAGCGCGAGTTCACAAAAAAGCATGCCGACGTCGATCGGTTCATAAACAAGAGCGTCGCGAAGAAGCTTCCGCCGCGCCCATTCATGTTCTGTTTCGTGCGGAACCCGCTCAAGTGGTACGAGAGCTGGTGGAAGTACAACAACACCTTCGGCGACTGGCCGACCTGGGGCTCCGCGTCGTCCGGCGACGCCGGCTGGCATCCGCAGAACATCCTGAACGGCTGCGGCGACACCGACTTCAGCCAGTTCGTTCGCAACGTGCTGAAGCGGCGGCCCGGCTATGTCTCGGAAATGTACGGCTGGTATGTGCGGCCTGACGTCGGCTTCGTCGGCAAGAACGAGAACCTGATCGAAGATCTCGTCACTGTGCTCCGCATGCGGGAGCTGGACTTCGACGAAGACAAGCTTCGCTCGATGGCGAAAGTCGGCGTAGCCCCCGGAGAGGAGCGGATCAACTGGAGCGACGATCTTCGTCGCGAAGTGATCCGCCTCGAGTATCCGGCATTCGTGCGCTACGGCTACCCGACCGAATAGACACTTCGCGGCATCCCGGCGCCGGAATGCCGAGAACGGTCCGCCGCGCGCGCCCCAGGATGGCGGTTCGCCCGGCGGACGACTTTCTCAGGACGCCATAAAACCGTTTCGGAACAGTATGGCGCACTTGCGGGGCGATCTGATGTTGCCCGCCGCCACGCCCAGCACGATGGAGCGCAGCAGGCGCTTGCGCATCCTTTTCGCCTTCTGGGGATCGTCGCTCGCCTTGATCCGCTCAATGCGGCGGACGACCTTGCGAGGCGTGAGCTTCGAAAGGGGCTTTACCTGCATTGTCCTCTCCATCAGTGGGAAGTCACATGCTATGACGAGCTTATGAGGGCGTAAAGCGCCAGCGAACAAATATAGCCTAACGAAGAGTCTTGTTCAGCGTGGTCGCGAGCCGCAGACCTGCAAGGCGAAGCCGCTCCTCCACGATCGGCATCGCCTTTTCGTAATAGTCGTCCGGCAGAGGCTGGGCTTCGCCGCGGCGACGACCCTCTCGCCTGTCGATGCCATAGGGTCCGGAGAAGATGAAGTCGCGAGCGACGTCGCGGCTTTCCTCCGCCCAGGCGGCCGGGTCGATCGCGTTGGAGCGGGCCCTTGCGGCCTCGACTGCGGGCGCGTTCGCCATGAGCCGCTCCGCCAGCCGCTTCGGATTGCGCTCCTGGGTCACCAGGAGAGACGTGTCCCACACCTTGTGCATGATGACCGGTTTGCCTCGGTAGATCACCCACTGCCTGCCCTTGTCGGCGGACGCGTGCAGCGGCTGGTGGATCTCGGCGACGAAGTGGACGACGTACTTGAGGGCGGTCAGACGGTCCTGATCCGGCTTGGAACGATCGCCCAGAACCGCCAGGTCCGCCTGGATCGCTTTGACCAGGCATTCGTGCCGGGTGCAGTTGATCGAGTTCGGATCATAAGGCGAATGGTCCAGCGGCAGCCGGACAGTATGCATCGGCCCTTCGGCGCCGCCCTGCCCCTTCACCTCGTCCGCCCAGGTCGAGACCTCTGCGAGGTTCCTGGCGCCTTCCAGCGAAAGCAGCCTCTCGACCTCGGCCTGCGCGGCGGGCGTCAGCAGCCCCTGCGCCTCGAAGGCGACCGCTCGGTGGCCTTTCACCCCCCAGCACCAGCCGGGCGACGAGACCAGAACGCTCAGGACGACGATGAGGGTTCTCATACGCGATGCCATCAGCCGAACGCGGCCTGTATGAGGCCTTTTTGGGTGATGAGGTCGATGACCTGCTGGGCGAGTTGTTCGGGGGCGTGCTGGGTGGTGTCGAGCAGGAGGTCGGGGGTCTGGGGGCGTTCGTAGGGGGAGGAGACGCCGGTGAAGTTCGGGATCTGGCCGGCGCGGGCGCGGGCGTAGAGGCCCTTCGGGTCGCGCGCTTCGCAGACCGCCAGCGGGGTGTCGACGAAGATCTCCAGGAACTCGCCCTCGCCGACCAGGCTGCGGACCAGCTCCCGCTCCGCCTCGAACGGCGAGATGAAGCAGCAGATCGTGAGCGTGCCGGCCTCCACGAACAGCTTCGCCACCTCGCCCACCCGGCGGATGTTCTCCACCCGGTCGGCGTCCGTGAAGCCGAGGTCCTTGTTCAGCCCGTGCCGGACATTGTCGCCGTCGAGCAGCATGGTGTGCTGGCCCGCGAGCGCGAGCCGCTTCTCGACCAGGTTCGCGATCGTCGACTTGCCCGAGCCCGAAAGCCCCGTGAACCACAGGATCGCCGGACGCTGGCGCTTCAGCGCCGCGCGCGTCTCGCGGTCGACCGCGCTCGCATGGCGGTGGATGTTGGTCGCCCGCCGCAGCCCGTGCAGGATCATGCCGGCCGCAGCGGTCGCGTTCGACTCGCGGTCGATCAGGATGAAGCCGCCGGTGTCGCGGTTGTCCGCATAAGCGTCGAACGCCAGCGCCGCCCCGGTCTCGACATTGACCTCGGCGATCTCGTTCAGCCCCAGCGTCTTCGCCGCGAGCTGGTCGAAGCTGTTGACGTCGATCTTGTATTTGAGCGCCGTCACGGTCGCCGGAACCGTGCGGGCGGCGAGCTTCAGCAGATAGGAGCGGCCCGGATAGAGCGGCTCCTCATCCATCCAGATCAGTTTCGCGGCGAACTGGTTCGACACCTCGGGCCGCGTCTCCGGATGGGCCAGCACGTCGCCGCGCGCGACGTCGACCTCGTCCTCGAGCGTCAGCGTCACGCTGTCGCCCGCGACCGCCGCCTCGCGGTCGCCCTCCATGGTGACGATCCGGGCGACCCGGCTGGTCCGTCCCGAGCCCGCCACCACGATCGCGTCGCCCGGCCGCACCGAGCCCGAGGCGAGCGTGCCCGCAAAGCCGCGGAAGTCGAGGTTCGGCCGGTTCACCCACTGCACCGGAAAGCGCATCGGCGCGTCCCTGAGCCCGCTCGCCGCCTCGACCTCCTCGAGATGTTCGAGCAGCGTCGGGCCGCGATACCAGGGCGTCTCGGGCGAGGCCGCGGTGACGTTGGCGCCGGTCAGCGCCGACAGCGGGATCGCGGCGATCTCGGTGAAGCCGAGCTTCTCGGCGAACGCCCGATAGCCGGCCTCGATCTCCGCGAACGCCACATGGCTGTAGTCCACGAGGTCGATCTTGTTGACCGCCACCGCCACCCGCCGGATGCCGAGCGCCGAACAGATGAAGCTGTGCCGCCGGGTCTGGGTCAAGATTCCCTTGCGGGCGTCGACCAGGATCACCGCGAGGTCGGCCGTCGAGGCCCCGGTCGCCATGTTGCGGGTGTACTGCTCGTGGCCCGGCGTGTCGGCCACGATGAAGCTGCGCTTCTCGGTCGCAAAATACCGGTAGGCGACGTCGATCGTGATGCCCTGCTCGCGCTCCGCCTCGAGCCCGTCGACCAGCAGCGCGAGGTCGATCGCAGGCCCGGTGGTGCCGTATTTGCGGCTGTCCCGCTCGAGCGCCGAGAGCTGGTCGTCGAAGATCAGCCGGGTGTCGTAGAGCAGCCGCCCGATCAGCGTCGACTTGCCGTCGTCGACCGAGCCGCAGGTGATGAAGCGCAG
>NZ_JACIDR010000006.1 GCF_014196425.1 Hansschlegelia beijingensis
ATCGAATACAGCATCACAGGATTGCGAAACTCAGCCGCAACCTCACGGATGACGTGAATCGACTCCGACTCCAGCGCCCGCAAATGAGACGATAACGATGAAGACCGGATCCGCTCCGCCATGCTCTCCCGCCACAGACGCCTCGTCGGCGCGCCCGCCTGCGCCGCCGTGACCTAGAGGGTTAGCATGACCTCTTCCGCCCCGCAAAAAAAGATCAGGGACCGCGCGCGCCTATATTATGATCATCTGACAACTCAATCATGGGAGCCGCTGTTACGCAGCTTTCCGGCGACCTTTTCTTCTTGGGCTCGGAGCGCGAGGCCAAGGGCTTCCGCAAGGCGAGACCCGGTTACGGAAGGCGGCGCTGGAGCGGCCTCAACCCAGATCTCACCCATCAATTAAGAAGCATCGTCTAATAAGAGGGTCGGGGAGGCTGTGTCTCGCCCGCGTCCCTCCCTGATATCGAGGCGAGGCCCCGATGTGTCCCTCTCCGGCGCGCTGGACGAATTCCAGAACGGCGAGGCCACACACTCGCATCACCCAAAACCCTGCTCCGCTTTGAACAATTTTTACCAGTTTTATCAGGCGCCCGGTCGACCGCGAATTTACCAGATCGACGATGTGCTCATTTGAAAAGAAGCGCCCGCGCCTAGTTCCCCTGTCGGCGCAGGGACGTGGTCCCGCGCCGATGTGCAACGACAGTGGAGATAGGCATGAGTTTGACAGGGCAATTGGGCGATCTCCTGAGCACGGCGCTCGAGGACATCAGCGGGCCCGGAGGCGTCCTGGACGATCTGCTTCACAGCCCCGATCCGCTCGGCCTCGCCGGCGCGGCGGGCGACGGTAAAACCGTTCTCGGAGACATTCTCGGCCCCAGCGGCGTCCTCGACGACCTGACGTCGGGGGACGGCGGCACAGTCGGCGAGGTCCTCAAGGACATCGCCGGACCAGGCGGCATTCTCTCCGACCTGACCAATAATGACGGCCTCGGCGCCGGCCATCTGCTCGGCGAGGGCACGGTCCTCGAGAACCTCGTCGGCGAAGGCGGCACGGTCGACCATGCGCTGAGCCTGCTGTTCTGACTGCCCGGGGGAGAGCGGGTCCGGGGCGGCCCCTCTCCCCACCCGGACCGCCAGAGCGCCTGCAGCGCGGCCCGCGTTTCTGCTCGTGGGCCCCGCGGACGTCGCCGCGCCGCCGGCGGTCACGTCTCCGGGGCCACGGCTCGCAGCGCGGCGCGGCCGCCCTATCTCGCACGCATCACTGCGAGAAGGAGCATCCCATGCACGTCACGATCGAGAACGCCGAGCGCGCTATCGCGAGGGCCGTCGAGAAGGCCCGCGAGATCGACACCTTCATGTGCATCGCGGTGGTGGATTCAGGCGCCGACCTCAAGGCCTTCCGCCGGATGGACGACGCTTGGGTCGGCAGCATCGACATCGCGATCAAGAAGGCGAAGACCGCCGTGTTCTTCGGGATGCCGACGGGCGAGATCGGCAAGCTCTCCCAGCCCGGCGGCTCGCTCTACGGCATCGAGCATTCGAATGGCGGGCTGATCACCTTCCCGGGCGGCCTGCCGATCGTGGACGAGAACGGCGTGATGGTCGGCGCGATCGGCGTCAGCGGTAGTTCGGTCGAGAACGACCACGCCGTCGCCCTGGCGGGCGCGCAGGCGCTCGGCTCGGCGGAACTGCCCTCGCATCCCTGGCGAACCTGACGCCGCATCCGGCGCCCGCGGCGCCGGGCGCCGTTAAAGCAGCCGCACCTCATTGCGGCTTCGCGCCGCTTGGGTGGACGCTCTATGGTCAGCGTCCATCGCTGGCGACGCAAAAGCTCACTCCACCGCCGCCCGGTCGTTCGCCGGCGGCGGCAGGGACGGACCCGCTAGACGGCCTCGGCAGGAAGAAACGGCTTCAGCTCGTGAAGTTTGTCCTTCCGACCGGCGGCCTCCAGAACGGACACCATCCGCTTGGTGACCCAGCGCTTCTTGGCGGCCGTAGCCTGGTCGCTCAGGATGGCGTCAGCGGCCGAGAGGGCCCCCGCGAGTTCGACCTGAGCGTCCCCCATGTCACGGCCGACCAGCATCTCCCAGCCGCTCGCGTGGATCGCGGTGCGGGGGTTCTCCCGCGCTCTCCGGATGAACGACAGCGCTGACGGATAATCGCCGCCGAGCGCCAGGGCTCGGCCGCGGAGTATGTCCGCCCAGGCGCCGGGGTTCTTCTCCATCAGAATGAGCGATATGCGATCCGCGTCTTCGGCTTTCTTGGCTTCAACCGCCGACAGGCAGTAGGAGAGCCAGAAGGATCGGTCCTCCGCGAAATTCGATTCCAGGCTCTTGAAGGCGCTGAAGGCCGCCTCGGCGCGACCGGCATCAAGATCCGTCTTCGCCTTCAGATAGGCCGCGGTCACGTCCTCCGCCTCCGTCGCGTCCTCGCCGACGAAGTAACTTGCGAAGAACTTCTTCATCACGTCTCCGACCATGGTGTCCCGGACATGTCGGAGGTCCTGCTCCCAGGCCATCTCGGGAGGAGACATGGTCACGATCTCGTAGCTCGGGAAATAATCGACGAAGGAGCGCTTCTTCGCCATTTCCTGCGCGATGACGCGAAGGACGGCTTTGGAGTAGGCGTTGGCGACGATCACGTCGTCATCGGTGAACGTGCGGCCGAGCGGGACCGGCGACGTCGTAAGGATGACGTGGGCCGACGGGTTCACCTCGTGGATGATGTCGAGAGACGCCTCGACGAGGGCGCGGTTTTCCTCGAGGTCGAGCTGCCTGAACGCGAACCTGCCTGGATACTGCTTCTCCACCCGCGGCCCTGGACGGGAATTGATGTAGATGCCGAGTTCGTTGTCGTACCAGTGCTCAATCAAACCGAGCGTGATCACGACCACGGAGACATCGGCGATGCCGGCGAACAGAGCCCTGATCTGCCGTCTCCGCTCGACGCCGCGCTCCAGCGTCACGGCGGGGTAGTCAAACGGCAGCATGACGTCGTGGTAGCCGCCGTTCTTGTCCGTCGCGACAAGATATCTTTCGTCCGGAAGAGGCTCCACCCGCCCGAACGCGACGCGATCTCCAGATGGATCGATCCGGGAGTGTATTTTACGAGGAGATCGTTCCGCCTCGAGTTGGCCTTAAGCTCGCTGTTCGGAAAATCGAGGTCGTATGTCGCGACCCGGACGCCGGCCCGGCCCAGATACTCTTCGATGTTCCGGGCGAAGCAGGAGCCTATCGTGAAGAAACTGCTCTCTTTGGAAAACTTGAACCGCGGCGCGTGGTAGGGATCGCACCCCCCGACCAGTCGCGAGCCCGGCTCACGTTTCGGCCACTGGGAATGGAACAACTTCTTCCCGCCCTTCGAAGGTGAGCATTCGCTCATCTTGCCTCGCATCCTCCGATAGCAGACTGACGATGTGCCTGTGCTGGGCTGATATTGACTCTGCGCCTTGAGAAGCACAAGGCGCAGACATGGCGCGGGGAGCATGGGTGCGATTGAGCCCGCGTGCGGTCCGGCCGATTGCCTTCGCTGAACCTACTTCCGCTCCGCCTCTGCTTCGTCGAGGAGCGTCCCGCCGCGTCGTCGGCCGCGATCGGTAAGGAACCGTAAACCATCCGGGGGTTCCATCGGCTCTCGATCAGGCGACGATGGAGGTGACTCCCATGAGCACGATCAGCGTGGGCGAGATCATGGAGCTCGCGGCCGAGCAGGCCGCGCGCTACGCCGGTTCGGGAACGCCGGATCTCGATGAGCGGGTGGAGGCGTTCGTCGACGGGGTCGCCGAGGCGGTCGAGCATCCGACCGTCAATGTCGAGCGCTTCGCGGACTCCCTGTTCGAGCGGCTCGATTCGGCGATCATTCGGCTTGAAGCCTGCGCCGAGCCCCGCCGGGGACATCCGGAAGGCGACGAGCTGCAGCGCCAGAAGGTGTTCTTCGCCGCGGTCGCAGACCGCCTGAGCGCAAGGATGCAGCAGCGGCTGGACGCCGGGGGCGCCCCTCAGTGACCGGCCGCCTCCAGCGCGGCGCGCCGCGCGGCGGCGACCAGAAAACGCCCCTGCCGCGCCCGCGTGACCGGGGCGCCGTCAGCCGCTACCGGCCTGACCCGGTTTGCACGTTCCGGTAGCCCGAGCCACGCGCCTACGCCTTATTGATAGCGTCATCTCGGCGCCGATCGTGTGGCGGAATCGTGCCGTCAAATCGATACTTGTCGGATGGCAACAGCAGACATCGCCGGGCTGACCGCCTCCGCATACTCGCGCGCTCTCAGGTTCGCGGTCATCGGCGGAGGCGTTATAGAGGCCGACATAGCCTCGTTCCTTGCCGAGACCGTCGCGGTCGATCGACTGTCCGAGGAGGCGCGGGCGGAGTTCGCGTCCGGGCTCCGGCAGCGGGCCAGATTCCTCGCGGAACCTGATCCACGCGCGCCGCACAAAGGCGCCAACCCCGTCGGCCACGTGACCCACGACTATCTGATGCGGCTGGCGGAAGCCGTCGCGCGCAGTCCGGCGGCGAGCTAGCTTCCCGCTCCGACCGCCTATCCCCGAAGACGGCGCGCGCTTCCTGCGAACTAGGCCGAAGCCGCGGCGGCTCCTTCCTCCCGAAGCGCCCACCGGACGATCGCGGCCGTGCCCAGGGCCCCTGCCCTGATCGCTCTCTTCCGTCGCGCCGGAACACGGAACCCGTGCATCTCGGACGCCCAGCCGGGGAGCAGATCGACGCCCGCGCCCAGCATGAGGGAGCTGAACGGCGCCAGAGCCGGGTTCTCCGAGGGCTGGGAGAGCAGCGCGCGGGCCACCTGCCGCGTTCGCCGATCCCATCTGAGATCGGGCCGGATTGCTTTGAGATAACCCTCGATCTCGAGCCGCGTGGTCGGGACGGAGGTCGCGCCGAGATGCCGGGCGATGATCGCCGTCTCGGCGAAGTAGCGATCCTGCTCCGCCGCCGAAAGAGCGGGGTTCCGGTATCTGAGATATGAGCTCAGGAAGGAACGGACCTCCGCGACATGGACCCATGTCAGAAGCGCCGGGTCGCTTGCGCGATAGGGCGTGCCGTCCGGAAGCTCGCCATGAACACGCTCATGAACGTGGCGCACCCGCTCGATCAGCCGCAGCGCCTGATCGGTCGAACCATAGGTCGTGCCGGAGATGAACTGGGCCGTCCGGCGGAGGCGGCCGGACATGTCCCGCCGGAAATTCGAATGATCCCAGACCCCTCCCAGCGCCCCCGGGTGGAGCATCTGAAGCAGCAGCGAACTGACGCCGCCGATCATCATCGACGTGAAGTCGCGATGCACCCGCCAGGTCACTGAATCCGGCCCGAACAGACCCTGACCGGTTCGCGGCCCAGGCGCGGGAGCTTCGCCGGAGCCATGCCCGACGAGCCAGTGCACCTGGTGTCTGATAGCGCTGCGGATGGTTTGCATGTCGGGGATTTAGGTCGCTGCGTCGACTTCACCAAGCGGCCCGGGAAAGACCGGCTCCCGCGCCAGGCGACCGGCGCCGGAGGCGCCGAGGCCGCCGAGACGGCGCGGCGCGTCACTGCGCGCCTTTTCGGATCGATCCACTGCGCCGCCTCTTTCCGGCAGGGGTGTATTCGGGTACCCTTGGGCGAATTTCGTTCTTCACATCAGAATGGTCTCAGCGGTCCGTTACCCGCCGGGAGCTCAAGCTCCGGCTGGCGGGCGCCGAGACGCCGCAAAGGGCCATCGGCCTCTGCATGGCGGGAGCCGAATGGTCGCCCGGCGTCCGGGGGCGTGGCGGCGAACCCATGGTTCGGCTAGAACCGGCGATCAGGCCCGTCAGGCGGCCGGAAGGTGAAGGATCTCCCCCGTGAAGGAATACGAAGCGCTTCTTCAGCGCATGGAAGAGGAACAGGTGAAGATCCTGCAGTCGGCCGCCAAGGCCGGCGTCCTTCCGACCGACAACATGCTCGCGAAGATCGCAGACCTCGAGCTCGCGATCGGCGCGGTGGAAGCGCTTCTGGACAGCGACGCCGCCCGCTCCTGAGGAGCCGCCCTGCGCGCCCCCGGAGGCCGGCGGCGCGCACGCCCGGCCTTGCGCGCCGGGAAACCGCGACAGCCACATCGAGACGAGATCTCAGCGCTGGCCGGACGCCGGCGAAGACGTCATGCTCCAGGTCGAGCTTTGCGGCGCCGCCCCGGCAGGCGTCTGTCGCCGCTCGCCGACGCGGCTTAGCCGAACGCCCGGCGCGCCATCCTCTCACCGCCAGGCGCTGCGATCCTCACGGCGGGCCGCTCTTCTTTCATCAATGAGCGTGACGGCGCCGGCGCCGGCGAAGAGGATTCCTACGTAGTTTCCCTAAGTACTGTTCACGAGTGTGCGTCTTCCACGTCGGGCGCGTAGCGTTTCGCCTGAAGGCGCGGATCTGCACGTGCCGCGGAACTTTGGAGGGACCTGCGCGACGGTCGTCAGCGCCTTGTCCGGCAGTGGCCACTGCAGCGCCTTCGCCGCATCGCAAGCGCGCACGCCAGTGCGCGAGGGTCTCTGCCAGCGCTTTGTCGAGGAACGCGTTGAGCCTGATCGAACTCCTCCCGACGGACCCGACCCAGTTGCTCCTGGAGATGGACCAGGACTCGACAGGGATCTGCATCATGGGCGCCTGCCGCCCCGCCGCCTTCGATCGGCTCGCCGGCATCATCGCCACCGGACAGTGCATAAACCAGCACCTGTTCCTCCAGCCCGAGGAGCGGAACGACGAACTGGTTCATTACCGCGCCTGCCTCCCCGACGCCTGCCTCGACAGGCCGCTGCGGTTCGAGGCGGTGGAGAAATCCGGCTCCCGATCGCCTTGCTTCATGCCTGCGAGCGTCGGCGTGAGCTTGTTGCCCAACTGGGCGATCAGGCCCTTCACGCTGTCACTTGAGTATCGAGGCCCCCGCCCTGTCGCGGAGAACGAGGACAGCTGCCGCTGCTTCGTCCGCTCCATCGAACTTGGGGAGGAGCTCGATCTTCAGCTCGACTTCTCTCTCATCTCGCACGCGGCGCCCGCCGAAGACAGCGAACTGCACATAAGCGCACGTGACGGCGAAGAGCCGCCATCGACGTTCAAGGCGACCTCCGAGTCCGCAAAGCGCGTATTCCGCATCTCGACCAGGTTGCACCGGCATTATACCGGCCGCGACGCATGGCACATACGCGCCGCGATCCCGCTTTCGCCGACGTTTGGCGCGCTCGGATCGTACGACATGCATGTCAGCAGCCCGCCGCTCAGCGATCAGCACATATATCCCTACAACAGATACTACAGACGGAAATCATCTTCCTTCGCGGCCCTCGTCGGGTCCGAGCGAGTCTTGCGACATTTCGTGGATCCCCGCAGCGGCGCAGTGCAGCTCCACCTGTCCTGCGCCTGAGGACGCGCATGTCCTCGGCGGCGCCCAAGCTGAGATTTCGGACGATGGCCAAGTGACATGCTGAACCGTTCGGGGGCCGACGCTGCGATGGACGAGGATCACACGATCTGCGTGGTTGGCCTGGGGTATGTGGGCCTTCCGACGGCGGCGCTGTTCGCGCGGTCCGGCCTCCAGGTCGAAGGCGTGGACATCGATCCGGAGATCGTGTCGCGCCTGAGCCGAGGCGAAAGCTCCATCCAGGAGCCGGGCGTCGAGGAAATCGTGGTGGCGAGCCTGGCGAGCGGCCGCCTTCATGCGAGGATGTCCCCGCCGGACGAGGCGGATGTCTTTGTCATCTGCGTCCCGACCCCCGTCGACGCAAGCCACAGGGCCGACATGGCGTTCGTCCTGTCGGCGGCGCATTCGATCGTGCCCCGGCTGCGGCGCGGCAATCTCATCATCCTGCAGTCCACGAGCCCGATCGGATCCACGCGGATGATCGCGGAGCTCGTAAGGACGGCCGGGTTCGATCCCTACGATGATCTCGATATCTGCTACTGTCCCGAGCGGGTGTTTCCCGGGCACACGCTCGACGAGATGATCAATAACAGCAGGGTGATCGGCGGCTGCACGGAGCGCGCCGGCCAGAGAGCGCTCGAGCTCTACAAGCGTTTTTCGCTCGGCGCCCTGGTGGTGACTTCGTCTGAGGCGGCCGAATTCGCCAAGCTCATGGAGAACACCTATCGGGACGTCAACATCGCGCTGGCGAATGTCTTCGCCCGCATCGCCGAAGAAGACGGCATCGACGGGATGGAGGCGATCCGGGTCGCGAACATGCACCCCCGGGTCAACATCCATGCCCCGGGGGCGGGCGTCGGAGGGCACTGCATCCCCGTGGATCCCTGGTTTCTCATCGAGAAGTACCGCGAGTTCACTCCGCTCCTGCTCGCCGCCCGGACCGTGAACGACACCCAGCCGGTGCGCCTGCTCGACCGGGCCGAGCGGGCGGGGCTTCGACCGGAGAACGGACGCGTCGCGATCCTCGGCGTCGCCTATCGCGGGGACATCGACGACGCGCGGGAGGCGCCTTCGGAGCAGCTCGCCAAGGAGCTGTCCTTGCGAGGCTATCACTGGGAAGCCCACGACCCTCACGTCGGCATCTGGAAGACGCACGAAGGGAACCACCGCGTGAACCCCGATCTCGGCGAAGTCCTCGCGGGCGCCGGATCGATCTTCCTGATGACCGATCACACCGCCTACAGGAGCCTGACCACGGACGCTCTGGACGGCTTTCGCGGCCGCCTGATCGTCGACGGCAGGAACATGCTCGACCCGAGGCCGTTCGAGGCGCAGGGCTTCGTGGTCATACAGGTCGGGCGCCCGACGCCGCAGGCCGCGATCGCTGCCCCAGAGGCGGCCGAGCCGTCGGCGGAGTTGCTCGCCGGCGGAGCGCCGACGTGAGGATCCTGACCGTGATCGGCACCCGTCCCGAGGCCATCAAGATGGCCCCGGTGATCCGCGCCCTCAGCGAAGAGCCCTCGGTCACGCTCGGAGTGTGCGCCACAGGGCAGCACCGGGAGATGCTCGCCCAGGTCACGGACCTGTTCGAGATCCGCCCCGACTTCGAGCTGAACGTCATGCGCGACAAGCAGACCCTGACGCACATCACGGCGCGGGTTCTCGAAGGCGCGGAGGGGGTGATCAAGCAGTTCGAGCCGGACTGGGTCCTCGTGCAGGGCGACACCAGCACGGTTCTGGCCGCGGCGCTCGCGGCCTTCTACCAGAAGGTCAGGCTGGGCCACGTCGAAGCGGGCCTGAGAACCGGCAACGTGCTCTCGCCATGGCCTGAAGAGATCAACCGGAAGCTCGCCAGCCAGATCGCGTCGCTTCATTTCGCCCCCACGGGCACGTCCCGGGCGAATTTGCTCCGCGAGGGGATCGCGGACCGACAGATCGTGGTGACGGGCAACACGGTGATCGATGCGCTTCTCTGGGTCCGTGACAGGCTCGCTTCACGTCCCGAGATGAGCGCCCGCATCGAGGCGCAGTTCACCTTTCTGAGCAGCGACAAGCGGCTCATTCTGGTCACCGGGCATCGGCGGGAGAATTTCGACGGAGGACTGGATCGCGTCTGCATGGCCTTGCGGAAGCTCGCTTCGCGCGGCGACGTCGAGGTCATCTACGCCGTGCACCTGAACCCTGTGGTTCAGGAAGCCGCGAACAGGCATCTCAAGGGCATCGACAACGTCTTCCTGATCCCCCCGCAGGACTATCTGCCGTTCGTCTGGCTGATGAACCGGTCCTATCTGATCATCACGGACTCGGGCGGCGTGCAGGAAGAGGCGCCATCGCTCGGGAAGCCGGTGCTGGTGACGCGGGACACCACTGAACGCCCGGAGGCGGTCGACGCCGGAACGGTTCTGCTGGTCGGCACCAGCACGTCCGCCATCGTGGACAGCGCCACGCGGCTTCTCGAGGACCGCGAAGCGCGTGAAAGAATGTCTCTGGCTCACAATCCCTACGGGGATGGCCTGGCCGCCGGGCGGATCGTGCGGTCGCTGCTGACCGAGCAACCGGCCGCCGCAGCCTGAGCCGGAGCGGATCGGCCGATGCAGTCCCAGGCGCCGAACGCGGAACCCGAAACAGCGCCCCTGGACCGCGCCGAGACGACGACCTTCGATCTCGCAGATCCCGCTGATCCAGCCACGGGCGCGGACGCCCACATCAAGGGCGCGACGACCCGGGCCCGGATAGAAGCCGCTCTCCAGATCCTGGGTCTGGACGGTTACGCCTTCGCCTGCAGAACAGTTCTCTCCTGGGATGTCAGCCGCCGAAAGAAGGCGGCCGTGCTCGACGCGCTGTCGCAACGGCTGATCGATCAGGACGCCGACGGGCTTCTGGTGTCAGGCTGGCTCGCCGCCGCGTGCCGGCCCGACGTCGATCAGCTTCAGGCGGTGGCTCAGCGATTTCTGTATGGCGGGCACGTCGAGTCCGCCTCCGCGATGTTCGGAGCGATCTCGCTTCTGGCTCGCGAGCTTTCCGGCTCGGAAGCCGCGGAAGAGACGCTCGGCCCCACGGACATCGGCCCGGAACTCCAGCCCCCGGAGCGCGCCTTCGCGCAGATCATCCTCTCCAAAGCCCCAAGGCTGCAGCGGGCCAGGGAGATCGAGGACGTCGTCAAGAACGCTTCTTCGCCGCTGCGGCAGGCGCGCCTGATCGCCGGCTGGCTTGCCTTCGAGGCGCGGCCGACGGCGGCTCGCGCGTCTCGTGTCGCAAAGGCGCTGTTCAGGGCGGGCGAAGTCAGCAGCGCCGACGCGATCCTGCCGCGCGAGGACGGCGCCGTGGAGGAGATCGTCGTCTCGATACGCTCCTCGGCTCACCTGATGCGAACCGGCTTCGCGCTCCCGCCCCCCGGCTACCTTCCGATCCCCGGCCGCGGCGTGGCCTATGTGGTGGGCAGCGCGCCTCCCTATCACCTGTCGGGCTACACGGTCCGGACGCACGAGCTTCTCAAGGCCGCGATCGCGGCCGGCCACCATGTCACCTGTTTCGTCCGCCCCGGCTTCCCTTGGGATCGTCCGAGGCTGACCAGGCTTCACGGCTTCGTCCCGGAAGAGATCCCGACCCGCGACCACGAGGTCGTCATCGACGACGTGCGGTACGTGTTCACCTATCTGGCGTGGTCGAACGAAAATGCGGCGGAGTTCCACCGGGAGGTCGAACAGCGCCTGGTCGAGCGCTTTTGCGACGAGCGCCCGGCCATCGTGCAGGCGACCTCCGACTACAACAACGCGCTTCCCGCTTTCAGGGCGGCGCGGCGGGTCGGAGCGCCCTTCATCTACGAGATGAGGGGGCTCTGGGAACTCACCATGGCGGCGCGGCAGGGCGACGAGGACAGCGAACGCTTCCGTCTGTCGAGGGCGTTCGAGGTCGCGGTCGCGCAGGACGCCGATCAACTCCTCTGCATCACCAGGGGCGTCGCCGACGAGATGGCGGCCGGCGGGGTCGATCGCCGCAAGATCAAGCTGCTGCCGAACGCGGTCAATCCCGAGGCGTTCGCCGGCGTCAACGCAGCGGAGGCTCGGACGCTGCTCGGCACTCCCGCAGAGACTTTCCTGATCGTCTACGCGGGCTCCCTCACCTTCTATGAAGGTCTCGACGACGTCATCACCGCCACGGCGCTGTTGCGGGATCGGGGTCTCGACGCGCGGCTGCTCATCGTCGGCGACGGAACATACCGGCGCACGCTCGAGGCGCACGCCGCCAGCCTGAACGCCGAGCAGTTCGTGACCTTCCTCGGGCGCGTCGAGCCATCAAGAGTCTCGCAATATCTCGCGTCCGCCGACGCCGTGCCGATCGTCAGGAAGGCCTTTTCGGTCTGCAAGATCGTGTCTCCGCTCAAGCCGTTCGAGGCCATGGCTCTCGGCAGACCCGTCGTCGTGAGCGAGTTGGCCGCGCTCACCGAGATCGTTCAGGACTCGGTGACTGGCTTCGTGTGCCCCCCGTCCGATCCGCCGGCGCTCGCGAGACTGCTGGAGCGTCTGGCGCGCGCCGCCGGGCTTGGCGAGGCCGCAGGACGCCGGGCGCGCCGCTGGGTGGCCGCCGAGAGGACGTGGGAGGAGAACATAAAGGTCCTCCACACGATCTGGCGCGAGCTCGACGCAGCCTTCGCGAAGGACGATCGACCTTCACCGTTTCCGGGGTCCGGGGCGGTCGATGCTGCCTCCGGGATCGAGCTCGGGCCGGGTCGGCGGGAACTCGCGCGGACGCTCGCGGACGTCGCAAGAGAGATCCGGAAGAAGGACCCGATCAGGGCGATCGAACTCGGGGAGCGCGCCTTGCGCCTCGATCCCCGCCTCACGCGCCTGAAATGGCTGGTTGCGGTGATGTGCGCCGCCGGCATGCTGCGCCGCCCCGCGCAGCTCATCTCGCTTGCGGAACACGCCTGGGGGCGCGAGAGCCTGGCCGGCTGGCCTCTGGCGGCCGCCATCCGAAGCGCGTTGAAGGTCGCGGAGGATCGCGAGCTTGTCCCGCCGCGGCTTCCACGCCGGCCCGCGCGATCGGACAAGGTGGCGCTCTACCTGTCGGCGAGTTCGCTGCCTCATCACGTCAACGGCTACACCACCCGCACCCACAACGTCGTTCGCGCGGTTTCGGACGCCGGCTGGCAGGTCGTCGCGGCCACAAGGCCGGGCTATCCCCGGGGTCGAAGCGACGCGCCCGCCGTGACGGACGGCGCGATGACCTGTCCAGTGGATGATGTGGTTTACCACCGTCTCGCCGGGCTCCCCGCCGACGCCGCCCCCCTGGGCGACTACCTCCAGGACGCGAGCGAGAAGATTCTTGCGTTCGCCCGCAGCCGGGGCGTGTCCGTCATCCACGCGGCCTCGAACTATTTGAACGCATTGCCGGCGCTGATGGCGGCGCGAAAGCTCGGCGTTCCCTTCGTCTATGAAGTTCGCGGGCTATTGGAGCCTGGCGAAGTCCCGAAGAGCCCTACCCCCGCGTCTGATCGCCTCAACCTCATTCGGGACCTGGAGACGAGAGTGGCGCGGGAGGCCGACGTCGTCCTCACCCTGACCGAGGGGCTTCGTTCGGAGCTGGCCAAACGCGGCGTAGCCCCTGAAGCCATGTGGCTCGTTCCGGACTGCGTGGACGCACAGAAATTCTCCGGGCTCGAGCGCGACCGGAAGCTCGAGGAAGCGCTGGGCCTGCGGGGATGCTGCGTCATCGGCTTCATCGACTCGGTGGTCGACTATGAAGGGCTCGATGATCTGGTCGGGGCCGTCGCGGCGCTCGCAGCCGAAGGCCGGCCGCTCGCGCTGCTGGTGGTCGGGGACGGCGACGGCATGGCGCAGGTGCGGGAGGCGGCTTCGCGCTTCCCCGATCTGCGGTTCGTGGCGCCGGGGCGGATGCCGCCCGATCAAGTCCCCTCGTACTATTCCCTGGTCGATATCGCCGCGTTCCCGCAGCGACCCGCGCCGGCCACAGAGATCGTCGCGCCGCTGAAGCCGCTGGAAGCCATGGCCATGTCGAAGGCCGTCGTGGCGTCCAACGTGGCTGCGATCGCCGAGATGGTGCGGCACGAAGAGACCGGCCTGCTCTTCCAGAAGGGCGACGCGAGCGCGCTGCGCAGCGCCCTCGCGCGCGCGGTCGACGACCCCGAGTTGCGCCAGAGGCTGGGCCGCGCGGGCCGGGCGTTCGTGGAGCGGGAGAGGAGCTGGACCGTCGCGGGCGGCCTGATTGGCAGCCTCTATGATCGTCTGACGTCCTCGCAGCCGCCCGCTCACGCGCCTGCGCCCGGCGCGCCTCTGGAAGCGAGGCTGTAGAATGTCAGAAGCCGCCTTTCTCGCCGCCTTCGCGAAGGCGCAGGGCCTCGGAAGCGTGGAGGAGCTCACCGGGCAGCACGCGAAGCGCTACTCGTTCCAGATCAACAGTCGCGAACGCGCGCGCAAGGCGGCGACGCTGCTGCATGACAAGCTCGGCATCGAACTCGAGGGCCGGCGGGTCCTGGACGTCGGCTGCGCCTATGGAAGCTTCGCGATCGAGTTCGCGAAGCTCGGCGCTCAGGTGGTCGGGATCGACGTCAACGAGAAGTGGCTGAAGCTCGCCGACGAGAACGCCAGAGACGAGGTCGCCATCCCGTTCCTGCGCTGCGACGCATCCACCATCGTCGCCCGGGACATGCTTCGGGAGCATGGTCCGTTCGATCTTGTCATCGTGAACGACGTGTTCGAGCACATCTATGACACGGCCGGCGTGCTGGCCAATCTCACCGCCCTTATGCGCCCTCGCGCATGTCTGTACTACAAGATCCCGAATGGACTGGCGACCCGGAGCGTTCTGTCCGAAGGGCACAAGAAGGTCTTCGGAATATCGCTCCTTGCTCCGGACTACTGGCCGATGTTCGTGAGCGCGCCCTTCCAGATCTATTACAGGAGGTGGGAGTATTTCGAGGCGCTTTACGAGCGTTACGGTTTCGACATCAATGACTTCGTCCCCATCCATGACGACAGCGAGGCAACCACCAAACGCCACATAACCAATGATGTCGCGAGGATCCGACGGCGCCTCAAGCTGAAGAACTTCGAATCGCGGAAGCAGCTGAGCGTCGCCCGGGACGCATGCAGCTACTACTTCTCGGAGATCGCGAGCGATCTGGCCGACGAGCGCATGGAGTGGCGGCCCCTCTTCAAGAAGTACCGCCAAACCTTCTGGGAGGGAGCGCTGACCTACCGCGGGCCCTAAAGCGACAGGCCGTCAGCTCGCCGGCACCGGCTCCAGGCCGTCCTGGCTCAAGCCCAGCATGCGATAGAGGTCGACCGTCTGGGGCTTCGCCCCGGCGCCGCCACGGTCAGGGTCCGAGGGGACGGACGGGCTCGCCAGATGAGACGCCGCCACCTCCTCGCCGTCACAGGACACCGAAACATAGTTCGCGACGTCGAAGGTGTTCCGGCGGCCGGCTTCGCCGAGAGCATCCTCGGCGTTGGTCGCTCTGAGGAACAGGGAGCCGAGCCTGATCTCCTCCATGCCGGCCAGCAACCAGTAGGTCGCGGAGTACACGCCCGACATGCTCTCGCACATGGATGAATCTCAAAATCTTGAGGCGTCGGTCAATCCGCCAAGAAAACCCGGCGAAGGCTCAAACTGAGACAGTACCAGTTTTCATTGAGCGTCACGCCCGAAGATGCGCAACCAATAAACATTTGATCGCCACCCGTACTAAAATGCTGAAAGCGTCCGACCCTGGATCGCCCATGCGCCTCAGCCAGGTCTCGCTCCCGCGGCGTCCGTGTCTGCGCTCTGGCGTGAGAAAGCCGGCGCGTGGATCGGCAGGTGGTTCGGCTCGCACCCGCCATCCGCTAAGTTGGCGCCGAGGATTCATGCGGCGGCGCGGGTGCGTGGGCGAGGCGGTCGGAGGAGCGATGATGGTGAAGATCGTAGCCGTGTTCATCCTCGGCCTGATCCTAACCCTGGGCGCGCTCCACTGGGTCTCGCTGACCTATGGGGTCGACGACGAGATCACCATCCTCCTGGTCGTGAGCTTCGTCTACCTGACCGTCGGCACGGTGGTGATATGCTCGATGGCGTCCGATGACTGAGCGCCGGGCCTGACTGACCGAGGGCGCCCGCGCTTCCTGAACAGAGCGTCCGCCAGATCGCGCAGGCCTCCACAGGATCAGTGTCCTTGCACGGATGGACGTCCAGGCGCGGGCCATCGTCGCAGCGGTCGGCGTAGCGCGTGTTCGCGCCCTGCCCTTGTGACGTATTCCCACTGGAGCCCGCCGCGCGGCCGCGTTCCTGGGATCGAGATGACGATGTTCCTAGCCGCTTGTGCCATCCTGAGACACTGATGGATACTGCCGCAAACGGGTCGGCGCCCATGAGGAACGGTCGTGACATCCCTGACGGACGATGAGCGGGCGCGGCTGCGGGCGGAGATCGACAGGGAGAGGGGCGCGGCGCGGCGGCACAGGGCGGTCGCCGCGGCGATGCGCGCCGACGCTGACATCATCGAGCGGATGGCCGCGCAAGCCGACGAACATGCCGACCGGATGGAAGTCCGGCTGCAGGGTGAGACGGACGGCGCGTGACGCGGGCCCGGAGGGCCGCTGAGGCTGTCTTCGTCAGCGACGCAGTAGATCCCCGGACCGTGGTCTTCCCGTGCCTCAGCGGAGGCGTAAGCGCCCAGGTCGGCGCGTCTGGGAGGGCCGCACAGAGTGAATGGCGATTCGGATCAGAGGCGATTTCCGGACTTGCGCATTCGCCGGCTGGCGGAGGCGATCGCCGGTTCTCGCGGGGCGAACCCGAATCGCGCGACCGGGTCGCCCTCGCCTCGTCCCGCTGGAGACGCAACCGGCGATCGAGTTCCGCAAGGGCGGCGGAACGTCGGGGCGCAAACATGTGAGCGAGGAAGTCTGGGACACGCCGGTCCCCAAAGCCGGGACAGCGCTCTAGAGGTTCTGCCCAACCTCCAGAGAAGAATGGCGGGAGGTGGCGCGGTCCCCACGCGGCCAATCGGCGCCGCCATCGCCCTCAAAATCTCGCTCGCACGAAAGCCCGCACGTTCGCGCCCGGCAGAAGGATCTCGTCCTTCTTGAAGGACGCGGAGTTGCGCATGCGCTCGTCGAGAAGGTTGTCGCCAAGAACGCCGACTGTGACCGAGCTGATCTTTGTCCGGCGGTCGAATTCACGAGTATAGCTGAACTCCGCCTTCAGGTTGTCGTAACCCGACGTGCGCGTTTCCCGATCACCGGTCCTGTTCTGTGCGAAGGCGTGAAGCAGTGCGACGCGGGCGAAGAAACCATCCTGGCTACGCCAGAACAGGCCGCCGCCAAGCCGATGCGGGGGAATGCGCGGAACGTTCGTCCCGTCGGTGAACTTTGCGCGCGTGAAGTCGTATTGTCCCTCGACTCCGAAGACGTTTCGCCCGAGCGTCACGGCATCGAACTGGACGGCGAGCTCCACGCCATAGAACCTCGCGTTCTTCTGCGAGTAGACGCTTTGGTCGAACTCGTCCTCCTCGCCGCATTCATCGAACTCGTGGCCGCACTTCACGCCGGTCAGGCGACGGTAGATGAACCCGTCGAACCAGGTGTGGTAGGCGCTGGCGTCGAGCCGCAGCGGCCCCTCGGCACGTTTCAGGCCGAGCTCAAGTGACTTCGCCTTCTCGAGTTTGAGGTTCGGGTCGCCGATCTCGAACAGGCCGGCGGCGTGATGGGAGCCCCGCGAGAAAAGCTCGAGGCCGCTCGGGGCGCGCTCAACATACTGGCCGGTGAAGCTCGCCACGAAGCCGAGCGGCAGATCCTGGAGCAGGCCGAGGCTGCCGCTCGTCGGCGTGAAACTCCGCTGCGCGTTCCGATTAACTGGATCGGTCCCGTCCGGAACGAGCCCCGGATAGATAGTTGCGGCGCCGTCGACGCCGACATGCTCGATGCGGCCGGCGGCCTGGAACTTCAGGCCGTTGCCGAAGTCGATCTGCTCGAACACATAGGCGGCGATCGTCTTCGTGTCCGTCGGCGCGATCAGCCCTGCGCCTTCGCCCGATGTCTTCAGTTTGCCGCGTCCAGCCTGAACGCCGAAGGCGCCCGTCAGACTGCCGAAGGACAGGGCGGCCGGCGCATGCTGAAGCTCAATGCGGGTTTCGGCCGCGCGCTTCTTGAAGACGCCATGGACCACGTCCTCGCGAGCCTCGTGGCCGTGGTCATGGTCATGATCATGATCGTCTTCGTGCGCGTGCTCCTCCTCGAAACCGAGCTCGCGGTGCTTGTAGCGCGAGGCGTTGACCCAGAAGCGCACAGCCGAGAAGGGGCCGTCAGTGAAACGGTATTCGCCCTGCGCTTGTATCTTGTCCTGCTCCGGATCGAGCCGCGAGTTGAGCTCGGCCTGCTCGCCGCCGGGGATGTGGTAGAAACTGTCGAAGCGGCTGTAGGACAGCCCGACATAGCCCTGCTCGAAGACCTTCGAGAAGCCGACGGACCCGCCAGTCGAGCGCGCCGAGGAGTTGGCTTGCCGCCCGTCCGGCGTGTCGTAGTTTCCAGCCCTCGTGGCGAAGCCGTCGGCGTGAAACAGGAAGCCGTTCTGGCCCGCGTCGATCCGCGCAGCGGCTGTGCGCCCCCTGTCGACCGACGACAGGCCGGCGATCGCCTCCGCCGAGAAGCCGCCCGGCGGCTCAAATTGCGGAATCCGGTCGTTTTCGACGCTCACCACGCCGCCGATCGCCGAAGACCCGTAGCGCAGCGTCGCGGGGCCGCGGATCACCTCGATCTGGTCGGCGGAGAGCGGGCTCACCGGAACCGCGTGGTCCTCGCCCAGCGCCGACACATCGTGCACGCCAAGCCCGTTCTCGATGATCTGGACGCGCTGTCCCTCAAGCCCGCGGATGATCGGCCTGTCGGCCCCGGGCGCGAAGGTCGTGCCGGAAAGGCCCGGCCTGTCTCGCAGGGCGCCGCCGAGCGTCGAGGGCTGATTGCGCGTGATCTCGTCACGCGGCGCCACGGTCACGGGCGCGAAGACGTCGGCGGCGACCGGCAGGACGCCATTTAGATCCGGCGGCGGCCCGGCCGGTCTGTCCACGGAGATAATCGGACTTGGTCCCGTGACGGTGATCTCCTCAAGTTCCATGGCCTGCTGAGCGGACGCCCCTCCGCCTGTCGTCAGGACGAGCGCTCCCGCTGCGAGAAGGCACGCCTTCACGCCCGTTCCTTGCCTCGACTGCATGATGATCTAACCCCCGTTGACGCACCGGCTGACGGGCGATCGCGCCGATCGCCCGTCAGCCGAATTCAACGCGGCTCCTAACATGATGTAATGTTATAACGTAACATCTCCCGAGCCGGCTCTCGCAGACTGTCTCCTTCCTGCAACAGCAGCCTAGGCCGCCGCGCCGCGGTCGCGCGCCTTGGACGGCAGCGCGTTGAAGTCCGCGGTCGTTCGCGGGTCGAGGCTCGAGGCCGGCTTGTCGAGCAGGAGGACCGGAGCCCCGCAGAAGCGCCGCCGCGACTGCAACCTTCTGCCGCATGCCCTTGGAGAACCCGCGGAGGCGGCGGTCCCGCGTCGCCCCGCATCGGACGGCCGCAACACCGAGTCGCCGTTCGGGGGCGCGCCCGCCAGCGCGAGCAGATAGTCCGCGTCCGCGCGGGCGCTCAGATGCTCGCAGAACCCGACGTTCTCGGCGAGATAGGCGATCTTGCGCCTAGCGACCCCGGGTTCGGCGCCGAGATTGATCCCACAGACCGGGACCTTCCCGGCCTGCGCGCGCCCGAAGCGAGCAGGCCCGGCGAGGTGGTCGACTTCCCGCCGCCGCTTCCGCGGAGCCGTGACGCCGCCCGCCGCCGACAGGGTCCGGCCTCGCAAGACCGGCTGCGCCTCGGAGGACGGCATTCACGTCTTGCAGAGGGATCTATGGCATTTCGGACGATCTGGACGCCCGATGGTGCTCTTTGGCCAATAGCACAGCGGTTCGGGATTTCCTTGGCGTGGCCGGCCCTCCCGCAACCGCGTCAGCCCGGATTGGACATGAACCGGACATCGGTGACCGGAAGCCGCCAAGCTTCCCCGCTTGGCGCAGCCGTGACGTTCTCTGCGGAACAATGAGCGCCACGATTCATTGAGCCCTCGTTCAGTCTCAGACGAGGTCCGACATGACAAACACTCCTCCCGGTCACGGCGGTCAGGAGCCCGGGCTCACCCGCAGTGAACAGAAGACAAATCGAGGCGTGCTAAAGATCCTGATCGCGCTGCTCGTCATCGGCGTCGTCGCGGCGATCATCTATTACGGCTATGTCCAGCCTCAGGCGATCGAGGGCAAGCTTCTCTGACCCTGGCCGACAAGACAGGGAGCGGCGGTTGGAGCCCGCCGCACTTCCCCGCCAGTCTCCTCGCGATGCCGCTCCAACAACTGCCGGAGTTCGTCGGCCCCCTCGGACGTGCTCATCTGCCGAGGGCGCGACGGGATTTGCTTCTCGCCGTGAGCGATGTCCTTCAGCGTGTCGAGGAAGAGGCGCCTCTTCGCGACGATGGATTCTGCGAGAACAAAACGGGAGCAATGGCCGATGAAGAAGGACGGCCGCGGCCCGCCGTGGTCATGACGAGACTCGGCCCGCGGCGCCCGCGACCGTGTTAGCGATCGTCGCGCCGCCCGCGCTCGCGGCGCTCATCTGGTGGCGCTTGGGGTGGAGCTGCCCGCCGTTTGAGGCGGCACGGGTTTGTGACTACCTTCGCCGGACTTCTGCCGGGGCGCCATGATGAACGTTGAAGACCTCTATCGCATTCTCCGGACCAGCCACGTTCAGGCCCAGGGCATCGTCGACACGATCCCTGATCCGCTCCTGGTGCTCGACGAGAGCCTCCGGGTGCAGAACGCCAGCCGTTCGTTCTTCGAGACGTTCCGCGTCGACCGGTATGAGACCATCGGCCAGCAGCTCTTCACGCTGGGGAACGGCCAGTGGGACATCCCTGAGCTGCGTTCGCTCCTTCAAGACGTGATCCCGAGGAGCGTTGCGGTGGTGAACTTCCGGGTTGAGCACGACTTTCCGAGTCTCGGCCCCAGAACCATGCTCCTGACGGCGCGGACGCTGTTCCATCCGGACAACGCCGGTCACTTGCTGCTGCTCTCGATCGTGGACGTGACGGATCAGGCTCGGCGTGACGTAGCCAAGGACATGCTGTTCGGCGAGCTCCGCCACCGCATGAAGAACCTGTTGAGCGTCGCGCACTCGATGGCGCGGCTCACGCCGGTGGAGGACCGATCAGCGGAGGAATACCGCGAGGCTTTCCTGGGCCGCTTCGCCGCTCTCATCGCGGCGCAGGATATTGCGTTTGCCGAAGACAGCGCGGGTGACCTGAAGACCTTGACGGAGCGCGTCCTCGCCCCTTTCTCGGGTGAAGGCCACGGGCTTGTTATTGAGCCGGGCGAGCCGGTCGAACTGACCCCCAAGAGCCTCACGTCGTTGTCCCTCGTTTTCAACGAGCTGGCGACCAACGCCGCAAAATACGGCGCGCTATCGGCGGCCGGCGGTCGCGTGTCGGTCAGCTGGCGCATCGAGGATGGCGAGCGCCTGCGGATCACCTGGGCGGAGAGCGGGGGACCGGCTGTGGTCTCCCCCGATAGAAAAGGCTATGGGTCCGAGCTCATCCGAACGGCGATCTCCTACACGCTGCATGGGCAGCTGGGACAGGAGTACGCCAGCGACGGTTATCGAGCCGAGATCGCCGTCCCACTGGTGGAGTGAACTCCCTCCAAGATGAAGGGACGCCGTGCAGAGAACCGTGCTGATCGTGGAGGACGAGTTCCTCATCGCCATGCACCTGCAGCGGCTGCTCGAGGAGCACGGCTGGCGCGTAATCGGTCCGGTGGCGACGGTCCGGGCGGCGCTTCGGCTCCTGGAGGAGAAACTCCCGGACGTTGCGCTCCTTGACGTGAACCTCGGCCGTGAGATGGTCACTCCCGTTGCTGAAGCGCTCAGAGCGCGATCCGTGCCTTTCGCCATTGCGAGCGCGTATGAGCGGCCGGAGCGGTTCGCCGGCGAAGTGCTGGCGGGGGCGGTAAATGTCGGAAAGCCGGCGGTTGAGCGCCGTTTATTGGCTGCTTTGCGGCAGTTGATCGACCGGGAGCCGGTAGGCTGAAACGACGAAACGACCCGTCAGGCCGAATCTCCCAGTTGGTGTTTTTGCGAGCCAGGAGCGGCCGTACGCTCAGTCGGCCCTAATACATCAACCGTCGCAGCGCCTCAGCTTCGTCGCGAGGCGCGTTGATGACCGCCCGCAGGACAAGGGCGCGGCGAAGATGGACCGCCCCATTGGAGGCCGCCCGTTGAGCGGCGGCAGCGTCAACCTCCTGATTCAACAGGCTGACGCGTTCGTCGATATGGCTCTCGATCTCAGCGAGCTTGGCTTTGACGGTCGCAGGCATGCCGTTTGAAGGAACGGAGCTGTCCTTCGGTTCCTGCGCTGGCGTGGCATGAGGCTCCAGGCTGTGGCGCCGGCCGCACAGGCAGGGCCATTCCTCGGTTCGAACCGAGCGCCGCCGGCCTGGCGCTCGACGGGGTGGTCCGCGCGGAGGCGAGCTGGAGCGGCGACCTTGCAGCGCTGTCGGTTCTCGACCCACTCGCAGCGCCAGCCGGCGCGGCGCTTCCGAACCCGGACGTAAACGAGAAAGCCCGCCGTCTTCTCGAGACGGCGGGCCCTGGCTCAGGATGTGAAAGAGGTGGGGACGCTTTCCCTGAGCGCCGGTCTGATACCTCAACGAGCGGGCATGTGGCGTTGCGTTATCAAAGTGAGCAAGTGCGGCAGGGCACTGCGACGTGGCCAGCAGGTGCGGCGCCGGAATGGCTCGAACACGATCATGCCGAAGTCGGCGATCTCGAGCTGCGCGCAGATTTCAGCGGCGGTGGACGGTCCGGCTTGCCGAACGTGCCATGACGCGCTGCGCTGGCACTTCGCGAGCGCCCCCCGCTCAGGCCGCGACCAGCGCCGCGCGCGTGCCGCCAAATTCCGCTTTGATCCCTCGACCGCCATGCCCGCGACCCGCCTCATGAACCGCTCCGGATTCTCCGGAGGCCGATTCGTTTGAGTCACGCCGCGATAGCCGGCTCGCTCCGCATTGCGTAGTAGCGCTCTTCTGCTTCGGCTGGCGGGATTTTGCCGATGGGTTCGAGCAGCCGCCGACTGTTGAACCAGTCCACCCATTCCGCGTCGCGAACTCGACGGACCGCCAGGGTCCACGCCGGTGGACCACCTCGGCTTTGTGGAGGCCGTTGATCGTCTCTGCTGTCGCCGGCCGCATGAAGCGCCGGGATCGGAACGAATGATGTGCAAGTCGGAGTTACGCGGCTCCAAAAGTTGGAACCGGCTCTCGGAGTTCTGTCCAACTCCGAGAAATAATGGCGGGAGTGACGGGACTCGAACCCGCGGCCTCCGGCGTGACAGGCCGGCGCTCTAACCGACTGAGCTACACCCCCGAAACGGGCGAGCCCGTTGCGTGCGGCGGTTGGTAAGGGACCAGGCTGGGCGTGTCAAGCGGTCATCGCCGCTTGCCGCCTCCTTGTCCCCAGGGCGGCCGCCGCCGCCCTAAGATATTGAAAGACCGGATCTTCCGGTCTTATCGCGCATGGGGCGCACGGGCCCCATGGTGGGCGGTGACGGGCTCGAACCGCCGACCCTCTCGGTGTAAACGAGATGCTCTACCAGCTGAGCTAACCGCCCGATGGGCGCATGCTGCGCACCCGCCGCGAGGGCGGGTCGCGTCGGGCCGGGACGCTCTGATGAACGCCCCGCCCGAGCGGGGATCAGCCGTTGACGGCGTCCTTGAGAGCCTGGCCGGCCTTGAACTTCGGCGTGTTCGACTCAGGGATCTTGATGGTTTCGCCGGTGCGCAGGTTGCGGCCGACGCCGGCGGCGCGCTTCACCACCGCGAAGGTCCCAAAGCCCACGAGGCGGACTTCCTCGCCCTTCTTGAGAGCCGCGATGACGGCGTCGAAGGTCGCGTCGACGGCTTTCGCCGCATCCAGCTTCGAGAGGCCGGACGTCTCGGCGACTTCGGCGATCAGATCGGACTTGTTCATCGTTCTCTCCATTGAGCGACGACGGGACTCGGCGGGTGGCGCCGGCCCCGGAAAGAGGCGCGCACCCTTGATCGAAAAAGCAGCGGTGGCAAGGGATGGAACCCGAAAAAACGGTGAGATTCGAGCCTTTCGGGCGCGTCGAAACGACCAAAAAGGCCCGGGACGGGGTCCCGGGCCTTTCTTGTGTCACGCAGCGTGAAAGACGTGCCAGATTGGCACGCCCCTTTGATCAGTGGGCGCGGATCGCCGAGCCGTCCTCTTCGACCGCGGCGGGCCTCGGCGGCGCGGCGCGCTCCTCCTCCCACTCGATCGGCTCCGGCCGCTTCAGCAGCGCCCGACTCAGCACCTCGTCGATCACGCGGACAGGCACGATCTCCAGACGGCTCTTCACGCTGTCCGGCAGGTCCGCCAGATCCTTGGCGTTCTCCTCCGGAATCAGCACCGTCTTGATGCCGCCCCGCAGCGCCGCCAGGAGCTTCTCCTTGAGGCCGCCGATCGGCAGCACGCGGCCGCGCAGCGTGATCTCGCCCGTCATCGCGATGTCCTTGCGGACCGGGATGCCGGTCATCACCGACACGATCGCGGTCGCCATCGCGACGCCGGCCGAGGGGCCGTCCTTCGGGGTCGCGCCCTCCGGGACGTGGACGTGGATGTCCCGCCGGTCGAACAGCGGCGGCTCGATGCCGAAGTCGATCGCGCGGCTGCGGACATAGGACGCGGCGGCGGAGATCGACTCCTTCATCACGTCCTTCAGGTTGCCCGTGACCGTCATCTTGCCCTTGCCGGGCATCATGACGCCTTCGATCGTCAGCAGTTCGCCGCCGACCTCCGTCCAGGCGAGACCCGTGACCACGCCGACCTGGTCCTCGCTCTCCGCCTCGCCGTAGCGATAGCGGGGCACGCCGAGGTAGTCGGCGACCTTGGCCTCGGTGACCTTGATCGTCTTCTTCTTGCTCTTGGCGAAGACGAGCTCCTTCACCGCCTTGCGGGCGAGGTTGGCGAGTTCGCGCTCGAGATTGCGCACCCCCGCCTCCCGCGTGTAGCGGCGAATGACGGTGAGCACCGAGGCGTCGTCGATCGAGAACTCCTTCGGGCCAAGGCCGTGCTTCTTCATCACCTCCGGCAGGAGGTGACGCTTGGCGATCTCGAGCTTCTCCTCCTCCGTGTAGCCGGCGATGCGGATGATCTCCATCCGGTCCATCAGCGGGCCGGGGATGTTCAGCGTGTTCGCCGTGGTGACGAACATCACGTTCGAGAGGTCATAGTCGACCTCGAGGTAGTGATCGTTGAACGAGGAGTTCTGCTCCGGGTCGAGCACCTCCAGCAGCGCGGAAGCCGGATCGCCGCGGAAGTCCATGCCCATCTTGTCGATCTCGTCGAGCAGGAAGAGCGGGTTGGCCTTCTTCGCCTTCTTCATCGACTGGATGACCTTGCCGGGCATCGAGCCGATATAGGTGCGCCGGTGACCACGGATCTCGGCCTCGTCGCGCACGCCGCCGAGCGACATGCGGACATATTCGCGGCCGGTCGCCTTGGCGATCGACTTGGCGAGCGAGGTCTTGCCCACGCCGGGAGGGCCGACGAGGCACAGGATCGGGCCGGTCAGCTTGTTCGCCCGGCTCTGCACCGCCAGGTACTCGATGATCCGCTCCTTGACCTTCTCGAGGCCGAAGTGATCCGCCTCGAGGATCTTCTCGGCCGCCGGCAGGTCCTTCTTGACCTTCGACTTGACGCCCCACGGGATCGACAGCAGCCAGTCCAGATAGTTCCGGACGACCGTCGCCTCGGCGGACATCGGGCTCATCTGCCGGAGCTTCTTGAACTCGGCGTCGGCCTTCTCGCGGGCTTCCTTGGAGAGCTTGGTCTTGGCGATCCGCTCCTCGAGCTCGGCGAGGTCGTCACGACCCTCGTCGTCGCCGAGCTCCTTCTGGATCGCCTTCATCTGCTCGTTCAGGTAGTACTCGCGCTGCGTCTTCTCCATCTGGCGCTTGACGCGCGTGCGGATGCGCTTCTCGACCTGCAGGACCGAGACCTCGCTCTCCATGAGCGACAGCACCCGCTCGAGCCGCTCCAGGACGTCGAGCAGTTCCAGCACCGACTGCTTCTCGGGGATCTTGACCGCGAGGTGCGAGGCGATGGTGTCGGCGAGCTTGGAGGCGTCCTCGATCTGCGTGACGGCGCTGACGACCTCGGGCGAGACCTTCTTGTTCAGCTTCACGTAGTTCTCGAAGTCGGACACGACCGAGCGCGCCAGCGCCTCGACCTCGACCGGCTTCTCGATCACGTCCTCGACGGCCTCGACGCGCGCCTCGAAGAACTCCTTGCGGTCGGTGTATTCGACCACCCGGCCGCGCGACTGCCCCTCGACCAGCACCTTGACGGTGCCGTCCGGGAGCTTGAGCAGCTGCAGCACGGAAGCGAGCGTTCCGATCTCGTAGATCGCGTCAGGCGCCGGATCGTCGTCCGTCGCGTTCTTCTGGGTCGCGAGCAGGATCGGCTTGTCCGCCTTCATCACCTCTTCGAGAGCGCGGATGGATTTCTCGCGTCCCACGAAGAGCGGCACGATCATGTGCGGGAAGACCACGATGTCGCGCAGCGGCAGCACTGGATGGACGTCGGCTTCGCCCGGCTTGACGGGCGCGCGCGATTTGGCGGCGGTCATACTCTGATCCTTTCAACGACGCGCGCCGGGGAGGACGGCGGCGCCTTGCGCGGCGCGGACTTGTCGCGGCCCATCTGGCCCCGCGACGTCCGCCCTTGGGGGGTGCGCCGAACACCAAGCGGACTCGGAGGTCGCGGCGCGTTGTCGATTAGGTGGCCCCCACCCCGGGGGGTGTCAAGAAGACCTTCCGCACGCTTCGCCGCGGCGCGGCGCCGCCTCGCGGATACGGCGCGACCCGGAGGCTCCAGCGGGCCGCACGGGCGCCCTCCCCCTTCGCGGAGCGGCTCCAGCCCCGCGCCCGGACGGGGGCGCAGCACAGGGGGGCTCTCCCCCGGCGGAAGCCGCCCGGAGCCGCCTGCGACAAACAAAAGCGCCCGCGGGAGGACCCGCGGGCGCTTTGCGAACCGTTCCGGCCTGGCCGAGGTCAGGCGCTGGCGCCCGCCTCGCTGGCGCGATCGGCGTAGATGTACAGCGGCCGGCCCTTGCCGTCCGCGACGTCGCCCGAGATCACCACCTGCTCCACGCCTTCGAGGCCCGGCAGGTCGAACATCGTGTCGAGCAGAATCTGCTCCATGATCGACCGCAGGCCGCGGGCGCCGGTCTTGCGCTCGATGGCCTTCTTGGAGATCGCCGACAGCGCCTCGTCGTTGAACGAGAGCTCGACGTTCTCCATCTCGAACAGCCGCTGGTACTGCTTCACCAGCGCGTTCTTGGGCTCCGTCAGGATCGTCTTGAGCGCGGCCTCGTCGAGATCCTCGAGCGTGGCCAGCACCGGAAGACGGCCGACGAACTCCGGGATCAGGCCGAAGCGCAGCAGATCCTCGGGCTCGACATGGCGGAAGATCTCGCCCGTCTTGCGGTCGTCGGGCGCGGCCACCTTGGCCCCGAAGCCGATCGAGGTCGACTTGCCGCGGCCGGAGATGATCTTGTCGAGCCCGGCGAACGCGCCGCCGCAGATGAACAGGATGTTGGTCGTGTCGACCTGCAGGAACTCCTGCTGCGGGTGCTTCCTGCCGCCCTGCGGCGGCACGGAGGCGACGGTGCCTTCCATGATCTTGAGCAGCGCCTGCTGGACGCCCTCGCCCGACACGTCGCGCGTGATGGACGGGTTGTCCGACTTGCGGCTGATCTTGTCGATCTCGTCGATGTAGACGATGCCGCGCTGCGCCCGCTCGACATTGTAGTCGGCGGCCTGCAGCAGCTTCAGGATGATGTTCTCGACGTCCTCGCCGACATAGCCGGCCTCTGTCAGCGTCGTGGCGTCCGCCATCGTGAACGGCACGTCCAGGATGCGTGCGAGCGTCTGCGCGAGTAGCGTCTTGCCGCAACCGGTCGGACCGATCAGCAGGATGTTGGACTTCGCGAGCTCGACGTCGTTGTGCTTCGTCGCGTGGTTGAGCCGCTTGTAGTGGTTGTGGACCGCGACCGAGAGCACTTTCTTGGCGTGGTCCTGCCCGATGACATAGTCATCGAGCACCTTGCGGATCTCCTTGGGCGTGGGGATGCCGTCACGGGACTTGACCAGCGAGGACTTGTTCTCCTCGCGGATGATGTCCATGCACAGCTCGACGCACTCGTCACAGATGAAGACGGTGGGTCCGGCGATGAGCTTGCGCACCTCGTGCTGGCTTTTGCCGCAGAAGGAGCAGTAGAGGGTGTTCTTGGCGTCGCCGCCGCCGACCTTGCTCATCTCAATAGTCCCTTTCGGGTCGATGTCGCCGCACTGAGTCGCGTCGCTCCATCAATGACGTGATATGCCGACCGATCTTAACCAATCGGCGCCGTCACGTAGGAACGCCGCCAGCGCGACGCAACGCCGTGGTGCGATGATAGGCTATTGTGCGTGCGCAGCAACAGCCCGCCGCCGCGACCGAATGCCGAAGATGGCTGACGATGTGTTTTCGTCACGCGGCCTTCTGGTCGCCCTCGCCTTCGCTCGGGCGCTTCTCGAACACCTGGTCGATCAGCCCGAACTCGCGCGCCATGTCCGCGGTCATGAAGGTGTCGCGGTCGAGCGTGCGGTCGATCTCCTCATAGGAGCGGCCGCAGTGCTTCACATAGATCTCGTTCAGCCGGCGCTTGATTTTGACGATGTCCTCGGCGTGGCGCTCGATGTCCGAGGCCTGCCCCTGGAAGCCGCCCGACGGCTGATGGACCATGATCCGGGCGTTCGGCAGCGCGCCGCGCATGCCCTTCTCGCCGGCCGTCAGCAGCAGCGAACCCATCGACGCCGCCTGGCCCATGCAGAGGGTCGCGACCGGCGGGCGGATGTACTGCATCGTGTCGTAGATCGCGAGGCCCGACGTCACCACGCCGCCCGGCGAGTTGATGTAGAGCGAGATCTCCTTCTTCGGATTCTCGGCCTCGAGGAACAGCAGCTGGGCGCAGATCACCGACGCCATGTCGTCCTGCACCGGGCCCGACAGGAAGATGATGCGCTCCTTGAGCAGGCGGGAATAGATGTCGAACGAGCGCTCGCCCCGGTTGGTCTGCTCGATGACCATCGGGATGAGGAAGTTCGTCGCCTGATCGTACATGTCGCGCATCGTCGTCACCCTTGCATGTAGGCGGGTTTGAGCGGCCCGGAGGCCGCTCCGCCGGAGGTCACTCCGACGCCGCGGCCTTGTCGCCGTCCTCGTCGGCCGCGAGGAGCTCCTCCTTGCTGACGGAGCGCTCCTCGATGGTGGCGCCCGCAAGAATCGCGTCGACGACCTTCTCCTCGAAGATCGGCGCGCGGAGCTCCGCGATCGCCTCCTGATTCTGGCGATAGTAGTCCCAAACCCGCTGCTCTTGGCCAGGGAATTGGCGCGCCCGCGCGATCAACGCATCGCGAACCTCGTCCTCGGTGACCTTCACATCGTGCTTGTCGCCGAGCTCCGCAAGGACGAGACCGAGCCGCACCCGGCGCTCGGCGATCTTGCGGTAGTCGGCCTCAGCCTCAGCCTCGGTCGTGCCCTCGTCCTCGAAGGTGCGCTTGGAGGAGACGAGGTCGGCGGAAACCTGCCGCCACACGTTCTCGAACTCCTGCTCGACCAGGGTCGGGGGCAGGTCGAAATCATACTGCGCGTCGAGCGCGTCGAGCACCTGGCGCTTGACCTTCTGGCGCGACACGCGGGCGTATTCGGCCTCGATCTGCTGGCGCGCCGCGGCCTTGAGGGCCTCGAGACTCTCGAGCCCGAGCGACTTGGCGAACTCGTCGTCGATCTTGAGCTCGGCCGGCGCCTCGATGCCCTTCACGGTGACGTCGAAGGTCGCTTCCTTGCCGGCGAGGTGGGCCGCCCCGTACTCGTCGGGGAACTTCACCGTCACGACCTTCTCGTCGCCCACCTTGGCGCCGACCAACTGGCTCTCGAAGCCGGGGATGAAGGTGTTGGAGCCGAGCTCGAGCGGCTGATCCTCGGCCGCGCCGCCCTCGAAGGGCTCGCCGTCGATCTTGCCGACGAAGTCGATCGTCACGCGGTCGCCCTCGGCGGCCGCCGCGCCATCTTCCTTGGCCGAGAAACCGCGGTTCTGCTTGGCGATCCGCTCGACCGCCTCGTCGACCTCGGCGTCGGTGACCTCGGCGGTCAGCTTCTCGACCTTGAGCTCGGAAAGCTCCTTGAGCTCGACTTTGGGCAGCACCTCGAGCTTCACGGTGAGCGCGAGGTCGTGCTTGCCGGCCATGACGCCTTCGACGGCGGCCTGCTCGTCGTCCTCGCCCTCGGCGGTGACGCGCACCTGCGGCTGCATCGCGAGCCGGAAGCCGTTCTCGTCCACGATCTGGCGGTTGGCGTCGGCCACGACCTGCTCGAGAACCTCGGCCATCGCGGCCTTGCCGTAGAGCTTCTTGAGGTGCGGCAGCGGCACCTTGCCCTTGCGGAAGCCGTTGATGTTGACGCGGTCCTTCATCGTCGACAGGCGCTCGTTGACGCGGCTGTCGAGATCGGCGGCGGGAACCACGACCTTGAACTCGCGCTTCAGGCCTTCGTCGAGGGTTTGCGTCACCTGCATGGCGTCGGTCTCTTGTAAGAGTCTGTGCGGGGCGCCGCGCCTGAGAAGCGCGCGCCCGCGCAAAACGTGTCACGGGAAGCGGCGGGCTTGAGGTCCGGCTTGGTGCGGGCGGAGGGGCTCGAACCCCCACGGCTTGCGCCACGGGAACCTAAATCCCGCGTGTCTACCAGTTCCACCACGCCCGCGCCGGGCGCAACGCCCTCGCCGGAAACAACGGCGCGAAGCGCGCGCGGTCTATAGCATGACGTTCACGGCGCGCACCAGAAAAGTGACGTCCTTCTTTGGACCCGGACCGGCGCTAGAGACGCTGGAGCACCGCCGGCAGCGCCGCCGGCAGATCGTCGGCGATCAGCCCGCGGCCCACGACCTTCGCCGCCTCCCCGTGCAGCCAGACCGCGGCCGCCGCCGCCTCGAAGGCCGGCGCCCGCTGCGCCATCAGCCCGGCGCAGATCCCGGCCAGCACGTCGCCCGCCCCGGCGGTCGCAAGATCCGGCGGCGCGTTGTCGGCGATCGCGGCGCGCCCGTCCGGCGCGGCCACCACGGTGTCCGGCCCCTTGAGCACGATCACCGCACCCAGCCTCGCGGCGGCGGCCGTCGCCCGCTCGAGCCTTGAGCCCGCCGGAGCCGCGCTGCCGAACAACCGCGCGAACTCTCCGTCGTGGGGCGTGAGCGCCGCCCCGCCCTGCCCGGTCGCGATCAGCTTCGCGAGGCCCTCCGGATCGCCCGGGAACATGCTGAAGACGTCGGCGTCGATCACGGTGGCGCAGCCGGCGGCGCGCGCCTGGGCGAGCGCCAGCCGCGCGCCGTCGCCGACGCCCGCCCCCGGGCCGATCGCCACGGCGGCGACGCGGCGCTCCTTCAGGATGTCGGCCCAGCCCCCATCCTCGCCCGGCTCCCGGAGCATGATGGCGGTGACATGCGCCGCGTGGACCTGCAGCGCGTCGCGCTCGCCCACGATCGTGACCGCGCCCGCGCCCGCCCGGAAGGCCGCGACGGCCGCGAGCCGGGCCGCGCCCGTCCGCAGCGCCGGACCGCTCCACACCGCCACATGCCCGCGGGTGTATTTGTGCGCGTCGATCGCGGGCGTCGGCACCGCGTCCGCCCAGAGTTCGGGGCGGTTGAGCCACGCGGCCGGCTTCGCGGCGGCGAGGGCGGCGGCGGGCGTCCCGATGTCGGCGAGATCGACCGGGCCGCAGATCGAGCGGCCGGGCAGCAGGACGTGCCCCGGCTTCAGGCGCACGAAGGTGGCGGTGGCCGCCGCCTGGACGGCGAGGCCGCCGAGCGCCTCCCCGGTCGCCCCGTCGAGCCCGCTCGGCACATCGACCGCCAGCACGGGCCTGCCCGAGGCGTTCACGCGGCCGACCGCCTCGGCGGCTGCGCCGTCGAGCGGCCGCGACAGGCCGGCGCCGAACAGCGCGTCGACGATCAAATCCGGCCAGGCGTAATCGGCCTGCGCGAGATCGCGCGTCTCGCCCGTCCACGCGCTCGCGGCCGCGGCCGCGTCGCCGCGCAGGGCGCTGCGGTCGCCGAGGGCCGCGACCACGATCTCGATCCCGCGCTCGGCCAGAATGCGGGCCGCCACGAAGCCGTCGCCGCCATTGTTGCCGGGGCCCGCGAGCACCAGCACGCGGCGCGCGTCGGGCCAGCGGCGCTGCGCCGAGGCGGCGACCGCGCGGCCGGCATTGTCCATGAGCGTCGCGCCGCTCACGCCGGCTGCGGCCGAGGCGCGGTCGACCTCGCCCATGCCTTGCGGCGACAGAAGCTCAATCATGGCGGCGCCGCCCGCGCAGCGATCCGCGCTGCCCAATAAGCACGCGGCCACGACCGGCCAGCGGGCAACTCTCGGCATATTTTTTCATCAACGTGCCCAATTTCCGATCATGACGAAGGGGGCCGGCTTCTGTTTCACTCCGTGACGTCGTAGGACACCTTGACGCCTTCGGCAGGGAGAGTGGCTCTGCAAATTGGCACGCTTGCTGCTATCAGACGGCGTCCCGCCCGCGCGGCTGCCCGGCGGCGCGGCCGGACGGGACGAGGAGGCTCAGCTACGTGAAGAAAATCGAAGCGATCATCAAACCGTTCAAGCTCGACGAGGTGAAGGAGGCGCTGCAGGAGGTCGGGGTGCAAGGCATCACGGTGACCGAGGCCAAGGGCTTCGGACGCCAGAAGGGCCACACCGAACTCTACCGCGGCGCGGAGTACGTGGTCGACTTTCTCCCGAAGGTGAAGATCGAGGTCGTGCTCGCCGACGAAATGGTCGAGCGCGCCGTGGAGGCGATCCGCAAGGCCGCGGCGACCGGCCGGATCGGCGACGGCAAGATCTTCGTCTCCCCGGTCGAGGAAGCGATCCGCATCCGCACCGGCGAAGTCGGCGTCGAGGCGATCTGACCCCAGGACGTCCGCCGACCGGCCGACGCCCCAGCCCAAGAACCAGCTCAAGGAAAAGACAAGAATGGCGATGAAATCCGCCGCCGACGTCATGAAGTTCATCAAGGACAACGACGTCAGATATGTGGACCTGCGCTTCACCGACCCGAAGGGCAAGTGGCAGCACGTCACCTTCGACGTCTCGATGGTGGACGAGGATTTCTTCGCCGAAGGGCAGATGTTCGACGGCTCGTCGATCGCCGGCTGGAAGGCGATCAACGAGTCCGACATGCTGCTGATGCCGGACGTGAAGACCGCCTGCATCGACCCGTTCTTCGCCGCCTCGACGCTGTCCGTCGTCTGCGACGTGCTCGAGCCCACCACCAATGAGCCCTATGAGCGCGACCCGCGCGGCACGCTGGTCAAGGCCGAGGCCTATCTGAAGTCGCTCGGCATCGGCGACACCATCTATTTCGGCCCCGAGGCCGAGTTCTTCGTGTTCGACGACGTCCGCTTCGCCGCGACGCCGTACAACACCGGCTTCAAGCTCGACTCCGACGAGCTGCCGACTAACTCCGACGCCGAGTACGACACCGGCAACATGGGCCATCGCGTCCGCACCAAGGGCGGCTACTTCCCGGTGCCGCCGATGGACAGCGCGCAGGACATGCGCGGCGAGATGCTCGCCGCCATGGCGGCGATGGGCGCGAAGGTCGAGAAGCACCACCACGAGGTGGCCTCCGCCCAGCACGAGCTCGGCCTCAAGTTCGAGGAAGCCGTGCTGATGGCCGACCACACGCAGGTCTACAAGTACTGCATCCACCAGGTGGCGCAGAGCTACGGCAAGACCGCGACCTTCATGCCGAAGCCGGTCTACGGCGACAACGGCTCGGGCATGCACTGCCACATGTCGATCTGGAAGGACGGCAAGCCGCTGTTCGCCGGCGACAAGTACGCCGGTCTGAGCCAGGAGTGCCTCTGGTACATCGGCGGCATCATCAAGCACGCCAAGGCGGTCAACGCCTTCACCAACCCGACGACGAACAGCTACAAGCGCCTCGTCCCGGGCTTCGAGGCGCCGGTGCTGCTCGCCTACTCGGCGCGCAACCGCTCCGCGTCCTGCCGCATCCCGTTCACGACCTCGCCCAAGGCGAAGCGCGTCGAGGTGCGTTTCCCGGACCCGTCGGCGAACCCCTATCTGTGCTTCGCGGCGCTGATGATGGCCGGCCTCGACGGCATCGTGAACAAGATCGATCCCGGCCAGGCGATGGACAAGGACCTCTACGACCTGCCGCCGAAGGAGCTGCGCAAGATCCCGACCGTCTGCGGGTCGCTGCGCGAGGCGCTCCAGTCGCTCGACAAGGACCGCGAGTTCCTGAAGAAGGGCGGCGTGTTCACCGACGACCAGATCGACAGCTTCATCGAGCTCAAGATGCAGGACGTGATCCGCTTCGAGCACACGCCGCATCCGGTCGAGTTCGACATGTACTACTCGGTCTGAGCCGCCGGCTCGGCTGACGCGGAAGGGGCGCCCCAGGGCGCCCCTTTTTCGTTCGTTGGGCGGCGGCGCCCGCCCGATCCTGTCCCGCCATCCGCCGCCGTCGTCCTCCGGCCTGGACCGGAGGACCCGCTTTCGAGCGTCGAGCGCGAACGACGGCGGCTGGCCGGTCGAGCCGGACCATGACGGGAGCGGGCGACGGGCGTCAGGCGCTCAGCGCGCGGCCCGCGCAGAGCGCGGCCTCGGTCTCCGACAGCACCCAGCCGTCCACCACCACGGTGCGCTCTTCCGCGAAGTCGGCGGCGCAGGCGTCCTGCACCAGCCCCTTGCGCGTCGTCGGGCAGTCGGTCGCGAGCGCTTCGCGGATCAGCGGGCGCTCGGCGAGCGCAGCGGCGAGGGCGTCGAGCCCCCCTGCCCCGCCCGCGCGGTCGAGCGCGAGCGCGCCGATCCGGCGCACCACCGGCGCATCGGGCACGTCGATCAGCGAGAAGAAGTCCGGATGGTTGCGCGGCACGTAGCGGCAGGCGACGCGGCTGCCGCCATAGGCGAGCGCCCCGATGGCCACGACGCCGACGGAGCCCAGCAGCGCGCGACGGGTGAACTTGCCCATGCGAGCCTCCCTTACGCCGCGACGGCGAGATGCTCGGCGAGCCGGATCGCGAGCGTGACGACCGTGAGGGTCGGATTGGCGCAGCCGCCGGTGGTGAAGGTCGAGCTTCCGGCCATGTACAGATTGGCCACCGAGTGCACCCGGCAGTCGCGGTCGACCACGCCCTGCTTCGGGTCATCGTGCATGCGGGTGGTGCCCATGTGGTGGTAGGCCGAGTAGGCGAGCTCGAGGTCCGGCTTCTCGCCGATGCCGAGCCGCATCCGGCCGAGGCCCGCCGCGCCAATCGCCGCCCCGATCACCTGATGGGTGCGGCGGAGCTTCAGGAGATCGTCGGACGTCACCCGCCAGTCGAGCGCGATGCGGTTCAGGCCGAGCGGGTCCTTGTCGGTGATCAGCGTCACTCGGCTGTCGGGGTTCGGCGACTGCTCGGCGTCCTGCCTCAGCTTGTAGACGCGGGCGGGCTGAACGGGCGGCATGAAGCTGCGCACGGCGTGGCGGTACACGCCCGTGGCGACCTGGCCGAGATCGTCCGTCATGTCGCAATAGCGCTCCGCGAAGCGGTCCGGCACGTGCCCGCGGCTGAACGTCTTCAGCATCGTGGAGAACGCGATCCAGCCGTAGTCGCGGAAGTCGTCATTGTAGACCTCCTTGTCGTACTGCGGCACGAGGAACGCGGAATTGTTGTTGAGCCCCATGGACTTGATCAGGTCCGGATTGAGCTTCAGGCCGATCAGCAGCTTGGTCCCGGCGGCCTCCATGTCGGTCGCGTAGAGCGAGGTGTCGACGCCCTCGTTGAACATGACCGTCGTGGTCTCGATCGTCATGTGATCGGTGTAGTAGCGGCCGACGAGATCGCGCTCGTTGCCCAGCCCCGCCGGCCGCTGCTTGCGGCAGTTCAGCAGGATGCGGGCGTTCTCCAGCCCCCCGCAGGCGATCACATAGGTTTTGGCCTTCACGGTCGTCTGGCGGCCGTCGAGCGTGCGGGCGGTGATCGACCGGACGACGTCCGAGCCGTCCTGCAGCGTCACGTCGGTCAGGCTGGCGTGCATCCAGCACTGGATGCGGGGCTCGTTCGCGATCCTGTCGTAGAACTTCTCGGCGAACCGGGTCGGCGGGCTTTCCTGGTAGACGTCGGTGAACACCTTGGCCGGATCGAGCGGCAGCGCCTTGTGCGGCAGCACGGCGCTCCAGTCGGCGAGCTCATATTTGAACGGCCCGAGGTCAAGGTAGTCCTGGGCGCGGGCGTAGAACGGGTTCAGCTCCTCGCGCGTCACCGGCCAGCCATGGGTCGGCATGTCGGCGCGCTTCTCGAAGTCCAGCGGGTCGAGCGGGGCGCAGAGGCCGGTCCAGTGGCCGGACGTCCCGCCGAACTGCCGAAGCCGGGAGTTCGCGACGTCGATATGGTCGTGGCCGGTGACCGCGCCGCGGTAGAGGTCCTGCGACTCTTCCTCGTAGATCGGTCCGCCGCCTTCCAGCAGCACGACCGTCTTGCCCTTCCGGGCGAGCTCGAGGGCGAGCGTGATGCCGGCGGGGCCGGTTCCCACCACGCAGACGTCGCCCGAGATCTCGGCCGGCGCGGCTCCCGATCTGAGGTCTGCGATCATCTTCCGGCACCGGTGCGATCGGCCGCCGCCGCGAACGCGCGGGCGGGCCGAGGTTGCGAAAGCAGGCGCGCCATCAGGCTCCGCCCGGGCTTCTCTACAAGAGTGTAAGCCGCCTGCGCCACCACCGCCGTGGCGATCAGCGCGGCGAATCCGAGCGCCGCCCGCTGCGGGAACGTGTGGCCGATCCCCAGGAGTTTTGCGCTCGTGAACGTGACCTGCAGCACGATCGCGTGCGTCATGTAGATCGCATAGGAGAGCTCGCCGAGCCAGGCGAGCGCCCGCCCCCGCAACAGGCCGGGCTTGGGCTGCGCGGCCCTCGAGGCAAGCGCCGCCGTCAGCACGACCATCAGCGGCCACAGCGCGTCATAGGTGGCGTTCATGGCGATCAGCGCCGCGCAGGCCGCCAGCACGCCGCCGACGGTCGCCGCGTAGCCGCGCGGGCTCATCGCGACCAGCGCGGGCTCGTCGTCGAACATCCGCCTGAGCAGCATGCCGGCGAAGAAGGACGGGATGATGCGGAACGCGCCGCCGTCATAGGTGAGCGTGACGATGTCCGCCCCCAGCACCAGCTCCGAGAAGGCCGCGCAGGCCACGAACAGGCCGAGCCCGACCGCGATCCGCGCCGCCGACCCGCGCACGCGATCGGCCGCCAGAAAGAACAGCGGGATGGCCAGATAGGCGCACCATTCGGCGCTCACCGACCAGGACGGCCAGTTCCAGGCGAGGTCGCTCGTCGCCCATGTGGAGTGCAGCATCAGGAAGGTGACGGCGAAGCTCCACAGCGTGTGCGGGTTCTCGGTCTCGAGCCCGGCCGCGCGCCCCGCGAGCACGAGCGCCGCCACCACGAGCAGCGTCACGACATGCAGCGGCCAGAGCCGCGCCAGCCGCTTGCCCAGGAAGGTGAGGTAGTGGAACCGCCCTTCCCGCCACGTCCTGTCATAGACATGAGCGAGCACGAAGCCGCTCTGGATGAAGAAGAAGTCGACGATGAGCCGGGCGTACTCGACCGAGGGCGGCACGCCGCCATGGCCGCGCGTCGCCATCGACAGCGCATGGGCGCACACGATCGCCACGGCGGCGATCCCGCGCACGGCGATCAGTTCTGGAAGCAACGCGCCGGCGTGGAGAGTTCGTCCCGCAGCAGTCGTCATGGCGCAGCCTCGGCGCGTCTCCGACCGCGCCGGCCGAAAGCCGCGCGTCGGGTTTCGGACGTCACCCTACGCGGCGAAGGTTTAGAGGATGTTGGCGCCGCCGCGGACTCGCAGCCGTAAAGCGAAAACCGATTCGATGACGGGTTGACGACAGGATCGGACGGGCGCATCCTGATCTCGTCAACACAGACACCGGAGGTCTAGAAAAATGACTCCGCCGAAGCGTGTAGACTGACCGCTACGCTGCGTATCCGGAACGCGGGACTGAGCGGAACAACCACAATTTAGCTGCCTTGCCGAAGCATGCGCGCTGGCTGATCTTGCAAGCGACTGCTGATGGATCGGAACGGCGGACGACGAATGGGTCGCTGAACGCGAATACTTCGGAATTGATCGACGACGCACAGGTTCATGAACAGCCGAGACACCTCCGAGAGGCCCGGCCCACACCCGTGAGAACCTGGATCATCGACGTCCATGAAACGCCCCGTTGGCCCCCCGCCGGCGGGGCGTTTCTCGTTGGATCGGAGCGCGGCGCTTGCCTCAGGCCGAGCGCGCGCACTACCGTCGCGGGCCCGCCAGAACGGCGGGTTTCGGGGGAAACACAATCATGCGCAGTTTGGTGGCGGCGAGCGTTCTCGCCTGCCTTATGGCGAGCTCGGCCTTCGCGGCGGAGTTCGCCGCCCGGTACGACGTCAAGGGCGAGAGCCCGGGGGGCGAGGGCTCGTACGAGGGCGTGGTCACGGTGAAGCAGACCGGCGAGGCGACCTACCAGGTGGTCTGGACGATCGGCCCGGACAAGTTCGTCGGAACCGGCATCGGGGGCCCGGAAGGCCTCGCGGTCGGCTACAAGTCCGGCTCGAACACCGGCATCGCGATCTACAGCGTCGAGAAGGGCGGCGTGGTCGAAGGCTACTGGACCTACGCCGGCGGCAAGCAGGTCGGCACGGAGACCTGGACGCCGCGCTGATCGTCCGCGCGACCTGGATCGGAGGCGGCGCCGCCCGGGGCCGCCTCCGGCTTGAACGGTCCTAGACCGCGCTGACGGAGTCGAAGCGGCGGCGCACGCCGTCCACCCGCCCCGCCTCGATGCGCACCGTCACCTGCACCGCGCCGTCCTCGGCGATCTTGCGGTCCATCACGTCGCCGTGCCGGTGCAGCCAGTTCTCGCCCGCGCCGTCGTCGGCCGGGATCGTCACCACCACCGTCTCGCGCCGCGCCGACAGCCGCTCCTCGATCGCGGCGAGCAGGGCGTCCTCGCCCTCCCCGGTCAGCGCCGAGACCAGAACCGGCCGGCGCTCGGCGTCCCGGCGCGCCGCGGTGGCGGCCATGCTCGCCCGGGCGCCTTCGTCGAGCCGGTCGACCTTGTTCCAGACCTCGACCACGCGCTCGTCGGCCTGCGGATCGATCCCGAGGTCGCGCAGCACGGTCTCCACGTCGGAGGCCTGGGCGTCCGCGTCCTCATGGCTGACGTCGCGGACATGCAGGATGACGTCGGCCTCGATGACCTCCTCGAGCGTCGCCCGGAAGGCGGCGATCAGCTGCGTCGGCAGCTCGGAGATGAAGCCGACCGTGTCGGACAGGATCGCGTGCGCGCCATGCGGCAGGCGAATCTGGCGCAGCGTCGGGTCGAGCGTCGCGAACAGCATGTCGGCGGCCGTCACCTCGGCGCGCGTCAGCCGGTTGAACAGCGTCGACTTGCCGGCGTTGGTGTAGCCGACCAGCGCCACCACCGGATAAGGCACGCGCTTGCGCCCCGCCCGGTGCAGCCCGCGGGTGCGCCGCACCTGCTCGAGCTCGCGCTCGATCTTGAGGATGCGCTCGCCGATCACGCGGCGGTCGGCCTCGATCTGCGTCTCGCCGGGACCGCCCAGGAAGCCGAAGCCGCCGCGCTGCCGCTCCAGATGGGTCCAGGAGCGGACCAGCCGGCTCTTCTGCCAGGTGAGATGCGCGTGCTCGACCTGCAGCACGCCCTCCTTGGTGCGCGCCCGGCGGCCGAAGATCTCCAGGATCAGCCCGGTCCGGTCGATGACCTTGGAGCCGAACTCCTTTTCGAGGTTGCGCTGCTGCACCGGGCTCAGCGCCGCGTCGATCACGACGAGCTCGACCTCTTCGGCCTTCGCGAGGTCGGCCAGCTCCGCGACCTTGCCCTTGCCGAGATAGGTCGCCGGCCGGATCTCGCTCAGCGTCACCAGCCGGCTTTCCGCCACGTCGAGGTCGATGGCCTCGGCGAGGCCGACGGCCTCCTCCAGCCGGGCGGCCGGCCCGCGCAGCGGCTCATCCGCCCGCCGCCCGGAAAGGATCGGCGTCACGACAAGAGCGCGCGTGCGCGCGTTCCGGCTGCTGTAGCCCTGCCCGTTGTGGCCCGTAGTTTCGTTCAACCGCTCACCCGCTCGCCGAAAGGGCCAACGGAAAGCGCCTTCAGCGTCCGCGGCCCGATCCTGCCGTCTCGGCCTCTTCCTCCGGCTCGAACAGCTGGATGGGATGGCCCGGCATCACGGTGGATATGGCGTGCTTGTAGACAAGTTGCGAGTGGCCGTCGCGGCGCAGCAGCACGCAGAAATTGTCGAACCAGGTGACGACGCCCTGCAGCTTCACCCCGTTCACGAGAAAGATAGTGAGGGGCACCTTGTTCTTGCGGACATTGTTCAGAAAGGTGTCCTGAAGATTCTGAACGCGCTCGGCGGCCATGTTCTTGTTCTTTCGTTTGAGCTCAAGCGATTGCGCGAACGTATCCGGCGGCGCGAGCGGGAGCGCTGCAGTTTCTGCGCCGCGGTCTGCCCCCGGTTCTCGCGCGTCGGCGGAGGAGCACCGCGCGCGGCCTTATTAACGCCGCTGCGGGGGATTTTCGCAAGGGCGACAGGGCGACGCCGGGCTACCCCGTCACCTCCCGGCGCGCTCGGCGAAATCGTGGAATCGGCGCCGAAGCTCGCGGGCGACCGGGCCCGGAGCCCCGTCACCGACGGGCGCGCCGTCGATCGCGATCACCGACGTGACGATCGTCGTGGCGGCGGTGATGAAGGCCTCCCGGGCGGCCTTGGCTTCATCCACAGAAAACGCGCGCTCCTCGATCGTGAGCCCGAGCTCGCGCGCCATGTCGAACACCGTGGCGCGGGTGACGCCGCGCAGGATGCCGGCGTCCGCGGGCCGGGTGACGATCGCTCCGGCGGCGGTGACGATCCAGGCGTTGGTCGAGCCGCCCTCGGTGACGAAGCCGTCCGCGTCCACGAACCAGGCCTCGCGGGCGCCCGCGTCCCGCGCCTGCTGCTTGGCCAGCACGTTGGGCAGCAGCCCGATCGACTTGATGTCCACCCGCGGCCAGCGATTCTCCGGCAGGGTGATGACGGAAGCTCCCGCCGCCGCGGTCGCCTCGACCTTCGCCCTGTCCGAGGACCGGGCGGTCACGACCAGCGCCGGCGCCACGCTCTCGGGCGGGAAGTAGTGGTCGCGCCGGGCCACGCCGCGCGTGACCTGCAGATAGACGATCCCGTCCCTCACACGGTTGCGCCTGATCGTCTCGCGCAGCACCACCTTGAGGGCGGCGTCCGACATCGGCCGTCTGATCCTCAGCTCGCGCAGCGAGCGGGCGAGCCTGGCGAGATGCCGCGTCTCGTCGATCAGCGCGCCGTCGCGCACCTCGCAGACCTCATAGACGCCGTCGCCGAACTGGTAGCCGCGATCCTCGATATGCACCGCGGCTTCCGCGTGAGGGACATAGCGGCCGTTGACGTATGCTATGCGGGACATGTGCTCGATCCGCAGATAGAGAAAGGCGTGATCCCCGCCGAAGCGCAGCTGAGAGCCGGGACCGCGCTCTGGAGGAGGCGCTCTGATCGGAAGACGACCCCGGTTCTGCGCCGCTCTGCGGCCTGGCCGGGATGACGACCGCCGTCAGCCGATGCCGAGCGCCTTGAGCTTGCGGTGAAGCGCCGAGCGCTCCATCCCGATGAACTCGGCGGTGCGGGAGATGTTGCCGCCGAACCGGCTGATCTGGGCCAGCAGATACTGCCGCTCGAAGATCTCCCGCGCCTCGCGGAGCGCAAGGCCCATCAGCTGCTCGCCGCCCGCGCCCGCAGGCGTCGGCGGCACCATGGTCCCGATCTCCGACGGCAGCATGTCGGCTGTCACCACGGCGTCGGCGTCGCCGCCGGCGAGGATCATCAGCCGCTCGACATTGTTGCGAAGCTGCCGGACGTTGCCGGGCCAGTCGTGCGACTGCAGCACCGCCATGGCGTCCTCGCCGATCTTGCGCTTGGCGAGCCCCGTCGCGGCCGAGATCTGGTCGAGGAAGAAGTCGATCAGTTCGGGAATGTCCTCGCGCCGCTCGGCGAGCGCCGGCACCCGCACGGGCACCACCGCGAGGCGATGGAACAGATCCTCGCGGAACCGGCCCTCGGCGATCTCCTCCTCGAGGTTGCGCGACGAGGACGAGATGATCCGCACGTCGACATGCACCCGCGTCGCGCCGCCGACGCGCGCGAAGGTCTGCTCGACCAGCACGCGCAGGATGCGGTTCTGGGTCTCGCGCGGCATGTCCGCGATCTCGTCGATGAACAGCGTGCCGCCATGCGCCTCTTCCAGGGCGCCGATCTTGCGCTGGCCGTCCGCGCCCTCGACGCCGAACAGCTCCTCCTCCATCCGCTCAGGCGTGATCGCCGCGGCGTTGATCAGCACGAAGGGCCCGCTCGCCCGCGCCGAGCGGGCATGGATCACGCGCGCCGCGAGCTCCTTGCCGGAGCCCGAGGGGCCGGCGATCAGAATGCGGCTGTTGGTCGGCGCCACGCGCTCGAGCGCGCTGCGGAGCTGGTTCATCACCGTCGAGTGGCCGATGAACCTGGTCGCCTGGCCGGAGCCGCGGCGCAGATCCTTGAGCTCGCGCTTCAGCGCGAACGACTCCAGCGCGCGCTGGGCGATCAGGACGAGGCGGTCGGCCTTGAACGGCTTCTCGATGAAGTCGTAGGCGCCGCTCTTGATGGCCGAGACCGCGGTCTCGATGTTGCCGTGGCCCGAGATCATGACGATCGGAATCTCGGGGTGATCGCGATGGATCAGATCCAGGATCTCGAGCCCGTCCAGCTTCGATCCCTGCAGCCAGATGTCCAGGAACACCAGCTGGGGCCGCCGCTTGGCGATCTCGGCCAGCGCCTCGTCGGAGTTCCGCGCGGTCCGCGTGCCGTGGCCTTCGTCCTGCAGGATGCCGGCCACGAGTTCGCGGATGTCGGCTTCGTCGTCGACGATGAGGATGTCGGTCGCCATGAGGAGAAAGGGAGCTCCGGGTAGATTGGGCCAGAAGGATCAGGCGGCCGGGGCCGCGGCGGTGGGGACGGAGGTGGACGGCCCCGAAGCCCGGGCCTGGAACCAGAGACGGACCATGGCGCCGCGGCCGCCGGAGGCCACGGCCGGCGCGTCGAGCAGCTCAACGCCGCCGCCATGCTCCTCCATGATCTTGCCGACGATCGCGAGACCGAGGCCGGTCCCCTTCTCGCGGGTCGTCATATAGGGCTCGAGCAGCCTTTGCCGATTCTCGGTCGGCAGCCCGGCGCCGTTGTCCACCACCTCGATGATCGCGAGATCGCCCTCGCGGCGGACCGAGACGTCGATCCTGCCCGGACCGCGGACCTCCTCCGGCACCGAATGGACGGATTCGGTCGCGTTCTTGACGATGTTGGTCACCGCCTGCGCGATCAGCCGGCGGTCGAACCGCGCGATCACCGGCGCGTCGGCGCCGTGCGCCTCGATCCGGATGTCCGGATAGCCGACGCGCATCATGAAGACGCCCTGCTTCACGACGTTGGCGAGGTCCTCCTCCTCGATCGTCGGCTTCGGCATGCGCGCGAAGGAGGAGAACTCGTCGACCATGCGCTTGATGTCGTCGACCTGGCGGATGATCGTGTCGGTGCACTGGTCGAAGATGTCCCGCTCCTCGACGATCACCTTGCCGTATTTGCGCCGGATGCGCTCCGCCGAGAGCTGGATCGGGGTGAGCGGGTTCTTGATCTCGTGCGCGATGCGCCGCGCGACGTCCGCCCAGGCGGAGGTGCGCTGGGCGGCGACCAGCTCGGTGATGTCGTCGAGCGTCACCACATAGCCGTGCTCGTCGGCGGTCGAGGTCTCGGTGGTGAAGCGCACGTTGAGGTTCCGCTCGCGGCCCGCCCTGAGGATCGTCACCTGGCCCTGCACCAGGCGCTGCGACCGGCCGAGCGCGGCGTCGATCAGCGGCCCGAACTCGGGCGCCGCCTCGCGCAGCGGCCGCCCCAGCAGCGTCTCCTCCGGGGCGCCGATCAGCTTCTCCGCGCTGCGGTTCATCAGCGTCACCGCGCCGGCGGGGTCGATGCCGATGACGCCCGCGCTGACGCCGGCTAGCATCGCCTCGGTGAAGCGGCGGCGGCTGTCCATCTGCTCGGCGGCCTCGACCAGCCGGTTGCGCTGGCTTCTGAGCTCCGAGGTCATCTTGTTGAACGTCTCGGCGAGCGCCCCGAGATCGCCCTCCTGCTTCCGCGTGATCGGCACCTGGACGTTGAGATCGCCGAAGGAGACGCGGTCGGCCGCGGTGATCAGCCGGCGGATCGGAGACACCAGCCGGTTCGCGAAGGCGAGGCCGAGCCAGATCGCGGCCAGCAGCAGGGACAGCGACACCAGCACGTAGAGCAGCGCGACCGTCGTCTGGATGTCGCGGCGCCTCAGCGTCAGCGAGCTGTATTCGGCCGAGCCCTGCTCGACGAGCTGCATGTAGCTGTTGGCGCGCGGGTCGACCGGCCGGGCCACGAACAGCACCAGGTCGTCATAGCCGGCGAGCTTCAGCACCGCCCCTATGGCGTTCTGCTTGCCGGGCGCGAGCAGAATCGGCTCGTCGGCCGGCGCGCTCTGGACGTCGAGCTGCGGCGGCTTCGGGAAGTCGCGGCCGATCTGGATCTTGGCGCGCTCGACCACCGTCATGTCCGGCTTCAGGAGCTGCGCCTCGGGAAGGCCGCGGATCGTCGCCTGAGCGGTGAAGAACTCGGAGAAGCGCTCGCGGTCGTTGTCGAACAGCGGACGGGCGCGATTGACGTCGCTCGCCATCGCGAGGATCTCGCCGCGGATCGAGCGGGCGTGCTCGTTGAGATAGGCGCGCGCCACGACCAGCGAGTTGTCGACGATCTCGCGCACCCGCGTCGAGAACCAGCTGTCGAAGCCCTTGTCGATGGTGATCAGCGCGAACACGGCGAGCAGCGCCGCCGGCGTCACCGCCACGATCGAGAACAGCGCCACCAGCCGGCCGTGAATCTGCGAGCCGGCCTGCCCACGCCAGCGCGCCAGCACGAAAGCGCGGATCTCCCAGAGGATGATGACCACCAGAAGCGCCGCGAATCCGCCATTGACGTAGATCGCGATCTCGCTCGCGTGCTCGGTCGGCTCGATGTCGGCGCGCCCGGTCAGCACCATGAATGTTACGAGCGCGGAGATCAGCGCCGCGATGACGCAGAGCGGCCCGAACACGCCCGGCCCGCGCCGCTCGCGCGGCCCGTTCTGCTCTGGCTGAAGGTTGGCGTCGGCGGCCAAACAAGGCTCCCGGGGCGAATGCGGTCATGGCCGAGGAGCCGGCGCGACGGTGAATCGCCGCTCCCCCGATGATGCAGCCGTACCACACTGTTGTCGCAATGCGACAACTTCTGGGCAGCCCGACGATGTTTTGACCTCGTTCCCGATCCCTGCCCTGCGCGCCGGCGCCGCGATCGGGCGCTGCGCCTCGCCAGGCGACGCGGGGAGCGCGGGCCGGAGCCTGCGCTCCCCCGTCAGGCGTGAACGTCGCCGCGCGGGGACGCGATGACGCGACGTCGGCGCCTGATCTCAGTAGCGGTAGGAGACGCCGAGCCCCAGCGCGCCCGCGGTCGCCGATCCCTTCTTCACGATCGAGCTGTCCGCCGCCTCGCCGACGTAGCGGGTGACCGAGGCGCGGCCGATCACGCCCCACCGGTCGTCGAACTGGTATGCGAGGGTGAGCCCGGCGCCGACATCCGTCAGCCCGGCGTCAGGCCGGTAGCGCCGCAGGCCCGACCGGGCGGCGCCGGCGGCCGTGACGCCGAAATAGGTCCGGTTGAACGACGCGCTTCCGTAGGAGAGATCAGCGTCCACGTCGGCGCGGAACGGCCCCCAGCGCAGCGCCGCGTAGGAGACGCCGGCCTTGGCCGAGAAGCCGTCATTCTCGCCGGCCACGCCGTGCAGCGCCGTGAGACGCAGGCCGATCTCGCCCTGCCCGCGCGCGTCTCCGCCGAACCGGTAGCCGATGAAGCCGCCGGCATCGAGCGCGGAATCGAGCTTCTCCAGCCGCCGCACCGGGCCTTTGACGTCGTGGTCCCGGTCCCCGCGATACTTCAGGACGGGACCGGCGTCCCAGGGGCTGTCGCCAAGAACGTCGAGGCGCGCCTCGGGCCCCCGGACCTGAAGCTCGAAGCTGCGCCATGTGACGTTGGCGACGCCGAGCGGCGCCGCCTTGTAGCGGCTCGATCCGGCGTATTCGGGGACGATGGCGCCGCCGAGCGCGATGAAGGCCGAGAACACGCGGTCATTCGCGGCGCCGCCGACGGCGGGCCCGGCTCCCGCCAGATCCGCCGCGGCGGCCGGGGCGGCGGACGCCAGGCCCGCGGCCATCACCGACCGCGCCGTCAGCCGCCGAAGCTGCAATGATCCTACGCCCATGCGCGCTCCCCTGAAGCCTCCGGTGGGAGGGACGCAGAGAGGAGTGCGGGCCGACGCCCCGCGGCGCGAGCGCCGCTTCGTAATTGCGCCAAAGTCTTCGCGAAGCTGACCGTTCTTGATCTCGGGGGATCATTCGCGATGCGCGAAACCGCTGCACCCTGGAACGCGTGGCTGCGGGAGCGCGCCTCCGAGGGGGCGCTGGCGCTCGGCCTCGGGCTCGGCTTCGCCTATATGGGCCCCTATCGCACCTCCGATCAGGCGTTTCTGGCGCGGCTCGGCTTCTGGGCCGGGTTGCTCGCCTGCTGGTATGTGGTCGCCTCCCTGGTCGAGCGCGCGCTGCTACGTTCGGCCGCCTATCGCGGAGCGGGCCCGTGGACCCGCGGCGTCGTCCTCGTGGCCTGCACGTCCCTGCCGATGATCCTGGCGGTGGGTCCCGCGGCGCACGCGCTGAAGGGCTGGGAGCCGAGCGTCACGGAAGTGATGGAGCTCTACCTGCAGACGGCGGTCATCGGCGCCCTGCTGGTCCTGCTCTCGAGCGCCTTCACGGCGTCGGCGGCGGCCGAGCAGGCGCCGCGCCCGGAGGTCCCGGCGCCAACGCTCGCTCCGGCGCGCGTCGCGCCCCCCGCTCAGCAGTTCGAGGGCCGGCTCATGGCGCGGCTCGCGCCGCCGCTTCGCGGGCGCCTGCTCTGCCTCGAAATGGAGGATCACTACGTGCGGGTCCACACCGACCGCGGCTCCGCGCTGGTCCTGATGCGGCTCGGAGACGCGGTGGCGGAGACCGCGCCCGTGCGCGGCGCCCAGGTGCATCGCTCGTGGTGGGTGGCGAACGACGCCGTCGAGGGCTTCCAGCGCACCGGCAGGACGGCGCGACTGCTGCTCAGCAACGGCGTCGCCGTCCCGGTGTCGCAGCGTCACCTCAGGACGGCGTCCGAGATGGCGGCGCGGCTCGCCGCCGACTGAGCCCGGCGCGGGCGCTCAGCGCGTCAGCCGCACCACCTGGACGTCGAGATCGCGGATCTTCTTGCGCAGCGTGTTGCGGTTCACGCCGAGCAGCTCCGCGGCCTTGATCTGGTTGCCGCGCGTCGCGGCGAGCGCCGCCGAGATCAGCGGATACTCCACCTCGCGCAGGACGCGATGATAGAGGCCGGGCGGCGGCAGATTCTCGCCGAAGTCGGAGAAATAGCTCGTCAGGTGCCGCTCGACCGACCCGCCGAGCGTCTCGGCCGCCGCGCCGTCCTCGCCAAGACTGTTGGTGGCGGGCTGCGAGAGTTCGGCGTCGATGATCGAGGCGCCGATCATCTCCTGCGGATAGAGCGCGGCGAGCCGCCGGATCAGGTTCTCGAGCTCGCGGATGTTGCCGGGCCAGCGATAGCGCTTCAGCCGGTCGAGCGCCGCGGCGTCGATCTGCTTGGCCGGCAGGCCCTCGCGCAGCGCGAGCGCGAAGAAGTGGCGCACGAGGTCCGGCACGTCCTCGGCGCGCTCGCGCAGCGGCGGCAGCCGGATCGGCACCACGTTGAGGCGGAAGAACAGGTCCTCGCGGAACAGGCCCTGCTGGATCAGCAGACGCAGATCCTTGTTGGTGGCGGCCACGATGCGCACGTCGGTCTTGATCGCGGTGCGGCCGCCGACGGTGGTGTACTCGCCCTGCTGGAGCACGCGCAGCAGCCGGGTCTGGGCCTCCATCGGCATGTCGCCGATCTCGTCCAGGAACAGCGTGCCGCCCTCGGCCTGCTCGAAGCGCCCGGAGGAGCGCGCCTGCGCGCCCGTGAAGGCGCCCTTCTCGTGGCCGAACAGCTCGGCCTCTATCAGGTCGCGCGGGATCGCGGCCATGTTGATCGCCACGAAGGGGCCCGAGCGCCGCTTGCCGTAGTCGTGCAGGGCGCGGGCGACCAGCTCCTTGCCGGTGCCGCTCTCGCCCGAGATCATCACGGTGAGGTCGGTCTGCATCAGCCGCGCCAGCACGCGGTAGATGTCCTGCATGGCGGGCGAGCGGCCGACCAGCGGGATCTCGTCGGTCTCGATGTCGTCGGCGCGCTTTGCGCGGCTGCGCGGCTCGGTCAGCGCGCGGCCGACGATCGCGATCAGCTCCTTCAGGTCGAACGGCTTCGGCAGGTATTCGTAGGCCCCCTTCTCGGAGGCGCGGATCGCCGTCATGAAGGTGTTCTGGGCGCTCATCACCACGACCGGCAGCTCCGGCCGCGCCTTCTTGATGCGCGGGAGCATGTCGAAGGCGTTCTCGTCCGGCATCACCACGTCGGTGATGACGAGGTCGCCGTCGCCCTGGCTGACCCAGCGCCACAGGGTGGCGGCGTTCCCGGTGGAGCGAACCTCGTAGCCGGCCCGGCTGAGGGCCTGGTTCAGCACCGTGCGGATCGCGGCGTCGTCGTCTGCGACGAGGATGCTGCCCTGCGGCATGACCGGCTTAACTCCTTGGATGCTGGACGTCGCCGCCGACGAACATCGGCATCAGCACGCGGAACAGGGTGCGCCGCGGCTGGGATTCGCATTCGATGATGCCGCCGTGATTGCCGACGATCTTGGCGACCAGCGCGAGGCCGAGGCCCGAGCCGGTCGGCTTCGTCGTCACGAACGGGTCGAACAGATGCGGCATCAGGTCTTCCGGCACGCCGGGGCCGTTGTCGCGCACGGTGAACTGCAGCGGCAGGCTCACCTTGGTCGAGGAGCCGGGCACGCTGAGCCGCACGCCGGGGCGGAACGAGGTCGACAGATGGATCTCGCCATCCGCTGCGTCCCCAATGGCTTCGGCGGCGTTCTTCACCAGGTTCAGGAACACCTGGACGAGCTGGTCGCGGTTGGCCAGCACGGGCGGCAGCGAGGGGTCGTACTCCTCGACGATCCGCACGTTGCGCCCGAATCCCGACAGCGCGAGCCGCTTCACGTGCTCGAGCACGGCGTGGATGTTGACCGCCTCGCGCTCGATCGGCCGCTCGTCGGAGAACACCTCCATGCGGTCGACCAGCTTCACGATGCGGTCGGCCTCGTCGCAGATCAGGCGGGTGAGAGCCCGGTCCTCGTCGCTCGCCGACTGCTCCAGAAGCTGCGCCGCGCCGCGGATGCCGGACAGCGGGTTCTTGATCTCGTGCGCCAGCATGGCGGCGAGCGCGGTGACGGAGCGCGCCGCGCCGCGATGGGTGAGCTGGCGGTCCATCTTGTCCGCGATGGTGCGCTCCTGCAGCACCACCACAAGCATGCCGGGGCGTTCGGCGAGCGGCGCGACATGCAGGTCGACGATGCGCTCGCCGCCGGTGCGCGGCATGCCCAGGTCGACGCGATATTCGTTGACCGGAGCGTTGCGCTCGAGCGCCTGCTCGAGCAGCGCGATCAGTGGGGAGCCGAAGGGCACCAGCTCCTTGAGGTCATGCCGGCGCAGCACGATTGCGCTGAGTTCGAAGAACGCCTCCGCGGAGACGTTCACGTCCATGATGCGGCCGTCCTCGCGGACGCACAGCACCGGATGCGGCAGCGTGTTGAGCACGGCCTCGGGCGAGCCGGCGCCGCTGCGCGGCCGATCGGTGGGCGGGGCCGCGTTCACGCCGCAAGCTCCCATTCGAGATCCTCGAAGGCGCGCTCGAACGCCGCGATCGCGGTCTCGGGCGCGCCGGCGGTCAGCGCCGCCGCTTTGGCGTCCGGCGGCGTCGCGCGCCCCACGCTCGCGGCGGCGGCGTCGAGATACCAGCCGAGATGCTTCCGGGCGTGCCGCACGCCGGTGTCGCGGCCATAAAGGCCGAGCAGGCCTTCATAATGCTCCAGCGCGAGCTCCCTCTGGGTCGCGAGCGACGGCGGCGCGGGCCTGCGGCCGGTCGCCAGATAGGCCGCGACCTGGCCTGGGAACCACGCCCGCCCCTGCGCGCCGCGCCCGATCATCACCCCGTCCGCGCCCGCCCCCGCCAGCATCGCCGGCGCATGCTCGACCGCAGTCAGGTCGCCATTGGCGATCACGGGAATCGACACCCGCTCCTTCACGGCGCGGATCGCGGACCAGTCCGCCCTGCCCTCGTAGAACTGCGACCGCGTGCGGCCGTGCACCGTGACGAGCGCCGCGCCTTCCGCCTCGGCGCGCGCCGCGAGCTCCGGAGCCACGATCGAATCGGCGTCCCAGCCGAGCCGCATCTTCACCGTCACGGGCGCGCCGGCGGCCGCCACCGCGGCCGCGATCAGCCGGGTCGCGAGGTCGAGGTCCTTGAGCAGCGCCGAGCCGCCATGGCCGCCCACGACCTTCTTGGCCGGGCAGCCCATGTTGAGATCGACCACGTCGGCCCCGGCCGCGACCGCGAGCCGGGCCGCTTCCGCGATCCAGGCCGGGTCGCGCCCGGCGAGCTGAACGACGTGAAGATCAAGCCCCGAGCCCTCCGCCCGCAGCCGCGATTCCTCGTCGGCGCGCACGAACTCGGCGCAGGCCACCATCTCGGACACCACCATGCCGGCGCCGAGACGCGCCGCGATCCGGCGGAACACGATGTCGGTCACGCCCGACATCGGGGCGAGCACGACGCTGTTGGCTGGGCGCGCCGGACCGATGGTCAGGTCCGCAACCGCTGGTTCAGGAAAGCCGGTGATGCTCATAAATTAGTCGCGAACCCCTCTGCACACATATTAGCCAACTCGCTCTTTGGCACAATGACCAATCTCGCGCGGGACAGAACATCGCGGTTTGGCTAGAAGCGGCCCCATGGCGAACGATGAGCCCAGCGTCGGAAGCTCCGGCGGCAATCCCACGGTCGCGGCGCTGATCTGCGCCGCCGGCGCCGGCGCGCGGACCGGCTTCGCGGAGCCGAAGCAGTATCGCGATCTCGGCGGCGGACAGCCGATGCTGACCGAGACGGCGCGCGTTTTCCTCGCGCATCCGCGCATCGCGCATCTGCGAATCGTCATAGGCGAAGGTCAGCTCGGCCGCTACGAGGAAGCGATCGCGCCGCTGCGCGGCTCCCGCAAGCTCGGGCCGCCCGCGACCGGCGGCGCGACCCGGCAGGCCTCGGTGCGCGCCGGGCTCGCGGCCCTCGCCGGGACGCCGCCGGACATCGTCCTGATCCATGACGCGGCGCGGCCATTCGCCAGCGCCGCGCTGATCGAGCGCGCGATCGAGGCCGCCGCGGCGACCGGCGGCGCGACGCCGGGCGCGCCGGTCACGGACACGATCTGCTTCGTCACAGACACGGGCGCCCGCGGCGAAACCCTCGACCGCGCAAGGGCCCGGCTGCTGCAGACCCCGCAGGCCTTCCGCTACGCGGAGCTCGTCGCGGCGCATGAGCGCGCGGCCGCGGAAGGCCGCGACGATTTCACGGATGACGGCGCGCTGTTCGCGTGGGCCGGGCACGAGGTGGCGATGTTCGACGGCGAGGCCCGCAACGTGAAGCTGACGACGCCGGACCAGTTCGACGACGCGCTGCTGCGGCGCGCGGGCGCGGCCTTCCTGGCCCAGGGCGACCTGCGGACCGGCTCGGGCTTCGACGTGCACGCCTTCGGCCCGGGCGACCACGTCATGCTGGGCGGCGTGCGGGTGCCGCATGAATTCGGCCTCGTCGGCCATTCGGACGCGGACGTCGCGCTCCATGCGCTGACGGACGCGATCCTCGGCGCGCTCGCCGACGGCGACATCGGCGCGCATTTCCCGCCTTCCGATCCGGCCTGGAAGGGCGCGGCCTCCGACCAGTTCATGGCCGACGCCGTGCGCCGCGTGCGGGCGGCCGGCGGCGCGGTGGCGCATCTCGATCTCACCATCATCGGGGAATCGCCCAAGATCGGCCCGCACCGCGAGGCGATCCGGACCAGGATCGCGGAGATCGCCGGGATGCCGCTCGGGCGCGTCGCCGTGAAGGCGACCACCACCGAGCGGCTGGGATTCGCAGGCCGGCGCGAGGGCCTGGCGGCGCTCGCCTCCGCCACCATCCGCCTGCCGTTCCGCGAGGGCTTCGAGCCGTGACCCGGACCGTCTACGAACTGGCCGAGGAGGCGCTCAGGCTCGCGCGCGGCGCGGGGCTGACGATCACGACCGCCGAATCCTGCACGGGCGGGCTGGTCGCGGGCGCGCTGACCGAGGTGCCGGGCTCGTCGGACGCCTTCGACCGCGGCTTCGTGACCTATTCGAACGCCGCCAAGACCGCGCTGCTCGGCGTGCCCGAGGCGCTGCTGGCGGAGCACGGCGCGGTCAGCGAGGCGGTCGCGCGGGCGATGGCCGAGGGCGCGCTCGAAGCCGCCGGGGCCGGCGTCTCGGTCGCCGTCACGGGCGTCGCGGGGCCCGGCGGCGGCTCGGAGGCGAAGCCCGTCGGGCTGGTGCATTTCGCGGCCGCCGGACGCGGGCGGCCGACGCTGCGCCGCGAGCGCCGTTTCGGCGATCTCGGCCGTTCGGAGGTCAGGCGCCGCTCGGTGATCGAAGCGCTGACGCTGCTCTGCGAGGCGCTCGGCGCCGAAGCCGCGGCGTAAGACGCCGTCCCTGCAACAAGCCGTCACTGCAACAAGAAGCCGTCATCCTCCGGCTTGACCGGAGGATCCATCCCGGGCGTCGGGCGCGGGAGCGGCGTGGATGGTCCGGTCAAGCCGGACCATGACGGGCCGTCAGGGACACGAAACACACTCGGCATCCTCCGGCCTGACCGGACGATCCAGTTCGGGCGTCGGGCGCTGGAGCGACATGGATGGTCCGGTCAAGCCGGACCATGACGAGCCCTCCGGGACACGAGCCACTCTCGTCATCCTCCGGCCTGACCGGAGGATCCACCTCGGGCGTCGGGCGCTGGAGCGACATGGATGGTCCGGTCAAGCCGGACCATGACGAGCCCTCCGGGACACGAGCCACCCTCGTCATCCTCCGGCTTGACCGGAGGATCCATCCCGGGCGTCGGGCGCGGGAGCGACATGGATGGTCCGGTCGAGCCGGACCATGACGAGCCCTCCGGGACACGAGCCACCCTCGTCATCCTCCGGCTTGACCGGAGGATCCATCCCGGGCGTCGGGCGCGCGATCGGCGTGGATGGTCCGGTCGAGCCGGACCATGACGGGCCCTCCGGGACACGAGCCACCCTCGTCATCCTCCGGCTTGACCGGAGGATCCATCCCGGGCGTCGGGCGGGCCATCGGCGTGGATGGTCCGGTCGAGCCGGACCATGACGAGCCCTGCGAGACACGAACCACCCTCGTCATCCTCCGGCCTGACCGGAGGATCCACCTCGGGCGTCGGGCGCGGGAGCGGCGTGGATGGTCCGGTCGAGCCGGACCATGACGAGCCCTCCGGGGCACGAACCACCCTCGTCATCCTCCGGCTTGACCGGAGTATCCAGTTCGGGCGTCGGGCGCGGGAGCGGCGTGGATGGTCCGGTCGAGCCGGACCATGACGAGCCCTGCGAGACACGAACCACCCTCGTCATCCTCCGGCTTGACCGGAGGATCCATCCCGGGCGTCGGGCGCTGGAGCGGCGTGGATGGTCCGGTCGAGCCGGACCATGACGAGCCCTCCGGGGCACGAACCACACGCGTCATCCTCCGGCCTGACCGGAGGATCCACCTCGGGCCTCGGGCGCGGGAGCGGCGTGGATGGTCCGGTCGAGCCGGACCATGACGAGCCCTCCGGGGCACGAAGCACCCTCGTCATCCTCCGGCTTGACCGGAGGATCCATCCCGGGCGTCGGGCGCGCGATCGGCGTGGATGGTCCGGTCCAGCCGGACCATGACGGGCGTTCCGGAGCGGCAGGCTTCGGGCCAGCCGAGGACCGGCGGCTCAGCCCTGCTTCTCGAAGTCCCCGGCGCGCACCGTGCGGGCGATCGCGTCCAGCACGGCGTTGATCATGCCGGCCTCGTCGCGATCGAGGAAGGCGTGGGCGATGTCCACATACTCGGTGATCACCACCTTCACGGGGACGTCCTTGCGCTTGCCGAGCTCGAACGCGCCGGAGCGCAGGATGGCGCGCATGATCGCCTCGACGCGCTTCAGCGGCCAGCCGGCCTGCAGCGTCTTGTCGATCAGCGGGTCGAGCGCGCGCTGCTCCTTGAGCACGCCCGTCACCAGGTCGCGGAAGAAGGCGGCCTCGGCCGGCTTGTACTCCTCGCCGTCGACCTCCTGGCCGAGCCAGTGCGACTCGAACTGCGCCAGCGTGTCCGGCAGCGGCGTGCCGGCGAGATCCATCTGATAAAGCGCCTGCACGGCTGCGAGCCGAGCGGCCGAGCGCTTTTCGCCCTTGGCCAATTCTCAGTCCTCCGCGCGGCGTTTGAGCCGCAGCATGGTGAGCGCGGCCTCCGCGGCGCCGCCGCCCTTGTCCATCTCGCTGACGCGGGCGCGCACCCGCGCCTGGACCTCGTTCTCGACCGTCAGCACGCCGTTTCCGAGCGGAAGGCGGCGCGCCACGGACAGGTCCAACAAACCCCGCGCGCTTTCGTTCGCGACCGTGTCGTAATGCGAGGTCTCGCCGCGGATCACGCAGCCGAGCGCGACGGCGGCGTCATAGGGGTCGCCCTTGGCCTCGGCCGCGTCGAGCAAAATCGCGATGGTCGCGGGCAGCTCCAGCGCGCCCGGCACCGTCGCCACGTCATAGCGCGTCCCGGCGGCCTCCAGACGGGCGGTCGCGCCCCGGAGGAGCTCGTCTGCGATCGCCTCGTAGAAACGGGCCTCGACCACGAGGACGCGCCCGGGCGTGGGCTCGACCGCGATGGCGCGGCGCTGCGGCTCGACCATGAGAAATGCCTTCGATCGTCGGGGAGGCGTCAGTATCCGAGCGCGCTGGCCTCGGCAAGGCGCGCTGCGTAGCGGGCCATCATGTCGACTTCGAGGTTGACCCGGTCGCCGGCCTGTTTGTCGCCCCAGTTGGTCTCGGAGAGCGTGTGCGGGATGAGGTGAACGGAGAACCGCGTCCCCTCCGCCTCGTTGACGGTCAGCGACGTGCCGTCGAGGCAGATCGAGCCCTTCACGGCGATGAACCGCGCGGCGGCGGCCGGCGCGGCGAAGCCGAAGCGCACCGTCTCGCCCAGATCCTCGCGGGAGACGATCTCCGCCACGCCGTCCACATGGCCGAGCACCAGATGGCCGCCGAGCTCGTCGCCCATCCGGAGCGCGCGCTCGAGATTGACGCGCCCGCCGACGCGCCAGCCCCCCACCGTGGTGAGCGAAAGCGTCTCGGGCCCGGCCTCGACCGCGAACACCGCGCCGCGCGGGCCCGGCTCGATCGCGACGACCGTCAGGCACACCCCGTCGCAGGCGATCGAGGCGCCGAGCGCGACGCCCGCGGGATCATAGGCGCAGGAGATGGCGAAGCGCGTGACCGCCTCCGCCTCGCGCCGCTCGACGATCTCTCCGACGTCGCTGACGATTCCGGTGAACATGCGTCTGGTCTCATCCTTGCCGGGCCGGCGCGGGCCGGTCACGCCCGGTCATATCTGACCCACAGGTCGTCGCCCACGGCGGCGCGGCAGGCGGGCGCGAAGCGCCGGGAGGCCGTGAGCTCGGCGAGCTCCCTGCCCTCGAGCGCGTCGACCGCGTCTGGCCCGAGCGCGCCCGGACCGGTGACGATCGTCGCCTCGTCGATCAGGTCGGCGTCGAGCAACGCCGCGGCGACCCCGGGTCCGCCCTCGACCATCAGCCGGGTGACGCCGCGCAGCGCGAGCAGCCGAAGCGCCTCGGGCAGCGCGCATCGGCCGCCGACGGAGGCGACCCGCATGACCTCCACGCCCGCCTCGCGCAGCGCAAGCTCGCGATCGACGGGCGCGTCCTCGGTTCCGAGGATCCAGGTCGCGGTCTCGCGGGCGGTGGCGACCAGACGCGCGGCGAGCGGCGTCCGCAGCCGCGAATCGAGCACGACCCTAACCGGCGAGCGGGCCGCCATGCCGGGCAGCCGGCAGGTCAGCGCCGGATCGTCGGCCAGCACGGTCCCGACGCCGACCAGAATGGCGTCCGCCTCGGCGCGCATCAGGTGGACGCGCGCCCGCGAGGCCTCGCCGCTGATCGCCGCCGGCCTGCGGCCCGCCGCGGCGACCTTGCCGTCCTGCGAGACCGCGAGCTTCAGCGCGACATGCGGGCGGCCGAGCGTCACGCGCGCGACATGGCCGGCGTTCAGCCGCGCGGCCTCGGCCCGGCCGACGCCGAGCGTCACCGCAAGCCCCGCCTCGCGCAGCCGCGCGACGCCGCGGCCGCTGACGCGGGGGTCGGGGTCCATGGCCGCCGCCACCACGCGCGCGACGCCTGATTCGATCAGCGCGTCCGCGCAGGGCGGCGTTACGCCCTGGTGGCTGCACGGCTCAAGAGTGACGTAGAGGGTGGCGCCACGGGCGGCTGCGCCGGCGCGCGCGAGCGCGATCCGCTCGGCGTGGGGACGGCCGCCCCGGCCGGTCCAGCCTCGCCCGACCACGCGGCCGCCATCCGGGCCGGGGGCGACCAGCACCGCGCCGACCGGCGGGTTCGGGGCGGTCGCGCCGAGGCCGCGGCGCGCGAGGCCCGCCGCCACCGCCATCCAGCGGCGGTCGATCGCCGCCTGGTCCGGCCGGGTCGCCGGCGGACCGTCCGCCACCGCGTCCAGTCTCACGACGACGCCGCGGGCTTCGGCTCGTCGCCCGCAAGCTCGCCGAGCAGCGTCTCGAAGTCCTTGGCTTCCCGGAAATTCTTGTAGACGGAGGCGAAGCGCACATAGGCGACGTCGTCGAGCGCCTTGAGGCCCTCCATCACCAGCCGCCCGATGGTCTCGGCCTGGACCTCGGTCTCGCCGCTGCTCTCCAGCTGGCGGACGATGCCCGACACCATGGTCTCGATGCGCTCCGGATCGACCGGCCGCTTGCGCAGCGCGATGGTGACGGAACGGTGCAGCTTGTCGCGATCGAACGGCACGCGCCGGCCGGAACGCTTCACCACCACGAGCTCGCGCAACTGCACGCGCTCGAAGGTCGTGAAGCGCTGGCCGCAGGCGCCGCACACCCGCCTTCGGCGGATCGCGGCGCCGTCTTCGGTCGGACGGGAGTCCTTGACCTGGCTGTCAGGCGCGCCGCAGTGCGGACAACGCATTCAAGGAACTCCCGCCGGCGTAAATCACGCCGAGTAGATGGGGAACCGCTCGACCAGGTTCGAGACCTGCTTGCGGACCTTGGCCTCGACCTCGGCGTCCTCTTCGACGCCCTTGGCCGCCAGCGCGTCGAGCACCTCGGAGATCAGGTCGCCGATCTCCTGGAACTCCTTCACGCCGAAGCCGCGGGTGGTGCCGGCCGGCGTCCCGAGGCGGATGCCCGAGGTCACCATCGGCTTCTCCGGGTCGTACGGGATGCCGTTCTTGTTGCAGGTGATGTGGGCGCGGCCGAGCGCGATCTCGGAGACCTTGCCGGTGAGCTTCTTCGGCCGGAGGTCGACGAGCATCAGATGCGTGTCGGTGCCGCCGGAGACGATGTCGAAGCCGTGGCCCTTGAGGTTCTCGGCGAGCGCCTTGGCGTTGGCGATGACGTTCTGGGCGTAGATCTTGAAGTCCGGCTTCAGGGCTTCGCCGAACGCGACCGCCTTCGCCGCGATGACGTGCATCAGCGGGCCGCCCTGCAGGCCGGGGAACACGGCCGAGTTGAACTTCTTGGCCAGCGCCTCGTCATTGGTCAGGATCATGCCGCCGCGCGGGCCGCGCAGCGTCTTGTGGGTCGTGGTGGTCGCGACGTGGCAGTGGTCGAGCGGGTTCGGGTGCTGGCCGCCCGCCACCAGGCCGGCGAAGTGAGCCATGTCGACCATGAAGTACGCGCCGACCTCGTCAGCGATCCGGCGGAACGCCGCGAAATCGATCTGGCGCGGATAGGCCGAGCCGCCGGCGATGATCACCTTCGGCTTGGACTCGCGCGCGATCTTCGCGACCTCGTCCATGTCGATCCGATGATCGTCCTTGCGGACGTTGTAGTTCACGGCGTTGAACCACTTGCCCGACATCGCCGCCTTGGCGCCATGGGTCAGGTGGCCGCCGGCCGCGAGGTCGAGGCCGAGGAACGTGTCGCCGGGCTGCATCAGCGCGAAGAACACCGCGGTGTTGGCCTGCGCGCCCGAATGGGGCTGCACGTTCGCGAACTGGCAGTTGAAGAGCTTCTTGGCGCGGTCGATCGCGAGCTGCTCGGCGACGTCGACGAACTGGCAACCGCCGTAATAGCGGCGGCCCGGATAGCCCTCGGCGTACTTGTTGGTCAGAACCGAGCCCTGCGCCTCGAGCACAGCCTTCGAGACGATGTTCTCGGAGGCGATCAGCTCGATCTCGTCGCGCTGACGGCCGAGCTCCGACTTCACGGCGTCGGCGAGCTCAGGGTCGATCTCGGCGAGGCTGGCCTGGAAGAAGCGGGTCTCCGCCGCGTGCGCCTGGCCTTCGGTGATGGACATGTCGTTTCCTCCTGAAGGTCGCACGACGCCTGCGCGGGTCACGCCGACCTGAAATCCCCATCGCGACGCGCTTTCCCGCAGGGGCGCGTCGCACGGCTCTCGACGCCTCGCCTACCATATGTTGCGAAGCCGAGGAAAGCGCGGCGCCCTGTCTCGCGTCGCGCGCGCGTCGCGACCTTGGGAGAAGTCGCTACTCCCTGGCGAGACGCAGCCTGAGCTTTCGCAGAGCGACGGCCTTCAGATGCGCCTCGCTCGCGGCGGCCGGGCCGACCACCACGACCTCGACGCCGGTGGCGGCGTCGATCGCGGCGCAGCGGGCGGCGCCGCCGCGCACGACGAACTCGAACAGCACCTCGCCCGGCGTCGCGACGTCCCTGCGCGCCGGGCTGTCGCCCGGCAGGCGCCTCACTGCTCGGTGGCAGCCGAGACGCCGCCGCCCGCCATGGCGAGCTCGCCGGTGCCGTCCATGCCGTAGATGTCCTCGCGGAACTGCACCGACCCGTCAGGCGAACCCCAGCCCGAGATGTAGCGCCAGTAGACCGGGATGGCCGGCGTGACCTGCGCGTCGATCCGCTGGCCGGACTTGATCGCGGCGTCGATCGCGCGGCGGTCCCAGTTGGGCTGGTTCTTCAGCAGCCAGGCGACCAGTTCCTTGACGTTCTGGATCCGCACGCAGCCCGACGAATGGAAGCGCTGGTTCTCGCCGAACAGCCCCTTCGTCGGCGTGTCGTGCATGTAGACGCCGTGCTTGTTGGCCATGTTGATGCGGATCGAGCCCATCGAGTTGTCCTCGCCGGGGTCCTGCTTGAACATGTAGTTGGTGGCCTCGTTGGACATCCAGTTGACCTGCTCGGGCGTCAGCTGATTGCCCTGCTGATCGAAGATCCGGATGTTCTTCTTGGTCAGATACTGCGGATCCTTCTGCATCTGAGGGATCAGGTCTTTCTTCACGATCGAGGCCGGCACGGTCCAGAACGGGTTGAAGTTGACCTGGAGGATCTTGGCGTCGAGCACCGGAGAGGCGCGGTCCACCTTGCCGACCACGGCGGTGTAGCGGGCGGCGACCGAGTCGCCCTCCACCGCCTCGATCTCGGCGCCCGGGATGTTGCAGAGCACGTAGCGCTCGCCGAGATTGCCGTTCGCCATGGTGCGGATGCGCACCAGATTGGTCTGCAGCTGCCGCAGCCGGGTATCGGCCGGAATGTTGAGCGAGGTCAGCGTGTCGTCGCCGACTACGCCGACCGGGATCAGGCCGTGACGGGCCTGGAAGCGGCGCACCGCGCCCTCGACATAGCTGTCGAAGGCCGGCGACATCGACAGGTTCGGGTCGAGGTCGCCGCTCGCCATCAGCCGCTGGCGGAGCGCGACCACGCGCTCGCCCTTCGAGCCGAGCTTGAGGCGCGGCCCGGTCGGCACGCGGGTCCAGCCGCCGCGGCTGACGATGGCGTTGTATTCCTCGATGGCGCGCTCGGTCGCCTGCGCCGTCTGCGGGCTCAGGGTCGGATTGCGCGAGGCCGAGGTGCGGGTCACCGCGGAGCCGGCGGACGCGTCGTAGCGGTCGTTCCACTCCGCCTGCCCGAACAGCTGCTGGGCCGCGGCCGGCCCGGCGATGGCGCCCGCCGCAGCCGCCCCAAGTCCGAACCGAAGCGCCTCGCGGCGCGTCGCCACGATCATCGAAGGCCGTTCCGTCACGATGCCAAGCTCCCGCACTCTCGCCGCCAGCCCTAACCCGGCAAAACCTCCGGCGAAGCTGCCAGATCGTGGTTAATGAACCCCGACATGGCCTTGTCCGTCACGATCCTCGCCCTGATGGCTCCGAAGACCGCAGGTCCCGCAAGACGACAGGCCGGCGCTTGCGCCGAACATTGCATCGAAAGGCCACCGGTTTGAGGCGGAACGATGTCGACGCCGGGCGTCTGCGCGTCGCGTGACCAAACGTGTCCTCCTTGAAGCGCGCAAACAAAAAGCGCCGCGACAGGATCGCGGCGCTTCGAGCGAGGGGCGCGGCCTTCGGCCGCCGAAGATCAGAGGCGGAAGCGGATCTGGTCGGTCCAGAACCGCTCGAGCCGGACCAGCGCGACGTTCAGCGTCTTGAAGTCGTCGGCGCTGACGCCGCCCACCTGCTCGATGGTGCGGACATGCTTGGCGTAGAGCTGGTCGACGATGTCGTGGATCTCGCGGCCGCGCTCGGTCAGGCTGATCCGCACCGAACGGCGGTCCATCCGCGAGCGCTGGTGATGCAGGAAGCCCATCTCCACCAGCTTCTTCAGATTGTAGGAGACGTTGGAGCCGAGATAGTAGCCGCGGGTGCGGAGCTCGCCCGCGGTCAGCTCGGCGTCGCCGATGTTGTAAAGCAGCAGCGCCTGGACGCTGTTGATGTCGGACCGGCCGCGACGGTCGAACTCGTCCTTGATGACGTCCAGCAGGCGGCGGTGAAGCCGCTCCACCAGGGTCAGCGCCTCGAGGTAGAGCGGGCGAACTTCCGACTGGCGAGGATCGGCGACTTCGGGCTCAACGCGGCGGGCGACGTTCTTCATGGCTGACGCCTTCCTGTATTCTTGATCATCTTGAGGCAGCGCCACAGTCACGCGCCTCGTTGATCAGGAAGATAGGATTGAGCCTGTGAAAATGCGCTTAAATGGCGTGATGAAAATTGTCTTTATTTCTTAGACTGAACAAAGGGTTGTCGCGCTAAGTCAACAGGACCTTACCCGTCGAAACGTGAATCGATCTTCATTTTTGCCTCAAATGCCTCAAGGGTTCGAATGGTTACTGGAAAGTAGACTCCGTCCTGGACAGGCGACTGGTCAGGAGACCTCGCGGCGCGCGCGCATCGAGAGGTAGACATAGGCGGCCACCGCGGCGACCGAGATCAGCGCCGCGAGCCACCGGCCGAGCGACGCCGGCGACGACGAGGCGGCCCAGAGGAGCTGGCCCAGCGTCGCGAGCAGCCAGATCACCACGCCCCAGCCGGTGGCGAGCCACAGTCCGACGGCGGCCACCGGATCGGCGACCGCGAAGAACGTGCAGGCGACGAACCAGGACGCGTGCGTGCCGTCGACCGCGAGCGGAGCGCCGCCGGAGCCGATCAGCAGCCCCCAGAACACGAGCCCCCTCACGAGCTCGAACACCGCGACCGCGCGCAGGAACATCACGAGCCGCCAGCTCCAGGGCCGCGCCACCCTGTCGGCCTGCAGGTGGGACTCCCTGAGCGAAATGCCGGGAAGCCCGGCCTCGTCGTTTGCGTCGGCCGCCATGCCGTCTCCCGAAGCTTCGGCCGCCTGGGCGCGGCCGCGCGCAATCTCCGCGACTCCCCCGCCCGGCGCAACGCGCCCGCCCTGCGCCAGGCGGGCGCCGCGTCTGCGCCCCTCCCCTGTCTGACCGCCGTTCCCGGTGCTATGTCCCCGGCATCGGACGAGGCCGGCCGGCGGATGACGGGCGGCGATGCGCCCCGAGCAGGAGGCCGCGACTATGCATGAGACGATCGGCAAGCGCCGCGCGATCGGAGAGGCGCCGCGCCCTGCGGACGGCGCGCTCGACCTGCCGACCCGGCTGCGCCGGAACCGCCGCGCCGACTGGTCGCGCCGGCTGACCCGCGAGAACACGCTGACGGTCGACGACCTGATCTGGCCGATCTTCCTGATCGAGGGCGAGAAATGCCGCGAGCCGGTGGCGGCGATGCCGGGCGTCGACCGCCTCACCGTCGACGAGGCGGTCCGCAGCGTCGAGCAGGCCGCGCGGCTCGGCATCCCGGCCGTCGCGCTGTTTCCCTATACGGACCCGGCGCGGCGCGACCCGGAAGGCTCGGAGGCGGAAAACCCGGACAATCTGGTGTGCCGGGCGCTGCGCGCCCTGAAGGCGGCCGTGCCGAACATCGGGCTCATCACGGACGTCGCGCTCGACCCTTACACGAGCCACGGCCATGACGGGCTGATGGAGGGCGAACGCATCCTCAACGACGCCACCGTCGCGGCGCTCGCGCGCCAGTCGCTGGCCCAGGCCGAGGCCGGCGCCGACATGATCGCGCCCTCGGACATGATGGACGGCCGGGTGGGCGCGATCCGCGGGGCGCTGGACGAATCCGGCTTCACGGACGTGCAGATCATGTCCTACGCGGCCAAATACGCCTCGGCCTTCTACGGCCCGTTCCGCGACGCGATCGGAACCCGGAAGGCGCTCGTCGGCGACAAGAAGACCTACCAGATGGATCCGGCGAACGGCGACGAGGCGCTGCGCGAGGCGGAGCTCGACCTGCTCGAGGGCGCCGACATGCTGATGGTGAAGCCCGGCCTGCCCTATCTGGACATCGTCTGGCGCCTCAAGGACCGCTTCAGGATGCCGACCTACGCCTATCAGGTGTCAGGCGAATACGCGATGATCCGCGGCGCGGCCGAGCGCGGCTGGATAGACGGCGAGCTCGCGATGCTGGAGAGCCTGATGGCGTTCAAGCGCGCCGGGGCGGACGGCGTCCTGACCTATTTCGCCCCGGAAGTCGCGCGCCGGCTGAAGGCCGGCTGAGGCCCCCCGCCTCAGACGGCCTGCTTGAGGTTCACCCGCGCCTCGAGCGCGGCGGCGCTCTCCTTGCGCTCGCTGTAGCGGTCGGTGAGGCGGTCCGTGAGGTCGCGGGTGAGCAGCGTGAACTTCACCAGCTCCTCCATCACGTCGACCACCCGGTCGTAATAGGCGGACGGCCTCATCCGGCCGTCCTCGCCGAACTCCTGGAAGGCCTTCGCGACCGACGACTGGTTGGGGATCGTCAGCATCCGCATCCAGCGCCCGAGCACGCGCATCTGGTTGACGGCGTTGAACGACTGCGAGCCGCCCGAGACCTGCATGAGCGCGAGCGTGCGGCCCTGGGTCGGCCGGACCGAGCCGAGCGCGAGCGGGATCCAGTCGATCTGGGACTTCATCACCCCCGTCATGGCGCCGTGGCGCTCCGGGCTGGTCCAGACCTGCGCCTCCGACCAGAGCGACAGCTCGCGCAGCTCGGCGACCTTGGGGTGGTCGGCCGGCGCGCCGTCCGGCAGCGGCAGGCCGGCGGGGTCGAACACCCGCGTCTCGCAGCCGAAGCGCTTCAGAAGGCGCTCCGCCTCGAGCGTCAGCAGCCGGCTGTAGGAGACCGGCCGCAGCGAGCCATAGAGCAGAAGCACCCGCGGCGGATGCGTCGAGCGCGGCGCAGTCAGCGCCGCCGGATCGATCGGCCGGAAGCAATCCTCGTCGAGGTTCGGCAGGTCGCTCACGCGGATTTCCCCTTCACCACCTCGCCGTCCTCCTTGGTGAAGTCTTCCGGAAGCGGCGTCGGAAGGATGTCGAGCACCAGCTCCGAAGGCCGGCAGAGCCGCACGCCGCGCGAGGTGAACACGAAGGGCCGGTTGATCAGGGCGGGATGCTTGAGCATCGCGTCCAGGATCTGATCCTCGCCCACATAGGGATCAGCGAGGCCGAGCTCGACGAAGGGCGTCCCCTTCTCGCGCGCCGCCTGGCGGGGCGTGAGGCCGGCGTCCGCGACCGCCTTGGCGAGCTCCTCCCGTGAGGGCGGCGTCTTGAGATACTCGACCACCGTGGGCTCGAGGCCGGCGGCGCGGATCATCGCCAGCGTGTTGCGCGAGGTCCCGCAGGCGGGATTGTGCCAGATGGTGACGGCTTCGCTCATGGCGGCCTCCTCAGTTTCGGGTCGCCGGCGCAGGCGCGCGGACGCCTCGGGCCTCGTACCAGCCTTTCGAGCGGTTCACGATCGCGACGACCGACAACATGACCGGGACCTCGATCAGCACGCCGACCACGGTGGCGAGCGCGGCGCCCGACGTGAAGCCGAACAGGCTGATGGCGGCCGCGACCGCGAGCTCGAAGAAGTTCGAGGCGCCGATCAGCGCGGAGGGACCCGCGACGCAGTGCGCCTCGCCGCTCGCCCGGTTCAGCAGATAGGCCAGTCCGGCGTTGAAATAGACCTGGATCAGGATCGGGACCGCAAGCAGCGCAATCACCAGCGGCTGGGCGACGATCTGCTCGCCCTGGAAGGCGAACAGCAGGACGAGGGTCGTGAGCAGCGCGACGAGCGAGAGGGGCTGCAGACGGGCGAGCAGCCGATCGAGCGCCGGCCGGCCGCCGGAGGCCAGCATCCGCCGCCGCAGCAGTTGCGCCGCCACGACCGGAACCAGGATGTAGAGGCCGACCGACAGGGCCAGCGTGTCCCACGGCACCGCGATCGCCGACAGGCCGAGCAGCAGGCCGACGACCGGCGCGAAGGCGACGATCATGATCGCGTCGTTGACCGCGACCTGTGAGAGCGTGAACAGCGGATCGCCGCGCGTCAGGTTCGACCACACGAACACCATCGCGGTGCAGGGCGCGGCGGCGAGCAGGATCAGGCCGGCGACATAGCTGTCGATCTGGTCGGCCGGCAGCCACGGCCGGAACAGCCAGCCGATGAACAGCCAGCCGAGCAGAGCCATCGAGAACGGCTTTATGGCCCAGTTGACGAACAGCGTGACCGACACGCCGCGCCAGTGCGCCGCGACTCCCCGCAGCGCCGCGAAGTCCACCTTCGCCAGCATGGGCACGATCATCAGCCAGATCAGCAGGGCGACCGGAAGGTTGACGCGCGCGACCTCGGCCGCGCCGATCGCCTGGAACAGGCCGGGCGCGACGTAGCCAAGCGCGACGCCGGCCGCGATGCACAGCGCCACCCACAGGCTCAGCCAGCGTTCGAACAGCGACATCGTCAAATCCTCGCCGCCGGCGCCGCCGGCGCGCAGCCGCAGCCTTTCTCGAGCTGCTGAAACACGGGCGCGCAGACCTCCGGCCGACCGGCGCAGCAGTCTTCGAGCAGGTAGTTCACGAGGCTCCGCATACCGTCGAAGTTGGCGGCGTACAGGATCGAGCGCCCATCGCGGGCGCCGGTGATCAGCCCAGCCCGTGCGAGGATCGCGAGATGCGTCGAGAGCGTGTTCTGCAGGCAGCCGAGCGCGTCGGCGATCCCGCCCGCGGGCTGGGGCTCAGGCGCCATGGTGACGAGGTGCCGGAAGATGCGGAGCCTGGTCGACTGCCCGAGCGCAGACAGGGCCTCGAGCGCGACGGCCTCGCGCTGCTGGTCACCGGCTTCAGGATCGGGCGACGTCATGGGGGCTCTCCGACGTCATGGGGGCTCTCCCATGACGCGCCTCAACATATCGATGGTTCGGCGTTTGTCGATATGGATTCCGGGTCAACGGCCTCATCATGCCCGGCCGCGGCCGGGTATCGACGACTTGGACGTCGGGCGGCGCGGCTGGAGGGTAAGTCGTGGATGCCCGCGAAGGCGGGCATGACGGATGGGGGAAGATCTAGGCTTTTATTCCTTGACATCTCGCATCCCTCATGCTCTCCTCCAAAAGTCCTTCCCTGACAGGGAGGCGTGTCCGGACCGGCCGGCCATGCGGGGGAGGAGCGGCGCCTGCGCCTGCGAGCACCGGAGCTCGCGGTCCCGGGACGTCGGCTGCGGGCCTCGCGAGGCGCTTGCGTCTCGCCGGGATTACAGGCCGCCCGCCCCGCACTAGGACGGGGCCGCGCCGTCGAGCGCCTTAAGGCGCGGGATGGGTTTTGGGCGAAGGCGCCTCTTCGGAGGCGGCGAACTCCAAAATCCGCAATGGGACCGACCCCGCAAGGGAGAACGGGCCGCCCGCGGCCGGAGCGCGGCTTCCGCGAGCCGATGAACAAGCCGCCGCGCGTGGAGCGCCGGGCGACCGGCCAAAATACGCGTAAAACCAACGGTGGCCCGGCGCTCCGCGCCTTCCGCTGTCGCTGTTTGAACCGGATGAGGATTTTGCGCCGTGCGACCCGGCGGATGACGCGCGCCTGCGGCGCTGCGCTCTACGGCCAAGGGCCCCACCCGGCCGCGCTATCGCGCGTCCACCCTCCCCACGGCTCACGCCGCGAGGAGGGAGAAGAGACGGCGGCGCGGCTCGGGCGAAGAGCGCTCTTTCCCTCCCTCGCAGAGGGGAGGGTGGACGCGCGATAGCGCGGCCGGTGGGGTGTTCTGAGGACAGCGCGCGACGCCCGAAGACCCCACCCGACCTCGGCCTGACGGCCGAGGCCACCCTCCCCGCGGCTTTGCCGCGAGGAGGGAGAAGGATGGCTTATGCCCGCAGGAGCGGCCATCCCGGACGCGCGGGCGCGAAAGTCCCCTCGCCTTTCCCACAGACCGGCTCCGCGCCTGCGCCTCTTGCGGCGCAGCAAGGCACGCGGCACAAGGAGGCCGTCATGCTCCACGTCAACGACCTCACCTGCCGCGTCGCGGGACGCGTGCTGCTCGATCATGCGACCGCCGCGCTGCCGGACGGCGCGCGCGTCGGCGTGGTCGGCCGCAACGGCACCGGCAAGACCACGCTGTTCAAGCTGATCGCCGGCGACCTGCATCCGGACGACGGCTCGGTCTCGATCCCGAAGGGGACGCGCATCGGCCGCGTCGCGCAGGAGGCCCCCTCGGGGCCCGAGGCGCTGATCGACGTGGTGCTGGCGGCCGACCTCGAGCGCGCCGCCCTGCTCAAGGAGCAGGAGACCGCGACCGATCCGGACCGGATCTCCGACATCATCACCCGGCTGATCGACATCGACGCCTACGAGGCGCCCTCGCGGGCCGCCAAGATCCTGTCGGGCCTCGGCTTCGACGAGGCGGCGCAGCAGCGGCCCTGCTCCGACTTCTCCGGCGGGTGGCGGATGCGCGTCGCGCTCGCGGCCGTGCTGTTCTCCGAGCCCGACCTGCTGCTGCTCGACGAGCCGACGAACCATCTCGACCTCGAAGGCACGCTCTGGCTGCAGGACTACCTGGCCAAGTATCCGCGCACCGTGCTGGTCATCAGCCATGACCGCGACCTGCTGAACGCCTCCGTCGACCACATCCTGCACTTCGACAACGGCAAGCTGACCGTGTGGAAGGGCAATTACGACGCGTTCGACCGCATGCGGCGCGAGAAGCTCGCGCTCGACCAGAAGGCCGCCAAGGCGCAGGCCGAGGAGCGCGCCCGGCTCGAGGCGTTCATCGCGCGCTTCAAGGCGAAGGCCTCCAAGGCCACCCAGGCGCAGTCGCGCGTTAAGCGCCTGGCGAAGATGCAGCCGATCGCGGCGGTCATCGAGCGCAGCGTCGTGCCGTTCCGGATCCCCGAGCCCGACAAGGAGCTCGCCCCGCCGCTGATCGCGCTCGACGGCGTGTCCGTCGGCTATGGCGACCGCACCATCCTGCACAAGCTGTCGCTGCGCATCGACCCCGACGACCGCATCGCCCTGCTGGGGTCGAACGGCAACGGCAAGTCGACCTTCGCCAAGCTGCTCGCCGGCCGGCTGCAGCCGAGCTCCGGCCGGGTCAACAAGTCGGAGAAGATCCTCGTCGGCTTCTTCGCCCAGCACCAGGTCGAGGACCTCAACATCGAGGGCACGCCCTACGACCACATCCGCGCCCGGATGCCGACCGCGAACGAGGCGCAGGTGCGGGCCAAGGTCGCGCAGATCGGTTTTACGGGCGACCGCGCCAACACGGTGGTGGGCAAGATGTCGGGCGGCGAGAAGGCCCGCCTCGCCTTCGGCCTGGCGGTGTTCGAGGGCCCGCATCTGCTGATCCTCGACGAGCCGACCAACCATCTCGACATCGACAGCCGCGAGAGCCTCGCGCAGGCGCTCAACGAGTTCCCGGGCGCGGTCATCCTCGTCAGCCATGACCGCCATCTGCTCGACGCGACCGCGGACCGGCTGTGGCTGGTCGCCGACGGCGACGTCCGTGCCTTCGAGGGCGACCTCGACGACTACCGCCGCTTCATCCTCTCGGCCGAAGGCTCCGGCCGCGCCTCGAAGAAGCCCGGCGGCGGCACCGGCAAGTCCGCCGAGGCCGCCGCGAAACGCCCCGACGCCGGCACGCTGAAGAAGAAGATCGCCGCGCTCGAGGAGTTGATGGGCCAGTGCGCCCAGGAGCTCGCGCGCATCGACGGCGAGCTCGCGGCCGGCGGGGGCTTCCCGTCGAAGCCGCAGAAGGCGGCCGAGCTCGGCCGCAGGCGCGACGAGGTCGCCCGCGCTCTCTCCGAGGCCGAAGAGACATGGCTCGCGGCGAGCGCGGACTATGAGGAGGCGGCCGCCGCGTGACGCGGCCGCTTTTTCCGAAGCACCTTTCGGTCCCGCGGCCGCGCGCCGCCGGGCTCGTGATCGCCGCCGCCTCGATCGCGACCGCCGCCCTCGCCTTCCACGACGGCGGCCTGCTGCCCCGCGCCTGGGCGCTCGCCGCCGGAATCGTGTTCGGCGTCGCCCTGCAGCGCGGAGAGCTGTCGCTGGTGCGCGCTTGGCGCGACCTGCTGATCCTGGGCGACGCCGGCCAGCTGTTCGGCTTTCTGAGCGCGCTCGCGGTCGCGGCGGCGCTGACGCTTGGCGGCCTCGCGCTGATGGGCCACGCGGCGCCGCCGGAGGCCGCGCGGATCGGGCCAGTGAGCTGGCTGCTGCCGGTCGCGGGCCTCGTGTTCGGGGTCGGCGCGGTGATCGCCCGCGGCGGCGTGATGGTCCACATGCGGCGGCTGAGCGAAGGCTCGCTGGTCGCGGCGCCGGCGCTGCTCGCGATCTTCGTCGGCTTCCTGGCCGGGCTGGCGACCTGGCCGTGGTCGTACCGCACCGCGATCGCCGACGCCCCTGCGCCCTGGCTCCCCGAGTTCTTCGGGCTCTGGCCGACGCTGCTCCTTCAGCTCGCCGCGCTCGGCCTCTGCGCCGCCGCGCTGTGGCGCTGGCGTCCGCGGAAGGCGCCCGACCGCCGGACGCTCGCGGTCCGCCTGCTCGTCGAGCCCTGGCCGGCCGCAGCGGCAGGCGCCGTGCTGGGCGGTCTCGTGGCGCTCAGCTACGCGGCCGGCGAGCCGCTCGGCCTGATCGGCGAATGCGCGGCGGTCGCGCGCCGGCTGGGCGCGGCTCTCGGCCTGCTGCCCGACGCGCTGCCGGGGCTGGACGACGGCGTCGCCGGCTTCGAGCTGTCAGCGGCGGGTTTCGATCTCACGGGCGACGTGCTGGTGCTGTTCGGCTTCTTCGCCGGAGCCTTCGCGGCGGCGCTCTCCTCGGGCCGGTTCGCGCCGGCGACCGCGAGCTTCCGCGACGTCGTCGAGATGGTGGTGGGCGGGTTCCTGGTCGGCTGGGGCGCCATGACGGCCCTCGGGGGCCTCACGGGCGAGGCGGTCGCGGGCGTCGCGGTCGGCGCCGGGTCCGGCTGGTGCTTTTTCGTGTTCGCGTCGCTCGGGGTCGCGCTGGCCCTGCGGTTCGACCGGCGCGCGCCGGTGACGCACCCGGGCCCGGAGCCGACGGACGCGCCCGAAGACGCGCCCGACCCGTTCGCTCCCTAGCGGCCCGTCGCCTGATAGAGCGCCCGCGCGTCCTTCTCGAACGCCGCCCGCGAGCCGTCCCGGGTGTAGAACATGTGTCCGCCCGGATAGACCTTCAGCGCCACCCTGCCCGGATCGCCGAAGGCCGGAAGCTGGTCCAGAACCATCTTGGATTCCATGTAGGGCGTGACGAGGTCCGTCGCGCCGTGCGCGACCAGCATCCTTATCTTCGGATCGAGCGCCAGCGCCTCGCGCAGGGCGTCGACGGCCTCGGGGGGACTCTGCCGGTCGCCCCAGCGCCACTTGCGGCTGACCTCCGGGTTCAGCAGCTCGTAGCGCCGGTCGACCCGGTAGCCCATGTCACGGGCGTAGAAGTCGACGGCCGCGCTGGTGAGCGGCGCGCGCGAGCCGTCCAGGATCGGGTCGTCGAAGGTCATCCGCGCCGCGTGCGGGCGCGGATCGAAGTCGGTGACGTTGGCGTCGTAGAGCGAGCCCACAAGGCCCTTCGGGCGGTCCAGCTCCCGCACGAAGGAGTGGATGTCGATGCGCCCGCCGAGCTGCCTGACGAAGGCGGGATCGAGCCCGGTGAGCTCCGAGACGCGCGCCACGATCCGGTCGACCGCCTCCGGATCGCGGGGGCCGCGCAGAAGATCCGCGAGATACTGCCCGGTCGCGTAGCTCTCGACGTCGGCGAGGTCCGCGCGCGTCACCGGCCCCTTCCGCTCGCGCGCCGTGGCGGCCATCGAGGGCAGCAGGTTCACCCACGGGATCGGCGACGTCTGCTCCGCCTGCCTGAGGCCGAAATCGAGCACGGGCGAGATCGCGATCAGGCCCCGGACTCCGACGCCCTCCTTCGTCTGCAGCGCCCGGGCGACCCGCGGCACGCGGAAGCCGCCATAGCTCTCGCCCGCCAGATAGACCGGCGAGATCAGCCGGTTCTTCGCCGCGAGGTGCTTCGCCACGACTCGCGCCAGCGCGTCGATGTCGCCGTCCACCGACCAGAAGTTTCTCTGCGTCTCGTCCGAGCCAAGCGAGCGGCTGTAGCCCGTCCCCACCGGATCGACGAAGACGAGGTCGGTGAAGGCGAGCCAGCTCTCCGTGTTGTCGCGGAGGATTGGCGGCGGGTCGGAGGGCGTGTTCCCCTGATTGCCGAACTGCACGCGCCTCGGGCCGAGCGCGCCGAAGTTGAGATAGGCGGAAGCCGCGCCCGGCCCGCCGTTGAAGGCGTAGGTGATCGGACGGGTCGCGGGGTCTTCGCGGTTGAGCGTGTAGCTCGTGACCACCACCTCGGCGATTCGCTCGCCCTTCGGGTCGCTGAGCGGCACCGCCTCGACGCTCGCCGTGTAGGACAGCGTGTCGCCGCCTATGACGGCGTTCTGCTTGGAGGTGACGTCGGCCGGCAGGCCTCCGGGCTTCGGCTCCGGAATCGGCCAGGGCGTGTCGTCCGCCCGGAGCGGAGCGCCGACTGAGAGGACGACGAGAAAGGCGGCCGCCGCGGCCCGGACGATTGCTGGGGTCATCCGCGGAAGGTGGAGCGCCCGCGCCACAAGACGAGGGGCCTCACGAGCTTGTCGGCGCCGAGCGGCCGGCCGCACCGCCGTCAGGCCTCCCGCTTCCATCGTCCATCCTCGGCCTGCCGCCAGTAGGTGACCTCGTGGCCCGCCGACTTGAGCGTGCGCCATTGCGCCCGGGTGGCGTCGAGCGCCTCGGGATCATGGCCGTCGAACAGGATGAGGGCGCGGGCGTAAGACGCGAGATCCGGCGGCTGCGCGCCGTCCACCAGAACCCGCACATGGGCGCCGTTCGGGTTGAGCTCGGTGGTGGTGAGCCAGATCGTCTCCTCCGCGCCGTCGCCGTCGGCGGCGTGCGGGAGAAAGCTGTCGTCCGAATAGGTCCAGAGCGCGTCGTCGAGCGCGGCGATCCGCTCCGGCGCGGCCGCCTGCACGACGACCTTCCACTTCCGCTCCAGGCATTTCTCCAGCAGCGCCGGAAGGGCCTTCTCGAGCGGCTGGCTGGTCATCTGGTAGAACAGGACTTCGGTCATGCCCTGCCCCTTCGCCTCACGCGATGACCTTCTGGAGTCAGGCTGCTTCGACGGCCGGCGGCGACCCGCCGCGCCGCCGCCGCGGGTTCACCTCAACCCTCGTAGTAGTCGCTCACCAGCCGGTCGAGCAGGCGCACGCCCCAGCCCGAACCCCAGCTCTTGTTGATGTCCGTCGCGGGCGAGCTCATGCCGGTGCCGGCGATGTCGAGATGCGCCCAAGGCGTGCCATTGACGTGGCGCTTGAGGAACTGCGCCGCGGTGATCGAGCCGCCATGCCGGCCGCCGGTGTTCTTCATGTCCGCGAAGCGCGAGTCGATGAGCTTGTCGTATTCCGGGCCCATCGGCATGCGCCACACGGTCTCTCCCGTGGCCTTGCCGGCCTTGAAGATGTGATCCGAGAGCGCGTCGTCGTTCGAGAACAGGCCGGCGTGGTCGATCCCCAGCGCGATCAGGATGGCGCCCGTCAGCGTGGCGAGGTCGATCATGAACTTCGGCTTGAAGCGATCCTGGACGTACCAGAGCACGTCCCCGAGCACGAGGCGGCCCTCGGCGTCGGTGTTGATCACCTCGATCGTCTGGCCCGACAGCGAGGTCAGGATGTCGCCCGGACGGTAGGCGGCGCCGTCCGGCATGTTCTCCACCACGCCGATCGCGCCGACCACGTTGGCCTTGGCCTTGCGGGACGCGAGCGCGTGCATCAGGCCGACCACGCAGGCCGCGCCGGCCATGTCGCCCTTCATGTCCTCCATGTTCGCGCCCGGCTTGATCGAGATGCCGCCGGTGTCGAAGATCACGCCCTTGCCGACGAAGGCGACGGGCTGCTCGCTGCTGTCCTTGGCGCCGTTCCAGCGCATGATGACGACGCGGCTTTCCTGCTCGGAGCCCTGGCCGACCGCCAGCAGCGCGCCGAAGCCCGCCTTCCTGAGCGCCTTCTCGTCCAGCACCTCGACCTCGACGCCGAGAGCCTCGAGCTCCTGGGCGCGCCTGGCGAACTCCTTCGGCGTCAGCACGTTCGGCGGCTCGTTCACCAGCGTGCGGGCGATCTCGACGCCTTCCGCGAGGCCTTCCTTGGCCTTCCAGGCCTTCTTGGCCGCGCCGTCGTCGGCGACCGCGAGCGTGACCTTCGCGATCGGCTGCGGCTCGTCGTCCTTCTTCTTGGTCTTGTAGGTCTCGAACACATAGCTGCGCAGCCGCAGGCCGACCGCGAGGTCGGCGGTGGCGGCGAGATCCGGAGCGACGGCGCCGGCCCCTTCGACCATGACCACGACGCCGTCCGCCGTGGCGGGCAGCTTGCCGCGGATCTGGCCGCCGAGCTTGACCCAGTCGGTCGGCTCCTTGCCGTCGCCAAGTCCGACGACGATCAGACGGTCGACGTCGGCGAGCGCCGGCGCCAGCATCTCGAAGCTCTGCCCGGCCTTGCCCTTGAACCGCTCGGCCGCAGCCGCCCGCGCCACCGCCGCCTCGACCGGCGCCAGAAAGGCTGCGGTCGAAGCCCCTAAAACGAGGTCCGGCGCGGCGAAGACGACCACCACGCCCGAGGCTTTCGCATCGAGCTTCTGGAACCCGATCTTGAGCGGGTGAGCGTTCTGCGTCGTCGGCTCGGAGTGCTTGGACATCAGGACTCGCTCCTGCGGAAAGGGATCAGCGTCGCCGTGGATGGCTGAGGTAACGCGAACTTCAGGGTGTTTCCTCTATACGACACGTTCGTCACGTTCCAGCGTCGCCCGGCGCCGGAGGCTGGAACGGCCTTGCATTGGCGGCGCCGCAGCCTCCAAGCTCTCGGCGGGGAAGCGTCCGCACGTCGTATCGGGTCAGCATGAGAACGGTGGGTCCGTATGGAACGAAGCTCGAGACGGGCTGCGGGACACGGCTGTCCGGCGTCGAATCGAGCCTGATCCGCCGGACGCCGGCGCGGGCCGGACCCCTGCGGCGATCTGCGTCCCTCTCGGATTTGAGCGGGTCGGCCGCGGCGGGCGAATTCAAGTGGCGCCCTGACGGCCTTCGTGCTTTATCTCGCCACCGAGTTCGCCGGCGTATCGGGGGCGGCCGGACTCGTTTGTTCGGCGTCCGCCGTCATTCTGTTGTCCGCCCTCTTCCTGCGCCGAAACAAGCGGCGCCCCAGCCGACGAGGGAGGACGGATGACGCTCGCGCCGCGCGCCGCCTCACGCCGGTCAGGCGCCGTTCTCGCCGCCTTCTTGCTAGCAAGCACCGCCGTCGCGCTCGCGACAGGCGGAGCGTTCGCGCAAGGCGCACAATCGAGAAACGAGCTCATCCCGCCGCAGCCCCACAATGCGGGCAAGAAGCACGAGCCCGGCCTGCTCTCGTCGAAGTCGAAGCCCGTGGTCGCGGGCTCAGAGAAGAAGAACGGCCTCGGCCAGCGCGATCCGAACGCGCGCATGGTCATGGAGGCAAAGGAGCTCGTCTACGATTACGACAAGGAGGTCGTGACCGCGGTCGGCGGTGTCGACATCTATTACGACGGCCGCGCGCTGCAGGCGGATCGGGTCGCCTACGACCAGAAGCAGAACCGCGTCCGCGCCTACGGCAACGTGAAGTTCACCGAGCGCAACGGCGACGTCGCCTATGGCGACACGATGGACGTCACCGACGACTTCAGGGACGGCTTCGTGACGCCGCTGAGGGTCGAGACCACCGACCGCACGCATTTCGCCGCCGTCAACGGCCGGCGCGAGAACGGCAACCTCATGGTGTTCGACCGCGGCGTCTACACCGCCTGCGAGCCCTGCCGGAACAATCCGGAGAAGCCGCCGCTGTGGCAGATTCGCGCGAAGCGGATCATCTGGCGGCAGGACGAACAGACGATCTACTACGACAACGCGACCTTCGAGCTGTTCGGCAAGCCGATCGCCTGGCTGCCCTACTTCTCGAGTCCGGACCCGACGGTGAAGCGCAAGTCCGGCGTGCTCGCGCCGAGCCTGACCCGGTCGGGCCGCGTCGGCTACGGAATCGAGATTCCGTACTACTGGGTCCTGTCGCCCGAATCCGACCTGACGCTGAGCGCGATGGCGACGTCCAAGCAGGGCGTCATGCTGAAGGGCCACTATCGCCAGCAGCTGATGGACGGGGCCTATTCGATCCGCGCGGCGGGGATCCACCAGCTCGACTCGAAAGAGTTCAACGGCAAGGTGCCCCCCGGCTACACGGACGCCGGCCTGAGCGTGGGATCCGGCGACAAGGACAACCGTTGGGCCTTCCAGACCAAGGGCCAGTTCGACATCAACGAAAAGTGGTCCTGGGGCTGGGACATCAACGCGCTGTCCGACAAGTGGGTGCGCGGCGACTATGACCTCTGGGGCTCGCGCACCGACGCCACGTCCACGCTGTTCCTGACCGGCCAGGGCGACCGCAGCTGGTTCGAGCTCCGCGGCTACAGGTTCTACGGGCTCACGCGCTACGACCGGCAGGACCGCCTGCCCTGGGTCGCGCCGGTGCTCGACTACAACTACACCTTCGAGAATCCGGTCGCCGGCGGCGAGCTGTCGTTCGACATCAACGCCACCAACCTGTACCGCGAGGAAAGCGACTACGCCCGCTACCTCAAGCGGAGCAGGCCGCGCACGGACAATGCGCTGGTCGGCGCTGCGGGAACCTACAGCCGGCTCTCGGGCGACATGGAGTGGCGGCGCCGCTTCATCGATCCGATCGGCCAGGTCTGGACGCCGTTCGCCTTCGTGCGCGGCGACCTGATCTACACGAAGCCCGATTACGATCCGGCCATGCCGGCCTTCCTCGACCACGAGCAGGACGTGCTGCTGCGCGGCATGGCGGGCGTCGGTCTGGAGTATCGCTATCCGTTCATCGCGGTGAGCTCGTTCGGCACGCATCAGATCGAGCCGATCGCGCAGGTGATCTTCCGCCCGAACGAGGGCCAGGTCGGCAAGCTTCCCAACGAGGACGCCCAGAGCCTGCTGTTCGACGACACGACCCTGTTCGCGTGGAACAAGTTCTCCGGCTACGACCGCATCGAGGGCGGCAGCCGGGCGAATGTCGGCGCCCAGTACACGCTGACGGCGGACTCAGGCGCCAGCGTCAGCATGCTGGTCGGCCAGTCCTTCGCGCTGTTCGGCAAGAACTCGTTCGACCGGCTGGACCCGACCCGGATCGGTCCGGACTCCGGCCTCAGCAGCAAGCGCTCGGATTATGTCGGCGGCCTGACCATCGTGCCGAACGAGCATTTCGGGCTGGCGAGCCACATCCGGCTCGACGAGGACAGCTTCGCCCTCCGCAGCGCCGAGGTCGAAGCCCGAGCGACCTTTGAGCGGGTGCAGGCCAATCTGATCTACGGCCGCTACGAGAAGGCGCCCCTGCAAGGCTATGACGATATCCGCGAGGGCATTCTTGGCGGCGCCCGCGTGTTCCTCACGCAGGACTTCTATGTCGAGGGCGGGGCCCGCTACAATTTCGAGCGGGACGCCTTCGATCGCACTCAGGTCGGCTTCGGCCTGAACGACATCGCCCAGTGCCTGTCGTTCGGCTTCAGCTACATCCGCCAGGTCGACAACTCGGCGGATTCGGTGAGGCTCTCGCAGGTCGACAACAAGTTCCTGGTGAAGCTCGACTTCCGCACGCTCGGCTCGGTGGGGGTCTCCACCAGCAGCAAGTCGAACCTCGACCCCGACATGTTCGGCTCGCACGCCTCCTCCTTCGCCCCCTGACGCCGTCGGCGCGGACGCGCCACAAAAATCCGCGAGCCGGGCGTCATCAAGGGCGTCCGGAGGCCTTCGCAATGTTGACGGCGGCGGGCGGAACACTGAAAACGGCCCGGGCCCGGACTGGCGGGCATCGAAACAACGGGAACCGCATGTCCAGCTTTACGCGTCTTCGGCTCCTTCAGGTGACAGTCGCGGCGGCCTTCGCGGCGGCCCTGTCCTGCGTCGCTCCGGCCAGCGCCCAATCGATCGCGGTTGTGGTCAACGGCCAGCCGATCCTGACCAGCGAAGTGCAGGCGCGCCTTGCGCTTATGAAGCTGTCCGGCGGCAAGGCGAGCGTCGAGGCGGCGCGTGACGAACTGATCGAGGACAAGCTCAAGGTCACCGAGGCGAAGCGCTACGGCATGGCCGCCGATCCGGCCCAGGTCGAAGCCGCCTACGCCTCTATCGCCGGGCGCATGAAGCTCACGCCGCAGCAGTTCACGCAGGCGATCCAGCAGCGCGGCGTCAGCGCCCAGACCCTGAAGGACCGGATCACCGCCGAGCTCACCTGGGCGCAGCTCGTCCGGCGCAAGTTCGCCGCGCAGATCGCCGCGCGCGAGCAGGACTACATCGGCCAGGCGGCTGGCAAGGCCGACAACAAGGCCATCCAGTACACGCTCAGGCAGGTGGTGTTCGTCCTGCCGAAGGGCGCGAGCGACGCGCAGGTCGCGCAGCGCCGCGCCGAGGCCATCGCCGCCAAGAGCCGCTTCCCCGGCTGCGACCAGGCGGTCGCGTTCGCGTCCAAGCTTCGCGACGTCGCGGTGCGCGACCCGGTCGTCCGCTCCAGCGGCGCGATGGGCAAGGAGCTCAACGACATCCTGGCGAAGGTCAGCATCGGCGGCCTCACCGAGCCGCAGCGCAGCGACGACGGCATCGAGATGATCGCGGTCTGCGCCCGCAAGGACATCGCGGACGACAGCGTGTTCAAGCAGCAGGCGATGGATCAGGCGAGCGGCAAGCAGGTCGAGGAGCAGGCCAAGAAGTATCTCGAGCAGATCAAGTCGCGGGCGATCATCCAGGTTCGCCGCTGAGCATGGCGGGCGAACGCCGCCCGGAAGCGCCGCTCGCCCTCTCGATGGGCGAGCCGGCGGGCGTCGGGCCGGAGCTCGCCCTCGCCCTCTGGTCCGCCAGAGGCGCGCGCCGGACACCGCCATTCGTGGCTGTCGGAGACCCCGGGGTGTTCGCGTCGCGGGCGGCGCTCCTCGGGATCGATCTGCCGCTTGCCGAGACGGAGCCGGAGGCGGCGCCTGCGCTGTTCCCCGACCGTTTTCCGATCTACCCCGTGGGCGCGCCATGTCGGGCCGAGCCGGGCCGGGCCTCCGTCGAGGACGCCGCTTCCGTCATCGCCGCGATCCGTGAAAGCGTCGAGCTGGTCCATGGCGGCCGCTGCTCCGCCCTGGTCACCCTGCCGATCGCAAAGGCCCCGCTGGTCGAATCCGGCTTTCCGCATCCGGGCCACACGGAATATCTGGGCGCGCTCGCGGAATCGCTGTGGGGAGCGCCGTCGCGCGCCGTCATGCTGCTCTGGTCCGAGGCGCTTGCGGTGGTTCCCGTGACGGTCCACATCCCGCTCGCCGAGGTTCCCGTCCGGCTGACGGAGGACGCCATCGTGGAGACCGCCCGGATCGTTGCGGCCGACCTGCGCGACCGCTTCGGCGTCCAGGCGCCGCGATTGGCTGTCGCCGGACTCAACCCGCATGCCGGAGAGAACGGCGTGCTTGGTCACGAGGACGAGGCGATCGTCGCGCCCGCCGTGCGCCGCCTGCAGGCGGAAGGCATAGACGCCCACGGTCCCCTGCCGGCGGACACGATGTTCCACGCCGCCGCCCGCGCGCGCTACGATGTGGCGCTCGCCATGTATCATGACCAGGCGCTCATCCCGGTGAAGACGCTCGCCTTCGACACCGCGGTCAACGCGACGCTCGGCCTGCCCTTCGTGCGGACGTCGCCCGACCACGGCACGGCCTTCGACATCGCCGGCTCCGGGACCGGCGATCCCGGGAGCCTGCTCGCGGCGCTGCGGCTGGCCCAGCGGCTGACCGGCGGGCCGGCGTCGGCGTGAGCCCGATCGACGATCTGCCGCCGCTGCGCGAGGTCATCCGCCGCCACGAACTGGCGGCGAAGAAATCGCTCGGCCAGAATTTCCTGCTCGACCTCAACCTCACGGCCCGCATCGCGCGCGCCGGCGGACGGCTCGAAGGCGTGACGGTCGTCGAGGTGGGCCCGGGCCCCGGCGGACTGACGCGGGCGCTGCTGGCCGAGGGCGCGAAGCGCGTCGTGGCCATCGAGAAGGATTCGCGCGCGCTCGGCGCCCTCGCCGAGATCGCTGCCCGCTATCCGGGGCGGCTCGACGTCATCGAGGGCGACGCGCTCGAAGTCGACATGGCGGCCCTCGCCGGCGAAGGTCCGGCGCGGGTCATCGCGAACCTGCCCTACAACATCGCGACGCCGCTGCTGACCGGCTGGGTCGCCGCCGACCGCTGGCCCCCCTGGTGGGACGGGCTGACCCTGATGTTCCAGCGGGAGGTCGCCGAACGCATCGCCGCCAAGCCTGGAGACGAGGCCTACGGCCGGCTCGCCGTGCTCTGCGGGTGGCGCTGCGAGACCAGCATCGCGTTCGACGTGAATCCGCAGGCGTTCACGCCGCCGCCCAAGGTGACCTCCTCGGTGGTCCGGCTGACGCCGCGCGAGGCCCCCCTGCCCTGCGCGGTCCGCGATCTCGAGGCCGTCACGCAGGCGGCGTTCGGTCAGCGCCGCAAGATGCTGCGCCAGAGCCTGAAGAGCCTTGGCGACGCCGCAGCCTTGCTCGCGGAGGCCGGCATCGAGCCGACCCGGCGGGCGGAGGAGATCCCGGTCGACGGCTTCGTGGCGCTCGCCAACGCGCTGGGCGCCCGGCGCTAGCCGGTCGCCTCAGGACGGCTGCAGGTCCGCGAGATCCTTGACGAGACCCGCCGCGAAATCGGTGATCGCCGGCTGGCGGGCCCGGCGAACCCGCTCGGCGTGGAGCACGGCGCGCAGTTCGTTCAGGCAGCGCTCGAAATCGTCGTTGATGACCGCATAGTCGTATTCGTCGACATGGCCGATCTCCACCGCGGCGTTGCGCAGGCGGCTTGCGATCACCTCCGGCGAGTCCTCCGCCCGCCGTTCCAGCCGCGAGCGAAGCTCCGCGGCGGAGGGCGGCAGCACGAAGACGGTGGCGACGTCCGCGCGCATCTTCTCGCAGACCTGCTTGGTGCCCTGCCAGTCGATGTCGAACAGCACGTCGCGGCCTTCCGCCAGCGCCTTCTCCACGGGCTCGCGGGGGGTGCCGTAGCAATTGCCGTGGACCTCGGCCCACTCAAGCAATTCGCCGGCGTCCTTCATGGCGTCGAACTCGCGCTGCTTGAGGAACCGGTAATGGACGCCGTCTGCCTCGCTCGGGCGCCGCGCGCGCGTGGTCGCGGAGATCGAGAGCGTGATCTCGGAATCGGTGTCGAGGAGCGCGCGCGTAAGGGTCGATTTTCCCGCGCCGGACGGCGAGGACAGGATCAGCAGCACGCCACGACGCGGAAGCGCCGCAAGCTGCTCGGACGGCGGCGTCATCTCGGTCACTCCACGTTCTGGACCTGCTCGCGGAACTGCTCGACCACGGCCTTGAGCTCAAGGCCGATCGCGGTCAGCGAGCGATCGTTCGACTTCGCGCAGAGAGTATTGGCCTCGCGGCTGAACTCCTGCGCCAGAAAATCCAGCCGGCGGCCGACGGCTCCGCCTTCAGCAATCAAGGCGCGCGCCGCCTCCACGTGCGCGGCCAGCCTGTCGAGCTCCTCGCGCACATCCGCCTTGGTGGCGAGCAGCACCGCCTCCTGGTGCAGACGGTCAGGGTCGAGCGCCGCCCCGCTCCCGACCAGCGCCGCCACCTGCTCCGCGAGCTTGCGTCGCACCGCCTGAGGCGCGCGGGCCGGACAGGCGTCCGCGCGCATCGTCAGTTCGGCGATCGTCGTGAGCCGCTGGTCGAGCGTGGCGGCGAGCGCCGCCCCTTCGCCCGCCCGGGCCTGCGCGAGAGCCTCCAGGGCGGCCCGGAAATCCGCGATCAGCGCCGCTTCGAGGCGCGCGCGGTGCTCAGGGTCGTCGCCGGCTTCGACGAACTCCACGACTCCGCGCTGCGCCAGCAGGCCGTCGACCGTCGGGGGCGCCGCGCCCGGCACGCGGGCGGCCACGGCGGCGGCTGCAGCCAGAACCGCCTGGAGCGCATCCTCGTTGATCCTGACCTCGGCCCGCGTCATCGCCCGGTCGAGCGTGAGCGACGCCTGCACCGCGCCCCGCTTCAGCAGCGCCGCGGCTTCTCCTCGAGCCGCCTGCTCGACGCCCTCATAGCCCTGGGGGAGACGAAACCGCAGATCCAGGCCTTTGGCGTTGACGCTGCGCAGCTCCCAGGTCCAGCGCGCGCCGTCCAGGCCGCCCGCTGCGCGCGCAAAACCGGTCATGCTGGCGAGGACCATTGGCGACCTTTCCATCAGAGGAGGACGACGAGAGGCGTTCTTTGAGCACAGAGCCGCCGCGACCGCGAGCGCGGACGACGAGAATCCCCAGCGCGCGCGGATTAATCGGCTAGGGCCGACGCGGCTTGCGGGGCTCGTTCTTGGACGGGGGCGTGGACGAAGAGGCGGCCGCGCCGGTCTCGTCGGGGTCGACCGCGCCGCCGGCTTCCGGCGCTTCGGCGGCGGCGTCGTCAGGCGTCAACCGATCGGCCGGCGCGCCGCTGGCGCGCTCCAGCTTCCGCCACTTCGCCACGTTGCGGTTGTGCTCGACGAGCGTCGGAGCGAAGGCGTGCCCACCGGTGCCATCGGCCACAAAGTAAAGGTCGCGGGTTTCGGGCGGCTGGGCCGCCGCCTTCAGCGCGTCCCGTCCGGGGTTGGCGATGGGCCCCGCCGGCAGTCCCGAAACCACATAGGTGTTGTAGGGCGTCTTCGAGCGGATATCGGTGCGATTGAGGCTGCGGCCCAGCGTGCCCCGGCCGCCCACGAGGCCGTAGACGATCGTCGGATCGGACTGCAGGCGCATGCCCTTCCTGAGCCGGTTCGCGAAAACCGCCGCCACCCGCGGCCGCTCCTCCGGGATGCCTGTCTCCTTCTCCACCAGCGAAGCCAGGATGATCAGGTCCTGGGGCGTCTTCACGCCGGGGATGGGCTTCCGATCCTTCCAGATCTGCGCCACCGCCTCCTTCTGATGCTGCTGCATGCGGGCGATGACCTGCTCGCGCGAGGTGCCGCGCACGAAGTTGTAGGTCTCGGGCAGCAGGGTGCCCTCCTCGGGGATCTCCTTGATCTCCCCGGTCAGCAGCGGATGGTCGCGCAAGCGCTCGACGATCTGAAGACTGGTGAGGCCTTCAGGGATCGTGATCGGGTGCTCGATCGACTTTCCGGAGGCGAGGATGTCCATCGCCTCATGCATGCTGACGCGAGCCGGGAAGGCGTATTCGCCGAATCTCAGCCGATCATGCACGCCATAGGCCCGGACGCCGATCTCGAACACCCGGGGGTGCTCGATCACGCCGGCGCGCTGGAGCGAGTCGGCGATGTCCGCCACGCCCTGGTTGCGCGCGATCATGACCGTGGTCTCGGCCGCGAGCGGGCCCGGGCGCTCGAAGAGCGACTTGCCGTAGTAGAGCGCGCCGCCGGCGCACAGCGCCAGCAGGCTGAGGAAGGTGAACAGACCGCTCAGATAGCCGACAAGCGCGCTGTCGCGCCGCCGACGCCGACGCTTGCCTGCGGCCGGGGAGACGGCGGGGCGCTCGACGCCGTCGGAAGCGGGAGCCGCAGCGTCGCCGCCGGCGGGCTGAGGCGACGGGTTCGAGGAGACGAGCCGCGGCCGAGGCGGAGGCGCGCCGGCGCCGCCGCTGGCGCCCCCAATGCTTCCCTTGGGATCCGGTGGGGCGCCCTCGCTCGACACAGTCGGTCCTCCTCTCGCCAGGTCAGACGTCCGCCCTGGCGGTTCTCGCGCGAAGCTCGGCCGGGATTATGGCGAAAGCCGCCACGGCCGCCCGGAACGTGTCAGGCGGCGTAGCGCCGGAACACGAGCGACGCGTTGGTGCCGCCGAAACCGAAGGAGTTCGACAGGGCGACGTCGATGGACAGCGGCTTCGCCTTGTGCGGAACCAGGTCCAGCGCGGTCTCGACGGACGGGTCATCGAGATTGAGGGTCGGAGGCGCCACCTGGTCGCGGATCGCGAGCACGGAGAAGATCGCCTCGACCGCACCGGCGGCGCCGAGCAGATGGCCGATCGCCGACTTGGTCGACGACATGGTGATCTTGCCTGCGGCGTTGCCGACCAGCCGCGTCACGGCGCCGAGCTCGATTTCGTCGCCGAGCGGCGTGGAGGTGCCGTGGGCGTTGATGTAGTCGATCTCGCTCGGCTCCACGCCGGCGCGCTTCAGAGCCGCTTTCATGCAGCGGAAGGCGCCGTCGCCGTCCATCGCCGGCGCGGTGATGTGATAGGCGTCGCCCGACATCCCGTAGCCGACCACTTCGCCGTAGATCTTCGCGCCGCGGGCCCGCGCATGCTCGAGTTCCTCGAGCACCACGATGCCCGCGCCCTCGCCCATGACGAAGCCGTCGCGCAGCTTGTCGTAGGGACGCGAGGCGCGCTCCGGCTCGTCGTTGAACGCGGTGGAGAGCGCGCGGCAGGCGGAGAAACCCGCCACCGCGATCCGGCAGATCGGAGATTCCGCCCCGCCCGCGACCATCACGTCGGCGTCGCCGAGCGCGATGAGGCGCGAAGCGTCGCCGATCGCGTGAGCGCCGGTCGAGCACGCCGTCACCACGGCGTGGTTCGGCCCCTTCAGGCCATGACGGATCGAAACCTGGCCGGACGCGAGGTTGATCAGCCGCCCAGGGATGAAGAAGGGCGAAATCCGCCGCGGCCCCTTGTCCCGAAGGATGTGGGCCGCCTCCTCGATGCCCTGGAGACCGCCGATCCCGGAGCCGATCAGCACGCCTGTGGCGCAGCGATCGTCCTCGGTCTGCGGCGCCCAGCCGGCGTCGGCCAACGCCTCTTCGGCCGCCGCCATCGCGAAGGTGATGAAATCATCGACCTTGCGCTGCTCCTTCGGCTCCAGAACCGCGTCCGCGTTGAAGGTGCCTTCGGAACCGTCGCCACGCGGAATCACGCCGGCGACCTTGGCGGGAAGATCGTCGACCTGGAACTGGTCGATCTTGCGGAGACCGCTCTCTCCCGCGATCAGCCGGCGCCAGACTGTCTCGACCCCGGCGCCCAGCGGGCAGACGATGCCGAGACCCGTGACGACGACCCGCCTCACGTCGTCGCCCCGAACGACAGAACCTCGTACAGCGTCATTCGCTTAGCCCTCGCTCAGGCTCAGGCCTGAGCGGCGTTCTTCTCGAGAAAGCGCGTCGCGTCGCCGACCGTCAGGATCGTCTCCGCCGCGTCGTCCGGAATCTCGCAGCCGAACTCTTCTTCGAACGCCATGACGAGTTCGACGGTGTCGAGGCTGTCCGCGCCAAGGTCGTCAATGAAGCTGGCGTTCTCGGTCACCTTCTCGGCGTCAACGCCGAGATGCTCGATCACGATCTTCTTCACGCGTTCGGCAATGTCGCTCATCGTTCTCAATCCCTGGCTAGTTCCGTTCGGAAGATCGTCCCGCCGGACAGACGATCCGGACAGTTTCGTCCGGTCGCGATTCCCCCGGGCGGGCTTTTTGAAGGCGCAGCGCAGTCCGGGCAACGTTTTTTGTCGAAACCGTCGCCGGATGCGGAAAATAAAGCACGCCGAGCGGGGCGCTATCCCCTCAAGACGGCCGGGTTCGTAGCATGATCCCAACACCCGCGCCAGACGCCCGGCGCGGCTCGGAATCCGTCAGATCATCGCCATTCCGCCGTTGACATGCAGGGTCTGGCCCGTCACGTAGGCCGCTTCGCCGCTTGCGAGATAAACGGCGGCCGCAGCCACGTCCGGGCCGACCCCGAAGCGGCCCGCGGGGATGCGCTCCAGCGCTCCGGAGCGCTGCTTTTCATTGAGCGCGTCCGTCATCGGGCTCTCGATGAAGCCCGGCGCGATGCAGTTCACGGTGACGTTACGGCTCGCCACCTCGGCGGCGAGCGACTTCGACATGCCGATCAGCCCGGCCTTCGAGGCCGCGTAGTTGCCCTGCCCCGGGTTGCCGGTCACGCCAACCACGGAGGTGATTCCGATCAGCCGGCCATAACGGCGCTTCATCATGCCCTTCAGGGCCGCGCGATAAAGCCTGAACCCGGCGGCGAGATTGACCGCGATGACCTCCGCCCACTCTTCGTCCTTCATGCGAAGGAAGAGGTTGTCCCGCGTCACCCCGGCGTTGTGGACGAGGATGTCGAGCCCGCCCAGCGCGGCTTCGGCCTCGCCCGGAAGGGCGTCTACGGCTGCTTCATCCTTGAGGTTCGCGGGCAGCACATGGGCGCGCTCCCCGAGTTCGGCGGCGAGCGCCTCCAGCGCTTCGCGCCGGGTGCCCGAGAGCGCTACCGTCGCCCCCTGGGCGTGCAGCGCGCGGGCGATCGCCCCTCCGATGCCGCCGGTCGCGCCGGTGACGAGGGCGTAGCGGCCCGTGAGATCGAACATGGCGGTCCTCCGGATCAGACGACGGTCGCGAACAGGCCTTCGGCGCGGATGCGCTGGACGTCTTCGGGCGAGCCGACCGACTCGCCCGACGCTTCCGCGGCCACCCGCTTGACGAGGCCCGACAGGACCTTGCCCGCGCCGACCTCGATGAAGCGCGTGACGCCCGCGCCGGCCATGAACGCCATCGACTCGCGCCAGCGTACGGCGCCCGTGACCTGCTCGACGAGCCGGGCGCGGATCGCTTCCGGATCGGTCAGCGGGCTGGCGGTGACGTTGGCCACGACGGGCGCGCGCGGGGCGCTGATCTTCACGCCGGCGAGCGCCTCGCGCATCGCCTCGGCGGCAGGCTGCATCAGCGCGCTGTGGAACGGCGCGGACACGGGCAGCAGCACGGCGCGCTTGGCGCCCCTCGCCTTCGCGATCGGCAGAGCGCGTTCGATCGCCGCCCTCGTTCCCGAGATCACCACCTGGCCCGGCGCGTTGTCGTTCGCCGCCTGACAGACCTCGCCTTCCGCCGCTTCCTCTGCGACGGCGCGAGCGGCGTCGAGGTCCAGCCCCAGCAGCGCCGCCATGGCGCCCTCGCCGACCGGCGCCGCCTTCTGCATGGAGTCGCCGCGAATCCTGAGGAGCCGCGCCGCGTCCGGCACCGCAAGGCTGCCGGCGGCCGCAAGCGCCGAATACTCGCCGAGCGAATGACCGGCGACGAACGCGGCGTGCCGCGCGACGTCCAGCCCGGCTTCCGCCTCCAGCACCCTCAGGGTCGCGAGGCTGACCGCCATCAGCGCCGGCTGGGCGTTGGCGGTGAGGGTGAGCTTGTCCTCCGGCCCTTCGAAGATCGTCGTGGAAAGCGACTCGCCGAGCGCGGCGTCGACCTCTTCGAACACCGCGCGGGCCGAGGCGAATGTGTCCGCGAGCGCCCGGCCCATGCCGACCTGCTGGCTTCCCTGGCCCGGAAAGATCAGAGCGATGCTCAAAGCGCGTGTCCCGTGTAATGGAGGCGGCTGCAAAGCAGGCGCGCGCCCGGGCTGTCAAGCCACGGCCCGCCGAGCGGGCGCGAGCCGCCTTGTCTTGCCGGCCCTGATCCTCTATACGCGCCGCTTCACGTCGTTCGGCTGGGGGCTGAACGGAGGGGCTTGGGCTTTGGCCCAGCCAGGATCGCAGGATCCGGCCTCCCGTGTCTCCGCCTTCGAGAAATCGTTCGGGCCTTTACGGGCTCGGAGGGCTTCGCGCCGAACGGCTGACGTCAACTGAACCCGAAGGTCCCGACCACATGCCGCTCTACGAACACGTCTTCCTGGCGCGCCAGGACGTGACGTCGCAGCAGGTCGAGGAGATGACGGCCCAGTACACGCAGGTCCTGACCAGTCAGGGCGGCGAGGTCAAGAAGACCGAGTACTGGGGCGTGAAGCCCCTCGCCTACCGCATCAACAAGAACCGCAAGGCTCATTACACGCTGCTCAACATCGACGCTCCGGCCTCGGCCGTGGCCGAGATGGAGCGCCAGATGGGCATCTCCGAAGACGTCCTGCGCTTCATGACCATCAAGGTCGAGGAGCTCGAGGAAGCCCCGTCGGCCATGCTGCAGCGTCGCGACCGCGACGATCGCGATGACCGTCCGGGCGGCGGCCGTGGCGGCCGCGAGGGCGGCGGCTTCCGTCGTGATCGCGAGGACCGCCCGCGTCGCAGCGAATCCGGACAGGAGGCGAACTGATGGCCACCGCGACTTCCGGCGGCCAGCGCCGCCCGTTCTTCCGCCGCCGCAAGACCTGCCCGTTCTCGGGCGCCAACGCGCCGAAGATCGACTACAAGGACGTGCGGCTGCTGCAGCGCTACATCTCCGAGCGCGGCAAGATCGTGCCGTCGCGCATCACGGCGGTCTCGGCCAAGAAGCAGCGTGAACTCGCGCGCGCCATCAAGCGCGCCCGCTTCCTCGGCCTGCTGCCCTACGTCATCAAGTGATCTTTCGCGGGCGCTGAGCCCGCGATCCTGTCCCGGTTTTCGCGAGGCCCCGGCTTCGCTCTCCGCCGGGATCCCGCTCTCGCTTCCGCGCGGTCCGCGCGGAAGCCCTCTCCAAGGCGTCGGTTCCGGCCGGCGCCGTTGAGCCCGAAAGGCTCTAACCGCGCCACGCGCGGGACAGCAGGACGAAGCGCATGCGCGGCTCTCCCCTCTTGATCGGCCTCGGCGCAGGAGCGACCTCCGCGCTGCTCTACGCCGCAGCCGCGTCGGGATCGCCGCTCGCCCTGCTTCTGCTCTACGCGGCTCCGCTTCCGATCCTGATCGCGGCCGCCGGCTGGCGCCATCTCGCGGGGCTCGTCGCCACCGTGTTCGGCGCCGCCTGCTTGGCCGTCGTGGTGGGCCCCAAGACCGCCCTCTATTTCACGATCGCCGTGGGACTGCCCTCCTGGTGGCTCGCCTATCTGGCTCTGCTCGCGCGCACGGGCGAAGGCGGCGTCGTCGAGTGGTATCCCCCTGGCCGTCTCGTCATCTGGTGCGCCGCGATCGGCGCCCTGCTGGTGGCCGCCTCGATCCCCCTCGTCGCGACTTCGCTCGAGGAATATCGAGCGGCGTTGCGGGAGCTGTTCACCAAGGCGTTCGAGGCACGCGGCGGGACGCCCGGCCTGGTTCCGGACGCCGACGCCAAGCCGCTCATCGAGCTGATGACGGCGCTCGCGCCCAGCATGGCCGCAGGCTTCTGGACGGCGTCGTCGCTGTTCAACCTGTGGCTCGCGGCCCGCATCGTGCGCGCCTCGGGCCGCCTTGTCCGCCCCTGGCCGGATCTGCGCCGCATCGCCTTCCCGAACAAGGCTTTCATCGGCCTCTTCGGCGGGTTCGCGGGCTCCCTGCTGCCCGATCTCGCCGGCCTCGTGGCGGAGCTGTTCGCCGGCACCTTCCTGATGGCCTTCGCGCTGCTTGGCCTCGCGGTGGTCCACGTCGTCACCCAGGCGACGCCGGCGCGCGGCCTCATCCTCGTCGCGGTCTACGGGATGCTCGTGCTGCAGCCCTGGATTCTGCTGTTCCTCGCGGGGCTCGGCGTCGCGGAGCAGATCTTCGGCGTGAGACGGCGCTTCGGCGGCCCTCCCGGAGGCCCGCCCGCCACCGCCACCGCAAATCTTCCCTGATCGCAAACTGAACGACCGAACGGAGACCGACCAATGCAAGTCATTCTGCTGGAACGCATCGCCAAGCTCGGACAGATGGGCGACGAGGTGCGCGTCAAGGACGGCTACGCCCGCAACTTCCTTCTGCCGAACAAGAAGGCCCTGCGCGCCAACGCCGCCAACCGCAAGCTCTTCGAGAGCCAGCGCGCGCAGCTCGAGGCCCGCAATCTCGAGCTCAAGACCGAGGCCGAGAAGGTCGGCGAGAAGATCGACGGCACGGTGCTGGTGCTGGTGCGCCAGGCCGGCGAGACCGGCCAGCTCTACGGCTCGGTGTCGACCCGCGACATCGCCGAGTCGCTGACGAAGGAAGGCATGTCGGTCTCGCGCAACCAGATCGTGCTCAACGCGCCGATCAAGACCATCGGCATGCACCCGCTGCCGGTGCGCCTGCACCCCGAGGTCGAGGTGACGATCACCGTCAACGTCGCGCGCTCCGAGGCCGAGGCCGAGCGCCAGGCCGCCGGCGAGGACCTGAGCCGCCGCGAGGAAGGCCCGGCCTTCGAGACCTACGATCCGGACGCCGACGAGAACCGCGGCGGTCGCGACCGCGACGACAGCGAAGAGATGGCTGGCGACGAAGCCGAAGCCTGATCGCTTCACGATCGTCCCTATTGAAGCGCCCGGCTCCCGGCCGGGCGCTTTTCGTTCGCGCGGAGCGGCGCGACGATGGGCCGCCACGGTCAAGCGATTCGCGCGTCGATCACCGCCGCCGTTTCGGGACCTGTGGGAATCGGGGGCCGCGCGGGCTTCGGCCGCATCGAGGCGCGCCAACTCCGCGGGGCCTGTTAAGAGTTCGTCAACTCCGCCGCACCCAAGCCGGACGCCATGGCCCTCGCTGATTCCCTCGCCCGCCGACTGCTCGAGCCCGAGCCCGCCTATCGGCAGGCGCCGAACAACATCGAGGCCGAGCAAGCGCTGCTCGGCGCGGTTCTGGTCAACAACGACGCCTTCTGGCGGGTGTCGGACTTCCTGCAGCCCGACCACTTCTACGAGGGTCTTCACCAGCGCATCTATGAGATCGTCGCCACCCTGGTGCGCGCCGGCAAGGCCGCGACCCCGGTCACGATCAAGACCTTCCTGCCGTCCGACCTCGACCTCGGCGGGCTGAGCGTCGCGCAGTACCTCGCGCGTCTGGCGGCGGAGGCGACCACCGTCATCAACGCGGAGGATTACGGGCGGACGATCTACGATCTCGCGCTGCGCCGTTCGCTGATCGGCATCGGCGAGGACGTCGTGAACGTGGCCTACGACGCGCCCGTCGACATGCCGCCCCGACAGCAGATCGAGGACGCCGAGCGCAAGCTGTTCGAGCTCGCCGAGAACGGCCGCTACGACGGCGGCTTCCAGACCTTCTCCAACGCGCTGAAGACCGCGGTCGACATGGCCGCGAGCGCCTACAAGCGCGACGGCGGCCTCTCGGGCATCGCGACCGGGCTCGACGACCTCGACCGGCTGATGGGCGGGCTGCAGGCCTCCGACCTCATCGTCCTCGCCGGCCGTCCCGGCATGGGCAAGACGTCGCTCGCCACCAACATCGCCTACAACATCGCCAAGGCCTACCAGAGCGAGACCCAGCCGGACGGCCGCGCCAAGACGGTCAATGGCGGCATCGTGGGCTTCTTCTCGCTCGAAATGTCCGCAGAGCAGCTGGCAACCCGAATCATCGCCGAGCAGGCCGAGATCTCGTCCTCGAAGATCCGGCGCGGCTCGATCGACGAGCGCGACTTCTTCAAGCTCACCGAAGCGGTCGCCGAGATGCAGCGCGCGCCGCTTTTCATCGACGAGACCGGCGGCCTGTCGATCGCCCAGCTCGCCGCCCGCGCCCGAAGGCTCAAGCGCTCCAAGGGGCTCGATCTTCTGGTGGTCGACTATCTCCAGCTGCTGTCCGGCTCGGCCAAGCGCGGCGAGAACCGCGTGCAGGAGATGACCGAGATCACGACCGGCATGAAGGCGCTCGCCAAGGAGCTCGCCGTGCCGATCATCGCGCTGTCGCAGCTCTCCCGACAGGTGGAGAGCCGCGATGACAAGCGTCCTCAGCTCTCCGACCTGCGCGAATCCGGCTCGATCGAGCAGGACGCCGACGTCGTGCTGTTCGTGTACCGCGAAGAGTATTACGTGAAGAACAAGAAACCGCGCGAAGGCACGCCAGAGTTTGATCAGTGGCTGACGGAAATGGAGAACGTGAGCGGCAAGGCCGAGGTGATCATCGGCAAGCAGAGGCATGGTCCGACAGGCACGGTCGAGCTGCAGTTCGAAGCCGAGTTCACGCGGTTCGGGAATCTCGCTCAGACCGACCATCTGCCGGAGCAGATGTGACCGCAGGCTGCGCCGGCGGACGTCTGACGATCGATCTCCGGGCCCTTCAGGACAATTGGCGCGCGCTGGCTGCCCTTGCGCCCCACAGCGAATGCGCCGCGGTCGTCAAGGCCGACGCCTACGGGATCGGACTGCCGCAGGCCGTCAGCGCGCTGACGCGCGCAGGCGCGCGCACCTTCTTCGTCGCGCATCTTCACGAAGCGACGGCGGCGCGCGCCGCCGCGCCCGACGCCGTCATCTATGTGCTGAACGGCCTGCCGCCGGGAACTGCTTCCGACTACGCGGCCGCTCGCGCGCGGCCCGTGCTCGGCTCGGCCGAAGAGATCGCGGAATGGGCTGACTTCGCGGCGGAGACCGGGGCGGACGCTTCGGCGGCGATCCATCTCGACACCGGGATGACCCGGCTCGGTCTGTCTCCCGCGGAGGCGCGCGCGATGTTCGCTTCAGGCGGGCCTGGCTTTCGCCCCTCTCTGCTGATGAGCCATCTGGCGTGCGCGGACGAGCCGGATCGGGCGGAGACGGAGCGCCAGCGCGCGCTCTTCGCCGAGTTGCGGGCGCTCGCCCCCGACGTCCCCGCAAGCCTCGCGAACTCGGCCGGGACCCTGCTGGGCAGGACCGAAAGCGGCGATCTGGCCTTCGACCTTCGGCGGCCGGGCGTGTCGCTATACGGATCGAACCCGATCCACGGGGGGTCTGTGCGCCTGAAGCCGGTGGTCCGTATCGAGGCCCGCGTCATCCAGCTGCGGCAGGTCCCTGCCGGCACCGCCGTCGGCTATGGCGGCGTCGAGACGACGCGGCGCCCGACGACGCTGGCGATCCTCTCTGTGGGGTATGCGGACGGCATTTTCCGCGCGGCCGGCGGGGCCGACGACGCCCGCGGCGCCTCGGCCTATGTGGGCGAGATTCCCTGTCCCTATGTCGGTCGCATCTCGATGGACCTGATCGCCATCGACGTCACGGACGTTCCCGAAGGCGCGTTGAAGCGCGGCGACTGGGTCGAGATGCTCGGCGACCATGTGGGCGTCGACGATCTCGCGCGCGCGTCCGGCACGATCGGCTATGAGGTGCTGACCGCGCTCGGCAGGCGTCACGAGCGGCGGTACGCCTGAGCCTATGGTCCGCGCCAAACCCGCCTTCGTTTGCCAGTCATGCGGCGCCGTCCACAACCGGTGGTCGGGCAAGTGCGACGCCTGCGGCGCCTGGAACTCGATCGTCCAGGAAGCCGCATCGGCGCCCCTGCCCGGGGTTTCGACCTCGCGCGGCCTCGGACGCGGGCGGGTCGTGGTGCTGGAGGGTCTTTCGGGCGCGCCGGACGAGGCGCCGCGCCTCGCATCGGGCATGGCCGAACTGGACCGCGTCACCGGCGGCGGCTTCGTGGTCGGCTCGATCCTGCTGCTCGGCGGCGATCCGGGAATCGGCAAGTCGACCCTGCTGTTGCAGGCGAGCGCCGCGCTCGCCAACGCCGGCCACCGGGTGGTCTATGTCTCGGGCGAAGAGGCGGCCGCGCAGGTGCGGCTGCGCGCGCAGCGGCTCGGGCTCGGCGACGCCCCGGTCGCGCTCGCGGCCGAGACCTGCGTCGAGGACATCCTGGCGACGCTGAGGGAAGGCCCGACCCCGCGTCTCGTGATCCTCGACTCGATCCAGACGCTCTGGACCGGCCAAGCCGAATCCGCGCCCGGCACCGTCACGCAGGTGCGCGCCTCGGCCCAGGCCCTGATCCGTTACGCCAAGACCACCGGCGCCTGCGTGATCCTCGTCGGCCACGTCACCAAGGACGGCCAGATCGCGGGTCCGCGAGTGGTCGAGCACATGGTCGACGCCGTGCTGTCCTTCGAGGGCGACGCCGGGCGCGACTTCCGCATCCTGCGCGCCCAGAAGAACCGTTTTGGCCCGACCGACGAGATCGGGGTTTTCGCGATGACCGGCGGAGGCCTCGAGGAGGTGCGGAACCCCTCGGCGCTATTCCTCGGCGACCGCGAGCCCGACGCGCCGGGCGCGGCGGTGCTGGCGGCCCTGGAGGGATCACGGCCCCTGCTGGTCGAGATCCAGGCGCTGGTCGTGCCGTCCAGCCTCGGCACGCCGCGGCGCGCCGTCGTCGGCTGGGACAGCGCGCGGCTCGCGATGGTGCTTGCGGTCCTCGAGGCGCGGTGCGGCGTGCGGCTCGGCCAGCACGACGTGCATCTCGCGGTCGCGGGCGGACTGCGCGTGCAGGAGCCGGCCGCCGACCTCGCGGTCGCGGCCGCCCTGGTGTCGTCGCTGATGGGCGCCCCTCTGCCCGTCGACGCCGTGTTCTTCGGCGAGATCGGCCTCACCGGCGCGGTGCGTCCGGTGGCGCATCCGGGACCGCGCCTGCGCGAGGCGGCGCGGCTCGGTTTCAAGCGCGCGGCGCTGCCGCCCTCGGCCGCGGAAGCGGCGCAGGAAGCCGGCGTCGCCGCCCTCTCGGTCGCCACTCTGGACGCGCTCGTCGCCCGTCTCGCCGCCCGCGCGGACGGCGCCGGCATGAAAGGCGCGTGACGGCGGCGGACGCTCGCGTTATAGAGGGCCGCGCCCGCCCACGGGGCACTGCACAGACTTCGGCGCGAGTTCGGCCCCTCGTATGACCATCACGCTTCTGGACGTCATCCTGCTCGCCGTCATGCTGATCTCGGCGGCTCTGGCGATGGTGCGCGGCTTCACGCGCGAGGTGCTGTCGATCGCGTCCTGGGTCGCGGCGGCCGCGGCGACGTTCTATTTCTTCGAGCCGGCGCGCGCGCTCGCCCGCGAATACATCCACGTGAGGCCGCCGCAGATCGCCGACGTGATCGGCGCGGGCGTGGTGTTCATCGTGGTGCTTCTCGTGGTGTCCTTCATCACGATGAAGATCTCCGACGCCATCCTAGACAGCCGGGTCGGCCCGGTGGACCGGGTGCTGGGCTTCATCTTCGGCGCCGCGCGCGGCCTGCTGCTGGTGGTCGTCGCCTTCCTGTTTTTCACATGGCTGGTCCCCGAGAGCGGACAGCCCGAGTGGTTCAAGACGGCGCAGTCCAAGCCTATATTGCAGGACGCGGGCCAGAAGTTGCTGGCCATGTTGCCGGAAGACCCTGAGAGCGCCATCCTGCAGAAGCTGAAGCATCGGGACGGCTCCGGAGACGCTGCGAACCCCGCCGCGCCCCCTCCGGCGGACGCCGCCCCGGCGCCGGACGACAGTCAGGACGTGAGCCCGGCCGACAGGCAGGGCCTGAACAAGCTGCTGGATCAGGACGCGAAGCCGCAACGATAACGGCGGCCCTGCGTTCGGAAATGAGGCGGCCCACGCCGCCTCCGGGAGACGGACATGATGATCGGAACCCCGCCCGCGGCAGAGTTCGACGCGCAAGACGCGTTCGATCTCGATAGCGACCGGCTGCGCGAAGAGTGCGGCGTCTTCGGCGTCTTCGGACATCCCGAAGCTGCGGCGCTCACGGCGCTCGGCCTTCACGCCCTTCAGCATCGCGGGCAGGAAGCCGCAGGCATCGTCAGCTTCGACGGCGCCAGGTTCCACGCCGAGCGACGTCTGGGGCTGGTCGGCGACCACTTCTCCGACGCCAGGGTCATCGCCCGGCTGCCGGGCCGCTCCGCGATCGGCCACAACCGCTACTCGACGACCGGCGAGACGATCCTCCGAAACGTCCAGCCGCTGTTCGCCGAACTCGACGCCGGCGGCCTCGCGGTCGCCCATAACGGCAACCTCACCAACGCTCTCACGCTCCGCAAGGAGCTCGTACGGGCCGGCGCCATCTGCCAGTCGACCTCCGACACCGAGGTCATCCTTCATCTGGTGGCGCAGAGCCGGCGTCCCCGGCTGATCGACCGGTTCGTCAACGCGCTGCGCGAGATCGAGGGCGCCTACGCGCTGGTGTCTCTGTTCGACGGCAAGCTGATCGGCGCCCGCGATCCGCTCGGCATTCGCCCGTTGATCCTCGGCGAGCTCGACGGCTGCCACATCCTGACGTCCGAGACCTGCGCGCTCGACATCATCGGCGCCAAATACGTCCGCGACATCGAGAACGGCGAAGTGGTCGTGATCTCGGAGACTGGCGTGCAGTCGCTGAGGCCGTTCCCGCCGCAGAAGATGCGGCCCTGCATCTTCGAGTTCGTATATTTCGCCCGCCCCGACTCCATCGTTCAGGGCAAGTCGGTCTACGAAGTCCGCAAGCAGATGGGCGTCGAGCTCGCCCGCGAGTCGATGCCCGAGGCCGACGTCATCGTGCCGGTCCCTGATTCGGGCGTGCCGGCGGCGATCGGCTTCAGCCAGGAGAGCGGCATCCCGTTCGAGCTCGGCATCATCCGAAACCACTATGTCGGGCGCACGTTCATCCAGCCGACCCAGGGCGTCCGGGAGCTCGGCGTGCGGATGAAGCACAACGCCAACCGGTCCCAGGTCGAAGGCAAGCGCATCGTGCTCGTCGACGACAGCCTCGTCCGGGGCACCACCTCGGTGAAGATCGTCAAGATGATGCGGGACGCCGGCGCGACGGAGGTGCATTTCCGCCTCGCCTGCCCGCCGATCACCCATTCCGACTATTACGGCATCGACACGCCCGAGCGCGAAAAGCTCCTCGCCGCCACACACACGCTCGAGCAGATGCGCGAGTTCATCGGCGCTGACAGCCTCGCCTTCCTGTCCGTCGACGGCCTCTACCGGGCCATGGGTTACGAAGGCCGCGACGAGACCCGCCCGCAGTTCACCGACCACTGCTTCACGGGCGACTATCCGACCCTGCTGACCGATCTGATGGGCGAGGCGCCGCGGCAGCTCTCGCTGATCGCAGAGGCGAGCTGAGGGGTCGTGCGCTCCCGGTTCTGACCCGGGAGCAGGACGCCCGCTGATCAGAAATGTGCGCCCGCCGCAGGTACTAATCCTCTGGTCGTTGCGCTATTGGGTTCCGGCTCCAAGGCCGGGACGAAAGCTTGCGGTCCCGGCGCCCGCAGGATTCTCCGATGTCGTCTGAAAAACCCCTGTCCGGCCGCGTCGCGGTCGTCACCGGCGCCACGCGCGGCATCGGGTTCGCCACCGCGCTGGCGCTCGGCCGCGCCGGCGCTCACGTCGTGGCCACCGGACGCACGCAGGGCGGGCTCGAGGAGCTCGACGACGCCATCAAGGCGGATGGCGGCTCGACGACGCTCGCGCCGTTCGACCTTACGGACTTTGACGCGATCGACCGGCTGGGCGGCGCCCTCTATGAGCGGTTCGGCAAGCTCGACATCCTGGTCGGGAACGCCGGGGTGCTGGGCCCCCTCTCCCCGCTGGGCCATGTCGACCCGAAGGACTGGGATCGCGCGATCGCGGTCAACCTGACGGCCAACTGGCGGCTGATCCGTTCGCTCGACCCGCTTCTGAGGGCTTCCGACGCCGGGCGCGTCGTGTTCCTGACGTCCGGCGCGGCTCACAACGACCGCGCCTATTGGGGTCCCTACGCGGTGACCAAGGCGGGACTCGAGGCGCTCGCGCGCTCCTATGCGGCCGAGACGATCAACCACACGCCGGTGCGCGTGAATCTGGTCAATCCCGGGCCGCTCGCGACCGCGATGCGGGCTCGCGCGATGCCCGGCGAGGATCAGGCGACGCTCAGAAAGCCCGCCGACCTCGCGCCGAAGATCCTTGAGCTTTGCCGCCCGGAATGGACCGAGACCGCCAGGCTCTATGATTTCCCGAGCGACACCCTGAAGAGCTTCCGCGGCCCCGAATAGACCGCGGAGAGCTCACTTCTTGTCGTAGGGGTTCTCCGGCGTCCGGAAGCTGAGCCGGATCGGGACCCCCGGCAGGTCGAACGTCTCCCGCAGCCCGTTCACCAGATAGCGCACATAGGACTCGGGCAGTTCGTTCGTCCGGGTGCCGAACAGCACGAAGGACGGCGGGCGCGCCTTCGCCTGCGTGCCATAGCGCAGCTTGATCCGCTTGCCCGCGACGGCGGGCGGCGGATGACGCTCCAGCGTCGCTTCCAGCCAGCGATTGAGCGCGGCCGTCGAGATGCGCCTGTTCCAGACCTCGTGAGTCTTGACGACCGCCGCCATCAGGCGGTCCACGCCCTCGCCGGTTTCGGCGGACAGCGGCGCGATCAGGGCGCCCTTGACCTGCGGCAGCAGGCGATCGAGCGCCTCCCGCGCCCGCGCGAGGGCGGGTCCGCGATCGTCAACCAGGTCCCACTTGTTGAGTCCGAACACCAGCGCCCTGCCCTCGCGCGCGACGAGGTCGGCGATCGAGAGGTCCTGCTTCTCGAAGGGGGTGGCGGCGTCGAGCAGAAGGACCACCACCTCGGCGAACTTGATCGAGCGGATCGCGTCCGCGACCGACAGCTTCTCGAGCTTGTCGACGATGCGCGCCTTCTTGCGAAGCCCGGCGGTGTCCACGAGGCGCACGCGCCGGCCGCGCCATTCCCAGTCGACGGAGACGGAATCGCGGGTGATGCCGGCTTCCGGACCGGTCAGCATCCGCTCGGACCCCACGAGCCGGTTGACGAGCGTCGACTTTCCGGCGTTCGGGCGGCCGACGATCGCTATCCGGAGCGGCGCGCCCTCCTCGCTCTCCTCGGCCTCGTCATCGTCCTGCTCCGGGAAGAACGGGACGAGCGCGTCGTAAAGGTCGCCAAGGCCCTCGCCGTGCTCGGCGGAAATCGGCATCGGATCGCCGAGGCCGAGCGAGTAGGATTCGTAAGCCCCCTCCATGCCGGCGCGGCCCTCGGCCTTGTTCGCGACCAGGATGACGGGACGTTCCGAGCGCCGGACAAGGTCCGCGAACCGCTCGTCGTCGGCGGTGAGGCCGGCGCGGCCGTCGATCATGAACAGAACGACGTCGGCCTCGGCGATCGCCGCCTCGGTCTGGGCGCGCATGCGGCCCTCGAGCGAGCCCTGGTCGGCATGCTCGAGCCCCGCGGTGTCGACGATCCGGAAGACGAGGTCGCCCAGCCGCCCCTCGCCCTCGCGGCGATCGCGGGTCACGCCCGGGCGATCGTCCACGAGGGCCAGACGCTTGCCGACGAGACGGTTGAACAGCGTCGACTTGCCGACATTGGGTCGGCCGACGATCGCCACGGTGATGCGGGGAGCAGCTTCGGTCACAGGCGGGCGCCCTCCCCGGCGCCGGAACCGCGCGGGAGGCCGGGGGCCGGCCGTGCAGCGGTGGTCAGGCGAACTTGATCAGACCGGCGTCCGGCAGGGCCGAAAGCGGCTGCGGAACCGTGTCGGGCGGCGGCGGCGCGACCTGCGGCACCGGACGCCGCTCGCCCGCCAGCGGGGTCTTCTTCTCGGCGAACGGGTTCATGCCCGACAGCGTGTCGCAACCCGCGAGCGTGCCGACGACGGACAACGCCAAAGCCAAGCGGAGATACTTTGTCATGCGACGGTCGTTCACGGAAAGGCCCCCAGAGATCGCCGGCGACGCCGGCATGTAGATCAGTCGGTGGTTTTCGCCGGATCGGCCGGCTTTCCGGGCTGAGCTTCGGCCGGCGGCAGAACCGCCAGCAGAAGATCCGCCCGCTGGCGGACGGAGGCCGGCGCGTCGGCTTGCGAGACCACCGCCTCGAACTGACGCCGGGCTTCGGCGTTGTCGCCGGCCTTGTACGCCGCCAGGCCCATGGCTTCCCGCGCCAGCGCGCTCCAAGGGCCGCCGGCGGCGAGCCGTTCCGCAAGCCGGCGGACGTCGTCGAGCGTGCCGATGTCGGCCGCGATATAGGCGCCGCGGATGCGCGCGGCGTCGCGCAGCATCTCGTCGCCGGCGCCGTTCGCAACTTCCTCGTACAGCTTCAGCGCGCCCGCCTGATCGGACTTCGCGACCTCGTCCGCCTCGCGGAGCTTCGACAGCACCGCGTAGCCGGCCGGCCCGTCGGCGGCGAGCGCCGCGAAGGCCGCGCGGGCCTCGTCGCTCTTGCCGTCCTGGGCGAGCCTCGAGGCGGCCTCATAGCGATCGCCGGCCTGCTCGGCCTCGCGCGCCTGGTAATACTCGTAGCCCCGCCAGGCGCCGACGCCGATCACCACCAGAAGCGCGAGCGCGATCAGCAGGACGCCGTAACGGTCCCACAGCTGCTTCAGACGCTCCCGGCGGAGGTCCTCCTGAACTTCGGTGAAAATATCGGCCATTCGGTCCAGTCGCTCGTCCTGCGGCGCCCCCTCGCGGGTGCGGCGGCACCATAGCGACGCGACTCCGCGCCCGCAAACGGTTTGGGCGCGGTCTAGACCCTGATCGCCGGCACTCCGATGAGGAGCGGGTGGAGGTAGATCCCGAACAGCAGATAGGCCGCCGTGCCGATGACCACCGCCATGACGTCGGCGCCCCAGCTCGCCTTCTGCGGCGCGCGGACCTCGCCGCGTCCGGCGCGCTTGAGCATGATGCGGTCGACGACCCCATAGGCGAGGAACGAGCCGAACAGGATGATGCTGGCGAGGTCGCCGTTGGACACGAGATGCGCCGCCGCCCAGAGCTTCAGGGCGGCGAGCATCGGGTGCTTGGCCTTCGCGCGGATGTGACCCGGCAGATAAGCGGCCGCCAGCAGGATGAAGGCCGGCAACATCAGCGTGATGGTGGCGTGGCGCGTCCAGCCCGGCGGCGACCAGATCTCGATGAAGGGCGCCGAACGCCAGCCCAGGACGATCAGGACGAGCGCCAGCGTCGATATCGCCGAATAGGCGACCTTGTAGGGACCCTCGCCGAACCGCGCGATCAGACGGGCCCGGTTGTCGCGCGCGCGCGTCGACAGGTGAACGCCGAAGAAGATCAGAAGCCCCGCGACCAGAACCAGCATGCCCGCCCCCCTTCGACGGCCCCCAGACTAGCCGCGACGCTCCGGCGGCGCCATCGCGGCCTTGCGATTCGACTCTTCGCCACGATCCCGCCACAGTTGACCTGCGGCCGCGCGGAAACGGACCGCAGGAGAACTGCTGTGAGAGTGGCGTTGCTTCTCGTCGCCGTCCTCTGCGGATGGGCGGCCTTTCCCACCAAGGCTTTCGCCAGCACGCTGGCGGTGATCAGCCTTTCGCAACAGCGCATGGCGGTCTCGGTCAACGGCGTTCCGGTCTATGACTGGCCCGTCTCGACCGCGCGGCGCGGCTACGTCACGCCGCGCGGCTCGTTCCGGCCGATCCGGACGGAGCGCATGTGGCACTCGCGCAAATACGACATGTCGCCGATGCCCTACGCGGTCTTCTTCCGCGGCGGCTATGCGATCCATGGAACGCAATACGTTCGCTCGCTTGGACGGCCCGCAAGCCATGGCTGCGTCAGGCTGCGCACCGCGAACGCGGCGGCCTTCTATCGACTTGTGCGGCAGCACGGAATGCGGAACACGAAGATCGTGATCACGCGCTGAAGATCAGCGCCCGCTGCGACTGGACGTTCCAAAAGTGACCAACGATCGCGCCGCGCTGGTGCTGTTCTCGGGCGGGCAGGATTCCGCGACGTGCCTCGCCTGGGCCCTCGACCGCCATGAACGCGTCGAGACGGTCGGCTTCGATTACGGCCAGCGCCACGTTGTCGAGCTCTCGCAGCGCGGGCGCATCCGGGACGGCCTGCGGAAACTGAACCCGACGTGGGACGCGCGCCTCGGCGACGACCACACCATCCAGCTCGACGCCCTGGGCGCTCTTTCAGACACGGCGCTCACGCGCGACGTGGCGATCGGGATGGAGTCGAGCGGCCTGCCCAACACCTTCGTTCCGGGCCGCAACATCGTCTTTCTGACCTTCGCCGCCGCCCTCGCCTACCGTCGCGGGCTGCGCCGGATCGTCGGCGGCATGTGCGAGACGGATTTCTCCGGTTACCCCGACTGCCGCGACGACGCGATCAAGGCGCTGCAGGTCGCGCTGAACCTCGGCATGGACAGCCGCTTCGTGCTGGAGACGCCGCTGATGTGGCTCGACAAGGCGGAGACGTGGCGGCTGGCGCAACAGCTCGGCGGCGAGGGGCTGGTCGCGCTCATCGTGGAGGAGAGCCACACCTGCTATCTCGGCGAACGCGGCGAGCGCCACGACTGGGGCTATGGCTGCGGCGAGTGCCCGGCCTGCGCCCTCCGGGCGCAGGGCTTCGGGCGTTTTGTGGCGGGGCGGTGACGGGCGCCGAAGCGCTCTCCCGCATCCGTAAGGTCGGCCCGGGACGCCCCTTCCCCTTCAGAGCGCTAGATGGCGCGCCGGCCGGTGAACAGCCGCACGAGCACGACGATGACCGCGATCACCAGCAAGAGGTGGATGAGCCCGCTCGCGACGTGAAAGACCAGAAAACCGCCTGCCCACAGGATGAGCAGGATGATGGCGAGAGCCCAAAGCATGGCGAATCCTTCCAACTGAAACGCGCGGTCGGCGCATCAGCGTTCCGACCATCGTGACGCGAACGCCCACGGCCCGTAGTCGTTCCTCAGCCGCCTATGCATGACGCCGCGAGCTCCGGCGCCCTCAGGACTTGAGCGCCTCGCTGATCCGGTCGGGGCCATTCGGAGTTCGTCAGCCGAACGCCGCCTCGTACTCAGAAGGCTTGAAGCCGACCAGCAGGCGGCCCTGCGCCTCCAGCACCGGTCGCTTGATCATGGAGGGCTGCGCGATCATCAGCTCGATCGCCCGCGCCTCATCCAGTTCTTGGCGCTCCGCCTCGGGGAGCTTGCGGAAGGTCGTGCCGGCCCGGTTGAGCAGCGTCTCCCACCCCGCAGCCGCCACCCAGCCCGCGAGGCGCTCCCGATCGACGCCGGCCGCCTTGTAGTCGTGGAACGCGTAAGCGACGCCGTGGCCGTCGAGCCAGGCGCGCGCCTTCTTCATCGTGTCGCAGTTCCGGATGCCGTAGAGCGTGATCATCTTCAGAGCCTGGCAAGCGCGAGCGCGTCGCCAAGCGCAGCGCCCGACGCGGTGTTGTCGAAGACGCACCACACCGTCGCCCCCGCGGCGCGGTCGGCGTCGGCGCGGCGCTTGAGAGCGGCGAGCGCGGCCTCGTCGTAATCCGAGTAATAGATCCGCGGCGAGCCATGCCAGCGATAATACCGGAGCTCCGGCCAGCCGCCCGGCTCCGCCGCCCCCGGCGCGCGCGCCGGATCAGCCGCGACGCGCGCGATCCGCCGCTCGGCCAGCCAGGCGTCGGCCTCCGCCGTGAACCACGCCGGATGGCGCGGCTCGAACGCGATGGCGGCGTCGACCGCGGCGCGCAGGTCCTCGAAGAAGCGCTCCGCGACCGCCAGGTCCGGCGCTGCGGAGGCCGGCTGTTGCACCAGCACGGCGGCGAGCTTGCCGCCCACGCCGCCGACCTCGTTCGCGAAAGCGTCGATCAGCGGACCACAGCCGGCGAGCGACCGCTCATGCGTGATCGCCTTCGGGACCTTGGCCGCGAAGCGGAAGCCCTCCGGCGTCTCGTCCGCCCAGCGCTCGTAGGTCTTGCGCTGATGGGAGCGGTGGAAGGACGAATTGATCTCGACCGCGCCAAACACGCGGGAGTAACGCTCGAGATGGCTTCCGTCGCCCGGCGCCGCCGCAGCGTGCCGGGACGGAATGGCCCACCCCGCAGTCCCGATGAAGAGGCCCTGCGGCCTCACTCCCACTCGATCGTGCCGGGGGGCTTCGAGGTCACGTCGTAGACGACGCGGTTGACGCCCCTCACCTCGTTGATGATGCGGGTGGCGGCGCGGCCGAGGAAGTTCATGTCGAAGGGATAGAAGTCGGCCGTCATGCCGTCGACGGAGGTCACGGCGCGCAGCGCCAGCACGTTCTCATAGGTGCGGCCGTCGCCCATCACCCCGACGGTGCGGACCGGGAGCAGGACCGCGAAGGCCTGCCAGATGGCGTCATAGAGGCCGGCCTTGCGGATCTCGTCGAGATAGATGGCGTCCGCCTGGCGCAGCACGTCGAGCTTTTCGCGCGTCACCTCGCCCGGGCAGCGGATCGCCAGACCGGGGCCCGGGAACGGATGGCGGCCCACGAAGGCCTCCGGCAGGCCGAGCTCGCGGCCAAGCGCGCGCACCTCGTCCTTGAACAGCTCGCGCAGCGGCTCGACGAGCTTCATGTTCATGCGTTCGGGCAGCCCGCCGACATTATGGTGCGACTTGATCGTGACGGAGGGGCCGCCCGAGAAGGACACGCTTTCGATGACGTCGGGATAGAGCGTGCCCTGCGCGAGGAAGTCGGCGCCGCCGACCTTCTGCGCCTCGTCGTCGAACACGTCGATGAACAGCCGCCCGATGACCTTGCGCTTGGCCTCGGGGTCCTCGACCCCCTGCAACGCGGCGAGGAACATGTCGCTCGCGTCCACATGCACCAGCGGGATGTTGTAGTGGCCGCGGAACAGGTCGACGACCTGGCGCGCCTCGTCCTTGCGCATCAGACCGTGGTCGACGAACACGCAGGTGAGCTGGTCGCCGATGGCCTCATGGATCAGCACGGCCGCCACCGCCGAATCGACGCCGCCCGACAGGCCGCAGATCACCCGCCCGTCGCCGACCTGGCCGCGGATCTTGGCGATCGCCTCCTCGCGATACGCCGCCATCGACCAGTCGCCGGAGCAGCCGCAGATCTGGCGCACGAAATTGGTCAGCAGCTTGCCGCCTTCCGGCGTGTGCACGACCTCGGGATGGAACATCAGGCCGTAGTAGCGCCGGGTCTCGTCGGCGATCGCCGCGAACGGCGCGTTCTCGGACACGCCGACGATGCGGAAGCCGGGCGGCATCCGCGTGATGCGGTCGCCATGGCTCATCCACACCTGATTGCGGCTCTTGTCCTCCCAGACGCCCGTGAAGAGCTGCGACGGCGCCACCACGTGCAGGTCGGCGCGACCGAACTCGCGATGGTGCCCGCTCTCGACCGTTCCGCCGAGTTGCTCGGCCATCGTCATCTGGCCGTAGCAGATGCCGAGCACCGGCACGCCGGATTCGAACACCGCCTGGGGAGCGCGCGGGGTGCCGATCTCCGCCACCGAGGCCGGGCCGCCGGACAGGATCACGCCCTTGGCGCCGAAGGTCCTGAAGGCCTCCTCGGCGAGATTGAAGGGGACGATCTCGCAGTAGACGCCCGCCTCGCGAACGCGGCGGGCGATCAGCTGGGTCACCTGCGACCCGAAATCGATGATGAGAATGCGGTCGTGGGCGTTGGCGGCGGTCATGGCCTGTCCGTACTCCGAACAGCCTCGGCGCCGCAACGCCGCAAACGGCGGAGCCGCAGTGAAAAAACGCCGGGCGCCGCTAGAGGCGGCCGCCGCCTTCCTCCGAACCGCCCGGCGTCGTCGGCGCCGGGGTCCCGGCGGCGGGCGGGCTGCAGACCGCCGGCGACTCGGTCGTGAAACGCTGGTTCAGCTTGCCGCAGCCCCAGTCCCGGAAGGGGGAAGGCAGCAACGGCGCGATCGAGGTTCCGATCCGGTCGTTCGGATTCGGCCCCCAGTTCGCGTACCAGACCCAGTAGCCGGCCACGAGGATGACCAGCAGGCCGATGATCTGAAGAATTCCGCTGATCGCCCGCATCTGCCTCGCCGCCTTGCGCCACCCATTGCCGAAATGGCCCGGGCGGCCCGGCGGTCAAGTGCGCCTCAGCACGGCGATAAAAAAGCCGTCGGTGCCGGAGCGACGCGGGCTGAGCAGGATCGACCCGCCTGACGGAAGCGCGAAGCGGGCGAGATCGGGCAGGCCCGCGGCCACGGCGGCCTCCGCGGCCGGGACGGCGGCGAACTCCGGACGACGGCCGAGAAAGGCCGCGATGCGGTCCTCATTCTCTTCCGCCAGCAGCGAGCAGGTCACATAGACGAGCCGTCCGCCCGGCTTCACCAGCCGCGCGCCGTCATCGAGAGCGGCGTCCTGCTCGGAGATCCGGACGTCGAGCGCGCTGGGGCGCATGCGCCATTTGGCGTCGGGGTTGCGCCGCCAGGTGCCGGCGCCGGTGCAGGGCGCGTCGACCAGCACCAGATCGGCGCGCGCCTCGAGGTCCTCCATGACGTCGGCCGCGCCGCGGGGCGACCTGATCTGAAGGTTCTTCACGCCTGCGCGCGTCGCGCGGTCATGCAGCGGCGCGAGCCGCCGGATGTCCGAATCGTGCGCGTAGAGCTGGCCGCGATTGCGCATCCCCGCGGCCAGCGCCAGCGTCTTGCCGCCGGCGCCGGCGCAAAGATCGATGACCTGCTCGCCCGGCGCAGCCGCGCACAGCAGCGCCGCGATCTGCGACCCCTCGTCCTGCACCTCGACCAGACCCTTCAGATGGGCCGGCTCGGCCTGGACCGGAGGACCGCGGCCATCGTCCGTGAGCGGGATCCGGACGCCGAAGGGCGACAGCGGGGTGGGTTCGGCCTTCAGATGCGCGAGCGCCTCGAGGGCCTTGTCGCGGTCGCCCTTCAGGGCGTTCACCCGCAGGTCGAGCGGCGCGCGGGCGGCGAGCGCCGCCCCCTCCTCCGCCCGCGCCTCGCCGAACACGCGCGCGAGCGAGGCGTCCAGCCATTCCGGATAGTCGCCGCGCACATGGTCCGGCGCCCCGTCGAGAGAGGCGGCGGCGATGGCGGCGCGCTCGGCCTCGGTCACCGGCGCGGGCGCATGCGGGCTCGCGGCGAAGGCGGCCGCAAGCGCGTCGACATCCGCATGCCGCACGAAGACAAGCGCGCCGAGAACCAGGGCGCGCGGCGTCGCCTCTCCCATGCGCCAGGCGATCGAGGCGCGGGAGCGCAGCGCGTCATAGACGATGCTGGCGATCCGGGCGCGGTCGCCCGATCCCGCGAAGCGATGCGCCGCGCCCCACGCCTTGAGGGCGCCGGCGGCGGGCGATCTGCGGTTCTCGATCTCGGTCAGGACCTCGATCGCGGCGAGCGCGTGGGCTGCGGGGGTCATGGCCTCAGACCGTGAGCAGGATACGGGCGGCGAAGACGGCCCACATGACGAGGAGCACGAGCGCGCCGGCGGCGTAGAACGGAAACCGCAGCTTCAGCCGGTTCGGCCCCATGTGCTCCAGCGCATGCAGCCAGCGCAGCACGACGAAGACCCACGCCAGCAGCACAAACAGCAGGTCGGCCTTGTGGGTCAGGATCGCGAGCGGGACCAGCGCGAAGAACAGCGTCGGCAGCTCGAACTGGTTCTGGAAGTTGTCCGCGGCGGCCTGCGCTTTGCGGGGCCAGCCATAGTTGCGCGGCGACTCTCCGCGCACCTCCACCTGCCCGTCGCGGACCGCCGTCCAGCGGGCGAACCCCATCCGGAACAGCACGAAGAAGATCAGCGCGACCTGAACGAAAACCGGCGCGAGGACGGCGGGAAGGGTCATCGCGCCGGCGCCATGTCAGACGATGCCCGGATAGTTCGGGCTCTCGCGGGTGATCGTCACGTCGTGAACGTGGCTCTCGCGCAGCGAAGCGCCCGAGATCCGCACGAAGCGCGCCTTCTCGTGAAGGTCCTGGATCGTCGCCGCGCCGACATAGCCCATCGCGGCCCGGAGGCCGCCGGCGAGCTGGTGCAGCACCGCCGAGACCGGACCCTTGTAGGGCACCTGCCCCTCGATGCCCTCGGGCACCAGCTTCAGGCTGTCATTGACCTCGGCCTGGAAGTAGCGGTCCGCCGAGCCCTGCGCCATCGCGCCGACCGAGCCCATGCCGCGATACGACTTATAGGAGCGGCCCTGGTAGAGGTAGACCTCGCCCGGGCTCTCGTCGGTGCCGGCGAGCAGCGAGCCCACCATGGCGGCGTCCGCGCCGGCGGCGATCGCCTTGGCGAGGTCGCCGGAATACTTGATGCCGCCGTCGGCGATCACCGGCACGTCGGCCGCCTTCGCGACCTCCACGGACTCCATGATCGCGGTGAGCTGCGGCACGCCCACGCCCGCGACGATGCGGGTGGTGCAGATCGAGCCCGGACCGATGCCGACCTTCACGGCGTCCGCGCCGGCGTCGATCAGCGCGCGCGTCGCTTCTCCGGTGGCGACGTTGCCGGCCACGATCTGGACCTCGTTCGACAGCCGCTTGATGCGCGCCACGACGTCGAGCACGTGCTGTGAATGACCATGGGCGGTGTCGACCACCACCAGGTCGCAGCCGGCGTCGATCAGCGCCTCGGCGCGCCCGAAACCCTTGTCGCCGACGGTCGTCGCGGCCGCGACCCGGAGCCGCCCCCGCCCGTCCTTGTTGGCGTTGGGGTTGGCGACCGCCTTTTCGATGTCCTTCACCGTGACGAGGCCGACGCACTCATAGGCGTCGTTGACCACCAGCAGCTTCTCGATCCGGTGGCTGTGCAGCAGGCGCTTCGCCTCGTCCTGGCTGACGCCCTCGGAGACCGTGATGAGGTTGTCGCGCGTCATCAGCTCGGAGACCGGCTGGCGCGGATTGGTCGCGAAGCGGACGTCGCGGTTCGTCAGGATCCCGACGAGCTTGCCGGCGCGGCCGGGCGCGCCGCCCTGCACCACCGGGATGCCCGAGATGCGGTAGCGCTTCATCAGCTCCAGCGCGTCCGCGAGCGTCGCGTCCGGCGCGATGGTGACCGGGTTCACCACCATGCCGCTCTCGAACTTCTTGACCTGGAGGACCTCGGCGGCCTGCTGCTCGGGGCTGAGGTTGCGGTGGATGACGCCGATGCCGCCGGCCTGGGCCATGGCGATGGCGAGGCGCGCCTCCGTCACCGTGTCCATGGCGGAGGAGAGGATCGGGATGTTCAGCGAGATGGTGCGCGTCACGCGCGACCGGAGATCGGCCTCGCCGGGCATCACCTCCGAGAGGCCCGGCCGGAGCAGGACGTCGTCGAAGGTTAACGCCTCGTTGCCGAGTGCGCCGTTGATCCTCTCCATGCCGAACCTCCTGAAACGGGTGTGCGCGTGAGCGCCCGGAGCCGCCCGACGGCGTCCGGCCCCTAGGCGTCTGCGAGGGCGCAGCGCGAGTTGGGGAAGTGGCGCGGACCTTTAGCACGGCCCTGCCCTGACGCAAATGACGGTGTGCGATCTGGGGGCGACCCCTATATGCGGCAGGCTCATGCCTACTTTCCCGAACGCCGCTGTTCCCAATCGCATCCTGGTGCCCCTGATCGTCGCCTGCGCGCTGTTCATGGAGAACCTGGACAGCACGGTGCTGGCGACCTCGCTGCCGGCGATCGCGGCCGAGCTCAAGATCAACCCGATCGACCTGAAGCTCGCGCTGACCTCCTATCTGCTGAGCCTCGCGGTCTTCATCCCGATCTCGGGCTGGCTCGCGGACCGACTTGGCGCGCGCCTGGTGTTCCGCGCCGCGATCGCGACCTTCGCGCTCGGGTCGGCGCTCGCGGGCTTCTCCTCCACCATGCCGGAGCTGATCGGCGCGCGCGTCCTGCAGGGCGTCGGCGGGGCCATGATGGTGCCGGTCGGCCGGCTGGTGATTCTCAGGACAGTGCCGAAGTCGGAGCTGGTCGGGTCGCTCGCCTGGCTGACCATACCGGCGCTGATCGGCCCGGTGCTCGGCCCGCCGGTCGGGGGATTCATCACCACCTACTTCTCCTGGCGCTGGATCTTCTGGATCAACCTGCCGATCGCGGCGCTCGGCATCGTGCTCGCGACGCTGTTCATCCCGGACGTGCGCGGCGAAGAGCGGACGCCGTTCGACTCCCTCGGCTTCGTCCTCTCGGGATTCGGCCTCGCGGCGATCGTGTCCGGCGCGACCGCGATCGGCCTCGAGGCGCTGCCGCATCTGGCGGGGTTCGCGATCCTCGGCGCCGGGGTGGTCGCGTTCGGCGCCTATGTGCTTCACGCGCAGCGGGCGGAGCACCCGATCCTCGACCTGAGACTGTTCGCGATCCCCACCTTCCGGGCGGCGATTCTGGGCGGCTCCCTGTTCCGGGTCGGCATCGGCGCCGCCCCGTTCCTGCTGCCGCTGATGCTGCAGGTCGGCTTCGGAATGACCGCCTTCCAGTCCGGCATGCTCACCTTCGCGTCCGCGCTCGGCGCGCTGTTCATGAAGATGGCCGCCAAGCCCATCCTGCAGCGGTTCGGCTTCCGCACGACCATGATGGTCAATGCGGTCGTGGCCGCCGCGCTGATGACGGCGCCGGCGCTGTTCACCGCCACCACGCCGGTCGCCATCATCCTCGTGGCCCTGCTGGTCGGCGGGTTCTTCCGGTCGCTGCAGTTCACCGCCGTGAACGCGCTCGGCTACGCCGACATCGACACCGCCCGCATGAGCCGCGCGACCAGCCTCGCAAGCGTCGCCCAACAGATTTCCCTGTCGCTCGGGGTCAGCATCGCCGCCCTCGTGCTCGAAGGCCTGCTCGCCCATCGCGGCGGGGTCGAGCTGCGCGCCTCGGACTTCCCCGTGGCGTTCCTGATGATCGGCCTGATCTCGGCGTCGTCGGTGTTCCTGTTCGCGCGGCTCGCTCCGGACGCCGGCGAAGAGGTCTCCGGCCATGTCAGCCCCCAGCCGGATCCGGTGACCGCCGCGCGCGAGCGCGCCTGACCGGCGTCAGCCCACCGGTCTCGGTTCGCCGCCCTCGTCGATCTCGACCTCCTGCCAGGCCGTGCGGTCCGCGAGCAGAATCGCGACCATCGCGTGGTTGTGCTCGTGCCCGGGCATCACGGCGGTCACCCTGCCCAGAAGCGGGCGGCCGGCCAGCGCATAGTCGCCGACCAGATCGAGCACCCGGTGGCGGACCGGCTCGTCCGGCATCCGCAGTCCGCCGACCGCCGTGGCGCCCCACAGCGCGGCGGTGTTCGAGAGGCTCGCGCCGCGCAGCACCGGCTCGCGGCTGAAGCGGCCGAACAGCTTCGCCGCCAGGGCCCATTTGAGGCGGCCGAAGCTGCGCGATGGCGCAAGCTCCCGGGCGAAGGTCTCCGGGTCGATCGGCCCGCTCCATCGCAGCTGGCCGAGCCCCTTCAGGGTGACGGAGCCCTTCACGGTGAACGTCCCCGCGGGGTCGATCGACTGCTTGTGGCGGCCGTTGCGGTACTCCACGCGCTTGACCACGCGCAGGTAGCGGCGGGGACGATCCTGCTCGATCCGTCCCGCCCTGGCGATCAGCGCGCACCAGGGCGCCGCGCTGCCGTCGAAGATCGGCAGCTCCTCGCCCTCGATCTCGATCAGGGCGTTGTCGATCGAGCCGCCGGACAGCGCCGCCAGCAGATGCTCGACCGTCCGGACGAGCGGCCCCTCCCCGACCTGAAGCGCGGTGCATAGCGGGCGGGTGCGCTGGTTCGGCCAGAGCGCCGGCACGTCGTGCGCCTGGCCCTTGAGCAACCGGCGGAACACCAGTCCGTGGCCCGGGGCGGCGGGACTGACGCGCACGCGCGCGTGGCGGCCGGTATGGAGGCCGGCTCCCTCGCAGCCGAAGGCCTCGCGCAGCGTCGCCTCCCGGGTGGCAGGAGGCGGAGCGGAGGGGCCGATAGCTGTCATTTCACGGGCTCTCGACGCGGCAAAATCATCAGCGCAGACTGGAACTCTGGCGGCATGAGGTGATTGGCTCGCCAGGGGAAGGCCCCTTCCTGCCAGAGGAGTAGATCGCCATGAAACGAAGCCTCGCCGCTGCGCTGTGCGTCGTCGTCCTTGCTCCCGCCGCCGCCTTCGCAGCCGACAGTTACGACATCCTCGGGAAGGATGGCTCCAAGATCGGTCAGGTGAAACTCACCGGAGCCCCGCAGGGCACGCTGATCGACATCGAACTCGTTGGCGGCAGCCTGACGCCCGGCCGCCACGGCCTGCACTTCCATCAGAGCGGCGATTGCTCCGACGTCGGCCAGTACAAGAAGTCCGGCTCGCATGTCGGCCACGCCGAGGGCAAGCACGGCCTGCTCAACCCTAACGGCCCCGAGCCCGGCGACCTGCCGAACCTCGTCGTGGCGCAGGACGGCTCCGCGCAGGTCAACCTCTTCACCTCTCTGGTGAAGATCGACGAGCTGAAGGACCAGGACGGCAGCGCCCTGATCATCCACGCGAACGAGGATGACCAGATCTCCCAGCCGATCGGCAAGGCCGGCGACCGGGTCGCCTGCGCGTCGATCAAGTAGCCTCGGGCGGAGCCTGGCGGCCGCGGAAGCCGGTCGCCAGCACATAGAGCTCGGACGAGTCCTTGCGGCTCGACGGCGGCTTGACGTGAATGACCTTGGCGTAGTCGCGCTTGAGCTCCGCCAGCAGCTCGGTCTGGGCGCCGCCCTGGAAGACTTTCGCCAGGAACGCGCCGCCGGGGGCCAGCACCTCGGCGGCGAACTGCGCGGCCGCCTCCACCAGCGCCATGATGCGCAGGTGGTCGGTCCGCTGATGGCCGACAGTGTTCGCGGCCATGTCCGACAGCACGACGTCCGCCTTGCCGCCGAGCCGCTGCTTCAGGAGTTCGGGAGCGTCGTCGTCCAGAAAGTCGAGGACCATGAAGTCCGCGCCCGGGACGGGCTCCATCTCCAGCAGGTCGATCGCGACGATCGAGCCCTTGCCCTCGGTGGCGCCGATCCGCTGCGCGGCGATCTGGCTCCAGCCGCCCGGCGCCGCGCCGAGATCCACCACCTTCTGGCCGGGCTTCAGGAAGTGATGCTTGTCGTCGATCTCGATCAGCTTGAAGGCCGCGCGCGAACGGTAGCCCTCGCGTCGCGCGGCCTGGACGTAGGGATCGTTGAGCTGGCGGCTCAGCCAGAGCGTCGAGGCGTGGCTGCGCTTCCTGGCGGTGCGGACCCGAACCTCGAGGCTGCGCCCCGCGCCGCCCGAGGCCTTGTCGCTCCCGCCGCCTCCTCGCGACCGCGCGCTCAACCGCGTCGTCCTCGGCGGCGCGCGCCGCGACGGCGCCAGGCGCCGTCCGCCCGCATCATCTCGACCAGGATGCCCTCGCGAAGCCCGCGGTCGGCGACCCGCAGCCGCGCCACCGGGAAGGCGCGCCGTATGGCCTCCAGCACCGCGCAGCCGGCGAGCACGAGGTCGGCCCGGTCGGGGCCGATGCACGGGTTCTGGCAGCGCTGGTCGTAGGACATCTCGCGCAGCGACTCGACGACCCGCGTGACGTCCGTCGACGCCATCCACTGCCCGTCGACCAGCCTGCGCTCGTAGCGCGGCAAGCCAAGATGAACGCCGGCGATCGTCGTCACGGTCCCGGACGTGCCCAGCAGGTGGATGTCGCTCAGGGAGGCGCTCAGGGTCTCGCGCTCCGGGAAAGCCTCGAGCAGCCGCTCGACCTCGCCCACCATGTCCTCGAACACCTGGGTCGAGACCTTCACGCCGCCATAGCGCTCGGCGAGCGTCACCACCCCCACCGGGAGCGAGACCCAGGCGCGCATCGCGAGGTGCCCGGGCCCCCCGCCGCGCCGGCGATCGAGCCAGACGACCTCCGACGAGCCGCCGCCGATGTCGAACAGGATCACCCCGCCGGCCGCCGGGTCAGCGAGCGAGGCGCAGCCGGCGGCGGCGAGCCGCGCCTCGGTGGCGCGGTCGATGATCTCGAGCTCCAGGCCAGTCTCGGCGCGCACGCGGTCGAGAAACGCCTCGCCATTGTCGGCCTGCCGGCAGGCCTCGGTCGCGATCAGGCGCGAGCGCGAGACGCCGCGCGCCTCCATCTTGTCCCGACACACCGCAAGCGCCGACACCGCGCGCGAGATGGCGCCCTCCGAGAGGCGGCCGCTATGCGCGAGCCCTTCGCCGAGACGGACGATGCGGGAGAACGAATCCACGACTCGGAAGCCGCCGTCCCGATCCGGCCGGGCGACCAGTAAGCGGCAGTTGTTGGTTCCGAGATCGAGCGCCGCATAAGTCGTGGGTTGCGGGCGGACGGGAGTGTCGGCGCGAGCCGAGGCCGCCGCTCCGCGCCCCACGGGATACGTGAGTCCCGGGGCGGCGAGCGTTACGGCGGAGTGGGACAATAGCCGGCATCCTTCGCGCCGCGGCCCCGGCTCCAGTGAGCTCGAGGCGAGTACGCGCGTGTGAACAATTCAGGCGGAATTGTAACAGCGAACGGCTCAGTCGCAAGGCAACTCCGCTCGCGCAAAAGTGTTGATCCTCCGCTCAGAAAGGCGCAGGGCAAACGGCCCGCGTTCTCAGGTTGCGGGGATTCGAGGTCACACCAAAGGCCGGGGCGCAGGTCCGGCCCTCACAAAAAAGCGCGGGGGACCGCCAATGTGGCAACAAGTTTATGATCCATTCGGCAACGCGGTCATTTCGACCCTCGTCGCCGCCATTCCGGTCGTGGTGCTGCTGGCAGGCATAGGGCTTTTCAGCCTGAAGGCTCATGTCGCGGCGCTGCTGGGGCTGGCCGCGGCGCTGATCATCGCGATCTTCGGCCAGGGGATGCCCGCCGAAAAAGCCGGCATGACGGCGCTCTACGGGGCCGCGTTCGGGCTTCTGCCCATCGGATGGATCATCCTCAACATCATCTTCCTTTACCAACTCACTCTCGAGAAGGGTTATTTCAAGGTCCTGCAGGACTCGATCGCCGGCATCACGGATGATCGGCGGCTGCAACTCCTGCTGATCGCCTTCTGCTTCGGCGCGTTCTTCGAGGGCGCGGGCGGCTTCGGCACCCCGGTCGCCGTCACGGGCGCGATCCTCATCGGCCTCGGCTTCTCTCCGCTCGCCGCCTCCGGCCTGTCGCTGATCGCCAACACCGCGCCCGTCGCCTATGGCGCGCTCGGCACCCCGGTCATCGCGCTCGCGGCCGTCACGGGCCTGCCGCTGCTCGACCTGTCGGCGATGATCGGGCGCCAACTGCCCTTCTTCTCCGTGCTGGTGCCGTTCTGGCTGATCGTGGCCTTCGCGGGCTTCCGCGGGATGATCCAGATCTTCCCCGCGATCCTGATCGCCGGCGTCAGCTTCGCCATCCCGCAGTTCGTGGTCTCGAACTACCACGGCCCGTGGCTCGTCGACGTCATCGCCTCGGTCGTGTCGATCGCGTGCCTGGCGATGTTCCTGAAGGTCTGGCGGCCGCGCGAGATCTGGACCTCGGCGGAAGGCGCCGCGCCCACCGCCGGCGGCGCCGGCGCGCACGTCTTCGACAAGCATTCGAGCGGCGACGTGCTGCGCGCCTGGCTGCCGTGGCTGATCCTCTCCGTCATCGTGGTCTGCTGGGGCATCCCGCAGGTGAAGGCGTTCCTCGACAGCCTGGCGCTCGTGAAGTTCCCGGTCGCGCATGTCGACCAGCTGATCCAGCGCGTCCCACCGGTGGTCCCCGCGGCCAAGGCCGAGGCCGCCGTCTTCAGCCTGAACTGGCTGTCGGCGACGGGCAGCGGCATTCTGGTGTCGGCGATCATCGCCGGCTTCGTGATGGGCTTCTCGCCGCTCGGCATGCTCCGGGTCTACGGCCGCACGCTCTATCTCGTCCGCTACTCGCTGCTGACGATTTCGGCGATGCTCGCGCTGGGCTTCGTCACCCGCTACTCGGGCGTCGACGCGACCTTGGGGCTGGCCTTCTCGCAGACCGGGGTGTTCTACCCGTTCTTCGGCGTGCTGCTCGGCTGGCTCGGCGTCGCGCTCACCGGCTCCGACACCTCGTCGAACGTGCTGTTCGGCTCGCTGCAGAAGATCACGGCGGAGCAGCTCGGCCTCTCGCCGACGCTGATGGCCGCGTCAAACTCGTCGGGCGGCGTGATGGGCAAGATGATCGATGCGCAGTCGATCGTCGTCGCCTCCACGGCGACGCGCTGGTACGGCCACGAGGGCGACATCCTGCGCTACGTGTTCTTCCACTCCATCGCGCTTGCGGTCCTGATGGGCCTCCTGGTGATGGCGCAGGCCTATGTGCCGCCGTTCACCGAGATGGTGATCCAGGCGCCCGCGGCGGCGGTCACGCCATAGGGCGCTCTCCGCGCCTCGATACGGAAGGGCCGGCTCACGCCGGCCCTTTTCGTTTCGTGGCCCGGCCTCAGCGCTGTCCTAGGATCGCGCCGGCCGCCCGGAACGGCGTCTGCAGCGTCGCGGCGGCCGCGTCGAGAACGAAGATCCCGGCCTGCTGCGCGGCGTTGCCCGAGCCGGCCTTGAGCTGCGACTGCAGCTGCGGGTAGATCGTGGCGAGCGCGGCGTAGCGGTCGTGATTGGTGCCGTTTTCGGATTGCAACTGCGAGATGTCGACGACGCGCAGGTTTTCGCTCCGCGCCACCGCCTGAACCTGCGGGTCCTGGATATCGAGCGCCCCCACCCGGTCGCGATCGCCCGCCAGGAAGCGAGAGGCGGACAGCGCCCGGTCGTCCTTTGAGACCAGCAGGGTGATCGGCGGCGACAGCCTGCCCACCACCAGGAGCTGCTGACGGAAGACGTCGATGTCGATGTCCGGGGCCGCGAGGATGACGTCGCCGAGCCCGGCGACCGCACGGTCGCGCCCTTCGAGCCTCAGCTGCCGGATGGCCTCCACCGTGAGCCAGCCGCCCATGCTGTGGCCGAGCAGGGTGACGTTCCCCGCCCCGGGTTGAGTCGTCAGCGCCTCGATGACATGCGCGAGGCCGTCGCGCGAATACGTCACCGACTCCTTGTCCGCCACATAGCTCGCGAGCGAGCCTCGGGACGGCCAGGCGAACAGCACGGCCGCGCCGCCCACATCCGCGTCGGCGTCCATCTGCGCCAGCCGGAAGAGCGACTCCTGGAAGGTGTAGTTGTAGCCGTGCACGAAGACGCCGATTCCCGCCCGTGGGCCGCGCGACCTCGCTGCGGCGGCCCTGGTCTGGGCGAGGAACTCCGTTTCGGTCAGCGGCGTCGCCGAGACCGTCACGAACTCCTTGGTCGCGTCAGGCTTCGACTTCGGCCACTCGATGGCGCCCGGCTTGTGCGTCGGCGGGATCGAAATCACGTAGCGCGCATAATGAAGCTGGCGCGAGCGGCCGTCGGTGAACGCCGCGCCGCCGCCGGGAGCAGGCTCTCGCGTGGTGGCGACATAGACCGTGACCTGCTTCGCTCCCCCTACGGCCGATACCGGGTCGAGCACGCGCGCGTCCGGCCGCGAAGCGCAGGCGGCGAGGCACAGGGCGATCGCTCCTGCCACGAGCCTCAGCGTGAGCAGCCCCAACCGCGACGATTCGCCTTGCGCCGCCGACGCCCCGCGCTCTCCCGGCCGGATCCGGCCCCACCCTCCTGCTGCCCTCAACGGGTGAACCCCCCTGCCTGCTGCGCGGAACGCGCCGGCCCGGTTTAGCAGCAGACGTCCGCGACACAGAAGCTTCCGGGCCGGCAGGGCGCAGCGGGTGGAACCGGAGCTTAAGGTTTCGCGGCTACAAGACGGATGAGCCGCATCGACGTGCGGGCCGCGCGGCGCCTCTTGCTCCGGCGATCCGAACCCGCTAGAGGGAGCGCGTTGCGGACGGCCCTTACGGCCTCGCTCGCGGTCGCCCCGCCTCGACTGGACGGAGGCGGTCGCACTCCCCTGCTGGGGGATAGTTTAACGGTAGAACAGCGGACTCTGACTCCGTTAGTCGTGGTTCGAATCCACGTCCCCCAGCCACTTCCTCCGGTCGATCCGCGCACCGCGCGCTTTTTCTCGCAAGGTGCGAGCCATCCGCGACACGCGGGGGCTGGCGCGAACCCGGGCCTCGCCTGCGGTCGGAGCCCCGAAGATCATTCGTCGCCGGATCAGCGGAGCGCGCGGTGAGCTACGCCGTCAAAGAGATCTTCAAGACCCTCCAGGGCGAAGGCGCCCAGGCGGGCCGCGCCGCAGTGTTCTGCCGCTTCGCCGGCTGCAATCTCTGGTCCGGCCGCGAAGCTGACCGCGCCACGGCGGTCTGCCGGTTCTGCGACACCGACTTCGTTGGGATGGACGGCGAAGGCGGCGGACGATTCGCCGGCGCGACCGAACTCGCGGAAGCCATCGAGGCCGCCTGGGGCCCCTCTTCGACCGGCCGATATGTGGTGTTCACCGGCGGCGAGCCCCTGCTCCAGCTGGACGCCGCGCTGCTTGCGGCCGTTCGCGCCCGCGGCTTCGAGAGCGCGGTCGAGACCAACGGCACGCTCGAGCCGCCCGCCGGACTGGACTGGATCTGCGTCAGCCCGAAGGCGGACGCCGCGCTCCAGCTCAGGCACGGCGACGAGCTGAAGCTCGTCTACCCGCAGGAGGGCGTCGACCCCGCCGCCTTCGAAGCCCTGCCCTTCCGGCATTTCTGGCTGCAGCCGATGGACGGGCCCCGCCGGGCCGAGAACATGGCGGCGGCCGCCGCCTACTGTCTGGCGAACCCGCCTTGGCGGCTCGGCCTCCAGACGCACAAGATCGCAGGACTGCCATGAAGATCACCCAGGCGTTCACCTTCGAGGCCGCGCACCGCCTGCCGAACGTGCCTGCGACGCATCGCTGCCATCGGATGCATGGCCACTCCTACCGCGTGGAGCTGACGCTCGAGGGAGAGGTCGATCCCGCGACCGGCTTCGTGGTGGATTTCTTCGACGTCGAGGCCGCGTTCGGGCCGCTGCGCGAGCAGCTTGACCACCACACGCTGAACGAGGTTCCGGGCCTTGCGAATCCGACCGCCGAGCACATCGCGATGTGGATCTGGGAAAGGTCGAAGCCCGCGCTGCCGCAGCTCAGCGCGGTCAAGGTCTTCGAGACGCCCTACTGCTGGGCCGAGTTTTCGGGCGCCTGATGCGCCGAGAGCGCGATTGACACAGCGGGCGCGCGGGCTCACCTGCAGGTCACCGGAACAACGCCCTTCTGAGGTCTCGCGGCGCGGCTGACGCGCCCGCCGTGAGCGAAGACAATCGCCAGGGGAAGTGAAATGCCCGCCTATCGCTCCCGCACCACGACGCACGGCCGCAACATGGCCGGCGCGCGCGGCCTCTGGCGCGCGACGGGGATGAAGGACAGCGACTTCGGCAAGCCGATCATCGCGGTGGTGAACTCCTTCACGCAGTTCGTGCCGGGGCACGTCCACCTCAAGGACCTCGGACAGCTGGTCGCGCGCGAGATCGAGAAGGCCGGCGGCGTCGCCAAGGAGTTCAACACGATCGCCGTCGATGACGGCATCGCGATGGGCCACGACGGCATGCTCTACAGCCTGCCCTCGCGCGAACTGATCGCCGACAGCGTCGAATACATGGTCAACGCGCATTGCGCGGACGCCATGGTCTGCATCTCAAATTGCGACAAGATCACCCCCGGCATGCTGATGGCGGCGCTCCGCCTCAACATCCCCGCGGTGTTCGTCTCCGGCGGCCCGATGGAGGCCGGCAAGGTCGTCCTGCGGGGCAAGGATGTCGCGCTCGACCTGGTCGACGCCATGGTGGCGGCGGCCGACGACCGCGTCGCGGCCGAGGACGTCGAGATCATCGAACGCTCCGCCTGCCCGACCTGCGGCTCCTGCTCGGGCATGTTCACCGCCAATTCGATGAACTGCCTGACGGAAGCGCTCGGCCTCTCGCTGCCGGGCAACGGCTCGACCCTCGCGACCCACGCGGATCGCGAGCGGCTCTTCGTCGAGGCCGGCCATCTGATCGTCGATCTCGCCCGCCGCTACTATGAAGGCGACGACGCTTCCGTGCTGCCGCGCTCGGTGGCGAGCTTCACCGCCTTCGAGAACGCGATGAGCCTCGACATCGCGATGGGCGGCTCCACCAACACCGTGCTGCATCTGCTCGCCGCCGCGCATGAGGCGGAGGTGCCCTTCACGATGCAGGACATCGACCGCCTGTCGCGCCGCGTTCCGGTGCTCTGCAAGGTCGCGCCGGCGAAGTCCGACGTGCACATGGAGGACGTCCATCGCGCCGGCGGCGTCATGGGCATCCTCGGAGAACTCGCGCGCGCGGGCCTGCTCAATCTCGATCTGCCGACCATTCACAGCGCCACGCTCGGCGAGGCGCTGGAGCGCTGGGACGTGGCGGTGAGCCACAGCGAGGCGGTGAAGACCTTCTATCGCGCGGCCCCGGGCGGCGTGCCGACGCAGACCGCGTTCAGCCAGTCGCGGCGCTGGGAGGAGCTCGATCTCGACCGCCAAGGCGGCGTCATCCGCAGCGCCGAGCACGCCTTCTCGCAGGACGGCGGCCTCGCGGTCCTCAAGGGCGACCTCGCCGAAGACGGCTGCATCGTGAAGACCGCCGGCGTCGACGAGTCGATCCTCACCTTCTCGGGCCCCGCAAAGGTGTTCGAGAGTCAGGACGACGCGGTCAGCGGCATCCTGACCGGCAAGGTCAAGCCGGGCGAGGTGGTGGTCATCCGATACGAAGGCCCCCGCGGCGGGCCCGGCATGCAGGAGATGCTCTATCCGACGAGCTACCTGAAATCGAAGGGCCTCGGGAAGGCTTGCGCGCTCGTCACGGACGGCCGCTTCTCGGGCGGCTCCTCGGGCCTTTCGATCGGTCACGTCTCGCCGGAAGCCGCGGAGGGCGGACTGATCGCGCTGGTGCAGGACGGCGATCTGATCGAGATCGACATTCCCAACAGGTCGATCCGGCTTGCGGTCGCTCCGGAGGTGGTCGCCGCGCGGCGGGCGGCCGAGGAGGCAAAGGGAGCGGGCGCGTGGAAGCCCGCGGCCCGCGAGCGCAAGGTCTCCTCGGCGCTCCGGGCCTACGCGGCCTTCACCACCAGCGCCGCTAAGGGCGCGGTTCGGGACGTCGACCAGATCCGCTGATCGAGGGCTTTACGGTCGCGGCGAGCGCGGCCACACGCGGCTCTCAAAAGTCGCATATCCTGAGACCGCGCCGCCGGCCGGCGGCGCGACGGAGACAGCAAGACATGCCGCTTCTACGCTTTGACCTCATCGAAGGCCGCACGGACGCCGAGATCGAGACCCTTCTGGACGCCGCGCACCGCGCGATGCTCGAGGCGTTCAAGGTCCCGGAACGCGACCGCTACCAGATCGTGCAGGAACACAAGCCGAGCCGGGTTCGCATCGAGGACACCGGGCTCGGCATTCAGCGCACCGAGAAGGTCATCATCGTCTCGGTGACGACGCGGCCCAGACCCGTGGAGCAGAAGCAGGCCTTCTATCGGCTCCTGTGCGAAGCGCTGGAGAAGGATTGCGGGATGGCGGCGAGCGACGTGATGGTCAATTTCGTGACCAACACCGACGCCGACTGGTCGTTCGGCGACGGAGAGGCTCAGTTTCTCACCGGCAAGCTGGGCGCCAAAGCGCCGCAGTAAACGAAACGCCGGCCTCGCCGCAGCGAGGCCGGCGCGGGCTTCAGTTCCTCGCGAGCTCTTCCAGCTCGTCCAGGGACAGCATCCAGCCGGAGTCGGTCGCGATCGTGATGCGATCCTCCGCCTGCCGCCCGAGTTCGCGCGCGAGGCTCAGCGCTTCAATGACTGTGGGAACGACAGTGGCGACCGGCGACGGCTCAGCCTGCGAAATGACCGTGTAGGACATCTCTCCTCCATCTACACCCTTTGGCGTAGATGAAGATGGAGCGGTTTTCGCGCCGCTTCAAGCGCGCAGAGCCCCTGCGCGACGGAGTATTTTTTCAGCCCCGCCTGAGCACGAGGTCCGCGCGGCCCGGTCGGCTGAGCGCGTGCGCTCCGTCCGGACGCCGGGACAGGAACGCGATCGTTCGGCCTCCGGCGGCGGCGAGGCCGATCCCGTCGCTCGCCGGCCGCCATGCGACGACCGCGCCGAGCCCAAGCTGCTCCAGGCACGCCCGATCGGCCTCCACCGCATGATCGCGCCCGGCCGGACGCGTGGTCAGCGTCAGCCGGCACGTGCGCGAGCCCTCGGCGATGGTCCACTGGCCGGCGAGATCGGACGCTTCCGGCAGGGCGGGCATGCTCATCGCCGATCCTCCGCAGCAGATCAGGGCCGCCGCGATGGCCGCCCGGGCGCATCCTTGCATCGCTCCGCCTCCGTGACACTACGGATTGTCCGTAACTCAGCACCCCTCCACCATAGCGCTCGACGGCGGCGCGTCCGCGCCCGACGTCCGGGAGAGCCGAGTCATGCCCCACGAGCCATTCGCCGACGGCGACGAGCCCCAGTACTTCCTCGACGCCCCGGACCGCGGCGGAACGGGGCCGAACGGCAAGACCTCCTTCACGGTCGATGAGGCGGCGGTCCAGCTCAACCGCGCGGGCTATGGCTGGAACGGCATCGGCGTCGCCGGTCAGGCGGTTTCCGTCACCTACTCCTTCATGGGCGTCGCGCCCGCCCAGATGCCGAACGGCACCAGCGGCTTCAGCGCCTTCAGCGCCCTGCAGATCGCGCAGGCCGAGCTTGCGCTGCAGTCCTGGTCCGACCTCGCCAACATCACCTTCACGCGCGTCGGCGGCGACGGCTACTCAAGCTCCAGCCAGATCACCTTCGCCAACTACAACAGCGGCGCCGCCGGGGCCGGCGCGTTCGGCTACTACCCGCCCGCAGGCGGCGGCGTGTGGGTCAACATCTCCCAGTCGGCGAACCAGAACCCCGGCAATCTGAACTATGGCCGCCAGACCCTGACCCACGAGATCGGGCACACGATCGGCTTCCAGCACCCGGGCGACTACAACGCCGGCAACGGCAATCCGACGTATAATGACGCCGTGTACTATGAGGACAGCCGCCAGTACTCGCTCATGAGCTACTGGTCGGAGACCAACACCGGCGGCGACTTCCAGGGGAACTACGCCGCCGCGCCGCTGCTCGACGACATCGCCGCGGTCCAGCGCCTCTACGGCGCCAACATGACGACCCGCACCGGCGATTCCGTCTACGGCTTCAACTCGAACACGAACCGCGACTTCTACACGGCGACGACGGCGAATTCCGAGCTGGTGTTCGCGGCCTGGGACGCCGGCGGAACCGATACGTTCGACTTCTCCGGATATGCGGACAACCAGACGATCGAGCTGCGCCAGGGCTTCTTCTCGAATGTCGGCGGCCTGACCGGCAACGTCTCGATCGCGATGGGCGCGGTGATCGAGAACGCGGTGGGAGGCTCCGGGCGCGACCACATCACCGGGAACTCGGCCGCGAACGTGCTCAGCGGCGGCGCCGGCAACGACATGCTCTACGGCCGCGAGGGCAATGACGTCCTCCTGGGCGGAGGCGCCTCGGCCGCCCGGCCGTCCGGCATTTCGCTCGGTTCCGGGCAGCTCAACCAGACCGCCAACGCGGGCAACAATTCGCAGGGGACGGCGGTCGATCTCAGCAACCGCTTCAGCCTCGCCAATGATCCGAACATCGGCAATGCGACGAGCACGCCCCATGTGACGGTCCAGGGCGTCGGCGCCGGCGCAAGCTCCCCAAGCGGCGACTTCTACCGGGTCACCATCAACAATCCTGGCGCGACCATCGTGGTCGACGTCGACCAGGCGGGGCTCAGCACCCCTCTTGCCGACACCTACGTGTCGATCTTCAACTCGGCCGGCCAGGAAGTCGCGCGCAACGACGACAGCTTGGTGAGCGACGGAGCGGGCGGCTCGACGAGCACTCTCGACTCCTACCTCACCTACACCTTCACGGCGGCCGGGACCTATTACATCCAGATCCGCTCCTACTACGGTCAGATCACGGCCGGCGAGCATTACCGCTTCCAGCTGTCGATCAGCGGCGAGCTCGGCGGCGGCGCCGAGGTGCTCGACGGCGGGACCGGCGCCGACCGGATGGAAGGCGGGGCGGGCGACCACATCTATTACGTCGACAACGCCGGGGACCGGGTGATCGAGGCGAACGTCGCCGGCACGGACCTCGTCAACTCGTCCGTGTCGTTCTCCCTCGCCGGGCAGTATGTCGAGAACCTGACCCTGACCGGAACCGGCGCCATCAACGGCACGGGCAACAGCCTCGCCAACCTCATCATCGGCAATTCCGGGAACAACGATCTCGACGGCGCGAGCGGCGCCGACACCATGCAGGGCGGCGCGGGCGACGACGATTACTACGTCCAGAACGCCGGCGACCGGGTGATCGAGGCGAGCGGCCAGGGTCTGGACCGGGTGTTCTCCTCGGTCTCGTTCTCGCTCGCGGGCCAGTATGTCGAACAACTGACGCTGACCGGGACCGGCGCCGTCAACGGCATAGGCAACAGCCTCGCCAATCTGCTCGTCGGCAATTCCGGGAACAACGATCTCGACGGCGGAACCGGCGCCGACACCATGCGCGGCGGCGCAGGCGACGACGATTACTTCGTGCAGAACGTCGGCGACAGGGTGATCGAGGCCACTGGAGAGGGACTCGACCGGGTGTACTCCTCGGTCTCGTTCTCGCTCGCGGGGCAGTACATCGAGCAGCTGACGCTGACCGGAACCGGCGCCATCAACGGCACGGGCAACAGCCTCGCCAACCTGATCATCGGCAATTCCGGGAACAACGATCTCGACGGGGGAACCGGCGCCGACACAATGCAGGGCGGCCTGGGCGACGACGATTACTTCGTGCAGAACTCCGGCGACCGGGTGATCGAGGCGAGCGGCCAGGGGGTCGACCGGGTGTACTCCTCGGTCTCGTTCTCGCTCGCGGGCCAGTACATCGAGCGGCTGGCGCTCACCGGCTCCGCCAACATCAACGCCACCGGCAACACGCTCGACAACCGGATCGTCGGCAATTCAGGCGACAACGTCATCGACGGCGGCAAGGGTCAGGATCGGATCGCCGGCGGCGACGGGCGCGACACCTTCGCGTTCACCACCGCGCTCGGCGCCTCCAACGTCGACACCATCACGGATTTCAGGGCGGTCGACGACACCATCCGGCTGGAGAACGGCGTGTTCACCGGGCTCGCGGCGGGCGCGCTGACCTCCGGCGCGTTCTACGCCGGGACTGCGGCGCACGACGCCAATGACCGCATCATCTACGACCAGGCGTCCGGCTCGCTGTTCTTCGACCGCGACGGAACCGGCGGCGCTTACGCGGCCGTCCGTTTCGCGATTCTCGAGAATCACGCGGCGATCACCGCGGCGGACTTCACCGTCGTGTAAGGTCCCTCGGCGCGGCGGCCTCAGTCGAGATAGACGGTCTCGGCCGCCGCATCGAGGTCTCCCGGCCGCCAGGTCGGCTCCGGAATCTCCCCGCGCTCGGAGGCGTTGAACCGCCAGCAATTGCGGCCGGCCGCCTTCGCCTCGTAGAGCGCCTCATCGGCGAGCAGCATGAGGTGCTGCGGGTCTGTCGCGCTGTCCGGCGCGAGCGCGCCGCCGACGGTGATGCTGGGCGTCACGACCACGCCGCCGAGATCGCAGGGCTGGTTGACCGTCTCGACCAGCCGCTTGGCGAGGCTGGCGGCGTCGGCCGCCGAGGGCACAGGCGCCACCACGGCGAACTCGTCGCCGCCGATCCGGGCGACCAGATCCGTCACCCGGACCGAGGTCCGCAGACGGTTGGCGACCTCGATCAGCAGGCTGTCGCCGCGGGCGTGGCCGTAACTGTCGTTGACGCCTTTGAAGTGGTCGAGGTCGATCAGCAGCAGGGTGAACCGCTTGCCGCGGTTGCGGGCGCCGGCCATCGCGGCGTCGAGCGCCTCGACGAAGCGCGAACGATTGACCAGGGTGGTCAGGCCGTCATGCATCGCTCGATAGGCGAACATCCGCTTGAGCCGCTTCTGGTCGTGCACCACCGCGGCCACGATGATGCTGGGCGCGCAGAGCAGCGCCAGCGAGAGATATCTCAGGAGTTCTTCCTCCATCGCGCCCGAAGCCGCGAACAGCGGCGGCCACTGGCCGCGCTCCGCGAAGGCGACCAGGGCGCAGAAGAACGCGAAGGCGGCGACGTTCGTGGCGAACGGGCCGAGCCGCAGGGCGAACCACAGCAGCGCCGCCGAAGCCGCCATCGAGAAGATCGCGCTCGCCTGGCTTGTCGCCGCCACGATCAGACCCGCCATCAGCAGGGTCGCGGCGGCGTATTCCCAGATCCTCGGGGCGGGCTCGGCGTCCAGATCGGCGCCGACGCTCTCCTCACGGCCATAGGTCAGGATCACCCCGAGCACGAACACGGTCGAGACGGATCCGACGACCCAGTGGCCCGCCGCTGCGAACAGGCGGTCACGCCAGTCGCCAGTTGTGACGACGAAATCCACGAGCGAGCCCACCAGCGGCGCGCTGACAGCCACCAGCACGGCCGCGGCTGCGATCCTGAGCGGGGAACTCAGGCGTCCCGAACCGCGCATCCACAGAAAGGCGGCCGAGCCGAAGCCCACCATGAGAAGGGAGTGGGCGACCGCCGGCAGCCATACGGCCAGAGGGTCCCCGAAAAGCGCGGCGACGGCCGCGTGGGCTGCCGAGATAGCCGCGGCGTCCCGCAGCTCGAGCGCGCGCCCGAAGCGCAGCAGGACGCCGAGCGCCACCGCGGAGGCGAGCGCCAGCGGCGGGTGTCCTCCGGCCCCGTCTTCATAGAGACGAGAGGTCGCCAGCGCGGCTGCGTAGCAGAGAGGCAGGGCCGCGGCCTGAGACGAAAGGAACGCGCCGAACCGGCGCAACGCGGGCGCAATGACATTCCGGGGGTACGCGAACATGGCGGCCTCTTGGACGTCATCCTCTACGTGCCGCGCCTCTAAACGGGCGTTTTCGGCGGCGGTCAAATTTGACCTAATTTCGCCGGCTGCCGAGCTTCACCCCCTCGTGAGCGCGGCCCGCGTAAGACAACCCATGGCTTCCGACGTAGTTCCGGTTTCCAGGGAATGAAGGAACGCCGATGCCGCTGCTCCACGATCGCGCCGGACGCTTCTCGCCGCTGCTCGCGCTGACGCTGCTCGGACTGCTCGCGCCCGCCGCGTGGCTGGCCGTCCGGGCGCTGCATGGCGACTTCTCGGGCGGGGCCGCCCTGCCGGGCGTTCCTCCTGGCTTCGGCGATGCCGCCGGCGCGCCGGCCGCGCCCTTCGGGGGCGCCGCGCCTTCGGCGTTCGGCGGCGAGCAGGCCCGTCCGATCACCGGAGCGATCCATTTCACCGGCGACTGGGCGATCCGCTTCCTGCTGCTCTCGCTCGCCGTGACGCCGTTCCGCAAGCTGCTGCACTGGCCGCGCCTCGTGCTGGTCCGCCGCCGGATCGGGCTCGCCGCGCTCGCCTACGCGGTGCTTCATCTGGCGCTCTACGCGGCGGACCAGGACTTCGTGCTGACGAAGATCGTCTCCGAGATCGCGCTGCGCATCTATCTGGCGATCGGCTTCGTCGCGCTGATCGGGCTGGTGGCGCTCGGCGCGACGTCGACAGACGGCGCGGTGAAGCGCATGGGCGCGCGCAACTGGGGCCGCCTTCACAAGCTCGCCTACCCGATCGCCGGCCTGGCGCTTCTTCACTTCACCATGCAGTCGAAGCTCGACATCAGCGACCCGGCCTGGATGTGGGGCCTGTTCCTCTGGGCGATGGGCTGGCGCGTCCTGCAGAACCGGGGAGAGCGGGCCACCAGTCCGGTCTGGCTGGTCGGGCTCGCCGTCGCCGCCGCGCTCGCGACCGCCTTCTCCGAAGCCGCCTGGTATGGGCTCGCGACCGGCGTCGACCCGGCCCGGGTGCTCGCCGCCAACTTCTCGGTCCGCCTCGGCCTGAGGCCGTGCTGGATCGTCCTGCTGTTCGGGCTCGCGGCCGCGGCCTCGAGCTTCGTCGGCGCGTGGCGGCGCGGCCCGACGCGAGCGAGGGCCGAGCGCGCCGCAAGGCTGGCGCCCGCCGACCGGGCGGCGTGACGCTGGCGCAGATCGCCGCATGCGACTAAGGTCGCGCCGCTTTCCCAACCGGCAAAGGTTCTGACAGGTGATCGCCGATCTCTCCGCATCGGATCTCGAGGCATATGGCGCCCGGATCCGCGCCGATTACGACGCGTTCCGCGCTCGCGGACTGAAGCTCGACATGACGCGCGGAAAGCCTGCGCCGGAGCAGCTGGATCTGGCCGAAGGCCTGCTCGCGCTGCCGGGCAACCGGGACCATTTCACCGAGGCCGGCGACGACGCGCGCAACTACGGCGGCGTCCAGGGTCTGCCTGAGGTTCGCAAGCTGTTTTCCGGCGCGCTCGGCGCCAGCCCGGCCAACATCGTCGTCGGCGACAACGCCAGCCTAGCGATGATGCACGACTCGATCGTCTGGGCGCTGCTGAAGGGCGTGCCGGGCTCCGAGCGCCCCTGGAGCAAGGAAAGCGAGATCGCCTTCCTGTGTCCGGTGCCGGGCTACGACCGTCACTTCGCGATCTGCGAGGAATACGGCGTGCGCATGATCCCGGTTCCGCTCACCGGTCACGGGCCCGACATGGACAAGGTCGAGGAGCTCGCGCGCGACCCGGCCGTCAAGGGCATGTGGTGCGTGCCGAAATACTCCAACCCTTCGGCCGAGCTCTACTCCGACGAGACCATCCGCCGGCTGGCGGCGATGAAGACCGGCGCACCCGACTTCCGGCTGTTCTGGGACAACGCCTATGTCCTGCATCACCTCACCGAGACGCGGCACGAGATCCTGAACGTGATCGACGCCTGCGCCGCGGCGGGCAATCCCGACCGGGCCTTCGTGTTCGCCTCGACCTCCAAGATGACGCTGGCGGGCGCCGGGCTGGCGTTCTTCGCCTCCTCGGAGGCGAACGTGAAGTGGTACCTGGCGCGCGCCTCCAAGCGCACGATCGGGCCGGACAAGCTGAACCAGCTGCGCCATGTCCGCTTCCTCAAGGACGAGGCGGGCCTGCTCGCCCATATGGACAAGCACCGCGCGCTGCTGGCGCCGAAGTTCGCCGCGGTGACGGAAGCGCTCGAGGCGCGGCTTGGCGGCCAGGGCGCCGCGAGCTGGATCAAGCCCGAGGGCGGCTACTTCGTCTCGGTCGACATGACCACGGGCTCCGCCTCGCGCGTGGTGACGCTCGCCAAGGAGGCCGGCCTGCTGCTCACCGGCGCAGGCGCGACCTGGCCCTATGGCAAGGATCCGCATGACGCCAATCTGCGGCTCGCCCCCTCCTTCCCGTCGCTGTCCGACGTGAAGGCGGCCTCCGAGGGCATCGCGATCTGCATGCTGCTCGCCGCGGTCGAGGCCGAGCAGGCGAAGCGCAGGGCCGAGGCGGCGTAAGCCGCCCAGGCTCTTCAATCGGGCGTCGCGTCAGCCGCGGCGCCCGATCTCGTTCATGACGCGGACGAGAGCCTCCTTCGGGTCGACGTGCAGCCAGTCGGCCATGCGGTTCCTGAACCAGGTCGTCTGGCGCTTGGCGTAGCGCCGCGTGTCGAGCCGCACGCGCTCCAGCGCCGCCGCCCGGTCAAGCTCGCCCCGTCGCCAGGCGACGAGCGGGGCGACGCCGAGCGCTTTCATGGCCGGCAGCGCCGGATCAAGTCCCCGCGCCGCGAGCCGCTCGGCTTCCTCCGCCGCTCCCGCCTCGATCATGCCCTCGAGCCGCCGCGCGATCCGGGCGTCGAGCGCGGGCCGCTCGGGCGCCAGCACGATGCGAAGGGCGGCCTCCTCAGCCAGCGGCCCACGGGCCGCGTCGCGCTGCCAATCGGCCAGCGAGCGCCCCGTGCCGTCGATGACCTCGAGCGCACGCGTCAGCCGCTGCGGATCGGACGGCCGCAACCGGGCGGCCATCTCCGGATCGCGCCGCGCCAGCTCGGCGTGAAGCGCCGCCGCCGGAGCCGCCCGCCAGCGCGCCCTCACGGTCTCCGGTATTTCGGGAACCATGGCGAGGCCGTTGGTGAGCGCTTCGAAATAGAGGCCGGTGCCGCCCACGAACACCAGCGGGGCCTGATCCGCCGCTTCGAGCAGGCGGGTCGCTTCGGCGAGCCAGCGGCCGACCGCGTAGGGCTCCGCTGCGTCGACATGCCCGTAGAGCAGATGGGGCGCCGCGGCTTCGTCCGCCGCGCTCGGCCGCGCGGTCAGCACGCGAAGGTCGCGATAGACCTGCAGGGCGTCGGCGTTGACCACCGCGCCGCCGATCCGGCGGGCGACCTCGAGCGCGAGCGCGGATTTGCCCGAGGCGGTCGGCCCCGCGATCAGCACTGCGCGGATCGGGCTGGCGGTCATGGCGGTCCCTTGCGTGGTCGCGCGATTTGCTGCGGCGCCCCTCAGGACCTATTCAGGGCCCTTCCCGACGCCAGCCTCGGCGGTTTCAGATGTCCTCAAAGCTTGCCGCGGTCCTGATCGCAAGCGCGTCCGCGCCCGCCCTGGACGCCGATCTGCTCGCCGCCGCGGGCGCGGCCCTGCCGGAAAGCTCGCTTCGCGTCCTCCACGAGGGCGTCGCGGCGGAGATCATCCTGCCTTCGGAGGCGCCGGAGGCGGTTCTTTCAGCGCTGCGGAGCGCGGTCGCCGGCCGGCCGATCGACATCGCCATTCTGCCGGCCGAGGGGCGTCGCAAGAAGCTGCTGATCGCCGATATGGATTCGACCTTCATCGAGCAGGAGTGCATCGACGAGCTCGCCGAGGCTTTTGGGCTCGCCGCCGAGATCGCGCCGATCACGCAGCGGGCGATGCGGGGCGAGACCGCCTTCGAGCCGGCGCTGCGCGAGCGCGTCGCGCTGTTCCGCGGCCGCGCGCCTGACGAGGCGGTGGCGCGCATCCTGCGGGAGCGCGTCACCTTCACGGCGGGAGGCCGGGCCGCGGTCGCGACGCTGCGCGCGGCGGGCGTCCACACCGCGCTGGTCTCGGGGGGCTTCACGAGCTTCACGGTCCCGGTGGCCGCAGCGCTCGGCTTCGACGAGAGCCGCGGCAATATCCTCGAGATGGAGGATGGCCGGCTGAGCGGCGTGCTGCGCGAGCCGGTGCTCGGAAGCGACGCCAAAGTGACGGCGCTCGACGAGCTTCTCGGCGCCCGCGGACTGACCAGGGCGGAGGCGATCGCGATCGGCGACGGGGCCAACGACATCCCGATGCTCAAGGCGGCCGGACTCGGCGTCGCGTTCCGGGCCAAGCCTGCGGTCGCGGCGGTGGCGGACGTCCGCATCGACCACGGCGACCTCACCGCCCTGCTCTATCTCCAGGGCTACACGGCGGACGAGATCCGGGCGGGCTGACGCCCGTCAATCGATCGGCAGCGCGACGAAGCGGACGTCGCCCTGCCGGTTCGACAGCAGCAGCAGCGCGGTCTTCTTGCCGTCCTTCTTCAGCTCTTCGAGGCGGGCGGTGACGTCGTTCGGCGCCTCGACCGCCCGCTGGGCGACCTCGATCAGGACGTCGCCGGCCTGGACGCCGCTCTCCTGGGCCGCCGAGCCCTCGTCGACGGCGGTGATCACCAGACCCTTGGTCTCCGGCTTCAGCTGAAACTTGAGCCGCAGGTCGTCGCTCACCGGCGTGAAGGTCAGTCCGAGCGCTGCGCCGGTCTTGGGCTCCTCAGGCGACGCGGGCGTCTTGGGTAGGTCGTCCTTCTTCGGCTCCTCCTCGAGCCGCCCGATCTTGATCCGCAGCGTCTCCTGCTTGCCCTTGCGCAGCACCACGACCTCGACCTCACGGTCGATCTCGGTGTCGGCCACGATGCGCGGCAGGTCGCGCATCTCCCGGATGGTCTTGCCGTCGAACTTGAGCACGACGTCGCCGGTCTTCATGCCGCCTGCGGCCGCCGGGCCGTCCTCGCTCACTCCGGCCACCAGCGCGCCCTTGTCGGACCCCGAGACGCCCAAGGTCTCGGCGATCTCGTCGGTGACCTGCTGGACCCGCACGCCGATCCAGCCGCGGCGCACCTCGCCATACTTCAGAAGCTGATCCACCACCGGCTTCGCCACATTGGCCGGAACCGAGAAGCCGATGCCGATCGAGCCCCCGGAGGGCGAGATGATGGCGGTGTTGACGCCCACCACCTTGCCTTCGGTGTTGAACAGCGGGCCGCCGGAGTTGCCGCGATTGATGGCCGCGTCGGTCTGGATGAAGTTGTCGTAGGGCCCCGAGTTGATGTTGCGGTTACGCGCCGAAACGATGCCGGCCGAGACCGAGCCGCCGAGCCCGAACGGATTCCCGATCGCAAGCACCCAGTCGCCGACCCGCAGCCTCTCGGCGTCGCCGAAGCCGACCGCCTTGAGCGGCTTCGGGGGCTTCACGCGCAGCACGGCGAGGTCCGTCTTGATGTCGCGGCCGACGAGCTCCGCCGTCAGCTTGGAGCCGTCGTTGAAGTTCACCGTGATCTCGTCCGCGCCCTCGATGACGTGGTTGTTCGTGATCACGATCCCCGCCGGGTCGATGACGAAGCCCGAGCCGAGCGAGCTCTGCTTGCGGGCGCGGCCGCGGGGCGAGCCGCCCTCGCCGCGCTTGTTGAAGAACTCGTCGAAGAAGTCCTCGAAGGGCGAGCCCTCCGGCACCTGGGGAGCCGGCACCGCCTTGTCGGCGGCCGGCGCGTTCTGCGAGGTCGAGATGTTGACCACAGCGTCGAGAAGGCCTTCCGCGAGGTCCGCGAAACTGTCGGGCGCCGGGCGCGCCGCGGCGGGAGCCGCAGGGGCGACGCAGACGCTCAGCGCGACCGCGAGCGCGGCGACGACGCGGCTCGCGCCCGAGGGGCGGGTCGCCCGGCGGGTCGGGGTGCTCATGACGTCTCCTCGGGATGAACTGCGGGACGGCGGCGCCGGAGGCTGCGGCACTCTACACGACGTCCATGGGGCGAAAAGAGGACGCGGCCGCGGCGCCGCGCGCCGTCAACGGGCCTGGGGCGTGCAGACCACCTGGTCGCCGAGCACATAGCAGGCGCTCATCCGGCCCGTTCGCTTCTCGACCCGGTAGACGCCGCCTTCCTGCTGGTGGTTGGAGGCCACCAGCCCATAGGCGCCCGGCTCCTGCGGCCCGGCCCCTTCGCCGGGAGTGAAGCAGAGCGTCACGCCGACCGTGCCGTTGCGGACCGCGTATTGGCAGGCGCCGACTTCGCCCGTGCTGGTCTCGACCCTGAACACCCGGTTGAGATCGGTCTGGGGCGAGGCGAGGAAGACGTACTCCTCCGCCAGCGCCGCTCCGGAAATCGTCACGAGGGCGGCCGCCCACGCGCCGGCGCAGAACCATGCGATCGTCCTCACAGGCCCCTCCTCGTTCGGCGCGAATCAGACATTGACGCCAGCGAGGCTAGCAGGCGAAGCACGCCTCGCCACGTCGCCGCCTCCCAGCCGCAGGTTCTCCATGTCCTTCTCGAAGCCGCTGACCATCGTGTTCGACCTCGACGGCACGCTTGTCGAATCGGCCCCCGATCTGGTCGACGCCCTGGCCGTGACCCTCGCCGCGGAGGGCGTCGCCCCGCTGCCCTATGAGCAGGCGCGCGACCTCATCGGGGCCGGCGCGCGGGCGCTCGTGGAGCGCGGCCTCGCCGTCGCCGGCCATCAGGTGACGCCGCAGCGGCTGAACGAGCTGCACGCGTTCTTCCTCGACCATTACGCCGCCCACATCGCGGCCCGGACCCTCCCCTATCCGGGCTGCGAGGCCGCGCTCGACCGGCTCGCCGCGCGCGGCGCGACCCTCGCGGTGTGCACCAACAAGGTCGAGCGCCTCGCGACCCAGCTGCTTGATGAGCTTGGCCTGACCGCGCGATTCGCCGCGATCGTCGGCGGGGACACGTTCGGCGTCGGCAAGCCCGACCCGACGTCCCTGCTCGGCGCGATCGAGCGCGCGGGAGGAGACCGGGACCGCGCCATCATGGTGGGCGACAGCGCGGCCGATGTCGGCGCGGCGCGGGCGGTGGGCGCGCCGGTCGTGGTGGCGACCTTCGGCTACACGATAACGCCTCCGCAGGAGCTTGGCGGCGACGCTCTCATCGACCATTTCGACGAGCTCGAAGGAGCGATTGAGCGGCTCGGCTTCTCCTAGATTCCGCCCGGTTGCCACGTTCCGCTGGCGGATGGTGAACTCGGCTTCACCGGGAGATGAGCGCGTCCGGCCCGCGAGGAGTTGCCCGGGTGAAGTTCCGCCACTGGTCGGACTGGGTCGCGATCGTCACCGCCTCGCTCGTCTGGGCGATCGTCGGCCTTGCCCTCCTCGACCTGTTCCCGGGCGTCGGCCAGGGTGCGGCCATACTGGTGGGCTGGCTGATCAGCTATGTCAGCCTGATGGGCTGGCTGTCCGTCAGTCGCCGGGATCTCCGTGGTCTTCTAGCGGCCGGCGCCTTCTTTCTGGCGGTGCTGGGAGCGGTCGCCTACGTCATCGGACTGATGCTCGGCGTCGATGGCGGGATCCCCAATTGAAATTCTGTTCGGTCCGGCGTAGTGAGAGGCCGTTCCGCAGCGTGCCCGAATAGCTCAGCGGGAGAGCACACCCTTCACACGGGTGGGGTCACAGGTTCGATCCCTGTTTCGGGCACCACTTTTCCCCTTAGACGACGGCTCCCCATGGAGCGGCCTGGAGATCGTGGTCGGCGGTTGCCGATGCGGGACCGATGAGCCCTCTAGGCCCTGGCGCCCGACTCGGGGCACAACAACCCGAAGTGGCTGAGAGGCGTCTCTCGGAAGCAACTTCAAGGATATGGCCATGGCGGAGCGGCCTGACCTGATCGAGCGACTTTCCTCGATCGCCCGGGATTACGAGGGCGTGGCAAAGGCGGACGAGGACGCCGGGGAAGATCTGGCGGTGGCCGCCACGATCCGGGAAGCGATCGCCGAGCTCGTCCGTCTTCGTGAAAAGGAACGGCAGTCGCCGCCAGCTCCGGGCGGCGTTCTCCCGATCGAGAAGCTCAACAAGATCTACCGCTTCGTCGCCTGACCCGGGCCAACCCGCGGCGGGGGGCCCGGCCGCCATGCGCCCCAGGGCCGTTCAGCCGGCCCGCCTTAAATCGCAGACGTCAGCCTCGACGCCGACCGGCTGACGCCGGCCGGCGTTCCGGCGCGGGTCGTTCAGCGACCGCGGACGGCTTTCTCGGTCGCCGCCGCGTTGTTCTGCACGTCGCGGCCGACGCCGCGGGCTGTGTTGGCGCAGGCGCTGAGCGCTGCGGTGGAGGCGATAAGCGCGACGACGGCAAGAAGACGAATCATAAGGCGAACTCCCGGGCTAGGACACGTTCCGAGCGATAACGCCGCAGGATCGCCTTTGTTGCCGTCGCCTCGCCTCAACCGCGCGGCTTGCGAACAAAACGTGACTCGGGCTTCTTCGGACGACCTTCCGGGAAGGACGATTCGTGCCGGCCGCCGCATATCTGGAAACACTCAACGCCGAGCAGCGGCTCGCCGTCGAACATGGCGTCGGGTCGACCGCCGGGCCGTTGCTGGTGATCGCTGGCGCCGGGTCGGGCAAGACCAACACGCTCGCCCATCGCGTCGCCCATCTCATCGTGAACCGCGCCGACCCGCGGCGCATCCTTCTGATGACGTTCTCGCGCCGCGCCGCCTCCGAGATGATGCGCCGGGCGGAGCGCGTCGTCGCCCGCGCCCTTGGAGGGGCCGGCGGCGGACTGGCCGACTCCCTGCCCTGGGCCGGCACCTTCCACGGCGTGGGCGCCCGGCTGATCCGCGACTACGCCGAGACGATCGGGCTCGATCCCCAGTTCACCATCCACGACCGCGAGGATTCCGCGGACCTGATGAACCTCGCCCGGCATGAGCTCGGCCTGTCGAAGACGGCCAAGCGCTTCCCGCTCAAGGGGACATGCCTCGCGATCTATTCGCGCGCCGTGAACGCGCAGGCCCCGGTGGAGCAGGTGCTCGGGCAGGCCTTCCCCTGGTGCGCGGCCTGGTCTGCCGAGCTCAAGGCGCTGTTCGCGGCCTATGTGGAGGCCAAGCAGCGGCAGAACGTGCTCGATTACGACGATCTGCTGCTCTACTGGGCGCAGATGGCGCAGGAGCCTTCGATCGCCGCGGACCTCGGCGCCCGTTTCGACCACGTCCTGGTCGATGAGTATCAGGACACCAACCGGCTGCAGGCCTCCATCCTGCTCGCGCTCAAGCCGGACGGCCGCGGACTGACGGTGGTGGGCGACGACGCCCAGTCGATCTACTCGTTCCGCGCCGCGACGGTGCGCAACATCCTGGATTTCCCAAAAAGCTTCTCGCCGCCAGCGAAGATCGTCACGCTCGACCGGAACTACCGCTCCACCCAGCCGATCCTGGAGGCCGCGAACGCCGTCATCGGGCTGTCGGCGGAGCGGTTCACCAAGAACCTCTGGAGCGACAGGCGCTCGGACCGACGGCCGCGGCTCGTCAGCGTGCGCGATGAAGGAGAGCAGGCGCGCTACGTCGCCGAAGCCGTGCTGGAGAATCGGGAGGCCGGGCAGAAGCTCAAGGCGCAGGCCGCGCTCTTCCGGACCTCGTCGCACAGCGCGCCGCTGGAGCTCGAGCTCACCCGCCGGAACATCCCTTTCGTGAAGTTCGGCGGGCTCAAGTTTCTCGACGCCGCCCATGTGAAGGACCTGCTGGCGCTGCTGCGTTTCGCGCAGAACCCGCGCGATCGGGTGGCCGGCTTCAGGGTCATGCAGCTTCTTCCGGGCGTCGGCCCGGCCACGACCGCGCGAACGCTCGACGCGGTCGTCGCGGCGCCTGATCCGGTCGCGGCGCTGGTGGCCGCGGCGAGCCCGCCGCGCGCCGCTCAGGACTGGGCGGCCTTCGTCGAGGCCGTGGCTTCCCTCACCAGGGGCCAGGCCGGGTGGCCGGCGGAAGTCGGTCTCGCCCGCCGCTGGTACGAGCCGCATCTGGAGCGCGTGCATGACGACGCGACCGTTCGAGCAGCGGATCTCCTGCAGCTCGAGCAGATCGCCTCCGGCTATCCGTCGCGCGAGCGCTTCCTCACGGAGCTCACGCTCGATCCGCCGGACGCCGCCAGCGACGAGAGCGGCCCGCCGCATCTCGACGAGGATTACTTCATCCTGTCGACGATCCACTCCGCCAAGGGGCAGGAGTGGCGCTCCGTCTTCGTGCTCAACGGCGTCGACGGCTGCATGCCGTCCGACCTCGGGGTCGGCACGTCGGCGGAGATCGAGGAGGAGCGGCGGCTGCTCTACGTCGCCATGACGCGCGCCAAGGACGACCTGCGCATCATGCTGCCGCAGCGCTTCTTCGTGCACCAGCAGGCGGCCCGCGGCGACCGGCACGTCTACGCGTCCCGCACCCGCTTCATCACCGCCGCAATGCTGGACAAGTTCGAGAGCTGCGCCTGGCCGCCCGCCTCCGCGGAATCCGCCGCACGGCGGCCCCTCGCCCCGGTCGACATCGGCGCACGCATGCGCGCGATGTGGCGCTGAGAATGGCCGACGCGGCCTTCAGCCCTCAGCCTATTTGGGCGCCGGCAAGTTGTGGATGCCGCAACCCTACCGCGCTACTCTCCTTTGACGCGTCGGCACAAGACGCGGAAGGAGGACAGCGATGCAATGGCTTCAGCTGACGACGCCCGGCAAGCACGAGATCTTCGTCAACATGTCGCTCGCGGTGCATATGCGCCGCTTCGGCGACAAGACGACGATCGACATGCTTACGAGCTCCATGGACCGCACGCATTGCGTCGGCGTCCTGGAGACGCCTGAGGAGATCCTGCAGAAGATGTGCGACTGCGGCTGGGTTTCGCGCCAGGAAGGCGCCGGAAAGCCCGCCTCGCCGCCCGTGCCGCACTGACGACGCAGCAGATCAGCGCTTGAGACCCAGCGAGTCGAGCGCCGCCTCGTAGTCGTCGAACATCTGCGCGCCCTCCTCGCCGAACCGGCGAAGCGCGCCCCAGGTGTAGATGCCGGTGTCGTGGCCGTCGTCGAACACGAGCCGCACGGCGTAGGACCCGACCTCCTGAACGTCGCGGATCTTCACGTTCCGCTTGCCGGGCACGATCGTCTTCTGCTCCGGGGAATGGCCCTGGACCTCGGCGCTCGGGCTTTCGACGCGCAAAAGCTCGGCCGATACGTCGTGGCGGGTGCCATCCGCCCAGGCGACCGCCAGGGTGCGCCCGTCGCTCGACAGCCTCAGCTCGACCGGCCATTTCTCCGCGTCGGACATCCGATCACCTTTGAAGACGGGCGCCTTTACGGGCGGCGCGCGGGCGCCTAGCTTGTGAGCGACCTTTCCGCCTGACGCAAGCGCCGCAGAGCCTTCGTCAGCATCTCCGGCCAGCCGCCGGAAAACATGAGGCTATCCGCGTTCAATGGACATGCCGTCGCCGATCGCCCGCACAGCGCCCCTGATCGACCCGTTCCAGCGCGCGATCACCTATCTGAGGGTGTCGGTGACCGATCGCTGCGACTTCCGCTGCGTCTATTGCATGTCCGAGCAGATGACCTTCCTGCCGAAGCGGGAGCTGCTGACGCTTGAGGAGCTCGACCGCCTGTGCTCGGCCTTCATCCGTCTCGGCGTGCGAAAGCTCCGCCTGACGGGCGGCGAGCCGCTGGTTCGGCGCAACCTGATGGAGCTGATCCGCTCGCTCGGCCGCCACCTGGATTCCGGCGCGCTCGAGGAGCTGACGCTGACCACCAACGGCAGCCAGCTCGAGAAATACGCCTCCGAGCTCTACGCAGCCGGGGTCCGGCGCATCAACGTGTCCGTGGACACGCTGGACGAGGCCAAGTTCAAGGCCGTAACCCGCTGGGGCGACCTGCGACAGGTGCTCGCCGGCATCGACGCGGGGCTCGCCGCCGGCCTCAAGATCAAGATCAACGCGGTCGCGCTGCGGGACGTCAACGAGGACGAGATCGCCGACATGGCGGTGTGGGCCCATTCCAAGGGCATGGACCTCTCGCTGATCGAGACCATGCCGCTCGGCGACATCGAGGGCGACCGGACCGACCAGTATCTGCCGCTCAGCCTGGTGAAGGCGCGGCTCGCCCAGCGCTTCACGCTGAACGAGATCCCCTATCGGACCGGCGGCCCCGCCCGCTATGTGTCGGTGGCCGAGACCGGCGGCCGGATCGGCTTCATCACGCCGCTGACGCATAATTTCTGCGAGAGCTGCAACCGCGTGCGCGTCACCTGCACGGGCACTCTCTACATGTGCCTGGGCCAGGACGACGCGGCAGATCTCCGGACGCCGCTGCGCGCGAGCTCCGACGACGAACTGCTGGTCGAGGCGGTGCGGGAGGCCATCCGGCGCAAGCCGAAGGGCCATGACTTCATCATCGACCGCCGCAACGCCAAGCCGGCGGTCGGCCGACACATGTCGACCACCGGCGGCTAGGCGCGGGCGATCACCTGACGACGGCGATCTTTCCCGGCCGGGTGGCCTCCGGCGCCGGGCGCTCCAGCGCCTCCAGGAAGTTGTTCCGCCACCAGGCCACGTCGCGGTCGCGGATCCGCTCGAACATCCTGCGCCAGCGGTCCTGCCGCTCGTCGAGCGGCATCTCCAGCGCGCGCACGATGGCGCCCGCCGTGCCGTCCACGTCGTAGGGATTGGTCAGCAGCGCGCCCTCGAGCTCGCAAGCCGCCCCCGCAAAACGCGACAACAGCAGGACGCCCGGATCCTCCGGATCCTGAGCCGCCACATACTCCTTGGCGACGAGGTTCATGCCGTCGCGCAGCGGCGTCACGAGGCCGACATGCGCCATCCGGTAGAGGCCGGCGAGCGTGTTCCGGCTGACCGTGCGGTTGACGTAGCGGATCGGCGTCCAGTCGAGCTCCGCATGGGCGCCGTTCACCCGCCCGGCGAGCTCGGCCACCTCGCGCTCCATCGCCACATATTCCGGGACCTCGCCACGCGACTTCGGCGTGACCTGCAGGTAGGTGCAGCGGCCACGCCACATTTCGTCCAGCGTGAGGAAGGTCTCGTAGGCCTGGATGCGCTGCGCGATGCCCTTCGAGTAATCGAGCCGATCGACGCCGATCAGCAGTTTGCGGCCCTCGAGGCTCTCCCGCATCCGCCGGACCAGCGCGTGGCGGTTGGCTGATGCGGCCGTCGTTGCGAAGACCTGCGTCTCGATCCCGACGGGGAAGTCGTCGACCGTGATGGCGCGGCCATAAACCAGGAAGCGGCCGTCGGGCAGCCTGCGCCCTACCCCCTCGCGGCGGACATAGGTCTCGAAGTTCTCGACGTCGGGCGGCGTCTGGAATCCGACGACGTCATAGGCCGCGAGCCTGCGCACGATGTCGGCGTGGTTCGGCAGCACCGTGAAGATGTCGTGGGGCGGGAACGGGATGTGCAGGAAGAAGCCGATCCGGTTCTGCAGACCGGCGGCGCGTAGCTCGGCCGCGAGCGGGATCAGGTGGTAGTCGTGGACCCAGATGATGTCGTCGGGCTGGATCAGGGGCAGCAGCTGCTTCGCGAACAGCCGGTTCACCCGGTAGTATCCGCCGAGATTGACCCGGGTGAACTCCGTCAGATCCATCCGGTAGTGGAACAGCGGCCACAGCATCCGGTTGGAGAAACCGGCGTAGTAGTCGTCGAGGTCGCGCTCGCCGAGGTCGAGAAGGCCGTAGGTGACGCCGTCGCTCTCCACGAGCTCCGGCGCCTCGGGCTCGTCCTGCCCGGCCGGAAGCGTGCGGCCGCTCCAGCCGAACCAGATGCCGCCGCGTTCCTTCATGGCGCCCGAAAGCGCGACTGCGAGCCCGCCCGCCGGCGGCGTGCCGGGCTCCGGCGCGGGCACGCGGTTCGAGACGACGATCAGGCGGCTCATGCGTCCATCCTTACGTCGCTCACCTCGGGTTTGGTCCGGGACGCATCAAGGCGTCCGCCTGATTCTTCCATCATCATCATCGCCCGGCACGTTAACGCCTAGCCGCCACGGGTCGTTCCGGGACCCGCTAGCCTCTCATCGCCTCTCATCCCGCCTCGCCCACCCGCTCAAGCCATTGATCCTCGGTGAGAACTTCAACGCCGAGATCGCGCGCCTTGGTGAGCTTCGAGCCCGCGCCCGGGCCGGCGACGACAATGTCGGTCTTGCCCGACACCGAGCCGGACACTTTCGCGCCGAGCCGCTCCGCCATCGCCTTGGCTTCATCGCGCGTCATGCGCTCCAGCGTCCCGGTGAACACGACCGTCAAACCGGCGACGGGCGAATCGCTCGCCGCCTCCTCCATCGGCGCCGGCGTGACTTCGGCGAGGAGCGCGTCCAGCGGCGGGTCGTTCTTCGGCTCCTGGAAGAACTCGATCACCGCGTGCGCCACGACCGCGCCCACGCCTTCGATCGCGACCATCTCCTGCCAGGCGTCGTCGCCCTTGTCCTTCTTGACGGCGGGGTCCGGCGGAGTGGCGGCCTTGGCGGCCGCCCGAAGGGCGTCGACCGTCCGATAGTGCCGCATCAGCCGCTTGGCGTTGATCTCGCCGACATGGCGGATGCCGAGACCATAGAGCAGGCGGTTGGGCGGCCGCGAGCGGGCCTCGTCGATCGCCCCCAGAAGATTGTTGACGGAGGTCTCGCCCCATCCGTCGCGGTTCTTCAGGGGCGTGAGCGGATCCTGGCGCTCACGGAGCCGGAAGATGTGAGCGGGCTCGCGGACGAGGCCCCACTCGTAGAACGCCTCGATCTGCTTTTCGCCGAGCCCCTCGATGTCCATGGCGTTGCGCGAAACGAAGTGGCGCAGCCGCTCGACCTGCTGCGCGCGGCAGACGAGGCCGCCGGTGCAGCGGCGCACCGCCTCGCCCTCCTCGCGCACCGCATGGCTGCCGCAGGCCGGGCAGACGGTGGGGAAGACGTAGGGCTGCGCCCCTTCCGGGCGCTTCTCCGCCACGACCGAGACGATCTGCGGGATGACGTCGCCGGCGCGCTGCACCACGACCGTGTCGCCGACGCGGACGTCCTTGCGGGCGATCTCGTCCTCGTTGTGCAGCGTGGCGTTGGCCACCACCACGCCGCCGACCGTGACCGGCTTCAGCTTCGCGACGGGGGTGAGCGCGCCGGTGCGGCCGACCTGGATGTCGATCGCCTCCAGCACGGTCGTCGCCTGCTCGGCCGGAAACTTGTGGGCGATGGCCCAGCGCGGGCTGCGCGACACGAAGCCGAGGCGGCGCTGCAGGTCCAGCCGCTCAACCTTGTAGACGACGCCGTCGATGTCGTAGCCGAGCTCGGCGCGCACGGACTCGATCGCGTGGTAGTGCGCGAGAAGGTCGTCCGTGCTGGTGAAGACCTTCATCAGCGGGTTGGTCTGGAAGCCCCAGCGGCCGAGATTGCCGACCATGCCGGTCTGGGTCGCGGCCGGCACGGCGCTCGCCTCGCCCCAGGCATAGGCGAAGAACCGCAACGGCCGCTGCGCGGTGACGTTCGGGTCGAGCTGGCGCAGGCTGCCGGCCGCGGCGTTGCGCGGATTGGCGAAGATCGGCTTGCCGGCGGCGGCCTGCCGCTCGTTCAGGGCGCGGAAGTCCGCGTGGCTCATATAGACCTCGCCGCGCACCTCCAGCACCTCGGGGACGTCGTCGCCGACAAGGCGCTCCGGCACGTCGGCGATGGTTCGCAGGTTGGCGGTGACGTCCTCGCCGACAGCGCCGTCTCCCCGCGTCGCTCCGCGGACGAAGCGGCCGCCTTCATAGCGCAGGGAGGCAGACAGGCCGTCGATCTTCGGCTCGGCCGCGATCGCGAGCTCCTGATCGGGCTTCAGGTCGAGGAAGCGCCGGACGCGGGCGGCGAAATCCGCCACCTCCTCATCCGAGAACGCATTGGCGAGCGACAGCATCGGCACCGCGTGCCGGACCTTGGCGAAAGCCTCCGACGGCGCGGCGCCGACGCGCTGGCTTGGGCTGTCTGGCGTCTTGAGCTCGGGGAACTCGGCTTCAAGGGCGTCGAGCCGCCGCCGCAGCTCGTCATAGGCGCCGTCCGAGATCGTCGGCGCGTCGTGCTGGTAATAGCGGCGGTCGTGCTCGGCGATCTCCGCGGCGAGCGCGGCGTGTTCGCGGGCCGCGTCCGGGAGCGCCGGCGGCAGCTCGCCGTCAACCTGTTTCGCGCTCACGCGGCGCCCTCCAGCAGACGGGCTGCGGCCGCCCGCGCCTCCTCGGTGACCGACGCGCCGGCAAGCATGCGGGCGATCTCCTCGCGCCGCTCGCCCTCGGCGAGCGCGTGCACGCGGGTCGAGACGCGCGCCTCCTCGGCGGCCGGCGCCTTGCTGATCAGGAAGTGCCTGCCCGCGCGCGCCGCGACCTGCGGGGCATGCGTCACCGACAGGACCTGCACGCGCCGGGCCAGCCGTGCGAGCCGGGCGCCGATCGCGTCCGCGACCGCCCCGCCGACGCCGGTGTCGATCTCGTCGAAGATCAGCGTCGGCGCAGAGCCGCGCTCGGCGAGCGCGACCTTCAGCGCCAGCATGAAGCGCGACAGCTCGCCCCCGGAGGCCACCTTTGCGAGCGGGCCCGCCCGCGACCCCGGATTGGTCTGCACCCAGAACTCCACGCGGTCGATCCCCTCGGCGCCGGCGGCCGCCGCGTCCGACACGATCTCCGTCACGAAGCGCGCCCGCTCGAGCTTGAGATCCGGCAACTCCGCCATGACCGCCGCGTCGAGCCGCGCCGCCGCCTCCCGGCGCGCCGCGCTCAGCGTTTCTGCGGCCGCGGCGTAGGCGGCTTCCGCCCCCCTCACCTCCTCCTCCAGAACCACCAGCCGCGCCTCGCCCGCGTCGATCGCCGCGAGCTCGCCCGTGAACTTCTCGGCCAGAGCCGCGAGTTCGTCGGCTGGCGTCGTGTATTTGCGCGAAGCCGCCCGCAGCGCGAACAGCCGCTCCTCGATGCGCTCCAGCTCGCGCGGGTCGAAAGCCGCCGCGTCGAGCGCCGCCTGCAGATGCGCGCCGCCCTCCTCGAGCGACAGGAGCGCGGCGTCGAGCGCCTTGATCGCGGGCTCCACGAGTTCGGGAGAAGCCGCCGCCCTCCGCTCCAGCCGGCGGATCGCGCCCGCGATCGCCGCGGACGGGCCGGACGATCCCGCGACCGCCTCATAGGCTTCGCTGAGGTCTTCGGCCGCCTTCTCGGCGCGCATCATCGCCTGGCGGCGGATCGAGAGATCCTCCTCCTCGCCGGCGAGCGGCGCCAGCGCGCCGAGCTCCTCGCTCGCGTGGCGCAGGAAATCGGCCTCGCGGCGCGCGGCCTCGACCCGCGCGGAATGCTCGGCCAGCGCCCGGGCCGCGGACCGGCGCCGGTCCCAGGCGGCGGAAACCGCCTGAGCTTCGGCCGAGAGGCCGCCATAGGCGTCGAGCAGGGAGCGGTGGGCGGCGGGGTCCACCAGCGCGCGGTCGTCATGCTGGCCGTGGATCTCGACGAGGGTCGCGCCGAGCGCGCGGAGCGCCTGCACGCTCACCGGCTGATCGTTGACGAAAGCCCGCGTCCGGCCATCGGCCGCCTGGATCCTGCGGAGGATGAGGTCGCCGTCATCGTCGATGCCCTGCTCCTGCAGGATCGCGCGCGCGGGGTGGTCGGCCGCAAGGTCGAACACGGCGGTGACCTGGCCCTGCGCTTCCCCCTGTCGCACGAGACCGCCGTCGCCGCGGCCGCCGAGCGCGAGCGAGACAGCGTCGAGCACGATCGACTTGCCCGCGCCGGTCTCGCCCGTCAGCACCGACAGGCCGCCGTCGAAATCGACGTCGAGCCGGTCGATGAGGATGATGTCGCGTATCGAGAGCCTTGCGAGCACGGGGTCTCCCGCGCAGGCGGGTGTGGTGGCGTTTAGCCGATGACGCCGCGGAACGCCTTGCTGATCCACGAGTCGGTGTTCTCTTGCGGCTTCAGTCCGCCGGAAGAGATCAGCTGGAAGCTCGCCTTGTACCACTCGCTGTCGGGATAGTTGTGCCCGAGGATGGCCGCGGCGGTCTGCGCCTCTCCGGTGATGCCGAGCGCCATGTAGGCCTCGACCAGCCGGTGCAGCGCCTCTTCGACGTGCCGGGTCTTCTGGTACTGGCTGACGACGACCCGGAACCGGTTGATCGCGCCGGTGTAGTCGCGCCGGGAGAGGTAGAACCGGCCGACCTGCATCTCCTTGCCGGCGAGCTGGTCGCGCGCGACCATGATGCGGTTGCGCGCGGTCTCGGCGTACTCGCTGTTCGGCCAGCGGCGCACGAGCTCCTCGAACGCGTCGACAGCCTTGCGGGTGCGCTCCTGGTCGCGGGAGATGTCCGGGACCTGGTTGTAGTACGACATCGCGACCAGATACTGCGCGTAGGCCGCGTCCGGGCTGGTCGGATGAAGCTGCACGTAGCGGCTTCCGCTGATCACCGCGTCGTCATACTTGCCCGCGCGATAGTTCGCGTAGGTGGTCATCAGAACCGCCTTGCGGCCCCAGTCCGTGTAGGGGTGCTGGCGGTCGACCTCGGCGAATTTCTTGCTCGCTGCGGCGTAGTCGCCGCTGCTCACGCCCGCCAGGCCTTCATTGTAAAGCTTGTCGGCCGGCTCGTCGGGCGCGACGTCCTCCTTCTTGTCGAACATCGAGCAGCCCGCCATCGGCAGCGCGACGGCGACCGCCAAGGCGAGTCGAAGAGCGCCTGCGGCGGCTCGATTTGAAGGCGTACGCACGACCATTCGCGAGCCTCTTGAACGCTAGAACGGACTGAATCCCCCGACCGGCCTGCGCCGATCCATCGGCGCACGAAACATCCGCCGACGCGGATGTCTATAGCCGATCGGCCTGCCGGCCGTCACGCATCGCTTTCAGGGCGCGAACGGGAGCGGGCGCCGGCCGGGATTTCCGGCCGGCGCCCGCTGCTGACCTTGCGGCCGGGCGTCAGTTCGCCTGGCGCCGCAGGAACGCCGGGATCTCGAGCTGATCGTCCTCGAGTCCGCGGGGCTGCTGGGCCGGAGCGCGGCCCTGGGCGTCGTACTGGCCCTGCGCATGACGCTGCGCGGGCGCCTGCGGGCGGCGCGCCATGTCCGGGTGCGGCGCCTGCGGGCGCGGAGCCTGCGGGGCGACGGGCTGGGGCGCCTGGTAGTGCGCGGGCTCCTCGTCCTGGTGCCGGCTCAGGCCGTTGGCGAGTCGCTGCAGCAGCGTCATGCGCTTGCGGTCCGGAGCGGCGGATTCGGCCTGCTCGCGGCTCGCGGCGCGCACCTGCGCCTGCACGGGCATCGGCAGATCCTCGATGCGCGGCATGCGGGGCATGCGCGAGGGCGCCCGCTCCGCATGCGGCGGGATGAAGGGCTGCTCGTGATCCTCGTGCTCCTCCATCTCCGGCGCAGCATGCATCGGCTGCTCGGCGATCGGAGCGCGCGGGGCGGCGGCGCGGATCGTCACGTCCTCGATGGCGGCGACGACCTGGGCGTCATAGTGATTCTCCTCGGCGGGAGCCTCCATGGCGTGGTCGGTCGGCTGCGCGGGGCGGAACTGCGGCAGCGGCTGGGGCTCCGGCGAGCGGGTCGCGGCCGGCTGGGTCTGCTTGAAGCGGTTCGAGAGCTCGGCGATGCGCTGCTCGGCCGGGCTCGGCATGCCCGCCTCGAGAATGTGGTCGATGCCGGTCGCGACGACGGACACGCGGATGATGCCGTCGAGGCTCTCGTCGAAGGTCGCGCCGAGGATGATGTTGGCCTCGGAATCGACCTCCTCGCGGATGCGGGTCGCGGCCTCGTCGACTTCATAGAGGGTGAGGTCGTTGCCGCCGGTGATCGAGATCAGCAGGCCGCGCGCGCCCTTCATGGAGACGTCGTCGAGCAGCGGGTTGGCGATCGCGGCCTCGGCGGCCTGGACGGCGCGCTTGTCGCCGGAGGCTTCGCCGGTGCCCATCATCGCCTTGCCCATCTCGCGCATGATCGCGCGGACGTCGGCGAAGTCGAGATTGATAAGGCCTTCCTTGACCATCAGGTCGGTGATGCAGGCGACGCCCGAGTAGAGCACCTGGTCGGCCATCGCGAAGGCGTCGGCGAAGGTGGTGCGCTCGTTCGCGACCCGGAACAGGTTCTGGTTCGGGATGACGATGAGGGTGTCGACCGCCTTCTGCAGCTCCTCGATGCCGGCCTCGGCCGTCTTCATCCGGCGCTGGCCTTCGAAGTGGAACGGCTTGGTGACGACGCCGACGGTCAGGATGCCGGCCTCGCGGGCCGCGCGGGCCACCACGGGCGCGGCGCCCGTGCCGGTGCCGCCGCCCATGCCGGCGGTGATGAACGCCATGTGGGCGCCCGACAGGTGATCGCGCAGCTCGTCGATCACCTCTTCGGCGGCCGCCCGGCCGACTTCCGGCTGGGAGCCGGCGCCGAGGCCTTCGGTCACCTGCACGCCCATCTGGACGATGCGCTCGGCCTTCGAGAGCGTCAGCGCCTGCGCGTCGGTGTTCGCGACGACGAAATCGACGCCGGCGAGCCCGGCCTCGATCATGTTGTTCACCGCGTTGCCGCCGGCGCCGCCGACGCCGAACACGGTGATCCGCGGCTTGAGCTCCCGGATGTCCGGCATCTTCAGGTTGATCGTCATCGCATGCCTCTAAGGTTCTCGCGCCATCCCGGCGATTGCCATGTCAGTTTCGGCGTTCGGGGGGCGCTCGCCCCATCCGACCGTCGGCCGCCGCGCCGCCGGTCAGAAACTCTCTTTCAGCCACCGCCCCACGCGGTGGATGTACGTGTTCTTCTGCGCCGGTCCGCCCCGCCTCATGCGCCGCGGATCGACGTGTTCGAGCCCCGCGACCTGCGGGAACACCAGGAGCCCCACAGGGGCCGCGAAGGCCGGCCCCTTCGCCGCCTCCGGGAGCCCGCGGGCCCCGAGCGGCCGCCCGATCCGGACCGGGCGGTCGAGGATGCCGCGCGCGAGCTCCGGCAGGCCGGTGAGCTGGCACGCGCCCCCGGTCAGCACCACGCGGCGCGCCTCGGCCGCGTAGCCGGACGCCTTCAGCCGGTCCCGGACGAGCTCCAGGATCTCCTCGACGCGCGGCTTGACGATCTTCACGATCATCGACTTCGGCAGGTAGGTCGTGGCGTCGAGCTCGTTCTCGCCGACCGGGGTGACGGCGATCTGCTCGCGCTCGTCGGTCAGCGAGGGGAACACGCTGGCGTGCAGCGTCTTCAGCCGCTCCGCCTCGTCGATCGAGGTGGAGAGACCACGCGCGAGATCGAGCGTGACGTGGTGCCCGCCGAGCGCGACCGCGTCGGAATGAACGAAGTTGCCGCCCTTGAAGACGGCGACCGAAGTCGTGCCGCCGCCCATGTCGACGAGCGTCACGCCCATCTCGCTCTCGTCGTCCACGAGCGAGGCGAGGCCGGACGCGTAAGGCGCGGCGACCATCGTCTCGACGTTGAGGTGCGAGCGCTCGACGCAGAGCATCAGGTTGCGGAGCGGCGCCGCCTCGGCGGTGACGATGTGCATGTCGACGCCGAGGCTTTGCCCGACCATGCCGCGCGGATCACGGACGCCGCGCGTGGCGTCGAGGGCGAAGCCGGTCGGGATCGAGTGCACGACGGCGCGGTTCGGCCGCACGGTGTGCACGCAGCCCGCCTGCAGGACGCGCCGGATGTCGCGATCCTCGATCGGGCGCCCGGAGGCCGGAACCTCGGCGTGGAAGGTCTCGGAGGCGAGCCGTCCGGCCGAGACCGACACGATCACGCTCTCGATCTGCACGCCGGCCATCCGCTCGGCGGCGTCGACCGCGAGCCGGATCGCCTGCTCGGCGGCGTCCATGTCGACCACCTGGCCGCCCTTCACGCCGCGGGAGCGCTGATGACCGACGCCGATCAGCTCCACCGTGTGGGTGCGGTCGGGCAGCGCGTCGCCGGGCTCGACCGGGCGCAGCCGGGCCACCAGGCAGGCGATCTTGGAGGTGCCGACGTCGAGCACCGAGACCACCACCGCGCGGCGGGCCGGGAGCGGGCGCATCTTCGGCACCACGCCGTAGGGGAAAGCGCCGCCGCTCATGTCTGGCCTGCCTTCTTCCGGGCCTTGGCGGCCGCCTTGTCGGCCTCGGCCATGATCTCGGCCGCTTCCGGCGCGAGCTGCACGACCGTGCGCGCCGGCGACCGGAGATCGACGACGGTGATCCACTTGCCGAACAGATTCTGACGCTCCTGCATGGTCTCGAGGCGCGCCAGCGCGGCGGAGAAATCGGTTTCGGGCAGCTTCACCTCGACGCCGGAGCGCAGCCGGAGATTCCAGCGCCGCTCGGCCACCAGCACCGCCGCGTAGGTCTGCTCCTTGACCTTCGGGGCGAGGTCGAGCGCGGCGAGCAACGCCTGCGCCCGATCGTTCGCGCCCGGCCCGACCACCAGCGGAAGGTGGGCGAAGCGGCTGTCGCGGAACTCGTCGATCGCCGTGCCGTCGGCGGCCAGGATCTGGACCTTGCCGTCGTGCTGCCACAGCGCGAACGGCTTGCGCTCGACGAGATGGACCGTGACGCGGTCCGGATAGAGCTTGCGGACGGTGGCGTCGGCGACCAGCGGATTGGCCATCAGCCGCTCGCGCGCCGCCTTCACGTCAAGGAACGGCAGCGCCGTGTCGTCCTTGACCCCGAGGGCGAGCAGCACCTCGTCGTCGGTCAGCGCGAGCTGGCCTTCGGTCTGGACCGCGACCACGCGGAAGCCGAGCGCGTTCGCGGTGGTGATGTGGAGATTGGCGAGTTCGTACCGGACGGCCGGCCAGTGGCCGCCTTCGACCATCCCGAGCAGGCCCGTGCCGGCGTAGAAGGCGAGCGTCAGCGCGACGCCCAGCCGGCGCTTGCGGACGAGCCGCTCGAGCTTGAAGCGGATGTTGGACCAGCGGCTCGCGCCGATCACTTCGTCGACGTCGTCGAGGTCCGGCCTGGAGCGGCGGCCGGGCTCGTGGGCCGCGCGCATGTTCGGATCGGTCTTGTAGACCAGCCGGGGGCGGCTCTGCGCCGGACGGCCGTAGCCGCGCGGGGCGAGAGGTTCGTCTAGCGATCTAAGGAGGCGTCCTCCACTAGCCATCGAACGAGCTCACCAAACCCCATGCCGACATAAGCGGCGAGTTCCGGCACGAGCGACGTCTCCGTCATGCCGGGCTGCGTGTTCACTTCGAGACAGACAAGTTCCCCGCTTCCGCCATCGCGGTCGTCGAAACGGAAATCGGCCCTGCTGACCCCGCGGCACCCGAGGGCGTGGTGCGCCGCGACCGCCAGTCTTCGTGCCTCTTGGTAAACAAAGGGTGAAATTTGGGCCGGAAGAACGTGTCTGGAGCCGCCCTTCGCGTACTTCGCCTCGAAATCGTAGAACCCGACCGACGGCAGAATTTCGATCACGTCGAGCGGCTCGCCGTTCAGAACGGCGCAGGTAAGCTCTTTGCCCGCAATGAATTTCTCCGCCAGCAGCGATTCGCCGTGGCTCCAGTCGTCGCGCGTCAGCTCCTGCGGCGGATGCGCCTGATCCTCGTTAACGATCAGCACCCCGACCGACGATCCGCCGTCGACCGGCTTCAGCACGTAAGGCGGTTCGAGCACATGCCCGGCGGCCGCTTCCGCTCGCGTGACGACCCGCCCCTGGGGCACCGGCACGCCAGCCGCCGCCATCACGATCTTGGCGCGCTCCTTGTGCATCGCGAGCGACGAGGCGAGCACGCCGGAGTGGGTGTAGGGGATGCCCATCACCTCCAGCAGCCCCTGCACGGTGCCGTCCTCGCCGAAGCGGCCGTGCAGCGCGTTGAAGCAGACATCCGGCTTCACGCGCAGCAGCGCCTCCGGGAGATCGCGGCCGACGTCGATCCGCGTCACCCGAAAGCCCTCCGCCTCCAACGCATTGGCGCAGGCGGTTCCGGACCAGAGCGAAACCTGACGCTCCGAGGAGAGGCCGCCCATCAGGACGGCGACGTGCTTGGACATGATCGGCGATTCCCCGGATGTTCGCGTCGTCATCCCGGCCGAAGCGGCGACAGCCGCGCAGAGCCGGATCGCTTTCAGATCAAGGCGCGCCGTGGCCCGGCTGACCCGATGACCACGGAGAGGTTTGCGCGCGCGGGCGGGATGACGCCCCGCTTCGCGCCCGCTTTACGGCCTACGTCAGGCCGCCACCCCTATCCGCTTGATTTCCCATTCAAGTTCGACGCCAGAGTGTTCCTTCACCCGGCGGCGCACCTCCTCGCCGAGCGACTCGATGTCGGCGCCCGTCGCGCCGCCGACATTGATGAGGAAGTTGCAGTGCATCTCGGAGACCTGCGCCCCGCCGACCCGAAAGCCGCGGCAGCCCGCGGCGTCGATCAGCTTCCAGGCGGAATGCCCCGGGGGATTCTTGAAGGTCGAGCCGCCGGTGCGGCTCTTGATCGGCTGCTTGGTCTCGCGGTGCTCGGCGACCGCGTCCATCTCGGCCCGGATCGCATCCTCCGTCTCCGGATAGCCCTGCAGGAGCGCCCCGGTGAAGATAACGTCCTGCGGCGCCTTCGAGCTCCGGTAGGCGTAGCCCATGTCCGCGTTCGAGAACGTGCGGCGCGCGCCCGAACGGTCGACGCCGTACACCTCGACGACGCGGTCGCTGGTCTCTGTCCCGTGGGCGCCGGCGTTCATCCTCAGCGCGCCGCCGATCGAACCCGGGATGCCGTGATAGAAGGCGAAGCCGCCGATGCCGGCCTCGAGCGCCGCGATCGCGACCCGCTTGTCGGCCGCGGCCGCGCCCACCCTGAGCCTTGCGTCGCCCTCGACCGCGATCCCCGCGAAGGTCTTGCCGAGCCGGATCACCACGCCCGGCATGCCGCCGTCGCGCACCAGCAGGTTCGAGCCGAGGCCGATCGGATAGATCGGGACGTCCTGCGGCGCGCGCTCAAGGAAGTAGCTCAGGTCGCCCTCGTCGCTCGGCGAGAACAGGACCTCCGCGGGTCCGCCCACGCGGAACCAGGCGATGTCGGCCAGCCTCTGGCCGGCGACCAGCCTGCCGCGCAGCTCCGGCGTCAGGGCGGCCAGCCTGTCGGCGAGCGCGCTCACGCCGCGACCTGAGGCCCGAGCGCCGCGAGCTCCTCCGGCAGCGCCGCCGCCCAGTTGGTGCTGGTTCCGGCGCCGAGCAGCACGACGTAGTCGCCGGGCCGGGCGACGCCGGCCACCACGCCTGCGAGCGCCTGCGGGCCCTCCAGCGGAACGACGTGGCGGTGCCCGCGGGCGCGCAGGCCGGCCACTAGGCTGTCCCTGTCGGCGCCGGGTATGGGCTGCTCGCCCGCTGCGTACACGTCAGCGACGATCACCGTGTCGGCGTCGTTGAAGCAGCTCGAGAAGCCGTCGAACAGCGCGTGCAGGCGGGAATAGCGGTGCGGCTGGACGACCGCGATCACACGCCCCTCCGTCGAGGCGCGGGCGGCCTTCAGCACGGCCCCGATCTCGACCGGATGATGCCCGTAATCATCGAAGATCGTGACGCCGTTCCACTCGCCGACGCGGGTGAAGCGGCGCTTGACCCCGCCGAACCTCGCGAGGCCCGCGCGGATCTGCTCGCCCGGGATGCCGAGTTCGTGCGCGACCGCGATCGCGGCCGTCGCGTTCAGCGCGTTGTGGTGACCCGCCATCGGCAGCTCCAGGCCGTCGAGCGAGACTTCGCCGCCCGTCTTGCGGTCGCGCACCACGACGCGGAACCGGCAGGTCCCGCCGCGCAGGTCGAGATCGAGCAGCCGCACGTCGGCCTGCGGGTTCTCGCCATAAGTCACGACCCGGCGGTCCTCGATCAGGCCGACCATGTCCTGCACCGTCGGGTGGTCCAGGCACATCACCGCGAAGCCGTAGAACGGCACGTTCTCCACGAAGGAGCGGAACGCCGCCTTGATGGCGTCGAACGTGCCGAAATGGTCGAGATGCTCGGGGTCGATGTTGGTGACGACGGCGACGTCGGTCGGCAGCTTCAGGAAGGTGCCGTCGCTCTCGTCCGCCTCGACCACCATCCAGTCGCCCTCGCCCATCCGGGCGTTGGTCCCGTAGGCGTTGATGATGCCGCCATTGATCACCGTCGGGTCGAGCCCGCCGGCGTCGAGCAGCGTGGCGACGAGCGAGGTGGTGGTGGTCTTGCCATGCGTGCCGGCGATCGCCACGCAGGTCTTGAGCCGCATCAGCTCCGCCAGCATCTCGGCGCGGCGCACCACCGGCAGCCGGTTCTCGCGCGCGGCCGCAAGCTCCGGATTGTCCCGCCTGATTGCGGAGGAGACGACGACGACCTCGGCCTCGCCGAGGTTCTCGGCGGCGTGGCCGATCGTGACCGGGATGCCGCGCTCGCGCAGGCGCTTCACGTTGGCGCCCTCCGCGGCGTCGGTGCCTTGCACCTTGTAGCCGTGGTTCGCCAGCACCTCGGCGATGCCGGACATGCCGATGCCGCCTATGCCGATGAAGTGGACGGGGCCGATGTCGCGGGGCAGTTTCATGAAGACACGGAAAGCCTAGAGCACGGGAGCCGCGGCCCCGGAATGGGGCGCGAGCCTGCGATTCGCCGCCGCCAATACCACATCGGCGAGGCGCGCGGCTGCGTCGGGGGCGCCGACGCTCTTCGCCGCCGCGGCGGCGGCCGCGAGACCTTCGGGGTCCACGAGGCGGACGCTGAGCTCGTCGGACAGCGACTGCGCCGTGAAGCGGTCCTGCGGCGTCACCACCGACCCGCCGGCGGACGCCAGCGCATTGGCGTTGGCGAGCTGGTCATTGTCGAGCGCATGCGGCAGCGGCACCAGAATGGACGGACGCCCGATCACCGCGAGCTCGGCGACCGTCGAGGCGCCCGCGCGCGCGATCACGAGATGGGCGAGCGCCATGCGGGCGGGCATGTCGTCGAAGAAGGAGGCGAGTTCGGCCGAGACGCCGGCCTCCGCGTAGGCCTTGCGGACGCCGTCAATGTCCTCCGGCCGCGCCTGCTGGGTCACGTGCAGCTGGCCGCGAAGGTCGGACGGCAGCAGCCTCACGGCCTCCGGCACGACCTCGGACATGATCCGCGCGCCCTGGCTGCCGCCGAACACGAGGAGACGGATCGGCTGGCCTTCCATCGCCGGCTGGTAGCTCACCTCGCGCGCCGCCAGCACCTGGGGACGCACGGGATTGCCGACATGGGTCGTCATGAGCCCCGCGGGAAGCTGCGCGACGCGCGGAAAGCCGGTGCCGATCGCGCTCGCGAGCCGCGCCAGCATCCGGTTGGCGCGTCCCATCACGGCGTTCTGCTCATGAAGGACGACCGGGATGCCGAGCAGGCGCGCCGCGACCAGCGGCGGGAAGGTCGGGTAGCCGCCGAAGCCGACCACGGCCGCGGGCCTCACGCGGCGCAGGATGCCGAGGCAGCGCAGCACGCCCCGTCCGATCGTCAGGCCGAGCTTCGCGTAAGCGCCCGCTCCGCGCCCCCTGATCGTGTCGGCGGGCGCCGCATGCACGGCGCGCGCGGGAAAATGGGCCGCATAGGCCAGCGCCCGCTCGTCGGTGATCAGATCGACCGCGGCGCCGCGGCGCTCGAGTTCGACGGCGAGCGCCTCGGCCGGAAACAAGTGGCCGCCCGTGCCCCCCGCGGAGAGCAGAATTGGCGCGCCGCCGCTCACGCCGGCGCCCCGGCCGCGGCGGTCTGCTGGCGGCGGGCGTGCCGCGCGATCTCGGCCGCGATGGTGTCGGCCCGCGGCCGCCGTCGCGTCAGTCCGAGAAGCATGCCCATGCCAAGAGCGAGCGCGAACATCGAGGAGCCGCCATAGGAGATGAAGGGCAGCGTCATGCCCTTGGCGGGCATCATGTGCAAGTTGACCGCCATGTTGATCGCCGACTGCAGCCCGAACAGCATCGAGAGGCCGGCGATGGCGAGCCGCACGAAGCCGTCCTGCTCGCGGCGGGCGTGCATCAGCCCGCGCATCACGATGAAGGCGTAGACCGCCACGATGGCGATGCAGAAGATCAGGCCGAACTCCTCCGCCGTCACGGCGAAGATGAAGTCGGTGTGGCCGTCCGGGATGATCCGCTTGACGGTGCCCTCGCCCGGCCCCTTGCCGAACCAGCCGGCCGAGGTGAAGGCCTCCGTGGCCTTCTGGATCTGGAAGTTGTCGCCGGTCTCGGGATCGAGGAAGCGGTCGATGCGGCGCGCCACGTGCGGCAGCAGTTCATAGGCCGCGCCCAGCCCGAGCGCGCCCGCGCCGCCGAGGCCGACGACCCAGATCCACGGCAGGCCGGCGAGGAAGAACAGCGCGCCCCACACCACGGTGGTGAGCACGGTCTGGCCGAGATCCGGCTGCAGCACGAGAAGGCTGAGCACGCAGCCGAGCAGCGCGGCGGACAGGAGATGGCCCGGAACGTCGCGGCGCTGCGAGCCCTCGGCGAACAGCCAGGCCGCCAGCACCATGAAGGCCGGCTTCACGAACTCCGACGGCTGCACCACGATCCCGGCGAAGCTGACCCACCGCCGGGCGCCCTTGATCTCGGTGCCGATGAACAGCGTGGCGGCGAGCAGGACGATTCCGCCCGCAAAGGTGATCCAGGCGAGCCTCCGGATCTGCCGCGGGCTCAGGAACGAGACGCCGACCATGACGACGATCGCGGGCGGCAGGAACAGCGCCTGGCGATTGACGAAATGGAACATGTCGACGCCGATCCGCTCGGCCACCGGCGGCGACGCCGCGAGCGACAGCACGACGCCGAGCACCATCAGCGCGCCCACTGCGAACAGCAGGCCGCGGTCGATCGTCCACCACCACTCGCCAAAGACCGTGCGTTCAGCGCGGGAGATCATCGGCCGTCACTCCGGGAGCATCGCCCGACCGCCGTCCAGGCGGCCGCTCCGCGAGCATGCATTCGTTAGCGTTAATGAAATCCGACCGGGGCTTAGCCGGCGAGCGCCTGCACGGCCCTGCGGAAGGCTTCGCCGCGCTCCTCGAAATTGCGGAACTGGTCGAACGACGCGCAGGCAGGGGAGAACAGCACGACCGGCTCGGCTTCGGCCGAGCGCTCCGCGTCGGCCGTCGCCTCGGCCACCGCGCGGTCGATCGTCTCCGAGATCACGTGCGGCACGTCATGCGCGCCGAGGGTGCGGCCGAACGCCTCCGCGGCCTCGCCGACCAGATAGGCGCGCTCGACCCTGGGGAAGAAGGAGACCAGCGCGTCGATGCCGCCCGTCTTGGGCTTGCCGCCGAGGATCCAGAACACGCGCGGGAACGAGGCCAGCGCCTTGGCGGCGCTGTCGGCGTTGGTGGCCTTGGAATCGTTGATGAACACCACCCGCCCCGGCCCGGGGATCTCCTCCATCCGGTGCGCGAGCCCGGGGAAGGTCAGCAGGCCGGCCCGGGCGGTCTCGTCCGGCATTCCGAGCGCGCGCACGGCGGCCAGCGCTGCGCTCGCGTTCTGGACGTTGTGCGCCCCACGAAGAGCGCGCGCGCCCGAGAGGTCCAGACGATCCTTTTCCGAGATCGGGACGACGTTTACGCCGTCGGCCTCAAGCAAGCTCGACATCGTCCGCGAGAATTCGTCGTCCTGGCCGATGACGGCCGTGCCGGCGCCGGCGACCAGCCGCTGCTTGATCGCGGCGTAGTTCTCCATCGTCCCGTGCCGCTCGAGGTGGTCCTCGGAGAGATTGAGCATCACGCCCACGGTCGGGTCGAGGCTCGGCGCGAGGTCGATCTGGTAGGACGAGCACTCGATGACATGCGTCCGCCCCGGCGCCGGCGGCTCGAGGTCGAGGATCGCGACGCCGATATTGCCGCCCATCTGGACGTCCCAGCCGGCGGCGCGCAGCAGATGGGCCGTGAGCGCCGTGGTGGTCGATTTACCGTTGGTGCCCGTGATGGCGACGAACGGCGCGCCTGGAGCGATCGCGCGGCGCTCGCGGCAGAAGATCTCGATGTCGCCGATGATCTCGACGCCCGCGGCGCGCGCGCGCTCCACGGTCCAGTGCGGCGTCGGATGGGTCAGCGGGACGCCGGGCGCCAGCACCAGCGAGTCGAACCCCGCGAAGTCCGCCTCGCGGAGATCGCCGGTCGGAAGACCCTCCGCCCTCGCCTTCTCCACGCTGGCGGCGGAATCGTCGAACGCCGTCACGTCGGCGCCGCCGGCGACCAGGCTGCGCACCGTCGCGAGGCCGGAGCCGCCGAGGCCGAAGACCGCGACGCGCTTCCCCTTGAACGCTGTCGCAGGCGTCACGAGGAGCGACGCCGTGCGCGATTGATCCAGAGGAACGGCGCGGAGGCGTCGAGCGCGAGGCGCGGATCGAGATGCGCCGCCTCACGCGGCGCGTCCGGCCGAGTGGCCCGGAAATCGATCAAGCCTAAACCCTTGTGTTGCGGCGCCATCCGCAAGACCGCGTCGCGCAGCGCGCGAAAACCCTGGCGCCGCCTGATCTGCACGCTCATCCCCTCACCTCAGCTTGAGCGTCGCGAGCCCGATCAGGGCGAGCACGACGGCGATGATCCAGAAACGCACGACCACTTGCGACTCGGACCAGCCGAGATGCTCGAAATGATGGTGGATGGGCGCCATGCGGAACACGCGGCGGCCGGTCAGCTTGAAGGACGCGACCTGGACGATCACCGAGATCGCCTCCAGCACGAACAGGCCGCCGATGATCGCGAGCACGATCTCATGCTTGGTCGCCACGGCGACCGCGCCAAGCATGCCGCCGAGCGCGAGCGAGCCGGTGTCGCCCATGAAGATCTGGGCCGGCGGAGCGTTGAACCAGAGGAAGCCGAGGCCCGCGCCGAGCACGGCGCCGCACAGCACCGCAAGTTCGCCGGTGCCTTGCGTGAAGTGGATCTGGAGGTAATCCGCGAACACCGCGTTGCCGGCCAGATAGGCGATGAAGCCGAAGCTCGCCGCCGCGATCATCACCGGCACGATGGCGAGCCCGTCGAGCCCGTCGGTCAGGTTCACGGCGTTGCCGGAGCCGACCACGACGAGCGCCCCGAACGCCAGGAACAGCCAGCCGAGATCGAGCAGGAAGTTCTTCAGGAAGGGGAACGCGAGCGAGGTCGAGAAGCCGAGGTCGAGGGCCGGCAGGTTCGGGGAATGGAACGAAGCCGGCTGACCCGCGACGGCGATCAGATAGACGGCGATCACCGCGATCGCGATCTCGAGCGCGAGCCGCATCTTGCCCGAATAACCGGCGTGGCTCTGCTTCGTGACCTTGAGGTAGTCGTCATAGAAGCCGATCGCGCCGAAGCCGATCGTCACGAACAGCACGATCCAGACATAGGGGTTGGTGAGATTGCCCCACAGCAGGGTCGTGACGATCAGGCTCGACAGGATCATCAGCCCGCCCATGGTGGGCGTGCCCCGCTTCAGCAGGTGCGACTGGGGGCCGTCGGCGCGGATCGGCTGGCCCTTGCCCTGCTTGAGGCGCAGCTGGTCGATGATCCAGGGACCGAACAGGAAGACGAACAGAGCCGCCGTCATCACCGCGCCGCCGGTGCGGAAGGTGATGTAACGGAAGATGTTGAACCCCGGAACGACGCCCGAGAGGTCGGCAAGAAAGGTCAGCATCGGTTCACTCGGCCGAGGTGGTTTCGTCGGCCGTCAGCGGCGCGAAGCGGGCGCAGAGCGAGGAGACCAGCGGGCCCATGCGGGAGCTGTTCGACCCCTTGATCATCACGGCGTCGCCGCCGCGCACGCTCTGCAGGAGGATGGGTTCGAGTTCGGCCGCCGTCGGCGCCCAGGCGCCCCGGCGCTGGGCGGGCAGCGCGTCGTGGAGCGCCCGCATCAGCGGACCGGCGGTGTAGACGAGATCGATCTTCGAGGCGGTGACCGCTTCGGCGACGGCTGCGTGCAGCTCCTGCTCCGAGGCGCCGAGTTCGAGCATGTCGCCGAGCGCCGCGATGCGACGCCCTGAAGCCCCGACGGGCGTGTGGCCCAGCAACGCGAGCGCCGCCCGCATCGAGGCGGGGTTGGCGTTGTAGCTCTCGTCGATGACGATCAGCGACCCGGTGGGCGTCTCGAGTTCGTGCCGGCGGCCACGCCCGGCGGGCGGCGCGAACCTGGCGAGCGCGAGCCCCGCGAGGGCGAGATCGGCGCCGAGCAGCTTCGCGGCCAGCAGCACGCCGAGCGCGTTCTGGACGAGATGCCGGCCGGGCGCCCCGACCTTGAAGGTGAGCGGCTCGCCGAGGATGGTGGCGGCCACGCAGGAGCTGGTGTCCTTGAGCGCCACGCGGTCGAGCCTCGCATCCGAGGTGACGTGCTCGCCGAAGCTCATCACCTCGGCGCCGCAGGCGCGCGCGGCGGCGCAAAGCCGCTCGAAATGCGGGCTGTCGCGGTTGATGACGGCGTGGCCGCCCGGGACGAGCCCCTCGAAGATCTCGGCCTTGGCGTCGGCTATGGCCTCGACGTTCGGGAAGGCGGCGAGATGCACGGGCTCGACGTTCATCACCATCGCGACGTGCGGGCGCACCATCCGGGTGAGCGGCCTGATCTCGTCCGGGTGGTTCATGCCGATCTCGAACACGCCGTAGGCGGCCGATTTCGGCAGGCGCGAGAGCGTGAGCGGCACGCCCCAGTGATTGTTGTGGGAGGCGGCGGAGGCGTGCGTCGGCCCGTCCTCGCCGAGCGCGACGCGCAGCGCCTCCTTGGTGCTGGTCTTGCCGACCGAGCCGGTCACGGCCACGATCCTCGCCTGCGACCGCGCGCGGGCCGCGGCGCCCGTCGCGACCAGGGCGGCGAGGACGTCGGGCGTCACGAGCAGCGGCCCCGCCGAAGCAAGCTCCGCCGCATGCGCCTCGTCCACCACCGCGAGCCCCGCTCCGCGCGCCAGCGCGTCGCGCACGAAGTCGTGGCCGTCCTGGCGATCGCCCTTGATGGCGAAGAACGCCTCGCCGCGCGCGACGCTGCGGCTGTCGATCGAGACGCCGACCAAGTCTTCGGCCGGCGCGCCTGCCAGCCGCCCATCTGTCGCGAGCGCGAGCTCGGAAGCCGACCAGAGCGGTTCGGCGAAACTGCTGGGCGCGCTCACGCGGCGTCCCCCCTGTTGGCGAGCGTCGCCCGCACGACCTCGTGATCCGAAAACGGGAGCGTCCGATCGCCCACGATCTGGCCCGTTTCGTGACCCTTGCCGGCGATCAGCACGACATCGCCCGCCCCGGCCTCGGAAATCGCGGTCTCGATCGCCAGCCGGCGATCGCCGATCTCCCGTGCCCCGGGGGCGGCCGCGAGAATCTGAGCCCGGATCCCGGCCGGGTCCTCGCTGCGCGGATTGTCGTCGGTGACGATCACGCTGTCGGCGCCGCGGGCGGCGATCTCGCCCATCAGCGGACGCTTGCCGGCGTCGCGGTCGCCGCCGGCGCCGAAGACGACGGTCAGCCGTCCGGACGCGAACGGACGCAACGCCGCAAGCGCGGAGGCGAGCGCGTCCGGCTTGTGAGCGTAATCGATGAAGATCGCCGCGCCGCGGGTCTCCCCCGCCAGTTCAAGGCGGCCAGGCACGCCCTGCAGCGCTTCGAGCGCGTCGAACGCGACCGCGGAAGCCACTCCGGTCGCGAGCGCGAGCCCCGCTGCGACCAGGGCGTTCTCGACCTGGAACGCGCCGGCGAGCGGCATCCGGATCTTTCGGGCCCCGCCCGAATGAGCGAGCGTCAGAACCTGCGCGAGGCCTTCGCGCGCGACGGCCTCGAGCCTGATCGCGTCGCCTTTCCGTCCCACGGTGAGCAGCCGCGCGCCGCGCGCGCCCGCCGCGTCGATGAAGGCCGCCGACGCTGCGGAATCGGCCCACACGACCGCCGTTCCGCCCTGCGGAAGCAGCTCCCGGAACAGCCGGAGCTTTGCCTCCCGGTAGTGCTCGACGGTCGGGTGGTAGTCCATGTGGTCGCGCGAGAGATTGGTGAAGCCGACCGCGTTAAGGTTAACGCCGTCCAGCCTTTTTTGGTCGAGCCCGTGAGACGAGGCCTCCATCGCGAGATGGCTCACGCCCTCCTCCGCCAGCGCGTCGAGCGTGCGGTGGAGCGACACCGGGTCGGGCGTCGTCAGCGAGCCGTAGCTCGCGCCCGACGGCCGGGTGACGCCAAGGGTGCCGAGGCTGGCGGCCTGCAGGCCGGCATGCGACCAGATCTGCCGCAGGAAGGTGACGGCCGAGCTCTTTCCGCTGGTGCCCGTGACGGCCGCGATCGTGGCCGGCTGGCGGGGAAACAGCCGCGCCGCCGCCTTCGCAAGCGCGAGCCTTGCGTCCGCGGCGAGCACCACCGGGACCTGCGCCTGAAGCGGCGCCTCGGACAGGATCGCCGCCGCCCCGGCCGCGACGGCGGCCTCGACGAAGCGCGCGCCGTCGGTCTTCGCGCCGGAAAGCGCGGCGAACACGTCGCCGGGCTTCACCGCCCGGCTGTCTGCGGTGAGCCCCGCGATCGGCCGGGCAGCCGAGACAGCGTCGAGCCCGGCTTCCGGAAACAGCTCGCCGAGCGTGCGCGCCGCCGTCACTCGCCGACCACCGCGCCGACCGGGATGTTCCCGAGCAGCTCGGTGGCGCTCGGCGCTTCGTAATCCGGCGTCACGCCGAGCAGCGGCGCGACCCGCTCCACCATGCGGCCGCCGATCGGGACCGCGTTCCAGCCGGAGGTCGAGAAGCCGTGGGTCTCCGGCAGCGACTTGGGCTCGTCCAGCACCACCAGCAGCATGTATTTGGGGTCGTCCATCGGGAACACGCCGGTGAAGGCGGTCAGGTTCTTCGTCTTGGAGTAGCGGCCGTTCACCACCTTCTCCGCGGTGCCGGTCTTGCCGCCGACGCGGTAGCCCGGGATGTCGGCCTTCTTGGCCGAGCCCTTCTCGGCGTTGAGCCTCATCAGGTAGCGCATCTCGACGCTGGTCTTGGGCTGGATGACCCGCGGCGCCTCCGCCATCGCCTCTTCGACGGTCCTGTGCAGGAAGGTCGGCTTCACCAGGTAGCCGCCATTGACCAGCGCGCTCACCGCCATGACGGACTGGATCGGCGCGATCGCGATGCCGTGGCCGAACGCGATGGTGATGGTGTTCAGCTCGCCCCATTTCGACGGGTAGATTGGCCGCGAACTTTCCGGCAGCTCCGTCTTCAGGCGGTCAAGCTGGCCCATCTTCTTCAGGAACGCCTTGTGGGCGTCGATGCCCAGCCCGAGCGCGATCCGCGCCGTGCCGATGTTGGAGGAGTGCACGAAAATCTCGGGCACGTTCAGGATGCGGCGGGTCGCGTGGAAATCGTGGATCAGGAAGCGGCCGTAGCGCAGCGGAGCCCGCGCGTCGAAGCGGCTCATCAGATTGACCTTGCCGCTGTCGAGGCCCATCGCGATCGTCAGCGCCTTGAAGGTCGAACCCATCTCGAACACGCCGACATTGACGCGGTTGATCGCCTCCGGCTTCAACGCGTTGGAAGGGGTGTTCGGGTCGTAGTCGGGGAGCGAGACCAGCGAGATGATCTCGCCTGTCCGCACGTCCGCGATGGCGGCGGAGGCGGCGATCGCCTTGAACTTCGTCATGCCGGCGACGAGTTCGTCGCGGATCGCGTGCTGCACCTTGAGATCGAGCGACAGCCGGACAGGCGGCAGCCGGCCGCCCTTGGAGGCGGCCGCGGCCGCTTCGGCCGTCTTTCCGCTGGTGTCGAGATACTTCTCGATCCCGGCGATGCCCTTGTTGTCCACGTCGGCGAAGCCGAGGATGTGCGAAACCGCCGTTCCGTTCGGATAGACGCGCTTGTTCTCGGTGACGAAGCCGACGCCCGGTATGCCGAGGCGGAAGATCGCCACCTGCTGGCGGGGCGAGATCTCGCGCTTGATCCAGACGAAGCCGCGCTTGGTGGAGAGCTTGGCCTGCAGCTCCTTCTCGTCGAGCTCGGGCAGCGCCTGCCGCAGCAGGTCCACGGCCTCGTCGACGTCGATGATGTTCTTGGGCTCGGCGTAGAGCGACGCGACCTTGACGTCGGTCGCCAGCACCATCCCGTTGCGGTCCACGATGTCGGGCCGCGAGATCGCCGCCACCGTCTCGGCGACTTCCGCGGCCGTCTCGGCGCCCGGCGCGACCGCATACTGCACGAGGCGGCCGACGATCGCGATATAGACGATGCCGAAGGCGATCGCGGCCATTCTCAGGCGGCCGGTGGTCAGGCCGAGACCCTCTCCGGATCCGACAAGGACGCGGATGACCCGGCGGACGAAGCGCACGCCGATCACCGACCAGATCCACAGCCGGCGCGCCGAGGCGACGGCGAAGCGGCCGAGCGCCGCGCCGATCAGCGCGCCGTTGCGGAACGTTCCGTCCAGAACCTCCTGCCCCGTCATTGCGCCAGTCCCATCTTCTTCAGGAAGTCCGTGAGGTTCATCGGCGCGGCCGTCTTGGGCGACGACGGCGGCTTGGCGGCCGGTCGCGTGGCCGGCGCCCTGAGTTCGGCGGCCGGCTTGACCGCGATGGTGGCCTTCTTCGCCGGCGGCTGAGGCTGCGGCTTGCGCGCGGTGGCGGCGGCCGGCGTGTCGACGGCGATGCTGGCGTCCTCGCCCATCAGGCCGAGCGCCTCCAGCTTTTTGCCGATCTCGTCCACCGGCGCCGGACGGTCGGGCAGCGCGGCGAGCTTCACGGTCTGTTCGCGGGCGAGCGGACCGAGTTCGAGATGCTCCTTGGCGAAGCCCTGGATCCGGTCCGGCCGCGCCAGATAGGCCCACTCGGCCCTGAGGGTCTGGATCGCGTCGCGCTCGGAGGCGATCTCCCGCCTGAGCTTCGCGGCGTGCTCGGCGTGCATCGTGGCGTCGTATTTGATGCGGTAGACGGTGACCGCCGCGCCCACCAGGGCGCCGAGCGCTATCACGTTGAGGACGCGCGCGATCTTCATGACGCGTCTCCCATCAGCCGCGCGATCGGCAGGCGCGGCACGCCATAAGCGAGAGCGTCGCCGCCGCGGGGCGGCGCGCTGGTGCGGACCGCCGACCGAAGCCGCGCCGAGCGGGCGCGCGGATTGCGGGCGGTCTCCTCGTCGGTCGGCTTCTCGGCCCCATGCGACAGCGCCTCGAACGTCGCCGGCGGCACCGGCGCCTCCGGAAGGTGGCGGGAGCCGCCCGACGCGGTGCGCGTCCGGTCGTTGAGGAACAGCTTGACGATGCGGTCTTCGAGCGAGTGGAACGAGACGACGACCAGACGGCCGCCGGGCCTGAGCCGGCGCTCCGCGGCGAACAGCGCGCCGACGAGCTGGCGCAGCTCGTCGTTCACGGCGATCCGCAGCGCCTGGAAGGTGCGCGTCGCGGGATGGATGCCGTCGCCGGCGCGGCCGACGACGCGCTCGACGATCCCGGCGAGCCGCAGCGTGTCGGTGATCGGCGCCTTCGCGCGCTCCGCGCAGATGGCGCGCGAGATCGCGCTCGCTCGGCGTTCTTCGCCGAGCGTCCTGATGAGCGCGGCGAGCTCCTTCTCCTCAAGGCTTTCGACGAGGTCCGCGGCGCTCGGCCCATCGCCGCCCATCCGCATGTCGAGCGGCCCTTCGAGCCGGAACGAGAAACCGCGCCGGGCTTCGTCGAGCTGCATGGAGGAGACGCCGACGTCGAGCACGACGCCGTCGAGCGCCGGGATTCCGAGATCGTCGATCGCGGTCGAGAGATTGGCGAACCGCTCCTCGACGACCGTCAGGCGTCCGCCGAACCGGGAGACCAGCTCGAACCCTCCGGCCACGGCGTTCGGGTCGCGGTCGAGCGCCACGACGCGGCAGTCCGCCGCTTCGAGGATGGCGCGCGAATAGCCGCCGGCCCCGAAGGTGCCGTCGAGGATGACCTCGCCGTCGCGCGGCGCGAGGGCGGCGAGCACTTCTGCGAGCATCACCGGCTCGTGCCGGGCGCTGGCGCCCTCGTCGGACGGCCGGGCGTCGCGCGGCGAGCTCATGTGCGCTCCAGCGAATGAGGCGCGAAAGCGCGCCGCCGGAGCTCCCGCAAGGTCTCGCGCGCGGTCGCCAGATGCGCCTGGAACCGCTCGGGCTCCCAGATCTGGAACTTGAAGCCCTGCCCCACGAAGGTCACCTGGTCCCGGATTCCCGCATAGGCCTTGGCGCTCTCGCTCAGAACGATGCGCCCCTCGCCGTCGATCTTGAGGACCTCGCTGACGCCCAGCAGAGCCGTCGAAAGGCTGTCCCGCTCGTCCGAATAGGGCGCGAGCGTCGCCAGCAGCTGGTCGATCTCCTGCAGGAGCGCGTTGCCGCCCCCGTCGATCGCCTGAAGCTCGAGCGAAGGATGGATGAAGAGACCCTCGAACCCGTCGCGGGCGAGCGTCGCGCGGTAAGGCGCAGGGATCGACACCCTCCCCTTGGCGTCGAGCCGGTTGGTGAAGTTGGACACGAACCGGTCCATAGCCCCCCACGCCCGTCGCGCGGGCGTCCGTCCAGCCGCCCCCCATGAACGGCTCCGCATCAAGACGGGCGTCGAGCTCCGGCTCTGCGACGGCCGGGGCCGCAGATGAAAAAGACCAGCATCCTGCTCGGGAGCCGTCGTTACGCCGTCTCGACGGGATGATTTGGGATAACATGGGCCCCTATGGGCGTCAACGAGACCAACAGGCGATCGCCGGCGCGACGCGGCCCAGGACGCGTGACCTGACAAGGGCCGCTTCGCGACCGTTGCGCGACCGGATCAGTAGAACTTCCTTAGGGTTAAGAAGGTGTTTCAATGACCCCCGGGGGCGGCCGTTCGCGCCCCCTTCCGGTCATTCGTCGCGCGCCGATCGCATTGCTTCCGGGGAGTTTCGAAGCCAGGCGACGAAGCGCTCCACGCCGCCGGCGACGTCCGGGGAGGTCGTGATCCCGTAATCCGCCCGGAGCCGCCCCGAATCACCCGCCGTGAACGGTGTGTCGCCGGGCGGCGACGGGCGCTCGCGGACGACGGCGCGGCGCCCGCAGGCGCGCTCGATCATCCCCAGCAGCTCCGCCACGGAGGTCGAGGCGCCGCCGCAGACATTGTAGATCCGGTGCGGGAACTCGTGATGGTCGAAGCCGGAGCGCTCCACCATGGCGATCACCGCGGCGACCACGTCGCTTATGTCGGTGAAATCGCGCCGCGCTGCGCCGCCATCGTAGAGCGTCACCTCCCGCCCGTTCAGAACGGCGTCCGCGAAGCTCCAGACGGCCATGTCCGGCCGCCCCCACTCGCCGTAGACCGTGAACAGCCGAAGGCCGATCTGGCGAAGGCCGAACAGCCGCGCATAGGCCGCAGACGCCAGCTCGTTCGCGCGCTTGGTCGCCGCGTAGAGCGAGGCCGGCTCGTCGGCCCTGTCCTCCTCCCGGAAGGGGCCGTCATGGCGCACGCCGTAGACCGCGCTCGACGACGCGTAGATCAGCCGGGCGCCCGGCGCGTGGCGGCGCATGGCCTCGAGCACGCAGAGGTGCCCGAACTCGTTCGCCTTCAGATAGGCGAACGGCGCCGACAGCGAATCCCTGACGCCTGCGCGAGCCGCGAGATGAACGACGATGGCGGGCGCGGCTTCACGGACGATCCCGGCGACGCGCTCCGGATCGGTGACGTCGCCCCGAGTGAAGCGGATCGACGAGCCCAGCGCGTCGAGGCGCGCCTGCTTGAGCCGCGGGTGCGGCTCCCCGAGATGGTCGATCCCGGTGACCTCATGGCCTCGCGCCGCGAGCCCGGCCGCCACGTGAAAGCCGATGAAGCCGGCGGCGCCGGTCAGGAGCACGCGCAATGGCCTGCCTCCCGCTCACAGCCGCCAGACGGTCGATACAGGAAACGCCAGCCGGCCTGTAAGCCGGGTTCTGTATGGCGCGCGGACGAGTTTCCCCGCAACGCGCGCGTGACGACCATTCCTCTCGGACGTCCGTCGCCGGACGCCTCTAGCGACCAACCCGGGCGACGGCCCGGAAGCAGGTTGCGGCCGCGCCGAAGCGCTGTCGCGTGTCGCCCCTATTCGGTCTTGCTCCCGGCGGGGTTTGCCATGCCGCTCCCGTTACCGGTCGCGCGGTGCGCTCTTACCGCACCCTTTCACCCTTGCCTGCGGCCGAGGCCGCCGGCGGTTTGCTTTCTGTGGCACTTTCCCTGGGGTCGCCCCCGCCGGACGTTATCCGGCGCCGTGCTTCCGTGGAGCCCGGACTTTCCTCCCCGGCGTGAACCGGAGCGGCCGTCCGGCCGGCTGGCCCGGGCGATGTGGGGGCAAGCGGGCCGGCAGGTCAAGCCCGCCGGCCGCTTCATGCCGTCGCCTGCTCAGTTCGAGGCGACGCGGCGGTTCGAGGAGCCGCTGCGCGCGGCCATGAAGCGCCTCACCTTGGCGCAGTAGACCGCGCCGGCGCGGGTCACGCCCTTGACGCCGTGGCCGCCCTGGTACTTCGACACGGCGCCGCAGGTGCTGCCGCCGGCCTTGCGAACGGCTTCGGCCAGATAGCGCATGCCGTAGGTCAGGTTGGTGGACGGCTCGTAAAGCGCCTGCCGGCTGCCGCGGAATCCCATGCCGCGAGCGGTCTGGTAGCTCAGCTGCATGAGGCCGATATAGCCGCCCCGCCCGGTGGCGCGGGCGTTGTACATCGACTCCACCTGAACGACCGCGTGGCCGAGCGAGGGGTCGACGCCGTGCCGCTCGGCGGCGGCGGTGACCATGTCGCGGATGCCGCCCTTGGGCAGCGTCGCCGTAGCCGTCGAGGGCTTGGCCGGGGAGAGGTCGACCTCCCGCTGAAGCGAGACCGTCTGGCTTTTCGCGGCGAGCCGGCGAGCGGCCGCGCGGCTCATCGCCACACGCTTCCGCTTGGACTGAACCTTCGCCGCCACGCGAGCCTTGCGCGGCGCGACCTTCTCGGCCGCAGCCGGCGCCTTGGCGGCAGCCGTGGCGGGCGCCTGGGCGGCGACCGGCGCCGCCGCAGGAGCGGCGTTGCGGGCCGAGGTGAAAGCCGCCGCCGCATTGCCGCGCGTCCTCAACGGAACCACTGGCGTACGAGCTGCGTTAATGGCGTGTTGAGAATTTCCCTTCTGGGCCGAAGTCGAAACTGACTGCTGCTTGATTTGCTGAGGAACGCCAGCGGCCCCGCCAAGTCGTTCCTTCACCGGCGTAGCTCCCGCCGAGGCGACGGTCGCCGCGAACATAGCGACGACGATCGTCGATCTACGCATATTTTAACTCCCGAATGCGTTACGCGCCGGGAGACCAGAGCCTTGCGAAAGTGACCTCGGATCGACCGCGATCTGGTCGCAACTTGACTGTCACGTGTCGATAATGCGGCAGGGGGGTATTATCGCGCCGGCAAAGCGCGCAGCAGGTTGCGCAGCGTGTCCGCCGTCGAGAAGTCCGCGACGCCGTCGACCCGGGCCGGCCGGAAATGCCGCTGGAACGCGCGCACGACCGCGGCCGTCGCGGCGTCATACACGCCGTCGATCTCGACCCCGTATCCGTAGAGCGACAAGAGGGTTTGCAGGTCCTCGACGGGCGCGCCCTCGTCCCCTTCCCTCAACGACTCGTCGCCGTCTCGGAGCGCCGTCGGCGCTGTCCAGTGACCCACCCCGGCGGCCGCCAGAATCGCCCACGGAAACTTCTCTCCCGGGTCCTGCTTGCGTCGCGGCGCGACGTCCGAATGAGCAAGCACGCGTTCCGGTTGCACACCCCATCGCGCGCAAATGTCGCGGCAGAGTTCCGTGACCGCGACGACCTGGGCTGTGGGAAAGTCGGGATAGCCGAAATCATGGCCCGGATTGGCGATCTCGACGCCGATCGAGCGCGAGTTGACGTCCGTCTCGCCCTCCCATGAGGACACGCCGGCGTGCCAGGCGCGCCGTTCCTCGGGCACGAGCTGCAGCACCCGGCCGTCCTCCAGCACCACATAATGGCAAGAAACGCCGCTCTCCGGGTCGCACAGCCGGCGGCAGGCCTCGTCGGTCGAGGCCATCCCCGTGTAGTGCAACAGCAGGATGTCCGGGGTCCGGCCGTCGCGTCGTTCGTCGTGGCTGGCCGCGGCGCGCACCTCCGCAACGAGCCGGCTGTCCGGGGAGAAGCTCATGCGAGGCCGCGCTCGGCCCGGATGGCGTCCCAGGCGGCGTTGATCGCCGCAAGCTTCGAGCTCGCGATCCTGACCGCCTCGGCCGGGAGCCCGCGAGCCAGCGCGCGGTCCGGATGGTTCTCGGACACGAGCTCCCGGTGGCGCCGCTTGAGCTCCGTGTCGGAAGCGTCCGCCGGAGCGCCCAGCACCTCGTAAGGGTCGCTGTCGGGGAAGCGCACATAGGCGCCGAGCGCGCGCCGCAGGCGCGACCGCTCCAGGCCGAAGATGGTCGCGACCTCGGTGAGATAGGCCATCTCGCCCTCGTGGATCGCGCCGTCGGCCGCCGCGATGTGGGCGAGCCCGTGAAGCACGTCCTCAAGCGTCGCCGGCTCGTCGCGGAACAGGTCCGCAAGCTGCGTCGCATAGCTGTCGAAGCCCGCCAGGTCACGGCTCGCGACGTCGAACGCGTGCGACACCTCAGCCAGATCCTCGGGCTCGATGTGAAAGATCTTGCGGAAGGCCTCGACCTCGACGGGCGCCACGACGCCGTCGGCCTTCGCCATCTTCGCCGACAGCGCGATGACCCCGATCGTGAAGGCCAGGCTGCGCTGATCCTGTTCGGGCGAGGCCGGCGGCTTGTGATGGCCCTCCTCGCGGTCGAGCAGGTAATGGCCGGCGAAGGCGCCCACGATCGCGCCGAGCGGCCCGCCGAGCGCGTAGCCGCCAGCGGCTCCGCCGAGTTTTCCCCAGAACGACATGACGACTCCCTGTTCGGCGGGATTCTAGCGGTCGGCTCGGCGGTGCGGGAGGCCACGACGCATCAAAGAGCGAGATGGCGTCCATCGCCAAACGTCGTTTGCCGCGCTTCGAACGCGGAACTACTCCGGCCCCTGCAGATAGAGCAGGACGCGCGCGATGGATCGGACGAAGCTGGGACTGCTGCTCGGCCTCGTCGGCGTCGTGATCTTCGGCGGCACCCTGCCGGCGACGCGGCTCGCCACGCCTGAACTCGGCTTCGGCTTCCTCGCGGCCGGGCGCGCGGCGGGGGCGGGCCTGATGGCGCTCGCCGCGCTGACCGCGCTGCGCCGCCCCGTGCCCGACGGACGCACGCTCGGCGTCCTCGCGCTGATCGCGATCTGTCTCGTTTGGGGCTTTCCGCTGTTCAGCGGCTTCGCCATGACGCGCGCCTCGTCGTCCCATGGCGGCGTCGTGCTGGCCGTGCTGCCGCTCGCGACCGCGCTCGCCGGCGCATGGCTCGGCGGCGAGCGGCCGTCCCGCCGGTTCTGGACCTTCGCGGCGCTCGGCGCGGCGCTGGTGCTGGGCTTCGCGCTCTGGCGCGGCGACGGCGGAACCGCAGGGGTCGGCCTCGGCGACCTGTCGCTGCTGGCGTCCGTCGCGTCGGCCTCGATCGGCTACGCGCTCTCGGCCCGGCTGGCGCGGACCATGCCGGGCTGGGAGGTGATCTCCTGGGCCGTCGTGCTGTCCCTGCCCCTCTCACTGCCGGTCGCGGTGCGGCTCGCCCCGCTCGACCCCGCCGCCGTCTCGGCGGCGTCCTGGACGGCCTTCGCCTATGTCACGGCGATGAGCCAGTATGTCGGCTTCTTCGCCTGGAACGCGGGGCTCGCGCTCGGCGGCGTGGCGCGCGTCAGCCAGGTTCAGCTGCTGCAGAGCTTCGTCACGCTCGCGATCGCCGCGCTGCTGCTGGCCGAGCCGATCGACGCGCCGACGATCGCCTGCGCGGCCGCCGTGGTGGCCGTGGTGGCGCTCGGCCGGCGGGAGCGCGCCCGCTGAAGCCTCAACCGGCCGCCACCTTCGGCTTCGGCGCGCCGTAGAGGTGCTCCTCGCCGGGGAAGCGGCGGGCCCGCACGTCGGCCGCATAAGCCTCCGCGGCGGCCTTCATGGAGCCGCCCACATCCGCGTAGCGGCGGACGAATTTCGGCACATGGCCGAAGGTCACGCCCATCATGTCGTCGGTCACGAGGATCTGGCCGTCGCACTCCGCCGAGGCCCCGATGCCGATCGTCGGCACCCGGATCGTCGAGGTGATGCGGGCGGCGAGCGGCGCGACCACGCCTTCGATCACCACCGCGAAGGCGCCGGCGTCCGTCACCGCGCGCGCGTCCGCGACGATCGCCTCGGCCTCCGCGGCCTGCTTGCCGCGGGCCGCATAACCGCCGAGCGCGTTGACCGACTGGGGCTGCAGCCCGACATGGGCCAGCACCGGGACGCCGCGCTGCGTGAGGAAGTTGATGGTCTCGGCCATCACGGCCCCGCCCTCGAGCTTGACCGCGCCGCAGCCGGTCTCGGCCAGGATGCGGGCCGCGTTGCGGAACGCCTGGGCGGGACTTTCCTGATAGGCGCCGAACGGCAGGTCCACGACGACCAGCGCGTGCTTGGCGCCGCGCACGACGGCGGCCCCATGGGCGATCATCATGTCGAGCGTGACCGGGATCGTGCTGTCGAGCCCGTAGACCACCATGCCGAGCGAGTCCCCCACCAGGAGAAGGTCGCAGGACGCGTCGAGCGCCTGCGCGACGGGCGTCGTGTAGGCGGTCAGGCAGACGAGCGGCTCGCCGCCCTTGGCGTTGCGGATCGCCGAGACCGTCACCGGCTTCGACCGTTCGCCCTCACCGGGGATGGGTCGGCGTGCGCTCATGAGGCTCAGGACTCCTCGCTGCGGCCCCAGCCGCCGCCCGTCGGCGTTTCTATGACGATCGCGTCGCCAGGGTCGACGCTGATTTGGTCGCATCCGGCGAGTTGTTCCAGTGCTCCCCCTGCCCGGCGGACGAAATTCCCCCCCGGCTGGCCATCCCGCCCTCCCGCGACGCCGAAGGCCCGGGTGATCCGTCGGCCCGAGAGGATCGCGCAGTCCATCGGCTCCAGGAAGCGGATCACGCGGCGGACGCCGTCGCCTGCGGACCATTTTCCGCGCCCGCCAGACCCGCGGCGGATCGAGAACTCCTCGAGCACGACCGGATAGCGCTGCTCCAGGATCTCCGGATCGGTCAGCCGCGAATTGGTCATGTGGGTGTGGACCGCGTCCGCTCCGTCGAAACCGGGCCCCGCCGGCGCCCCGGAGCAGATCGTCTCATAGTATTGCCGCCGCGCGTCTCCGAAGGTCAGGTTGTTCATGGTGCCCTGCGCCGCCGCCATGACCTTCATGGCGCCGAACAGACAGTCCACCACCATCTGGCTGGTCTCGACATTGCCGGCGACCACCGCCGCGGGCGGCTTCGGGCTCAGCATCGAGCCTTCCGGGACAATGATCCGGACGGGCCTGAGGCAGCCGGCGTTCATCGGGATGTCGTCGTCGACCATCACGCGGAAGGCGTAGAGCACGGCCGCGCGGGTGACGGGCTCCGGGGCGTTGAAATTGTCCGGCTGCTGCGGGCTGGTGCCGGTGAAGTCGACGGTGGCGGTGCGGGCCTCGCGATCGACCGAGATCCTGACCCGGATGGTCGCCCCCTGGTCCGTCTCGCAGGCGAACTCGGCGTCCTCCAGCCGCTCGATCACGCGCGCGACGCTCTCGGCGGCGTTGTCCTGCACGTGGCCCATATAGGCGCCGACCACGTCGAGCCCGAAGGTGGCGATCATCCTGTTGAGCTCGGCGACCCCCTTGGCGTTGGCGGCGATCTGCGCCTTGAGGTCGGCGACGTTCTGGTCGGGATTGCGCGCCGGATAACGCGCGCCGGCCAGGATGCTCCGGATACGCTCCTCCTGGAAGCGGCCGTCCTCGACCAGCGCGACGACGTCGATCGTCACTCCTTCCTGGTCGATCGTGGTGGCGCGCGGCGACATCGAGCCGGGCGCCACGCCGCCGATGTCGGCGTGGTGGCCGCGGCTCGCGACCAGGAACAGCAGGCGCTCGCCCGCCTCGCCGAACACCGGGGTCACCACCGTGACGTCCGGCAGATGGGTGCCGCCGTCGTACGGCGCGTTGAGCGCGAAGGTGACGCCAGGCTTCAGCCGATCGCCCGCCCTGCGCAGCACCGCCTCGACCGAGCGGTCCATCGAGCCGAGATGCACCGGCATGTGCGGCGCGTTGGCGACCAGCGCGCCGTCGGGTGCGAACACCGCGCAGGAGAAGTCGAGCCGCTCCTTGATGTTCACCGAGCTCGCCGTGTTCTGCAGCACGAGCCCCATCTGCTCGGCGATCGACATGAAGAGGTTATTGAAGATCTCGAGCATGACGGGGTCGGCCGACGTGCCGACCGCCCGTGTCGCCGCGCGGGGCCGCGCGCGGGTGAGGACCAGATGGTCGCGCGCGGTGAGCTCGGCGCGCCAGCCGTCCTCGACCACCACCGTCTGGTTCGGCTCCACCACCAGCGCGGGGCCCTCCACGGCCTGGCCGACCCGCAACGCCTCGCGGCGGAAGATTCCGGCCTGCCGGCTCGCGCCGCCGGTGAAGATGGCGGCCCGCCGCTCGGGCGCCGGGGCCGCGTCGCCCTGCGCGGCGCGCTCCGGCTCGTCCAGCGCCGACGCGCCGCCGGCGGCGCCCACCTCGACGGCTTCCGCCACAAGCGCGCGGGCCTCGTCCACGAAGCCGAAGCGGGCCCGGTGGAGCGCGTCGAAGTCGGCCGCGACCCGCCGGAGGTCGAGCGCGCCCGCCTCGGCGGCGGCGGCGTCCAGCGGCACCTCGATCGTCGAATCCGTGCCATGGTAGCGGACGTGGAGCCGCACCTCGATCCCGGGATCCTCGACCGACTGCCGGCGCAGCTCCTCCCGCGCCTGCGCGGTCAGCGTCGCCACGGCCTCGGCGATCTTCTCTCCGGCCTCCGACAGCGGCGTCCCCAACGTCGCCGTGCGGCTGGCGCGGATGTCAGCGAGCCCCATGCCGTATGCCGAGAGCAGGCCGGACAGCGGGTGGATCAGCACCGTGTCGATGCCGAGCGCGTCCGCCACCAGAGCCGCGTGCTGGCCCCCTGCCCCGCCGAAACAGTTCAGGGCGTATTTGGTGACGTCATAGCCGCGCGCGACGGAGATCGTCTTGATCGCCTCCGCCATGTTGGAGACCGCGACCGCGATGAAGCCGTCGGCGACCTCCTCCGGGCTGCGGCCGTCGCCGATCTCCTCAGCCAGCGCCGCGAACTTCTCCCGCACGATCGCCGCGTCGAGCGGCTCGTCACGGCCGGGGCCAAAAATCCTCGGGAACAGGTCCGGCTGCAGCTTGCCGACCATGACGTTGGCGTCCGTCACGGTGAGCGGCCCGCCATTGCGGTAGCAGGCGGGACCCGGCGAGGCGCCCGCGGAGTCCGGGCCGACCCGGAAGCGCCCCGAATCGTAATGCAGGACCGAGCCGCCGCCGGCCGCCACCGTGTGGATCCGCATCATCGGCGCGCGCATCCGCACGCCCGCGACCTCGGTCTCGAAGGAGCGTTCGAAGGCGCCGTCGTAATGCGCGACGTCGGTCGAGGTGCCTCCCATGTCGAAGCCGATCACCCTGCCGAAGCCCGCGGCTCCGCCGGTCGCCGCCATGGCGACCACGCCGCCGGCGGGCCCGGAGAGGATCGCGTCCTTGCCCTGGAACAGGCTGGCGGAGGTGAGCCCGCCGGCGGACGTCATGAACATCAGCCGGCCCGCGTCGGCCTCCGTCAGGTTCAGCTCGTCGCGCACCTGCGCAACGTAGCGGGCGAGCACGGGCGTCAGATAGGCGTCGACCACCGTGGTGTCGCCGCGTCCGACGATCTTGGGCAGCGGCGACACCTCGTGGCTGACCGAAACCTGCGCGAAGCCGGCCTCGCGGGCGAGCGCGGCCACGGCCTGCTCATGAGCCGGATAGGCGAAGCCGTGCATGAACACGATGGCGAGCGCGCGATAGCCTGCGGCCCGCAGCTCCCCCAGGACACGGCAGACCTCGGCCGGATCGAGCTCCCGCTCGACCGTCCCGTCCGCCCGAACCCGCTCGTCGATCTCGACCACGCGGTCGTAGAGCGCCTCGGGCTTCTCGATCTTCCTGGCGAACAGCTTCGGGCGCGCCTGGTAGCCGATGCGCAGCTGGTCCCCGAGCCCGCGGGTGATCAGCAACGCCGTCCGCTCGCCCTTGCGCTCCAGCAGCGCGTTGGTGGCCACCGTAGTGCCCATCTTGACCGCGCCGATCCGGTCCGACGGGACGGGCTCGTCCGGCCGCAAGCCCAGCAATTCGCGGATGCCGGCGACCGCCGCGTCCCGATAGGCGCGCGGGTTCTCCGACAGCAGCTTGCGGACGTGCAGCGCGCCGTCAGGCGCGCGGCCGATCACGTCCGTGAACGTGCCGCCGCGGTCGATCCAGAATTGCCAGCGTTTGGAAGTCATCAGCCTGCCTGCGCGGACCCGCCGGCGTCGGCATAGCGCGTGAGGCCCCGCGCGCGAAGCGCCGGTTTTAGGGCGTCGGCTCCGCGGCGACGGGGCGCGCCAGGGTGACGGAGCCGGTCGCGACCTCCGTGTCGGCCGCCGGCCGTAGGGCGCCGCCGTCGAGGCGAGGCGCGGAGCTCACCTCGGGAGCGCGGTCGTCCGCGGGCGGCGCGAGCCCCGGCCCCGCAGGTTCCGCCGTCCGCGGACCGCATCGCGTGACGCGGCCGTCCGCGTCGTAGCGCGCGAGGTCGAGATGGAGATGTCCGTCGCCGGATCCGTCGGCGCCGGGCCCCGAGACCGTCCTGAACGTCCCGCAGGCGCCGGACCGGACGTCGTCGAGGAAGGCGGCGGCGGCGGGATCTCCGACGGCCGCAACCCGGATCTCCCGGCCGTCGGCGAGGATGAAGGCCGCCACGTCGATTCCATTGCCGAACGCGTGTTCCGAAAGCCCCGGCTCGCCCGCCTCCCTGGCCTTGCGGCAGGCGTAGGAGCCCGCATTGCGGATCTCCGCGACCTCAACGCCGAAGCGCTCCCGCGCAGCGGGCTGCACGCTGTCACGAACCCAGAGGTCGAGCGCGGCCGTCATGGCGCAGCCCAGGCGCGCGCTCGGCTGGACGCCGACGGCGCCGTCGGCCAGCGCCAGCACCCGGAAGGCGTGATCGACTCCGCAGATGTCCTGGCCCGCAATCTCGCCGAGCGGCCGCACGAAGGAGGTCGGCTTCACCTGGTCGGCGGCGACGCACGCCTCCTCGGCCTCGCCGCGCCAGGCCGCGCGCTCCTGCTTTCCGAACGCGCCGACGCCAGCGAGCGCCACGGCCGAGCTGAAGAAGCCGACAAAGATCGCGATGCGGATGATCATGGTCTTTAAAATGCGAAGTTCTGGGTTAACGGCCGATCAATGAAGCCGGCCTGGCGGTCGCTGCGGCTTCCCGCGACGGGCCTCATGGGAGAGGATGATCGCGTCCGCGCGACGAACGCCGCGGGAGGAGGCCCGATCGCATGACCGAAACCCCCAAGACCCTTCTCGAACTCGCCGGCGCCGCGCCCGCCCCCGCCTCGCTCTCCGACGCGACCCTGGTCGTGATCGACGCGCAGAACGAATATGTCAGCGGCCCGATCGCCCTGCCCGGCGTGCAGCCGGCGCTCGCGGCGATCGCGGCGTTGCTCGCCGAAGCCCGCGCGGCCGGAACGCCGGTCGTGCATCTGGTCCATCGCGCGCCCGCCGGTGTGTTCGTCGAGGGAACCGAGGGCGCCGAGATCGCCCCGCAGGCGGCCCCGGCGGAAGGCGAGCCGGTGTTCAAGAAGGAGCTTCCCAACGGCTTCACGAACCCCGAATTCGGCCGGACGCTTGAGCGGCTCGGCCGCAAAAACCTGATTCTCACGGGCTTCATGACCCACATGTGCGTGGATTCGACGGCCCGCGCGGCCGTCGACCTCGGTTATGGCGTCACGATCGTGGAGAACGCAGTCGCGAGCCGGCCCCTGCCCGGCGTGCTCGGCCGCCCGGCCCGCTCCGCGCAGGAGGTGCATGACGGCGCGCTGGCGGGACTCGCGGACCTGTTCGCGGTGGTGACGCCGGACGCGTCCGGCCTGGGCAGGTGAGCGGGCGGCGTCAGCCGCCGAGCTTCGCCTTCACGACGCCGTTCGCCGCGCCGAAATCCATGACGCCGGCATATTTCGACTTCAGGGCGCCCATCACCTTGCCCATGTCCTTGACCGACTCGGCGCCGGTCTCCGCGATGGCGACGTCGATCGCCGCCGCGACCTGCTCGGGCGACATCTGCGCGGGCAGGAACTCCTGGATCACGGCGATCTCGGCGCGCTCCTTCTCGGCGAGCTCCGGGCGGCCGTTCTGCTCGTAGATCGCGGCGGATTCCTGCCGCTGCTTGATCATCTTGGCGAGCAGCTGCTTCAGCTCGTCCTCGGTCGCGGCGCCCTTGCCGGCGCCCCGCGCCTCGATGTCGCGATCCTTGATCGCGGCCCCCATCATGCGCAGCGTCGCGGTGCGGGCGGCGTCGCGGGCCTTCATCGACTCCTTGACAGCGGCGTTGATCGCCTCGCGCATCGTCTTATCCTCTGAGCCTGCAGGGCTGGCGCGCCGGCGCGTCGGTTGACGCGCTTCGGGGCGGCGCCTAGTTTCCGGCCGCAACTACGCTTTCGGGCGCTGCGCGGCGTTCGCGCTGGGTTAAGGCAATCGTCATGACGGGACAAGACACGGCCGCTCACGGCTGGGATGAGGCGCGCCCGACCGCGCGGCTTCTGCTGGCGGACGGCACCCTGATCGAAGGCCAGGGCATCGGAGCCGAAGGGATCGCGGCGGGCGAGCTCTGCTTCAACACCGCGATGACGGGTTATCAGGAAATCCTGACCGACCCGTCCTATGCGGGCCAGATCATCACCTTCACCTTCCCCCACATCGGCAATGTCGGGGTCAACGACGACGACGTCGAGACCATCAACGCCGCCGCCTCGTCGGGCGTGCGCGGCGCGGTGTTCGCGGCCGACGTCACCTCTCCGTCCAACTGGCGGGCGACCCGCGACCTCGACGCCTGGCTGAAGGCGCGCGGCATCGTCGGGGTTGCGGGCGTCGACACCCGCGCGCTGACGGCGCTGATCCGCGAGAAGGGCGCCGCCAACGCGGTCATCGCGCACGCGCCCGACGGCCGGTTCGACGAGGCGGTCCTGAAGGCCGAGCTTGAGGGCTTCCCCGGGCTCGAAGGCCAGGACCTCGTGCCGCTCGTCGCCGCGACGCAGCGCTACGAGTGGGACGAGGGCGGCTGGACCTGGCCCGGCCAGGCCGAGCCCGGCGCCTATGGCAAGCGCCCGGAGGGCGAGGCCAAGCGGGTCGTGGCGATCGACTACGGGCTGAAGCGCAACATCCTTCGCATGCTGACCGCCGCGGGCTGCGAGGTCACCGTGCTGCCGCCGACCGCGACCGCCGAGGAGGTGCTGGCGCTGGAGCCGGACGGCGTGTTCCTGTCGAACGGCCCGGGCGATCCGGCCGCGACCGGCGCCTATGCGGTGCCCATGATCCAGGGCGTTCTGGAGAAGAAGGTGCCGACCTTCGGCATCTGCCTCGGCCACCAGATGCTGGCGCTCGCGGTCGGCGCGAACACCCAGAAGATGCATCAGGGCCATCATGGCGCGAATCATCCGGTGAAGGACCTGATCACCGGCAAGGTCGAGATCACCTCGATGAACCATGGCTTCGCGGTCGATCGCGACACCCTGCCGGAGACCGCGCGCGAGACCCACGTCTCGCTGTTCGACGGCTCGAATTGCGGGCTTGAACTCACGGACCGCCCGGCCTTTTCGGTGCAGCATCACCCGGAGGCCTCGCCGGGCCCGCAGGACAGCCACTACCTCTTCCACCGCTTCGTCGAGATGATGAACAAGCGGGCGTAAGGACCCACGCGGATGACGGCGCGCAGACTAGGCCTTCTCGCCCTGTTCGCCGTCATTCTGGCCGGGGCCGGCGGCGCCTTGCTGCTGTGGCCGGCCGAGGAGGCCAGCCCGCCCGAGCCGCGCCAGGCGCAGGATTCCGGCGGAACCCGGCTCTACTGCCAGTTCTACGTGTTCGTCGAACAGCGGCCCCGGGTCGCCTTCTATTTCGAGGTCGACCGGGAAGGCCCGGCCCCGCGCTTCCGCCAGATCTATGTCGCCGAGGACAGTGGCGAGCGCGCCGATTTCGACGGCGTCTCCGAGCCGCGTCCCGAGTGGACGTTCAGCGCCTCCGATCCGGCGCGCATCTCCTCCCGCATCGTCGTGCCGGACGCGTCGCAGGCCGCGCAGCATGAGGAAGAGATCGCCATCGAGCTCCACCGGTACGAGCCCAGGGCGGATGGGCCGGTCTGGTTCGAGGCGAGCCTCAAGAACGTCCACTTCCAGAACCTGCCCGGCAAATGCCGGCAGAGCGGCGAATGAGCGGACCGCTGCGCGTTCGCGACGCGCTCGATTCGGACATGGCGGCGGTCCAGCGCATCTATGAGCCGGAGACGCTGGCCGGTTTCGCCACCTTCGAGCTGGAGCCCCCGAGCGTCGACGAGATGGCCCGCCGGCGCGACGCCATCATCGCCGCCGGGCGTCCCTACCTCGTCGCCGAGCGCGACGGCCGCGTGCTCGGATACGCCTATGCCGCGGAATATCGCGCGCGGCCGGCCTACCGCCACACGGTGGAGGATTCCGTCTACGTGTCCGCCGAAGCCCAGGGCCAGGGCGTCGGAAGCGCCCTGCTCGCGGAGCTGATCGCCCGCTGCGAAACCGGGCCGTGGCGGCAGATGGTGGCCGTGATCGGCGATTCGGCCAACGCCGGGTCGATCGCTCTGCACCGGCGGCTGGGGTTCCGGCATGTCGGGGTGCTCGAGGCGGTCGGCTTCAAGCTCGGACGCTGGGTCGACACGGTGCTGATGCAGCGGCCGCTCGGAGGGCGCGTGGAGTGATCAGCCGCGGCGTCGTCCTCCGGCTCGGCGTCGGCCAGCTGATCTGCTGGGGATCGACCTTCTATCTGATCGGCGCCTTCGGCGACCGGATCGCCGCCGATTTCGGCTGGAGCCTGATCGAGACGCAGGCCGGCTTTTCGCTCGCGCTGCTGACGATGGGCGTGGTCTCGACGGCCGCGGGACGGATGATCGACCGTCACGGCGGCCGGATCGCGATGGTCTGCGGATCGCTGCTCGCGGCTTCGGGCTGCGCCGCGCTGGCGGCCGCCGCCGGCCCGATCAGCTACGGGGCCGCCTGGATCGTGCTGGGCGTCGCGATGCGGCTCTGCCTCTACGACGCGGCCTTCGCGGCGCTGGCGCGCATCGGCGGCCCGGAAGCCCGGCGGGCCATGTCCCAGATCACGCTGCTGGGCGGCCTCGCCTCGACCGTGTTCTGGCCGCTCGGGGCGGTGCTCGCCGATGCGTATGGCTGGCGCGCCGCCTGCCTCGTCTTCGCCGCCTGCGCCCTGCTGACGACGCCGCTGCACTGGACGATCCCGCAGGCGCGGTTCGCCGCTCCCGAGGAGCCGTCAGGGCCGGAGGAGGAGCTGAGCTCCGCGCCGCGCTCCGATCTCGCCGCCGCCATTCTGTTCGCCTCCGTGGTCGCGCTCTCGAACGCGCTGCACTACGGCATGTCGGCGCACATCATCGGCGTGCTTGGCGGCCTCGGCGTCGCGGCGGGCGCGACGGCCTGGATCGCCGCCCTGCGGGGGATCGGCCAGTCCGCGGCGCGGCTCTGCGAAGTCCTGTTCGGCCGCAGGCTCCGTCCGGTCGACCTCAACCTCGCCGCGGCGGCAGGGCTCGTCGTGTCTTTCGTGGTGGGGTTCTGGAGCGGTGCGTCGCTCGCCACGGCGGCCATGTTCTCGCTGATCTATGGCGGAGCGGCCGGCCTGCTGACCATCACGCGCGGCACCCTGCCCCTCGCGCTGTTCGACCCGGCGCGCTACGGCGCCGTGGTGGGACGGCTGATCGCGCCGAGCTTCTTCGCCTCGGCCGCGGCGCCTGTCGCCTACGGGGCGGCGATCGAGCGCTTCGGGGCTCCGGGAGCGATGTGGCTGTCGCTCGCGCTCGGCGCGAGCACGCTCGCCGCAGCGGTCGGGCTCAAGCGCCTCTCGCTTCGCGCGGCGCGCTGAAGCTCAGCGCTGCTCGCTCCACATGGTGCGGAGCCCGCCGTCGGGCCCGAACACCGGGTCCGTCGCCGGCAGAGGCACGGACGCGACGCGCGCCACCGCGGCGTCATGGTCGCCCTCGCCGGAGCGGATCAGGTCGTAAGGCTGGTCGGGCGGGTAGCAGCCGACGACCAGGAAGTCGTCGCTCGCCGAAACCTTCCTGTGCCCGGTTCCGGCGGGCAGCACGGCGACGTCGCCGGCGGCGATCCGGACGCTCTCGCCCTTCTCGCCGCCGAACTGCACCTCGGCCCAGCCGCGGGCGACGCCAAGCGCCTCATGGCAGGTTGAGTGGTAATGGTGGAAAGGGTACACGCCGTCGCGCCAGAAGCCGCCCCAGCCATTGGCCGCGAACAGCGCCTCGGCGCAGACCTCCGGCGCCTCGCCGGAGGCGTCGAACGCCTGCCTGTGGAGCAGCAGCGCGAAAGCCGGGTGGTTCGGCGTGGAACCGTCGTCCGTGAAGCGAAACTCGTCCGTCGAGACCGTCTCGTCCGATGACTTCAACGCCGTGATCTCCTACGAAACGAACGCCGCAGAGGGCTCCTGAACAACGATCCGGCCGTTCCGAGGTTCCCCTTAAGGAGCGGCGGCGCCGTCTTGACGAACCCCTGCCCCTGTGCGCCATAGTCGCGGTTGCAATCAGATTTTGGATGTCCGGACTGGCTTGCATACGGCGACCGCCGAAGCTCCCGCCTCCACGACACGCACCAAAGTTCGGATTGTGCCCGGCCGGCCGCCTCTGCAGGGGCTTCCGTCCAACTGCGCACATGCGCTTGTCTCAAGGGGATAAGAAATGCCCAGCGGTACCGTAAAGTTCTTCAACACGCAGAAAGGCTACGGCTTCATCCAGCCGACCGACGGCTCCAAGGACGTGTTCGTCCACATCTCCGACGTCGAGCGCTCCGGCCTGCACACCCTCGTCGAGGGCCAGAAGGTCGGCTTCGAGGTGGTCATGGACCGCGGCAAGACCAAGGCGGCGAACCTCCGCGCGGAGTGATCGCGGCTTCGGCCGACCGGCGACAGAGTTTCCGCGGGGCGCCCACAGGGCGCCCCGTTTGTTTTGGCGCGGCCGCTCAGGTCGTGCGCTGCATCTCGTGGGCGATCCGGCGGGTCAGGCCGCGCGAGCCGAGCCGGGTCATGAACGCGCCGATCTTGGGCAGCGCGCCCGGGATCACGATCGCCTTGCCCTTCTGAAAGCCCTCGAACCCGGCCTTGGCCGCGGCTTCGGCCGACACGACCCCGGTCTTGAACAGCTGCGCGTCGCCCATGCCCGCCACGTGCCCGAACTCGGTCGGCACGGGGCCCGGGCAGAGCGCGGTGACCGTCACGCCGCTGCGCTTCGATTCCTCGTAGAGCGCCTCCGAGAACGACAGCAGGAAGGCCTTGGTGGCGTAGTAGACCGCCATTTCGGGGCCCGCCTGAAAGGCCGCGAGCGACGCCACGTTGAGGACGCCACCGCGGCCGCGCGCCATCATTCCGGGGAGAAAGAAGCCCGCCAGCGCCGTGGGCGCCGCGACGTTCACCTGGATCATCTCCAGCTGGCGGTCGAGGGGCAGCTTCACGAAGGGCCCGCGCAGGCCGAAGCCGGCGTTGTTGACCAGCACGTCGACGACATGGCCCCGCCGGCCGATCTCGATCGCGAACTCCTTCACGCCCTCGGGCGTGGCGAGATCCGCCGGCGCCGCCACGGCGCTGACGCCATGCCTGCCCAAAAGCTCCTGGGCGAGCGCCTTCAGCCGGTCCTCGCGCCGGGCCGCGAGCACGAGGTCGTCGCCATGCGCGGCGAACAGCCGGGCGAGTTCGAGTCCGATCCCCGACGACGCTCCCGTGATGAGGACGGTCCGGCGCTGCGCAGTCATGATAGGTTCTCCACTGTCGGTCGCGAAGCCGACTTGCATATCGCTGAACGCTTCCCTGCCAGCGGCCGACTGTGTATGGAACGCCTTCAGCCACACAATCGCTCTTCACATGCCACGCGGCGCGCGGCCTGGCCCCTTCGCGCCGCCCCGGAAAGCCCTGTTTCATGCCCAAACGCACTGACATCGCGACGATCCTCATCATCGGCGCGGGACCGATCGTCATCGGGCAGGCGTGCGAATTCGATTATTCCGGCACGCAGGCCTGCAAAGCCCTCAAGGAAGAGGGCTACCGGATCGTCCTGGTGAACTCGAACCCGGCGACCATCATGACCGATCCGGACATGGCGGACGCCACCTATATCGAGCCGATCACGCCGGAGATCGTCGAGAAGATCATCGCCAAGGAGCGCCATGTCGTGCCCGGCGGCTTCGCGCTGCTGCCGACGATGGGCGGCCAGACGGCGCTCAACTGTGCGCTGTCGCTGCGCAAGATGGGCGCGCTCGAGAAGCATGACGTCGAGATGATCGGCGCCACCGCCGAGGCGATCGACAAGGCCGAGGACCGCGAACTGTTCCGCGAGGCGATGACCAAGATCGGCCTCGAGACCCCGCGCTCGCGGCTCGCCCACAATCTGACGGAAGCGCTCGTGGCCTTCGAGGAGATCGGCCTGCCGGCGATCATCCGGCCGTCCTTCACCATGGGCGGCACCGGCGGCGGCATCGCCTACAACCGCGAGGAATTCCTCGAGATCGTGGAGCGCGGCGTGGACGCCTCCCCGACCGACGAGGTGCTCATCGAGGAGAGCGTGCTCGGCTGGAAGGAGTACGAGATGGAGGTCGTCCGCGACAAGGCGGACAACTGCATCATCATCTGCTCGATCGAGAACATCGATCCGATGGGCATCCACACGGGCGACTCGATCACCGTCGCGCCGGCGCTGACGCTGACCGACAAGGAATATCAGCGCATGCGGGACGCCTCGCTCGCGGTGCTGCGCGAGATCGGGGTCGAGACCGGCGGCTCCAACGTGCAGTTCGCGATCGACCCGGCGACCGGCCGGATGATCGTGATCGAGATGAACCCGCGGGTGTCGCGCTCGTCCGCCCTCGCCTCCAAGGCGACCGGCTTCCCGATCGCCAAGGTCGCGGCCAAGCTCGCCGTCGGCTACACGCTGGACGAGATCGACAACGACATCACCGGCGGCGCGACCCCGGCGTCGTTCGAGCCGACGATCGACTACGTCGTCACCAAGATCCCGCGCTTCGCCTTCGAGAAGTTCCCCGGCGCCGAGGCCACCCTGACCACTTCGATGAAGTCGGTCGGCGAGACCATGGCGATCGGGCGCACCTTCGCCGAGAGCCTGCAGAAGGCGCTGCGCTCGATCGAGACCGGTCTCACGGGCCTCGACGAGATCGAGATCGAAGGGCTCGGCCAGGGTGACGACAAGAACGCGATCCGCGCCGCGCTCAGCAAGCCGACGCCGGACCGCCTGCTCAAGGTCGCGCAGGCGCTCAGGCTCGGCTTCCCGGCCGACGAGATCCACGAAGCCTGCAAGATCGACCCGTGGTTCATCGAGCAGCTCGAAGGACTTGTGGCGACCGAGGAAAAGGTCCGCCGCATCGGCCTGCCGACCACCGCGGCGGCGTTCCGCAAGCTGAAGGCCCAGGGCTTCTCCGACGCCCGGCTGGCGACGCTCGCCGGCCTGACGTCCGACCAGGTCGCGGCGCAGCGCCGCTCGCTCGACGTGCGGCCGGTGTTCAAGCGCATCGACACCTGCGCGGCCGAGTTCGCTTCGCCTACGGCCTACATGTACTCGACCTACGCGCCGCCCTTCGCGGGCCAGCCGGTCAACGAGGCCCAGCCGAGCGACGCCAGGAAGATCATCATCCTGGGCGGCGGCCCGAACCGCATCGGCCAGGGCATCGAGTTCGACTACTGCTGCTGCCACGCCTGCTTCGCGCTCTCGGAGGCCGGCTACGAGACCATCATGGTCAACTGCAACCCCGAGACCGTCTCGACCGACTACGACACCTCGGACCGGCTCTATTTCGAGCCGCTGACCGCCGAGGACGTGCTCGAGATCATCGAGGTCGAGCGCTCGCGCGGCACGCTGCACGGGGTCATCGTCCAGTTCGGCGGCCAGACCCCGCTGAAGCTCGCGAACGCGCTCGAGAAGGCCGGCGTGCCGATCCTCGGCACGACACCGGACGCGATCGACCTCGCCGAGGATCGCGACCGCTTCAAGCGGCTGCTCGACAAGCTCAAGCTCGTCCAGCCGGACAACGGCATCGCCTATTCGGTCGAGCAGTCGCGCATCGTCGCCGGCGACCTCGGCTTCCCGCTCGTGGTGCGCCCCTCCTACGTGCTCGGCGGCCGCGCGATGGCGATCCTGCACGACGAGAAGATGCTTTCGGACTACCTGCTCGGCACGCTGCCGGACCTGGTGCCGGAGGACGTCAAGCAGCGCTACCCGAACGACAAGACCGGCCAGATCAACACGGTCCTGTCCAAGAACCCGCTGCTGTTCGACCGCTACCTGACCGACGCCACGGAGGTCGACGTCGACGCGCTGTGCGACGGCAAGGACGTCTTCGTCTGCGGGATCATGGAGCACATCGAGGAGGCCGGCGTGCACTCGGGCGACTCGGCCTGCTCGCTGCCGCCGCACTCGCTGTCGCCGGAGATGATCGCGGCCCTCGAGGAGCAGACGCGGGCGCTCGCGCTCGCGCTCGAGGTCGGCGGGCTGATGAACGTCCAGTACGCCATCAAGGACGGCGTGATCTACGTGCTGGAGGTCAATCCGCGCGCCTCGCGCACCGTGCCGTTCGTGGCGAAGGTGGTGGGCAAGCCGTTCGCCAAGATCGCCGCGCGGGTGATGGCGGGCGAGCCGCTCGCCGCGTTCGGCCTCAAGTCGGAGCCGCTCGGCCATATCGGCGTGAAGGAGGCGGTGTTCCCGTTCGCGAGGTTCCCGGGCGTCGACACCGTGCTCGGGCCGGAGATGCGCTCGACGGGCGAGGTCATGGGCCTCGACCGCGACTACGGCGTCGCCTTCGCGAAGAGCCAGCTCGGCGGCGGCACGCGGGTGCCGCTCGGGGGCACGGTGTTCGTCTCGGTGCGCGAAGGCGACAAGGATCGCGTTCTGGCGCCGGTGCGGATGCTCGCCGACCTCGGCTTCAAGATCATCGCGACCTCGGGCACCCAGCGCCACCTCGCGGCGCACGGCATCGACGCGCAGAAGATCAACAAGGTGCTGGAAGGCCGGCCGCACGTCGTCGACGCGATCAAGAACGGCGGCGTCCAGCTGGTCTTCAACACCACGGAAGGCGCGCAGGCGCTTGCCGACAGCAGGTCGCTCCGGCGGGCCGCCCTCTTGCACAAAGTGCCATACTATACCACGCTGTCAGGCGCGGTGGCGGCGGCTCAGGGGATCAAAGCCTATCTTGGCGGCGACCTCGAGGTGCGCTCACTGCAGTCCTATTTCGGCTGAACCGGCCCCCGCCGAAAGAAAGATGGAACGGCGGCTGGGCTTCCGGCGTTTATGGCGTCACGTGCGCGCCCCTCGGTTCGAGGGGCGTTGCGTTTGTAGTGTCGAGAGAGACTGAGATGGACAAGATCCCGATGACCGCCGCAGGTCATGCGGCGCTGGAAGCGGAGCTGAAGCACCGCGCCTCGAGCGAGCGGCCGCGCATCATCGCGGCCATCTCCGAGGCCCGCTCGCACGGCGACCTTTCCGAGAACGCCGAGTACCACGCGGCGAAGGAACAGCAGAGCCTGAACGAGGGCCGCATCGCCGAGCTCGAGAACATGATCGCCCGCGCGGAGGTCATCGACGTCTCCAAGCTGCAGGGCGACACCATCACGTTCGGCGCCACCGTGACGGTCGTGGACGAGGACACCGACGAGGAGAAGGTCTACCAGATCGTCGGCGAGGCCGAGTCCGACGTGAAGCAGGGCCGGGTTTCGATCGGCTCGCCGATCGCGCGCGCGCTCGTCGGCAAGAAGGTCGGCGACACGGTCGAGGTGGCCACTCCGGGCGGCGGCAAGAGCTACGAGGTCCTGAGCGTTCGCTTCGCCTGACGCCTGAACCAGGCGCGGCGGGCTTCACGCCCAAGGCCCAAAAGAAAACGCCCGGCGCGCGCTTCGCGGCCGGGCGTTTTGCTGTCTGGGCGGCTGGCGGTCAGCGAGCGAAGAAGACCAGCCAGATGATGGCCATCGCGGCCGTCGCGGCCACCACCCCGACGATGACCACGATCGGCATGCCGCGCGGCGCGTCGGTTCCCTGCTTGGCCTCGACGTGGTTCAGCTGCTTTCCGTGCTCGCCCGGCGTGTTGATCTGCGCGCTCATCCATGTCTCCTGATCGCCCGTTCCGGGCCGTACTCAGGGAAACAACGTTTCAACGCCTGATCTGATCCATCGCGACCGGAATGAAGTCGTCGCCCTGAGATGACGAAGCCGTCAGCGCGCGGCTCAGAACTGCCAGCGCTGCGCCATCTCGACCAGGAAGTCCCGGAAGACGTGGATGCGCGCGACGTTCTTGAGCTCTTCCGGGTATACGAAATAGGCCTCGAGGGTCGGCATCTCGTCGCCGTCGAGCACGCGCTGCAGCTGGGAGCTCTCCTCGACAACGTAGTCCGGGAGCACCGCCAGCCCGACGCCGGTCTCCGCGGCGTGCTTGATCGCGGTCAGGCTGTTGGCGACGAGGCTCGCGGCCCGGGGATTGCCGGGCGTCCGCGCCGCTGTCTTCAGCCAGTTGATGCTCTGCAGGAACGGCGGGACGGGTCCGCCGAACTCGATCAGGCGGTGCTTCTGGAGATCGTCCAGGGTCGCCGGCCGGCCGTGCTTCTTGAGGTAATCGGCCGAGGCGTAGACGTGGTAGTGCACGGTGAACAGCCGCCGCTGGATCAGGTCGGGCTGCGTCGGCGCGCGCAGGCGGATCGCGACGTCCGCTTCGCGCATCGCGAGATCAAGCTCGTCGTCGCTCAGGATGAGCTGGACCTGGATGTCCGGATAGGCGTCCATGAACTCGACGAGCCGCGGCGTCAGCCAGCCTGAGCCCAGTCCGACGGTCGTCGTGACCTTCAGCACGCCGTTCGGGCGCTCGCGGCTGTCGGTAAGCATCGACCGCGCCGATTCGAGCTTCGCGAACACCTCCTGGGTGGTTCGGAACAGCAATTCGCCCTGCTCGGTCAGGATCAGGCCGCGGGCGTGGCGGTGGAACAGCGGCGTTTTAAGCTCGTGCTCCAGCGCCGAGACCTGGCGGCTGACCGCGGACTGGCTCAGCCCCAGCGTCTCGCCCGCCTTGGTGAAGCTCCCCGCATCGGCGGCGGCGTGAAAGATTCGCAGCTTGTCCCAGTCCATTCGGTCCCCCGCAGCCGACAGACGCGGCAGCTCTCGTCGCGCTCAGGCGGCGGTGCGCGCCGCCTCTTCGGCCGCAAGGAAGCGCTCTGCGTCGAGCGCGGCCATGCACCCCATGCCGGCGGCCGTGACCGCCTGGCGGTAAGTCTCGTCTGCAACGTCGCCCGCCGCAAACACTCCCGGGATATTGGTGAGCGACGTGCCCGGCTTCACCGCCAGATAGCCCGACGGCTTCATGTCCAGCTGGCCCCGGAACAGCTCGGTCGCAGGCGCATGGCCGATCGCGACGAACACGCCGTCGCAGCGGCGCACGCTCGGCGTCCCGGTGCGGGTGTCCACGAGCTTGACGCCCTCGACCTTCAGCGGCGCGCCCGAACCGAGGATCTCGCCGACGGTGGCGTTCCAGACCACCTCGATCTTCGGATTGGCGAACACCCGGTCCTGCAGGATCCGCTCGCCGCGGAACGATTCACGGCGATGCACCAGCGTGACCTTGCTGGCGAAGTTGGTCAGGAACAGCGCCTCCTCGAGAGCGGTGTTGCCGCCGCCGACCACCACGACCTCCTTGCCGCGGAAGAAGAAGCCGTCGCAGGTCGCGCAGGCGGAGACGCCATAGCCCTTGAAGCGCTCCTCGCTTTCGAGCCCGAGCCATCTGGCCTGCGCGCCGGTCGCGACCACGAGGGCGTCGGCCGTGATGCGGCCGGACGACTCCGTCTCGATCACGAAGGGCCGCCGGCCCAGATCGACCTTGGAGACATGGTCGAACAGCGTGCGCGCGCCCATCCGCTCGGCCTGCAGCTGCATCTGCTCCATCAGCCAGGGGCCCTGGATCGGATCGGCGAAGCCCGGATAGTTCTCGACGTCGGTCGTGATGGTGAGCTGGCCACCGGGCTGGAGGCCCGAAATCACCAGCGGCTCCAGCATCGCGCGCGCGGCGTAGACCGCGGCGGTCCAGCCGGCCGGCCCCGAGCCGAGGATGGCGAGGCGCACATGGCTGATCGGCTGTGTGGTCATCGTGAAGAAGGTCCGTTCGTTTCGCGGGTCCGGGCCGGAGCCCGGCGGACGCGTTCCTTGCGCAGCGCGGCGCGCGTCGTCACGAGAGCGTGGATCGCATGCGCGACTTCGCGCGTCGAGTCGGGCGGCGCGTAGGCGTAGGCGTCAAGCTCGCCGGTGAACGGCCGCGTCAGACCCTGCGCGGCAAGCGCTTCAAGGACGCGGCGGACGGCCCGCGGCGCGCCCTGCGGCAAGAAGGTCAGCACGGGGGCCCCGGTGACCACCGCGTCGCTGAGCATTCGCGTGGACTGGGCGGTCACGACCAGAGCCTCCGATTGCCCGAGCACCGACATATAGGGGTCTGGGCGATCCTGAGCCCATAGATAATGCGCCACGCCGGCGAGCGCCAGAAGCAGCGCCTCCGGCGCGCCGGCCGGCGGGCGCACGCTGAGCGCCGCGCCCTGCTCCCGCAGCCGCCGCAGCCCGGCCACCAGCCGGGCCGCATCCTCGGCCACCAGCGGGGCGTCGATCAGGACGCCCACGCGGGGTCCGGGAAGCTCGGGCGGGAGGAGCGGCGGCGCTCCGCGGGCCGCGGCGAGCCTCAGGGCGTTGACCCGGCTCGGCCATGTCCGCGTCCGGACCGCATGCGCCGGCGCTCGCCCGCCGGCGGGGGCGACCACGAGATCAGGGGAGAAGCGGCCGACCCGGTCGCCGATGAACACGGTCACGACGCCGCCGCCCGACGCCTTCTTGATCCGCGCCAGATAGGGGGCGGCGATCCTGCCGGAGCCGATCACGAGGTCGGGCCACGCGGCGCCCTGGGCGGGAAGGATCAGGCGCGAGCCGCGTTCAGGAGCGTCGCGCGGATCGAGCGGCCCCCAGGGGGCGAGCCAGCGCCACGGCGCCCGCGGCGCGACGCGCCGGCGCTCGATGCGCTCGGCGACGGCTTCGGCCACGCCGAGGCAGGCTTCTTCGCGATCCGGAGCTCCGTCCGTCAGCACCCATGCCCGCATATCCTAGGTTGTCGGACGCGGAGTGGGCGCGATCAAGGCGGCAGGAGCGAAGAGCGCGAGTTATCCGCCGGATGAAAGCGCCTGGATGACCTCCAGGCTCGGATAGCCGTCCGCCGGCAGGCCGCGCTGGATCTGCGCCTTGCGCGTCGCGCGCCTTGTGTCGAAGCCGAGCTTGCCGTCCACCTCGTCCGCCGGCAGTAGGCCGTCGCGGGCCAGCAGTTGCTGCAAGGTCCGGATTTCGTCGGCGTTGAGCGCGCGCACCGGCGCGTTGCCTTCCGACACCACGGGCGCGCCGTCGAAGCGCGTCGCCAGATAGGCCGCCGTCAGCGCGTAGACGAAGGACTGGTTCCAGGTCCGGTAAACGTCGAAGTTCTGATAGGCGAGGAAGGCCGGACCGTTGCGCCCCATCGGCAGCAGCAGCGCGGCCGGCGCGTCGTCGCGGAACAGCGTCCCGTTGCGCGGCTTGACGCCCCACGCGCGCCATTCGGCGACGGTGTGCTTGATGTCGATGTCGGCTTCCTGCCAGGGCATCTCCGCCGGCACGACGACCTCCTGGATCCAGGGCTCCCCGCGGCGCCAGCCGAGGTCGGCGACATATTTGCCCGCGGAGGTCAGCGCATCCGGCAGGCTGCGCATCAGGTCGCGCCGGCCGTCGCCGTCGGCGTCCACCGCGGAGCGCACATAGTCGACGGGCATCATCTGGGTCTGACCGAGCTCGCCGGCCCAGGCGCCCCGCATCTCGGACGGCGCGAGATCGCCGCGCTCCACGATCTTCAGCACCGCGATCAGCTGCGGACGGAAGAAGTCGGGCCGGCGGCAGTCGTGCGACAGCGTCGCGAGCGCGTTGCGGGTGTCGAACTTCCCGAGATTGGCGCCGAAGTCGGTCTCGAGGCCCCAGAACGCCACGATCACCGCGGCCGGCACGCCGTACTGGCGCTCGACCTCGGACAGCAGACCCGCGTGCTGCTTCATCATCTGCAGCCCCTTGGGGAGCCGAGGCGCGCCGGCCATCCGCCCGGCGAACTGCAGGAAGGTCTGCTGGAAGACGGACTGGGCGCGGTCGGCCGCCAGCACCTTGGGCTCGATCCGGACCCCGGCGAGGCCTTCCTCGATCGCCTTGTCGGAGACGCCGGCGGCCCGGGCCTCGGCGCGAACGCCGTCCAGCCAGGCGTCGAAGTCACCCCCGCAGGGGGCCTGCGCCGTCGCGAGCGAAGCCGACGCGGCGAGCAGAAGGGCGACGGCGGCGCCGCGGGCGACAGAGGTCATGGAGTCCGATCCGGAACGAGCGAGAGCAAAGGCCAGAAAGCGGACCAGTGGATGAAGCGTCAAGCGGGCGAAGAGATGGCGAAGGTGACGCCTTCGTCATCTCCCCCGCTTGAGACGCGCGACCAGACGCGAAAGCGTCTTCTCGGCCCGCCTCAGTCCGGGCCGGCCGCGGGCGTCCTGATACGCCTTCTTGAGCGCGCCGGAGGCGAACGCCTCGACCACAACGGCGTGCACATAGGACTTGCGGACCACAGCCGGCGTGTTCGAGAGCCGCTCCGAGACCGCCCGCATCACGGCGGCGAGCTGGCGCTTGCGTCCGCTCTCGCTCGGCGCCGGCTCCACCTCCACGAGCTGCTCGGCCGCGGTCGCGCTGGCGCCGAGCTGGCGCAGGTCCTTGGCGGTGATCGGCAGGCCGGTGATCTCGCGCAGATAGGCGTTCACGTCGGTCGAGGTGATCCGCCTCACCTGGCCGGCCTCGTCCTTGTACTGGAACAGCCTTCGGCCCGGGAGCGAGGCGACGCCCGAGAGCGCCTTCGCGAGCCGGCCGGAGCGAAGCTTGCAGCTGATGTCCTTGCCGCCCTTGCCGCGGAAGTTCAGCTGCACGCTCTCGCCTTCGACCTTGACGTGGCGCTTGAGCAGCGTGCTCGCGCCATGCGCCTGGTTCGATCGCACATAGGTCTCGCAGCCGACCCGGATGTGGGTCTCGTCAATCAGCGCGACGGCCGCGGCGAGCGCCTTGGCGCGGCTGAGCCGCGGGCTCGCCAGATCCTGCGCGACGGCGCGCCGCAGCTTCGGAAGCGCCTCGATCACGCGATCGAGCCGCTCCACCTTCCGGGTCTCGCGCACCGTGTCCCAGTCGGGATGGTAGCGGTACTGGGTGCGGCCCGCCTCGTCGCGGCCGATCGCCTGCAGATGGTGGCGCGGGTCCGCGGCGATGCGCACGTTGCGATAGGCCGGCGGGATCGCGAGCGAGCGGATGCGCGCCAGCGTCTCCTCGTCGGTGATCCGGCGGCCCGCCTTGTCGACGTAGAAGAAGCCCCGTCCGGCGCGCCTGCGCTCGACCGACAGATCGCGCGGCGCGGCGAGCTTAAGCCCCGCGGCCTTCGCGATCTCCTCGACGGTCATCGATTCGGGTTCGGGCGTCGCGGCGTCCGCCATGCTGCACCTCGTGGGGCCGACGGACCTCCGCCGGCAGCAATGCAGAACAGCGGGGACCGAAGCGCGGTTCCCGCGCTTGGCGGAAGCGCGCGGTTCTGCTTAGTGCGCCGCGTGTCCAGTCTTCCCCCGACCCGAGGTTCTGCGATGACAGCTTCCGCGCCGCTCGTCGAAGTCACGCGCGGGCTCTCGGTCGAGAGCCGCCACACCGGCGCGGTCGCGATCGCCGACGTCACCGGCAAGCTGGTGTTCTCGCTCGGAGACGCCGAGCGCCTGACCTTCCCGCGCTCTGGCGTGAAGGCGCTGCAGGGCCTGCCTCTGGTGGAGAGCGGGGCCGCGGCCCGTTTCGGCCTCACGGAGGCGGAGCTCGCCCTCGCCTGCGCCTCGCATGGCGGCGAGCCCGAACACGTCGCGACCGCGGCCGGCGCGCTCGCGCGCCTCGGGCTGACGGCGGACGCGCTCGAATGCGGCGCGCACTGGCCGATGAACGACGCCGCCGCGCGCGCGCTCGCCGCGAGCGGCGCGGGCCCGACCACGCTTCACAACAACTGCTCGGGCAAGCACGCCGGCTTCCTGTGCCTCGCCTGCGCGATGGAGGTCGAGCCCGCCGGCTATATCGACGCCGAGCACCCCGTCCAGCGCGAGGTCACCGCCGCGCTGGAGGCCATGACCGGGACCCGCCTCGCCGAGGCGCCGCGCGGCGTCGACGGCTGCGGCATCCCGACCTTCGCCATGCCGCTGGCGGCGGTCGCGACCGCCTTCGCGCGTTTCGGCGCCGGCCATGGCCTCGGCGAGCATCGCGCCGCCGCTGCGCGCACGCTGCGCGAGGCGGCCTGGTCGGCGCCGTTCCAGATCGGCGGCTCAGGCCGCTTCGACACCGAGGCGATGCAGCTCGGCGCCGGGCGCGTCTTCGTCAAGATGGGCGCCGAGGGCGTCCATGTCGGGGCGATCCCGGAGCTGGGCTACGGCGTCGCGATCAAGATCGACGACGGCGCCACCCGCGCGGCCGAGGCCGTGATGGCGGCGGTGCTCATCCGGCTGCTCGCGCCCGAAGGCGATTTCGGCGAATGGCTCGCCGGCCGCGTCCGCCGTCCGTTGCGGAACTGGGCGGGCGTGGAGGTCGGCGAGGTCCGGGCGACGGAACTGCTCGCCGGCTAGCGGCGGGCCTGCATCTCGAGGACCGCGCCGCCGCCCTGCGACTGCGCCGAACGGTCCTCGACGTTGCGCAGCAGCAGCAGGCGCGAGGCCTCCTGCAGGAAGGCGTCCGAGCCGAACTCCTTCTCGTAATGGAAGAACGTCTTGGACAGCAGGTTGAACTCGCCGCCGAGGTAATATTTGACGAGAAGCTTCTGCCAGTGCAGCCGGGCCAGCACCCGGTTGCGCACACGGCGGTTGGGCGCTTCGAGCGATGCGTCGTAATCGGACTGCGGCGTGCGCCAGTCGCCGTAATTCTCGGTCAGATACTTGTCGGGGTCGGACGGGATCAGGAACTCCCGGCCGGCGAACTGCACCTTCGAGAACGGCGAACTTCCCTCGTTCCACCACACGGCGTTGTCCCAGGCGTGCAGGTGGCTGCCGTGCCAGACCGTGCCGCCCTGCCGGTGATGGAAGAACAGGTCGATATTGACGTTGTTCTTGTGCTTGATCTTGATCAGATCGACCGAGGGCACGAACACCTCGGTGAATTTCGAGCTGCCGGCGATCAGCGACTTGATCTCGTCGCGCTGCGCATGGCCCATCACGCCGAGGTCGATGTCCTTGTCCATGCCGAGCAGCTTGCCCTCCCGGATCACGCCGAGAAGGGTTCCGCTGATCAGGAAGAACGGAGCGGTCGGCATCAGCAGGTCGTGCAGGTCGACCAGGGCCGCGTTGCCGGCGGAGGCCTTCATATAGGTCTTGGCCTTGGGCGCGCTGGTGAACTGCCCCTCCCCGATCCAGCGCAGGATCTCCATCATCATGTAATAGGCGCGGTCGACCTCGTTCGCCGCGATCGCGATGTCGACGAGATGCGAGGCCTGGGAGGCCTTCGTGACCGAGGAGCGCCGGCTGCGCGTGAACGCCGCCACCGCGACGTCGACCGTCGTCGGACCGCTCGGCAGCCGCCTGTAGAGCTGCAGCGGAACGACGAAATTATGCTCGAGGATCAGCGGCAGCAGGACGCTGCGCGCCCGCTCGTGCGCGCCGGTCTCGACCAGCGCCGTCGCGAGGATCACCTGAAGCGGATAGGTCGCGAGCGATTTGTCCGAACCGTACTTGCCGAAAAGCTCAACAACCTGCGCGTGACGCGCGGTCTGTGAGTAAAGCTCAAGCAACTTGCGGAGATAGAAGGTCCGCTTGTTGTTGTTCTCGATCTGATCGAGCGCCAGCCGCTCCGCTTCCTCGGCGCGTCCAGCATCCACCAGCGCCGAGAACTTGTTCCCGTCGCCCGTCGCCATCTTCAGCACGCGATTAACGAGTGATCGCATGGGCACCTCGCTTGATCCGGTCTCACGGATAGCCTGTCCGAGGGCGCTTGCACAGTCGCGGAAGACCGGCCGCGGGGCGGTCCGCGCCCGCCGGACGCGGTGACGGTTGCGATGCACGCGCCGGGGAAGCCGCCCGGCGTGCGGGTCGCGCCGGCGCCGGCGATCGCAGGCGTTCGCGCAATCGGGACGGGGGCCGAGGGCGGCGGTCTTCGCGCCGGCGCGCAGTTTCAGGGGATCGTGGGGTCCGCAGAATCCCGATGAGGCGAAAGGTCGCGGGCCGCCGGACAGGCGCTCGTAAAACGCCGTCATAAGCGCAGCCGGACACGCGCTCCTCGGAGCCGGAGGCCTTGGCGGTCAGCGGCCTGCGGCGGACTCCGATACCCCTGACGAGGGGCGCGAAAATTGACCGCCGCCCGCGCCCATCGTACCCCGGCCCGGACACTGGGATTCTGAATCCGCGAGGACCGCTAGCTTCAGAGCCTGGAATTCACGGCTGGGACCCCGGCGTAAGCGCTGTCTCCAGCGCTGCACCGCAGCAGACTTGTTTCGCATCGCAATCTCGGCTTCGATTGGCGCCAGTCGAGCCGCGGGGGTCTTCGCCGTTCTCGGGGCGCATTCGCAAGCCAAAGGTGGGGACGATGGATACGCTAATGCAGGAAAGTCAGGCCGACGCGACCAAGGCCTATTGGGACAAGTTCTACGCCCAGACCTGGTATTCGGACTCGTCGACGTTCTGCCGCTACGTGGCGGAATCGAGCTATTTCCGGGACGCGGTTCTGGACCTTGGCTGCGGCAACGGGCGTGATTCCTTCGGCTTCGCCAAGCGCGCCAGCAAGGTGGTCGCGGTCGACCAGTCGCAGGTCGCGGTCGAGACCGGCAACAAGAAGGCCGCCGAATCCGGCCTGCCGCACCTGTCCTTCGTGCAGTGCGAGCTGCAGGACGGCGAGAAGCTCGCCCGCGTGATCGCCGACCTCAAGGCCCAGGCCCCGCAGGGTGTGCTGTTCTACTGCCGCTTCGTGCTGCACGCGATCGACGAGCCGACGCAAGACGTGCTGCTCTCGGCGGTGGCCGCCGGCCTCGGCCCGAACGACGTGTTCGCCGCCGAGTTCCGGACCGCCAAGGACGCCGACAAGGACCACGTGCACGGCGATCACTACCGCCGCTACCAGGACGCGCCCACGCTCGCCCGCGAGCTGGCGAGCCGCTGGGGCCTCAACGTGCGGGTCTACCAGGAAGGCAACGGCTTCTCGCCCTACAAGGACGAGGATCCGGAGCTCTGCCGGATGATCGTGCTCGCGCCGCAGTAGCCGCGCCGAAGCCGGGGCTGGCGCGGGGCGGCCCGCGTCGGCCGGCCGCCGCGCTCGCGCGGCCCGGCCGTCCCCGCGGGACCGTCGTGGGGCGAGGCATGCGGGACCTGCCGGGTCGTCGGCCCCGCGGCCACCAGATGGGTGGCGCGCCTCTGCGCCGCAGGCCGCGATCTTTACAACGCGGCGACCAGTATCGCACCATCGCGTCCATGCTGGCGGGACCAGTAGTATAATCGGTTGCTCACAAGGGCGCAGGAATGACTGCTCCCTGCGTCGTCCTGTAGTGTTTTCGGCGCGAGGCCGAAGCTTTCGACGACCGTTTGATTTGGAATCATTCTTGAGAGGCCACGCATGAACGCGGCTGTCGCCGAAGCGGACGCGCCCGTAGCGGCTCCTGCTTTGGATATC
>NZ_JACIDR010000007.1 GCF_014196425.1 Hansschlegelia beijingensis
GCCACAGCCCCCTCGCCCTCCGCAGCCACAAGATGACGCCGCGCAGAACCGTCAACCCGCAACCCGCCATAAACCGGACGGCTCTTTATCTCGGACACCAACACTGGAGTGCATCCACCGATAAGATGTATAGCGACGCGGAGCGCCAGATCCGGACAGGTCGAAACGAAGGCCCGCCAGAATACACTGACGGCCGTTGCTCAACCCGCTTGCGGGGCGCTCTCCGATGCGCAATTGATGATCTCCGGGTGCGTCAGCGGCGGCAATAGTGCCGACTGTCACCATCGAGACGTCGAACGCATGAAGAGCAAGCGAGGTGATCGTCGAATGCGACCTCCCTCAAACCGGCTCCCGCCCCTGCGGCTGGGCCGGAGATTCGCCTGAGCGATGACTGACGCCCGCGCTCGATCGGACCTGCCTCGGATGGACGACGCCATCTGGCACGGGATCGCGGGCGAGGTCGTGAAATCCATGGGCTCGAAGCATTTCCACCGGGAGCTGATCAAGCTCCTGGAGGCGAGCATTCCGAGCGAGGCGGTCTGGATCATCCGCTACTCCGGCAAGCTGCCGCCGGACGTCGTCTACACCCACAACGTCCCGGACGCGGTGCGCACGATCTACGACGCCCGCTGCTCGGCCATCGACCCGTTCTGCAAGCGCTGGAACGGCCAGCGCGAAGGCGGCGTCTACGCCCTGTCGCAGCTCCACGACGAGAGCGCCGACTATCTGCTCTACACCAAGCGCTTCCTAACGGCGGCGAAGATGGACGACGAGCTCGGCATCTTCCTGCCGGAGACCGCGCACAACTGCTTCGCGTTCTTCCTGGAGCGACAGAACGGACATTTCAGCGAGGAGGAGATCGAGCGCGCCAGGCTGCTCTACCCTGCGCTCGCGGGCTTCCACCGCGTCCATCTCGGCTGGATCTTCAGCGAACTCGCGGCTGGCGACGCCCCGGAGGCGTTCGGGCTGCCGGACCGGCCGACCCTGATCCGCGACCGCGCGGGCGAGACGGTTTACGCGAGCGCTTCCTGGCGGACCCTCGAGAAGGTCACGCCGTCGCTGCTCGACAAGGTGGCGTTCGCCGCGAGAGGCGGCGTGGAGGAGCTTGCGATCGGCGCGATGATCCTGAGGCTCGAGCAGCTCGGCGCCGATTTCCCGCTGGCGCCGGGCGGCTCGATGTTCGTGGTCGAGCATCGGCCGCACGGCTACGGACAGCTGCCGCCGACCGACGAGCTCGCCCGCTTGTCCCCGCGCGAGCGGGAGGTGATGGAGTTCACCCTCAGGGGCGTCCCGACGCCGAGGATCGCCGAGAAGCTCGGCATCAGTCCCGGCACGGTCAAGAACACCAAGATCCGCCTCTACCGGAAGGCGAGCGTCTCGACCGAGCGGGAGCTGGTTCAGAAATACATGGCTCTTCTGGCCTGATGCAGACGATGGCGCCGCACAGAATGACGACCCTGGGCGGCGAAGCCTGGTTCGCAGCGCTCGCGGCCCTGACCGCCTCGCTCGGCGAAGACACGTTCCACCGGGAGCTCGTCAGCACGTTCGGATCGCTGATCCCGCACAGCTCGAGCTGGATCATCCGCTATGCGCGCGGCGCCGTTCCGAACGTCATCTTCACCCGCGACGTGCCGGCGGAGGTGCTCGCGCATTACGACGCGAACTGCAGCGGCCTCGACCCGTTCTCCAGGCATTGGGCGCTCAACGAGAAGCCGGGAGTCAGGACCCTGCGCCAGTTCGACGATTCCGACCACGGCGTCGACCCCACGGCCTACAACGCTGTGTTCAAGCCGGTCGCGAACGTCAGCGACGAGCTCGGCGTCTTCTTCTCCACAGTGGGGCACGCCTCGATCGGCGTCTTTCTCGAACGCGAGACCGGCTATTTCCACGAGAGCGAGATCGAGCTGGCCCGGACCGTGTTTCCCCTGCTCGACGGCTTCTATGCGACCCACACCGGCCGCCTGTTCGCGCAGCTTCGTCGCTCCAGGCGCGCCTGCGACGGCTTTCCGGCCGACCGCCCCATGCTGATCAAGGACCGCAGGGGGCTGGAGATCCTCTCCACTCCCGCGTGGCGGGCGGCGGCGGAGCAGGATCGATCGGTCCTGCGCGCCACCCAGGAGCCCGATCCGGAGCGGCTCACGCCGCTGAAATCGCATGTTCTGAAAAGGGAGACGCTCTCCGAATACTTCCCCCTGGCGCCCGGCGGCACGATCTTCATCCTGCTCGACCAGCCGCCGCCGGAGACCGTCAGGGGAAGCGGAGGCGCCGACAGCGCCGCCTTCGAGCGCCGCCTCACGGCTCAGGAGAGGATCGTCTTCCAGTTGATGATGTCCGGCTCTTCGACCGGCGGAATCGCCCAGCGGCTCGCGATCAGCAAGCGCTCCGTCAACAACTACCGCATGAAGATCTATCGCAAGGCGGGCGTTCATTCGGAGCGCGCGCTGGTGCAGAAATTCGGAACGGTCGCGGCGCTCGCCGCCCCGTCGTGATCGCCTCGCGGCGTAGCCGCGCCCCCTCCCCGGCCGTCAGCTGTCGGCGCCCGAACGGGCCTTCGCCGCGGCCAGAATGGCGACGGCCGCCGCCGCAAGCAGCACGCCGACCACCGCGAAGGCGTCCCCGAAGCCCATGATCAGCGACTGGCGCCGGACGACCTGCCCGATCTGGACGATCGCCTCGTGATTCGCGAGCGCCGGATCCGTCGCGCCGTGGGACATGAAATAGCCGGCCATCTGGCCGATGCGCGCCCGGACTTCGTCCCTGCCGAGGTTCACGGACTGGCCGATGATGTTCGAGTGGTACTGCTCGCGCTTGGTGACGATGGTCGCAAGCGCGGCGGTGCCGGCGGCGCCGCCCAGGTTCCGCAGCATGTTCGACAGGCCGGACGCCGCGCCGGCGTCCCTGGCCGCGATGCCGCTGGTCGTGATGGCGCTGATCGGGGCGATGACAAGCGCCTGGCCGAGCGCCCGGATGACGTTGGGCAGGAAGAACTGGTCGCCGGCGCTGTCGGGCGACAGCGCCACGTTCATGAAGCAGCTTCCGGCGAACAGCGCGAGGCCGGCGAAGGTGATGAGGCGGACGTCGAAGCGCCGCATCAGCATGGGCACGAAGGGGATCAGCAGGAGCTGCGGCAGGCCGGTCCAGGCGAGGACCGACCCGATCTGCTCGGCGTTGTAGCGCTGCGCCTGGCCGAGATATTGCGGCAGCAGGTACACGGTTCCGAACAGCGCCGCGCCGAGCAGCGTGTTCGCGACGACGCCGATCAGGAAGTTGCGCTCCTTCAGCAGCCGCAGGTTCACGAGCGGCTTCGCGGTCGTGAGCTCGATCCAGATGAAGACGGCCAAGAACGCCGCCGCGACGAAGCTCAGCCGGAAGATGAAGGGCGAAGCGAACCAGTCGTCCTTCTCGCCCTCCTCAAGCACGGTCTGGAACGCCGCAAGCCCGATCGCCATCGTGACGATGCCGGACCAGTCGCCTTCCTTCAGCAGACCGAGACGCATCGGGCTCGCTTCGAGCGTGGCCGCAAGCGCGACGATCATGACGACGCTGGGAACCGCGTTGACGTAGAAGATCGACCGCCAACCGTAATTTTCCGTGAGGTAGCCGCCGATGGTCGGCCCGATCGCCGGCGCGAACGTCACCGCGAGCGCGAACATCGCGAGGCCGACAGGCTGCTGCGGCTTCGGCAGCTTGGTCAGGATCAGCGTGAAGGCCATCGGGATCAGCACGCCGCCGGCGAAGCCCTGCAGGCCGCGCATCACGATCATCGAGCCGAGATCGTGCGTGAACGCGCAGGCGATCGAGAACAGCGGAAACAGGACGGCGTTCGCCAGCATGTAGCGGCGAAACGAGAACACCCGGCTGAGATAGTCGGTCAGCGGGATCACGATGATCTCGCCGATCAGATAGGCGGTCGAGATCCAGGCGCCGTTGTCGACGCCGGTGCCGATGCCTCCCTCGATGTCGAGCAGGGATGCGTTGGTGATCTGGATGTTGAGGATCGCCATGAAGGCACCGATCATCGCGGCCGAGACAGCGATCCAGTCCGTCAGGCTGGCCCCGGCGCGGGCCCCGAACGGCGCCGGCCCCGTCATCGTCGCTGTCGTCGCGGACATGGCGGCCTCCCCGGCGAGCTACTTGGCCGCGCCGGCGACGAGGGCCGGGCGAGGCTTCGCCAGCGTGTCGATGCTTGGCACGACCGACATGCCGGGGCGGAGATCGCCGGCCGCCTGGGCGTCGCCCGCGAGGCTGATGCGCACCGGTATGCGCTGCACGACCTTGGTGAAGTTGCCTGTGGCGTTGTCGGGCGGCAGCAGCGCGAAAGTCTGCCCGCTCGACGGCGCGAGGCTGTCCACGACGCCGTGGAAGACCCGGCCGGGGAACATGTCGACCTCGATGTCAACCGGCTGACCGGGCTTCACGTCGGTGAGCTGCGTCTCCTTGTAGTTCGCGACGACGTAGGCTTCGCTCAGCGGCACCACGGACATCAGCTGAGTGCCCGCCTGGACATACTGGCCGACGCGCAGCGTGCGGTTTCCGACGACGCCGTCCGACGGAGAAACGATGGTGGCGTAGCTCAGGTTGAGCTCGGCCTGACGCTCGACGGCCTGATCGTGCAGGAGCTTGGCCTCGGCCTGGGAGAGGTCGGCCTTGAGCTGGTCGACCTGCTTGGTCGCCGAGGCGAGCGAGGCCTGGTCGCGCTGCACGGTCGCCTGCGCCGCCGCGATCCGCGACGCGGCGTTCTGGGCGTTCTCGACGGACCCGTAGCCGGTCTTGGCGAGGTCCGAGAAGCGGCGGTTCTCCTGCTGGGCGAAGGTCAGATTCGCCTGATCGAGATCGAGCGTCGCTTTGGCGGCGTCGATGACGGAGGCCTGGGCCGCGATCGCGGCCTTCTCGCCCTCGATGGCGGCCATGGAGATGGCCACGTCGGACTTCGCCTGGTCGAGCGCTGCGCGAGAGTCCCGGTCGTCGATCTCTGCGAGGATCTGACCGGCTCGCACCGGCTCGTTGTCGCCGACCAGCACGCGGGCGAGGTAGCCGGGGATCTTGGGCGCGATGTTGACGTTGTCGGCCTGGACATAGGCGTCGTCGGTCGAGATCTGGAAGCGGCCGACGGTCCAGTAATCGTGGCCATAGTACCCGCCGACGGCGAGCGCCGCGATCGCCGCGCCGGCCATCAGAAGACGCTTCGCCAGCCTGCCCCGGGTTCTCCCCGCAGCGCGCGTCTTGTCTGCCACGGCCGGCGCGCTCGACGGCCTCGCTTCGGCGCGAGGGATGTCGAGAGCCTCGGAAACATCAACTTCACGCTCCGCCGTGAAGTTGTTCTGATGACTCGTCATGTCAGCCTCCTGGCTGCAAGCGACCGCGCCGGCGCCATTGCGCCGGTGGGGCGGCCTCAGCGGCCGGCGGCCTCGAGGATGAGCTTGGAGATGATTTCGGGCTGCGAGATCAGCGACAGATGGCTGGCCGCCACCTCGATCGTCTTGGCGCCCATGCGCTTCGCCATGAACCGTTCGAGATCAGGGTTGATGGTGCGGTCATTGGTCGAGACGGCATAGAAGCTGGGCTTGGACCGCCACGCGGCGTGGGTGGTCTTGCCGGCGAGCAGCTCCTTGCGGAAGGGCTCCTGCACCGCGTAGAGCACCAGAGCTTTCGCTTCGGGAAGGTCGCCGGCGAAGTCCTTGAGGAAGGCCTCCCGGGTCAGTCGCCCCTCGCCGCCGTCGAAGACGATCCCGGCGCTCGCGGGCGGGGTCGGATAGGTCTTTGCCAGCGCCGTATAGTCTTCACCAGCGTCCGGCGCGCGGGCGGCGACATAGACCAGCGACGACACCTTGGGGTGAACCCCGGCCTCGGTGACCAGCATGCCGGAGAAGGAATGCCCTACCAGCACGGCGGGACCGTCCTGCCGGTCCAGCACGCGCTCGACCGCCGCGACGGCCTCCGGCAGCGTCGTCAGCGGGTTCTGCACCGCGGTCGCGTTGAGGCCTTCGGCCTGCAGCCGGGCGATCACCTCGCTCCAGCACGACCCGTCGGCGAACAGGCCGTGCGCCAGCACGACGTTGTTGGCGCGAACAGGCGGGTTCTTCTGCTGGGCGCGAGCGGGCGCGGCCACGCCGACCGCGGCAGCGGCGGCGCCGGCCGCCAGGACGGCGGAGAACATGCGGCGGTCCATCATGGTCAGGGTCCTTGGTGAGCTGTTTGGAGTAACTACGCCGCCGATTATCGTTCTTCATTAGGTTAAATCGATCAGACGATGGTTCTCGCGCCCTATACTCACGTATGTGCCGAGTCGTGTTCCGGCTTCAGGGCGGCCGATTCAGTCTTGGCGAGACGCCAGTCCGGAGGCGAGTGGCTGACGCGCCGCAGGGCGGGATGCGTGGCGGGCCCGGGATGGATGGCCGTGGCGCTCGGCTACGGCGAAGTCGCCAGCAAGAAGACGTAAAGTCGCCTGCGATCGCGGCCTTCACGACGCAAGCGATCGAGCCGTATCAGGCCGTCTCGTCCTGCGCACACCTGTGTATGATTCACGATCTCGAGGGGCCGACCTAGATTGAGCCCTGGTCGAGCGCCGCTCGTTGCATCTGAGAGATGCAGAGGATTGCTATGCCGAAGCCCCCCACCATCGCGATCGTCGACGACGACGAGGGCGTGCGCGCCTCGCTCGCCAGTCTCGTGCGATCGCTCGGCTATCAGGCCCGCACCTACGGTTCGGGTCCGGAGTTTCTGCGTGACGGCGTCAGCGAGCAGCCGGCCTGCATGATCTCTGACGTTCAGATGCCGGCGATGACCGGGGACCGGCTGCAGGAAGTCTTGCTGTCGGCGGGAGTTCGATTCCCGATCATATTCATGACCGCCTTCCCGACCGAAGATGTGCGCCGGAAAGTTCTTGCGAACGGCGCCTACCGCTTCCTCACGAAGCCTTCCGACGGCGACACGCTGATCCGGTGCATCGAGGACGCGCTGGCCGAGCCGGCCTGAACGCGCCGCCGCCTCATCGCCCGCAGAGCGCCAGCACAGATCTCCCGTCGTGAACGCCGCAGCTGTCGCCAGGCCGCGCCGGTCGCCCCGGCGACGGCCTGCAGAGGGCCCTCCCTCGTGGCGGGAATGCGGCTTAATCTGGAAGCCCGCCACAATATCGCGCCGCCGAACCAGCAAGTCCGACAGACTACGTGATGCAAACCAACGTATGAAACTGCGATATCCACGTGCAATGTCGCCGGCGTGGTCCCCGAATTAAATCTCTCCTCACGACGCCGTCACGGGACGGCGCCTCACAACGGGAGAAGATCATGAAGACCATCATTTACGCCATCGGCGCCCTGGCTCTGAGCTGCAGCATGGCTTCGGCGCAGGGACTGGCCTCGAGCGCCCACAGCGGCTACGCCCCGGCGGTTCAGTCCGAGCAGGCCGCCGCGTCGTCGCGTCACGACGTTTCCGTCGAGAGGACCGGCTCGGTCCGGTTCGAGCGGACGCGGAGCTATCCGGCGCCGCAGAGCACCGAAGAGGCGATCCGGTGGGACGCTAACCGGAACAACGGCTGACATGCCGTTCCCGGCCTCGCCCGGCCCCGGCGTCCGGGCAGGGCGAGGCCCGAACGCGTCTTGAGGCGCGAATGCTCGAGCGCCCCCGAAGAGGCGCGCGGCCCGCGCTGGCCGGCGCCCTCAGCTCTTCGCTGAAGGCAGCAGATAGTTTTTCACCAGATACCTGATCGCGTGCCGCCAGGACTCGTCGCTGTTCCCGCGCAGATCCACGCTCTTCCCGAAGATCCGCTTCCCGGTCTCGACGTCCGCCATGTAGACGTTGAGGTTCAGGATCAGCTCGGACACCTTCTGCACCTCGATCCAGGCGACCTCCCTGGCCCCTGCGGCCTTTCCGTACCGGAGCTCGCAGCCCGCGCACGATCCAAGCGCCTGGTCCTGATCGATCTGTGCCCGCATGGACGGATCGATCGGCTTGAACGTGTACCTGCCGGACTGCTCCAGCATCGTCCTGAAGGTCTCTTCGAGCTTCCTGATGCGGTCGCGCTCGGCGTCCGAGGTCGGTATCCACTCCGCGTGATCGTTCTGCATCTTCACCCCGAGCAGCGCGATCGGGACCGGCCCCGCCGACTCCGCAAAAGCCCCGCCGAGCGGCGCCCCGCCCAGAAGAGCCGCCAAGGCTGCCGCCGCCAGCAGCTTCGCTGCACGCGACCCGCGGCGCAGCGTCCGGCCGGACAGATTGATCATGAGGCTCTCCTGAAGTTGTCGGCGGACAACGTCTCTAGCAAACGTCCGTCCGACGCGGGAGATCCAGAGGGGTCGGGTCGCGCGCAAAGATCCGCCCGGGTCGCGCGGCAGCGGGGCTGATCGGGGGGAATGCGCGGGTTTCGGCCGTGGCGCGCGAAAGTCTGGCGGGCGGACAGGGCGTCCCGCCAGAGAGCTACGCGACGACCGAATGTTGGCAGGAGGCCCCGCTATTCGGCGGCCTGCTTCGTCCGCTCGCCGTAGAGCCGCGTCGGCGCGGGGAAGCCGCAGGAGGTTCCGTCGACCACCTTCACCTCGTCCTCCCAGGGCAGCCGGTAGGTCCCCGCCACGAGGTCGTGCATGAAGGTGTAGGGGCAGTCCTGCGCGCCGCCCTTCACCGCCACATAGGCGCGGTGGCCGAGCTGGTAGATGTTGTTCTCGACGCCCCAGCTGATCCGCGCCTCGCGCACCAGATCGGGGCGGACCTCCGCGGTGATGATCTCGTTCGGCCGCCCGGTCTCGCCATGCGCGATGACGGTCCCGTCGAAGTTTACGATCATGCCCTCCCCCATGGAGTCGAACGAGCCGTCGCTGCCGCACATGCAGACGTTCGCGGTCACCATCAGGTTCTGGAAGGCGTTGGCCTGGTTGGTGAAACGCCAGCTCTGGCGGATCGGAGCGGTGTAGCCCGCGGTGCGGATCATGATCTCCGCGCCCTTGTAGGCGCACTCGCGCGCCATCTCGGGGAACATGCCGTCATGGCAGATGATGAGGGCGATCTTGGCGCCCTTCGGCCCCTCGATCACCGGGATCCCGAGATCGCCCGGCTCCCACGGCTCGACCGGCACCCAGGGGTGGAGCTTGCGATAGTTCAGCCGGATCTCGCCCTCATCGTCGATGATGAGCCCGGTGTTGTAGGGCATGCCGCCGGGGTTCAGCTCCATGATGGAGAAGCAGCCCCAGATCCGGTTGTCGATGCAGGCCTGCCTGAAAGCCGCGACCTCCGGCCCGTCGATCCGGCACATGATCGCCGGGTTGATGTCCATCGACAGGCCGTGCAGCGCATATTCGGGGAACACCACGAGGTCCATCGTCCCGAGGTTCCGGCGCGCCTTGCCCACCATCTCGACGATGACCCTGGTCTGGGCCGCGAGGTCCTCGGGCGTCAAGACCGTGGGCAACTGGAGCTGCACCAAGCCCAGGACGACGCCCTGCTCCGACTTGTTCAATCCGCCGAGGCCGTTCACTGGCTCCACCTCCAGGACAGATGAGCGCGCTGCTCTGGCCCGCGCCCGGCAACAGAGCCTCGGCCACATCAAGCCGGATGCACAGTCCAAATATTAGACCGGCGGCCGCCCAGCATGGATGCCGCGCCCCCTAACGTGCCGATTAGCGATCCTAATGAGCCCGGCTATTGGCTTGATCGCCCGTCGACGGCGGCCGGGAAGGGCCGTGGCATGGAGGTTGCTGATGAGCGCCGTGGCCCACACCAAGCACGGACCCGGCGCATGACCGAAACGCCTCCCAGGCTGAAGCCGCGCTGCGCATGCGGCTGCGGCGGAGCCCTCGAGAGCCATCGCGAGATGTCCCAAGGCGCGCTGTACGGCGGCGCCCATGACGGCGTGGAGGCCCGCGTGGACCGTCTGGTCGAGAGCGCGATCCTCGGCGCCATAGCGCCCGACCCGATGTTCCGGCGCGCCTTCCTCAAGGCGGTCGGCGCGTCGACCGCGCTGGCGGCGATCTCCCAGCTTCTTCCTCTCGGCGCCGCCCGGGCGATCGCGCAGGACGCCGCAAAGCCCGAGAAGACGAAGCTGAACGTCGGCTATGTGCCGATCACCTGCACCACGCCGCTTCTCCTCGCCCACGCGATGGGGGAATACGGCAAGGAAGGGCTCGAGGTGAATCTCGCCCGCACCCCCGGCTGGGCGATCGTGCGCGACAAGCTGATCTCGGCCGAGTTCGACGCCAGCCATCTCGTGCTCGCCATGCCGCTCACCATGACGATGGGCGTCGGCGGGCCGACGCTGCCCACCCACGTGTCGACCGTCCAGAACGTCAACGGCAACGCGATCACGCTCAGCGTCCGGCACAAGGATCGCCGCGATCCGAGGGACTGGAAGGGCTTCAAGTTCGGCATCCCGCACCAGCATTCGATGCACGCCATGCTGCTGCGGTACTATCTGGCCGAGAACGGCCTCGATCCCGACCGCGACGTCGAGCTCCGGGTGTTCCCGCCGCCGGACTCGGTCGCCAACATGGCGTCCGGCAATCTGGACGGGATGCTGTTCGCCGAACCGTGGGGCCAGCGCGCGGTGTTCGAGGGCGTCGGCTTCCTGCACGCGCTGACGCGCGACATCTTCCCCAACCACCCCTGCTGCGTGCTCTCCGTCACGGACAGGTTCATCACCGAGAGCCCCAACAGCTACGCGGCGATGTTCCGCGCCGTGGTGCGGGCGACCGAGTTCGCGGACAAGCCCGAGAACCGCAAGCAGGTGGCGGAGCTGCTCGCGCCTGCGGCCTATCTCAACCAGCCCCAGACGGTTCTCGAGCAGGTGCTCACGGGCCGCTACGCCGACGGGCTGGGCAAGGTGGTCAACGAGCCGGACCGCATCGGCTTCAAGGCGCTTCCCCACCGCTCGACCGCGATCTGGCTGCTGACCCAGCTGCGCCGCTGGAACATGGTTCCGGCCGACGTCGACTATGCGGCCATGGCCGAAAAGGTCTTCCTCGCGACCGACGCCGCCAGGCGCATGAAGGAGATCGGCTTCGAGGCCTCGGTGACGCCGTTCCAAACCGTCGTGATGGGCCGGGCGTTCGATCCCTCCGCGCCCCAGGCTTATGTCGACAGCTTCCCCATCAAGAGCATCTGAGAGAACGCGATGACACGCGGCTACCACGACATCGGCGGCAAGGACGCCGGCCCCATCCCCATCGTCGAGCTGCCCTGGCTGCATTGGGAAAAGCAGGTCGAGGCGATCCGGAGCCTGCTCGGCGACGGCACGCGCCGCATGATGTCCCTCGACGAACTGCGGCGCGGGTTCGAGTCGTTCGGCGAGGACAAGTACAAGAAGCTGTCCTTCTACCGCCGGCGGCTGGAGGCGATGATCGACATCCTCATCGAGAAGGACGTGTTCACGCGCGACGAGCTCGACGCCGCCATGGCCGAGGCCCGCGCGCGGTGGGCGCCGCCGGCCGCCTGCCGGTCATGAGGCCCCGTTTCGACGCGGGCGACCGGGTCTCGGTCCTGGAGCTCGGCAAGCCCGGGCATGTCAGGACGCCGTTCTACGTCCGCCGGCGCGAGGGCGTCGTGCTGCACCGCTGCGGCTCCTACCTGAACCCCGAGGAGCTCTCGGTCGGCAAGGTCTGCGGCCCCGTCGTGCCGCTTTACCGGGTCGGCTTCGCGATGACCGACCTCTGGGACGACTACCGGGGCTCGCCGGCCGACATGCTCTGCCTCGAGCTCTACGACCACTGGCTCGCGCCGGCGGCGGCCGCCCCGCTGGACGGTGAGCCGGCGCGCGACGACGAAGCTTTCGAACATGGAGGCCGCCCGTGAGCGACCACGACCACGCCCACGATCATGATCATGATCATGGCCACGGGCATGACGCCCACGAGCCGCTCGTCGTCGAGGACGACGCCGGCAACATCGAAGGCCAGATCCTGGTCGACGCGTTGCAGACGCTGCTGGTCGAGCGTGGCCTCGTCTTCCCCGGAGAGGTGCGGCGAGAGATCGAGCGCCTGGAGTCTCCGGGGGCCCATCTCGGGGCGCGGCTCGTCGCCCGCGCCTGGGTCGACGACGACTATCGGCGGCGGCTTCTGGCGGACGGCAAGTCGGCGGCCGCCGAGCTCGGGGTCGGGGTCGGCGAGGCGCAGCTCATCGTCGTGGAGAACGACGCCACGACCCATAATCTGGTCTGCTGCACCCTCTGCTCCTGCTATCCCCGCTCGATCCTCGGCCAGCCGCCGGCCTGGTACATCAGCAAGGCCTATCGCTCGCGCGCCGCGCGCGAGCCGCGGGCCGTGCTGGAGGAGTTCGGGCTGAAGGTGCCGGACGAGGCCCGCGTGCTGGTCCACGACAGCAACGCCGACATGCGCTACCTGGTGCTCCCGCAGCGGCCCGCGGGAAGCGAGGCCATGAGCGAGGATCAGCTCGCCGGGCTGGTGACGCGCGACTGCATGATCGGGGTGTCGGTGGTCGGCCCCGTCTCCTGATCGCCGCGCTCCGGCCTCAGATGCGCCGGGGCGTAGCGCATCAGTTCGCTCGCCATGCGGATGTCCTCGGCGACCTCGATGAAGGCGCGCACCGCAGGAGGCTGCGGCTCGCGCTCCAGCACCATCATCCCGATCGTGTTGGTGATGCGGGGTTCGATCAACGGCACCGCCCGCGTCTGGCTCCAGTCTCCGACCATCATGAAGAAGCTGTTCGGCACGACCGCGAACCAGTGGCCGGGACGCACATGGGAGCAGAGCGCGAGAGCGCAGTTGGTCTCAAGCACGGTGCGCGGCGTCACGCCGACGCTGGAGAACACCCGATCCAGAATCCGGCGGTTCTGCATGTCCGGCGTCAGCATGCACAGCGGCAGGCGGCCCGCCTCGGTCCATGTGACGGATTTCCGCTGCGCGATCGGGTGGTCGGCCGGCGCGATGAGGAAATAGCTCTCGTCATACAGGAAGTAGGGCCGCAGCCCGGCCGAGGCGCCGTGGTCGAGATAGTTGATGCCGACGTCGAGATCGAAGTTCTCGAGACCGCTCTTCAGATCCATGAAGTTGAGCGAGGTCACCGACACGCTCACGTCGGGGAAGAGCCGGTTGAAGGCGGTGGTGATGATCGAGATGCCGGGCGTCGCGACCGGGATCACGCCCAGCCGGACGTGGCCGCTCAGCTCGTCCCCGGCCGACATGATGTCCTGAACGAGATGCTCGTGGTGGTCGAGCGTGCGGCGCGCGAAAGCCAGCACCATCGCCCCCTGAGGGGTGAAGCCCTCGAAGCCCTGGTTGTGGCGGTCGATGATCAGGGTGTTGAGGTCGCTCTCGATCTGGCGGATCGCCTGGGAGAGCGCCGACTGGGTGATCCCGCACTCCGCGGCGGCCCGGCCGAAATGGCGATGGCGCGCCAGCGCGACGACGTAGCGGAGATGCCTGAGGTTCAGAGCCACGCGCCGACAACCCTGTTGCGAACCCGATAGAACGGGACCCCGCCCCGGATGGCAAGCAACCCGCGCGCCGGAATCGGAAGCGCGCGCGAGACAGACGCGGCGCGGCCGCGGGCCGGCGCCGCTCAGCCCGACGCGGCGCCCCCGTCCGCGGCCGCCTGGGCGCGGTCGGTCAGGCCGTAGTCTCTGATCACGCTGGCGATCCTCACCCGATAATCGTTGAAGATGCCGCCGCGGCCGGCGTCCTGCGCGAGTTGATGACGGCCGTGGAGACGCCACTGGCGCAGGGCCGCCTCGTCTCGCCAGAACGAGATCGACACCAGTTTTCCCGGCTGCGTCACACTTTCGAACCTCTCGACGGAGATGAAGCCGTCGATGGTCGCGACGTCGTCTTTGAGGCGTTTCGCGATGGAGAAGTATTCGTCCGCACGGCCCTCGGCCGGCGTCATCTCGATGATGACCGCGATCACGAGCGCGCCTCCTGGACAGTGAGTCCGACAGGCGCTGCGGGCGCCCGGCCCCCTTCGGCGGACCTCGCCCTGCCCGCGGGCTTCAGGATGAACAGGGCCACCGCGGCCACCAGGAGGTTCAGGACCATCGCGACGAGGAAGACTGAGTACCAGCTGCCCGTATAGGCGCGCAGCCAGCTGCCGGCCGGGACCAGCGCGGCCGCGACGCCTTTGCCCGTGTACAGGATGGCGCAGTTCGTGGCGGCGTAGCGCGAGCCGAAGAAGTCGGTGCAGAGCGCCGGGAACAGCCCGTAGATGTCGCCCCAGGTGAAGTAGACGAGCGCGACCGTCAGGATGAACAGATACGGGTCGCTTCCGAACGCGCCGAGAGCCCAGTACGCGCCCGCGCCCAGGATGAAAGAGATCGCCATGACGTTCTCGCGGCCGATCCTGTCCGAGATCCAGCCGAACACCGGTCGCGCCAGCCCGTTGATGACGTTGTTGATCACCGCGGAGGCGACGACCACAGTCGACGTGACGACCAAAAGATCAACCACTGCGTTCGCGATGTCATAGTCCTTCAGGATCGGACCGATCTGGGCCGTGACGAGCAGCCCGCTGGCCGCCACCGTCACGAACATCAGATACATGACCCAGAAGATCGGCGTCCTGAGCATCTCCCCCGGCCTCGCGCCCTCCGGAGCGGAGATCGGCGCGTTCTGGGCCGGCCTCGCCCTGGTGGCAGGAGCGACAAGAAGAAAGCTCAGGACGAGGATGACCAGGCCCTGCGCCAGCCCGAACCAGAAGAAGGCGGCTTCATAGCCGTGGGCCTCGATGACCCTGATGATGGGGACGATCGTCAGCACCGAGCCGCCGCCATAGCCCATCGCGGTCAGGCCGGCCGCAAGTCCTCGCCGGTCCGGGAACCACTTCAGCGCGTTGCCCATGCACGCCGTCCAGACCGCGCCATTGCCGATGCCGGACAAGGCCATGCCGAGATAGAGCATGGGAAGGCTCTGGGCCTGCGAGTTGATCACCCATGCCGCGGCCACGAACACGCCGCCGATCGCCACGACCGACCGCGGCCCGAAGCGATCGGAAAACCACCCTTCGATCGGCACCAGCCAGGTCGCGGCCATGATGAAGATGGTGAAGCCCCACTGGATCGCCTCCCTTCCCCAGTTGTGCCGGGCGTTGATGGGATCGACGAAGTACGTCCATCCGTATTGAAGGTTTGCGATCATGACGACGCAGGCGACGCCGGCCGCCAGTTGAACCCAGCGGTTCGGCGCGCCGGTCGCCGGAGCGACTGGATCGATCTTCAGGCTTGTAGAGCTCATCGCGTCACGCCCCGCGTTCGCCAGGTTCCTAGGGCGTTGCTGGCAAGGGACGTGCCATCCGCGCCATGTCGCGAAGACGGTGGGCGATTAGACGACCTAATCTGAGAGTAACTTTTCAACGATCAAAGCGCGGCTTCGTCGCCGCTCAAGATTTCAGCGGTTATCGCATTGCTCCACCCGAGACCGGACAGTGCGCCGGGAACTGCCGCGCAAGCCGGTCTGGCTCATCTGAAACCGTTGACGGCCGGGAAGCCGTCGCGCGGCGCCGCGCGACGGTCATGGGCGCGATGGGCGGATCATTTCAACCGGACGCGGTCGTCGCCGTCATGCGTCGCGCCGCCACGAAGGTAATCCTGGTCCTCGTGGATCTGCCGCTGGAGGAATTTCACAACCTCCTTGATCCGCGACACATGAAGCGTGTCCTCATGCGTGGAGATCCAGATGTCCCGCACCGTTGAAAGCTTCGGAAGCACGGGCTTCAGCGAGGGATTGTTCGCCGCGACGAAGCTCGGAAGCATCGCGATCCCCTGTCCGGACGTCACGGCGGCGTATTGCGCGACCAGGCTGGTGCTGCGGAACACCGTATTGGCCGGCCGATACACGTCCGACAGCCACTTGTTCTCGTTGACGGAAATGTACTCGTCGACGAAGTCGATGAAGTCATGCGCCTCGAGATCCGCCGTCTTGCTCGGATGGCCATGCCGGGCCAGATAGGCCTCGGAGGCGAACAGCGATACGCGGAACTCTCCGGCCTTCGCGGTCTGGAGGCCCCTGCCCGGCGGGCGGAAGAACGTGACGAATATCTCCGCTTCCCGTCGCGTCAGATCGAGCGTGCGGGTGTCGGTGATCAACTCGACCAGAATGCCGGGATGTCGCTCACGAAACGCGCCCAGCCGGGCGGTGAGGTAGAAGCTGCCGATGCCCTCCATGGTGGCGATGCGCACGGCGCCGCCGGCGTCGCTGCCGACGCCCACCGTCTCGGTCAGGGCGTTCGCCTGGTTCTCCATGCCTTCGGCGTGACGCATGAGCCGCGTGCCGATCTCCGTCAGCGTGAAGCCGGTGCGGCTGCGCTTGAACAGATTGGCCCCGAGGCTGCGCTCCAGCTCCCGGACGCGGCGGCTCACCGTCGTGTGGTCCACCCGCAGGACCTTGGCGGCGCGGCCGAGGTTCTTGTGACGGGCGACGGCGAGGAAGTAGACGATGTCGTTCCAGTCGTAGCGCAGCGGCGCTCTGGCCTCGCTCATCCCTCGGCCTCCGTCGATCGACGTAATCGGCAGAGTCTTACCTGACGCGGAGGCCAGCGCCAGCGTCGGAGCCGGCGATGACGCCGGCTCCGGAAGGGCCGAAACCTTAGGCCGCGACGAGGGGCGCATAGGTTTCCGGCATGCGGTTGGCGAACATGTCCACCTTCGGGATCATCATCTTCTGGCGGCAGACCGCGAGGTCCACATGCCGCGGCATCACCGCGCCAAGCTGGAGCGACCGGGGCGCCGCGACGTTGATGTCCCACATGGGGAAGCCCGTGGGGGGCACGACCATGCTGCCGCCCGGATAGGGCGAGTCGACCCGGTTCGCGAGCACGAGCGCGACGCGGTTGTCCTCGGCGCGCGGCACGGCGAGCAGTTCGCGCTCATACGGCTCGCGCAGCGCCGCCGGCCACAGCACGATGTCGGCCCCGCCGACGCCGAGGCAGCGCGAGGTCTCGGGGAACACCCCGTCGAAGCCCGACATCACGCCGATGCGGCCGAACTGCGTGTCGAACACCGGGTAGGCGTCGCCCGCGGTCGCCCAGGCGCGCTCCTCGGCCGTCAGATGCGTCTTGCGGTAGCTGCCGACGCGCCCCCCGTCCGGACCGATCAGGACGGTCGACACGAACAGCTTGCCGGCGTCCTCCTCGATCACCGGGGCGGCGATCAGGCAGCCATATCTGGACGCGATGGCGGAGACCTTCTCCAGGATCGCCGGCGTCGCCCTCGCCTGCTCCTTCGCCTCGGAGGCGCTCGGAGCCCAGGTCGGCGAGAAGGCGTATTCGGGCGCCGTGATCACCTTCGCGCCGAGCTTGGCGGTGTGGTCGATCATCTCGAGCACGACCTCCGGGTCGGCCGCGCCGCGCGTGCAGTGCATCTGCACGGCCGCGACCTTGGTGACGCTCTTCGAGGGAACGAGCGGCTGGTCCGCAAGACCGCAGACCGGCGTCTGCTCGTAGGGCAGAGCGAGGGCGCCATAGGTCTCCGGACGGCGGCCGGCGATCTTGTCGTCAGCGGCGTAGATCGACTTGTCGCCGGCCATCTCGGGATCGACGTCGGCGACCGCCATGCCGTGCGTGTCGTACGGCACCTTGGAGACGACGCGGCCCTTCGGGTCCACGATCATGCTGCCGCCGGGATAGTAGATCGAGCGCTCATAGCCGGCCTTGGTGGCGGCGACGAGCCACACGCCGTTCTCGTAGGCGCGCGCCGGGCCCCACATGTCGGCCTGGTCCATCGAGAAGAAGTTCGCCATGTCGACGATGATCTCCGCGCCCTGCAGCGTCATGGAGCGGAAGATCTCGGGGATGCGGCCGTCGAAGCAGATCAGGAGGCCGATCCGGCCGAGATCGGTGTCGACCACAGGGCAGCCGCGCTCGCCGAACTCAAACCAGTTCTGGTCGTGCGTGGCGAGGAACTGCTTGTGGTAGTGGCAGGCGAGCCCGCCCTTGCGGTCGAACATCACGCCGGAGTTGAAGATCTTCTTCTTCTCCGGATCCCACTCGGTGATCCCGCTCGCGATGTAGACGCCGTGCTTGGCGGCCAGCGCCGACAGCGCGGTGACGAACGGCCCGTCAGTCACCGTCTCGGCGAGCTCGCGAGCGTGCTCCGCGGAGTCGAACAGGTAGCCGGTGTCCATGCATTCGGGGAACACGATGAGCTCGGCGCCCTGGCGGACCGCGTCCTCGACATACTGCGTCGCGAGCTTGATGTTGTGGTCGTAGTCCCCGAGGCGCGCGAGCGTTTGCACCGCTGCGGCGCGGAAGCGTCGCTTCGTCATGATGATGGTCCTTCTGTGTAACGGCGTGGCGGAGGCCGCCAGGAACTCAGTTCGGCTCGGGCGCGGCTTTGACTTCGCGCCAGAAAGTCTCGAGGCAGCGCCGCTTCAGGGCGACGAAGGCCTCCGATGTCGTGGCCTCGGCGTCGCGCGGCCAGGGCAGATCCACCTCGACGATCTCGGCGACCCGCGTGGGGCGGCGGGTCAGCAGCACCAGCTTGTCGGCGAGTTCGATCGCCTCCTCCAAATCGTGCGACACGAGCAAGGTCGTGATCCGGCGCTTCAGGTAGATCTTCTGCAGCTGCGCGCGCATCAGCAGCGTCATTTCATAGTCGAGGGCGGAGAACGGCTCGTCGAGGAACAGCACCTCCGGGTCGGTGACCAGCGCGCGCAGAATGGAGATCGTCTGCTGCTGGCCGCCGGAGAGCGTGTAGGGATAAGCCGCAAGGTCGAACTTCATGTCGAACTCGGCGACGATCTCCTCGACGCGCCGCCGCCGTTCGGCCCTCGGCACGCCCATCAGCTTGAGCGGGTACTCGATGTTGTCGATGGCGCGGCGCCAGGGAAACAGCGCCTCGCGGTAGTTCTGGAAGACGTAGGAAATCCGCGTCTCCCGGGTGGTGCGCCCGTCATACAGGGCTTCCCCCGCATCCATCGGCGTGAGGCCCGAGATCATGTTGATCAGGGTGCTCTTGCCGCAGCCGTTCGGCCCGAAGATCGAGATCGCGGAGCCGAGCGGCAGCTCGAGGTTGAAGTCCTTGTAGACGACGGCGCCGTTGAAGCTCTTCGACAAGCCCCGGATGGCGAGCTTGCCGACCCTGCCGGCGCGGGGCGCCGGAGGCTCCGTGGGCGTCGGCTTCAGCGCGTGGATCGAGGCCAAGGCGGTCGCTCCCCAGTTCGCCGTCAGCTGCCGAGATCGGCGGCGGTGAGCATCTTGGTCCGTACGTCGAGCGGCCCGGACAGCACGCCTTCCTTGATGAAGACGTCGACGAGAGCCTGATAGGACGCCGTGTCGACCTCGTTGATGTCCGAGAAGCCGCGCAGGTAAGGCTGCGCGACGGAGGGCAGCTGCTCTTCCCTGATGGCGGTGTATTTCGGAAGAACCTTCTTGTACTTGTCGAAGTCGGCGTTCACCAGCGCGGTCGCCTGGTCGATCACCTCGACGACCTTCTTGGCGACGGCCGGCCGCTCCTTCAGGAAGCGCACGGTGATCAGCGAAGCGCCCGAGTAGAACGGGTCGGCGATGACGGCCGCGACCGGGTTGACCATGGCGCGCTTGGCCTTGCCGGACGCCGCCGCGATCGACCCGACCGGCTCCAGCGAGAGCGTCGCGTCCGCGGTGCCGCCGACCACCGCAGGCACCTGCATGGCGACCGCCAGGTCGACGAGCTTCACGTCCTTGTCGGGGTCGAGGCCCGACTCGCGCACCAGATGCCGGGCGATGGTGCGCCACTGGATGCCGGGCACATGGCCGAGGGTCTTGCCCTTGAGATCCATGAAGGTCTGGATCGGGCTGTCGGGCTTCACGATCAGGCCGTCATTGATCCGGTCCACCTTGATGCCGCCGCCCTGCAGCCCGAACACCTTGAACGTGCCCGGGAACTTCTGCTCCGCGACCATCGCGATGCCGGCCGCCGCGCCGGGAGGGCCGAAATCCGCGCGGCCGGAGACCAGGGCGTCGATGATGTGGTTGGGAGACTCCATCTTGGCGGACGAGATCTCGATGCAGGCCTTCTCGAAGAGCTTCTCCTCGAGCGCCACGTAGTAGGCGGTGGTCTGCATGATCGGCAGCCAGGCGGCTGTGACCTTTTCCATGCGGTCGCAAGCGAGGGCGGGAGCGCCGGCGGCGAGGAGAGCGGCGAGGGCGAGCGGTGCGGCGGAGGCGCGCATGCGGTGGCTCTTTCGGTGCGAGCTGCGGGAGGAGAGAGGGCGGGCGATCATCGGCCGGACCAGTGGATGAGCCGGCCTTCGAGCACGAGCAGAAGGAGGTTGAGGCCGTAGCCGAGCGCGCCGGTCACCAGGATCGACCCGTACATGTCGGGCAGCTCGTAGGAGATCTGCGCGTCGATGATGCGGTGGCCGAGCCCGTCGGTCGCGCCGATGAACATCTCGGCGACGATGATGACCACGAGGGCGATCGAAACCGCGTTGCGGAGGCCGACGAAGGTCTGCGGCAGCGTCTCGAAGAAGATGACGTCGCCGAAGATGCGCAGGGACGACGCGCCCATGGATTGCGCCGCGAGGATCCGTGTGCGGCGCGCGTTCAGGACGCCGTAGGCGACGTTGAAGACGATGACCAGCCAGGCGGCGAACGCCGCGACCGCGATCTTGGCCGCGTCGCCGAGCCCGAACAGAAGCAGGAAGAGCGGGAACATCGCGGTCGCGGGCGTCGAGCGGAAGAAGTCGATCAGGAACTCGACCGACCGGTAGACCGCCGCCTTGGCTCCGAGGATGATGCCCACCGGCACGCCGGCCGCGACGGCGATCACGATCGACCAGCCCACCCGCGACAGGGTGCTCATGAAGTCCTGGTTGAAGGCGCCGGCGGCGACTTCACCGAATGTGTCATGGATCGTCGTGAACGGCGACGGCAGAAGATCCTTGTTCACCAGCTGCGCGCTGTAGGCGATCCACCATACTCCGACCAGCAGCGCCGGTCCGATCGACTTTTCAACAGCCTTACTCAGGTACGCTTTTGCGGTTTCCGCGCCCACGATCCGGACCTTCCAACTTCAACGGCAGAAGGCGCTGCTTGCGTCTTCTTTCCGCGAGCTCTTGACGACCTGACAGTGCCACGAAGGCGCCGGCACGGAAAAGTGCGAGTGCTGCACCGCACTGTGCAATTTTCCATATCGTCATGAGGCATTCGCCTCTCATGGCGGCGGAAATCTCACGCAAACGTGCGGGCGGCATGGCGCGGCCGCCGGCGCGGGGCCATGACGCCCGCCGGCTTGCCGCTGGCCCTCGGCGACGGCGCTCCGTTCCCGGCCCGCGATCTCGCGATCTTTCTCGCGGCGGGCGTCATCATCGTCTCGACGACGATGGCCAGCGTCGCGCTTGCGCTCCTGCCGAAGGGGCTGACGACGCCGGCCGAGCCTTCTCAGCAGGCGGAGGAGGACGCCGCGCGCCTGGCGGGCTCGGAAGCCGCCATCCGTGAGATCGGTGGCCGGCGGCACGAGCTGGCGGAGCAGCGCGGCGACGCGGATTTCTGCGCCGCCGCGGGCAGCCGCGTGATGGATCTCTACCGCGACCGCACCTGCTGGAGACGCGATATCGCGGATGGTGCGCCGCCCCAAGTCGCGGGCCTCGGGGCCATAGCTTTGGCGCGCCGCACATTTCCGCCGGAACAGGAAGGTTGTCACCGGGATCTGCTGTGACTTCCCGTTGCAGATCTTTTGCATCGCAACAGCCATTGCGCATAATATAACTTCAAATAAACTCTCTCGATAACAAAGAAACGGGAGGGTAGTCTGATGTCGCGCCTATCTCGACTTGGTGTTCGATCGTTGATCGCGGGATCAGCGGCTGTGGCCCTGATCGCGGCGGCCGGAAAGGCCGCGACGGCCGCCGAAGCGGTCGCCCCGCCGCCGAAGCTGGTGCTGTTCATGGCCATCGACGGCTTCCCGCAGGAACAGTTCGTCAAGTATTACGACCAGCTCGCGGATGGCGGCCTGAAGCTGCTGCTGGACAAGGGCGCCTGGTACGGCAACAACCATTACAGTCACGCCACCACCTACACCGGCGTCGGACACGCCACCCTGCTGTCCTGCGCCCACCCTTACAAGCACGGGGTGATCGGCAATGACTGGATCGACAAGCAGACGAAGAAGCGCGTCTATTCCACGGAAGACCCCCGCCACAAATACCTCGACGAGGAAACGCCCGACCACGCCGGCACCTCGCCGTTCAACATCAAGGTGACGACGGTCGGCGACGAGCTGATCTACGCCAACGGCAAGTCCAAGGTGATCGCGATCGCCGGCAAGGACCGCAGTTCGATCGGCCTCGCAGGCCAGTTCAGCGTCGCCTACCTGCACAGCACGACGACCGGGCGCTTCATCACCTCCGACTACTATATGGCCGCGTATCCGGAGTGGTGGACGGCGTTCTACGCGAACAAGCCGCAGGACAAGTTCTTCGGCCAGACATGGACCCTCTCCATGCCGGACGAGGCCTATGCCCGATCGGTTCCCGACAACCAGCCCTGGTCCACGAACTACAAGGGGCTGGGCGTCAAGTTTCCGCACCCGATCGACGGTGGGGGCGCAAGCGACAAGCCCGGAAAGGGCTATTACGACGCGACCATGTGGACGCCGTTCGGCGACCTGCTGATGCTGGACTTCGTGAAAGCCGCCATCGACGGCGAGAACCTCGGCCGCAATCCGTCGGGCGCGCCGGATCTGCTCGCCCTGAGCTGGACCAGCCATGACTACGTCAACCACCTGTTCGGTCCGGAGAGCCGCCAGTCCCATGATCAGACGGTGCGCCTCGACCGCGTCTTCGCCGATCTGTTCAAGTTCATCGACGAGCGCGTCGGGCTCGACAACGTTCTGATCACGCTGTCGGCCGACCATGGCTTCATGAACATCCCGGAATACAGCTCCAGCCGCAGGCTCGACGCCGGGCGCATCGATCCGGAGGCCATGATCAACGACGTCAACGCCGCGCTTTCGAAGCAGTACGGCGACGGCAAGTACGTCACGACCTGGTGGAACCCGAACCTTTACGTCGACTATGCGATGCTGGCCGAGCGCAAGCTCGACAAGGTCGAGGTCGAGGAGGCGATCGCATCTTTCCTGCGGGAGTATCCGGGCGTCGAGGCGGTCTTCACCCGCACCCAGCTGGAGCGGGGGCAGATGCCGGCGACCAGGCTCGCCAAGCAGGTGACGCTCGCCTGGCACCAGAAGATCAGCGGCGACATCGTCATCATGAACAAGCCGAACTGGTACCTGTTCGCCAAGCCCAAGGGCTATGCGTCGACCCACGGCTCCCCCTGGGCCTACGACACCAACGTGCCGCTGGCGATGTACGGGCCCGCCTGGATCGCCCCCGGCAAGTACGGCGACTCCGAGACGGTCGACCTCGCCCGGACCGTCGCGCACATCCTGAACGTCCGGCCGCCGAACGGCTGCGAGGGCAGCGTTCTGACCGAAATGCTGCGCTGACGGCCATCGTGGCCGACGCGTCCGGCGAAAGCCGAAGGCGCGCCGGCCGCGATCGACATTCCGGGTTGAGCCGGTCCTGCCGGGACCGGCGGCCCGCCTATGCGTCCTGGAGCGCGGGCGCCTGACCTTTCAGGGCGCGGATTTCGGCCGCCGGATGACCGGCGCCGATCCGCGGTCCCGCCAAGAACAGCTTCTCGCGCAGCGTGCCTTCCGCATAGTCCTGCTTGTAGACGCCGCGCTTGCGCAGTTCCGGCACGACCAGATCGACGAAGTCGACATAGCACTCGGGCATGACCGTATAGGCGAGGTTGAAGCCGTCGACCCCGGTCGCCTCCATCCAGCCTTCGAGCTCGTCGGCGATCGTCTGCGGCGATCCCGCGATCACCGGGCCGGCCCCGCCGATCCCGGAGAAATCCGCCATCTCGCCGACCGTCCAGGTCTTGTCGGGGTTGGCCGCGCTGAAGCGGTCGATCGCGGTCTGCATGCTGTCGGTCCTGACGTGGCGGACCTGCTCTTCGGGGTCGAGCTGCGAGAAGTCGAGCCCGCTCCATCCCGACAGCAGGGCGAAAGCCCCCTCGCGGCTCACATACTGGCGGTACTCCGCGAGCTTCGCCTCGGCCTCCGCGTCGGTCTCCGCCACGATCACGGTGAGCATGTTGAAGATCAGCACGCTGTCCGGCGCGCGCCCCCGAGCGACGAGGGCCTCGCGCAGGCGACGGACATAGCCCGCGATGACGTGCCTGGACGGGCCGTTGATGAAGATGCATTCGGCGTGGCGCGTCGCGAAGCCCATGCCCTTCGGCGAGGCGCCGGCCTGATAGAGCACCGGCGTCCGCTGGGGCGACGGCTCGCACAGATGCATCGCCTCGATCTGGAAGTACGGCCCGTCGTGCCGGATGACACGGATCTTCGCGGGGTCCGCGAACACCGCCGTCTCGCGGTCGCAGACGATCGCGTCCTCGTCCCAGCTCGCCTCCCAGAGCTTGTAGACGACCGCCATGTAGTCCTCGGCCATGTCGTAGCGCTCGTCATGGGCGACCTGCTTGCGCATGCCGGCGGCGCGCGCCGCGCTGTCGAGGTAGCCGGTGACGATGTTCCAGCCGATGCGGCCGCCGGTCAGGTGGTCGAGGGTCGACATCCGGCGGGCGAAGACGAAGGGCGTCTCGTAGGTCAGCGAACAGGTGACGCCGAAACCGAGATGGCTGGTGGCCCCCGCCATGGCGGAGACCAGCATCAGCGGGTCGTTGATCGGGATCTGCGCGGCGGACCGGATCGCGGCCGAGGCGTCTCCGCCATAGACGTCGTTCACGCCGAGCACGTCGGCGATGAACAGACCGTCGAACAGGCCGCGCTCCAGCGTGCGCGCGATGTTCGTCCAATAGTCGAGCGTCCGGTAGCGCCGCGATTCATCGCGCGGATGCCGCCACATGCCCATCGACTGATGGCCGATGCAGTTCATCACGAAGGCGTTGAGCCGGATCTGCTTGGACATGGCGGGATGACGCTCGTTGGTGACCTGGATCGGGCGGTCAGGCGGCGAGAGCGCCCGGGGCATCGTCTGACGCTCCTGCGCCGGAGCACGCTACGGACGGCCGCCTGCGAGAACAAACGATAAAAAATGCGGACGTCCGATCGCTTTTTCCAAACAGTCGCTTCACCAGGCGACTGGCGGGCGGCCATCGCTGAGCGCGGCGCCGCCGCCCGGGACGCCCCCGGATGTCACGGAAATGCTCCGGAACCGGCGTCGGAATAGCCGCGCATATTCGCGCCTGTTCTGCTATAAGGCCGCCAATTCATATCCAGGTCATGGCTGGCTCGGACGTCGCGCGCGGCGTCGGCTCGCCGCGCCGCGTGCATCGAAAGCAGCTTCTCGTGTCCCTGCCGCTCAACGACTCCCCCCTCAGCCGGGCGCTCGCCGCCCGCGGCTATTCCGAGCTCACGCCCGTGCAGAGCGCGGTCGTCGAGGAGGCGATGTCCGGCCGGGACCTGCTGGTGTCCGCCCAGACCGGCTCGGGCAAGACCGTCGCCTATGGCCTCGCGATGGGCGAGACGCTGCTGGCCGACGGCGCGTTCGCGCCGGCCGGCGCGCCGCTCGCGCTGGTGGTTGCGCCGACGCGCGAGCTCGCCCTGCAGGTCGAGCGTGAACTCCGCTGGCTCTACGCCGAGGCCCGCGGCCGCATCGTCGCCTGCGTGGGCGGCATGGATCCGCGCGCGGAGCGCCGCCAGCTCGAGCTCGGCGCGCACATCGTCGTCGGAACCCCGGGTCGTCTTCGGGACCACATCGAGCGCCGGGCGCTCGACGTCTCCAGCCTCAAGGTCGTGGTGCTCGACGAGGCGGACGAGATGCTGGACCTCGGCTTCCGGCCGGATCTCGAGTTCATCCTCGAGGCCACTCCGGCGGAGCGCCGCACGCTGCTGTTCTCCGCCACCCTTCCGGCCGACATCGCCGCGATCGCGCGCAAGTTCCAGCGCGACGCCGCCCGCATCGTCACGGCGAGCGAGGGGCGCGGACACGCGGACATCGAGCACCGGGCGATGCGCGTGCATCCGCGCGAGATCGGCCACGCGGTGATCAACGTGCTGCGCGCATCCGACCCCACGGCCGCGATCGTGTTCTGCTCGACCCGCGAGGCCGTGCGCCGGCTGCATGCGACGCTGTCCGAAAGCGGCTTCTCGGCCGTTCTGATCTCCGGAGAGCTCGGCCAGGCCGAGCGCAACCGCGCGCTTCAGGCGCTGCGGGACGGCCGCGCCCAGGTGTGCGTGGCGACCGACGTCGCGGCCCGCGGCATCGACCTGCCCAATCTCGGGCTGGTGATCCACGCCGACCTGCCGCACGACGCGGAGATCCTGCAGCACCGCTCCGGCCGGACCGGCCGGGCCGGGCGCAAGGGGATCAGCGTGATGCTCGTGCCGCCGTCGCGTCGCCGCAAGGCCGAGACCATGATGGTCGACGCCGGCGTCACCCCGGTGTGGAGCGGCCCGCCGACCGCCGAGAGCATCCGCGCGCTCGACCAGGAGCGGCTGTTCTCCGATCCGGCGCTGAACGAGCCCGCGAGCGAGGAGGACCTCGCTCTCGCGCGCACGCTGATCGCGCGCAAGACGCCGGAAGAGCTCGCGGTGGCGCTGGCGCGGCTGCACCGCGCCCGCCTGCCCGCGCCGGAGGAAGTCTCCGATCCCGGCGAGCGCCACGGCGCTCGCGACAGCTACGTCGCCCGCGAAAGACACGGCGCAAGCGACCGCCAGCCGCGCCCGGATACGGCGCCCGCCGCCCGGCGCGCGGCCTTCGGCCCGAGCGCGTGGTTCCGGATCGCGATCGGCCGCAAGCAGAACGCCGAGCCGCGCTGGCTGCTGCCGATGATCTGCCGCCGGGGCGGGCTCACCCGCCAGGACATCGGCTCGATCCGCATCTTCGAGAGCGAGAGCCGCTTCGAGATCGCCGCCGAGGCCGCGGAAGCCTTCGCGGCCATCGCGGTGCGGGCCGGAAAGGGCGAGGCCGCCATTTCCGCCTGCGAAGCGCCGGACGGCCGCATTCCGGTTCAGGCGGAGAAGCGCGCGCCGCACGCCAAGCGTTCTCACGCGGCGCCCGGCGCCGGGAGGCCCGGCCCCCGCCCCGCCGCCCGCGTGCGGGACAAGAAGGAGGCCGCCCGGGCGGGCAAGCGCCCGGCGCGATAAGGTGACGATCTGGCTCCCGGAACGCTCCGGGAGCCAGGTCACAGGTCAGAGGGCGGAGTTGAGCTTGTCCGTGGTCTGGTCGCGGAGCTTCACGGCCGCCGCCTCCGACCCGGTCAACACCTGCACCGAGATCATGTAGGGCCGGTTGCCGTCGAAGATCGTGGTCATCGCCGCGTGGCCGCCCTGCGGGCAGGTCCCGATGCTGGTGTACTGGACCCGCTGCTCCCCGATCCGCTTCGTGGCGTAGGAGCTGAAGGAGCAGCCCGACGGCTTCATGGATTCCTCGGAGCCGTACTGATAGCTCTTCAGCATCTTCTCCGGATCGGCGATCACCGCCTTCACGTAGTCCGGGCTGGTCTTGGCCTGGCCGATGCCGAGGACGCCGCGGCCGCCGCAGGCGTCGCTCTCGCAGACGAAGGTGAGGCCTTCATCGGTCGCCGACTGCTTGCGCCAGCCCTCGCCGGGCTCGCCGATGGCGGCGCCGAGATCGAGTGGCGGAACATTCTCCAGGGATTGCGCCGAGGCCGGGCCCACGATCACGCTCGCCATGATCGCGCTCGCGACGAGAACCGCGTTACGCATTGGTCTTTCTCTCCCGATTGTCTTTGTCATTGAGCGAGCGCCGCGAGGTAGCGCGGTCCCGCCGGGGTCTTGATGAGGCTCAAGGCCTCCATGGAGCCGAGGTCGACGATCGTGACGCTGTCGTCGAACCAGTTGGCGACAGCCGCCGACCGTCCGTCCGCCGCGATCGTGACGCCCTCCGGGTACTTGCCGACCTTGATCCGGCCGAGCGGCGTGAGCTTCGCGGCGTCGAGCACCACCAGCGCCGCCTCTTCCTGTAGCGTGACCGCGACGCGCTCGCCATCGGCGGTGACCGCCACCCCGTATGGCATGCGGCCGACCGGCGTGCGCGCGAGCTCCGTCAGATTGAACGTGTCGATCACGGACAAATCGCCGCTCTGGACGTTGGCGACGAACAGCCGCGCGCCGTCGGGCGAAAGACCGAGCGCGAAGGGCGCCCGGCCGACCTTCACCTGGCCGACGCGTCGCATCGCCTTCAGATCGACGACGCTGACCGCGTCGCCCTCGCGGTCCGCCGCGTAGGCGCGGCCCCGCTTGAGGTCGAGGACGAGCCCCGCGGGCGACTTGCCCACGGAGATCGTCCCGGTGGTCGCGCCGGTCAGAGCGTCGATCCGAATGAGGCTCCCGTTGGTCCAGTCCGTGACGTAGAGCTCGCTATCCGTGGCGGCGGCCCCGAACGGGCTGCCGGCCACGTTGAACCTCTCGGTCACGGTGCGGGTGACGGCGTCCACCACGGTGACGCGGCCGCGGTCCGGATGCGTCACATAGAGCGTGCGCCCGTCGGGCCCGACGGCGATCGAGGCCGGAGCGTCGTCGACTTTCACGGACGCGCCCTCGGGGCCCGAGCGGCTCAGGAAGGACACCTCCCCGCCCGCCTGCGAGACGGCCGCGAAGGCGGCCTCCTCCGCCCGCGCCGCCGACAGCCCGATCCCGACGACGAACGCAGCCGCCGCGAGCGCCAGTCTCATCCGCCGGCTTCCAGCTTCTTCTTCAAGCCCTCGAGGCCGTTCTTGAGGAAGGAGGTCATGCCCTCCACGGCGGCGGCGTCGTCCTTGCCTTCCGGCGGCTCGTTGCCCGTGTCGGCGCGATAGAAGCGGCCCTCCCAGGTGACCTCGGAGCCGCCGTCCTTCGGAGCGATCTTGATGGCGGCGCTGTAGGAGCTCACCGGCAGGGCGTCTCCGGCGTCGCCGGACAGCCGGTAGTTGAGCTCCATCTGCTGGTCGTCGGCGACGTCGAGTCCTTCCTTGAACTCGCCGCCCTTCTTCAGCGTGACCGTGCGCTCCTGCCCGTCCACGACGCTCTTCGCGACGTCCGGATGCCAGCTCTGCAGCGCCCCGAAATCCTTGACGACCGACCAGACCTTCGCCGGCTCGGCCTTGATCTCGATCTTCTCGGCGACCTTCTGGGGGGTGGGGCCATGCGCGAAGGCCGGGATCATCGTGGCGAGCAGGAAGGCGGTCGCGAGCGGGGTGCGGATGTTCATGGGAAGCATTTCTCCTTCAGGCGGTTTGGGCGCGGCGGCCGCTTCTGCGGCGGGCCGCGAGCGGGGCGGCGTAGAGCGCGACCAGGATGGCGAGCGCCAGCCCCGCGGGAATGACGGCGAGACCGATCCGGACGGGTTTGGCGGTCGGTCGGGCGTTGGCGGCTATCGCCTCCGCAAGAGCGTCGGGCGCGCCCATCCGGGCGTAGCCAAGCCCGGTGAGACGGGCGAGCTCCTGCAGATGCGGCTCGCGCACCGAGGTGAGATGCTCCTCGCCCGCCGGCATCTCGCCGAACGGCGCGTTGCGCGCATTGTAGCCGGGCCTGGATTCGGCGTCGGCCGGCGGCGGGCCGATCCGCGACTCCTGAGGCACGTCGGACATCTCGAGGAAGCCGATCTCCCGGCCGAAATCGTCATATTTCGGGATCGGGGTCGGCTGGTCGCCTCCGACCCCGACCAGAAGGCCGCGCGCCGCCGCCGGTCCGTCGGCGTCGTAGCTCAGCGGAATATCCGTGCGCAGGGGCGGCGCTTCCTGGCCGTCGGTGAAGAACAGCACGTCGGCGTCGATCGCGCGGCCCAGCCGGAGCGCCTCGAACACGCCCGAGGACACGCGGCTGTCGCCCTCCCAGGCCATGCGCCAGGTGACGCCGCTCACCGCGCCCGCGAAGGCGGTGAAATTCTTGCAGACGTCGAGCGGGGCGAGCAGCATGAACGAGCGCCGCTCGGTGAAGACGCCGAGGCCCATCTTGGTCCCGCACGGCAGGCGGGCGGCCGCGGCGGTCAGCCTTTCCTTCACCGCGTCGAGGCGGCTCTGGGGGCGGCCGTCCTGCGTCTGATCCCGCGCGTTCATGCTCATCGTGATGTCGATGAAGGCCACAAGATTGTAGACCGGCCGTTCGGCCTGCGCGGTCGGCCCCCAGAGGGCCGCGAGAGCGAGCACAAGCGCTGCCGCCAGCGCCCAGAAGCGCAGATCGGGCCGGAAGCTCAAGGCAGCCCTCGCGGAAGGCCCGGCAGATCCGTCCAGAGCTTCTTCGGCTGACCCTGGGCTTCTTCGTCGCCGCGCTCGAGCTCGGGGAAGTCCCGCACCAGCCGCATCGCCACGTCGAGATTGTAGCGGGCGTCCCAAAGCTCCGGATCCGCCAGCAGGGCCGACCTGTAGGCCGCCTTCGCCAGACGAACCTCGGGGATCGCGGCGTCGATCTTGCTGGCCTCGACCTGCGCGATCGCGCGCCTCAGCCGGGCGTTGCCGACGTCGTAGTGGAAGCGCGCCAGCAGCAGCCGGTCTCCCCGGTCCGCGATGGGCCGCGCGTAGCCCTGCGCTTCATCGATCCGGTCGCGGATGAGCAGGTAGTAGCCGCGGGCGAACAGCACGTCCGCCTTCGCCGTCGGCGGAGGCGAGACGTCCTGATTGGCCAGAAGATCCCGGACGACCGCGCGGTCGTGAAGACGGCCATAGAGCGCCCATGCGGACCAGGCCACGCCGGCGAGGGCGGCGATGAGCGCCACGGGAAGAAGGGCGTTGCGGATCGTGGCGACGAACTTCATCGAGCCGGCTCCGGAACGCTCGCGTCGGATGGCGCTTCCTCCAGGCGTCGTTCGAGCAGCTTGGCGGCGAGCAGCAGGGCGAGGCCGAAGCTCGCGACTCCGTAGCACCAGGGCGCGAGGTCCCGCCGCGGCAGCTTCTGGCGATAGAGCGTGGGACGCTGTTCGAGCCGGTCGATCTCACGCATCGCGTCGGAGACGTCGCCGGGGCTCCGCGCCTCGAAGGCCCGGTAGGGCAGCCCGAGGCTCTTGAGGAAGATGTGCAGATGGCGCTCGGGATTGGAGAACGGCGAGTCCTCCTCGCCGGCCGCCGGCGCGTCGTAGATGCCCTTGGAGCCCTCGGTTCGCAGGAACAGCCAGTAGAGGCTCGCGGGAGACTTCGCGGCGGCGTCCCGCAGCGCGTCCTGCACGCGCCGGTCGATCACCGCGGCGCCGTCCGAGACCAGCACGATCGCCCGGGAGCTCTCGCTCGAGGACGCGTCGAACATCGAGAAGGCGAGCAGCAGGCCACGGCCGACGTCGGTCTTGGCGAGGCCCGCCTGATCGATGGCCGCGATCGCGGCGCGGACGGCCTCATGCTCGTCCGTCATCGGGATGATCGGCATCGGCGAGGTGGAGAACGCCGCGACCGCCACGCGGTCGGCGGGCCGCCGCGAGGCGAAGTCGGTCAACAGCCGGCGCGCCGCCGCAGACTTGGACTCCTCGGCGCCGTCCGGAAGGCGATTTGCGAAGGTGGAGTCCATGCTGCTCGAGCGGTCGATCAGCAGCGCCACATTGGCCCCGACGCCGCGGCGCTCCACGCTCTGCTCGCGCAGATGGAGCCCGGCGAGGCCGAGCGCGAGCCCCGCGAGCGCGATGCAGCCAGCGGCCGCGAGCGCCGCGCCGAGCCCCGCCGACAGCGGATCGTCGGGCGCAAGATCGTCTGACGGCGTGGCCGAGAGCCGTAGCGGGGACGCGAAGAACGGCAGCGCCGCCAGCGGCGCCAGCAGGAGGGCCCAGGGGTGGTCAACCCCGAGGACGCCAAGCCAGCTCACGCGCCGCGCTCCGCCCGCGCGAGATCGCGCGCGAGCCGGACCAGGGCGTCCGGCGCCAGCACGTCCCCCTGCTCCCGCCCGAAGAAGGCGCGCCGCGACGCGGCGAAGAACGACCGGATCTCCTCCGCGCGGGACGCGAAGGCGGGGTGGTCGCGCAGGAACGCGCCGATGTCCTCGCCGAGCAGACGCTTTCCCCAGGCGGCGTCGAAAGCGCGGTGCAGCCGCAGAAGCGCGGCCCGGCGCCCGTCCTCGCCGCGCCGGACGAGCCGCGCCACCTCGCGCGCGGCGGCCGCGAACGGTCGCGAGCGCCGCTTGTGGAAGGGCGGCCAGGCGCGGCTCCACGCCAGCGCGACGGCCAGCAGCGCGGCCAGCGCGGCGACGGCGATCAGCCGATCCCGCGCGGGACCGACCGGAGGAATGACTGGCTGGACGTCGGGTCGCAGGCGCTGGTCGCTTTCTCCTGCGAGACTCTGGATCGGGCGCAGCGGGGAGGTCAGGTAGCTCCACCCGCCCGCCTGCGTCTCCGCGCGGCGCGAGCCGTCCGAGACCGCGACCGTGAAGGACGGGATGGTCTGCTCGCCGGTTTCGAGCGCCGAGTAGAAGGTCTGGTACTCGGCGGCGATCCGGTAGCGCGTTCCGCCCCCGGGCGCCGCCTGCTCGGTCACGTCGATCGACCGGAGCTCCAGCGAATAGGTGAGAGGGCCAGGCCGCGGCAGGGTCGAGCCGTCGAGCTTGAAGGGCGCGTCGACGTCGACGGTCGTGGTGAGCTTCAGCACGTCGCCGAGCAGCACGCCGAACGGCCGCGGGCCTTCGGTGCGGACGCTGCGGATCTGCGCCGCCGCGGTTCCGGCCGAGACCAGCAGGACGAGCGCGGCCGCGATGGCGAGCCGGGCCACTACGCGCCTCCGGAAAGCAGATAGTCGGCGAAGGCGTCGGCGTCGAAACGGTCCACGAGATCGAAAGCCGGCCTTCCGTGACGCAGGAAGATCCGCTCGAGCTCCGCGCGCCGGCGGCGGCTCTTGTCGAGCCACGCCTCGCGCAGGGACTTGCGCATCAGCACGAGACGGCGGCGCCCGGTCTCGAGGTCGCGGGTCTCCACGAGGCCGAAGGCCGGGAGCCGGCGCTCCACGGCGCTGGAGCGCACGACGATCGGCGCCACGTCGTGACGCCACAGCCCGGCGAGCAGCGCGTCGGTGGCGGCGGAGGGCAGCAGGAAGTCCGACACCACGAACACCAGGGAGCGCCGGGCGGGAAGCTGGTCCAGGCTATCGAGGAGCCCGGCGACGCCGCTCCCCTCGCCCGGCTCGCTCCTGAGCGCGCGCCACACCTCCTCCGCGACGCCGCGCCGCCGGGTCGCCCGGATCGCGAGGTCCGCGCGCGCCTTTGGTCCGGCGGCGATCATCCCGAAACGGTCCTGTCCGCGCAGAGCCGCGTGCGCGATCGTGGCGCAGAGCTCCGCGACCGGATCGTGCTCGCCGTCGCGGGCGAAGGTCATCGACCCCGAGAGATCGAGCAGGATGAAGACGTCGATGCGGGCGCGGTTCTCGAAGCGCCGAACCTTCATGCCGCCGAGCGGATCGAGCAGCGAGGCGCGCATGTCGATGCGCCGCGCGTCGGGCAGTTCGAGCAGCGAGGCGTGACGCAGAAAGGCGCCCGCGCCTCCGGATCCGACCGCCCGGTGGGCGCCCGCCGTGACGCCCCGGGCCCGCCCGAACAGCCTGTAAGGCAGATCGCGGGGAGCCGGCGCCTCGGAGGCGCGCCCTTGGGTCACGGCGTGGGGACCCGCTCGAAGACCTGCCGGCAGAGGTCCGGCACGATGCGCTCGCGGCGCGTCTCGTAGATCGGATCAAGAAACACGCGGTGCGCCATGACGGGCCCGAACATCGCCCGCACGTCTTCGGGCAGCACCATGTCGCGGCCTTCGAGCCAGGCCGTGACGCGGGCGGCGCGCACCAGGGCGCCGACGCCGCGCGGGCTCGCGCCGCCCTGCAGCAGACGGCTCATGTCGACGCCGGCGATCTCCACGCCCGCGGCCGCTGGCGCGCGCAGCGCGTCCCACAGCGCCAGGACGTAGTTCTCGAGCGCGCGGCTGGCGTGGACGGACTCCTGGATCGCGCGGCCGACCTCGCCGAGCTGGCGGTGATCGATGACCCCTTCCGCGACGCCGCCGATCAGCCGGTCCACATCGTAGAAGCGCGGGTCGAAGACGAGCTCGCGCCGCACCTCGGGATCGGTCGGCGCGTCGACGGCGATCTCCATCAGGAACCGGTCTCGGGCCGCGGCGGGCAGTTCGAAGGTCTCTTCCTTCTCCACCCGGTTGCGGTCGGCGAACACCTGCAGGTGCGGGAACGACCATTCCTTGCCGAACGCGGTGACGCTGCGCTCGGCCATCAGCCGCAGCAGCAGCGAGTGGACCTGCGGCCGCGCCCGGTTGATCTCGTTGAAGAAGAAGACCGCGAGGTCTTCGCCATGATGCAGCACCGGCCCGGGCTCGACGCGCGGCTTGCCGTCGTCGTCCACGAAGGCGGTGTAGAGCATGTCGGTCGGCATCAGGTCGACCGTGCCCTCGATGCGCTCGAACGGCCCGCCGAGCGCCCGGGCGACGGCGCGCAGGATCGTCGTCTTGCCGACGCCGACGTCGCCCTCGAGCAGCACGTGGCCGCGCGCGAACAGCGCGACCGTCAGCAGGCGCACCACTCTGGGCTGGCCCACGACGGCGGTTCCCACCTCGCGCTCGAACGCGAGCGCCTTCTCGCGCCACTCTCCCAGCGACGCCGGCGATTGCTCGCCCCCGGCGCGCAGTTCAGCGGCCCTCGACATGGTCATGCGACGCCTCTCCTTCCGAAAGGGCGGCCGCCGTCGCCAGTCCTTCGGGACGATGAACCCGACGATCGGCGGCCGCTAGGCGCGTGTCGCCATCCCATGGAACGGTCGGAAGAGCCCGCTCCGGCGACGAGGGAGACGATCCGAATGCGCGCGGACCGCCAGGGATCGAGGAACGGCCGGCGCGCCTGTCAGGCGGCCGGCCGCAGCGAGATCAGTTCGCGCCGATCTTCTTGACGTCGTACTGGAACTTGCCGGTCTTGGCGTAGTTCTCGGCGCGCTTCCGGTTGCGCTCCTCCATCGCCTTGATGGATTCGCTCTGCTTGTTCACTTCTTTCGGATCATGCTTCGGGTCGTACTTCGACCCGACGATCTTGTCCTTGGCCGGATAGCCGGGCTTCGGCTCCCAGCACACGCCCGGCTCCTTGCAGTTGGTGCCGTCATAGGCGAGGGCCGGAGCGGCGAGCGCGACCGACGCGAACGCCGCGGCGGCCGCAAAGCCGCAGATGCTCTTGATCTTGGACATGGGCATTCCTCCTTGACGCTTAGCGCTCTCGTTCAGTCACCGGAGCAGGCGCGCGTGGCCGCTCCGTCTTCCTCGCCGCCCCCGCGGGCGGGAGATCCCCTCAGTCGACCTTGCATTCGGGCAGCGTGTCGCCCTGCGGCTTCGGCGCGTCCTTGCCGTCGAACGGCTTGAAGTTGGCCAGCTGCTTCTCGTTGAGCCAGGCGGCGTCTTCCTTCGAGCCCGTGTACATATGCCGGACCCAGGCCATCGCGAGAAGTATCTCGTCGACGTTCAGCAGATTGTACATCGGCCCCATCTGGCCGCTTGCGCCGCCGAAGATGGTCTCGAACAAACCCTTGTCGGTGTTGTTGTCCGGATAGGTCCAGTAGCTGTCGTTCAGGGCCGGCCCGATCTTGCCCTCGCCGACATGTCCGTGGCAGCCCGAGCAGGCGCCGAGATAGAGCTCCTGCGCCTTGGCCAGGCAGTTCGGCTGATCCAGGTAAGGATTCTTGCCGGTCTCGAGGAACTCCTTGAACGCCGCGACGTCCTTGCCCTCGGGGCCGGCGTCGTCAAGGTTCAGCGGCTCGCCCGTGACCGTATTGTGCAGTTCGATCGCCGCGTTCGCCGTCGGGATCGCGGTCATCACCGCCGCCGAAGCCAGCGCGGCGATCCACATCTTCCTGATCATCACTATCCAATCGCTTTCGAACTAAAGAGATACGCCCTTGGGCGCTTCACGTGCTCTGCTTCAGCAACGGAACGCCTTCGTCGCGGAGCACCTGGTCGATCTGCGGCTGAGCCTTCTTGATCGCGGCGTCGAGCGCGGCTGCGAGCTCCTTGTCGTCCTTGCGGACGCCCATCGCCTGGTCGTAGTGCAGCGGGACCTTGGTGCCGTCGGAGAGCGTGAAGTCGTCGTCGATCATCGTGACGTTCAGCGGCTTCGACGACTCCTTGACGTAGCGGGCGACGTCGGACGCGAACGCGATCGCAATGTCGGCCTCGCCGGACGCCACTTCGCTGACGAGCTTGTCGGCCGCGACTTGCGTGTACTTGTTCCGCTTGTCCTGAAAGTTCACCAGCGAAAGCTGATACGAGACCGTGTCCTCGTACTTGCCGGCCTGCTTGATCATCAGCTCGGCCGGCGTCTGGAAGCGCACCGCGAACTTGGTGAACTGGGGCTTCTCGATCGCCTGCCAGTTCGTGCCGATGTCGCCCTCGTCGGGCCGCGTGACATAGACATAGCCGGTGCGGAAATAGGGCTTCGTGGTCAGCAGCCGCTCGTCGCCCGTGTCGACGCCCAGCACGACGTCGCACAGCTTCTTGTCCAGGCCGTCGCGCACCAGATAGATCGCGGCCTTGTCGAACCAGACGAACTCGGCCTTGCGGCCCATCGCCTCCGCCACCGCGATGGCGATCTTGTTCTCGAAGCCCTTGGCGTCCTTCATCGAGTAAGGCGCTTCGACGGACGAGGCGCAGACGCGGAGCGCGCCCTGGTCCTGCGCCGCGGCCGTCTCGGCCGCCGCGGCGGCAGGCGCCGCGAGCGCCGTCGCGCTGGCTAAGAAGGCGGCGCGCACCGCATTCCAGCTGTTCGAGGTCATTTAGGCTCTCCCGGTCCCGACGCTGCTCTTCTCCGCCGAGGGCGGGGGCGCTCACGAGACATTTCCTAGAAGGTTCGGATTTCGGATCCCGCCGGCCCGGAGGCCGGCGGGATCTCGTCGCGGCCGAAGCCTGCGATCAGAGGCTCTTGCCCTTGTACTCGCCGACGTTCGGGTCGTCGTAGGGGTTCTTGCCGTCGAGCGAGAACACCATCAGGCCGCCGCCCATCTGCGTGTAGTTCTGCAGGTTCTTGAAGGCGCCCACCGAGCCGAGGCCTGCGGTCGGGTCGTTCAGGTCGAACACCAGACCGACGCCCGGCCAGCCGCCCACGCCGTAGTAGATCGCGACGTACTGGGTGCCGTTGTGCTCATACGTCATCGGATGGCCGATCACGCCGGAGGGCAGACGGAACTTCCAGACCAGGTCGCCGTTGCGGCTGTCGCGCGCCTTGAGGAAGCCGTCGAGCGTCCCGTAGAACACGAGATTGCCCGCGGTCGCCATGGTGCCGCCCCACACGGAGAAGCGCTCCATCTTCTCCCAGTCGAACTTGCCCGTGATCGCGTCATACGACTTGATCTGGCCAAGGCCCTCGTAGTTCTGACGGTCGCCCTTCGGGCCAGGATACATCCACAGGGTGGCGCCGACGAAGAACTGACCGGCGCGATACGGGAGCATGAAGGGCTCCCAGTCCATGCAGATGTGGTTGATGCCGAGGAAGAACTTCTTCTTCTCCGGATCGTACGAGTCGTGGCCCTGGTTGTGATAGCCCATGGCCGACGGGCAGATCTCGGTCGCCTTGTGGTCCATCCGGGTCGCGAACTCGGGGTCGCGGATCGGCTGGCCGCTCTTCAGGTCGACCTGCTTCACCCAGTTGACCGTGTCGTCCATCTTGTCGGCGGAGATCAGGTCGCCGTTGGTCCGGTCGAGCGTGTAGACGATGCCGTTGCGGTCCGGATGGGTCAGCAGCTTGCGCAGCTTGCCTTCCTTGTCCTTCTGCTCCGACAGCATCATCACGTTGACGCCGGCGTAGTCCCACTCGTCATGCGGCGTCTTCTGGTAGCCGAACTTGGCCTCGCCGGTGTCGATGTCGCGACCCCAGATGGTCATCGTCCACTTGTTGTCGCCGGGACGCATCGTCTCGTTCCACGGCGCCGGGTTGCCCGAGCCGTAGTAGAACAGGTTCGTCTCCGGGTCGTAGGCGTACCAGCCCCAGTTGGTGCCGCCGCCGATCTTCCAGGCGTCGCCCTGCCAGGTCTTGTCCGTGCCGAGGTTGAACTGGCCGTACTGCGGGTTGGCGCTGTTGAAGTCCTTCGCGAGCAGCAGCTCGTTGTCCGGACCGGTGGCGTAAGCGCGCCACTTCTGCGCGCCCGTCTTGACGTCGTAGGCGGTGACGTAGCCGCGCACGCCAAGCTCGGCGCCCGAGGAGCCGACCAGGACGGTGTCCTTGATGACGTAAGGCGCGATGGTGAGCGTGGAGCCGACCTTGATGTCGGAGTTCTCCATCTTCCAGAGCTCTTCGCCGGTCTCGGCGTTGAGCGCCACGATGTGGCCGTCGAGCTGGGTCTTCAGGATCTGGGCAGGATGCTTGCCGTCGCCCGGCCAGTAGGCGAGGCCGCGGTTGACGACGTCACAGCACGCGACGGCGCGGGCGGTCGGCGACTGCTTCGGCTTGTGCTGCCAGAGAATCTTGCCCGGCTCGTCGAGCGAGAGCGCGAAGGTGATGTTCGGGAACGGCGTGTGGACGTACATCTTGTTGCCGACCACCAGGGGCGTGCCCTCGTGGCCATGCAGCACGCCCGTCGAGAACGACCATGCCGGCTTCAGATTCTTCACGTTCTCCGTGCTGATCTGGGTCATCGGGCTGTAGTTCTGGGCGCTGTAGGTGCGACCAGTCATCACCCAGTTCTCATTGCTCTTGGAGAGCTCGACGAGCTTGTCGTTGGCGCGCGCCGGAAGCGCCGAGGCGGCGAGCCCCAGCGCAGCCGCCGCGACAAGCGTCGCCGCCGACGCGGAAGTTCTCAGACTGGTCATATGGATCCCCTTGCGTTTCCGGTTCGTGGAAGCGGCGGCGCTCGAGCCGTTGCTCTGGCGACGCGCTGAGACGCGATGGTCCGGAGGGCGGTGCGCCGAACCTTTTTATTGATCTGCGCGTCGGCGCTTCTTGCGTTCTGCAGCAGCGCGACTTTTAACGAACGGCAGAATGCTGTCTCGGGGGAGAGTGGAAAAATCGGGTGGGCACATTTCCCTGCCCCTTTGCCACGGCGCAGCCCGCCTTCTGGCATGCCAGTCTCATGAAAATCTCAGAGATTTTTTAGAGGCTTAGCCGCCTATCACGCCGCCATCCGGGCGCGGACGCTCAATCCTCACGGGGCGGGCGACGACGGCTGGCCACGCAGTCACTTTTGTACTATCGACGGCGCGCTGGCTCGGAGCGCGCCTCGGCGATGTATAAATATAAACTTATTAAGTTGATCCTGAGGATCTTTCTTATTATTCCGCTTTTCATCGCTCTCGCGGCTTGCGATGACGACTCCAGCGAGAAGACGCAGGCCGTGCAGCCCTTGCGCCGCGCGGCCCCGGGCGCCGGCCAGGACTGGCTTCAGGTCGGCGACAAGACCGCGCCTTCGGAATGGCTCGCGAACCGCGAGAGCGGCGGCCGCGCCGAGAAAGACGCGGCGCGACGTCTGCAGGCCGTTCTGGCGACCGCCGACGCACGGTTCTACGAAGGCAGCCGCATGATTGCGAACCGCGCCGTTCAGCTCGAGGCGATGCTGAGGGAGAACGGCGTCAACGAGGACGCGCGGACGATCATCGAACAGCTCTCCTCGATCGCGCAGGACGGCGAACACGCCGGCTTCGGCGAGACCGGCAAGCACTACGTCACGGCGCGGCTTCAGGGCGCCTCGCGCGAAGAGGCGCTCGCCTTGCTCAAGCGCAAGGGCCTGCCGGGCCCGACGACAGGGGAAGAACGATGAGCGCGCAGGCGAAGGGGCTCCGGCGCCCGCCCTTCCGCGGATTCAAAGGAGCCGACGCGTGAGCCGCGTGCTGGTGATCGACGATCATCCGATCGTGCTGCAGGGCTGCCGCAGCGTCCTGCTGGAGGCGGGCTTCGCGGAGGTGCTGGAGGCCGCGACGCCGCTCGCCGGCTATCAGCTGTATCGTCGCCGGCGACCGAACCTGATCGTGGTCGATCTCGCGATCCGCGGCGAGGGGCTGGCGGGGCTGTCGTTCATCCGCCGCCTCAGGCGGCATGACGAAAGCACGCCCGTGCTGGTGCTCAGCATGCATGGCGACCCGATCATCGCCCGCCGCGCGCTCAATGTCGGCGCGACGGGCTTCGTCCCCAAGGACGCGGGGCCCAAGACCTTCCTCGAAGCCGTCGAGAAGGTGCGCCGCAACCAGCCCTATATCGGGCACGACATGGCGGTGCAGGTCGCCCTCCTCGGCTCCCGGAGCCGGAAGGACGAGACCGACCTCACCGCCCGCGAGCTGCAGATCCTGGCGCTGCTCGGCGAAGGCAAGGCCTACGCCCAGATCGCGGACGATCTCGGCGTCAGCTACAAGACCGTCGCCAACACCTGCTCGACCCTGAAGGACAAGCTCAAGGCGACGACGCTTCAGGATCTGGTCCGTATCGCCGTGATGCGCCGCGTGCACGGCTGACGCCGCGCCAAGGGGAGTCCGCCGGGCTTCCGGGTCCCGCGCCAGCCCGCTAGGCTCGTGGTCGGCCAGCCTTGCGGCGACGACCGGCGCCTGCGGGGCGTCCTGGCGAAGGGCGGAGCGGCATCATGGCGGGTCGGACGGACCTCTCCGCGCACGGCCGCGAGCTCACGCTGCGGGGCGTCGCCCTGGGCGGCCTCATCACGGTCGCCTTCACCGCCGCCAACGTCTATCTCGGCCTCAAGGTCGGCCTCACCTTCGCGACCTCGATCCCGGCGGCGGTGATCTCCATGGCGGCTCTCCGGGCCGTCGGCGGCGCGACGATCCTCGAGAACAACATCGTCCAGACGGTGGCCTCGGCGGCCGGCACGCTGTCGGCGATCATCTTCGTGCTGCCCGGGCTCGTGATCATCGGCTGGTGGACCGATTTTCCCTATCTCACGAGCGCCGCGGTCATCGGGCTCGGGGGAATCCTTGGCGTGATGCTCTCGGTCCCGCTGCGGCGCGCGCTGGTCACCGGGTCCGACCTGCCCTACCCGGAAGGCGTTGCGGCGGCCGAGGTTCTGAAGGTCGGCGCTGGTTCGGGCCAGGGCGCGGAGGAAAACCAGCGCGGCCTGCGGATGCTGCTGCTGGGCTCGCTCGCCTCCGCGGCCTTCGCCGTGGTCGCGAACACCCGGCTGATCGCCGCGGAGGCCGCCGTCGCGTTCCGGGTCGGCGCGGGCGCGACCTCCGTGTCGGGCAGCTTCTCGCTCGCGCTGATCGGAGTCGGCCATCTCGTCGGCGTCTCGGTCGGGCTCGCGATGTTCATCGGCATGCTGATCAGCTGGGCTGTGCTCGTCCCGGTCTCCACCGCCGCGCACGGATTGACCGAGCCCCTCTCCGTCCTTGTGTCCCAGACGTTCCGTGGCGATGTCCGGCTGATCGGAACGGGCGTCATCGGGGTCGCGGCGCTCTGGACGCTTCTCAAGATCCTCGGGCCGATCGCGAACGGCGTCCGCACGGCGCTGGCGGCCGCCCGGTTGCGCCGTGAACAGGGCGACCGGCTCGACCTCGCCGAGCGCGACCTGCCGATCGCCGTGGTGGGCGGTGTCATCGGACTCGCGATCGCGCCCATCGCCATCCTGCTGTTCGGCTTCGCGACGGGCGCGCCGGTCGCGGCGAATCCCTGGCCGATCGTGATCGGCTCGGCGGCGTACATCCTGATCGCCGGGACCGTGGTGGCGGCGATCTGCGGCTACATGGCGGGCCTGATCGGCTCGTCCAACAGCCCGATCTCGGGCGTCGGCATTCTGGCGGCGCTCGGCGCGGCGCTGCTGCTGGCGGCCGCCTATGGCGCGGGCGGCCCGCCGGACCGGGTTCAGGCGCTCGCCGCCTACGCCCTGATCACCACCGCGATCGTGTTCGGCGTCGCGACGATCTCGAACGACAATCTGCAGGACCTCAAGACCGGGCAACTGGTCGGCGCCACGCCGTGGCGGCAGCAGGCGGCGCTCGTCTTCGGCGTTATCTTCGGCGCCCTGATCATCCCGCCGGTGCTGAACCTGCTGAACGGCGCCTTCGGCTTCTCGGGCGCGCCCGGCGCCGGCCCCAACGCGCTCGCCGCCCCGCAGGCGACGCTCATCGCCGCCCTCGTCAAGGGCGTTCTGGGCGGCGACCTCGACTGGAGCCGGATCGCGATCGGCGCCGCCATCGGCGCGACGGCTGTCGCGCTCGACGAGGCGCTTGGCCGCGCGGGCAGGATGCGCCTCCCGCCGCTCGGCGTCGGCATGGGGGTCTACCTGCCGATGTCGATCACGCTGCTGGTCCCGATCGGCGCGGCGCTGGGCTGGCTCTACGGGCGCTGGGCGTCGGGCGCGCGCGATCGGGAGCTCGCCGGGCGGATGGGCGTGCTGATGGCGACCGGGCTGATCGTCGGCGAAAGCCTGTTCGGCGTCGTCTTCGCGGGGCTGGTGGCCGGAACGGGGAACGAGGCGCCGCTGGCGCTCGTCTCCCCGCACCGGCTCGCGGAGCCCCTTGCGGCCGCGGCGTTCGCGGGCGCGATCGCGCTGCTCTACGCCGCCGCGCGCCGGGCCGCCGCGCGCTGATCCGACGCCAGCACGACAGCGGCGCGGCGCTGCTCCATGCGGCGTCCGACCGCGCCTTCCGGCGCTTCTCGCGGGGCCACGCGCAGGAACCGACGCGCGGCCTGCGATGTTGCCTAGGCATCCCGGCGCCCCGGCGACGCCCCCGCACATGGAGACCTCCACCATGGCCACCACGGTCGGCGACTATTTCTGGGAGCGGCTGAAGGCCTGGGGCGTCACGCGCGTCTTCGGCTATCCGGGCGACGGTATCAACGGGCTGCTCGGCGCGCTCGGCCGGCGCGACGGCGACATCGAATTCGTCCAGGTCCGCCATGAGGAGATGGCGGCCTTCATGGCCTCGGCGCACGCCAAGTTCACGGGCGAGCTCGGCGTCTGCCTCGCGACCTCGGGGCCCGGCGCGTCGCACCTCATCACCGGGCTATATGACGCGCGGCTCGACCACATGCCGGTGCTGGCGATCGCCGGGCAGCAGGCGCGCACCGCGCTCGGCGCGCATTACCAGCAGGAGGTCGACCTCAAGTCGATGTTCAAGGACGTCGCCGGCGCGTTCTGCGAACAAGCGACGGTTCCGGGTCAGGTGCGCCATCTGGTCGACCGCGCCTGCCGGATCGCGATCGGCGAACGGCGCGTCACCGCGCTGATCTTCCCGAACGACCTGCAGGAGCAGGCTTACGAGGAGCCGCCGCTCGCGCATGGCGCGGTGCAGTCCGGGGTCGGCTATTCGCGGCCCAGGGTCGTGCCGTTCGACCACGATCTCCAGCGCGCCGCGGATGTCCTGAACGCGGGCGAGAAGGTCGCCATGCTGGTCGGCGCCGGCGCGATGCAGGCGACCGACGAGGTGGTGCAGATCGCCGAGCTGCTCGGCGCCGGCGTCGCCAAGGCGCTGCTCGGAAAGGCCGCGCTGCCGGACGACCTGCCTTACGTCACCGGCTCCATCGGCCTGCTCGGCACCCCGGCGAGCGCGAAGCTGATGGAAGGCTGCGACACGCTGCTGATGGTCGGCACCGGCTTTCCGTATTCGGAGTTCCTGCCGGCGCCGGGCCAGGCGCGCGCAGTGCAGATCGACCTCGAGCCCGGCATGCTGTCGCTGCGCTATCCGGCCGAGGTTCCGCTCGTCGGCGACGCCGTCGAGACCCTGCGAGCGCTGATCCCTCTGATCAAGGCCAAGCAGGACCGCTCCTGGCGCAAGTCGGTCGAGAAGAGCGTCAGGGCCTCCTGGGAGACGATGGCGAACCGCGCGCTTGCGCCGGCCGAGCCGGTCAACCCGCAGCGCGTGTTCCACGAACTGAGCCCCCGCCTCCCGGACCATGCGATCCTGACCTGCGACAGCGGCTCCTGCGCCAACTGGTACGCCCGCGACCTGAAGATCCGCCGCGGCATGATGGCCTCGCTGTCGGGCGGCCTCGCCTCCATGGGCGCGGCCGTGCCCTACGCGATCGCGGCGAAGTTCGCGCATCCGGGGCGTCCGGTGATCGCCATGGTGGGCGATGGCGCGATGCAGATGAACAACATGGCCGAGCTCATCACGGTCCAGAAATACTGGCGGGATTGGGCGACGCCGAACTTCGTGGTGATGGTGCTCAACAACCAGGACCTCAACCAGGTCACCTGGGAGCAGCGGGTGATGGAGGGCGACCCCAAGTTCGAGGCGACCCAAGTCCTGCCGGACGTGCCCTATCACCGCTTCGCCGAGCTGATCGGCCTCAAGGGCCTGTATGTCGACGATCCGGAGGCGCTCGGCGCCGCCTGGGATGAAGCGCTCGCCGCGGACAGGCCTGTGGTGCTCGAGGTGCGCACCGATCCGGACGTGCCGCCGATGCCGCCGCATCTGACGCTGAAGCAGATCCGCAACTTCATGACGGCCTGGCCGCGCGACCCGAACGCCGGAGCCATGCTCAAGAACACCGCCCGCCAGGCGCTCGCCTCGGTGTTGCCTACGGGGAAGGACTGACTGGGGCCCGCGCGCGTCAGCTCGGGCCCAGGAACATCCTGTAGGCGGCGTTCTCGGACTCGTCCTCGTAGGGATAGCCGAGGCTCGCGATCTTCTCGTCGAACCTCGGCCGGTCGGCGGCCGGCACCTGAAGGCCCACCAGCACCCGTCCATAGTCCGCGCCGTGGTTGCGGTAGTGGAACAGCGTGATGCTCCAGTCCGAGCCCACCGCCTCCAGGAACCGGAGCAGCGCGCCCGGGCGCTCGGGAAACTCGAAGCGCAGCACGATCTCGTCCGAGATGCCCTGCCCGCGGCCGCCGACCATGTGGCGGATGTGCAGCTTCGCGATCTCGTCCGAACTGATGTCCAGCACCGAATAGCCGGCGGCCTCCATCCCCGAGATCAGCTGGGGCTTCTCGCGCGCGGCGTCCGTCAGCTTCAGCCCGACGAACACATGCGCGGCGGAGCCGGAGGCATAGCGGTAGTTGAACTCCGTGATGGTCCGGCCGCCGATCATCTCGATGAAGCGCCGATAGCTGCCCCGCTCTTCGGGAATCGTCGCCGCAAGCAGGATTTCGCGCGCCTCGCCCACCTCGGCCCGCTCGGCGACGTGCCGCAGGCGGTCGAAGTTCATGTTCGCGCCGCTGTTGATCGCGATCAGCGCGCCGCGCGGCTCGCCGCCGCGCGCGGCGTACGCCTTGAGGCCCGCGAGCGACAGCGCGCCGGCCGGCTCGGCGAGGACCCGCGTGTCCTCGAAGATGTCCTTCACGGCCGCGCAGATCTCGTCGGTGTCGGCGGTGAGCACCTCGTCGAGCAGTTCGCGGCACAGGCGGAAGGTCTCCTCGCCGACCTGCCGGACCGCCACGCCGTCGGCGAACAGACCCACGCGCGGCAGCACGACGCGCTCGTTCGCCGCGAGCGCGGCCTTCATGGATGCGGCGTCGGCGGGCTCGACGCCGACGATCTTCACCTGCGGCCTCAGATATTTGACGTAGGACGCGATGCCGGCCGCCAGCCCGCCGCCGCCGATCGGCACGAACAGCGCCTCGATCGGCCTCGGGTGATCCTGCATGATCTCGACCCCGATCGTGCCCTGCCCGGCGATCACATGCGGATCGTCATAGGGGTGGACGAACGTCATGCCGCGCTCCGCGCCCATCATGCGGGCGAACGCGTAGGCGTCGTCGAACGTGTCTCCGTGAAGCAGGACCTCGCCGCCGAAGTGCCGCACGGCGTCGATCTTGATCGGGGGCGTCGTCACCGGCATCACGATCAGCGCCTCGACGCCGAGCCGCTGCGCCGACAGCGCCACCCCCTGCGCGTGATTGCCCGCGGACGCGCACACGACGCCGGCCCGCCGCTCGTCCTCCGACAGGCGCGCGATCCGGTTGTAGGCGCCGCGGATCTTGAACGAGAACACCGGCTGCATGTCCTCGCGCTTCAGGAGGACGTCGCGGCCGAGCCGCGCCCCCAGCCGGGTCATGCGGTCGAGCGGCGTGTGCGTCGCGACGTCATAGACGCGCGCGTCGAGGATCTCGCGAACGTAATCCATCCGGCTGCTTGCTCCCTGGGCGCGGCCGGCTCCGCCCTGCGGAAAGTCCAGGCCCGCCCGTAGAGGGGCTCTAGGCGAGGATGAGGAGCTTGCGCAAGCGCGGCCGGCTGGCTCAGTCCGCGGCCGGGCGCCCCGGCGAGAGCGGCGTTCCGCGCTGGGTCACCACCAGAGCGACGCCCGAGAGCACGAGAACCATGGCCGCGACCGCGGCCGGGGTGATCGCCTCGCCGAGGATGGGCGCTGCGGCGAGCACGCCGATCAGCGGCACCAACAGCGAGCCGGTGGCGGCGGTCGAGGGCGAGAGGCGCCGGACCGCGGCGAACCAGGCGAGATAGCAGAGCCCCATCGGCACGGCGGTCATGTAGATCCAGGCGGCGAGGCCCGTTGCGCTCAGGGCGCCGAGGCGGGGCTGCTCGAAAGCGAGGCTCAGCACGATCATCGGGGCGCTGCCGAGCCCGACCTGCCAGGCGGTGTTGGCGATCGGCGGCAGCGGCACCCCGCCGCGCCCCGTCACGGTGCCGATGGCGAACAGCACCGCGGCCGCGAGCGCGAAGGCGACGCCGGGGAGCTTCGCCGCGTCGAAGGCCGCAAGGCTGTCGCCGAACAGGATCAGCGTGCCGGCGAGGCACAGCACGAGCGCCAGCGTCGATCGCAGGCTCGGGCGCGCGCCCAGCACGGGCCACGCGAACAGCACCGCCCAGACCGGCATGGTGTAGACCAGCAGCGCCGCCTCGCCGGCCTTGAGCCAGAGCAGAGCGAGCGTCGAAAAGCCCATGAAGGCGAAGACGTTGGTGAAGGCGGCCCAGGCCAGCCGCCATCGCGACCCGCGCGCCGGAAGGAGCCGCTCGCCCTTGAGCGCGGCCAGCGTTGCGAGCACGGCGGCGGCCACGAGTCCGGCCGATCCGCGCGCGAACAGCGGCGGCCATTCCTGCAGCAGCAGCTTGACGATGGGCCAGTTGAGGCCCCAGCCGAGCGTCGCCACCAGCAGGCAGGCGACGCCCGCGCGGTCGATCCGCGCGCGCGTCAGCTCCGCGGGCGCGATCTCAGCGGCCGGCGTTGCGGTAGCGCGCGATCCTGTCATGAAGACCGTCCGGCATCACCGAGCGCACCAGATCCGCCATGTCGGCGTCGCGCGTGTCCGCGCCCGTGAGCGCCAGAAGGCGCTCGGCCGTCTGCGCCGGCAAGCCCTGGTGAGCCGCGACGATCTTCTCGGCCTCGGCCTCGAGCTCGGAGCGCTCGACCAGATGGGTCAGCAGGCCGAGGCTCAGCGCCTCCTCGGCCCCGATGGTGCGGTTCTCGAGCAGAATCGCGCGCGCCGCGTCCTGGCCGACGACCCGCGCCAGATGCCGCGTGCCGAGCGCCACCCCGAAGCGGAAGCCGGGGAAGCGAAACCGGGCCTCGCGGGAGCCGATCCGGTAGGCGCAGGAGGCCGCGAGATCGGCGCCGGCGCCGAACGCCGCCCCCCCGACGAGCGCGATCGTGACCACCGGCGCATGGCGCACGGCCTGCAGCAGCGTCTCGATCCGCACGAAGCGCAGCAGCAGGTCGCCCTGGCTCTGCTCCTCGACGCCGGTGAAGTCGAAGCCGCCGCAGAACGCCTTGCCTTCGCCCATGAAGGCGATCGGCTTGCTGTCCGGCAGCGCCGCCTCGAAGCCGGCGAGCAGCGCGTCGACGGTCGCGGCGTCGAGCGCGTTCGCCTTCTCGGGCCGGTCGATCGTCAGCGTGCGGAACGCTCCCGCGGCGGCGGAGCCGGCCCTCACAGGGCCTTGGCGTAGCGGCGTTCCGTCCATTCGCTCATCACCTCGTCATTGTGCTCGCCGAGCCGCGGAGGCGTCCGCGTGATCTCGAACTCGTAGTCCGTCAGGCCGATCGGGAAGCCGACCGTCTTGGCTTCGGCGCCGTTCGGCATCGTCACCGGCTGCAGCCAGCCCATCTCGTCGACATGCGGGTCGGAGAGGATGTCGGCGAAGTCGTTGATCGGCGCGCAGGGCACGCCCCTGGCGTCGAAGTCCGCGAGCCATTCGGCGGCCGTGCGGGTCGCGAAGATCGGCTCCAGGATCGCGGCGAGCTCGTTCTGGTTCTTCGCGCGCAGCGACTGCGACGTGAAGCGCGGATCGTCCGGCAGGTCCGGCCGGCCGACGATCGCGCAGGTGTCCCGCCACAGCTTGTCGTTGCCGGCCGCGATCGTGAACGGCTTGTCGGAGGCCTGGAACCCCGCATAGGGCGCGTTGCGCGGATGAGCCGAGCCGAGCCGGCGCGGCGCGACGCCGGTGCCGAAATACTCGCTGGTCTGCAGCGCCGAGATGCCCAGCAGCGAGCCGAGGATCGAGCAGTCGACATGCGCGCCCTTGCCGGTCTCGCGCGCCCGCATCACGGCGGCCAGGATGACGTAGCCGGCATAGAGGCCGGTGGCGAAGTCGCCGACCGGCACGCCGCACTTGACCGGAGCCCGGCCCTCTTCGCCGGTGACGCTCATCAGGCCGCTGATGGCCTGCGCGGTGACGTCGAACGCCCCCTTCTGCGAATAGGGCCCGGTCTGGCCGTAGCCGGTGATCGAGCAATAGACCAGCCGCGGGTTGCGCGCCTTGAGCTGGTCGTAGCCGAGGCCGGCCCGCTTCAGCGCCCCGGGGCGGAAGTTCTCGATGAACACGTCGGCGTTCTCGACCAGCTCGTAGAGCTTCGCGAGGTCGGCCTTGTCCTTGATGTCGAGCGCGATCGACCGCTTGTTGCGGTTGAGCGAGGTGAAATTGCCGCTGAACTCGCCTTCGCCCTCGTCGCCGGCGTGCAGCGGCGGCCAGCCGCGCATGCCGTCGCCGCCGTCGGGACGTTCGACCTTCACCACGTCGGCGCCGAGATCAGCAAGCAGCATGCCGGTGAACGGCCCCGCCGCGATCTGCGCGAATTCGAGCACCCGCAGGCCCTCAAGAGGTCTCACGGACGCTGCGCCGTTCATGCTCATGCCACCAGCCTTTCGCATTCCAGCGCCGCATACGCGCCGCGATGATAGAGCAGCGGCTCGCCGCCGTGCACATGCACCTTGGCGACCTCGCCGATGATGATGGTGTGATCGCCGCCCTGGCAGATCTCGGAGAGGGTGCATTCGGCCGCAGCGAGCACGCCGTCAAGCAGGGGGCTTCCGAACGCGCCCATCTTGTATCCGACCGTCTCGAACTTGTTCGGCTGCTTGGAGGCGAAGATCCGGGAGACCTCCGTCTGCTCCCGGGCCAGGAAATGCAGCCCGAAATGCCCGCTCCCGAGCAGCGCCCCGAGCGTGTTCGACTTGTGGTCGAGGCAGATCAGGAACAGCGGCGGGTCGAGCGACAGCGACGTCACCGCGTTGATCGTCACCCCGCACAGCTCGCCTTCGGGACTCTGGGTGGTGACCACGGCGACGCCCGTCGCGAAGTGGCCCGCGAAGGCGCGCAACTCATTCGAGGTGATCTGGTCGGAGACGCACATTTGGGATGAACCTCCCGGAAACGGCGGTGCGGAGACTGGGGTGGCGAAGGCGGGAATCAGGCGGCCGCGGCGAGCGGCCCCTCCAGGCGCAGCCCGGCCTGCCGCATCAGCGGCAGCACGCGTTCGCCGAAGAACTTCAGGTCGGGCAGGAAGTCATAGAAGTTGACCTGGACGCCGTCGATGCCGGCGGCCTTGAGCCGCTTGAAGCCGTCCACCACCTGCTCGGGCGTGCCGACGATGTGGACGTTGCCGCCGATCGTCCACTGCTCCTTGGTGGCGGCCTTCCAGGACGCCTGATCGCCGCCCGCGAAGGTCTGGTAGAAATTCTGCGCCGCGACCGGGTCGGCGTTCTCCAGGATGGCGTTGTACTGGGCCCAGGCCTCGGCCTCGGTCTCGCGGCAGATGACATGCGGGTTGATCAGCGTGCGGACGTCGCGGCCGATCTCCTGCGCCGCCGCCTTGATCTTGGCGGTGTGGGCGGGCAGCGCCTCGCAGGCCTTGTCGAGATTGGCGCCGGCGGGGCTCGTCACGAAGATCAGGTCGGAATGCTTGACCGCATAGGCGAGGCCCGCGCCCGAGGACGAGGCGTTGACCAGCAGGCATTTTCCGCCGGCCGGCTTCGGCGCGATGAAGGCGTCCTTCATCTTCCAGAAGCGGCCGTCGATCGTGATGTTCTCGTCCTCGGACCAGAGCCGCTCCATCATGGTCACGAACTCGTCGGCCATGACGTAGCGATGGTCGTGCTCGATCGGCTCGAGCCCGAACATCTCGAACTCGCTCTTCTTGTAGCCGGTGACCATGTTGAGGCCCCAGCGGCCGCCGCTCATCTCCGAGATGGTGGCGCCGAACTTGGCCAGATGCAGCGGATGCCAGCCGTAGAGGATGTGGACCGTGGAGACGAGCAGGATGCGCTTGGTGAGCGCGGCGAGCCCGGCGGTGACCAGCAGCGGATCGGTCGCCTGCTCGCGGAACTTCATCTCGCCGCCATAGCCGCCCTTGCCCATCCACTGGGCGAGGCCGAAGACGAGGTCGAAGCCGAGGCGCTCGGCCTCGATGGTGCAGCGAGCGTTGTAGTCGAAGGTCCAGGAAGTCTCGCGCGGGGCCCGCGACGGGCTCCAGGCGCCGGACTGGATCGGCAGGAAGAGGCCGAGCATCAGGGGATTGCGCTTGGCGGCCTCGAGCGGCGAGAGGGCCGCGTCCTCACCGCGATGATTTTGATCGAGCATCATGCGCTCTCCCATGGTTCCGCGCGGGTTGCGCCCCGGCGCTGATCTTCTCCGGACCACGGCGATGCCGCGTCGGCGCCTCTGATCAGGATAGTAGGCTTCGCGTTTTTCGATTGAAAACGATAGTTTTCGATCAGGTTTCGTCGATTAATTCGATATGGCGGGCGGGCCGCCGAAGGAGCGTGCGGCGGCCGGCGAGTCTCCTCGCCGGCCGCCGACGTCATAGTCTCCGTGGGCGAACGGAGCCTACGAGGTCGCGGAGACCGGGGTCGGCTTGACCGGCGTGGCCGCCGTGCTCGCGTCGCCCCGGGCCCAACCTTCATTCGTCGCGTAGTCGGACTGCGACCGGTCCTTGAGGAGCAAGGCGGAGATCAGGCTGATGGCCGCGATCACCGCGATGTAGACGCTGAGCGCCGTCGAGGTGCCGTAGGTGTGCAGCAGATAGGCGCAGATCAGCGGCGCCGGCCCGCCCGAGGTCAGCGACGCGAGGTGGTAGCCGATCGAGGAGCCCGAGTAGCGGACGCTCGGCGGGAAGCTCTCCGTCGTGAAGGCGGCGAGCGGCGCCCACTGCATGTCGTGGATCGGGATCGAGATCACGATCGCGAAGACCACCAGCGCAGGGATCTTGGTGTCCAGCATCCAGAAATACGGGAACGCGAAGGCGAGCATCGTCGCCGCGCCAATCACGTACATCCGCTTGCGGCCGATCTTGTCCGACGCCCAGCCGAAGAACGGATTGGCGAACAGCGAGACCACGCAGGCGACGAGAACGCAGTTGAACAGGAACTGTCGGTCGAAGCCGAGGTTCTTGGTGCCGTAGGCGAGCAGGAAGGTCGTGAAGATCACGAACGGCGCCTGCTGGCCGGTGCGGATCAGGCAGGTGAGCAGAATCTGCTTCCAGTAGCCGCGCACCGCTTCCATCACGGGCGCGCGGGCGACCTTCTTCTCGCTCTGCAGCCTCTGGAACACCGGCGTCTCGAGCACGCCCAGGCGGATGTACAGCCCGACGCCGATCAGCACCGCGCTGAACAGGAACGGAATGCGCCAGCCGACGGATTCGAACCAGGCGGAGTCGCCGAACTGCGCGGTCAGGGTGAGCGCGCCCACCGCCATCAGCATGCCGAGCGGCGAGCCGAACTGCGGCCAGCTGGCCGCCAGGCCGCGGCTCTTGTTGAACTTCGACCACTCGGTCGCGACCGCGACAGCGCCGCCCCATTCGCCGCCGACGCCGACGCCCTGCAGGACGCGCAGGAGCACGAGCCCGACCGCGCCCCAGACGCCGATCGACTCATAGGTCGGCAGCAGGCCGATGAAGACCGTGCTCACGCCCATCAGCATGAGCGTCACCACCAGCGTCGTCTTGCGGCCGATGCGGTCGCCGTAATGGCCGAAGATCAGCGCGCCGAGCGGGCGCGCCACAAAGCCGACGAACATGGTCGAGAACGACAGCAGCGTCGCCGAATACGGGTCCGTGGCCGGGAAATACAGCTTGCCGAACACCAGCGCGGCGGCGAGGCCGTAGAGATAGAAATCATACCACTCGATCATCGTGCCGACGGTCGAGGCGATCACGGCGCGCCGGGCGTGGCGCGCGGTGTCGGCGTCGCTAAGCGCCGACGCCCCCTCATGAGACGCCATCCAGTCCTCCTCACGTCCCTCCCCGGGACTATCGTGTCCACGTCGCTGACGCTTGGACGCCCCAAGGCCGCGACACCCCGTCGTCGCGGCCTTTAGTAAGCGCCCGGCGCGTCCAGGCGCCCGCATCTGGCTGCGCCAGGCGGGCGTTCTTTTCGTTGAGATCGCGAGGTCGGACCTCCCGATCCGCCCGAACCTTATGATCCGGAAAATCCGATTGAAAACGATTGTTTCCGATCGATAGACTTCGAGTTATTCGATGGCGGGACGGCTCATCCATGAATTTTCGCCAGCTTCAAACCTTCCTGGAAATCGTGCGGCTCGGCAGCTTCGCGGCCGCGGCCGGGAAACTGAACGCCACGCAGTCGACGGTCTCGGCGCGCATCCAGGAGCTCGAGCAGGACCTCAGCGTCACGCTGTTCGACCGCAGCCAGCGGAAGGCGACGCTCACCGCCAAGGGCCGGGAACTGGTGAGCTACGCCGAGCGCGCGCTCGCGCTGCAGAGCGAGATCCGCGAGCAGATCGGCCCGCGCGAGGCGCTCTCCGGCGTGGTCAGGGTGGGCGTGGCGGAGCTTGTCGCGATGACCTGGCTGCCGGCGCTCGCCGCCAGGCTGCACCGGCTCTATCCGAAGATCACGCTCGAGCTCGACATCTCGCTGACGGCGCCGCTGCGCAACCGCCTGCAGGCCGGCGAACTCGACGTGGCGCTGATCCCCGGCCGCTCCTTCGACACCAGCCTGGTGGCGCGCCCGCTCGGGGCCGTCGAATTCTGCTGGATGGCGGGGCGCGGGGTCGAACTGCCCGAGCGTCCGCTGGAAGCTTCGGACTTCAAGTCGATCCGCATTCTTTCGCTCGGCGAGAACTCGGTCCATTTCGAGACCGTGTCGGCGTGGCTTGCGGCGAGCGGCTCGACCCAGCGCCCCGATCTCTGCAACAGCATGACGGTGCTCTCGATCCTCACGGCCGCCGGCGTCGGCATCAGCCTGCTGCCGCCCTCCTGCTATGAGAAGGAGCTCGCCGAGGGCGCGCTGCGCATCCTGCCGAGCCAGCCCCAGCCGCCGCCGATCCCGTTCGCGGCGGTCTACAAGACGCGACGGCTGACCACCCTGCAGGAGCTGGTGGCCGAGACCGCCGTCGAGGTCAGCACCTTCGCCGGGGAGCCGCAGCCCGCAGGCCAGCGGCGTCGCGGCGGCGCATAGGCGCCGCCACCAGAGGGCGCGCGCGGCGGCGGCCCACGTGCTATGGGCGAACATCCCTTCTCCGGAGCGGACGCCCCCATGGCCTCGACCGACGCCGCCTATGCGCCGCTGATCCCGGTTCCGGCGGAACGGCGCGTGTTCGCCGCGCGGGACTCGTTCGCGCTGTGGTTCTCGCTCGGGCTCGGCCTGCTCGTCCTGCAGGCGGGCTCGCTGCTGGTCCCGGCGCTCAGCCTGGGCCAGGCGTTCGCGGCCATCGTCTGCGGCAGCGTGCTCGGGGTGCTGCCGCTCGCGCTCGCAGGCATGATCGGCGCCGAGAGCGGCCTCTCCGCGATGGCGACGCTGCGGCCCTCGCTCGGGATCAGGGGCGCGGCGCTCCCGGCCGTCCTCAACGTCATCCAGCTGGTCGGCTGGGGCTCGTTCGAGATCATCGTCATGGCGGACGCCGCCGATACGCTGACCACGGACCTGACAGGAGTCTCGTCGCCCGTCATGTGGACGCTGCTGTTCGGCGGGCTGGCGACCGCGATCGCCGCCGGCGGCCCGGTGTCCTTCGTGCGCCGCTTCCTGCGCGAATGGGGCCTTTACCTGATCCTCGCCGCTTCGGCCTGGCTCACCTACGCGCTGCTCGCCCGGCAGGATCTCGCCGCGCTGTTCGCGCGGCCCGGCCAGGGCGGCATGGGGTTCGGCGCCGCGGTCGACCTGGTGGCGGCGATGCCGCTCTCCTGGCTCCCGGTGATCGCGGACTACGGCCGCTTCAGCCGCACGCCCGGCGGGGCCTTCCGGGGCTCCGCGCTCGGCTATTTCCTCGGCAATGTCTGGTTCTACGGGCTCGGCGCGACCTATGCGCTGAGCTCCGGCGGCGAGGCGTCGATCGCCGGCACGCTCGCGCTCGCCGGCGGCGGCTTCGCGCTGCTTCTGATCCTGCTGGACGAGACCGACAACGCCTTCGCGGCGGTCCACTCCGCCGCGGTCTCGACCGGCACGCTGACGCGCGCCCCCGTCCGCCGGCTGGCGCTCGGCTTCGGCGCGCTCTGCACGCTGATCGCGCTGACGCTCCCCCTCACCGAGTATGAGGGCTTCCTGCTGCTGATCGGCTCGGTGTTCGCGCCGCTGTTCGGGGTCGCGCTGGCCGACCACTTCATCGTCCGCCGGCGCCGGATCGAGGTCGCCGAAATCGACCGCCGGGGCGGCGCCTACTGGTTCTCCGGCGGCGTGCGCGGCGCGGGGCTCGTCGCCTGGCTCGCCGGCGTCGCGATCTATCACGGCGTCGGCCACCTGCTGCCTGGCCTCGGCGCCACGCTGCCCGCCATGGCGGGCTCGGCCGTTCTGTTCCTGATCGCGGCGCGGGCGGGACGAGGCTGACGCCGCGGCGCCGCCCTCAGTGGCGGCGGCCCGACGCCAGCTCATCCCCGTACCGCCATTCAAGCGCGGACTTCACGCCGAGCGTCACCAGACCGAGGCACGCGAGCAGCGACGCCACCGCGAAGGCGGCGATGAAGTTGTAGTCGTTGTAGAGGATCTCGACCTGCAGCGGGACCGTGTTGGTCAGGCCGCGCAGATGGCCGGAGACCACCGAGACCGCGCCGAACTCGCCCATCGCGCGCGCGTTGCAGAGCAGCACGCCGTAGAGCAGCGCCCAGCGCACGTTCGGCAGCGTCACGCTCCAGAAGGTGCGCCAGCCGCCGGCGCCGAGCGACAGCGCCGCCTCCTCCTCCGCGACGCCCTGCTCCTGCATCAGCGGAATGAGCTCGCGCGCCACGAACGGGAAGGTGACGAAGATCGTCGCCAGCACGATCCCCGGAACCGCGAAGATGATCTGGATTCCGTACGACTGCAGGTAATGGCCGAAATAGCCCTGCGCGCCGAACAGCAGCACGTAGCACATGCCCGAGACGACCGGAGACACCGAGAACGGCAGGTCGATCAGCGTGACGAGCAGGCTCTTGCCGCGGAACTCGAACTTCGCCACCGCCCACGAGGCCGCAAGGCCGAAGACGAGGTTCGCCGGAACCGCGATGGCCGCGACCAGGATGGTCAGGTGGATCGCCGACCAGGTGTCGGGATCGTCGAACGCCGCGAGATAGGCAGAGACCCCGCCCCGCAGCGCCTCGTGGAACACCGCCACGAGCGGCAGCGCCAGGAAGAACGCCAGGAAGCCCAGCGCGAGCGCGATCGCGGCCAGCCGGACCGCGCGCGGCTCGGTCGTCGGGTGGGGCGGCGCCGCGAGCGCGGCCTGATCAGCGGCCATGGCCGAGCCTCCGCCGGGACCAGGCCTCGATCAGATTGACGAGCAGCAGGATCGCGAAGGACAGGGCGAGCATGGCGGTCGCGATCGCGGTCGCGCCCGCATAGTCGAACTCCTCGAGCCGCATGACGATCAAGAGCGGCGCGATCTCGGAGACGTAGGGGATGTTGCCGGCGATGAAGATCACCGAGCCGTACTCCCCGACCGCGCGGGCGAAGGCGAGCGCGAAACCGGTCAGCAGCGCCGGACCGAGGATCGGCAGCACCACGCTGAAAACCGTCCGGGCGCGGCCGGCGCCAAGCGTCGCGGCCGCCTCCTCGAGCGCCTGGTCCACGTCGGCCAGCACCGGCTGCACCGTCCGCACCACGAAGGGCAGCCCGATGAACACCAGCGCCACGAACACGCCGAGCGGCGTGTAGGCGATCTTGAAGGGCACGAGCGCGCCGACCCAGCCGTTCGGCGCGTAGATCGCCGACAGCGCGATCCCGGCGACCGCGGTCGGCAGCGCGAAAGGCAGGTCGACCGCGGCGTCGACCAGGCGGCGGCCCGGAAAGTCGTAGCGCGTCAGCACCCATGCCAGCAGCAGGCCGAACACGGCGTTGAGAGCCGCCGCCGCAAGCGACAGCCCGAAGCTCAGCTTGAGCGCGGCGAGCGTGCGCGGCTCGGTCGCGATCGCCAGCAGCCGGGCGGGGCCGAGCGAGCCGGCCCACAGCACGACCGCGCCGAGCGGAATCAGGATGATCAGCCCGAGATAGAGCCAGGTGAAGCCATAGGCGAGGCCGAAGCCCGGCAGCGCGCTCGGCGCCCGGAACGGACGCCGCGGGGCCCGCGTCGCCACGCGCGAAACCGCGGTTCCGCCGAACTCGCTTGAAGCCATGACGCTCATAGAGCGGCGGCCGGTTTCGACCACTCACGGGCGAGAACGCCTGACGAAGGCTGGGCGAGGCGGGGCATGGCGGCGGCTCCGATGGACCATCCGGAGAGCGCCACGCCGGCACCACAATGTCAATAATCTACATAGAATTTGTATTTTGATGGCGTCGACCTCTGTCGCCAGCTTTCCCGCGGGGTTGCGCGCTTGCGGGATGTCTTTTCTGGTCCGCGCCCCAAAACCGCATGCGAGGCGCGGCCGAGGTCCTTCGGCGGGGCGGCGAACAGCGAGGGCGCATGACCGGGCGAGCGACTGCGGACGGCGCGATGCGGGCGGCGGTTCTGACCGGCCCGGGGCGGATCAGGATCGAGCAGGTCCCAAGGCCTGCGCCCGCCCCCGGACAGGTCCGCATCCGCCTCGAAGGCTGCGGGGTCTGCGCCTCGAACCTGACGCCGTGGTCCGGTCCGGACTGGATGAGCTTCCCGACCAGGCCCGGCGACCTCGGCCATGAAGGCTGGGGCGTGATCGACGCCCTGGGCGACGGCGTCGAGGGGCTAGCGATCGGCCAGCGCGTCGCCGCCCTGTCCTACCGCAGCTATGCCGAATACGACCTCGCGGAGGCCGACGCGGTGTTGCCCCTGCCGGAGCAGCTCAGCGGGCAGCCCTTGCCGGGCGAGCCGCTCGGCTGCGCGATGAACATCTTCCGCCGCAGCGAGATCAGCGAGGGGCAGACCGTCGCGATCATCGGCGTCGGCTTTCTGGGCGCGATCCTGACCCGGCTCGCGAGCGACGCCGGCGCGCGCGTCATCGCGATCTCGCGGCGGCCGTTCTCGCTGGAGGTCGCCCGCCGCATGGGCGCGGCCGAGACGATCGTGATGGACGACCACACCGCGATCATCGAGCGCGTCAAGGAGCTCACCGGCGGCGCGTTCTGCGAGCGCGTCATCGAGGCGGTGGGCTATCAGTGGCCGCTCGATCTCGCCGCCGAGCTTACCCGCGAGCGGGGCCGGCTGATCGTCGCCGGCTACCACCAGGACGGCCCGCGACAGGTCAACATGTGGCTGTGGAACTGGCGCGGTCTGGACGTGATCAACGCGCATGAGCGCGACCCGAAGGTCTACATGGCGGGCATCCGCGAGGCCGTGGACGCGCTCGCCTCGGGGCGGCTGGACCCGCGCTCGCTCTACACCCACAGCTATCCGCTCGAGCGGCTGGACGACGCGCTGAACGCCACCCGCGACCGCCCCGACGGCTTCCTCAAGGCTCTGGTGACCTTCGCATGACGCTTGCCGTCCCGGACCATGAGGCGCGCGCCGTCGCGAAACGGCCTCGGCTGGGCTTCCTCGGCGTCGGCTGGATCGGGCTCGACCGGATGAAGGCGATCCTGGGCGCCGGCGCGGCCGAGGTCGCGGCGATCTGCGACCCCTCGCCCGAAATGGCGGCCCGAGCGGCCGAGGTCGCGCCCGGCGCGGCGTTCGCGGCGGATCTCGACGCGCTGCTCGATCAGGATCTCGACGGCGTGGTGATCGCCAGCCCGAGCTCGCTGCACGCCGGTCAGTCGATCCGGGCGCTGGAGCGCGGCGCGGCCGTGTTCTGCCAGAAGCCGCTGGGCAGAACCGCCGGCGAGGTGCGGGCGGTGGTCGACGCCGCGCGGGCCGCCGACCGGCTGCTGGCCGTCGACCTGTCCTACCGCTTCACCCATGGCATGCGGCGCATCCGCGAGCTTGCCCAGGCCGGCGAGCTTGGCCGCGTGTTCGCGGTCGACCTCGTGTTCCACAACGCCTACGGGCCGGACAAGCCGTGGTTCTACGACCCCGCCCAGTCCGGCGGCGGCTGCGTCATGGATCTCGGCGTGCACCTCGTCGACCTGGCGCTGTGGACGCTCGGCTTCCCCGCGGCCACGAACGTCTCGGCGCGGCTGTTCGCGGGCGGCGAGCGCCTCGCGGGCCATCCGGACCGGGTGGAGGATTTCGCCGAGGCCACCGTCGAGCTCGGCTGCGGCACGACCGTGCGGCTCGCCTGCTCGTGGCGGCTCAACGCCGGCCAGGATGCGGTGATCTCGGCCGCCTTCTATGGGACCGAGGGCGGCGCGGAGCTGCGGAACGTCGACGGATCGTTCTACGATTTCGTCACGGAGCGCTATCGGGGCACCGCCCGCGAAGCGGTCCATCCGCTCGAGAACGACTGGGGCGGCAAGGCGGCGGCCGACTGGTCGCGCCGGCTCGCAGCCGGCGAGGGTTTCTCGCCCGAAATCGAGCGCATGAGCGACGTGGCGGAGATCCTCGACCGGATCTACGAACGCTAGGCGCCCGCCGCCGAGGGCGGAACGCCGCCGGAACGCACCAGCGCGATCGGCGGCGCGCCTTCGGAGCCCGGGAAGCGCCAGGTGGCGAGGAACGGCAGCACCTCGTCGGCCGCCATCGGGGCCGCGAACAAATAGCCCTGCGCCTTGCTGCAGCCCTGCCGCTGCAGGGTCTCGAGCTGCTCGAAGGTCTCCACCCCCTCGGCCGTGACCTTCATGCCGAGGCGGCCGCCGAGCGTCAGCACGGTCTGGACGATGACCTCGGATTCCACCGAGCGATGCATGTCCCGCACGAAGGACTGGTCGATCTTGATCAGGTCGAACGGGAAGCTGCGCAGATAGCTCAGCGACGCGTAGCCCGTGCCGAAATCGTCGAGCGCCACGCCGACGCCGAGGTCCCGCAGGTTGCGCAGCGTCATGCCGGCGTGGGTCTGCTCGAGCTGGACCGACTCGGTGATCTCCAGGATCAGCCGCCGCGGCGGCAGGTCGGCGGCGTGCAGCGCCGCATAGGTCTGGGCGAAGACGTCCTGGGTGCGAAGCTGCACGGGCGAGAGGTTGACCGACACCCTGACCCCCTCGGGCCATGTCGCCGCCTGCCGGCAGGCCTCCTCCAGCACCCATTGGCCGAGCCGGCCGATCATGCCGCTTTCCTCGGCGAGCGGAATGAACTCGGAGGGCGGCACGAAGCCCCGGCGCTCGTCCTTCCAGCGCAGCAGCGCCTCGAAGCTGACGACCTTGCGGGTCTCCAGATTGACGATCGGCTGGAAGTAGACCGAGAGCCGCTGCTCGTCGATCGCGCGCCTGAGATCGCTCAGCAGGGACAGGCGCTGCTTGCGCTCGGCCCCGATGTCGTCCGTGTAGGCCCGGATCGCGGTCCGGCCCGCCTCCTTGGCGCGCGAAAGCGCAAGGTCGGCGTGAGCGAGGAGGTCGGCGGCGCTTTCGGCGTCGCGGCCCGCGATCGCCGTCCCGATGCTGCAGGAGATGCGGATCTCCCCGTCGACGAGGCGAACCTGGCGGGACAGGCGGTCGAGCACGTTCTCGGCGAGCGTCGGAACCTCGAGCCCGCTGCCCTGGTCGGGATGGATGATCGCGAACTCGTCGCCCCCGAGCCGCGCGAGGAAATCGCCGGGGCCGATCGCGTTCTGGAGGCGGCCGGCCACGGCGCGCAGCGTCTGGTCGCCGGCGGCATGGCCGAGCGCGTCGTTGATCTCCCGGAAATGGTCGAGGTCGATGAGCAGCAGCGCGAAGTCCTGGCGCGTCTCCTTCCGGGTCGCGAGCAGATGGTCGAGGCGCTCGCGGAAATAGGTCCGGTTCGGCAGCCCCGTCAGCACGTCGTGGCGCGCCGCCGCCTGCTCGGCCATGAAGGCCTTGTCGCTGGCGCGCAGCTGGCGGACGCCGAGCAGGCCTGCGGCCGCGATCGTCAGGTTGAGCACCAGGGCCAGCGCCCCGATGGCGCCGGCTTCCCGCCGCCAGCCGCCCAGCGCCGCGTCGCCGGAAATGCTCGCGATCACGGCAAGCGGGTATCCGGCGACCGGGGCGGTCGCGGTGATGACCTCGCGCTGATCCGCCTCGCCCGCTTTGGACGAAAGGATCGTGGCGGGCTCGAGCCGGCGCGCCTCCTCTTCGGTGGCCTCGCGAGGCGACCGGCGCACAAGCGTGACGCCGTCGTTCCGCACCAGATCGATCGCGCTGGTGCCCGGAAGGGCGACCGCGGCGAAGTTCCGCTCCAGCTTCTCGACCAGCACCATCCCGAGGACGAGTCCCAGGAAGCCGCCGTCGCGAGCCGAGAGACGCTTCGCGTAATAGATCGTCCGGGCCCCGTTGCCCCTGCTGCGCACCGGCGCGCTCCAATAGGCCGCGGGCGCCCCGAGGGCGGACAGCGCGCGGAAGTAGTCGCGGTCCGTGATGTTGACCTCAGGCGCCGGCCAGGCCCGCGAGGAGCTCAGGAGGCGGCCCCGGTCGTCGATGATCGCCATCGCGTCGAGCATGTCGAGCGACTGGGTGAACCCGACGAGACGCTCGTGCGCCTCCCGCGTGGCGCCGAACCGCCGCAGATCGTCGGGGGTTCGGACCTGCTCGATCTCCAGGCGCTCGATCAGCCGGTTCTGGACGACGTCGATGCCCTGGAACACCTGTTCCGTCTGGGAGGCCAGCAGGGTCGAGACGTTGCGCAGCCCGTCCTTGTGAGTGGCGATGACCTCCCCGTGCCGCCACGTCAGCAGCGCGACGGCCGCAAGCGTCACGCTCGCGGCCATAAGCACCCCGAGAGCGGCGATCAGCTTGGAGCGGCCTGAGCCTTTGGACGTAGCGCGCATAGACCTCCTGCACCCAGACGATTGCGCCCGAAGCGTTCAGTTCAAGGCGCCGCGGTACGGAATACGACTATTGTTGCTGCAAGATTAAACGCTGACGCGACCCCCCGTTCTCCCCGCTATTCAGGCTCCTCCGGGCGCGAAAAGCAGCCCAAGTAGCGCGCATGCAATGAGCGTCGGCGCCATTCCGAGTTTGAATCGAAGCATAGCCACCATGGCGGCCGCCGCCAACGCGGCCGCGCGCCAGTCGATCGAGGCGAGCGCCGGCAGATCGGGACCGATTCCGTGGACCGTCATCGGCGTGACCTCGCGGAACACGACATGGAGCGCGAACCACACCGCGAGGTTCAGGATCACGCCCACCACGGCCGCCGTCACGGCGGAGAGCGCGGCGGCCACGCGGAGGTTGGCCCGCAGCGCTTCGACGTAGGGCGCGCCGAGGAAAATCCACAGGAAGCACGGCGCGAAGGTGGCCCACAGCGCGAGCAGCGACCCGAGGCCGCCGGCCACGAGCGGATCGAGCGCGCCCGGAGCCCGATGCGCCGCGATGAAGCCCACGAACTGCAGCACCAGGATGAGCGGCCCCGGCGTCGTCTCGGCGAGGCCGAGCCCATCGGCCATCTCGCCCGGCGCGAGCCAGCCATAGGCCTCGACCGCCGCCTGCGCCACATAGGCGAGCGCCGCATAGGCGCCGCCGAACGTGACCACCGCCATGACGCTGAACAGGCCGCCGATCTGGGTCCAGACGCTGTGCGGCCCCGTGATGAGCAGCAGCGCCGCCACCGGCCCGAGCCAGATCGGCAGCCACACGGCCAGCACCCCGAGCGAACGCCCGAGCGTCGGCTCCGCATGCGCGAGCAGGCCGCGCTCGAACATCTGGTCCACCACGGCCGCCGAGGACGCGGCTTCCGCCTCCGGACCGTTTCGGCCGGCGCCGAACAGCCCGGGCGCCCGGCGCGCGCCGATCCAGCCGACGAGCGCCGCAAGCAGGACGATGAGCGGGAACGGCAGGCGAAGGACGTAGATGCCGAGGAAGGAGGCCGCCGCGATCGCGACCATCGCCCGGTTGCGCAGCGCCCGGCGGCCGATCCTCAGCACCGCCTCCACCACGATCGCAAGCACCGCGGCCTTCACGCCGAAGAACGCCGCCTCGACGAGCGGCGCGTCGTGATAGGCCGCGTAGGTCGCGCTCAGCGCCAGCATCACAAGGGCGCCGGGCAGCACGAACAGCAGTCCGGCGACCAGCCCGCCGGCGGTGCGATGCAGAAGCCAGCCGACATAGATGGCGAGCTGCTGCGCCTCCGGCCCCGGCAGCAGCATGCAGTAATTGAGCGCGTGCAGGAAACGCTGCTCGCCGATCCAGCGGCGGCGCTCGACCAGCTCCCTGTGCATCAGGGCGATCTGGCCGGCCGGGCCGCCGAAGCTGAGGACGCCGATCATCGCCCAGACGCGCGCGGCTTCGGCGAATGTCGGCGCGGAGGGCGGGTCGGGGAAGCGGTCCATCCGGCGGGAAGCTGCCACAAAATCCGCCCGGCGCAATGGGAGCCGGAACGGGCGGCGCCGGGCCGCCCTACTCGGCCGGCGCGGCCGCGGGAGACGCGCGCCCTTCTCGGCCGCGGTTGAGCCGCAGCGCCAGCCGGTCGAGATAGAGGTAGATGACCGGCGTGGTGAAGAGCGTCAGCAGCTGGCTGACCAGCAGCCCGCCGACCATCGCGTAGCCGAGCGGCTGGCGGAGCTCGGAGCCGACGCCGGCTCCGAGCATCAGCGGCACGCCGCCCAGCATCGCCGCCATGGTGGTCATCAGGATCGGCCGGAAGCGCAGCATGCAGGCCTTGCGGATCGCCTGCTCGGGCGCGAGCCCCTCGTCGCGCTCGGCCGCGATCGCGAAGTCGACCATCATGATGCCGTTCTTCTTCACGATGCCGATCAGCAGCACGAGCCCGATCAGCGCGATCAGGCTGAAGTCGAAGCCGGCGAGATAGAGCACGCCGAGCGCCCCGACCCCGGCCGACGGCAGGGTCGAGAGGATCGTCAGCGGATGGACGTAGCTCTCATAGAGCACGCCCAGGATGATGTAGACGGCGACCAGCGCGGCCAGGATCAGCAGCGGCACCGTCTTGATCGAGTCCTGGAAGGCCTGCGCCGTGCCGGCGAAGGAGCCGACCAGCGAGGCTGGCGCGCCGAGATCGCGCATCGTCTGCTCGACGGCGGCCGTGGCCTCTCCCAGCGACGCCCCTTCGGCGAGGTTGAACGAGAAGGTGACGGCCGGGAACTGGCCCTGATGGTTGATGGTCAGCGGCGAGGTCTTGTCCAGCCGCCAGCGCGCCAGCGCCGCCAGCGGCACCTGCTCGCCGCTGTTGGGCGAGCGCACATAGAGCCGGTTCAGGGTCTCGACGTCGCCGCGCTGCGTGGACGGCGCCTCGAGGATCACCTTGTAGCTGTTCAGCTGCGTGAAGAACTGCGCCACCTGGCGCTGGCCGAAGGCGTCGTAGAGCGTGTCCTGGATCGCCTGCGGCTGGATGCCGTAGCGCGAAGCCTGGTTGCGGTCGATCTCGAGCGTGAGCGTCGCGCCTGAATCCTGCTGGTCGCTCGCCACGTCGCGCAGCTGCGGCAGCTTCCTGAGCGCCTCCAGGATCTTCGGCGCGTATTCGTCGAGAACCTCCAGATCGGCGTCCTGGACCGCGTACTGGAACTGGGTCCGGCTGCGGCGGCCGCCGAGGCGCACGTCCTGCGCGGACTGCAGCAGCATGGTCGCGCCCTCGACCTCGGCGAGCTTCGGACGCAGCCGCGCGATGATCTCCGCGGCGGAGGCGTCGCGCTCCTCGAGCGGCTTCAGGGTGATGAAGCTGCGGCCGGCGTTCGGCGCGGAGGCCCCGCCCCCGGCGCCGATCAGGCTGCCGACGGTGCTGACCGCCGGATCGCTCAGCAGCACGGCGTCGATCGCCTCCTGGCGACGCGACATCTCTGCGAAGGACACGTCCTGGGCGGCCTCGCTCGCGCCGGTGATCAGGCCGGTGTCCTGCTGCGGAAAGAAGCCCTTGGGGATGACGACGAACAACGCGACCGCGAGCCCGACCGTCGCGATGAACACCAGCAGCGTCGCGAACTGGTGGCGCAGCACGACGTCGAGCCCGCGGCCGTAGCCGCGCAGCATCGCGTCGAAGCCGCGCTCGATCAGCGCATAGGCGCGCCCGTGCCGCGCCTCCTTCTCGTTCTTCAGGAAACGGGCCGCCATCATCGGCGTGAGCGTCAGCGACACCACCATCGACACCACGATGGTGATCGCGACCGTCATGGCGAACTCGCGGAACAGCCGGCCGACGATGCCGCCCATCAGCAGCAGCGGGATGAAGGCCGCGATCAGCGACACGCTGATCGAGACGATGGTGAAGCCGATCTCGCCCGCGCCCTTCAGCGCCGCCTCGAACGGCCGCATCCCGTCCTCGACATGGCGAGCGATGTTCTCGATCACGACGATCGCGTCGTCGACCACGAAGCCGACCGCGATCACCAGCGCCATCAGCGACAGGTTGTTCAGGCTGTAGCCGAACAGATACATCACCGCGCAGGCGCCGAGCAGCGAGATCGGCACCGCGAGCGCGGAGATGGTGGTCGCCCACACGCTCCGCAGGAAGACGAAGATCACCGCGACCACGAGCGCGATGGTGATCAGCAGCGTGAGCTCGACCTCGTGCAGCGAGGCCCGGATGGTCGTCGTCCGGTCGCTCATGATCTCGACCTTGAGCGCCGGCGGCAGCCCCGCGGTCAGGCGCGGCAGTTCGGCCTTCACGGCGTCCACGGTGTCGACGACGTTCGCGCCCGGCTGCTTGCGGATCACCAGGAACAGGCCGCGCTTGCCGTTGACCCAGGCGGCCTGGAAGCGGTCCTCCGGGCCCTCGATCGCATGTCCGACGTCGCGCACGCGGATCGGCGCGCCGTCGCGATAGGCGAGGATGACGTCGTTCCACTTGGCGGCTTCGGTCAGCTGCCCGTCGGAATAGATCGTGAAGGCGCGGCGCTCGCCGTCCAGCGTGCCGTTGGGGCTGTCGCTCGTGACCGTCGCCATCACGCCGCGGATCTCTTCGAGCGTGAGGTTCTTGGCCGCAATCTTCTGCGGATCGATCTGCACCCGGATCGACGGCGTCTGCTCGCCCGCGATGGTGACCTGTCCAACGCCCGCGATCTGGCTGATCTGCTGGGCGATCCTGGTGTCGGCGAGGTCGTTCGCCTCGGTCAGCGGCATCGTGTCGGAGCGCACCGAGAGCAGCAGGATCGGGCTGTCGGCCGGATTGGTCTTGCGGTAGCTCGGCGGCGACGGAAGGTTGGGCGGCAGCTGGCCGCCGGCCGCGTTGATGGCGGCCTGAACGTCCTGCGCGGCGGCGTCGATGTTGCGGTCGAGGTCGAACTCGACGGTGATCGAGGTCGCGCCGATCGCGCTGACCGAGGTCAGCTCGGTCACGCCCGGGATCTGCGCGAACTGGCGCTCCAGCGGCTGCGCGACCGAGGACGCCATGGTCTCGGGGCTCGCGCCCGGCAGATTGGCGTTGACCTGGATGGTCGGGAAATCGACCTGCGGCAGCGGCGCGACCGGCAGCAGCGGGAAGGCCGCGAGGCCCGCCAGCAGCGCGGCCGCCATCAGCAGCGAGGTCGCGACGGGCCTGCGGATGAATGGGCCCGAGACCCCGCCTGAGCCGCCGCCGATCATGGCGCCGCGCTCACGCTCCCGGTCTCCTGGGGGAGCGCGGCTTCAGAGATCTCCAGCCGCGCTCCGGACTGGACGCGCGAGGCGCCCGCCGTCACGACCCGGTCGCCGGCGTCGAGGCCCTTGGCGACCACCACAAGATCCTGCGCCTGTCGCGCGACCGTCACGCCGCGACGCTCCGCGGTCTGGTCCGGCGTCATCACGAAGGCGAAATATCCGCCCGGCCCGCGCTGCAGGGCGTCCTCCGGAACCGTCACCACGTCTCGCAACGTGTCGATCCGGACGCGCACGGTGACTGACTGGCCGGGCCACAGGGCGCGGTCGGCGTTGGCGAAGGTCGCCTTCGCCTTGAAGGTGCCGGTGGCCTGGTCGATCTGGCTGTTCAGCACGGTGAGCTCGCCCTGCGCGAGTTCGCGCCCGTCGGGAGAGACCGCGGTCGCCGGGACAGGCCCCCGCTTCTCCGCCGCGGCGACTTCGGCGAAGTCCCGCTCCGGAAGGGTGAAGACCGCCGTGATCGGCTCGATCTGCGACAGCGTCACGATCCCGGCCGCGTCGCTGGCCCGCACCAGATTGCCCTGGTCGACGAGCCGGAAGCCGGCGCGGCCGGTCATCGGCGCGCGGATGGTGGTGTAGTCGAGCTGGACCTTGGCGCTCTCGACGGCCGCCTCGTCGCCCATGACCGCCGCCTCGAGCTGCGCCACCGTCGCCTTCTGCGCGTCGAGCTGCTGGCGGGAGGCGTAATTGTTCTGCGCCAGCTGGGCGTAGCGCGCGAGATCCCGCCGCGCGTTGGCGAGCTGGGCCTCGTCCTGCGCCTTCCGCGCCTTGGCCTGATCGAGGGCCGCCTGGTAGGGGCGCGGATCGATCTGCGCGAGCAGATCGCCCTCCTTCACCGTCTGGCCCTCCTCGAAGCCGATCCGCATGATCTGGCCGTCGACGCGGCTCGTGACGGTGACGACGTTGAGCGGCTGCACGGTGCCGAGCCCCGACAGCCAGATCGGGACGTCGGCCCGGCGGGCCGAAGCCACCTGCACCGGGATCGACGGCGTCGAGGCCTGTTGTTGAGGGACCGCCGCGTCGGCGCCCCAGTGCGCTCGCCAAGCAACCGCGCCGCCGGCTGCGATCAGCGCGAGAGTCAGGATGAGGTAGGCCGGGCGCGCCATCGAGTTCCTTGGATCCGCCTTTAGGGACGCGGCCTCCCATGGACGCGCTTGGCGCGCGGGCGGAGCTCCGCGCCCTTCCCGACACGCGTCGCCGCGGTCGGCCCTGCGGGAGGCCGGCGAATGATTGTCCCCCCAACGACGGTTTCACGGAAATGAAAACGCCGTGTCCCCGGCCGCAGGAATTTATCCTCCTGCCCTCTGGCCGAACCCGCCCGACGCGTCATTTGTCGGCCTCTGCAGGAGAGAGATTGACGATGCACGCATTTCAGGTCGGCACTCAGGCGCACTTCATCGGCAGCCCCCTCGGGCCGAAGCCGCAGCCCGCGGAGGTCGTCGCCTGCCTGCCACCCGAGAACGGTCAGCCCGGCTACCGGGTGAAGTGTCTCGATGACGGCCATCTGAGGCACGTTTCCGAGTCCGAGCTGGTGCTCGAACCCGGAAAGTAGCCCTATCAGGCGGCTCGCGCCGCCGGAGCATCGCCAGAGTAGGACTGCGCCCGCCCGTCCGCCGCGTCGATCGCCGTAAGGTTCCAGACGCGGCCCGGGTTCCGCTTGGCGGCAAGCTCCATCTGCAGGCGCCACCATTCCGGCGGCAGCGGCTCGGCGCCGCCATAGGTGCGGGCCGGATCGCCCACCACCGCGACGTAGAGGAAGCGATCCGCGGCGGCGAACAGTTCGTCGAGCGTCCACGGAACGTCTTCCTCCGGAATGGCGGAAAGCACGTCGATGCAGGCCACGCCGTCGAACCGGCCTTCGACCGGCTTGGCGAAGGGGGCGTGCGTCACGTCGCGGCTCGTCACCGCGGCGCCGGCGAAGCTGCGCGGGCCGCCGGATGCCTGCGGAGCGGAGTAGTCGAGGACGGTCTTGGCGCCCGTCGCGGCGATCAGCCTGCCGACCGCATCGGCGTGGCGGCGTTCGTCGCCGGCCGCGGAGGGAGCTCCGTTGCCGCCGCGCGCCAGCGCCTCCGCGAAGCGGCTGCCCGGACGCTCGCGGGTGAAGCCGTTGAAGCGCGCGGCGTCGGCCTCGCGCTCCATCGCGAACCACACCTCGCCGTCCGGATGATCCGAGTAGCGGATCTGGTCCGGGAACGGCCGCCAGGGCTGGGTCTGCAGCGTCGTGAAGTGGAAGCACTTCGACTGCGACGGGTTGAACTCGTCGTCGCGGGCGTTCCACACGCCGGGCAGCACGCCCCAGAGCTTGAGGTCGGTCGCGGCGTTGCGGAAGCGCTTCTTCTTCATGCCCGGCAGGCCGACCTCTTCGATCGGCCAGTGCTTGGCCATGATCTCGCAGTCGATCAGCATCACCGAGTCTTCGCCCGGATTGATCGCCAGCGCGCCCTTGCCCTGCATGTCGAGGTCGAACATCTCGGCCGGGTCCGCGAGATAGACCTGATCGACGTCGTTGTAGATCGCGCGGCCCGTGCCCCCGGCGAGGCCCGGGATGGCGTAGCGGAAATTGGTGAAGCCGGTTTTCCAGCCGTGGCGGTCGTAGCCCTTGAGATCCTTCATCAGATAGATCTCGTAGACCCGCGACGGGTCGCGGCGCCGCTTGACCGACCAGAAGAAGATCCGCTCGGCGCGCGCCTGCAGCGGCTCGGTTCCGAGGAAGATGCGCACCGGCGGCTTGCCGCTCGGCGTCACGCCCGGCTCCACGTCGAAGCGAACGACCTCGGGCGTCTCGCGGTGTCCCTCCGGACGGGGACGGTCCTTGCGGAACCAATAGCCCGGCTGGCGGTGGTACCACTTAGTCTCGTAGCGGCTATGCCGCCCTGGATTCTTGGACACGATCGATCGCAATCTAGAACTGTTGAAACGAGACGGCCTGTCAGCGACATGCCTGCGCGAGTTTTACTGCCGCTGCGCCTCCTCAGGCAACTGGCGCCGCCGCCGATCCGCCCAGGCGGCGTCGAGAACCGGGCTGAGGATCACCAGTTCGCCCCGGTAGGCGGCGAACTGGTCGAGCAGAAACTCGGCCTCGGCGTCGGCGTCATGGGCGGTGACGAAAGCGTTCGGAGTGCTGGGATCGCCAGGATAGGCGCCCTGCGGATGGCGGAACAGGTCGATGCCGGCCACCACCAGCTTTCTGGGCTGGAGCGCCACGGCGGTCGCGATCATGGCGGCGCCGTTGCTCGGCCGGAAGGCGCCCCAGTCATGGGCGCGCAGCGCCGGCGCCGTCTCGTCGGCGCGGAAGAACACGGCGCCCTTGCGCGACGGCGCCAGCGCCCGCCCCTTGGCGAGGCGGATCTCGGCGTGGTCCGTCTGCAGGCCGAGGATCACCGACTGCAGGTTCTCCATGACGTCGCGCCCGCCCGTGAACACCACCTTGGGATCGACGAACCGGCCCCGCTTGCGCCAGCTCTCGTTGACGCGGAACAGCGCGTCATAGGCGTGGCCGTCGAGGCGGGGATCCTCCGAGGACGGACCGTTGCCGAGGCAAAGAATGGTCTGCGGCGCGCCGAGCCGGGCGCGCAGCTCCTCCAGCGTCTCGATCCGCTGGATTCGCCCCGCCAGCAGCCGCCGCCAGAACGGCCGGCGCGATCCTTCCAGCACCAGCGCGGACGGGCTGAGCGGCTCCTTCCGCCGGCGCTTCTTGAAGTCGCGGGCGAGGAAGCGGAGCAGAATGTCGAGCGCCGGCTCCAGCGCCTTGTCCCCGCCGGCGCCGTCCGCTCCTCCGAGGTCGAGCGTCGCCTCGGCGGCCCGCGCTGTCGCGGGATCGGCCGGCGGCGCGGCGCGCGAGGTCCGCATCGCAAGCAGGGCCATGCCCTCGTAGCCGACCGCCGTGATCATCGCCCGCGGCAGCCGGACGTCGTCGAGCGCGACGATCGAGCGGAAGCCGCCATTGCGCACGAAGCGGCGGCAGGTCGAGAGCAGAGGAAGCGGCGCGGCGTGCGTCAGCGCTTCCGGGAACCGGCGCTGAAGCCGGTCGCGCAGTTCGGGCGGCCCGCTGAGCACGATCCGCAACCGCTCGAACCGCCTGCCGACCGCCTCGATGAACGGCGCCGCGGCCTCGAAGGCCTGCTCGCTGTCGCCGATCAGCAGCAGCGAGCGCGACTTCTCGAGCCGGACGCCGAGCGCCTCCCGCAGGCCGCCGCTGAACATGCCCATCACCCTGCCTGGCCCCGCTCGAGAAGCGCCCGCAGCCGCGCCGCGAGCAGCCGCCGCTCGTCATGTGGGGCGGGCTGCGCGCGGTTGAGCGCGCCGTCGAACAGCCGTCCCCAGCCGCGGGCGACGATCAGAGCGTGCATGTCGTCGAGATCGCGGCGCGGCGAGACCCAGCCATCGGCGAGGATCTTGCGGCAGAGCGCCGCGAGCGGCCCCGAGGACCGCGCGCGGCGCGCGATCGCGGCGCGCAGCCGGCTCTTGAGCGGCGGCGCCTTAGGCGCGAGCGGGTAGATGGTGAGCGGCTTTCCGGCCGCGACGGCCTCGGCGATCATCGACTCGCTCTCTCCTGTCACGACCAAGAGATCGGCCTGCGCAAGACACGCGTCATAGGGGCTCGGAGCGTCCGCCGACCAGGCGATGACGCGCGCCGCGGGCGCGGCGGCCGCCATGCGTTCGGCCGCGCCGGCGGGCGTGCGGCGGCTGGTCAAGATCGCCAGCCCGCCCCGGAGCGCGTCGACGGCCGCCGCCACCTCGGCCGCCATGCGGGCGGCCTGGTCGAGCGTCATCTCATGCTGCCCCGTCGGGCCGCCGACCAGCAGCACGACGCGCGGCGGCCGCAGGCCGGCCAGCGGATCGGGCTCGCGGCGGGCGGCGTCGAGCGCCTCAGGGTCGATCCGCGTCAGCGGCAGGTCGAGCTGCAGCAGTTTGGGGTGCGGCGGCTGGACCAGATAGCCCGGCCGCACGACCAGATCCGCATAGGCCTCGGGCGTGCGTCGGCCGATCAACGCCACGGCCGCGCCGGCCTCGCGCCGCAGCCAGGCGGCCACCGGGGCGACGCGGCCTCCGGCGGCGATCACCAGATCGGGATAGGGCGGCGCGATCGCGGCCCTGGAGGCGTCGTCCAGCGTCGAGAGCGTGGGACCGAGCCCGCCCACCGTGCGCGCCTTGCGTCTCCGGAAACGCAGCGGCTTCTCCACGGCCGGCAGGCCGAGCGCGCGCGCCGCGCCGAGCGCCTGCGTGCGGTTTCCGGGTCGGTCGTCGGTGAGCAGCCAGATCGTCGGGCCGGTCCGCTGTTGGCCTTGGGGCATGACGCTTTCGTCGGGACGCGCGGGACCGTGGCCCGCTCGGCCCTCAATGCGGCGGCGACCGCGCCTCGTCAACGCGAAGGTCAAGCGGCTCGGCTTGAGGCGCGGCGCTTTTCCCCATAGGAGAAGGCCCGCACGACGAGCGGCCCGCCGCCCGTCCCCGGCGCGGCCGCGCCGCCTCGAACAAGGCCGCCATGTCGATCGCCTCTGAGCACGATACGCCGTTGAAACAGCGGAAGGCGCCGCTTTACACGCTGCGCCGCATCGTGACCGTCATCCCGCTCCGGCGGACGCTCGCCATCCTGGGCTGCCTGGTGTTCGCCGGCGTCGCGGAGGGCCTCGGCGTCGCGAGCCTGCTGCCGCTGCTGTCGGCCATCGGGCCGGAGGGCGGCGCTCCCAAGGGCGTCAGCGGCCAGATCGTCCAGATCATCGAAGGCATGGGGCTGGAGCCCACGCTCGGCTTCTTCCTGTCGCTGCTGGTCGGCGGCATGGTGATCAAGGCCACCCTGACGCTGCTCGCGATGTACCGGGTGGGCCAGGCGACCGCCGACGTCGCCAACAAGATGCGCCTCGACCTGATCGACGCGCTGCTGGCCGCCCGCTGGGGCTATTACGTGCGCCAGCCGGTCGGCCGCTTCTCGGCCGCGCTCAGCGCCGAGTCGAGCCAGGCCGGCGAGGCCTACAACGCCGCCGCCCGGTTTTCGGCGGAGGCCATCCAGGTCGCGACCTATGTGGTGGTCGCCACGCTGATCTCGTGGCGGCTCGGCCTGCTGTCGCTCGGCATCGGCCTGCTGATGGTGCTGACGCTCAACCGCTTCATCACCATCGCCAAGCGCACCGCGCGCAAGCAGAAGCGGCACATCCGCGCGCTGGTCGCCGGCCTCGTCGACCTGCTGGTCGGCATCAAGCCCATGAAGGCGATGGGCCGCCACGCGCGGTTCCAGGCGCTGTTCGAACGGGACGCCAACCGGATCCGCCGCGCGCAGGTGAAGCAGTCCTTCGCCCGCGAGGCCAACAAGGCGCTGCAGGAGCCGTTCCTGGCCATCTTCCTGGCCGGCACGATCTATGTCGCCGTCGGCCTGTGGGGCATGTCGCCCGGCCATGTGCTCGTCATGGCGCTGGTGCTCGCCCGCGTCGTGACCTCGATCGGCAAGGCCCAGCAGGCGCTGCAGGCGGTCCGGATCGCCCAGGCGGCGTTCTCGGCGATCGCCAACATGATCGACGGCGCGCGCGCCATGCGCGAATCCGACTCCGGCGGCCTGCCGCCGAGCCTCGAGCGCGGCATCGCCTTCCGCGACGTGTCCTGCGCGATCGACGGCGCGCCGATCCTCAGCGACGTCAGCTTCGAGATCGGCAGGGGCTCCGTCACCACGCTGACCGGCCCCTCGGGCGCCGGCAAGACCACGACGGTCGACGTGCTGCTCGGGCTTCACGAGGCGAGCAGCGGGGTGGTGCTGATCGACGGCCAGCCGCTGCCGGAGATCGACCTCGCCGCGTGGCGGCGGATGATCGGCTACGTCCCGCAGGAGCTGATCCTGTTCCACGACACGCTGCGCGCCAACCTGACGCTCGGCAATCCCGACTATTCGGACGAGGACGTCGCGCGGGCGCTCGCCGGCGCGGGCGCGGCCGGCTTCGTCGCGACCCTTCCCGAGGGGCTCGACACGGTGCTGGGCGAGCGTGGCGCGCGGCTTTCGGGCGGACAGCGGCAGCGCATCGCGATCGCGCGCGCGCTGATCCACCGCCCGAAGCTGCTGATCCTCGACGAGGCCACCACGGCGCTCGACCCCGAAACCGAGGCCAACATCGTCCGCAACGTCATCGAGCTCGCGCGCTCGACCGGCCTCACCGTGCTGGCGATCTCCCATCAGCCCGCCTGGGAGCGGGCCTCCGACATGGTGGTCCGGCTGGAGCGCGGCCGGCTTGTCGCGATTGACAGGCCGGGCTCGGGATGGTCGACCGCCACCGACGACGAAGCCGCGCGCGCAGCCGCCGACGGAGTCGCCTGACGGCGGCCGCAGCGGTCTCTCAACGAGGATTTCGAATGACTGATCTCGCCGAGCCCATCGTCTCGCCGGCGACCGCGGCGGACGCGGACCACACCATCCTTGACGCGCTCGAGGCGGCCGCGCTGAGCCCGGAAGGCTTCAACTTCCATTCCGGCAAGGGCGTGCTGACCACCGCCCTGCCCTATTCGCAGCTCGTCGCCGACGCGCAGGCGCTCGCCGCCCGGCTGCTCGGCGCGGGGCTGAAGCCCGGCGACTGCGTCGCGCTGATCGCCGACACTGAGCCGGATTTCGTGCGGCTGTTCTTCGCCTGCAGCTACGCCCGCATCGTGCCGGCGCCGATGCCGCTGCCGATGGCGTTCGGCGGGCGCGAGGCCTATCTGGCGCATGTCCGCCGGATGATCGAATGCGCCGACGCGCACGCCGCTTTCGCCCCGGCGGCGATGCGGGACTGGCTGGTCGAGGCCGCCGCCGGCCTGCCGCTCGCGCTGGTCGGGACGATCGAGGACCTGGCCGCGGTGGAGCCGGCGCCGGGCGAGCTGTCGAGGCCCGCGCCCGACGACTTCGCCTATCTGCAGTTCTCCTCCGGCAGCACGCGCTTCCCGAAGGGCATCTGCGTCACCCACCGCGCCCTGATGGCGAACGCGACCGGCATCAGCCGGCACGGGCTGGTGGTGCGCGAGGGCGACCGCTGCGTCTCCTGGCTGCCGTTCTACCATGACATGGGCCTGGTCGGATTCATGCTGACCCCGATCGTGGCGGGGCTCACGGTCGACTACCTCGCCACCCGCGACTTCGCCCGCCGGCCGCTGCTGTGGCTCGAACTGATCGCCCGCCACAAGGCGACGATCTCCTACAGCCCGAGCTTCGGCTTCGAGCTCAGCGCGCAGCGCGCCGCGACCCTCGATCTCGGCGATCTCGACGTCTCGTCCTGGCGCTGCGCCGGCATCGGCGGCGACATGATCCGACCGCACGTGCTGCGGCGCTTCGCGGACCGGTTCCGCCGCCACGGCTTCGACCTCGACCGCTACGTGGCGAGCTACGGCATGGCCGAGGCCACGCTGGCGCTGACGTTCGCGCCGCTCGGCGAGGGCCTCAAGGCCGAGACCGTCGACCTCGACCGGCTGGAGAGCGAGGGCGTCGCGACGGCCCCGGGGGCCGAGGGCGCCCGCTCGCGCGAGTTCGTGCTGTGCGGCCCCGCGCTGCCGGACCATGAGATCGAGGTGCGCTCGCCCGACGGCGCCGCCCTGCCGGAACGGCGCGTGGGCCGCGTCTTCGCGCGCGGCCCGAGCCTGATGCGCGAGTATTTCCGCGAACCGGAGGCGACCGCCGAGACCATCTCGCCGGACGGCTGGCTCGACACCGGCGACCTCGGCTATTTCGCCGACGGCCAGCTGGTGATCACCGGGCGCGCCAAGGACCTGATTCTGGTGAACGGCCGCAACGTCTGGCCGCAGGATCTGGAATGGACCGTCGAGGCCGAGATCGAAGGCGTGCGAAGCGGCGACGTCGCGGTGTTCTCGGTCGACTCCCAGGACGGCGAGGAGGTCGTGGCGCTGGTCCAGTGCCGGACTTCGGCCGAGGAGGCGCGCGCCGCGCTGGTCGAGCAGGTCGGCACGCTGCTCCGGCTGCGGTTCGGCACGCCTGTGACGGTGCGGCTCGTGGGCGCTCACGCGCTGCCGGTCACCTCCTCCGGAAAGCTCAGCCGCAGCCGCGCGCGGGCGCTCTATCTCTCGCTGCAGGCCGACGGCGCCTGAACACATTCGGCGCCGGAATGTTTCAATCGCGCGCATTCCGCCGCCGCCATCCGTACCTGTGGCACTGACGAGCGTCGCCCGACGCCTTCTCCCAAGGCGTCGACGGCGCGGCGGGCTCTGACCGAACGGTTCGGTCAGTCCGCCGAATTCGCGAGAAATTTGAGGCGATTGCGATGAAGCGAGATGAGCCGGCGGTCAGCCGCAGCTTCGCCGTTTCGCGCCAGAACGGTCCGAAGGTCTGCCGCAGGAGCGATTACGACATTTCGGCAACACTTCGCGCGCATCCTCCCAGGGCTCCTTTCGGGGGTCGCGCGATTCGTGTTTCAGTCGGGATATCAGCCTGTAACATCCTGCATTGATTAGTGTTTCCCCAACGGCTTCTTGAACTTTACAGCGCCGCGCCGGGTTTCTAGTTTGCCGCCGTCGACCTAGGTCTGCAGTGGCGAGTCTGCCAAGGCCTAAAGAATGACGGAAGACAGAGTCGCCCTCATTTCCGAGATTTCGGAAGTACTAGAGACCGTGACGAATAAGGCGATCGAGCTGAAACCGGGCATGAATATCGTGAATGATCTCGGGTTGGACTCGATCGCAGTGATGAACTTTTGCATGGCATTGGAAGATCGGTTCGACATCTCGATCCCGTTGCATGACATGGCCAGCGTCGTGACGGTCGACGACCTCGCGTCGACGATCGAGACGCTGCGGAGTAATGCGTGATGGCTATTCTCGATAAGTTCTCCGGCCTCGCTGCCCGCTACGAGCAGCTGAAGGCGAGCGGCGGCGATCCCTTCTCGATCCAGTTCGACGACATCATCTCGTCCGTCGAGGGCGTGGTGAAGGGCAAGCGCACGCTGCTGTTCGGCACCAACAACTATCTGGGCCTGACGTTCGACCCCATCTCGATGGAGCGGTCGATCGACGCCATCCGCAAGCACGGCACCGGCACCACCGGCTCGCGCATCGCGAACGGCAGCTACCGCGAGCACGAGAAGCTGGAGCGCGAGCTCGCCGACTTCTACGGCCATGAGCACTGCATGGTGTTCTCGACCGGCTACCAGGCGAACCTCGCGATGATCTCGACGCTGGTCGGCAAGGACGACCACCTGATCATCGACGCCGACAGCCACGCCTCGATCTATGACGCCTCGCGCCTCGGCCACGCGCCGGTGGTGCGCTTCCGGCACAACAATCCCGAGGATCTGGCGAAGCGGCTGGCCCGTCTGAAGGACCAGCCCGGCGAGAAGCTGATCGTGGTCGAGGGCATCTATTCGATGCTCGGCGACACCGCGCCGCTGAAGGAGTTCGTCGACGTCAAGCGCGAGTTCGGCGCCTACCTGATGGTCGACGAGGCGCATTCGATGGGCGTGCTCGGCCAGCGCGGCCGCGGCCTCGCCGAGCGCGAGGGCGTCGAGGAAGACGTCGACTTCGTGGTCGGCACCTTCTCCAAGAGCCTGGCGAGCGTCGGCGGCTTCTGCGTCTCCAGCGTCGAGGGCTTCGACATCCTGCGGCTCGCCGCCCGCCCCTACATGTTCACGGCCTCGCTGCCGCCGGCGATCATCGCCTCGACGCTCTCCGCGCTCGAGACGCTGCGCAACGAGCCGCAGCGGCGCGCCAAGCTGCGGGCCAATTCGCGCCGCTTCTACAACGGCCTGAAGGACGCCGGCTTCACGGTCGGCCCGGAGGCGAACCCGATCGTCGCGGTCATCCTCAACGATCCGGCGGTCGCCACCATGTTCTGGAAACGGCTCGTGGACGAGGGCATGTACCTCAACCTCGCGCTGCCGCCCGCCACGCCGAACTCCTCGGCCTTCCTGCGCTCGAGCGTGAGCGCGGCGCACACCGAGGAGCACATCGACTTCGCGATCGCGCTGATGACCCGCGTCGGCCGCGAGTTCGGCATCCTTCCGGAGGCTCCGGAATACTCCAACGTCACCCCGTTCCCGCGCGTCAGCGCAGAACGCCTTTCCGCCAGAGCCGCCACAGCGCCGGCCCGGCGGCGAGCAGCGGATGTCGGCGCTGGAATGGCGTGACCTCCACGCGGTGGCCGGAGTGCCGCTCGATCTTCCAGGCGAGGTAGTCCACCCCGCCTGAAAACGTGAAGGCGGCTTTCGCGAGCCGCGCCAGATTCAGGGGCTTGGCGATCCGCTTGCGGCGGCGCCAGGCCCTTTCTGCATCAGCCCGCTGCGAGGCCGTCAGCGCCGGCGCGAGGCCGCCCTCGGGCGTCTGCGCGAAAGCGAGCCCATCGGCCGCCCAGGCGAGCGGCAGCACCGCGGCGTAGCGCTCCGGCGCGCTGTCGACGATCGAGCCGGCGCGGCCGGTCCCCTCGACGCGCAGCTCCGAGGCGTAGGTGCGCCGGAACAGCTCCCGCCAGAACTCCTCGCCCCGGGCCTCGGCGGGGCCGAGCCGCGCCGCCCACCAGGCCGCGCCGCGCACCGCGCCCGCGACCGCCCGGGCGGCCTGCGACCACGCTTCGGCGTCCCGCGCATCCACGATCGCCACGGGCTGCGCGAAGCGCGCCCAGATGGTGGTGTCGAGGCTCTGCGCCCGCGCATGGTCGCGGAACTGCGCGAGCGTCATGATCGCGATCTTGGCGCGCAGCCTGGCGTCGCCGGCGTCATGCTCGGCGTATTCGATGTTCGGCGGCAGCATGCGCGCCCCGGCCCGCGCGGCGCGCCCCCAGTCCCAGGCGGCGAGATCGTCGAGCAGGACATAGAAGTCGAGCAGGCCGTCGGTCTCGCCTGTGCGCAGCGCCGAGCCATAGAACAGGACGGCGACGACGCCGCCGCGCCCGCGCGCCGCGATCCCGGACGCAAAGGCGCGGATCGCGGGCGCGACCGGGCGGTTCAGTTCGTCCTGGATGAAAGCGACCAGCGGCGTCTCGCTCATGGCCGCCTCCTGCTCCGTCACAGCCTGACGAATGTCAGCGGCGGGCCGGCGCGGAGCTCGACCCTCCCGTCGGGCCCCGGGGCGAACCTGTCGCCGTCGATGATGAAGGGATCGCGCAGACCGAGGCGGATCAGGTCGGCGCGTTCGCTGCGCCAGCCTTCGGCGGCCGCCGACGCGCGCGGCCGCCCGAGTCCGGCGGTCACGAGATTGCGGCCGAGCCGTCTCGGAGGCGCGGCCACCTCGGTGACCGCGATCACGCCGGCGCCCTGCCCCCAGAACGGCCAGAGGCCGAGCACCCAGCGCCGCAGCGATGTCGCCAGCAGCGCGAAACTGTCATGGGCGACCTCTGGCCCGCCGTCGAGCGCGAGCGACAGCGGCACGCCGCGCCGCCACGCCTCCCGGTCCTTCCCGAACAGGGCCGCGGAGCCCGACGCCACGACGCCGAGCGCGACGCCGAGCTTCTGCGCGAAACCGCGGTCGTGAACCCGCTCGTCGACCAGCCGGGTGGCGCGCTCGAAGGCGCCGAGGCCGAACACGAAGCCGTGGACGGAGCGGCCGTCGAACGAGGCTACGATCGGGCGGCGCACGCTCGTCGCGAGCGGCGAGCCGCCTCTCAGGGCGGCCGCGAGCCTCTCGGCCGCCTCCGGCCCGCGCCCGGCCCCGCCGACATCGGCCGCGGCGACGTTGGTCTTGCCGTTCGGCAGCAGCGCGATCTGCGGGAGGGCTTCGCCGAAGGCGGGCGGGAGCGCGCTCATCACGTCGCGCAGCGTGCCGTCGCCGCCGTCGACCGCGAGCGTCGTCACGCCGGCGGCCGCGAACCGGCGCATCACCTCGGGATAGTCGGCGGGGGACTCCGGCGCCTCGAACAGCGCGTCGCGGGGCGGCGTGGCGCGCGCGCCTGCGTTGCGGTTGCGCCAGCTCCGGCCGTTCGCGACGATCCCGAGCCGGCTCACGCCGACAGCCAGGAGGTCACCGGCCCCTTGCGGCTGGCGATGATCCCCTGCACGACCTGCGCCGCGTGGACGACGAGCGACAGCACGATCCACCACAGCACCACGATCATGCCGAGGTCCGGCCGGCCGAACAGCGTGAAAACGGTGAGGATCACGAGGTTCGGGTTGCGGCGCGCGGTGATCAGCCGGAAGAAGCTGTCGAACGGCCGCCAGACATGCATGTGCATGCCGAACAGCCGCAGGAACGCGCCCTCCAGAAGGCGCTGGACCACATAGCCGCCGACGATGACGCCGACCGCAAGCCCGGGGTGCTCCAGGGGCATGCCGACCGCCGGAAGGCCGACGATCCAGGCCCACCACCAGAATGGCGGGTGGATGAGATCGATGCCGTGGTCGAGCACGTCGCCGAACTTGGAGTAGGTCATGGTGACGCGGGCGAGCTTGCCGTCGACCGTGTCCAGGAAGGTCATGATCCACGCCGCGACCAGCCCCCAGCCATAGTGGCCGGTCCAGAACAGCCAGAGCGCGACGAACACCAGCAGCAGGCTGACCGTCGTCACCTGGTTCGGCGTGACGCCGAGCACGGCGCACCATTTGGTCACGATCCGGGCCGGCAGCGGCCAGACATATTTGGTGATGACGTCGGTCACCCCCTTGTAGGAGCCGGCGAAGCTGCGCGCCTCGAAATCGGCCGCCGTCTGCGGGTTCAGGGGCGCCACATAGGCGATCTCGCGCTTGCGGAGCTTGCGGTTGTAGGAGCCCGCGAGTCCCTCGGAATCCAGCGCTTCCGTGCCTGCCGGGACGCGCCCTTCCGCAAGCGCGGCGGCGGCCGCCGCGGCCTCCGCTCCCGCGACATTGGCCGCGACCGCGACGCCGCCCGAAACGAGCGTCGCGCCCGGGCGCTCGGCCAGCGCCTCGACCAGTCGCTGCTCATAGGCGTGATCGAGCCTGAACAGCAGCGTGCGGCCGCCCGCGGGCGCCACCGGGGTGTCCCGCACGTCGGTCACGCCGACGCGCTTCAGCTGCCTTCTGAGACGCTCCGCGGCGCTCATTCCCCAGATGCGGACCTCAGAGGCGCCGACGAGAAGGGCGGTCGGCGCCGAGGCCGGGCGTGTCGCATCCGTCATTTGTGCTTGCAGTTCCTGCGCAGGCCACACTATGGGCGTGTCGTTTAGCGACAAACTTCCGGCCTTTCCAGCGCGGCGGCGCCGATCGTCACAGGACCCCAGATGGCCAACAAGACGATGGAGAAGTTCGGCCACCCCGCCTCCGTGGTCGCGGAGGTGGGCGCATGGACAATCCAGGTCCGCCCGAAACAGCTGGCGCTCGGCTCGCTCGTCCTTATATGCCGCGAGCCTGCCGGGGCGTTCTCCCAGCTCTCCCCGCAGGCCTTCGTGGATCTCGGCGCGGCTGTCGCGGAGATCGAGCGCGTCCTGAAGGCGTTCGTGCGGTATGAGCGCATCAACTACCTGATGCTCATGATGGTCGATCCCGACGTCCATTTTCACGTGATCCCGCGCTACGAGGGCGAGCGCTCGTTCGGCGGCGCGACCTTCGGGGACGCCGGATGGCCCGGGCCGCCCGATCTTGCGCGCGGCGTCGACCTCGACCCCGATGCGCTCGCCGCCCTGACGGCCGAGCTCCGCTCGCGCTGGGCCGCGGCCTGATGGCGGACGCTCGCGCGAGCGGCGGCTGGTTCCGGCTGCGCCTGCTCGACCGCTACGTCCTCGCCCTGACGCTGCGGCCCATGCTGATGTCGCTCGGCGTCGTGCTGACGGCGCTGCTGCTCGAACGGGTGCTGCGCCTGGTCGACATGCTGGCGACCGCCGGCGCGCCGATCATCCTGGTGGTCTCGCTCTCCACGAACCTGATCCCGCATTATCTCGGCTTCGCGCTGCCGGCGGGCTTCGCGCTCGGCATCTTCAGCGCCGTCTCGCGGCTGAGCCTCGGGGCCGAGCTCGAGGCGATGCTCGCCTCCGGGGTCTCGATCCAGTCCGTGCTGCGGCCGCTGGTCGCGCTGGGCTGCATCCTGTCGCTGATCAGCATCCTGGTGGTGGGATACCTGGCCCCCTATTGCCGCTACGCCTATCGCGACATCATCAATTCGAGCGTCGCCTACGCGTGGCGCGCGCATGCGCCCGCGGCCACCTTCATCAGCGTCAAGGACGGGCTGACGATCACCGCCGACGAGGTCGACAAGACAGGCCGGCAGCTCAAGGGCGTGTTCATCCAGAACCGCGACCAGGGCGCGGACGTCGTCACCTCCTCGGTCGCCGGCACGCTCGAGCTGACGCCCGACAAGACCCAGATCCAGCTCAAGCTGCACAACGGCGTCGTGGTGCGCGACTACGGCGCGGCGCGGCCGAGCACGCTGCGCTTCCAGGAGCTCGTGCTCGACAAGAAGTTCGACCTGCAGGCCCCGCCGTTCCGGCCGCGCGGCGGCAATGAGCGCGAGCTCACGTTGAGCGAGCTGTGGAGCGAGATGAACTCGCCGATGCCGTCCTCGCCGCTGAACGAGCTGCAGGCCGAGTTCCACTCGCGGCTGGCGCGCTCGCTGTCGCTGCCCTTCCTGCCGCTGCTGATCGTGCCGCTCAGCATGACGATGCGGCGCAACGCGCGGGTCGGCAACGCGGCCGCCTCGGCGGTGCTGATGGTGCTGTTCCACAACGCGCTGCAGATCGGCCAGACCTTCGCGCACAAGGGCATTGGCTGGGCGCCGCTCGATTGCTGGGCGCCGTTCTTCGTCTATGTGGCCTTCGCGCTCTGGCTCTACCGGACCAGCACGGACCGGCCGGGCGACACCGTCGTGTCCCGCGCGCTCGACAGGGTGAGACGGGTCATCGAAAGCCTGACGCGCCGTGTCGGCGCGCGGCTGCAGGCGGCCAAGAGCTGATGCGCCTCACCCGCTATCTGAGCGTGTCGCTCGTCCGGATGGCGCTCACCGCGACCTTCATCCTGGCGTTCATCGCGCAGATCCTCGATCTGGTCGACAACGCCGGCGACATCCTCGACCAGGGCGACGGCCTCTACGGCATCCTGCGCTACGTCGTGCTGCGAATGCCGACGCTGCTGACGCGCTCGCTGCCGCTCGGCGCGCTGGTCGGCGCGACGCTCGTTCTGCTGCTGCTCGCCCGCAACAGCGAGATCGTGGCGATGCGGTCAGCGGGGCGCAGCACCGCCCAGCTGTTCCTGTCGATGCTGCCCGGCGCGCTTGTGCTGGTGCTGTTCCAGTCGACGCTGATCGACGTGGTCGCGCCGCACACCGAGGCGCGGCTCGCGATCCTGCTCACGCAGCGCATCGACCGCCAGGCCGACGAGGCGTCGAAGAACCCCAAGGCCACATGGCTGCGGATCGGCGACGCGGTGGTCTCCTTCGACCGGGTCAGCGAGCGCGGCAGGCGGCTGAGGTCGGTGCGCATCTACGATCGCGACCAGAACAAGGTCGTGACCGCGCGCACCACAGCGGCCGAGGCGCGCTACCGCAACGGCAGATGGACGCTCAAAGACGCCGAGCGGGTTCTCTGGACGCGCGAGAACTTCAACGAGCGCACGCCCGCCGACGGGGTGTGGGAGACGAGCCTCACGCCCGACGACGTGCTGTCGTCGCTCACCCCCGAAAGCCGCGTCTCGCTGGCGGCGGCGCGCGCGGTGCTGGCCGGCGAGATGACGCCCAATGCGCCGCTGCCGTTCTACCAGACGCTCATCGAGCGGGTGTATGCGGGGCCCCTCGGCGTCATCGTGATGGTGCTGCTCGCCATGCCGGCGGCGCTCGTGAACTGGCGCGACGCCCGCACCGGGCGGCGCGGCGTGCTGGCCATGACGGCCGGACTGATCTTCCTGCTCTCCGACGGGTTGCTGACCACGCTCGCCCTGACCGGCGTCGTCAGCCCCGCCATCGGCGCGTGGTCGGCGCTGGTGGTGTTCGCGATCTACGGCGCCTACCGGATCTTCCGCATCGACGGCGGCTGGCCGCCGCGAGCGACCAGGGCGCAACCGGCGAAGCGCCTGGCGGAGGCCAAGAATTGAGCTCGATCGACGTTCGCCCTGTCGTCTCGAAGCGCGACTTCGAGCAGTTCATCGCCCTGCCGGGCCGCCTGCACGCCAACGACCCGACCTATGTGGCGCCGCTCAAGATGGAGCGACGCGAGGCGCTCTCGCCGAAGAAGAACCCGCTGTTCAACTACATGGACTGGGCCTTCTGGCTGGCGTGGCGCGACGGCAAGCCGGTCGGACGGATCAGCGCGCAGGCCGACCGCCGCACCGGCGACGTCGGCCATTTCGGCATGATCGCGGCGGAGGACGACCCGGCCGTCTTCAGCGCCCTGTTCCGCGAGGTGGAGGCGTTTCACCGCGCGCGCGGCAAGGCCGAGATCCAAGGCCCGTTCAACCTCAGCATCAACGAGGAATCCGGCCTTCTGGTCGACGGCTTCGACACGCCGCCGATGCTGCTGATGCCGCACGACCTGCCCTATGTCGGACCGCGCGTGGAGGCCGAGGGCTACGCCAAGGCGATGGACCTCTACGCCTATCTGCACGACGTCGACACGCCGTTTCCGCCCGCCGTGGAGCGCATCCTGGCGCGTCCCACCCCGCCGGAGCTCACCGTGCGGCACATGGACTGGAGCCGCTATGACGACGAGCTGCGGGCCATCGTCGAAATCTTCAACGACGCCTGGGCTGACAATTGGGGCTTCGTGCCGCTCGGCGAGGACGAACTCCAGCACCTCGCCAAGTCGCTCAAGCTGCTGATCGACGAGCGGCTTGTCTGGATCGTGGAGATGTCGGGCAAGCCCGCCGCCTTCGGGGTGGCGCTGCCGAATCTGAACGAGATCATCCGCGACCTCGACGGCGAACTGCTGCCCTTCGGCTGGGCCAAGCTGCTGTGGCGGCTGAAGCGGCGGACCTACAGGTCCGGCCGCGTCGCCCTGATGGGCGTGCGCCGGGAGTACCACCGCAGCTTCCTGGGCAAGACGATGCCGCTCTACATCTTCCAGAAGTTCCGCGAGGAGGGGCGCGTCCGGAAGGTGAAGTGGGTGGAGATGTCCTGGGTTCTCGAGAGCAACACGCCGATGCGCCACATCGGCGAGGCGCTCGGCGGCGGCAGGGCCTACAAGACCTATCGCGTCTACTCGAAGAAGCTCACGGCGTGACCACGGCCCTGGTGCTCGCCGGCGTCCGGCCCGGCGGCGACCCGCTCGCCGAATTCGCCGGCGTCAGCCACAAGGCGCTGATCCCGATCGGCGGCGTCGCGATGCTCGACCGGGTCGTCGACGCCCTGCGGGCGAGCGGCCGGATCGACCGCATCGTGGTGTCGATCGACCGCCCGGAGCTCGTCACGCGGCCGGACGTCGAGGTGCTGCGCTCGGGGCAGACGCTGAGCGCCAGCGTCTCGGACGCGCTCGAGAAGCTCGGCGCGCCGCTGTTCGTGACGACCGCCGACCATGCGCTGCTCGAGCCCGAATGGGTCGGCTACTTCCTTGACCACCTGCCCGAGACCACGGTCGCGGCCGGGCTGGCGCGCTCCGAGAACGTCATGGCCGCGACGCCGGACACCAAGCGCACCTTCCTGCGCTTCTCAGACGGCGCCTTCTCGGGCTGCAACATGTTCTTCCTGCGCGACGCCTCGGCGGTCGAGGCTGTGCGCCGCTGGCGCGAGGTCGAGGCGCTCCGCAAGAAGCCGCTCAAGATGCTGGTGCGGCTCGGGCCCGGCGCGATCCTGTCCTACCTGCTCGGCCGCCTCACCCTCGCCCGTGCGGCGGCGGCCGCCGGACGGGTGCTGGGCGCGAGCGCGGGCGTGGTGGAGCTGCCGTTCGGCCGCGCCGCGGTCGACGTCGACAAGCCGGCCGACCTGATCCTGGTGCGCCGGATCGTCGAAGGCGGCTGACGCTCAGCCGCGCGCGGTGACGATCGCGGGGGCGTGGCTCTCCGCGCTGCCCGGAGCGGGCCGGACGCGGGCGCCCGGCAGGCCGGTCGGCTGCCCGACCGCGACCACCAGCAGCTCGCCGTCGCCGAACAGCTTGCGGGCGGCCGCGCGCACGTCGTCCTCGGTCACGGCCGCGACCAGATCGTTGCGCCTCGCCACATAGTCGATGCCGAGCTCGTCGAGCTGCAGGTGGACGAGCTGGTTGGCGATCTTGGTCGAGGTGTCGAACCGGAGCGCATAGGAGCCGATCAGGTACTTCCTGGCGCCGTCGAGCTCCTTCGGCGTGGGCCCCTCGGTGGCCATGCGGCGGATCTCGGCCTGGATCAGGTCGATCGACTGCCCGGCGCGGTCGTTGCGCGTCGCGACGCCGCCCAGGAACATGCCGGCGTGGTCATAGGGCGACAGATAGCTGTAGACCGAATAGGCGAGGCCGCGCTTCTCGCGCACCTCGGTGAACAGCCGCGACGAGAACGAGCCGCCGCCCAGGATGTGGTTCGCCACATAGGCCGGGATGAAGTCGTCGTCATTGCGCAGCGGGCCGCTGCGGCCGAACACGATTGAGGTCTGCGGCACGTCGAGCGTGACGATCTCGGTGCGGCCGATGGCGGCCGGCGCGACGGTCGGCACCGCGATCAGGCTCGCGGCTTCCGGAAGGTCCGCCAGCAGCCTGTCGACGAGGCCCGCGAGCCGTTCGGGCGAGACCGCCCCGACCGCGCCGATGACGATGTTGTCGCGGGTGATCAGCCGCCGGTGCGCGCCGAGCAGTTCCTGCCGGCCGATCGCCGCGAGGCTTTCGACCGTGCCGCGCGGCGGCCGGCCATAGGGATGGCCCGGAAAGGCTTCGGCGAAGAAGGTGCGGCCGGCGAGATCCTCGGGGTCCAGCGCGTCGCGGCGGAGCTGCGCCGAAAGCTGCGAGCCGATGCGCTCCACCGCGTCGTCGTCGAAGCGCGGGCGCGACAGCGCGAGCGACAGCAGGCCGAAGGCCTCGTCGAGGTTCTCCGGCAGCGTCCGCAGGCTCGCCGTCACGGCGTCGCGGTTGGACGAGAAGGACAGCTCGATCGCCTTCTCCTCCAGCGTCTCCTGGAAGGTCTCCGCGCGCAGCTCGCCCGCGCCCTCGTCGAGCAACGCGGCCATCAGCCCGACGACGCCCGGCAGCTCCGCCGGGTCCTGCGCCGAGCCGCCCCGGAAGGCGACCTCGACGGCCACCACCGGCACGGTGTTCTCCTCGACCAGCCACGCCTCCGCCCCGTGCGACGCGGCGACGCGCTGGATGCGGGTGACGTGCGCCTGCGGCGCGGCGGCGGTCGAGGCGGAAGACATGATCGCGGACAAGGTCCTTCGGGTCGGGCGAATGCGGAGGCGCGGCCGGATTATTCGGCGGCCAGCCGCTCGGGCGCGGGCGCGGACAGCAGCTCGCCGGTGACGGAGCGGCGCGGGTCGAGCACGGCGCGGGCGACGTCGCGCACCGCCCCGGACGTCACCGCGCGGATCCGCGCGGGCCAGGCCTGCACCTCCTCGATCGTGCCGCCGGTGGCGAGCGAGGCGCCGTAGATGCGGGCGAGCGTGGCCTGGCTGTCCTGCGCATAGATCGTGTCGGCGATCAGCCGGGTCTTGGCGCGGTCGAGCTCGGCCTCCGTCGGGCCCTCGGCCATGAAGCGGGCGAGCTCCTCGTCGATCGCCGCCTCGAGATCCGCGAGCGGCACGCCGGCGCGCGGGATGGCGTAGATCGCGAACCGCCCTTCGTCGAGCGCGTCGCCGTAGTACCAGGCGCCGGCGTTGGCCGCGACGCCACGCTCGACCACCAGCGCGCGGTAGATGCGGCTCGTCGAGCCGCCGCCCATGATCTGCGACAGCAGGTCGAGCGCATAGGCCTCGTCGCCCGTCGCGGTCTCGTAGGAGGGAGCCAGATAGTTGCGCTGGAGCGAGGGCTGCGTGACGCGCGGGTCGGCGAGGCGGACCCGCCGCGCGGCGCGCGGCTCGGGCTCGCGCGGCCGGACGCGCGGGCCGAGGTCGACGCGCCGCTCGACCTTGCCGTAGGTCTCCTCGGCGAGTCCCCTCACCTCCTCGGCGTCGACATCGCCCGCGACCACCAGGATCGCGTTGTTGGGCGTGTAGAAGCGCTCGTAGAAGGCGATCGCGTCATGGCGGTCGAGCTTCTCGATCTCGTGCTCCCAGCCGATGATCGGCGTGCCGTAGGGGTGGTTCACGAACAGCGCGGCCGCCACCGCCTCGCCGAGCTGCGAGCTCGGGTCGCCGTCGACGCGCGACCGGCGCTCCTCGAGGATCACGTCGCGCTCGGGGTTCACGACCTCGTCGGTGAGCTGCAGCCCCGTCATCCGGTCGGCCTCGAAGGCCATCACGGTCTTCAGGTGCTCGCGGGCGACGCGCTGGAAATAGGAGGTGTAGTCGTAGGAGGTGAAGGCGTTCTCCTGCCCGCCGAGCTCCGCGACCACATGGCTGAACTCGCCGGCCGGGTGCTTCGCGGTGCCCTTGAACATCAGATGCTCGAGGAAATGCGCGATGCCGGAGACGCCGGGGGACTCGTCGGCCGAGCCGACCTTGTACCAGATCATGTGCGTCACGACCGGCGCGCGCCGGTCGGGGATCACCACCACCTGCAGGCCGTTCGCCAGCGTGAAGGAGGCCACGTCCGGCCCGGCGCCGCGGGCGGCGTCGGCGGGCGTCTGAGGCTTCAGTTCGGCGACGGCGCCGGCGGGCGTGGCTGCTGCCATGACGTTCGGGAAGCCTCCGTGAGAGATCGGGGACCCGCCCGGGCGACGGCGATAAGCCCGGGGGTCGCGCCATCATATAGGCGAACGGCCCGCCCTCCGCGAGGCGCATGCGCGCCGGGCGGAGGATCGGGCCGTTAAACCTGCGTAATGGAGGAGGCGCTCAGTTCCCGAGCAGCCGCGAGTACCAGGCCTTCTTCTCGGTCTGGACGGAGGCGGTCACGCCGTCGCCGACCAGATAGCCGGGGGGCGGATCGCTGAGCCGCGTGCGCGGGCCGGGTGTGGTGGGCGCGGCGCCCGCGGTCCTCTTGGCGCGCAGCTCGCTCGGCGAAAGCCGGCTCGTGTCGCCATAGATCGGGTCGCCCGGCGCGGTGGTGACGTTCGCGCCCTCGATGCGGCGGCGCTGAAGCTCGCTCGGCATCAGGCGCGAATTGCGGTCCATCCGCCAGTTGTTGGTCTCCGTCGGCAGCACGTCGCCGCGCGCCTTGGCTTCGGCGCGGCGCTGCTCGTCCGGATCGTTCGGCCACTGGCCGGTCGCGCGGCCGGCCGCGCCCTTGGCCTGCGGCGGCGGAAGCTGCGCCGTCGTGGGCGGCGGCACCAGCGGCGCCCGCTCCTGATAGCTGATCTCGGGCTTCTCCTTGTCCCCCATCCCGAAGCTGTCGAACAGCTCGGTGATCGGGTTCGAGCCCATGTCGTCCGCGGCGTGGGCCGGGACCGCGAGCGCGCTCGCCCCTAGGACGATCGACGCGCTGGCGAGGCACGCTGTGATTTGGCGCATGGTTCGCTGCTCCTTCCGGCGAAGGGCGGCAAGGCCATCAGGCTACCTCGCGCGCGCCTTTCGAGCCGCGGAAGGAACCATACAGAAGCAGCACCACGCCCGCAACGATGGCCGCGTCCGCGACATTGAACACGTACCAGGTGACGTCGCCCCAGTGCAGCAGCGCATAATCCACGACCGCCCCATAGGCGATGCGGTCCACCCCGTTTCCGAGCGCGCCGCCGAGGATCAGGGCGAGGCCGTAGGCCGAGGCCGGCTGGCGCTCGCGCGTGATCCAGAACGCGATGCCGACCGAGGCCACCACATGAAGACCGACCAGCAGCCAGCGGCCGAGCTCGCCGTCCTGCTGCAGCATCCCGTAGCTGACGCCGCGGTTCCAGATCAGGATCAGGTCGAACACCGGCAGCACCGGCACGCGGCCCTTCTCGGCGAGCTCGAAGACGAACAGCGCCCAGAGTTTGACGGCCTGGTCGACCACGAAGATCAGCGCCGCGAGCAGCATGGCGCGGCGGGCGAGCGGGCTCATGGGACCGTCGTCATCCCGGCCGCAGCGGCGAAGCTGCGGAGAGCCGGGATCGTGCGCGGCGAAGTGCGCTCGATCCGGGTCGCGATCCCGGCTCTCGGCTCACGCCTCGGCCGGGATGACGGCGCGCGCCTCACGCGGCCTTCCCCCGGCGCGCTTCCCACTCGCGCATCGCCTGGGCGTCGCGCGGCGTGATGTCGGGATAGTCGGGGTCGGCGCCGACATCCGGCGTGACCTTCCATGAGCGGGCGCATTTGCGGCCTTCGGCGCGGGCCGGGACCACGGCGACGCCCGGCGCCTCGGCCAGCCGGAACGCCTCTTCCGGGGCTTCCTCGACCGTCACCCTGATCGCGCTGGTGATGCAGACCTCGGCGAGATCGACGCCTTCGAGCGCGGCCATCAGCTCCGGATCGGTCACATGCACGACAGGCGCGGCCTCGAGCGAGGAGCCGATGCGCTTGGCCGCGCGCTCGATCTCGAGCGCGCCCGTCACCACGCGGCGCACGCGACGGACCTTTTCCCACTTCTCCGCCAGCGCCTCGTCGCGCCAGGCCTCGTCCGCGAGCGCGAACATCTGGAGATGCACCGAGCCGTCCTCGGACGGGAAGCGGGACAGCCAGCTCTCCTCCGCCGTGAAGGGCAGCAGCGGCGCGAGCCGGGTGACGAGCGCGCGGAACAGCCGGTCCACCACGGTGAGGCAGGCGCGGCGCGTCACCGACGAGGCCGGGTCGCAGTACAGCGCGTCCTTGCGGACATCGAAATAGAACGCGCTGAGGTCGTTGGTCAGGAAGGTGAACAGGCTCGCGAAGCCGCGCTTGAAGTCGAACGCCTCGTAGGCCGCGCCGATCTCGCCGTCGACCTCGGCGAGACGATGCAGCATGTAGCGCTCGAGCTCCGGCATCTCGGCGATCGGCACGGCGTCGCCATCGCCGAGATGCGCCAGCGCGCCGAGCATCCAGCGCAGCGTGTTGCGCAGCTTGCGATAGGCGTCGGTGGTGGTCTTGAGGATCTCCTGCCCGATCCGCAGGTCGTCCTCGTAGTCCGACATCACGACCCACAGCCGCAGGATGTCGGCGCCGGACTGCTTGATGACGTCCTGCGGCGCGACGACGTTGCCGAGCGACTTCGACATCTTGCGGCCCTGCTCGTCGAGCACGAAGCCATGCGTCAGCAGCGCGTCATACGGCGCGCGGCCGCGGGTGCCGCAGCTCTCCAGCAGCGAGGAATGGAACCAGCCGCGGTGCTGGTCGGAGCCCTCGAGGTAGAGCACCGTGTCCTCGCCGCCGTCGACGGCGCGCCGCGGCGCGAGGTCCGGCCGGCGCTCCAGCACATAGGCGTGGGTGGAGCCGGAATCGAACCAGACGTCGAGAATGTCGGTGACCTTCTCGTAGTCCTCCAGCGAGTGGTTGCCGAGGAAGCGGCTGCCGTCGCTGGCGAACCAGGCGTCCGCGCCCTCCTGCTCGAACGCCTCGGCGATGCGCTGGTCGACCATCTCATCGCGCAGCGGCTCGCCGGTCTGCTTGTTCACGAACACGCAGATCGGCACGCCCCAGGCGCGCTGGCGCGAGACCACCCAGTCCGGCCGGCTCTCGATCATGCCGCGCAGCCGGTTCTTGCCCTGCGGGGGGAAGAACGCGGTGGCCTCGATCGCCGCGAGCGCACGGCTGCGCAGCGTGTCGGCCGGACCGTCGATGTCGCGGTCCATCGCGATGAACCATTGCGGCGTGTTGCGGAAGATCACCGGCTTCTTCGAGCGCCAGGAATGCGGGTACTGGTGCCGCAGCTTGCCGCGCGCGACGAGCCGGCCGGCCGCGACCAGCGCCTCGATCACGGCCTGGTTGGCGTCGCCCTTGTCGCCCTTCTCGGTGATCACCGAGCGGCCCTCGAAGCCCGGCGCGTCCTTGGTGAGGAAGCCGCCGGCGTCGACCGTGTAGGGGATGCGGGTCGCGATCCCGCGCTTCTCCAGATCCGAGCGGTGGTCCATCCACAGCTCGAAATCCTCGCGGCCGTGGCCGGGGGCGGTGTGCACGAAGCCGGTCCCGGCGTCCTCGGTGACATGGTCGCCGGCCAGCAGCGGAACGGAGAAGTCGTAGCCGAGATGCGCCAGCGGGTGCTGGGCCTCGACGCCTTCGAGTTCGGAGGCCGACACATCGGCGACCTTGCGGAAACCCGCGACCTTGGCGGCCTTGAAGACGCCCTCGGCGAGCGCGTCGGCGAGCAGGTAGCGCGCGCCGACCCTGGCCCAGTTGTCCTCGGGCGCCTCGGTCACCTCATAGACGCCGTAGGCGATCTTCGGCGAGTAGGCGACGGCGCGGTTGCCCGGTAGCGTCCAGGGGGTCGTGGTCCAGATCACGACGGAGGCGCCGGCGAGCGTCGTCCCGGCCGAAGCCGAAGGCGCAGCCCCGGCACCGTCCGGGGAAGAAGACGCCTGATCCTGCGCAGGATCCCGGCTCTCCGCTTCGCTGCGGCCGGGATGACGGCTGATCGGGAACGCCACGAACACGGTGTCGCTCAGGAACTCGGCGTATTCGATCTCGGCTTCGGCGAGCGCCGTCTTCTCCACCACCGACCACATCACGGGCTTCGAGCCGCGATAGAGCTGGCCGGTCTGCGAGAACGTCATGATCTCGCGGGCGATCTGCGCCTCGGCCGAGAACTTCATGGTCGTGTAGGGGTCCGCCCAGTCGCCCGTCACGCCGAGCCGCTGGAACTCCTCCGACTGAACGCCGATCCATTTGTCGGCGTATTCCCGACACTCGCGCCGGAACTCGATGACCGGCACCTCGTCCTTGTTCAGGCCCTTGGCGCGATAGCCCTCCTCGACCTTCCACTCGATCGGCAGGCCGTGACAGTCCCAGCCGGGCACGTAGTTGGCGTCGAAGCCCGCCATCTGGCGCGTCCGCACCACGACGTCCTTCAGCACCTTGTTGAGCGCGTGGCCGATGTGCAGGTGGCCGTTGGCGTAGGGCGGGCCGTCATGCAGCACGTATTTCTTCCGCCCCGCGGCGGCCTCGCGCAGCCGCTCATAGAGCCGGACGCGCTTCCAGCGTTCCAGGAACTCGGGCTCGCGCTGCGGCAGGCCCGCGCGCATCGGGAAATCCGTCTGCGGCAGGAACAGCGTCTCGGAATAGTCGCGAGGCTTGGCGTCAGAAGGCATTTGGGCGTCCGCTTGAAAGGCCGGAGCGGTTTAGCAGGGCGGACGCGTCTGGCAAGTAAACGCCGGCCTCAGACCAGCGCGCTCGGGGCCAGCGGGTCTTCGGGGGCGGCGATCGCGGCGCGCGCGTCCAGCACGTCGCGCTCCATCTGGACGACGAGCGCCTCGACGCTGTCGAACTTCAGCTCCGGCCGCAGATAGGCCACGAGCTCGATCCTCAGGCGTAGGCCATAGAGGTCGCCGGAGAAGTCGAGCAGGAAGGTCTCGAAGCGCGGCGCGCCGTCGTCGAACTGCGGGCGCCGGCCGAAGCTCGCCGCGCCGTCGACGATCCGGTCGCCGACCAGCGCCCGCACGGCGTAGACGCCATGCGCGAGCCGCGTCTCCGGCGGGAGCACGATGTTCGCCGTCGGATAGCCAAGCTCGCGGCCGCGCTTGTCGCCGTGCACGACCTCGCCCTCGATGATCCAGCGGCGGCCGAGCAGGCGGTTGGCGCCCTGCAGGTCGCCGGCGTCGAGCCGGTCGCGGATCGCGCTCGAGGAGACCGGCGTCGGCCCGCCGAACGGCGGCACCACCTCGACGAACATGCCGTGGCGCGGCCCGGCCTCGGCCAGGAAGGCGGGCGAGCCGGCGCGGTTGCGGCCGAAGTGGAAATCCCAGCCGACGACCGCGGTGTGGGCCGCAAGCCGCCGCGCCAGCACGTCCGCCACGAAGGCCTCGGCCTCGATCGCCGCGAGCGCTTCGTTGAAGGTCAGCACCACGGTCTCGTCGGCGCCGGCGCGCGCCAGCATGCGGGCTTTCTCGTCGCGCCCGGTCAGGCGGAACAGCGGCTGCTCGGGCCGGAAGAAGGTGCGCGGATGCGGCTCGAAGGTCAGCGCCACGACCGGCCGCCCGGCCGCATGCGCGGGCGCGGCGGCCTCGCGGATCACCGCCGCGTGCCCGCGATGGACGCCGTCGAAATTGCCGACCACGACATGGCCGTCGCGCAGCGACGCGGGAAGCTCTGGCGGGTCGATCAGCAAGGCTCAATCCGGCGCGGGGCGGAACGGCCGAAGGAGCCGGCCGTCTTCGCGGGCGCGAGATGGCCCCGCGGCGGCCGCATCGTCAAGACTGCGGGACCGCCCGCGGCCGCAGGGCTCAGGCGAGCTCGGCGTCGATCTCGTCGCGCGTCGGCACCATGACTTGGGCCTCGCCGTCGAGCACGACCTTGTCGCCGACCGAGCAGGTGCAGAAGAAGGTCGCGCGCTGGCGCGCCGGATCGAGCGAGGTGATCTCGACCTGCGCGGTCACCACGTCGCCGATCCGGACCGGCGCGCGGAACTTGATGGTCTGCGAGAGATAGACCGCGCCGGGCCCCGGCAGGCGGGTGCCCAGCACCGCCGAGATCAGGCTCGCGGTGTAGAGACCGTGCGCGATGCGCCCGCCGAAACGGGTGTTGGCCGCATAGGCCTCGGACAGGTGGATCGGGTTGGTGTCGCCGGTCAGCGCCGCGAAGTTGCGCACCCCCTCCTCGGAGACCTCGTGCCGGATCTCGGCGGTCTGGCCGACCTCGAGATCCTCGAACGCGATCTGCGGGCGCGTCTGGTGCTCGTCGTCCAGCGATTGAAGGGCTGCGTTCATGCCGGCGGCCGGTCCCCAAAAGAGGCCGCACTCTGCGGCGGGGCCTGTTGCGGCGCAACGCGCCTTTTGTCGGACGCGCGGGAGTGAAGGCGAAACGGAATTTCAACCGGAGGCGCCGCATCGTCCCCGGCGAGCGGCAGGACGCCGTCGACACACGAGTTCAGCGTCGGGACGAGGCGGCTCTCCCGATGAGTAGATGGAGTCTCCAGGATGGCGCTCGACCACTCGATGCCGGTCCTCATCGTCGATGACTACAGCACGATGCTGCGGATCATCCGCAACCTCCTGAAGCAGATCGGCTTCGAGGACGTGGATGAGGCCTCGGACGGCACCCAGGCTCTCAGCAAGATGCGCGACAAGCGCTACGGGCTGGTGATCTCCGACTGGAACATGGAGCCGATGACGGGGATCGAGCTGCTGCGGGAGGTTCGCGCGGACGACAAGCTCAACCGCACGCCGTTCATCATGGTCACCGCGGAAGCCAAGACCGAGAACGTCATCCTCGCCAAGAAGGCCGGGGTGAACAACTACATCGTCAAGCCGTTCAACGCGGACACGCTGAAGTCCAAGATCCAAGCGGTGTTCGGCGAATGAGCCGCGGTCCGGGCGGCGAGAGCATTCTGAAGCAGCCCTTCGACCGGGTGCGGGAGTACGTCTCCGGCAAGAGCGAGGGCGAGGCCTCCTTCGGCGACGTCGTGGCGCTGGCGGAGATCACCGCCGATTCGATGCAGACCTTCTTCGCGGCGATCGATCGCACGATCTATCGCGAGCTGCGCGAGATCGCGGAGTACATCACCAATCTGCGCAGCGAGATCGCGCATCTGCGCGCCGGCGAGCTGCAGAATGACCGGCTCCCGAAGGCGGGCGAGCATCTCGGCGCGATCGTCGCGGCGACCGAGGAGGCGACGAACGCCATCATGGAGGCCGCCGAGGCGATGCTGGCCGCGAGCGGCGAGGACGAGGCGGCGTTCAAGAAGATCGTCAACGACAAGGTCATGACGATCTTCGAGGCTTGCTCGTTCCAGGACCTGACCGGGCAGCGCATCGCCCGCGTGGTCGAGACGCTGGAGCAGATCGAGAAGCGGATCGGACGCTTCGCGGCCGCCGTGAAGACGACCGCGCCGGGCGCCCCCGCGGCCGAGGACCCGCGCGAGCGGCGGGCGCGCGAGCTGCTGCTGAACGGGCCGCAGGACCGCGGCGTCGCGATCGAGCAGTCCGACGTCGACGCGCTGTTTTCCGAGAAGCCCGCGCGGCCCTGACGGTTTGCGCGGACGCCTCGCCGCGCCTATATGGGCGCGGACGAGGAGCCTTGAACGCCATGAACCGCTACGAGCGGCCGTCCTCTTCGGACGAGGCCGAAGTCCGCTATCTGGACGCCGATTTCCGCGTGATGCGGCCCGGCGCCTTCGTGCGCTGCGCGGTCACGGGCGTGGCCATCCCGCTCGAGGAGCTGCGCTACTGGAGCGTCGAGCGCCAGGAGGCCTATGCGGGTCCGCAGGAAGCCCTGGCCCGCGCCCTCGGCAAGGCCTGAGCCGGCCCCGCCGAGGTGAGCGGCCGTCAGCCGGCCGCGAGCGCCGCTTCGGGCTCCAGCAATTTGTGCAGATGAACGACGAAATAGCGCATATGCGCGTCGTCGACGGTCGCCTGCGCCTTGGCCCGCCAGGCCGCCCGGGCGCTGTCGTAGTCGGAGAAGATGCCGACGAGATCGAGCCCCTGAACGTCGCGGAACGAGACGCCGGAGACGTCCTCCAGTTCGCCGCCGAACACCAGATACAGCGGCTGCTGCGGGAAGACGTCGCTCATCGATAGGGCTCCAGGGCTGCAAGCGTCTCGCGCTCCGTGTGGAGCGCGGCGAGAAGGGCGCGGTGGCGCGCCGGCGGGGCGGCGACCAGGCCGGCATGGCGGGTCGTCGCGCGGTTATAGGCCGGAACGGCGCCGTCGAAATTCGTCAGGCGGGCGCCGGCTTCCTCGAGGATCAGATGCGCGGCGGCGATGTCCCAGTCATGGGCGTTGGGCCGCGCGATCGCCGCGTCGAGCCCGCCGGAGGCGACCTTCACCAGCCGGTTGGCGAGCGCGTAGAGCCAGGGCCCGCGGCTGACCCCGTAGGACTCGAGCGGGCCGAGCAGCGACTTCGGGCCGCCGACCCGGGCGCCTTCGAGCAGCGGCGGATCGGGCGTGACCATCGGCTCGCCGTTGCGCCGCGCGCCGAGGCCCCGGAAGGCCTCGAAGGTGACGTCGTTGCAGGCGTCGAACACGACGCCCGCGACCGGCGCGCCATCCTCGACCAGCGCGACCGAGACCACCCATTCGGGCCGGCCCTCGATGAAGGCGCGGGTGCCGTCGATTGGATCCACCACCCAGACCCGCCGGCGCGTCAGCCGCTCGGGCGTGTCGGCCGTCTCCTCCGACAGCCAGCCGGAGCCGTCGACCAGCGGCGGCAGATGCTCGGCGAGGAAGCGGTCGACGGCGAGGTCGGCCTCGGTGACCGGGCTGTTGTCGGACTTGGTCCAGCGCTCCGCGCCCTCGCGGAACATCCGAGCCGCGATCGCGCCGCCCTCCCGCACGGTTTCGGCGAGCACGCCCGCAAGGCGTTCGAGATCGATCGGCGCGTCGGTTGAAGGCACGATGGCGGGCAATCCGGTTCGAGGGGGCCGCGCGGGGTGCGCGCTGGCCCCAAGGTGGTGGGACAGCAGGGCTGACGCAAGCGCCACGCCGCGTTCATCACATTCTTACCCTCTCTGGCAAGCTCTTCTTCAGCATGGCGGAAGAACAGGCCTGTGAGAGGCTAGGGTCAGAAAACATTCACCAGCTCTGTTAAGCCGGTAAAGCAGTCCTCGAGCGTATGTTCCAGCAACGAACGAAGAGCCCGCAGCATTGGGCCTTCTGGGAGACTGGACATTGGTTAGTCAAAGCGACGCCTGCGCGCACACGCGCGCCGGAACGGGGACGGCCGACCGGCTCGACCCCTTCACCCTGCCGGTGCGGTTCGCCGCTCCGGACCCAGCCGCGGACGGCGGCGAACGCCGCGTGACGGTCGATTCCGGCCGTGTCGTGGTGGACCGGATGGTCCGCCGCATCGCGATGCGGATCGTCGCGCCGCTCTCCACCTTCACGGGGGTGGCGATGCGGGTCGCGCCGGGGGCCGACCCGCGCGAGGACCAGGTCGAGGTCGTGCTCGCCCATCCGGACCGGGCGCTCGACGTTCCGCTCGCGACCGAGCCGCGTGACGGCGAGGCGCTGGCCGAATGGCGCTCCTGGGCGCGCGCTCTGAAGCTGCCGCTGCTGATCGAGGAGCTCGACGGCCGGCGCATGACGCTCAACGCCCGCGTCGGCGAGCTCGAGGTCGGCCGCACGCGGCCGCGCCGCCGGCACAGCCTGCTCAAGGACCGCCGCACCCGCTTCCAGGCGAAGCGCCGGACCGGCAGCCTGACGCCGGAGACGCCCGTGCATCGCGACGAGCGCGAGATCATCGCGCGCGACTGACCTTCAGCCGCGCGTGAAGAACCACGCTCCCAGCGCGACCAGGATCGCGAGCGCGATCCACAGCCTGAGGCCGGCCTGAAACAGCACGAAGCGCCTGTGCTCAGGCGGCAGCGGATCCTTCACGGCGGGCTCGGTCATGCGGGTCTCAGATCCTCAGCAGAGCGTCGGCGCAGAAACCGAGGAAGACGAGCGCGCCGGCCTCCCGGTTCGACTTGAACAGCATCAGACATAGCGCCGGGTCTTCGATGTCGAGCCGGGCGATCTGCCACGCGCAATGCGCCGCGAAGCCCAGGACGCCGAGAAAGCTCAGGGCTCCGGCGCCCGCCGCCCATGCGGCGAGCCCCAGCAGCGCCGCCGCGCCCGCATAGAACCCCGTCAGGATCGGCCGCGTGCGCGCCCCGAACAGCAGCGCCGTGGAGCCGACGCCGACCAGCGCGTCGTCCTCCTTGTCCTGGTGGGCGTAGATCGTGTCGTAGCCGATGATCCACAGGAAGGCGGCCGCGTGCAGCAGCAGTGGCGCGGCGGCGAGGCTCTGGAACGTCGCGCTCCAGCCCATCAGCGCGCCCCAGCCGAAGCACACGCCGAGCATCGCCTGCGGCCACCAGGTGACGCGCTTCATGAACGGGTAGAGCGCGACCGGCAGCACCGAGCAGAACCCGACCAGGATCGCGAAGGGCGGCAGCGCGAGCAGCACCGCGAGCCCGACCAGCAGCAGGACGCCGAGAAAGACCGCGGCCGCCTTGGGGGTGATCTGGCCCGACGGCAGCGGGCGGGAGCGGGTGCGGGCGACCTGCGCGTCGATGTCGCGGTCGACGAGGTCGTTATAGGCGCAGCCCGCGCCGCGCATCGCGACCGAGCCGATCGCGAACAGCGCGAGATGCCACGGGTTCGGCCACGGCGCGCCGGAGGCGACGGCCGCGAGCGCGCTCGACCAGGCGCACGGCCAGAACAGCAGCCAGGCCCCGATCGGCCGGTCGGCGCGCGCCAGCCTCAGATAGGGCCGCCAGGCGGCCGGCGCGCGCCGGTCGACCCAGTTCGCGGGCGGCGCATCGGCGACGGGGGCGTTGATCTGCGACATGGACGCTCAGCTACCGGATCGTCACAGGCGACGCCATCGCGCCGCGCCGGTCAAGCGCAGCCGGGCGCCGCGACAGGTGGGTCGGGAGACTTGGGCTGCGCCGCCGGACGGCTTAAGACGGCCGCCGGACCTTCAGGAGCCGGGCATTGGCCGCCTACGACTTCTCCTCCACCCGCCTGTTCGTCGACGCCCCGCTCGCCGAGGGGGCCGAGCTCGTGCTGGAAGACGCGCAGGCGAACTACGTCCGCAACGTGATGCGGATGGCGGCCGGCGACGGGCTGCTGCTGTTCAACGGGCGCGACGGCGAATGGGGCGCGCGGATCTCCGACGTGGCCAAGAAGCGCGTCACGCTGGTCGCCGAACGCCGGACCCGGCCGCAGACGCCGGCCGGCAAGCTCCGCTATCTGTTCGCGCCGCTCAAGCACGCCCGGCTCGACTACATGGTGCAGAAGGCGGTCGAGATGGGCGCCTCCCGGCTGTCGCCGGTGATCACCCGCCGCACCCAGGCGAGCCGCGTCAATGTCGAGCGGATGCGCGCCAACGCGGTCGAGGCCGCCGAGCAATGCGGCGTGCTGGCGCTGCCGGAGATCGACGAGCCCGAGCCGCTGGCGCGCACGCTCGAAAGCTGGCCCGCGGACGCTCCCCTCGCCTTCTGCGACGAGGATTCGGAGGCCCAGGATCCGGTCGCGGCCCTGCGGCCGCTCGCCGGCCGCCCGATCGCCGTGCTGATCGGCCCCGAGGGCGGTTTCGCCCCCGAGGAGCGGGCCGCGCTGCTGCGCCTGCCGTCCGTGGTCCGGCTGTCGCTCGGGCCGCGGATCCTGCGCGCCGACACGGCCGCCGTCGCGGCGCTGACGCTCGTGCAGGCCGTGGCCGGAGACTGGCCGGCCGGCCCGGCTTGACCTTCTGTTAACCACGCCGGGCCATGGTTCTCCCGGGGCTGGCCGCCGCGCGGGCGCTCCAAGACTGCGTTGCCCAAATGCCGCACCATTGCGGGACTCGGCGACATTTAGCGAACTTGGCGAGCCGGATGGCCCGCTACCGGCGTATAGGCGTAATGGCGCCGTCGACATGCGACGGACTTTCTACGAGTCAGTGCGAACCTCCATGTCGACAGGTTTCTTCTCGCGCAGCGTCGCAACCTCGTTCTCGGTCTGGCTGCGGCGGGCGGCCGTGCTGGCCGTTCCTCTGGTGCTCGCCGCCTGCGCGGGTTCGAGGCCTCTCCCGCCGGCCGGCGCGACCGACCCGATGGCGTTCGCTCCCGCGCCGGTCCCGACGTCGCCGGCCTTCACGCCGAACATCACCGACAACAGCCGTTACGGCGAGGTCGCGGACGAGCCGTTCCCGGTGAAGCCGGTGAACCTCGAGAAGATCGACTCGAGATTCCTGAAGCAGGTCGTCCCGAACACCACGGGCGAGGCGCCGGGCACCATCGTGATCGATCCCCGCGAACGCCACCTCTACCTCGTCCAGGACGACGGCACCGCGATCCGCTACGGCGTCGGCGTCGGCCGCGAGGGCTTCGCCTGGAGCGGCACCGCCTATATCCGCCGCAAGCTGGAATGGCCCGACTGGCACCCGCCGGCCGAGATGGTCGCCCGCGACCCGCACGCCCGGCCCTACGCCAACGGCATGCCCGGCGGCCCCGGCAACCCGCTCGGCGCCCGCTCCATGGCGCTGTGGGAAGGCAACCGCGACACGCTGTTCCGCATCCACGGCACGATCGAGCCCTACTCGATCGGCAAGGCGGTCTCTTCAGGCTGCATCCGGATGCTCAATCAGGACGTGATCGACCTCTACTCGCGCGTGCCGCTCGGCACCAAGGTGGTCGTCCGGTCCTGATGCAGGAGTTCGAGCCCGCGCCGGGGGGCGAGCGGGCTCGCGGCGGGTGCGCAAGCGCCCGCCATCAGATGGCCGGACCGTCCGGGGGGCGGTCCGGCCATTCGTCTTTTTGATCCAGTGGACGGACCCTGCATGACCGATCGAGACCGCTTCGCGCCAGCGCCCGCTGGGCTGACCCGCCGCGCCTTCGTGGCCTCGGCCCCGCTCGCGCTTGCGGCCTGCGCCGCCGGGCCGAACATGGACATGGGCGACCTGTTCGCCGGCGACAGCGGCTTCGACTATTCGGAGATCTACGGCGCCAAGCCGAACGAGAAGTTCCCGCTGCCGGCGATGAACTGGCGCACGCTGGACCCCTCGGTGCTGCGCCGCCGCGTCACCGATCCGACCGGCGAGGCGCCCGGCACCATCGTGGTGCGGCCGGCCGAGAAGCACCTCTACTTCGTGCAGGACGGCGGCAAGGCGATCCGCTACGGCATCGGCGTCGGCCGCGAGGGCTTCGAGTGGAGCGGCCGGGCGACCGTTCAGCGCAAGGCGCAGTGGCCGCGCTGGACGCCGACGCCGGCCATGATCCGGCGCAACCCGACGCTCTACGGGCGCTGGGCGGGCGGCATGGACGGCGGCCTGCAGAACCCGCTCGGGGCGCGCGCGCTCTATCTCTACCAGGGCGGCCGGGACTCCTCCTATCGCATCCACGGCACCAACGAGCCGCGCTCGATCGGCCATGCGATGTCGTCGGGCTGCATCCGCATGTTCAACCACGACATCATCGATCTCTACGACCGGGCCGGCGTCGGGACGCGGGTGCTGATCAGGGGCTGACGCGAGGCGCGTCGACCGGAGGCCGAAGCCAGGAAGAGCCGGGGCGCCGAACGCGCGCTCCCGGCCCTACTGGACGGGCGCCCGCCGAGAGCCTAACTGACGGCGCTGTTTATCGCGGGATCCCCGATGGCGCGTGACCTGACCGACTCCACTCCGATCGCGTCGCGCGAGGAGCTCGTGGCCTATCTGGAGGCGGGCTGCCGCCCCTCGGCGCAGTTCCGCATCGGCACCGAGCACGAGAAGTTTCCGTTCCGGCGCGCCGACCTCTCGCCCGTCGCCTATGAGGGGCCGAACGGCATCCGGGCGCTGCTCGACGGCATGCAGTGCCTGCTCGGCTGGGAGCCGATCATGGAGGCCGGCCACATCATCGGCCTCTATGACGTCACCGGCGGGGGCGCGATCAGCCTGGAGCCCGGCGGACAGTTCGAGCTCTCCGGGGCGCCGCTCGAGACGCTGCACCAGACCTGCTCCGAGCTGCACGCCCACTTGGCGCAGGTGCGCGAGATCGCCAACCCGCTCGGGCTCGGCTTCCTCGGGCTCGGCATGAGCCCGAAGTGGTCGCTGGCCGAGACGCCGGTGATGCCCAAGGGCCGCTACGGCATCATGACCCGCTACATGCCGAAGGTCGGCTCGCGCGGCCTCGACATGATGTACCGGACCGCGACCGTGCAGGTGAACCTCGACTTCTCGAGCGAGGCCGACATGGTGCGCAAGATGCGCGTCGGCCTCGCGCTGCAGCCGATCGCCACCGCGCTGTTCGCGAACTCGCCCTTCACCGACGGCAAGCCGAACGGCTTCCTGTCGGCGCGCTCGGAGATCTGGCGCGACACCGACAACGCCCGCGCCGGCATGCTGCCCTTCGTGTTCGAGGACGGCATGGGCTTCGAGCGCTACGTCGACTACGCGCTCGACGTGCCGATGTATTTCGTGAAGCGCGGCGACCACTATCACGACGTCGCCGGCGCCTCGTTCCGCGACCTGATGGCCGGGCGCCTGCCGCAGCTGCCGGGCGAGCGGGCGACCGTCGCGGACTGGGCCAACCATCTGTCGACGATCTTCCCCGAAGTCCGGCTGAAGCGCTTCCTGGAGATGCGCGGCGCGGACTCCGGGCCGACCAGCCGGATCTGCGCGCTGCCGGCCTTCTGGGTCGGGCTGTTCTACCATCAGCCGAGCCTCGACGCGGCGTGGGAGCTGGTGAAGGGCTGGTCGGCGCAGGAGCGCCAGGCGCTGCGCGACGCCGTCCCGGCGCAGGGGCTGGCGGCCCACATCGGCAACCGCACCGCGCTCGAGGTCGCCCGCGACGCGCTCGCGCTCTCGGAGGCAGGGCTCGCGGCGCGGGCCCGCCGCAACAGCTTCGGCGACCACGAGGGCATCCATCTCGCCCCGCTGCTGCGGGTGGTCGAGGAGAAGCGCTCGCTCGCCGAGACGCTGCTGCAGAAATACGAGGGCGACTGGGGCCGCAGCGTCGATCCGGTGTTCGCCGAGTTCGCCTACTAGGGCGCGCGTTCAGGCGGCGGCGCAGCGCGCGTCGGTGCAGCGGTTGACCTCGACCGTGAGGTGGCTGAGCTCCCGCAGGTCGGCGAGCTTGGCCTTGTAGATTTCGGGCTCGCGCGGCTCGTGGGTGACGAGCGCCACGATCGCCGACAGATGGCCGGGCCCGACGCGCCACAGATGCAGGTCGCAGACCCGGTCGCCGCCGACCTCCAGCCGCTCGCGGATCTTGCGCTCGAGATTCGGATCGGCCGGCGCGTCGACCAGCGTGGCGGCGGTCTGGCGGGCGAGCGACACCGACCAGGAGGCGATCATGGCCGCGCCGAGCAGGCCGACCGCCGGATCGATCCAGCGCCACCCCAGCGTCCAGCCGGCGAACAGCGCCGCGATCGCCAGCACCGAGGTCAGCGCGTCGGCCAGCACGTGCAGATAGGCGCCGCGGAGATTGTGGTCCTCGACCCCGTCGGCCGGCGAATGGTCATGCGGGCGCCCATGCCCATGCTCATGCGCGTGGCCGGCGTGATCATGGCCGTGCGCATGGCCGGCGGACCCGCCATGACCCAGCACGAAGGCGCAGACGATGTTCACCAGCAGGCCGAGCACAGCGACGATCATCGCCTCGCGGTACAGCACCTCCTGCGGGCTCGCGATCCGCAGCAGCGACTCCCAGGCGATCGCGAGCGACACCACCCCGAGCACGATCGCGTTGGCGAAGCCCGCGAGGTCGCCGACCTTGCCGGCGCCCATCGCGAGCCGCGGGTCGTTCGAGCGCGCGGCGGCGATCCGGTAGGCCAGCGCCGCGACCCCGATCGCGCCAGCGTGGGTCGCCATGTGGAAGCCGTCGGCGAGCAGCGCCATCGAGCCATAGGCCCAGCCGGCCACGATCTCGACGCCCATCGCGACGGCCGTGACGGTCATCGCGATGCGGGTGCGGCGCGCGTTGCGGGCGTGGTCGCGACCGAGGAAGCGGTGCTCGTGCTCGAATTGGGCGGCGTGGTCGCCACGTGACCTGTGCATCTGCGCTGTCTCCTCAGCGGGCTGAGATCGCGACGGACCCGCCCGGCTTCAAGCCGGCGGGCTATTCGGCGGCTTCGGCCTGCGCCCCGGGCGACATGTTGTCGAGGCTCGCGACGATGTGGTCGGCGAGCGCCTGGGCGGTCTCGGTGACCGCGCCGGGGTTGCGCAGCAGCGCGATCTTGCAGCTCGGCAGCGCCGGGAAGCCTTCCGCCGTCCCGAGCACCCGCATGCCCGGCCGCAGCGCGGATTCCGGCACGACCGAGATCGCGAGCCCCGCCAGCACCGCCGCGCCGACCGCCGCGAAATTGCGGCTCGAGTAGAGCACGCGGTGCGGCCGCTTGATCTCCTGCAGCTTGCCGATCGCGGACTCGCGCCAGACGCAGGCGGCGTGGCTGAGCGCGAGCGGCAGCACGGGCTCCTCATGCGCCACCGAGCGCTGCGAGGTCACCCACAGCAGCGGCTCCTGGCGGATGACCTCGCCCATCGGCTTGCGGGCCGCATGGGTGATGATCGCGAGGTCGAGCTCGTCGCGGTCGATCATCTCGACCAGCTGCACCGAAGGCTCGCAGACCACCGTCACCTCGACCAGCGGGTTGGAGGCCGAGAACCGGGCGAGGATTTCGGGCAGGTAGCGCTCCGCGTAGTCGTCCGGAAGGCCGAGCCGCACCCGGCCGGTCAGCGCGTCGTCCGCGAAGGCCGAGACCGCCTCGCGCGAGATGTGGATGATGCGCCGGGCGTAATCCAGCAGACGCTCGCCGTCCTCGGTGAGCCGGACGCCCCGGCCGTCACGCGCGAACAGCGCCCGCCCGACCCGCTCCTCGAGCCGCTTCATCTGCATCGAGACCGCGGACTGGGTCTTGAACACCACGTCCGCGGCGCGGGTGAACGAGCCGGTGTCGACGATCGCCACGAAGCTTCGGAGCTGATCGACGTCGAGAAGCGCGACCATGGCGGCCCCATCACTCGGAATGATGACCTACATTACTAACATTCGTTTCACTGATCAAACGGCCGGAGCTATCCAGATGCTCCAGGCTGATTTGGCAGGGAGGCTCCCGTGTCGATCGAACCGCAGGCCGCCGCCCGCTTCGTTCGCGCCGCCGCGGCGGCGCTGCGCGCTCTCGGCGCATCGCTCGGGCGCCGGAAGCTGGCCGCGGATCCGGACCGCGCGCCGGCCGACGCCGGACCGGCGGGCGCGGCCGCCGAATGGTCGCTCTGGGCCACCCGGAACGGCCGGCCCGGACGGTTCTAGGATTTGTCGGAGCGCTCCTTCGCGCCGAAGAAGGCGTCGAAGATCTGCTCCATGGCGCGCGCGTTCTGCGCCGACAGTTCGCGACCGGTGGCGACGAGTTCGTCGAAGCCGCCGGGCGCGCTCTCCGCCGGCCGGGGCTCGTCCCCCGCTCCGGCCGGCGGCTCCTTGGTCTTCTCGCGCTCCTCGGACGGCCTTGCGCCGGCGCCGCCGAACATGCCCTTGAGCATCTCGGCCATCATGTCGCCCATCATCATCGCGCCGGCCTCCTGGGGGCCGCCGCCGCCGGCCTTGCCGCCCGGCGCGAAGCCGCGCGTCCACTCCTCGAAAGGATTGCCGGGGGCGCCGCCCGCCGGCTTCTGCTGCGCGGCGCCGGAGGCCGCGCGCATCGCCTCGCCCCAGAACGCGCCGAACGCGCCCGGCAGGCCGGACGCAGCCCCCGCCCCCATCGAGCCCTGCGCCGCCTTGGCGAAGCCCCCGACCAGAATGCTCGCCAGCGCCGGCAGCACCTTGCGGATGATCTCCGCCTGGACCCCGGAGGCCGCGGCCGCCTGCGCGGCCACGGCGCGGGACACCTCCTTGGAGCCGAACAGCGCGCCGAGCGCCTCCTCGCCCGCGCTGGCGGCGGCCTGATCGAAGGCGCTGGCCTGAGCCTCGAAGGCGCGCGCATAGGTCTCGGTCTGCAGCAGTTCGGCGAAGCGGCGCGCGGCCTCGTCGTTCTGCGGCTGGCGCTGGAAGCCCTGCGCGAAGGCCGGGGTCAGCGCCGCGACCGCCGCGCGCATCTGCTCCGGCGAGACGCCATAGGCCCGGGCGAGGTTGTCGAACGCCGCGCCGCCCTGCGCCTGCCGCAACAGCTCGAACATGTTGATCATGGCGTCCCCTCCCGGCGGCGCGCTTCCGGCGCTCGCCCGGGGCAAGACTATGGCGCCCTCCGAAGACGCGCCAATGGCGCGCCCAGGTCTATTCGGCGGGGGCCGCGGCCGGCGCGCCGGCGCGGGCGTCCGGGGCGCCCTCGCCGTCGATCTTCTGGCCCTTGCGGCGCGGCTCCGACAGCGGCTCGGGCGTCGGCCGGTTGGTGTAGGACAGGTGCCGGCCCGCCGAGATGCCCTCCACCCGCTGGATCTGCAGGCGCTGCAGGTCGCGCAGCCGGACATCCGCCTCGATCTCGGCGGCGCGCTCGGGATCGACGCCGACCGACTCGAGCGCCAGACGCCCGAGCGCCAGCGCGCTCTCGAACGTCTCGCGCACGACGTTTTCGACGCCCGCGCCGTAGAGGTCGAGCGCGTGCCCGCGGTCGTAGGCCTTCACCACGAGCTGGGCGAGCGGGAAGTGCTTCTGGATGGTGTCGACGATCCGGCGCGAGATCTCCTGGTCGTCGACGCAGACCACGATGGCGCGCGCCTCGTCGGCCTTCACGGCGCGCAGCACGTCGAGCCGCGAGCCGTCGCCGTAATAGACCTTGAAGCCGAACCGGGTCGCCTGCTCGACGCGGGCCGCGTTGGCGTCGATCAGCGTAGTCTCGACGCCCTCGGTGAGCAGCAGCTGGGCGGCGATCTGGCCGACGCGGCCGAAGCCGATGACCAGCACCTGGCCCTTGGCGTCCGAGTAGTCCGGCGTCGGCCCGTCAGTCTGCGGCTCGAGCCGCGTCGCCAGCCTGTCGCACAGCGCCACCAGCGCCGGCGCGAGCATCAGGCTGAGGGCGGCCAGCGCCGAAAGCATGCTCGACGTCTCCGCGTCGATCAGCCCCTCGGTCGCCGACAGCGGGATCAGCACGAAGGCGAACTCGCCCGCCGCTCCCAGCAGCGCCCCGATGCGCAGCGCCGAGCTCAGGGGCGAGCCGAAAAGCCGCGCGAGCGCCGTCGCGATCACCGTCTTGACCGCGAGATAAGCCACGACCGCGAGCGGCAGCGCCACGAGATGGCTGGCCACCGTCCGGAGGTCGATCGTCATGCCGACGCCCATGAAGAACAGGGCGATCAGCAGGCCGCGGAACGGCTCGACGTCCGCCTCGAGCTCGAGCCGGTAGGACGAGCCGGCGAGCAGCACGCCGGCCAGAAAGGCGCCGAGCGCCATCGACAGGCCGGCCGCGTGCGAGATCTCGGCGGCGCCGAGCACGACCAGCAGCGCCGCGGCCGTCATCACCTCGCGCGCGCCGACTTCGGCGAGCAGACGGAACAGCGGGTTCAGCAGATAGCGTCCGGCGAGCACGATCGCCGCCAGCGCGCCGGCGCCGATCGCGGCGGAGCCCAGCGCCTGCATCCAGTCGGTCGCGTGCTCGGCCGGCCCGTCGCCCAGCATCGGGATCAGCGCGAGCGCCGGCACCACCGCGAGGTCCTGCGCGAGCAGCACCGCGAAGGTCCGCTCGCCATAGGGCCGGTTGAGATGGCCGCGCTCCTGCAGGATGCGCACCGCCATGGCGGTGCCCGAGAAGGCGAGCGCGATGCCGATCGCCATCGCGGCGGGAGCGTCGAGGCCCGCCAGCAGGGCGAGGCCCGCGAACGCCGCGCCGCTCAGGATGATCTGCAGCCCGCCGAAGCCCACGATCAGCTTCCGCAGCGCGATCAGTCGCTCGATGCGCAGTTCGAGGCCGATCAGGAACAGCAGCATGACGACGCCGATCTCGGCGACCTGCAGCACCGCGCCCGCATCCTTGATGAGCGCGAGGGCCGAGGGCCCGATGATCACGCCGGCGACCAGATAGCCGACCGCGACGCCCAGCCCGAAGCGGCGCGCCAGCGGCCCGGCGACGACCGCCGCTCCAAGGAAAATGAGAGCGCCGATCAGCGGGCCGGCGACGGAGGCGTGTTCCATGGGCGCTCCAGACAGAGATGCTCCATGTGACCGCCACAACCCGCGAGAGCAAGACCCACGGGCGCATTGCGGGATGGCGGCCGGACCGGCGCGACGCCCCGAGGGGCCTTGGCCGCAAGACGCCGGAGCCGAAGGAGCTCAGCGCCTCGCGCGGAAGAAGTCGCGCAGCAGCGCGGCCGAGTCCTGTTCGGCGAAACCCGGATAGACCTCCGGAGCGTGGTGGCAGGTGGGCTGGTCGTACAGCCGGACGCCCGACACCACCGCGCCCCCCTTGGGGTCCTGCGCGCCGAAATAGAGCCGCCGGATGCGGGCGAAGGAGATCGCCGCCGCGCACATCGGGCACGGCTCGAGCGTCACCCACAGGTCGCAGCCGACCAGCCGCTCGGAGCCCAGCGCCTCGCAGGCCGCGCGGATCGCCAGGATCTCGGCGTGCGCGGTCGGATCGCACCGCTCGCGCGGCCGGTTGCCGGCCGCGGCGATCACCGCGCCGTCGCGCGTGACGACGGCGCCGACCGGCGTCTCGCCGCGCGCGGCGGCGGCGCGCGCCTCCTCCAGCGCGCGATCCATGGGTGAGGCGCGGTTGGTCCTCGTCAACGCCTCGCCCGCATGCTATCGCCCGCTCGTCATGACAGAACCGACCGAAACGCCCGGCGAGCCCCAAGGGGACGCGCCGGAGGACCACGCCACGCGCCGCCCCGGCGAGCGCCTCGCCAAGGCGATCGCGCGCGCCGGCCTCGGCTCCCGCCGCGACGCCGAGATCTGGATCGGCGAAGGCCGCGTGAAGGTCAACGGCGCGGCGGTGACGACCGCGGCCTTCAACGTCACCCGCGACGACCGCGTCGAGGTCGACGGCCGCCCGCTTCCCGAACGGGAGCGGACGCGGCTGTGGCTTTACCACAAGCCGCGCGGCTATGTGACGACCAACCGCGACCCGGAAGGGCGCGAGACGGTGTTCTCGATCCTGCCCCCCGGCCTGCCGCGGGTGATGACGATCGGCCGGCTCGACATCAACACCGAAGGCCTGCTGCTGCTCACCAATGACGGCGGGCTGGCGCGCGTGCTGGAGCTTCCCGAGACCGGCTGGCTGCGCCGCTACCGGGTGCGCGCCTTCGGCCGCGTGACGCAGGCGCAGCTCGACGCGCTCAAGGACGGCGTGGAGATCGACGGCTTCGCCTACGGCCCGGTCGAGGCCGAGGTCGAGCGCCAGCAGAGCGACAATGTGTGGCTCATGATCGGCCTGCGCGAGGGCAAGAACCGCGAGGTCAAGCGCCTCGCCGAGCATCTCGGGCTCGCGGTCAACCGGCTGATCCGGATCTCGTTCGGGCCGTTCCAGCTGGGTTCGCTGCCGGAGGGCGAGGCCGAGGAGGTGCGCACCCGCACGCTCATGGACCAGCTCGGCAAGCGCCTGGCCGAAGAGGCCGGCTGCGATTTCGAGGCCGCCGTGACGCGCGACGACCAGGCGCCGAAGGTGACCGGCGGGCGCGGCGGGGCCCGCTCGGGCCCCGATCCGCGCGACCGCGCCCGGCTCGGCGATCCGTCGCAGCGCGTCGGGCGGCGCGCGCCGATCGCCCGCCCGCGCGACATGGCGCCGCCGGCCGCCGCCGCGCCCGCCGAGGACAAGCCGGCCCGCGTCAAGCGCGCGGCCCCGGTCGCCGACCGCCGCGGCCGCAAGGTCGCGGTCGAACGCGTCGCCCGCGCGGCCGGCGACGAGGCCCCGAAGCGGGTGCGCCGCAAGGACGCCGGCGCGGCCGAGCGCTTCGGCGCGGCGGGCCGGCCCGAACGTCCGACGCGTCCCGGCGCGAAGCCCGCGCCGCGCGGCGATCGACCCGAGAGACCCGATCGCGCGCCGCGTGGCGAAGGCGGCGAGCGCTTCGAGCGCCGCGCGCCGTCCGGCGACCGGCCCCGCGAGCGTGGCGACCGTCCGTTCCGCGCGCCGGCTGGCGACAGGCCGCGTCCGGAGCGTGGCGAACGGCCGCAGCGCGCCTTCGGCGACAGGCCGCAGCGCGCGGAGGGCGGAGAACGCCCGGCCCGTGGCCCGCGGCCCTTCAACGACAGGCCCCGCCCGGAGCGCGGCGAGCGGCCCCAGCGCGCCTTCGGCGACCGTCCGCAGCGCGGACCGCGCCCCGAGCGTCCGGACCGGGCCCCGACCGAGTCCGGCGCGTCGGCGTCGCGCGCGCCTGCGCCGCGCTGGCGTGACGAGGCGTCCTCGGGCGCGGCCGAACGGCCCCGGCGGCCGGCCGGCGATCGGCCGCAACGCAGCGACCGTCCCGAGGGCGGGCGTCCGCCGCGTCCGGAGGGCGGTCGTCCTCCGCGCCGCGACGGCGGCGAGCGTCCCGCCGGCGGCCGTCCGCCGCGCGGCGACAGGCCTTCCGGCGACCGGCCGGCAGGCGGGGGTCGTCCTGGCGGCAAGCCCGGCGGCAGACCGATGGGCGGCAGGCCAGGCGGGCCCGGCGGAAAGCCCGGCGGCGGCTTCAAGCCGCGCGGACCGGGCGGCGGCAGGCCGGGCGGCGGCGGCAAGCCCGGCGGACGACCGACTGGCGGCGGCGGCAGAGGACGGCCGGGCGGTGCGGATCGTCGGCGGTAGGTTCAAGGGCCGCGCGCTGAAAGGCCCCTCGGCGGACTCGCGCGCGATCCGGCCGACCAGCGACCGGCTGCGCGAGGCGGTGTTCAACGTGCTCGCCCACGCCTATGGCGATCCGGCCGACGGCGCGCGCGTGCTCGACCTGTTCGCCGGCACCGGCGCGCTCGGCCTCGAGGCGATGTCGCGCGGCGCGCGCTTCGCGCTGTTCGTCGACGAGGGGGCGGAAGCCCGCGCCTGTTTGCGCGCCAATATCGAGACCTTCGGGCTCGGCGGCGCGACCAAGATCTTCCGGCGCGACGCGACCAGGCTGGGGCCCGCCGGCATGGCGCCGTTCGAGCTCGTGTTCGCCGACCCGCCCTACGGCAAGGGGCTCGGCGAGCGCGCGCTGGCCTCCGCCCGCGACGGCGGCTGGCTCGCCCCGGGCGCGCTCGTGGTCTGGGAGGAGAGCGCCGAGGCCGAAGCGGCGGCGCCGGCCGGCTTCGAGACCCTCGAGGTCCGGACCTATGGCGACGCGAAGGTCGCGCTGCTGCGGGCCGCCTAGCCGCCCACGAGGTTCTCGTCGGCCACCGCCACCCGGTCGCGCCCGGCGCTCTTGGCCGCGTAGAGCGCCGCGTCGGCGCGCTCCACGATGACTTCGGCGGCGGCGTCGTCCCTGCGCCGGCCCGCGACCCCTATGCTGACCGTCACCGGGATCGCCACCGCCCCGACCGTGACCGGCTCAGCGATGATCGCCTCGCGCAGCCGGCGCGCGACGCAGGCGGCGTGCGCGGCCTCCGTTCCGGGCAGGAGCGCCGCGAACTCCTCGCCGCCGACGCGGGCGATGAGGTCCTCCTTGCGCAGCGCCGCCTTGCCGCGCGCGGCGACCGCCTTCAGGACCTCGTCGCCGACGCTGTGGCCGAAGCGGTCGTTGACGGCCTTGAAGTGGTCGACGTCGAGCATCAGCACCGTCAGCGCGCGGTTCGGCGGCGCGTTGTCGAGGAGCGACTGGGCGGTTTCGAAGAAGCAGCGCCGGTTCGGCAGGCCGGTGAGGCTGTCGGTCAGCGCGAGCTCGCGCAGCTCCGTCTCCAGCCGGCGGCGGTCGCTGACGTCCCAGAGCACCAGCGAGAACCCCTCCCCGGCGCGGCGATAGTAGAACTGGATGTCGCGCGTGACGCCGTCGCGGCACATCACCGCCCATTCGGCCATATGAGCCTGCGTCGGATCGGCCTCGGCGGCCGCCGTGACGACGGCCCACTCCGCGCGGGCCGCCTCGCGCTTTTCCGCGTCGGGGAAGGCGAGATCCCACCAGTCGGCGTGGTTGATGATGGCGCGCTCGGAATAGTCGAACAGCTCGTCGGACTTCCTGTTGTAGAACAGGGCGTTGAACCGCCGGTCGTAGAGCTCGATGCCGACCGGCAGCGACTGCAGCACCATGTTGGCCTGCGAAAGCGCCTCGACCGCCGTGGCGTCCGCGGTCTCCTCCCGAAGGGTGAGCACGAAGACGTCGGTCCGGCCCGGAGCGCGCGCGACGTCGGCCGCGAGCAGCAGCGCGCCGCGCGGCGTCTTGCAGGAGATCGCCGTGCGGGCGCCGAGGCCGTTCATCGGAAGCCGCTCGGCGAAGGTCGCGAGCTCCGCCGCCGCGGACCGGCCGACGAGCCGGGACAGGGGGACGCGGAGGTTCGCTTCGTGGGCGATCCCGAACAGGCGGCAGGCCGCCGGATTGGGCGCGACGCGAAGCGCCCGCCCCCCGACGGCGATCAGCACGGCGTGCTCGACGAGATCGAGCAGCCCCGTATCCGGGAAGGCGCCGCTCACCGCCGGCCGAACAGCTTTTCGAGATCCGCCGTCGTCAGCGTCACGAAGGTCGGGCGGCCATGGTTGCAGGTCGAGGCGGCGGGCTCGGCCTCGATCGCGCGCAGCAGCGCGTTCATCTCGTCGGGCTTCAGCCGCCGGCCCGCCCGCACCGAGCCGTGACAGGCGACCGTCGCCAGGATGTGGTCGAGCCGGCGCGCCATCGGGGTGGCGTCCGCCTCGCCCTCCGCCAGCGCCTCGGCGACGTCGCGCACCAGCCGGATCCCGTCGCACGGGCCGAGCGGCGCCGGGGTGGCGCGCACCAGCAGCGCGCCCGGCCCGAACGCCTCGACCGCGAGCCCGAGCCGCTCCAGCTCCCCGCGCGCGGCCAGCACCCGCTCGGCGTCGGCCGGATCGAGCTCGACCACGTCGGGCACGAGCAGTTCCTGCCGCGGCACGCCGGAGCGTTCGCGCAGCCGCTTCAGCTCTTCATAGACCAGCCGCTCATGGGCCGCGTGAGCGTCCACCAGCGCGACGCCGTCCTGGGTCTCGGCGAGGATGTAGGTGTCGTGCAGATGCGCCTTGGCCGCGCCGAGCGGCCGGCGGACGGCGTCCGCCGGCTCGTCCACGAAGGCGGCCGGGTTGGCGGCGGGCGGCAGGTCCATCGCCTCGACCGCGAAGGCCGCCTGCGCGCCGGAGGCGAAGCCGCGGACAGGCGCGGCCGGCCGCGGGGCCGCATAGGCGGCAGGCGGGGCGGCGCGGCGGGCGGCGAAGCGCGCGATCTCGGCGCCGCCGGCCGCGTAGGGCTTTGGCCCGCTGTCGGCGAGCGCGGCCCGCACGGTCGAGACGATCAGCGCCCGGATCAGGCCCGGATCGCGGAACCGCACCTCGGCCTTGGCGGGATGGACGTTGACGTCGACCTCTCCGGGCCCGACGCGGATGTCGAGCGCCGCGACCGGCGAGCGGTCGCGCGGCATCACGTCCTGATAGGCGGCGCGCAGGGCGCCGACGAGCAGCCGGTCCTTGACCGGCCGGCCGTTGACCGAGAGGTGGATCGCGCCCGCCGTGGCGCGGTGCAGATGGCTGAGGCCGACATGGCCGGCGAGCCGCGCGCCGCCGCGCTCGCCCACGACCGGGATCACGGCGCCGGAGACGTCCGCCCCCAGCACCTGCGCCAGCCGCTCGGCGCGGCCGGCCTCGTCCGCCACCGCCGGGAAGCGCAGCGTGCGGTCCTCCACCACCAGGGTCCAGTCGATCGAGGGGGTCGCGAGCGCCAGCCGCCGCACGACCTCCGCCGCAGCCTGCGCCTCCGCCCGCTCGGACTTCAGGAACTTGGCCCGCGCGGGCGTCGCGAAGAACAGGTCGCGGACCTCGATGCGCGTGCCGCGCGGCAGGGCCGCCGGCTCCGGCGCGCCCTTGCGGCCGCCCTCGACCTGGAGCCGCCAGCCATGCGGCGCGTCCGCCGTGCGGGTCTCGATCGCCAGCCGCGCCACCGCGCCGATCGACGGCAGCGCCTCGCCCCGGAAGCCCATCGTGGCGACCTCGCCGAGGTCGGTCTCCGAGGAGATCTTGGAGGTCGCGAAACGCTCGACCGCCAGCGCCAGGTCGTCGCGATCCATGCCGCAGCCGTCGTCGACGACCCGGATCAGCCGCGCGCCGCCGCCCTCGAGCACGATCTCGATGCGCCGCGCGCCGGCGTCGAGCGCGTTCTCGGCGAGCTCCTTCACCACCGAGGCCGGCCGCTCCACCACCTCGCCGGCGGCGATCCGGTTCGCGACCGTGTCGTCGAGCAGGCGGATGGGCATAGGCCGGACGGCTCCGGGAATCGTGGAACGGAAGGCGACGCTAGCACGCCCGGCCGTCGCAGGGGCGGCGACCCGGGGCCCGCGCCGCCATTTCCCAGCGTTCCAGCGGCGGGAGACCGGAGGCCGGGCCATCACGAAGCGTCGTCCCGCGAACGATTTCGTCTGCTCGCGCGTTCGTCCCGGTTAAGCAAGCAGGGTTTTTGCTCGATGGACGTCGTACGCATCCTGATCGCCATCCTGGTCCCGCCGCTGGGCGTGTTCCTGCAGGTCGGACTTGGCCTTCAGTTCTGGCTGAACATCCTTCTCACGATCCTCGGCTACGTGCCGGGCATCATCCACGCGATCTGGGTGATCATGCGCAGATGACAGCCGCCCGCGCCGCCCGTCCCACCCCCGGCTTCGCCGGGCGCATGCCGCGCGCCAGCGAGGCGGAGACGCTCGACCATCTCGAGCGGCTCGCCCATCTGCTCGACACCAGGTGGCGCGTGCCAGGGCTCGGCTGGCGGTTCGGGATCGACGGGATCGCGAGCTTCGTGCCCGTCGCGGGCGACGTCGCGACAGGGCTGGTCTCGGCCTACATGATCAAGCGCGCCCATGAGCTCGGCGCCCCGAGCCATGTGCTCGCCCGGATGGTCGGCAACGTCGTGCTCGACACCGTGGTGGGCAGCGTTCCGGTGGTCGGCACAGTGTTCGACTTCGCCTTCAAGGCCAACCGCCGCAACATGAAGCTGCTGCGCAAGCATTTTGGCGGCGGGCCGGACGTCGTTTAGGCTTTTATTCCTTGACATCAGCCGTCACCCGTGATCTCCTCCTGCTGTCCTTCCCCCGACAGGGAGGGCGACGACAAATGGGCGGCGATTTTCGAGCTTGCCGCGGAAGCGGGACGATTGGCAGCCGCGAGCACCGTGCCGACACCGATGTCCATCTCGGGTTTCGGAATAGAGATGGATGGATTGTGCGGCTTCGCGTGGGTTCGCGTCCCTGACGCCCGACGCGGCTTTGCGCGGTGGGGCAGTGAATACGGGCCGTGCCCACCGCCACCACCGGTCTGGCGCACAAATTTTCGCGGTCGGAACTACCCAATCCATCGACCGAGCTTGTGCCTATGCAACCGCGTTCGCGGCTGTGCTGAAACACAACGGCATCGTGTGCGAAGTCGAGTCGCGATTGGACTAGGTAGTTGCTTTCGAAAAGCCTCGCTCAGCTTTGGCACCGACGGAAGCCCGACTTTTTAGATTGCGACCGCTAGCAATTGTCTTTCTCGGACTACACCCGCCCGTGAACTTGGCGCAAGGGGCCAAGGCAGCGCCCCAGCGTTGAATCCGCAGGTGCTGTGGGCCGGCTGTCACACCGCAATCAAACCCAACTAAGTCTTGGCCTTTGCCGGTTCCTTGCCAAGGATCGAGGTCTTGACCTTGGCTTTCTTGATCAAGGTAGCAGTGAAAGCGGCGTCCTTAGCCGTCTTGTCGGAGGCACCTGCCTGGTCGAAGAGCTTGATCAGATGCGCCAGCTCTTCTTTCATATTGGCGTCCGTCAATGTGCCCACTTTTAGCTTGGCGAGGGCAGCGGCGTGTATGGGGCGCGATCCGTTGAGGCGCCAGGCGAGCGACATCATCAAGTGGTAACGCAGGTTGTTGCGGTGGATGGTGGAAATCGCTTTGCGCTCGCTCCTGAAGTAGCCGTCCACACGGAAGTAGAGTTCCGCGCAGACCTTATAGATGTTCAGGTCTGTGTCCGAGGAGAACATCTCGTCATAGGTCTGTTCGACGCGAAGGATGGTGGTGGGGCGGCCGCGCGCATCATGAGGACGTTCCAGAAGGATCGCCGCCACGGACTGGGCCAGGCGTTCGAGGCCAATGATCCGGTCCGCCGCCCTTCCCTTGTTGCGCCAATAGTCGCGCCGCCGATCGTAAAATATATTCAGCTGCTCCAGGAAGTCTTCGATCTTCCGCTGGAACGGTTCGGTGGCGTGGAGTGAGGCGGCTTTGATTGCGGTCTGGGAATTTGTCGCCTTGATCACCCTATCGCGCAGTTCGGTGTCCTCGAGTTGGAGGACCCGGACCAAGACAGCGCGATTGTCATCCTTTCCGCCCTTGGAGAAGAAGTTGAACACCTCATGCGACGTCTGTAGGCCGTTGACGATCAGCGGATTTCGGATGGTCATGACGTTGTCCTGGGCGTTCGCGTCCTCCGCCAGCATCGTCACGCCGTTGTTGAGCCACCAGAAGTCTGCAGGATCGCCTTCAGTCGCAAGGGTTTTGCCGATCTCCTTGTTGACAGACGCCGTCTTATTGTAGTCTCGGACATTGAACTCGAAGAAGGTGTCAATGATCTCACCCTCATCGCTGATGAAGTCGTAATAATCCTTGATTTTGGCCAGGAACACATAGCCTTTGCCGTGTGATACGGCGGTCTTCTCGAATCGGAGCTGCTTTATATTTCGGCTCTGCTTACGCGCCTCCGCATAGAGGCGGGCCGCGTCCCACAGCTCCACCTTGCATTCAAGATTAGGGTGCACCTTGGCCACTGTGGCCTCCAGCGTCGGCCTCAGTGCCGTGACCTTGTCGTTGCCGTGCTTTGCCAAAGTCACGTAGATTACGTGCACGTTGATCTTAGGGAATTCGCCCGCGAGGTCCTCAACAGCCTTCCGATAGGTCTCAAACTTCTCGCAGACCTTGTCGTTGTAGACCTTTGCAAGGTCGAGGGGCTTCGCCTTCAGGGTCATCAGGCTCGGCAACGCGGTCGCCAGCTTGGTCATGGCGGCTTCCTTGAAACCCGGCTCTAGCTTCGACTGGATCACGTAGAGATCGATCACGACCGGCTCCTTGAAGAGCCCCATGTCCGTGTCGGTGGCTATCAGCGCGCGGTTGACGAAGAGGTAGACGCTGTCGATCCCTCCGTCGTCTTGGCCGTCGACGATGCCATCCTCGATCTGATCGAAGTTGAGACCGAACCGCTTCAGGATCGTCTTGGCGGTGAAGCGCTCGAAGGCGTCGCCTTCCGAAAGCCCGGCGCCGTAGGTGGGTGCCTCCTTGGCGAGGATCGTCTTGATTAGGCCGGCTTCGGGCATAGGGTATCAATCCTTTGGGCCGCCATAGTTACGTGGGAGTCAGCACGCCACGCAAGGCAGGGCGCTCGGTGATCCCTTCAGTTCGGCGGGCAGCTTGCCCCTAGCACCAAATGGCCGTCGCGGACTGGACTAGAAGGGCGGCTAGAGCGTTCTGGTAGATAGATTGCATAACCGGTATGGCGGATGCCCCAAGCGCTAGTACCGAATGTCCGGAGTCTGGCTAGGGACCAATGTCGGCTACTAGCGCGTTGCGGGCTCTGCCGTAAAAAGGGATCGTGTCACACGGGCGAGAGGCGGGGACCCTAAACCGACACGCAAACGGTTTGTCGGTGTAGGGAAGAGCGCGACCCCGCAAGGGAGAACGGGCCGCCCGCGACCGGAGCGCGGCTTCCGCCAGCTGATGAACAAGCCGCCGCGCGTGGAGCGCCGGGCGACCGGCCAAAATACGCGTAAAACCACGGTGGCCCGGCGCTCCGCGCCTTCCGCTGTCGCTGTTTGAAACGGATGAAGGATTTGGAGCCGTGCGACCCGGCGGATCGCACGCGCCTGCCGTGAAGCGCCGGACCCTCGACCGTCATGCCCGGCCGCAGGCCGGGTATCCACGACTTGGGCGTAAGGCGGCGCGGCTGGAAGGTAAGTCGTGGATGCCCGCGAAGGCGGGCATGACGGGAGGGGAAAGCCGGCGGCGGAGGGTCTTCTGCGCAGGGTCGGTTCCGGACGCGAGCTCAGCGCCGGGATTCAAGGGTGCGCTCTACGCCCAAGACCCCACCCGACCCTTCGCTGCGCGAAGGGCCACCCTCCCCGCGCTGCGCGCGAGGAGGGAGAAGAGGCGGCGCGGCACGGACGAAGGGCGGTCTTATCCCTCCCTCGCAGAGGGGAGGGTGGACGGGCGAAGCCCGGCCGGGTGGGGTGTCTTCAAACGGAACCACCCGAACCTCCGCGTCATGCCCGCGCCTTCGCGCGGGTATCCACGACTTCAATCGCGCGGGACGGAGAAGGAAGTCGTGGATGCCCGCAAGCGGGCATGACGGCGAGGCGGGCCTGCGGGTCCATCGAAGGCCCGACGAAGACGGGCTGCGCCCCACGCCCCCACCCCACCCGACCCTTCGCTGCGCGAAGGGCCACCCTCCCCACGGCTCCGCCGCGAGGAGGGAGAAGAAGCGGCGTTCAGCCCCGGGCGAAAAACGCGAGCAGTTCCCGGAGCGTCTCCTCGGGGGCCTCTTCGGGCAGGAAGTGGCCGCATTTGAGCGCCCTGCCCTCGACCTCGGCGCCCCAGCGCCGCCAGGTCTCGAGCGGACCCTCGGTCTCGCCCGGAAAGCCGCTCTCGCCCCACAGCGCGAGCAGCGGCGCGGCGACGCGGCGGCCGGCGATGTGGTCGACCTCGTCATGGGTGACGTCGACATGCGCGCCGGCGCGGTAGTCGCCGCAGGCGGCGGCGATGCGGGCGGGGTCGCGGAAGGCGGCGCGGTAGTGCTCGAGCGCGCCCTCGAACGGCGCGAGGCTGCGGGCTGCGGTCCAGCTCGCCAGCGTGGTCTCAAGGAAGAAGTCGGGGTCGGCGCCGATCAGCCTCTCGGGCAGCGGCGCGGGCTGCGCCAGGAAGCTCCAGTGATAGGCCTTGACGGCGAGCCGTGCGTTCATGGCGGCCCACATCCGATGGGTCGGCACGATGTCCAGCACGGCGAGCCGGGTGAGCTTGTCGGGGTGGTCGAGCCCGAGCCGGTAGCCGACCCGTCCGCCCCGGTCGTGGCCGATGATCCCGAAGCGCTCATGGCCGAGCGCGGTCATCAGCCCGAGCATGTCCTCGGCCATCGCGCGCTTGGCGTAGTTCGCCCCGAACGGCGCGGGCTCCGGCGCGGAGGAGGCGCCATAGCCCCGCAGGTCCGGCAGCACGACCGTGAACCGCTCGGCGAGCGCCGGCGCGAGACCGCGCCAGCAGGCGTGGGTCTGCGGGAAGCCGTGCAGCAGCAGCAGCGGCGGCCCCTCCCCGCCGATCCGGGCGAAGATCTCGACGTCGCCGACCGGCGTGCGCCGGGTCGCGAAGCCGGGGAACAGATCGGGCAGGGTCTCAGACGCCATGGGGCTCACCCGAACAGATCGGCCTGGGGAGTTCCGGACGGGCGCGGCCTGCCGGCGGGCTTTCGCGCCGGGCGGTCCTCGCCGCCGTCGGCCGTGGCCGCCACCTCGCCGTCCGAGAATTTGAGCGTCAGCGCCTGGCCGGGCGCGACCGAGGCGGCGCGCGACAGGACGTGGCCGTCGGCGCCGAGCGCGAGCGCGTAGCCGCGCTCCAGGACGCCCTCGTGGCTCAGGCTGCGCGCGAGCTTCCACACCGCTTCGAGCCGATCGCGGCGGCGTTCCGTCAGCGCCCGCTCGGCCCGCGCCAGGCGGCCGTGCAGCGCCGCGACCCGTTCGCCGCACAGCGCGACCCGGCCCGTCAGCGCGGCGGGCGACAGTCGGGCGGCCGCGGCGGCGAGCCGGGCGCGATGGCGGCCGGCGTTGGCGGCGAGCGCCGGCCCGAGCCGCGCGGCCGCGTGGTCCAGCCGCTGGCGCGGGACCTGGGTCAGCGCATCGAGGCTCGGCAGCGCGCGGGCGGCGGCGCGCAGCTCGCGGCGGCGCAGGTCGAGCCCGCGCGCCAGCGCCGACCGGAGCCGCGCGCCGCGGTCCTCGGTCGCGGCGATCAGCTCGGCGCGCACCGGCGCGGCGATCTCGGCCGCAGCCGTCGGCGTCGGGGCGCGCCGGTCGGAGGCGAAGTCGATCAGCGTGGTGTCGGTCTCGTGGCCGACGGCGGAGATCAGCGGAATCGCGCTCTCGGCGGCGGCGCGCACCACGATCTCCTCGTTGAAGCCCCAAAGGTCCTCGAGGCTGCCGCCGCCGCGCGCCACGATCAGCACGTCGGGCCGCGGGATCTTGCCGCCGGCCGGCAGCGCGTTGAAGCCGCGGACGGCGGCCGCGACCTCGGCCGCGGCGGTGTCGCCCTGCACCCGCACCGGCCAGACCAGCACGCGGCGCGGGAAACGCTCGGCGAGGCGGTGCAGGATGTCGCGGATCACCGCGCCGGTCGGCGAGGTCACGACGCCGATCACTTCGGGCAGATAGGGCAGCGGCCGCTTGCGGGCCTCGTCGAACAGCCCCTCGGCGGCGAGCCGCTTGCGGCGCTCCTCGAGCTGCGCGAGCAGCGCGCCGACCCCGGCCGGCTCCAGCACGTCGATCACGATCTGGTAGGTCGACTTGCCCGGATAGGTGGTGAGCCGCCCCGTGGCGATCACCTCCATGCCCTCCTCGGGCTTGAACTTCAGCTTGGAGAAGCTCGTCCGCCAGACCACCGCGTCGATGCGCGCGCCTTCGTCCTTGAGGCAGAAATAGGCGTGGCCGGAGGAATGCGGCCCGCGATAGCCGGACACCTCGCCCCGCACCCGGACATAGCCGAAGGTGTCCTCGACGGTCCGGCGCAGCGCCTGGCTGAGCTCGGTGACGGAGATTTCCGGAGCGTTGGACAGAACGGGTTCGGGCATGGGGGTCCTTGGAGGCGGGCGTCCGAACTTAGCCGCTTCGCGGGCGCGAGGCGACCGCCTCCCGGGCCGGCGCCGGAGGGCCGCCTGCGTCATTGAGGCCGATCACGGAGCGATCATTTTCTTCTTACCAAGCTGGAACCCTTCTTCGATTGCTCCCCCGGAAGTGGAACTCTAATGCTCTCGCCGTGGCGGAGGCGACGCCCGCCGCGGCTTGGAGATCGACTGATGGTCGACAGCGGTCCGCTTTCTTTCGTCACCCCGCCAAAGGCGGTGACGCTCTTCGGCGCCAACTGGCTGGGACGTCTCAGCGACGCCTCGCTCTTCGGCCGTTCAGGCTCCCCCATTCAGGCCTGATCCGACTTCGGCCGCCGCCGGTTCCGGGACGGCGGCGACGCACCTCCTCACGCCCGGGCTTTCCAAGGACACGTTCCATGCGTTCCATGCTGCTCGCGGCGCTGTGCGTCGCGCTCCCGCTCAGCGCCGCACACGCCGCCGACCCGATCGAGATTCTGCCCGACGCCAAGGCCGCCACCGGTGAGATCACCGAGATCGACATCGACAAGATGGCGTTCCTGACGCCTGAGGTGAAGATCAAGTCCGGCCAGATCGTCCGCTGGACCAACAAGGAAGCGGTCGCGCACAACGTTCACTTCCGTCAGGGCCCGGCCAAGACCGTGAAGGGCGCGATGGGCCCGATGCTCAACGTCAACGAGGCCTATGCGGTCAAGTTCATCGAGCCGGGCACCTACAACTACATCTGCACGCCGCATTCGGCGGTGATGAAGGGTAAGGTGATCGTGGAGTAACGGCGCTTCGCTTTCGCGAAAGAGCCAACGCAGCTAGAACGTCGCCGGGTCCCACAAGAGCCGGCGACGTTTTCATTATGATCGTACTTCTCCTAGGCTCCGGCGGACGCGAGCACGCGCTGGCGGCGTCGATCGCGCGCAGCCCGCTTCTCACGAAGCTGATCGCCGCGCCCGGAAATCCCGGAATCGCCCAGCACGCCGAGTTGCGGCCGGTCGCGGCCGACGACGTCGCGGGCGTGGTCGCCCTCGCGAAGGCCGAGAAGGTCGACCTCGTGGTCGTGGGCCCCGAGGCGCCGCTGGTCGCGGGTGTGGTCGACGCGCTCGCGGAAGCCGGGATCAAGGCCTTCGGCCCCAGCGCCGCCGCGGCGAGGCTCGAAGGCTCAAAGGCCTTCACCAAGGAGCTGTGCGAAAGGCGCGGCATCCCGACCGCCGCCTTCCGCCGCTGCCGCACCGCCGAAGAGGGACACGCCGCCGTCGAGGCCTTCGGCGCGCCGGTCGTGGTGAAGGCCGACGGCCTCGCCGCCGGCAAGGGCGTCGTGGTCGCCACCACGCTGCAGGAAGCCCATGCGGCGGTCGATCACGTGTTCGGCGGCGACCTTGGCGCAGCCGGCGCGGAGGCCGTGATCGAGGAATTCATGGACGGCGAGGAGGCCAGCCTGTTCGCGCTCTGCGACGGGACCACGGCCTTGCTGTTCGGCGACGCGCAGGATCACAAGCGGGCCTTCGACGGCGACGAGGGGCCGAACACCGGCGGCATGGGCGCCTATTCGCCGGCGCCGGTGCTGAGCCACGCGCTGATCGAGAGAGCGATGGCGGAGATCGTCCGCCCGACGGTCGCCGCGATGAAGGAGGACGGGACGCCGTTCGTGGGCTTCCTCTACGCCGGCCTGATGGTCGGCCCCGATGGTCCCCGGCTGGTCGAGTACAATGTGCGCTTCGGCGACCCGGAGGCGCAGGTGGTGCTGCCCCGGCTGAAGGACGACCTGCTGGAGCTGATGGTGGCGGCGGTCGATGGCCGGCTTGCGGGCCGCAAGCCCGCGTTCCGGCCGGAGACCGCGCTCGCGGTGGTGCTCGCCGCGAAGGGCTACCCGGGCGCCTACCGGAAGGGCTCGGAGATCCGCGGGATCGAGGCGGCGGAGAAGCGGCCGCACGTCACGGTGTTCCACGCAGGAACCGCGATCGAGAACGGCAGGCTGGTCGCGGCCGGGGGCCGCGTGCTCGCCGTGACGGCGACCGGCGCAGACGCCTCCGAGGCGCAGATGAACGCCTATTCGGCGGTCGACCTCATCGACTGGCCCGAAGGCTTCTGCCGCCGCGACATCGGCTGGCGGGCCGCAGCCGCCTCCGAGGAAGGCTGAGGAAGGTCAGATGACCGGCCCGGGCGCCTGAGGCGTCCGGACCGGCTCGAATGGCTCAGACCTTACCGTCGAGACCCATCTGGTAGTACTTGTGGGTGATCTTCTCCTGGTTCTCCAGGAGCCAGTCGATCGAGGGCTCGGACGCCATCGCCTTGCGGATGGCCTCCAGCATGCCCTTGCGATGGATGTCGAACAGCACCTTGTGGTCGAGGTTCTCGACGTCGACGATCGTCGGCGCGAGCCAGACCGAGCAGATGATGCCGAGGTCGTTCGCCTTCTCCTTCGGGATGTACCCGGCGCGCACCGCGTCCAGCACGCCGTTCGCGATCGCGAACTGCACCGTGCCCATCAGGATGTTGGTGTAGCGCGGATTGTCGACCGTCACCTTGGAGACGCAGAGCGTCACCGGGCGCACCATCACGTCGGTGTTGAGCAGGGCGAAGACGCGGGTGTGACCCTTGACCTGGTCGCCCGTGAGGGTGGCGAGCGCCGTGCCGACCGGCCCGTCGAGCTCGCCGATCACGACCTCCGGCTCGGCCGCGGTGCCGGGAGGGCCGCCCGCGACGAGCGCCTCGCCGGTCCTGAGGACGATTCGGTTGCTCATTCGTGGTCTCCTCGAGTTCTGTCATCTGACGCGCCGGCCACAGCCGGGCGCCCGTTATTCGGGACGCCCCGAGGGGCGTCCACATAAGAAAAACTTTGAGCGGCCTACCAGACGAGCCGGGGCATGACCGCGACGGGGCTGTAGCCATGCTCGGCGAACAGCGCGGCGAGCTTCTCGGGGTCAGGCGAGCCGCGCCCGAGTTCCTCGCCATGGATGCCGTCGGCGATGAACACGCAGTCGATCCCGGCGGCGGTCGCGCCCGCCAGATCGGTCCGCACCGCATCGCCGATCGCGATGACCCGCGAACGGTCGACGCTGCGGTTCAGGATCTCCTCGGCGAGGCCGAGGGCCGCGTCATAGACCGGCGCATAGGGCTTGCCGGCATAATGCGTCTCGCCGCCGATCTTCTCGTAGAGATCGGCGATCGCGCCCGCGCACCAGAGCTGCTGGTCCCCGACCTGGACCACGAGATCAGGGTTGGCGCAGATCATCGGCAGGCCCCGCTCCTTCAACGCGGCGAGGCGGTCCGCATAGTCCTCCGGAACCTCGGTCTGGTCATCGAACAGGCCGGTGACCACCACCATCGCGGCGTCCTCGGGGGCCACCCGCTCGATGCGCTCGTCGCCGAGCAGCGGCAGGTCGCGCGGAGGGCCGATGTGATGCACCCGCAGGACGTCGCGCTCGGCCAGCATGCGTCGCGTGACGTCGCCGGAGGTGACGACCGCATCCCAGGCGCCGCGCGGCACGCCCTTCTGGTCGAGGTTCTGGACCACCCATTCCGAGGACTTGGGCGCGTTCGACACCAGCACCACGGCGCCGCCGCCCGCCCGGAACCGGGTGAGCGCGTCGGCGGCCGCCTCGTGAGCGTGGATGCCGTCGTGCAGCACGCCCCAGACATCGCAGAGCACGACGTCATAGGCGGTGGCGAAGGGCGCGAAACGGCCGAAGACCGGCGAGGATTCAGTATCTGACATCAGGCTGCGCTAAGCGGCGGGCGCCCCGGCGTCAAGTTCCGCCGCCGCGTCCGGGCGCGGCCGACGCGGCTCAGCTCGCTGCGGCGTTGCGCGGAACGAGCCGGAGCGCCGCCCCTCCGGGGGTCGAGCCGTCCCGCTCGGAAGGCGGCCGCACCGGACGCGCGGCCCCGAACAGCAGCCCCTGCGCCGCCCGCACGTCCATGTCGAGCAGTTCAGGAACGGTCCGCTCCTCCTCGACATTGGTCGCCACCAGGTCGATGCCATGGCGGGCGAGCAGGCCGGCGAGATCGGCCGGATGGATCGAGGCGCCCCGCACCGCGTCGGGATCAAGCAGCCGCTCGGCGGCGACCTTCACGAAGCGCACGCCCTTCTGGGCGAGATCGCGGGGCTCCAGCCTCAGATCGGTCGTACGATCCATCGAGAGCCGCACCCCGCGTTCGCGGAAGCCGTCGAGCGCGGCCCGCTGCACCGCGTCGAGCTGCTCGAACTCCGCCTGCCGCAGTTCGAGCACGACCAGACGCGCGCATTCCGACTGGCGATCCAGCGTCGCCCTGATGGCCGCGACGGCCGCGTCGTCCGAGAGCGTGCCCGGCGCGATGTTCACGAACACCGACCCCGTGCGCCCGCTGGCCGCGAGCCGCAACGCCACCCCGGCCGCGCGCTCCAGCGCGCGACGGTCGATCTCCGCGAGCCTGCCGGCCGCCGCTGCGACGTCCATGAAGCCCGCGGCCTCGGTGACCACGTCGGTCTCGATCAGGCGCGACAGCGCCTCGTAATGCAGGATGCGCCGGCTCGGCAGCGACACCACCGGCTGAAGATGGACGTCGATGCGGTCGTCGCGCAGGGCGAGCTCGAGCCGCGCCAGAAGCCCGAGGTCCGGCGCCGCCGCGCGCCGCAGGGGCTCGGCCGGCGCTTCGGGTTCGTCCGGGTCGAAAGGCTCGAGGTCGGGCCTTGTCCGACGCGGTTCGAGCGAGATCGGCGCCGGCTGCGCTCGCGCGGGGGCCGGCGAAGTGGCCGCGGGGCCGGCGGGGGGCGCGGCGGTCGCCTGCTCCAGCAAGCGGGCCGCCGCGAGCTGCCCGAGCCTGGCGTCGTGCGCGGCGACCTCCTTGGCGATCGAGGTGACCAGCGCGCCCAGCGCCGCGAGCTCCTCGACGATCGGCTTGACGGCCGCGCGGGCGCGCTCGCCGGCCGCGCCGTCGAGCGTCGCGAGCCGGAGCTCCACCGTCTCGAGCCTGCTCTGCAGCTCGGTCGCGACGCGGTCGAGGTCGTCGATCCGGCCGTCAGGCGGCGCAGGGGTGCGGATGAAAGCCAGGTGGACGACGGCCATGCCGCCGAGCGCCGCCAGCGCGGCCAGCGACGCCGACGCGAATCCGAGGCCGAGCCCGTAGGCTGCGATGACGCCCACGCACACCGACGTCACCGCCATCGCGGCGGCGACAAAGAAGTCGGCGGGTTTCGTCATGTGGCTCGGCTTCCGGACGGCGTACGACATCATCGCCGATTCGTGATTCGCCGGCCAAGCCCTCGAAGGTCGGGCGCCCGGCCTCCACATGAGATGAATCAGAAGGAGGCGACATGGTCACGCTCGAAGTGTCCGGAATGGTGTGCGAGGGCTGCGAGAAGTCGGTCCGTCAGGCGATCACCGGCAAGGATCCCGGGGCGGTCGTCACGGTTTCTCGGGAGACGGGCCGGGTGGAGGCCGAGACCAGGCTGAGCGCCGAGGAAGCCGCGAGCGCGGTGGCGGCGGCCGGATTCGAGGCGCGTCCCGCGGCGTCCTGAGCCGCCGATCACCATTCGTTTACCCTGTTGGGACACCTTGGAAGCCCGGCGGCCGCCGACCTGCGACGCCGGCATCATCCAAGGACCGACGCCCGATGCCGCTTCCGCAGACCTCGGACCCCGCGACCCGCGCCGATGCGCGCCGGCCGCTCGTCCTGCTGGTCGACGCGGACGCGGCCGCGGTGCGCGTGGCGACCGCCGCCGTGGCCAACGCCGGCGGCGAGATCCTGGCGGCGGTCGAGCCGGCGGCGGCGGTGGGTTTCGTCCGCTCCCGGCTCGCCGACATCGCGATCGTGGACGTCCCGGACCGCGCGACGCTGCCGATCATCGAGGCGCTCGGCGCGAGCGGCCTGATCGTGGTGGCGACGAGCGGCGCAGGTTCCGTGGCGCTCGCCGTCGAGGCGATGCGGCGCGGCGCGGTCGACTTCGTGCTGAAGCCCTATTCGCCCGAGACGCTCGCGCGCCGGCTTGCGCCACGGCTGGAGGAGCGGCGGCAGCCCGTCGAGGCGCCGATCGAGGCCGGGCCGGACGCTGACGAGCCGCGGGACTTCGCCGGCTTCGTCGGTCGCTCCTCGCCCATGCAGGCGCTCTATGGCGAGATCGCCCGGATCGCGCCCTCCCGCGCCCCGGTCTTCATCACCGGCGAGAGCGGATCGGGCAAGGAGCTCTGCGCCGAGGCGATCCATGCCCGCTCGGGCCGCGCGGCGAAGCCGCTGGTGGCGCTGAACTGCGGCGCAATCCCCCGCGAACTGATGGAGAGCGAGGTGTTCGGCCATGTCCGGGGCGCCTTCACGGGCGCGACCGACGACCGCGTCGGCGCGGTCGAGGCGGCGGCCGGCGGCACGCTGTTCCTGGACGAGATCGGCGAGATGGAGCTTTCGCTGCAGGCGAAGCTCCTGCGGGTGCTGCAGACCGGCGAGTTCCGCCGGGTGGGCGATCCCCGCCCGCGGCGCGCGGACGTCCGGATCGTGTGCGCCACGCATCGCGACCCGTTCGCGGAGGTCGCGGCCGGACGCTTCCGGCAGGACCTGTTCTATCGGCTGCACGTGCTGCCCATCCGCCTGCCGGCGCTGCGCGAGCGCGGCGACGACGTGATCGCCCTCGCCGGCGCGTTTCTGGAGAGCTTCGCCCGCGAGGAAGGCCGCGCGATCTGGCGGCTGTCCCCGGCGGCGGCGGAGCTTTTCAGGCGCTACGACTGGCCGGGCAATGTGCGGGAGCTGCAGAACGTGATCCGCCGCGCCATCGTCCTTGGCGAAGGCGACGAGATCACGCCGGAGATGCTGCCGGCCGAGCTCAGGCGGGCGGGGCCGCCCGCCGCCTCCTCCGTCTGCGACCCCGAAATCATCGAGCCGTTCTGGGTCCAGGAGCGGCGGATCATCGAGCGCGCCGTGGAAGCGTTCGGGGGCAACACGGCGCGCGCCGCGGCGGCGCTCGAGATCAGCCCCTCGACGATCTACCGCAAGCGCGAGCGCTGGGCCTGACCCCGCATCCTGGGCCCCGCGCCGCTGTTGACGCCGGGGCGCTGTTAGGGCCAGCGTCCGCCGCCTGACGATCGAGGCGGGACATTTGGCTGAAGACTTCGACCTGGCCGTCGTGGGCGGCGGCATTCTGGGGCTTGCTCACGCGCTGGCGGGCGCCCGAAGCGGCCGGCGCGTCGTGGTGATCGACCGCGACGCGCGGGCGAACGGCGCATCGGTGCGCATGTCGGGGCTGGTCAGCGTCGCCGGCCATCCGACCGGCGCGGCGGCCCGGCGCGCCAGGCGCTCCCGCGAGATCTGGGGCGAGGTCTGCGCCCATGCGGGCGTGCGCGTCGACCATGAGGGGCTGGCCATCGTCGCCCGCCGGCCGGAGGCCGCCAGCGTGCTCGCCGCCTATGCGGCGACCGAACCCGCTCCGGGCTGCGTCTTCTACGCGCCGGAGGACGCGCACGCCCTGTTCCCGCAGTTCCGCGGCGACATCGCGGGCGTGTTCTGGAGTCCCGACGAGATCAGGGTGGAGGCCAAATCCGCTCTGCCGAAGATCGCGGCCTGGCTCGAGGACGCGCATGGCGTGGCGTTCCGGTGGGAGACCGCGGTGAGCGCGATCGGCGACGGCGCGCTCGCGACCTCGCAGGGGCCCGTCCGGGCCAAATGCGCGGTGGTCTGCCCCGGCGACGATCTGCGGTCGCTCTTCGGCGACCGGCTGTCCAGCCTTGGACTCACCCGGGCGAAGTCGCAGATGATGCGGGTGCGCTACGACGAGAGCTTCGAGCTGCCCGGCGCGGTCTCCACCGACCTCTCCGCCGTCCGCATGCCGGCGCTCCAGGACGCCGAGGGGGCCGACGCGCTGCGCGCGCGGCTCGAGGCCGAGCAGCCCGAGCACCTCCAGCATGGCGTCGTGCTGCTCGCCTCGCAGTCCGCGGACGGCTCGCTGGTCGTGGGAGCCAGCCGCACCCTCGACGCGACGCCGGACCCGTTCCTGCTCCAGACGATCGACGACCTGATCCTGGACGAGCTCGCGGCCGTGTTTGGCAAGCGGCCCAAGCATGTCGTCTCGCGCTGGAGCGGGACCTACGCGTTTTCGGCGGACCGACCGGTGGTGGTCGAGGCGCCGGAGGAGAATGTCCGCGTCGTCGTGGCGGCCTCCGGCTTCGGCGCCAGCGCGGCCTTCGCGGTCGCCGAGGAGACGGTCGCGGAACTGCTCGGGGCCTGCGCGGCCTGACCCGCAGGGTTTCCCGGCGCGCCGAAAAGCTCTAGGAGCAGGCCGCGCCTCCGAAGCTTCGAGACCTGAACGCGATGAACGCCCGCCGCACCGACCTCACGCCCGCTCGCCTGCCGCGCGGCTTCGCCGATCGCGGCGCGGCCGAACTCGCGGCGACGCGGGAGATGACGGAAGCCATCCGCCGGACCTATGAGCTCTGGGGGTTCGAGGCGATCGAGACGCCGTTCTTCGAATACACCGACGCGCTCGGCAAGTTCCTGCCCGACCAGGACCGGCCGAACGCCGGGGTGTTCTCGCTCAAGGACGACGACGAGCAGTGGCTGTCGCTGCGCTACGACCTCACCGCGCCGCTCGCCCGCTTCGTCGCCGAGAATTTTCAGCGCCTGCCGAAGCCCTATCGCAGCTACCGGTTCGGCCCCGTTTTCCGCAATGAGAAGCCGGGACCAGGGCGTTTCCGCCAGTTCCTGCAGTTCGACGCCGACATCGTGGGCGCGCCCTCGGTCTCGGCCGACGCCGAGATGTGCATGATGATGGCGGACGCGCTCGAGGCGGTCGGCATCCGGCGCGGCGACTACGTCGTCAAGGTCAACAACCGCAAGATCCTCGACGGCGTCATGGAGGCGATCGGCCTCGGCGGCCCCGAGAACGCCGGCCGCCGGCTGATCGTGCTGCGCGCCATCGACAAGCTCGACCGGCTGGGGCCGGAGGGCGTCCGCGCCCTGCTCGGCGAGGGCCGCAAGGACGAGAGCGGCGACTTCACCAAGGGCGCAGGGCTGGACGCGGATGCGGCGGTTCGCGTGCTCGACATCCTGAAGGCCAAGGCGGCTGATAATCTGCAGACGGCCCGGCGGCTGTTCGACGAGTTCCCGAAGCCGGGCGCCGGCCAGGAGGGCGCGCGCGAGCTCTCGGCCGTCGCCACGCTGATCGACCAGGCCGGTTACGGCGACCGCGTGGAGCTCGATCCGTCGGTGGTCCGCGGCCTGGAATACTACACCGGCCCGGTGTTCGAGGCCGAGCTCACCTTCAAGATCGAGGACGAGCACGGCCGGCCGATCCAGTTCGGCTCGGTCGGCGGCGGCGGCCGCTATGACGGGCTGGTCGGTCGCTTCATGGCCGACGACGTGCCCGCGACGGGCTTCTCGATCGGCGTCTCGCGCCTTCAGGCCGCGCTGCGCGCGCTGAAGGGGGCCGACGCCGCGGCGGCGCTCGGGCCGGTGGTGGTGCTTGCGCTCGACCGCGAGCACATCGGCCGCTCCATGGCGCAGGCCGCGACCCTTCGCGCCGCCGGCATCGCCGCCGAGGTCTATCTCGGCGCCTCCGGCATGAAGGCGCAGATGAAATACGCCGACCGCCGCCACAGCCCCTGCGTGGTGATCCAGGGCTCCGACGAGCGGGAAAAGGGCGAGGTGACGCTCAAGGACCTGATCGAAGGCGCCAAGGCCGCGGCCGCGATCTCGGACCGCTCCGAGTGGACCGAGAGCCGGCCCGCGCAGGTGACTGTGCCGGAGGAGCGGCTGGTCGAGGAGGTCCGGGCGATCCTCTCCCGGCACGTCTAGGCGCCCGCGGAAAACTTCTCCCGCACGTCCTGCTCGGTGACCTGCGCCATCGGCTTCATGAACTTCACGGCCTCGGTCTTGCGGCCGGGGCGCATGATCAGCACGACGGTCTCGGCGCCGCCGCAGGCCGGGTCGCCGCAGTCGATCTCGCTGACCGTCACGGCGTCGTCCTCGCCGAGCGAGAGCGCGCCGCGGACGAGCGCGGCGATCCGCCGGGAAGCGTCGGCGCGGCCGGGGTCCTCCCGGCGGGATCGGAACAAGAGAGCCACGCCTCATCTCTACGCCGCCGGGCGGGCAGATGGACAGGGACCAAACGTCTCGCCCGCCAGGCCGGCGGCCTCGCTTACGCGGAAAAAAGTCGCGCCCGGCGGGCTCGACTGCTAGACGCGCCGTGAAATCCTGACCTTTGGCCCGCCCATCCGATGTCGAGTCCCCTGCTCAAGACCCTGATCGACCGCTTCGAGGCCGCCGGCTTCGCGCGCGTGGACGTGCCGATCCTCCAGCCCGCCGAGCCGTTTCTGGACGTCATGGGCGAGGATCTGCGCCAGCGCATGTTCCTCACGCTCGACGCCGAGGGCCGCGAACTCTGCCTGCGGCCGGACTTCACGATCCCGACCGCGCTGCTGCACCTCGCGGGCGGCGAGGCCGGCCGGGCGGCGTCCTATTCCTATGCGGGCCCGGTGTTCCGGCACGGCGCGAATGGCGGCGAGGTCACGCAGGTCGGCGTGGAGAGCTTCGGCCGCTCGGACCGGCTGGCCGCCGAGACCGAGGTGCTCGGGCTCGCGCTTGAGGCGGCCGCCGCCCTCGGGCTGCGCGCGCCGCAGATCCGGCTGGGCGACCGCGCGCTGGTGGAGGCGGCCGTCAACGCCGTGGAGGCGCCGGCCTCGCTTCGCCGGCGGATCAAGCGGGAGATCGCCTTCGGCGGCACGCTCGACTGCCTGGCGACGAAGGCCGACGGCGACGCGGAGCACGCCGGCCTGTTCGCAGCGCTGGAGGCCGCCGGCCCCGAGGCCGCGCGGGGCGTGATCGAGGACGTGCTGTCGCTCGCCGGCATCACGGCGGTCGGCGGCCGCACCCCGGCCGAGATCGCCGAGCGCTTCATCGAACGGTCCGCCGCGCGCTCCGCCGTCGTATCGCCGGCGCAGCGCCAGGCGCTCAAGAGCTTCCTCGCGATCGACGCGCCCGCGCCGCAGGCGAGCGCCCGCATCCGCGAGCTTCTCGGCGCAAGCGCGGCGGCCGACGCCTTCGACCAGCGGATCGCCGCGTTCTCGGCCGCCGGGCTTCCGGTCGACGCCATGCGGTTCTCGGCCGGCACCGGCCAGGGGCTCGACTATTACGACGGCCTGGTCTTCGAACTGGCCCGTCCGGGCGGCGGAGAGCCGCTCGGAGGCGGCGGCCGCTATGACGGGCTGCTCAAGGCGCTCGGCGCGAAGCAGCCCGCCCCGGCGGTCGGATTTGCGCTCTGGCTCGACCGCTTCGAGGAGACCGCGCGATGAGCGGACTGGTTCTCGCCGTGCCCTCCAAGGGGCGCCTGCAGGAGAACGTGCAGGCCTTCTTCGCGCGCGCCGGCTTGACCTTCGTGCAGCCTGGCGGCTCGCGCGACTACCGCGGCGCGATCGCCGACGTGCCGGATGTCGAGATCGCCTATCTGTCGGCCTCCGACATCGCGGGCCAGCTCGCGAGCGGCGCGGCCCATCTCGGGGTCACCGGCGAGGATCTGGTCCGCGAGACGATCCCGGACGCCGACCAGCGGGTGAAGCTGCTGCAGCCGCTCGGCTTCGGCTACGCCAATGTCGTGGTGGCCGCGCCCAAGGCGTGGATCGACGTCAGCACGATGTCGGATCTCGACGACGTGGCCGAGGACATGCGCCGCCGCCATGGCCGCAGGCTTCGGGTCGCGACCAAATACGTCAACCTCACCCGCGGCTTCTTCGCCTGGAAGAAGCCCGCCGAGGGACGCAGCGGCCCCGGGGTCTCGAACTACCGGATCGTCGAGAGCGTCGGCGCCACCGAGGGCGCGCCGGCGGCGGGCTCGGCGGACGTGATCGTGGACATCACCACGACGGGCGCGACGCTCGTCGCCAACGGGCTCAGGGTGCTGGACGACGGCGTGATCCTGCGCAGCCAGGCGCAGCTCGTGGCGAGCCTGCAGGCCGACTGGAGCCCCGCGGCCCGCAACGCCGCCCGCACCATCCTCACCCGGATCGCGGCCGAGGTGCGCGCCCGCAGCGTGCGCGAAGTCAGGGCGATGATGCCGAGCCGCGTCGAGCGGCTGATCGTCGACCTCGCGGCGCGGTTCGACGCGCGCGCGCCATTTGGCGCGCCTGCGCCCGGGACGCCGCTGGTGCTGCATGCGCCGAAGCGCGCCGTTTTCGATCTGGTGGAGGCGCTGTCCGCGGCCGGCGCGGGCGCCGTCACGGTCTCGACGCTCGAGGACGTGTTCGAACCTTCGCCCGCTCTGGTCGAGGATCTGTTCGGCGCGCTGGGGAGCTGAAAAAGGAAAAGGCGGAACCGCCTCGGGGGGTAGCGGTTCCGCCTCATGAAGTCGGCCAGTCGGGGGGCTAGCCGGCTTTTTTCAAAAGCTCGTTGCGAGCTTCCGAGCGTAGAACGGCGAATCAGGCTGGCGGTTCCGCCACGACAAAAAAAATCTTCGGCCCCTTCAGTGGAGCGGCGGCAGCGCGGTTCCGAGCCGCTGCTCCAGGAAGGCGATCGTGCGGTCCCAGGCGAGCGCGGCCGCCTTGCGATCGTAGCGCGCCGGGTTGGCGTCGTTGTTGAAGGCGTGGTTCGCGCCCTCATAGATGAACAGCTGGTAGTCCTTGCCGGCCTCCTTCAAGGCCTTCTCGAAGGCGGGCACGCCGGCGTTGATGCGCTCGTCCAGCCCCGCATAGTGAAGCAGCAACGGCGCCTTCACGTCGGCGGCCTGGTCCGGCTCGAGCGTCTGCCCGTAATAGGCCACCGCCGCCTTGAGGTCGGGCGAGGCGACCGCGAGCCTGTTCGCCATGCCGCCGCCCCAGCAGAAGCCGACAGCGCCCACCGCGCCGTTGCTCTCAGGGCGTTTGGCGAGGAACGAGACCGCGGCGACAAGCGCCTCGGTGGCCTTTGCGAGATCGAGCGCCGCGGTCAGTTCGCGCGCCTTGTCCTCGTCGGGCGGCGTGCCGCCGACCGGCGACAGCAGATCGACGCCGAGCGCCAGGAAGCCCGACACGGCCAGACGGCGCGTCACGTCTTCGATGTGGGGGTTCAGGCCGCGGTTCTCGTGAATCACGATCACGCCGGGCCGCTTCGCCTCGCCGGCCGGACGCGCGAGCAGCGCCGAATACGGCCCTGCGGGCGTCTCGAAGGTGACCTTCTCGGTGACGATGCGGCGGTCGTCGGGCGCCACGATCGCGGCCCGCGCGTAGTCGTTCGAGAGGACCCCGAGCGTCGCGTTGGCGGCCGCCACGGAGCCCACCAGAGCGACAAGCCGCTGGAAGAAGGCACGACGCCCGAGCTCGCCATGGGTGTAGCGGTCGTAGAGCGCGATCACGCGCTGTTCTGGCCGAAGCTTCATGAGGACGCCTCTATGCGCCGCGATGCGCGGCGTGCGTCGCCGACCCTACATCGCACGCGTCGCAGGAAGCGACCCTCACGCACAGTTCATCGCGGCGGGGAGACTGCGCGGGCGATCGCCTCGAACTCCGGCTTGCGGCCCTCGAAGCCCGCCTTGTCGCCGACGCAGACGACCGTCGTGCGCCCCTTGGGCGTGTCGATCAGGACCAGATAGGAGCGGAGTTCGGCCGCCTTGGGCTCGCCTTCCGTGGACTTGAAGTCGGCGACCACGGCCGCGCCGGCGAGCCCGCCCTGCTCGAACGGCATGACGCTTTCCACGTCGTAGCGCAGCGACAGCGTGGCCCGGATCAGCTCCGTCCATTCCTTCTTCTGCGTGAAGGCGTTGATCTCCGCCTGGCTGAGCCCGGCGTTCTGCGGCGCGGCCTGGAACGCGATCTTGCACCCGGTCTCGGCCTCGTTGGCCTTCTGCACCGCGAACACGACGGCGTAGCGGGCGTCTCCCTCCGCGCGCGAAGCCTCGTAGCCCTCCGGGGGAAGCACCGCGAGGCCCGTGGCCTCGTCCCGCAGCGGCTCCGCCGCGAAAGCGCCGCCCATCATGAACGCCGTGGCGACAACGTAGGCCACGCTCTTGAGGCTCATCCGCAACCCTCTGACCCCAGGCGATGGTTCGCCGAATGCGGCGCCCGCGCGCCATTCCGGCCCCGCTTACCCTGCGCGCGCGGCCAAAAGGTGGAAACGCATCAATTAAGCTAACCGCCGTGTCCCGCTGTGCTGTCCGCCGATCCCGGACCCTATCCGGCCTCTCTGACGTTTGGGTGGGGGGCGAGCGAGGGCGTACGGCATGAAGATCAAAGCTTTGGGCGGCGCGATCGCCGCCATTCTGTGGTGCGCCGGAGCCCTTGCGGCGCCGGAGCAGCCCGCGCCGCCCGCCCCTCCCGAGCTCACCGAGCAGGCGATCGACGCCGCGACCTTCGAGGACTGGCGCGCCCGCGACGACGCGCGCCTGGCCGTGGAGGCGGATCGCAAGGCGGCCGAGGACGCGATCGCCAAGGCCAGGAACAAGCGCGAACGGAGAGAGGCCCGGGACAGGCTCGCGGCGCTCCCCAAGGCCGGCGACGCGCCGGACCCGTTCCTGATCCGCGCGCAGATCCTGCTCGACCGCGCGCACGCCTCGCCGGGCGCGATCGACGGGCTCTACGGCGACAACATGCGTCGCGCGGTCCGCGCCTTCCGCGAGATGCGGGGGCTGCCGGCCGGCGATCAGCTGGACGCCGAGGCCTGGGCGAGACTGTCGGAGGATCAGGCGAAGGCGACGCTGGTCTACGAGATCACGCCGGAGGACGAGAAAGGCCGGTATGTCGGCAAACCCCTGCCGACCGACTACGCCAAGCTCGCGAAGATGAAGTGGATCGGCTTCCGTGACGCCGCCGAGATGCTCGCCGAGCGGTTCCATCTCGACGAAGGCCTGATGCGCCGCCTCAATCCGGAGGCCGACTTCGACAAGGCGGGATCGAAGATCCTGGTCGCCGCCACGGGCGAGGATCCCGCGCCCGACCGGCGCGTGCTCCGCATCCTGGTCGACAAGGCCGAGAACGAGCTTCGCGCGTTCGACGAAGGCGGAGCGCTTGTGATGGCGGCCCCCGCCACCGTGGGCTCGGGCGACACCCCCTCCCCGACCGGAACCGTCAAGGTGACGAAGCCCTACCTGAACCCGGTCTACAAATACGACCCGAAGAAGAACTTCCAGCAGGGCAAGAACAAGCGGAAGCTGACGCTGAGGCCCGGCCCGAACGGCCCGGTCGGCAGCATGTGGATCGACCTCGACAAGCCGACCTACGGGATCCACGGAGCGCCGGAGCCGTCGAAGATCGGCAAGACGGAAAGCCATGGCTGCGTCCGCCTGACGAACTGGGACGCGGAGACGCTCGGCAGGCTCGTCGAGCCGGAGAAGACGGTCGTGGAGTTCAGGTGATCGGCCGGGCGACCATCGTCGTCGTGCCGCCAAAGAAAAAGGCCCCGGATCGCTCCGGGGCCTTCTCGTTTCGCCAGATGGCGTGGATCAGAAGTCCATGCCGCCCATGCCGCCGCCCGGCATGCCGGCGCCGGGGCCGGCGGTGTCCTTCTTCGGCAGCTCGGCCACCATCGCCTCGGTGGTGATGAGCAGCGCGGCGACCGAAGCCGCATCCTGCAGCGCGGTGCGGACGACCTTGGTCGGGTCCACGATGCCGGCCTGGATCATGTCGACATACTCTTCCGTCTGGGCGTTGAAGCCCGAGGTCGCGTTGTCGGTCTCGAGCAGCTTGCCGACGACGATCGAGCCCTCGACGCCCGCGTTGGACGCGATCTGACGGATCGGAGCCTCGAGCGCCTTCAGAACGATGTTGTAGCCGGCCTGGATGTCCGGGTTGTCGTTCTTGACGTCGCGGATCGCGGCCTTGGCGCGCAGCAGGGCGACGCCGCCGCCCGGAACGATGCCTTCCTCGACCGCCGCGCGGGTGGCGTTGAGGGCGTCGTCGATGCGATCCTTCTTCTCCTTGACCTCGATCTCGGTCGCGCCGCCGACGCGGATCACCGCGACGCCGCCCGCGAGCTTGGCGAGACGCTCCTGGAGCTTCTCACGGTCGTAGTCGGAGGTGGTCTCCTCGATCTGGGCCTTGATCTGGGCGACGCGGCCCTCGATCGCGTCCTTCTCGCCGGCGCCGTCGACGATCGTGGTCTTCTCCTTCTCGAGCGTCACCTTCTTGGCGCGGCCGAGCATGTCGAGGGTCACGTTCTCGAGCTTGATGCCGAGGTCTTCCGAGATCACCTGGCCGTTGGTCAGGATCGCGATGTCCTCGAGCATCGCCTTGCGGCGATCGCCGAAGCCCGGCGCCTTGACGGCCGCGACCTTGAGGCCGCCGCGGAGCTTGTTGACGACGAGCGTGGCCAGAGCCTCGCCCTCGATGTCCTCGGCGATGATGACGAGCGGCTTGCCCGACTGCACGACCGCCTCGAGAACGGGGAGGATCGCCTGCAGGCCGGAGAGCTTCTTCTCGTGGATGAGGATGTAGGGGTCCTCGAGGTCCGCGATCATCTTCTCGGCGTTGGTGATGAAGTACGGCGAGAGATAGCCGCGGTCGAACTGCATGCCCTCGACCACTTCGAGCTCGGTCTCGAGGCTCTTGGCCTCCTCGACCGTGATGACGCCCTCGTTGCCGACCTTCTGCATGGCGTTGGCGATCATCTCGCCGACTTCCTTGTCGCCGTTCGCGGAGATCGTGCCGACCTGCGCGACCTCGGCCGAGGTGGCGATCTTCTTCGACGAGGCCTTGAGGTTCTCGATCACCTTGGCGACGGCGAGATCGACGCCGCGCTTGAGGTCCATCGGGTTCATGCCGGCGGCCACCGACTTGGCGCCCTCGCGGACGATCGCCTGGGCGAGCACGGTCGCGGTGGTGGTGCCGTCACCGGCGAGGTCGTTGGTCTTCGAGGCCACTTCGCGCACCATCTGGGCGCCCATGTTCTCGAACTTGTCCTCGAGCTCGATCTCCTTGGCGACGGTGACGCCGTCCTTGGTGATGCGCGGCGCGCCGAAGGACTTCTCGATCACGACGTTGCGGCCCTTCGGGCCGAGCGTGACCTTCACCGCATTGGCGAGGATGTCGACGCCGCGGAGCATCTTCTCGCGGGCGTCAGCCGAAAAACGTACCTCTTTCGCTGCCATGTTCATTCGCTCCTTTGAGCTTGTGTCGGATAAGACCGGCTCGCCGCGATCCCCTGGGATCGGGCCCCGCCGGCTGAAAAATTCGGGACGATCAGGCGATCACGCCCATGATGTCCGACTCCTTCATGATCAGCAGCTCTTCGCCGTCGATCCTGACCTCGGTGCCGGACCACTTGCCGAACAGGATCTTGTCGCCGGCCTTGACGTCGAGCGCCACGACCTTGCCGCTCTCGTCACGGGCGCCCGGGCCCACGGCGACGACTTCGCCTTCCTGCGGCTTCTCCTTCGCGGTGTCGGGAATGATGATCCCGCCCTTGCTCTTTTCCTCGGCGGTCAGGCGACGGACGACCACGCGGTCGTGCAGCGGACGGAAGTTCATGGGTTAAATCCTCTCGAGCGCGCGCAACTGCTTCGCGTTCCAAAAATCTTGCCGGCGGCAAGGTCCGCCGGGGTTGTTAGCACTCTTTGCGGCTGAGTGCTAACGCGCCGAGGAGATACGAACGGCCCCGGGGGCTGTCAAGATTTCGGAATTGGCCCCGTGGAGGAATTTTTCGCCCTCGCCGGACGCCCGCCGGCCGGGTGGCCCCTGACCTGCCGCTCCCTCGAAAAGCCGCGGCACGCTCCGCCCGCGATCTGCGCCAGACGGCGGACCGAAGCCGCCATCCGCTCGCCGGCCGACAACGGCCGGGGCGCCGCGGCGAGGGCCTCCTGCAGCAGGCCTTCGAGCGTGGGCAGGTAGCTCGGCGCCAGCATGATCTCCCGCAGGAACTGCTCGGGGTCCTTCGGCCGCGATGCGAAGAGGTCCTGGTCGTGATCCTGGCCGCGGCGCTTCGCGCGGGCGTAGATCCGGGCGATGCGGCCGCGCACATAGCTCTCGGGACGGCCCTGAAGGGTGAAATAGAGGATCGAGCCATGGCTCGTGCCGGCGATCGGGACCTTGCGGAGATTCCGGCCGCCCAGCCGGTTCGCCTCCGCGAGATCCGTGGGGTTGTCGGTGGCGTAGACGACGGTCGCATGGACGTTGGACGCGTCCGCCACGCGCGAGACGTCGCCATGCAGGCGCAGGGCGGCGCGCATGGCGAACCGGGTCCGGGCGACCCGGCGCAACCTGCGATAGCTCGGGAAATACAGATCGGCGTTGAGCGGGTGAAGCCGCACCTGCGGACTGAACGCCAGCGCGCGGAACGTCCGGTCCGGCCTCAGGCGCGCGCAGAGCCGCGTCAGCAGCAGCGCGCCGAAGCCGCCCTTGCTGGTCCCGAGGAACAGCACGCGCTCATAGCCGCCCCGGTCGATGAACCGCACCAGCTCGCGCGCCAGCTTCCGGGCGACCGCGAGATAGTAGAAGCCCTTGAGGTCGGAGACGAACAGCGCGTCGCCCGGAAAGGCGTAGCGGTAGAGGATGAACCGGCGGCTCGGCGAGCAGACCACGATCAGGTCGCGGCGATCCTCGCCGGGGCGATGCTCAAGGACGACGTCCGGGACGGCCGGAAGCTCGAGGTCGCCAGGGCCCGGCGAGGCAGGCGTCGGACGGGGCGCGTCGCTGAGGCTGCGCCGCGCCTCGGTGGAGGCGCGGGCGGCTGGGACCGGGGGCCGATCGCGAACTACGCAGTCGTCTTGCAATCACGCTTCCTTTCGAGGCCGATCGGACCTGACCGGATACACGAGGCGAACGTCGCACGACAGAGCCGCCGCCCTGCTTCTCCGCTTGATTCCCTTCAGTTTAGCGCCGATCGTCAGGTCGATGCCGACTCGCGAAGAGATCGTCGATATCCACACCATGTGCGCCTGTTCGCACACGCGGATGGCGGCGCGCGCGGTCACGCGGTTTTATGACGAGGCGCTGCGGCCGTCGGGGCTCAAGGGGACGCAGTTCATCCTGCTCGCCGCGATCGAGGCGGGCGAGGCGGCCTCGATCACCGATCTCGCCGACCTGATCGACCTCGAACGGACGACGCTCGTCCGCAACCTGCAACTGTTGCGGAAGGAAGGCCTGGTGGCTCCCGAGAAGGGCCCTCACGGCCGCCGCAAGCCGACGCTCACGGACAAGGGCCGCGCGGCGCTCGACGGGGCGCTGCCGCTGTGGCGGCTCGCCCAGACCGAGATGGAGGGGCGGCTCGGCTTCGGCTCCTGGCAGGTCACGCGGCGCAGGCTGGGCGAGCTTCGCAAGGCCGTCGGCTGAGGCCTCAGACCGCCACGGCGCGCGAGAAGCGGCATTCGAGCGCCCCTGCCCGGTCGTGGCGGGCGCGAACCCCCGGCTCGCGAATGAAGCCCTGACGCTCGCAGAAGCGCTGGACGTCCTCGAACGTCACGTCCGCCCACAGGGACAGCCGTTCGCCGCCCGAGGCGGCCGCGAACGCGTTCGCTCCCGCGAGCAACGCGGCCGCCAGTCCCTTGCCGCGGGTTCCGGGCCTCAGGCAGATCATGGAGAGCTCGAACTCCCTCGGCCGGCCGTGCGGCGTCAGGCCGAGCGAGCCCACGACCTCCTCCTCGCAGAACACCAGCCACAGCCGCCCGCCGCGATCGGCGAAGAAGCTCGCCGGGCGATCGAGCGCCTCGGGTCCCGACCCGTCCGGGGAGCGCTCCTCGGCCGCGTCGCCCATCAGCCGCGCGAGCGCGGGCGCGTCATCGTCCGTCGCTTCCCGGATCACGAATTCCGACATGTGTCGCACAAGCTCCTGAAGCGCGTCGCCGCCGCTGCGTCTCGGTTATGGGGCGGGAGCGGCGCAAGGCGACGCAGCGCCGCGGCGGGCGCCTCGTCCGCGATCCGATCAAGTCGGCTTGAGGTTCGTCCGGAACCGGCCCGGCGGCGCGCGCCGCGGCGGTCCAGGGCCTATCTTCGCCACTTTCCCGGCCGACAGGAACGCAATCGTTCATCCCGCGTAAATGGCGTGGAGCCACAATTGCTTCCCCGCCGTCACTCGCCTCCCAAGGAGTCTCCACGGTGATCTTCGTCCGCGCCTCCGTCGCCGCAGTCTGCGGCGCCCTTGCGCTCGGCGTCGGCGCCCTTTGGGCCGCGCCCGCCCTGGCCGATCCGATCGTCATCCCGGCCCCGGACTACATTCCGAGAGGCGAGGCCCGGGTCGTCGAGCGCTACTACGAGGACGGCCGCGTCATTCGCCGGGTGGAGCGCCGCCCTTACCGGCGCGGCTATGTCGAGGACATGTTCGACGACCCGGGCGACACGATCTACCGCTACGAGGGGCGGCCCCGCCGCATCCCGACCAGCCGCCAGCGAGACTACGACGTCTATGACGGGCCGGATCCGTATAGCCGCGACGCCCGCAGCTATCGTTATTACGAGGATCCGCGGTACGACCCGTACGACCGCGAGCCGGAGGTCCGGCGCGGGACGCGGCTCGCCGGCCCGCCCTCCGCGGCCGGCGCGGGCCAGGTCCGCCGCTCGATCGACCCGAAATTCGCCCGCACCGTGGTGCCTTACCGGGGCTCGGAGCCGGCCGGCTCGATCGTGATCGACACCAAGGCGCGCTACCTCTACCTGGTCCAGAACGACGGCTCCGCGATCCGCTATGGGGTCGGCGTCGGCAAGGAAGGCTTCAGCTGGAAGGGCGTCGAGAAGATCTCGAACAAGAAGGAATGGCCGGACTGGCGCCCGCCTGCGGAGATGCGGAAGCGTCGCCCGGAGCTCCCCGTGATGATGGCGGGCGGGCCCGACAACCCTCTGGGGGCGCGGGCGCTCTATCTCGGCAACACGCTCTATCGCATCCATGGCTCCAACGAGCCCTGGACGATCGGCCACGCCGTCTCGTCGGGCTGCATCCGCATGACCAACGAGGACGTCATGGACCTTTACGAGCGCGTCGGGATCGGCACCACCGTCAAGGTGATCTAGGGCCTGTGTCCGCCGGGTCCGCCGCTTCGGCGGCGGACTCCATCAGGTTAACTAACGCCTAATTTTCACTACACTTTTTATTTTTCGCCGCGAGGCCGCCACCACGAAACTCCCACCCCGGCCGCGCGTTATGGCGCCGGGGTCGTGCTGTGTCGGAGTATCCACGATGGCGCCTTTCCGGGTCCTCATTCTCGAAGACGACGCAATTCTGGCCCTCGATCTGGCGACGATCGTGTGCTGCTGGACCGACGCGGACGTGACCTCCTGCCGCTCGGTCGCTCAGGCGCGCCGCGCCCTGTCGGGCGGGTTCGACTTCGCCCTGCTCGACGTCGACGTGCAGGACGGCAAGTCCTACGAATTCGCCCGGTCGCTGAAGGACCGCAGCCTGCCGTTCGCCTTCGTGTCGGGCTCCGACGCCGATGACGCGCCGGACGAGCTGCGCGACGCGGCGTTCATCTCGAAGCCCTATGACCAGCGGGCGATCGAGCGCCTCGTGGCGGCGAACGCGGGCGCCCGCCGTCATCCCTGACGATCTGCCGGAAGTCCGCCTCAGCCAGCGCGCGGCGGCGCCGGCCTCAGAAAGCGGTCCAGGAAAGAGCTGACGCCGGAATCCTCCGCGCCGCCCTCGGGCTCAAGGCTGTCCTCGATCGGAAGCTCGAGCAGGTCAGCGTCCGAACCTCCCGGACGCTTGAGCTCTTCGCGATCATTGTCGTGCCGAGCGGCCATGGGCGCACTCCACTGTTCACGTCCCGCATCGTGGCGGGATCCTCGCCCCTGCTTACGAGGGTCAACGACGAGCGCCGCGTTCGGTTCGCCCGATCAGATCCAATCGTCGTCGTTATCCGGCCCCAGGCCGCCCAGATCCTCCGGTCCCGGCTCGCCCGGTCCGTCGTGCTGCGGCCCTCCGACGCTGTCCAGAAGCCCGGAGAACCAGCCTTCATCCTGACCCGCGGCGTTGGCCGCGGAGCCTGCCTCCTGGTCCGCCGTCGGGTTGTCGGCGAGCTTTGCGGCCTCGCCGGCCTGCGCTTCTCCGCCACCGAACATCGAGCGGAGGCCTTGGAACAGGAGGGCGCCGCCTGCGACGCCCGCGGCCGTCTGCAGCGCGCCCGAGAGGAAGCCGCCGCCGCGCGAGGGCTGCTCATAAGCCTGTCCGCCCTGACCGGCCGGCCCGCCAAAAGGCTGCTGCGGCTCGTAGCCCCGCCGGCCCGGATCCCCGGCGCCGAAGGAGGAAGGCGCGCCCATCGCGTCGCCGGCGCGCGGGCCCCAGGGCGAGGTCTGCGGCCGCGCGGAAGCCTCGGCGTCGCGGAGTCGCTGCTCCAGCTCCTCGATCCGCGCCTTCGCGGCCTCGAGGGACTGGTTCTGGACGATCAGCGTCTGCGCCATCGCGTAGGGCGCGTGCGGCTGTCGCCGGACCTGATCGGCGATGAAGGTCTCGGCCTCGGGGTCCCGATACGCCGCTTCCGCGCCTCGGATGCGTTCGAACAGGCCCGCGATCAGACTGCGTTCGTGAGCGTTCATTGACCGGCTCCAGCTCCCCGCTTCCCGAAGGGATGAATCTCCACTGGAGATAAGGCTGGATCCGGAGCGCGCCACGGTCTTTTCGTGGCGGCCGGGGGAGTTTTCTCAGCTCGCCTGCTGCTCGGCGGCTCTCTCGCTCAGCCGCTTGCGCAACGGCTCCGGCAGCGGTCCGCCGGTCGCCCAGTCGAGGAGCTCGACCGTGTGGACGCAGGGAACGCTGGTGCCGGTCCGGATCTGCGTCAGGCAGCCGATATTGCCGGTGGCGACGATTTCCGGCGCGGTGCGCTCGATGTTGGCGACCTTCCGGTCGCGCAGCTTGGTGGCGATCTCGGGCTGCATGATGTTGTAGGTGCCGGCCGAGCCGCAGCAGATGTGGCTTTCGGCGGGCTCCTTCACCGTGAAGCCCGCGGCGCGAAGCAGCGCCTTCGGCTCCTCGCGGATCGACTGGCCGTGCTGCATGGAGCAGGCGGAGTGATAGGTCACGGCGAGCCCCGTCTGGCGCGAGGGCTTGAGCTCGAACGAGGCGGCGAACTCGGTGACGTCCTTGGCGAGCGCCGAAACCCGCGCCGCCTTCTCGGCGTAGGCGGGGTCCTCGCGCAGCATGAAGCCGTAGTCCTTGATCGTCGTGCCGCAGCCCGAGGTGGTGATGATGATGGCGTCGAGGCCGCCGGTCTCGATCTCCCGGGTCCAGGCGTCGACGTTCCGCCGGGCCTGCGCGAGCGCCTGATCCTCCCGGCCCATGTGGTGGACGAGCGCGCCGCAGCAGCCCTCGCCCTTGGCCTGCACCACCTCGACGCCATGCCGGGTGAGAAACCGCACCGCGGCCTCGTTGATCGATGGCTCCAGCACCGGCTGGGCGCAGCCCTGCAGGATCGCGACACGCGCCCGGCGAGGCCCGGTCGCCGGGAAGGTCGCCGGCCCTCGGCTGGCCGGCGCGAGCGGAGGCTTCGCGGGCGCGAGCCGAAGCATCGCGCCGATCCGGGAGAGGCCCGGCGTGCGGCTGAAGAAGCCTTCGAGCGGACGCGCGAGCCAGGCTCCGAACAGGGCGAGCCGGAAGCGCCCGGGATAGGGCAGCGTGAAGGCGAGCAGCCGGCGCGTCAGCCGGTCTGCGAGCGGCCGCTCATAGGTCGCCTCGATATAGGCCCGGGCATGGTCGACGAGGTGCATGTAGTGCACGTCGGACGGACAGGTCGTCATGCAGGAGAGGCAGGAGAGGCAGCGATCGACGTGCTTCACGATCTCCGGCGTCGCCGGCTTGTTCTCCTCCAGCATCTCCTTGATCAGGTAGATGCGGCCGCGCGGGCTATCGAGCTCGTCGCCCAGCAGCAGGTAGGTCGGGCACGTCGCGGTGCAGAACCCGCAATGCACGCAGGTGCGGAGGATCTTTTCCGACGAGGCGAGCTGCGGGTCGGCGGCGAGACGTTCTGGGGCGAAAGCGGTTTGCATCGAAGGCTCTAAAGGCTCACCGGGCGGACTGCCACGCCGAGATGGCGTCCGCGGGATAAAGGATCATCAGGACGTTGAGCGTCAGGTTGTCCCGGATGACGTAAAGCGCGGCGAGCTCCATGGCGATCGCCGCCGTGGTGGTCGCCCATACGGGAGCGAAGCGGGCGACGAAGAAGCCCGCAATCATGCACGCGACGTCCGCGACCGAGTTCAGCACGCTGTCGCCCGCATAGGCGTCCGACGCCGTCGTGGTCCGGTAATGCTCGATCACCGGCGGACTGTTCTCGACCAGCTCCCACGCGCATTCGACCGCGACCGCCAGCAGCAGCATCCTGCCGAGCGGCGGGTGCCGGCCCCGTCCGAACAGGAGCCAGCCCAGCGCATAGAACAGGAAGCCGTGAATCACATGGGACGGCGAGTACCAGTCGGCGAGATGCTGCGAGGTCCCGGCGTCGTTGGCGTTCGCGTGCCAGAGCTCGATCGTTCCGCAGGGGCAGATCAGCGGACGCCCCATCGCGGCCAGGCCGCAGGCCAGGACCGCGATGCAGAGGACCGAGAAAATCAGGCAGGCGCGTTCGACGGATGGCAGGTTCGGGACAGCTTCAGGGCGCATGCATGCGTCCGGGATTGAGTATCCCTTCGGGGTCGAACGCGGCCGTGACCGCGCGCGTCAGCCGCGCGAGCGCCGGCGCCTGCGGCTCGAAGACGTCGACCGCCGCGCGGGTGGCGAGCGGCGCCCGCACCAGGGTGGCGTGCCCCCGCGCGGCCTGAACCGCCGGGCGCAGGACCGCAGCGCAGGCGTCGTCGGACGGCTCCACGGCGATCCACACGAGGCCGCCGCTCCAGTCGTAGAAATGTGACGCGATGATCGGGCGGAGCTTCGCGACCAGTTCGGCCGCCCGGCTCGGCGCGACCGATATCCGCCAGATCAGCCTGTCTTCCGGCCCCAGCAGCGGCGCGGCCTCGGCGATCTCCCGCCACAGCGCGCGGGATGTCGGAAAATCGAGCCGGTTCGTCGGGCCGCGATGGCCGAGCGCCGCTTCGAGAGCGCCGATCCGGTAGCGCAGCTGGCTCTCGAAATTCTCGAGGCGCAGGCAGGTGCAGGAGGGAGCGTCCTCGCGGGCCGGCAGATAGGCGGCGCCCGTGACCTCGAACGGCGTGACCATGGCGGCGCAGAGCGCCGCGACGCCGGCCGCGTCGTCCAGCCCCTCCAGAACCAGGGTCGTCTCGCTCTCCGGGATCGGCAGCGTCTTGAAGGTCGCCTCGGTGACGACGCCGATGGTGCCGTGCGAGCCGGCCGCGAGCTTCACGATGTCATAGCCGGTGACGTTCTTCATCACCCGGCCGCCGGAGCGGATGGCCTCGCCCCGGCCGGTCACCATCCGGATGCCGACCAGCGCGTCACGCGCCGCGCCGGCGATGACCCTGCGGGGGCCGGACGCGTTGGCGGCCACGAGCCCGCCGACCGTGGGCTCTCCCGACGTGCCGTAGAGCGGACGATGATCGAACGGCTCGAAGGCGAGCCGCTGCCCCTTCTCGGCCAGCGCCGCCTCGACCTCGGCGACCGGGGTCCCGGCGCGCGCCGACACCACGAGCTCCGAAGGCTCGAGCAGGGTGACGCCCGTCAGCCGCTCCGTGGAGAGCGTCCGCGCCGCCTGCACCGGCCGGCCAAGCCCCGCGCGCGTGCCCGCGCCCCGGGTGGCGAGCGGCGCCTTGCGGGCCAGCGCGTCGCGCACCACCGCCTCGACGCCCGCCTCATCGAGCGGAGAGACCACGTCGGTCATCGCTTCCTCGCCGAACGCAGAGGTCACGCGGCGACCTTTACGTCGGAGGGCCGCGCCATCTCGAGCGGGAACACCTTCGCCGGGTTCATCAGCCAGTTCGGATCGAACGCCTCTTTCACCCGCATCATCTGCGCGAGTTCCACATGGGTGAACTGGACCGTCATCAGCTCGCGTTTCTCAATGCCGACGCCGTGCTCGCCGGTCAGGCAGCCGCCGACCTCGACACAGGCTCGAAGAATCTCCTCGCCGGCCTCCTCGGCCTTTGCGAGCGAAACAGGATCGTTCATGTCGTACAGCACCAGAGGGTGCAAGTTGCCGTCGCCGGCGTGGAAAATGTTCGCGACCTTGAGGCCCTGCGCGTCGCAGATCTCCGTGATGCGATGAAGCACCTCGGGCAGCCGCCCGGTCGGGATCGTGCCGTCCATGCAGATGTAGTCGGAGATCCGGCCCATCGCGCCGAAGGCCGACTTCCGGCCCTTCCAGATCGCGGCCGCCTCGGCCGCCGTCTTGGCCTGCCGCGACGAGGTCGCGCCGTGCTGCCGGGCGATCATCTCGATGCGGGCGAGCTGCTCGTCGAGCTCGACCGGAGAGCCCTCCACCTCAACGATCAGCAGCGCGCCCGCGTCCCGCGGATAGCCGGCGTGCGCGAAGTCCTCGCAGATGTCGATCGCGATCTTGTCCATGAACTCGATCGCCACCGGGACGATGCCCGCCCCGAGCACCGCCGCGACCGCGGCGCCCGCCGCCTCGCTGGTCTCGAAGCCGAACAGGATCGGCCGGGCGCCTTCCGCCATCGGCAGAATGCGCAGCGTGGCCTCGGTGACCATGCCGAACTGGCCCTCCGAGCCGCAGATCACGCCGAGCAGATCGAGGCCCGGCGCGTCCATGGCGTCGCCGCCGATCTCCACGATCTCGCCCCGCATGGTGACGAAGGTGACGCCCATCAGGTTGTTCGTCGTGACGCCGTATTTCAGGCAGTGCGCGCCGCCCGAGTTCATCGCGATGTTGCCCGCGATGGTGCAGGCGAGCTGCGACGACGGATCGGGCGCGTAGAAGAACCCCTCATGCGCGATCGCGGCCGAGACGCCCAGATTGGTGATGCCGGTCTGCACCCGCATGGTGCGGCTCGCCAGATCGACGTCGAGCACCTGCGTCATCTTGGAGACGCCGATGACGATCGCGTCCTCCTGCGGCAGCGCGCCGCCGGCGAGCGAGGTGCCTGCGCCGCGCGGGACCACCGGAACGCCCTCGCGGTCGCAGAAGGCCAGCACCGCCGCGACCTGCTCGGTCGTGGACGGCAGCACCACGGCGAGCGGCATGCGGCGGTAGGCGGTCAGGGCGTCGGTCTCGAAGGCGCGGCGCTCGTCTTCGGAGACGATCACGCCTTCGCCCGGCACCAGGGCGCGCAGCCCGGCGACGATCTCGTCGCGGCGGGCCAGGATGCGCGGATTGGCGGCCGGCATGGCGATCCCGGTCATCGTCTCCTCCCATGGATCCTCGTTCGCGGCACGCGCGCCGGGCGAGGTTTGGAATCAGTCTTAAGTCATGCCGCCTGTCGCGGGTAGCCTGCGGCGCGGGCGGCGGCCTTGCGCCGATCGCCTTGCCCTCAATATTCAAACGGGCCATCACGGTCGACTTGTCCGCCGCTTTCGGAGCTTGCCGTGTCCGCCGCCTCCGCGCCCGCGCGTCCCCGCGTCGGCCTCTTCGCGACCTGCCTGGTCGACCTCATCCGGCCGTCGGTCGGCTTCGCCGCCGCGAACCTGATCGAACAGGCGGGGTGCGAGGTCGTGGTGCCGCCGCAGACCTGCTGCGGCCAGCCGGCCTTCAACAATGGCGACCGCGCCACGGCGCGCGACCTCGCCCTGCAGGCGATCGACGCCTTCCAGGGCGTCGACTACGTCGTCGCGCCCTCGGGCTCGTGCGCGGGCCAGCTGAAGAAGCACGTGCCGGAGCTGTTCGCCGGAGAGCCCGACCTCTCCCGCCGCGCCGACGCCTTCGCGGCCAAGGTGTTCGAGCTCGTGACCTTCCTGGTCGACGTGCGCGGGATGACCTCGGTGCAGGCACGTTTCGACGGCGTCGTGACCTATCACGACAGCTGCGCGGGCCTGCGCGAGCTCGGCGTCAAGGCGCAGCCGCGCAAGCTGCTCGAGAGCGTGCAGGGCCTGACGATCGCCGAGATGAAGGATCCGGACGTGTGCTGCGGTTTCGGCGGCACGTTCGCGGTCAAATATGGCGAGATCTCCGACGCGATCGTCGCCAAGAAGGCCGACAACGTGGTCGCGGCCGGCGCCGGAACGCTGCTGGCCGGCGACCTCGGCTGCCTCATGAACATGGCCGGCAAGCTTCAGCGCGAGGGCCGGCCGGTGCGCGTCCGCCACGTCGCCGAGGTGCTGGCCGGCATGGGCGAGGAGCCCGCCATCGGCGAGCCGACGCGGGGAGAGTGACAGGATGACGGCGCATTTCACCTCGCCGGCGTTCAAGGAGAACGCCCACCAGGCGCTGCACGACCCGGCGCTTCAGCGCGCGCTCGGCAATGTCGAGAGCGGCTTCATCGCGAAGCGCCGCAAGGCGGCCGACAAGCTGCCGGAGTTCGAGGCGCTGCGCGACAGCGCGCGCGACATCAAGAACCACACGCTGGCCCATCTCGACCTCTATCTCGAGGCCTATGAGGCGAAGGTCACGGCCGCCGGCGGCCATGTGCATTTCGCGCCGACGGCCGAGGACGCGTCGAAGATCGTCACCGACATCTGCCGCCGCGTCGGCGCCCGCACGGTCGCCAAGGGCAAGTCGATGATCTCGGAGGAGATCGAGCTCAACGCCCATCTCGAGGCGGCGGGCGTGAAGCCGATCGAGACCGACCTCGGCGAGTACATCATCCAGCTGCGCGGCGAGCGGCCGAGCCACATCGTGGCGCCCGTCATCCATCTCAACCGCGACCAGATCGAGAGCGATTTCCGGCGCGTCCACAGCGACCTGCCGGCGGAGCGCGACCTGCATGCGCCGGAATCGCTGCTCGCCGAGGCGCGCGGCGTGCTGCGCAAGCGTTTCCTCGAGGCCGACGTCGGCATCACCGGCGCCAACTTCCTGGTGGCCGAGACCGGCACCTCGATCATCGTCACCAACGAGGGCAATGGCGACCTCAGCCAGACCCTGCCCCGGGTCCACATCGTGCTCGCCTCGATCGAGAAGCTCGTGCCGACGCTCGAGGACGCCAGCCAGATGCTGCGGGTGCTGGCGCGTTCCGCCACCGGGCAGGAGATCTCGGTCTACACCACTTTCTCAACCGGTCCGCGCCGCGCCGGCGACGTGGACGGGCCGGAGGAATATCACGTCGTCCTGCTCGACAACGGCCGCTCCGCCATGCTGGCCGGCGAGTTCCGCGAAATGCTCCGCTGCATCCGCTGCGCGGCCTGCATGAACCATTGCCCGGTCTACCACGCGGTCGGCGGGCACGCTTATGGCTGGGTCTATCCGGGGCCGATGGGCTCGGTGCTGTCGCCCTCCCTGATCGGCGTGGACAAGGCCGGCCATCTGCCGAACGCCTCGACCTTCTGCGGGCGCTGCGAGAGCGTTTGTCCGGTCCGCATCCCGCTGCCGAAGCTGATGAGGCACTGGCGCGAGCGCGAGTTCGAGCGTCACCTCTCACCCGCGACCGTACGGTCCGGCCTCAGGCTCTGGGGCTTCTTCGCCCGGCGGCCGCGGCTCTATCGCCTGGCGACCCGCACCGCCATGGGCGCGCTCGCTCTGCTTGGCCGCCGCAAGGGCCGCTTCCGCTCGCTGCCGCTCGCCGGCGGCTGGACGGCGACGCGGGACTTCGCCGCGCCCGAAGGGTCGACCTTCCAGGCCCAGTGGGCGGCCCGAAAGGACCGCGCATGACCCCGCGCGAGCAGATCTTCGCCAACATCCGCCGCTCGCTCGGGTCGACCGGCGAGGAAAAGCCCCGCCGCATGATCGTCGAGGAGCGGCTGGCGCTGAGGCCGGCGGGCGTGCTGCCGGCCCGCGCGACCGAGAAGTCGGCCCGCGAGCGCGTCGCGCTGTTCGTGGAGATGGCCGAGGCCTCCGCCGCCACTGTCTCGATCGTGAACGCGCCCGAGCAGGCGCCCGCCGCCATCGCGGAGTTCCTGCGCGCGCACAATCTCGCGCCGGCGCTGCGCCGGGGGACGGATCCCCGTCTCGAGGCGCTTCCCTGGGAGCGGACGACGCTCGAGGTCGCGACCGGCCGGACCTTCGGCGACGACGCCGCCGGCGTCAGCGCCGCCTTCGGGGCGGTGGCCGAGACCGGCACGCTCGTGCTCGTTTCGGGGGAGGACAACCCGACCACGCTGAACTTCCTGCCGGACAATCACATCGTCGTCCTCGACGTGGCGGATGTGGCCGCCACCTATGAGGATGTCTGGGGCAGGGTTCGCGACCGGTTCGGGGCGGGGGTCATGCCGCGCACGGTGAACTGGATCACGGGACCGTCCCGGTCCGCCGACATCGAGCAGATCCTGCTGATGGGCGCCCATGGACCACGGAGGTTGCACATCGTGCTGATTGATCCCGAGGCCGCCGCGATCGAAAGCGTGCCGGAATCCGCCGCCGCTCCCGCGGGCTCGACGCCCGCCGAGCCGCGCGTCGGCTCGACGCTCGCCGCGGACCCAAAGAAGCCGGGCGACGGGGAGCCGGCCTCTCCCGCTAAGGAGCCGGAGCCCGAGGAGGACGAGGACGAGCTGGACGAGGCGATCGAGGAGAGCTTCCCGGCGAGCGACCCGCCCTCGCAGACCCAGCCCTGACGCCCCCACCGGGGCTTGTAACGGGGCTCGCCGCAGGCGAGCCTCGGCGGCTTGGCGAGGAGGGCTGACGGCGGCGCGATGACGGTTCGGAACCTCGACGCCGTATTCGCGCCGCGTTCGGTCGTGCTGGCTGGAGGCAGTCCGCGGCCGGGCAGCGCGGGGCGGGTCATCCTCGCCGGCCTGCGCGAGGCGGGCTTCGCCGGACCGATCGGGCTCGTGAATCCCGATCACGCGCGCATCGACGAGTTCTCCGCCGTCCGAACCTTCGCGGAGCTGGCCGATCCGCCCGATCTGGTGGTGGTCACCGCGCCGCCCGACGCTGTTCCCTCGATCATCGCAGACGCCGGCGCGGCCGGCGCCCGGGCGGCGGTCGTCGTCACCCGCGGACTGGGCGCGGGCCCGGGCTCCCCCCGCGCGGCGGCAGAACAGGCCGCCCGGCGGACCGGGTTGCGGCTCGTCGGCCCGGGATGCCTGGGCGTCCAGAGCCCTTATGTCCGCCTGAACGTCAGCATCGCTCCGGAGGCCCGGGCAGGCGACCTCGCTCTGCTGTCCCAGTCGGGCGCCGTGATGGCCTCGACGATCGAGTGGGCGAGCGCGCGCGGCATCGGCTTCTCGGGAGTGGTCTCGCTTGGCGACATGGCGGACGTCCATGTCGGCGACCTGCTCGACCACTTCGCGCTCGACCGCCGCACCCACGCGATCCTGCTCTACCTGAACGCCGTGACCGACGCGCCGCGCTTCCTGTCGGCCGCACGCGCGGCCGCCCGCATCAAGCCGGTCGTGGTCGTGAAGGGCGGCCGGCGCGAGCCCGATGGCCGGCCCTGGTCGTCCTATGCGGCGAGCTTCGCCACGTCGGACGCCGTGCATGAGGCTGCGTTCCGGCGGGCCGGATTGCTGAGGGTGGCGGATCTTTCCGAGCTGTTCTCCGCCGCCGAAACCCTCGCCCATGTGGCGCCGCTGATCGGCAAGCGCATCGCGATCGTGGCCAACGGCGCCGCGCTCGGGACGCTCGCCGCCGATCGGCTGGCGGAACTCGGCGGCGTGGCCGCCCGCTTTTCCGCCGAAACGGCGGAGCGGATCGGCGCCGCTTTGCCCGAGAAGACCGGAAGCCTCAATCCGGCGGACCTGCGGGGCGACGCGGCGCCCGAGCTCTATGAGACGGTGCTGGACGCCGCGCTGGACGATCCGGAGGTGGACGCGACGCTCGCGCTCTATGCGCCGACGCGGCTCTCGAGCGCGCTCGGCTGCGCCCGGGCCGTGGTGGCCGCCGCGAAGCGGGCGCGCAGCCGGCGTTACCCGCCGAAGCCGGTGTTCGCCGCCTTCCTGGGCTCCGATCCCGCGCCGCGCGCCGCGCTGGAGGCGGCGCACGTGCCGTTCTTCCGGACGCCGGAAACCGCGGTCGCCGGTCTCATGCACCTCGTGCGGCATGTCGAAGGCCAGGCCGCTCTGCTGGCCGCGCCGCCTTCGGCCCCTGAGAGCTTTTCGCCCGACGCCGAGCGCGCGAAGGCGGCGATCGCCGCCTGCCTCGCCAGCGGCCGCGAATGGCTGTCGCCGACCGACGCGGCGGAAGTGCTCGCCGCCTATCACATCCCGCTGTTGCCGCAGACCTTCGTGGCGACCCCTGAAGAGGCTGCGGAGGTGGCGCGCGGCCTGATGGGGCCGAGCGGGGCGGCGCTGAAGATCGTCTCTCCCGACATCCCCCGCCGGTCGATGGTGGACGGCCTGCGCACCGCCCTGGACAGCCCCGAGGCCGTCGAACAGGCCGCGCGCGCGATGCTCGCCCGCGCGGCGGTCCGCGCGCCCGCAGCGCGCATCGACGGCTTCCTGGTGCAGCCTCACATCAGGCCCGAGGACGGTCAGGACGCCTTCGCGGGCCTCGCCGACCACCCCGCCTTCGGGCCGGTGGTCGTGTTCGGCTCCGGCGGCCGCGCGATCGAACTGCTGCGCGACTCCACGGTGGCGCTGCCGCCCCTGCATCTCGGCCTGGCGCGGGACGCGATCGCCCAGACCCGCCTCGGCGGCCTGTTCGGAGGGCATGGCGACCTGCCGGCCGTCGACCGCGACGCGGCCGCGCTCGTGCTGGTGAAGCTCGCGCAGCTCGCGGCGGGCATGCCAGAGATCCGCGAGCTCGACATCAATCCGCTGGTGGTGACCCCGCGCGGGGCCTTCGCGTTCGACGCCCGCATTCGGGTCGCTCCGGCGCCGCGCGGCGGCGGGGCCGGCGTCGCGAACGCCCGTTTCGCGATCCGCCCCTACCCGAAGCAGCTCGAGACCGGCCTCACGCTCGGCGACGGGTCGAAGATCTCCGTCCGTCCGGTGCGGCCGGAGGACGAGCCGGCGGTCGCGGCGTTCTTCCGGCAGGTGGACGCGGAGGATCTGCGCCAGCGCTTCTTCACCCCGATGAGCGAGGTCCCGCGCGCCTTCATCGCGCGCCTCACCCAGATCGACTACGCCCGCACGATGGTGCTGCTGGCGTCAGGCGCCGACGGCGCCGTCCTGGGCGTCGTCCAGCTTCACGCCGATCCGGGCGCCGACGCCGGCGAATTCGCGATCCTGCTGCGCTCCGACTTCAAGGGCCGCGGGCTGGGCTGGCGGCTGATGCGCACCCTGATCCGGTTCGCGAAGGCGGAGGGCTGGGGCGCGATCACGGGCCAGATTCTCGCCGAGAACAGCTCGATGCTCGCCGTCTGCCGCGAGCTCGGCTTCGCCATAGCGCCCGATCCGGACGACATCGGCGTCCGGATCGCGACCTTGTCGTTGCGCGACTGAAGCGTTCCGCGCGCCGCGGCGGACCCGCCGCCCCGGGGCGGATGGAGCGTTGCCGCGGCGCAACGGTACCGGGGTCATCCGCCGAGGGCGGCTTGTTTTCATCTTCCGCTCAGCGAAGTGGGCTAGTTTGCGGCTGAAGACCCGTCGCGCTTCGTCAGGATCCGTCATGGCTTACCGTTCCGCCGCTCTCGCCGCGCTGCTCTCCGTCGCAGCCCTCCCCGCGGTCGCAGCGGATCTGCCCTCCTTCGAGACGCCGGTCGCGGTCGAAGCGGTGCAGCAGGGCTGGATCGTCACCCTGAAGGGGACCGGGATCTACACCACCAAATTCGAAGGCTCGGGCAAGTACGGCGTCTCGGGGATGGCGAGCCTCAGCATCCGCCGCCCGGGCCAGCCCTGGAAGTTCGGCGCGCCCGACGACGGCTTCGGCTTCGCGCTGATCAACACGCCCTCCTTCCAGTTCGGACCGGTGGCCCGCGTCCGCGGCGAGCGCGACTCCAGCGAAGACCACAAGTTCCGCGGCTTCCGCGACGTCGACTACGGGATCGAGCCCGGCGCGTTCGTCGAATTCTATCCGCTCGAGATGATTAGGATCCGGGGCGAGCTGCGGCATGGCTTCTGGGGCCATCACGGCTTCGTCGGCAATGTGGCGGCCGACTACATCCAGCGCTTCGACCGGATGGTGGTCTCGATCGGCCCGCGCACCGAGATCGGCGACAGCCGCTTCATGGACACCTATTACGGGGTCTCGGCGCGCGAGGCCGCGCGGAACGGCCGCGTGACGCCCTACAAGGCCAAGGGCGGCGTCAAGTCCGTCGGTCTCGCGAGCGCGATCACCTACGACTGGACGAACCACTGGAGCACGACCGCGTTCGGCCGCTACGACCGGCTGGTGGGCGAGGCCGCCGACAGCCCGGTGGCGAAGAAGCTCGGCACCAAGAACGTGTTCACGGTCGGCCTCGGCGTCGCCTACTCGTTCGACTTCGGCCGCTGACAGGGCGTTCCGGCGCCCTCAGGGCGCCGGATGGTACTGGTAGAGCCAGGTCTCGGTGAGCACCTGGCCGCCCGCCTTCAGATAGCAGCGCATCTCGACCGGCTCCGGGCCCTCGACCGTCAGGTCGAACTGCGCGCGCCAGTGGCCCTTGATGTCGCTGGGCACCGCCTCGGCGAAGACATACGAGAACTTGCCGCGCGACGCCCAGAGCACCGGCTCGACCGTCTCGCCGTAAGGGATGTCGGCCAGCGGGCCGCCAAGAAACTCCACGATGAACTTGCGGACGCCGGCCGGCCGCGGAAGGCCGGGCTGACCGCCCCGGCCGAGGCGGGTCGCCACGCAGCGGCCGAGCCCCGTCGGGAAAGGCTCGTCGTCCTGCCAGTGCAGCTTGTAGGCGAGCGCGATCGTGGCGCCCGGAGCCGCGGACTGCTCCGGGATCCAGTAGGCCACGACGTTGTCGTGGATCTCGTCGTCGGTCGGCAGCTCGACGAGCTGGACCGCGCCCTTGCCCCAGTCGCCGACCGGCTCCACCCAGGTCGAAGGCCGGTCCTCGTATCTGACGCCATCCTCGTAGTGATCGAAGTCACGGTCGCGCTGCAGCAGCCCGAAGCCTTTCGGATTCTCGTCCGAGAAGGTCGAGGTCATGATGCGCGGCGGGTTGTTGAGCGGGCGCCAGATCCGTTCGCCCGCGCCGGTCCACATCGCGAGCCCGTCGGAATCGTGGACCTCGGGGCGCCAGTCGATCAGGTTCGGCTTGGCGGTCTCGGAGAACCAGTACATCGAGGTCAGCGGCGCGAGGCCGAGCCGGGCGACCTCCTTGCGCATCGTCACCTCGGCCTCGATCTCCATCAGCGTGCCGGCCGTGCGATGGATCAGGAAGCGATAGGCGCCTGACAGCGACGGGCCATCGAGCAGCGCGAACACCGTGACGGGTTCGCCGTTCGTCCTCGCCGGCTCGAACCAGAACGAGATGAAGTCCGGGAACTCCTCGGCCGCGCCCGGCGCGGGGAACAGCGCGACGCCGCGCGCCGACATGCCGACCTGCCCGGCGGCGCCGATCGCCCGGAAGTAGGAGGCCCCCAGGAAGGTCGCGAACGGCTCGCGCGCCTTCCAGTCGCCCTTGTCGGTGACCTGGTCCTTGGCCTCGCGCACCCAGAAGCCGGCGAACGCCGACGGCTGCGGCGGCAGCCCGCGCGCGATGCTGTCCGCCGGCATGTCGAACAGGCTGGGATCGTAGAGGATCTCGCGCGACTGCCCGTCCGCCACCGCATGCATGCGGACGGTCTTGGGGAAGAATCTTCCGACATGCATGAAGGTGATCGGATAGGCCCCGGCGCTCTCGGCGTAGAGCGCGTCCTCCGGCTTGAACTTGATCTTGCCGTGGGCGTCGTAGTCGATCTTCTGGACGATCGCCGGGTCGGGCGCCGCCGGCGGCTGGTAAGGTTTGCCGGCAAGGTTCCTGGCGAAGGCCTTCAGGCCGTCATAGCTGAACGGCTCCGGCTTCCCGAACTTCAACCGGTCGGTCCCGGCCGCCCTGGCCGGGCCGCCGAACGCCAGCGCGGCCTGCGCCGCCAAGGCGATCTGGAGCACCGTCCGGCGGTCGAGCAGATGAGCGGACTGCAAATCGGGAAGACGCGAGCGGGACATGGTGCGGACCTGGCGCCGGATTGAGCTGCCGGCGCTTATAACCGAAATAAGGCGAGGAAACGGAGGCGGCTATTCAGGCCGCCAGCGGGCGAGCCGGAGCGCGTTCAGCACCACGCTCGCCGAGGACAGCGCCATAGCGGCGCCGGCGATCGCAGGCGACAGGAAACCGAACGCCGCGAGCGGCAGGCCGATGACGTTGTAGGCGAAGGCCCAGGCCAGATTCTGCCGGATCGTGGCGACGGAGCGCCGGGACAGGGCGAGCGCGCCGGACACCAGCTCCGGGTCTGGCCGCAGCAGCGCGACGCCGGCGCTCTCGAGCGCGACGTCCGCGCCGCCGCCCATCGCGATCCCGAGATCCGCCGCCGCCAGCGCCGGCGCGTCGTTGACGCCGTCGCCCACCATCGCGACCTGCGCGCCTTCCGCCTTGAGCCGCTGGATCGCCGCCAGCTTGTCCGCCGGGCGGGCCCCGGCCTCGACCCGCTCGATCCCGACCGCGCGGGCGATCGGGGCGGCGGCCTCCGCGCTGTCGCCGGTCAGCATGATGACCTGTATGCCCTGCCGCGCGAGCCGGCCGACCGCCGCGGCGGCGCTCGGGCGCGGCGCGTCCGCGAACGCCAGCACGCCCCGCGCCCGCCGTCCTTCGGAGACCGCGACTGCGGTGCGCCCCTCGGCGGCGTGACGCGCCAGCATGGGTTCTATCGGCGCCGTGTGCGCGCCGGCCTCCTCCAGCATCCGCACGCTGCCGATCGCGACCTTCAGGCCGTCCACCTCGCCGACCACGCCCTCGCCGGGATCGGCCCGGATCGACGCCGCGGCCGGTATCGCGAGCCCCTGCGCTTCCGCGGCCTCCACGATGGCGTGCGCAAGGGGATGTTCGGAGCCGCGCTCGACCGAGGCGGCCAGCGCCAGCAGTCTGGCCGTGTCGCCGTCCACCGCCTCCGCGGCGACCAGAGCGGGACGGCCGGCGGTGAGCGTGCCGGTCTTGTCGAACACCACGGCGGTGACGCGCGCCGCCCGCTCGAGCGCCTCGATGTCGCGAACCAGGATGCCGGCCTTAGCGCCCGCGCCCGTGCCGGCGACGAGCGCGGCCGGGGTCGCGAGCCCGAGCGCGCACGGGCAGGCGATCACCAGCACCGCGATGGCGTGGCCGAGCGCTGCGCCGAAACCGGCCCCGGCGATCAGCCAGCCCACGAATGTCACGACCGCGATGGCGACCACGACCGGCACGAACACCGCCGTGACACGGTCGACCAGCCGCTGCACGGGCGCTTTGGCGAGCTGGGCGCGCGCGACGAGGCGGCCGATCCGGGCGGGCGTCGCGTCCTCGCCGACGGCGGTCGCGGCGATCGCCAGGAAGCCCGAGCCGTTGAGCGATCCCGCCACGACAAGGTCGCCGACCGCTTTCGGAACAGGCTTGCTCTCGCCGGTGATCAGGGATTCATCGAGCGCGCTTTCGCCTTCGAGGACCTGGCCGTCGACCGGCATGCGCTCGCCGGGCCTGACGAGCACCACGTCCCCGAGCGCCACGGCCTCCACCAAGACCTGCTCCTCGCCGCCGTCGGCCGTCCGCCGACGCGCGACGGCGGGCGTGAGCTCGCTCAGCGCGGTGAGCGCCGCGCTGGCGCCCGACGTCGCCCGCGCCTGCAGCAGATTGCCCAGCAGGACGAAGCCCAGCACCGCGACCGAAGCCTCGAAATAGAGAGGCCCGTGGCCGCCGGCGAGCAGCTGGCCGGCGCTCCAGAAGAACGCCGCGCTGGTTCCGAGCGCGACCAGCACGTCCATGTTGGCGGCGCCGCCGCGCAGCGACGCCCAGGCGCCGCGGTAGAAGCGCCAGCCGACCAGCGCCTGCACCGGAGTCGCGAGCGCGAGCTGCAGCCAGCCCGGGATGATCTGATGCGCCCCGGCGGCCATTCCGATCATCTCGATCAGGAAGGGCGCGCCCAGAACGGCCGTCATGATCAGCAGCAGGAGCGTGCGGCGTTCGTCCTCGCGGCGCTGAAGCGCGCGATCGGCCTCCGCCTGCCGCCGCGCGGCGGCGCCTGCGGGCCGCACATGGGCCTCGTACCCGGCGCGCTCCACCGCCGCCACGGCGGCCTCGGGATCGGCCGGGCCGGAAAAACGGACATCGGCGCGTTCGAGCGGCAGATTGACGACCGCGGAAGCAACGCCCGGCGTCTGCCCGAGCACCTTCTCGATGCGCGTCGCGCAGGCCGCGCAGTGCATCCCTTCGATGTCAAGCGTGAGCGAAGCGGGCTCGAACGCGGCCGCGGGTTCATGTCGGGTCATCTGGCGCTTAGATGATCCTCCAACGCCTCTACGACAAGCGCGAGAGACGGCGGCCTTGTCGCAGGACGGCGTCTGCGGCATCGTCCGCCGTCTTCCGCCGCTGACGGCGGTTTCCGCCACCGCGCGCCGCGCCTCGATGGAGGCTCGCCGCGGCCGCCATTCGATGAACGCCGGAGCCTTGCTCGCGGCGCGGAGACCGCAGATGACTTTCGCTCGCCATCTTTTCGCGGCCCTCTTGCTGGGCCTGTCTTTCGCCACGGCGCCGCTGCCGGCGCACGCCCGGGACGACGCCGCCGACAAGCCCGTGGTGGTGTTCGCCGCGGCCTCGCTCAAGAACGCGCTCGACGCCGTCGCCAGGGAGTGGACCAGATCCAGCGGGGTCGAGGTCAAGGCGAGCTACGCCGCCTCCTCCGCGCTCGCCAGGCAGCTCGAGCAGGACGCTCCGGCGGACCTGTTCATCTCCGCCGACACGGCCTGGATGAACTATGTGGCGGACAGGAAGCTGATCGCGGCCGACAGCCGCCTCGACCTGCTCGGCAACCGGCTCGTGCTCGTCGCCGGGCCGGACTGGAAGAAGGGCGACGTCGACCTCGGGCCGGGATTCGACCTCTCGGGCGCGCTCGGCGCCGGACGGCTCGCCATGGGCGACGTGAACTCGGTTCCAGCCGGCAGGTACGGCAAGGCCGCGCTGACGAGCCTGGGCCTCTGGGAGTCCGTGGCCTCCAGGGTCGCCGGCGCGGAGAACGTGCGGGCGGCGCTGGCGCTGGTCGCTCGCGGGGAGGCGCCGCTCGGCGTCGTCTACAAGACGGATGCGGCGGCCGATCCGAGCGTCAGGATCGTCGGGACCTTCCCGGCGGACAGCCACCCGGCGATCGTCTATCCGGCGGCGCGGCTCACGACCTCCGACAATGGCCAGGCCGCGGCCTTCCTGAAGTATCTCGCCTCGGCGCCGGCGCGAAAGATCTTCGAGGCGGCGGGCTTCGCCGTGCTCGCCCCCGCCTCAGGGAGTTGATCGCTGGACGCGCTCGCCGCCGCTCTGGGGCTCGCGCCCGAGGACCTGGTCGCCGTCCGGCTGAGCCTGCTGGTCGCCAGCGTCGCCACGGTGGCGAGCCTGCCGTTCGCGGTGCTGGTGGCGCTCGCCCTCGCCCGCGGACGGTTCCCGGGCAAGGCGCTGCTGGACGGGCTCGTGCATCTGCCGCTGGTTCTGCCGCCGGTCGTGACGGGCTACCTGCTGCTGATCGGCTTCGGTCGCCGCGGGCCGATCGGCGAGGCGCTCGAGGCGTGCTGCGGCGTGGTGTTCTCGTTCCGCTGGACGGGCGCCGCGCTGGCGGCCGGCATCATGGGGTTCCCGCTGATGGTGCGGGCCATCCGGCTGTCGCTCGAGGCCGTCGACCGCAGGCTCGAGGACGCGGCCGCGACCCTCGGGGCGAGCCGGACAGGGGTTCTGTTCGCCGTCACCCTGCCGCTCGCGCTCCCGGGCGTGCTGGCGGGGGCGGTGCTCGCCTTCGCCAAGGCCCTCGGCGAGTTCGGCGCGACCATCACCTTCGTGTCGAACATTCCGGGCGAGACCCGCACCCTGCCGGCCGCGATCTACACGCTCACCCAGACCCCGGGCGGAGACGCCGCCGCCGGCAAGCTCGTGCTGATCGCGATCGCGCTGTCGCTTGCGGCCCTCATCGCCTCGGAGCTGCTGGCGCGGCGCCTGGCTTCGCGGATCGCCGGATGATCGGGGCGCGCTGATGCTGGACGTCGAGATAAGCCGCCGCGCGGGAGCCTTCTCGCTCGACGTCGCATTCGCCGCGCCGGCCGGCGTGACCGCCGTCGTGGGTCGCTCGGGCGCCGGCAAGTCCACCCTCGTGGCGGCCGTGGCGGGGCTGGCGCGGCCGGACGAGGGCCACATCGACCTCGACGGAACCGTCCTGTTCGACAGCGGAGCCGGCGTGAACCTGCCGGTCCGCAAGCGGCGGATCGGCGTCGTGTTCCAGGAAAGCCGTCTGTTTCCGCATCTGTCGGTGCGCTCGAACCTGCTGTTCGGCCGCAGGCGGCGACGCGACGCCGCGGCCCCGGCCTTCGACCAGGTGGTCGAGACCCTGGGGGTCGGGCATCTGCTGTCGCGCCGGCCGCGCTCGCTCTCGGGCGGCGAGCGGCAGCGGGTGGCGATCGGGCGGGCGCTGCTCTCCGGCCCGCGCGCCCTGCTGTTCGACGAGCCGCTCGCGGCGCTCGACGCCGAGCGGAAGGCCGAGATCCTGCCGTTCCTGGAGGCCCTGATCCAGGAGGTTTCGCTGCCGGTGCTCTACGTCACGCACGCGCTCGAGGAGGCGCGTCGGCTCGCCCGCGGGCTCATCGTGCTGGAGGGCGGCAGGATCGTCGCCGCGGGCGCGATCGAGGAGACCATCGCGGCCGCGGGGCTTGCGAGCGCCGGAGACCGCCTGCTCGACGGCGTGACGGTCGAGGCCACCATCGCCGAGCGCGACGAACGCTACGGCCTGACGGGGCTTGCGCTCGGCGGCCACCGGGTCTGGGTCCCGGGCCTGATCGGCGCGCCGGGCGATCCCGCGCGGCTGCGATTCCTCGCGCGCGACGTGGCGATCGCGCTCGATCCGCCGCAGCGCTCCTCGGTGCGCAACGTGCTCTCCGGGGTGGTCCGCGGCGTGAAGCGCGGCGACGGCCCCTACGCGTCGGTCTCGGTCGACGTCGGCGGCGCCGTGCTGCGCGCCGAGATCACCCGCCGCGCGGCCGCCGAGCTCGATCTCGCCCCGGGCCGCGTCGTCTACGCGCTGGTGAAGAGCGTCGCGGTCAGCCGCGCCTAGGTCGCGTTCTCGGGCGCGTAGGGGAAGGTCCAGGTTTCCGTCAGCGCCCGGTCGCCCGCCTTCAGGAAGGCGCGCAGCTCCATCGTCTTGCCGGTGTCGGCCTGCACGTCGACCCCGACCCGGAAGCCGCCGATCTTCGGGTTGGGCGTCACGAAGGTGCGCAGGATCGAGCCCGAGGAGGTCGACGGCACGACCGAGACGCGGGCCGGATCGGCCAGGAAGAAGCCGAGGTCGCCGCCCGAGAAGTCGATGATGAAGCGTTGCGTGCCGGGCGGCACCGGCTCGGCCGAGCCGAGCGCGGCGGCGCGGGTCGGATAGGTGTTCACCGCCCGTCCGCCGGTATGCAGCCGCGCGTCCGACGTCATGGCGCGGATGCGGTAGCCGAAGCTGCGCTCCTTGCCGACCTCGGCGGGCGCGGACGGCACCCAGAAGGCGACGATGTTGTCGTTGCTCTCGTCGTCGGTCGGCAGCTCGACGAGCTCGACGCGGCCCTCGCCCCAGCCCTCGTGCGGCTCGATCCAGTAGCTCGGCCGCATCTGGTAGTTCAGGTCGAGGTCCTGGTAGTGCTCGAACAGCCGGTCGCGCTGCATCAGGCCGAAGCCCTTGGGGTCGCGGTCCCAGAAGGCCGAGATCTGCGGCGTCTTCGGGTTGCGCAGCGGCCGCCAGACGAACTCGCCGCCGCTGGTCTGCATCAGCAACCCGTCCGAATCGTGCAGTTCCGGGCGGAAATCCGAGAAATGCCGGCGCTGGTTCTCGGCGTAGAAGAACATCGAGGTGAGCGGCGCGACGCCGAGCTTGGCGATCGGCCTGCGCGGGATCAGCGTCGCGGTGACGTCGACCACGGTCTCGACGTCCGGGTAGACGGTGAAGCGATAGGCGCCGGTCAGCGACGCGCCGTCGAGCAGGGCGTAGATGGTGGCGCTCTCGTCGTCGGGGCCGGGCATCTGCACCCAGAACTCGCGGAAGTCCGGAAACTCCTCCGGCTCCGGCCCGCCGCAGTTCACCGCGATGCCGCGCGCCGACAGGCCGTAGACCTGGTTCCGGCCGAGCGCCCTGAAATAGCTCGCGCCGACGAAGGAGATGAGCTCGTCGAACACGCGCGGATCGTTCAGCGGGTAATGCAGCCGGAAGCCCGCGAAGCCGAGATCGACCGGAAGCGGCCGCTGGAACTTGTTGGCGCCGTAGTCGAACAGCGCGCCCGAATAGGGGGCCGGGGTCGCGATCCCGTCACGCACCACGTTCACCACCACCGGGCGCTGATACAGGAAGCCCGGGTGGAACATCTGCATGCGGAACTGCCCGCCGCCGCCCGCGAGCAGCGCGCGGTCGGACCGGAAGCGGATCTCCCGGTACTGGTCGAAGTTCAGGTTGCGGAGCTCCTGCGGGAGCTCCCTCACCCCGGGGTCGTAGGGCTTGGAGACCAGTTCGCGCGCCCGCCTGAGCACGTCCTGATAGCCGAAGGCGGCCGGCTCCGGCTGCTGGGCCGCCGCCCGCCCCCCTATCAGGGCGGAGCCGGCCGCGGCGAGGCCGAGGCCAAGCGCGCGCCGGCGGCTGAGCGGGCGGGTGACGCTGTCGGTCATGCGGATCAGGACTCGCGGCAGGCCGCGAGGCGGCCTGCGTTTACTCGGAGAAGGTTGCGCGCCGGCGGCCGGAGGGGAGGTTTCGGCCGTCGGCGGATTCTAAACGGGGAGCGCGGCGGCCGGCAAGCAGCGGTCCGCGTTTCGCATCGCCGTTGCGGAACGGGCGCAGCCCCAAAAAACCCTGTCACGAACCGAAGATGCCGCTTGCATGCCGGCGCGAACGCCCCTATCTCCGCGCCTGCCCAATTTCGCGCGTGCCTGTGTCGTGTGTCGGGTTGGCGGGAACTCCCCGCCGGGCAACCCGATGGCCGGAAATCCCAACCGGCTCTAAGTCGCCTCTCCGGCGGCGGACGCGACGTGAAGCAACGACGTAGAGGGCTTTTTTGGTCTCTCCCGGCTCTCCACAGGCCGGGGTCACTGAAGAGGCGACTACATCCTTGCCGGGCGCGCGGGTCGCGGGTTCATCCCAAGTCCCAAGCGTGGCGAAGACCTGATCGGCCGGATTCCATCCGTCCCGAAGGTCGTCGCGACTACGGCGTGATCGACGGCCGCAGCCCCGAGGGAGGCGGTCACGGAACGGCGCATCTATCGGACGGCCGCGTCTCCACAGCGCGGCCGAACGGAGGGCGTCCATCCACCGGCCACTGACGTTGCTTGGGGACTTCCCGCCATGACCTCCCATCTCGACGCTCTCGGCAACGACCGAGTCCGACGTTTCCTCGCCGAGGGCCAGTCCGACGGGCCGGTGCTCGTCGTCGACAGCGAGGTCGTGCGCGCGAACTACGCCAAGTTCGCGCACGCGCTGCCGGACACGCGCGTGTTCTACGCGGTCAAGGCGAACCCCGATCCGAAGATCCTGAAGCTGCTGGCCGAGCTCGGCTCGTGCTTCGATTGCGCGTCGGTCGCCGAGATCGACATGGCGCTCGCGACCGGCGCGTCGGCCGACCGCATCTCGTTCGGCAACACGATCAAGAAGGAGCGCGACGTCGCGGCCGCCTACGCCCGTGGCGTGCGCCTGTTCGCCGTCGACTGCCGCGAAGAGGTCGAGAAGATCGAGCGCGCCGCCCCCGGCGCCAAGGTGTTCTGCCGCATCCTGGCGGACGGCGCGGGCGCCGAATGGCCGCTGTCGCGCAAGTTCGGCTGCGCGCCCGAGATGGCGGCGGACGTGCTCGAGCACGCCCATGTGCGCGGGCTGATCGCCTATGGCGTGTCGTTCCACGTCGGCTCGCAGCAGAACAATGTCGGCGCGTGGGACGCCGCGCTCGCCTCCGCGGCGGAGATCTTCCGCGAGTGCGAGCGGCGCGGCCTCGCGCTGTCCATGGTCAATCTCGGCGGCGGCTTCCCGACCCGCTATCTGCGCGACGTCCCGGCGGTCGAGGCCTATGGCGCGTCGATCTTCGAGGCCCTGCGCGCGCATTTCGGCAACCGCATCCCCGAGACCATCATCGAGCCGGGCCGCGGCATGGTCGGCGACGCCGGCTGGATCGAGGCGGAGGTCGTGCTGGTGTCGAAGAAGTCGGACGCCGAGGACGAGATCCGCTGGGTCTATCTCGACATCGGCAAGTTCGGCGGCCTCGCCGAGACGATGGACGAGGCGATCCGGTACCCGATCCGCACCGCCCATGACGGCGGCGCGACGGCGCCCTGCGTCCTCGCCGGTCCGACCTGCGACTCCGCCGACGTGCTGTACGAAAAGACGCCGTATCCCCTGCCGGTCAGCCTCTCGATCGGCGACAAGGTTCTGATCGAGGCCTGCGGCGCCTACACCACCACCTATGCGGCGGTGGCCTTCAACGGCTTCCTGCCGCTCGCTTCGCACGTCATCTGACGGAGGCGTCGATGATCCTGATCAGGGACGAGGCTCCGGCTGACGCCGGGGCCCGCGAGGCGCTGCTCGATCGCGCGTTCGGCCCGGCGCGGTTCATGAAGACGTGCGAGCGGCTGCGCGAGCGGCGCTTGCCGGCTCAGGGCCTGTCCTTCGCCGCGGAGGACGCCGATGGCCGCCTGCTCGGCACGCTGCGCTTCTGGCATGTGGCGCTCGGCGGCCGGCCCGGCCTCATGCTCGGGCCGCTCGCGGTGGACGAAGCCGCGCGCGGGCTCGGGCTCGGCTCCGCGCTCATGGCGGCGGGTCTCGAGCGGGCACGCCAGCTCGGCCACGAGGCGGTGATGCTGGTGGGCGACGCGGCCTATTATGGGCGGTTCGGCTTTTCGGCGGATCGCACCGGGCGGCTGACGTTGCCGGGCTGGGTGGACCGTGCGCGCTTCCTCGCCCTGGAGCTCGCCGACGGCGCCCTTGCGGGCGCAGAGGGGCCGGTGCGCCCCACCGGCGCCATCGCGCTGCCGTTCGGCGAAGCTCCCCGGCTTCAGCCGCGGCGCGCCGCCTGACGGCGACGCGTCGTCACCAGCGCAGCAGACGGGCGCCGAGCGCGGCGCCCGCTGTGGTCACGATCGCAACCCCGATCGGGTACCAGACGGCCACGAACAGCGGCGAGTCGTCCCGGCAGTGCGCGGCGTAGAACGTCGCGGCGATCGCGGCGGCGAGAACGCCCGCGATGGCGCCCATGGCGGCCGGCGAGGCCGGCGCCGCGCCGCGAAGCGCCCAGAGCAGCGCCCCGAGCGGAAGCGCCGCGAGCAGCGGGATCATCGCCATGCAGAGCAGCGCGTTGTAGCCGATGACGCGGGCGGGCCACTCCGCGGACGGGATGACCATCAGCTCGACGCCTACGCCGAGCGCGAGCAGGATCGGGGCGGCCCACAGCGCCAGGGCGCCGGCGCCGGACGTCGCCGCGGGACGCGTCAGCCGCCGAAGGAACGCCGCCGCCCCTATGGCGAGCGCGATCGTGACCACGAACTTGAACACGTAGCGCACGGAGCCGACCGCGGTCAGGACGTCGGAGCGCGGCCCGATGGTCAGCGCGAAGGCCGCCGCGGCGCACAGCGTCCCGACCGCCACGGCCGTCCAGAACGCGCCGGTCAGGCGCCGCGGCTTGTTGGCTGCGGCGTCCGCGGTCAGAGCGCCGATCAGCGCCTCGGTCTTCATTCCCTGAAACTCCGATAGGCGGCCGACAGGGCCGCCAGTCCACGATGCAGCGCGACCCGCACTGCTCCTTCGCTCATCTGGAGGCGCTCCGCGGTTCCGCGGATGTCCTCGCCGTCGATGGTGATCGACTTGACCACCTCGTGCTGGCGCCCCTTGAGGACGTCGATCAGCCGCTCGGCCTCGCGCGAGGAGAGCTCGCCCTCGGGCTCCGGCGCCGGCAGCGTCTCGAGGAAATCCTCGATCGGCACGTTGATGCGACGGCCGCGGCGTCGCATGGCGTCGATCACCTTGTTGCGCGCGATCGCCGCGACCCAGGGACCCACAGGCTGCCGGGGATCCCAAGAGCCTCGCTTGAGATGGATCGCCAGCAAGGTTTCCTGAACCACGTCCTCGACATCCGCTGCGTCCAGTCCCAGCGACGCGCCGCGTCTGCGAACCACCGCCCGGAGAAAGGGCGTCAACGCCTCGAGGAGCAGCCTGTAGGAGGCTGCGTCGCCGGCGTGCGCCGCCTTCATCCAGGAGGCCCAGTCCCGTTCTTGATGGCGCACCGGGGATCCTTGTTAAGCGATACGCGGAGAGAGCCGGCGGCGTTACGCGGAGACCGTCATGTCCGCGTCACGCTGCGCGGTTGATTGTCCTGCCCCGTTCGGCCTTTATCGCCGGCGACCAGGCTCGCCGAGCGAAGGAGTTTTGAGGAATGACCGATTATCCGGTGTACGCCAAGATCGACGGTCCCATCGTGATGATCGGCTTCGGCTCCATCGGGCGCGGCGTTCTGCCGCTGATCGAGCGACACTTCGAGTATGACAAGAGCCGCATCGTCGCCATCGATCCGAGCGACCTCAACAAGCACGTTCTTGACGAATACGGCGTGCCCTTCATCCAGAAGGCCGTCACCCGCGAGAACTACCGCGAGCTGCTCACCCCTCTCCTGACCAATGGCGGCGGCCAGGGCTTCTGCGTGAACCTGTCGGTCGACACCGGGTCGGTCGACCTCATGGAGCTCTGCCGCGAGCTAGGCTGCCTCTACATCGACACCGTCAACGAGCCCTGGCTCGGCTTCTACTTCGACAAGACCAAGGGCCCGAGCGAGCGCTCCAACTACGCCCTGCGCCAGATGACCCTGGACGCGCGCCGCCGCAACCCCGGCGGCACCACGGCGGTCTCGACCTGCGGCGCGAACCCCGGAATGGTCTCGTTCTTCGTCAAGCAGGCGGCGCTCAACATCGCCTCCGACATGAAGCTCAACGTGCCGGAGCCGACCTCGCGGGAGGAATGGGCCGCGCTGATGCGCCACATCGGCGTCAAGGGCGTGCACATCGCCGAGCGCGACACGCAGCGCGGCAAGAAGCCGAAGGAGCGCAACGTCTTCCTCAACACCTGGTCGGTCGAGGGCTTCATCTCGGAGGGCCTTCAGCCGGCCGAGCTCGGCTGGGGAACCCACGAGAAGTGGGCGCCGGCGAACGCCGAGCGGCATCCGGATCCGAACGCGCCGGCGATCTACCTGATGCAGCCGGGCGCCGCGACCCTGGTGCGCACCTGGTGCCCGACGCCCGGGCCGCAATACGGCTTCCTCGTCACGCACAACGAGTCGATCTCGATCGCCGACTACTTCACCGTCTGGGAGGACGGCAAGCCGGTCTACCGGCCGACCTGCCACTACGCCTATCATCCCGCCGACGACGCGGTGCTGTCGTGGCACGAGCTGTTCGGCGCGGAGGGCAAGGTGCAGGACAGGCTGCACGTGCTCGACGAGGACGAGCTGGTCGACGGCGTCGACGAGCTCGGCGTCCTGCTCTACGGCCATGGCAAGGGCGCCTACTGGTACGGCTCGCAGCTTTCGCTGGAGGAGACGCGCACGCTGGCGCCCTACCAGAACGCCACGGGCCTGCAGGTGACCTCGGCGGTTCTGGCCGGAATGGTCTGGGCGCTGGAGAACCCGAACGAGGGCATCGTCGAGACCGACGAGATGGACTTCAAGCGCTGCCTCGAGATCCAGCGCCCCTATCTCGGACCGGTGAAGGGCTACTACACGGACTGGACGCCGCTCGAGAATCGCCCCGGCCTGTTCCCGGAGAACATCGACGAGAGCGATCCCTGGCAGTTCCGGAATTTCTTCGTGAGGTGACCGAGCGGATCCGCGCCGTTCGGCCCGGCCCTGGACCCAAAAAAGGCGGATGCGGCCATCCGGCCGCCCGCCCATTCGGATCGCGCAGATGACGATCATCGAGCTGATCAGGGCGCTGGCCGAGGACAGCCCGGTCGCGATCTGCCTGACGGACGCCCAGCCTGCGGCGCCCGGGCCGCTGATCCTCTATGCAAACCCCGCATTCGCGCTGCTCACGGGCCGGCCGCTCGCGGAGGTGATCGGCGTCAGCCCAAGATTCATGCAGGGCCGCGAGACCCGGCGCCCGACCCTCGACCTCTTCGCGAAAGCTCTCGCCGAGAAGCAGCGCTTCCACGGGCAGATCACGAATTATCGCGGAGACGGCCGCAAATATCTCGTGGAGATCGACTGCCGGCCGCTTCTCGGGCCGGACGGCGAACCCACCCATTTCCTCGCCTTCGAGCGGGAGGTCGCGCGCCGTCGCGGGAGGCCGGGAAGCGGCGTCGCCGGACGCTTCGAGCCGGTGTCGGTGCCCGACAGCGATCTGCCTGCGGCCCTCAGGAGCATGGCGGCGTTCGCCAGCCTGCCTCCCGCGGCCGAGTAGCCGCCTGCTGAACGGGCGCGCTGCGGCCGGCGAAATTAACGCTTTTTTAGCGGCCGCCGGTGGTGTTCCGGCGCGTGTGACGGGCGAGTTACCGCCGCGATCAGTCGCATTTAACGAACAATCAACGCAGGTTCTGCAGGCTGCAGCGGTCCATCCACCGAGGCCGCAATGAAGCAGCTGTTCCACAACGACCTGCAGGCGAAGTTTGCGGCCATCGAGACCTCGCAGGCGATCATCGAGTTCACGCCGGACGGCGAGATCGTGACCGCGAACCGGAACTTTCTTGACGTCGTCGGCTATGAGCTCGAGGAGATCCGGGGCAAGCATCACAGCATCTTTGTCCCCGAGGAAGACGCGCGCCGCCCGGACTATGCGGCTTTCTGGGAGGCTCTGAGAAGCGGCCAGCACCGTTCTGCGGAGTACCGTCGCATCGCCAAGGACGGACGCTCCGTCTGGCTGCAGGCCTCCTACAACCCGGTGCTGCGCCACGGCAGGCCCGTGAGGATCATGAAGCTCGCCGTCGACGTCACGGCGCAGAAGCTCAAGGCGGCTGACGACGACGCGCAGATCAAGGCGATCTATCGCTCGCAAGGCGTCATCGAGTTCACGCTGGACGGAGTCGTGCTCGACGCCAACGCGAACTTCCTCGCGGTTCTCGGCTACTCGATCGACGAAATCCGCGGGCGACATCACAGCATGTTCGTCGAGCCGGCCCACGCCCAGAGCGCGGAGTACCGAGCTTTCTGGGACGCCCTTCGTGGCGGCGAGTACAAATCGGCCGAGTTCCGGCGGGTCGGGGCCGGCGGCCGGGAGATCTGGATCCAGGCCTCCTACAACCCCGTGCTCTCGCCGGACGGCGTTCCGTTCAAGGTGGTCAAGTTCGCGACCGACGTGACCGCCCAGGTTCAGGATCGCGCCCGGCGGTCCGGCCTGCAGGTGATGATCGACCGGGACGTCAGCGAGATCAGCGACGCGATCTCGGACGTCGCCGCCCAGACCAACGGGGCCGCCGGCGCCTCCAAGGACGTCTCGGCCAACGTGACCGCCGTGTCGCACGGCGTCGGCGAGCTCGGCGCTTCCATCGGGGAGATCAGCCAGCAGCTCGGACGGGCGTTGAGCATCTCGGATCATGCGGTCCGGCAGGCGAAGGAGACCAACGAGGTGGTGTCCGGCCTCGCCGCCTCCGCCGAGCGGATCGGGCAGATCGTGGACCTGATCGGGAACATCGCGGGCCAGACCAACCTGCTCGCGCTGAACGCCACCATCGAGGCGGCCCGCGCCGGGGAGGCCGGACGGGGCTTCGCGGTGGTGGCGTCCGAGGTCAAGAACCTCGCATGCCAGACCCGCAAGGCGACGGAGGAGATCGAGACCCAGATCGCGCGCAGCCAGGCCGCGACCGTGAACGCCGTCGAGGCGATCGAGGCGATCGCGGCGACCATCACCTCGATCAACGAGATCTCCGGCGCCATCGCGGCCGCGGTCGAGGAGCAGAACGCGGTCGCGGCCACCATGTCGACCAACATGCAGACCGCGGCCGCGGGCGTAGCGGCGATATCCGCCAGCATGGAGGGCATCGCGAAGGCGACCGGGTCGATCAGCGCGTCGGCCCACAAGGTGCGCCAATCGTCGCTCGCGATCGCGAGCTGAGCCCGGCCCGCTAGGCCTGGCCCGCGACGGTCGAAGGCGACGCGCGGCGGGAGGCGCGGCCCGCCGGCTCCCGCCTGGCCGGCCGCCTTTCGGTCGCGCCGGCGAGCTGGCAGTCCATACAGTTCCCGCAGATGCGAAAGGGCCCGGCGCGGCGCAGCGGGGCCTGCCGGGCTAGTCGGCCGGCAGCGCCACGACGCCGGCGGCGCCGTCCTCGGTCCCGAAGGCGAGGCGCGCCCCCGCGCTGTCCCATGCCAGGGCCGTGACCGGACCGCCCTCTCCCGGATTGCGCCCGAGGATCTCCGCCCCGTCGGAGATCCGAACCATCAGCACGCAGCCATCCTCATAGCCGAGCGCCACCACCGCGGCGCGCGGATGGCAGGCGACGCGCGAGACCCGGGCGGGCCGGACGCCGAGTTCCTTGGGGGACTTGCCCATCGGGCCGTCCTTGGCCTGGAACGGCCACAGGATCGCGGCGTCGGCGCCCGCGGTGGCGAGCGCCTTGCCGTCATTCGTCCAGTCCACCGAGCGCACCTTGCCCGGATAGCCCGACATCCGCATGTGCGCGCCGTCGGCCATCCGCCAACCGTGGAGCGCGTTCTCCTGCATGGTCGTGACCACGAACCGTCCGTCGGGCGAGAAGGTCACGTCGATATGCGACCCCTTCCAGGCGAGCTCCTTCGGGGCCGCGTCGACGCGCGGAAACCATAGCGAGACGCCGCCGTAGCGCGCCGCGGCGACCTGATAGCCCTTGGGCGCGAAGGCGAGCCCGCGGACCGCCGACGGCGCCTCCGTGGTCCTGACCTCGCCCTTGCCGTCGCGCGCATAGACGCGCTTGCCGGACGACCACGCGACCGCGCCGTCCGCCCCGATGGCGACGGCGTCAATCCAGCCGCCGCCGACCTCTCCGAGCGCCTCGGGCTCGCCGACGCCCCTGAACCGCAGCACCCTGCCGTCGTCGCCGCCGGTGACGAGCTCGTTCCCGGCCGCGGCCGCCACGAGCACGCCCCCCTCATGAGCCGCGATCCGGGTCTCGCCGCCCTCCCCCACGAACAGTACCCCGCCGTCGCCGAGCGCGAAGGCCGCCGCCTCGCCCACAAAGGCCGCGGCGATCACATAGGCGCCGGCCTCGACGGGCCGGGTGCGGTCCACCAGCGAGGGATAGCCGGCGTCAGAGGGCATGGACATGAAGGATCAGTTCCGGAGTTGGCGTTTCGGCGGATCGGCGACGTCGCGCGAGCTTCAGGCCGCGCAGGCCTCGAATCCCTGCCTGAGCTTGGCCTCGTCGAGCTCCTTGCCGATGAACACGATCTTCGAGCGACGCTTCTCGTCCGGCCTCCACTCGCGCTGCAGGTCGCCGTCGAGGATCATGTGCACGCCCTGGAAGACGAACCGGCGCGGCTCGCCCGCAAAGGCCAGGATGCCCTTCCAGCGAAGGAAGTTCTGGCCCTCGGTCTGAGCGAGATTGTTGACCCAGGGCATGAACTTGTTGGCGTCGACGTCGCCCGGGATCTCGAACGCGACCGACTGCATGGTCTCGTCGTGATAGTGCTTGAGGCCGCCATGGCTGTGCTCGCCATGGCCGTGGTCGTGATGCTTGTGGCCATGATCCTCGCCCGCGGCGTGGTCATGCCCGCAGCCGCAGTCCGGCCCATGCTCATGGTGGTGATGGTGGTCGTGGCCATGACCGTGGTGGTGGTGGTCATGCGCATGATCGTCAGCCTCCAGGAAGGCCGGCTCGATGCTGAGGATGCGGTCGAGGTCGAAGGCGCCCTTGTCGAGCACCGCGTCGAGCGGCACGTCGCATTTCGTGGTGCGGATCACCCGCGCGTAGGGGTTGATGCCGCGGATACGGCCCTCGACCTCGTCGAGTTCGTCCCTGGAGACGAGGTCGGTCTTGTTGAGCAGGATCACGTCCGCGAACGCGATCTGGTTCTTGGCCTCGGGCGCGTCCTTGAGGCGCTCGGTCAGCCACTTCGCGTCCGCGACGGTGACGACCGCGTCGAGCCGGGCCTTCCGGCCGACCTCCTCGTCGATGAAGAAGGTTTGCGCCACCGGCGCGGGATCCGCGAGGCCGGTGGTCTCGACGATGATCGCGTCGAACTTGCCCTTGCGCTTCATCAGGCCTTCGAGAATCCGGATCAGGTCGCCGCGTACGGTGCAGCAGACGCAGCCATTGTTCATCTCGAAGACTTCCTCATCGGCTCCGACGACGAGGTCGTTGTCGATGCCGATCTCGCCGAACTCGTTGACGATGACGGCGTATTTCTTTCCGTGAGGTTCGGAGAGGATGCGGTTGAGCAGCGTCGTCTTGCCGGCGCCGAGATAGCCGGTGAGCACGGTGACGGGCGTCTTTTCGGACGAAGCGTCGGCAGCCATGGGGCCTCCAGCGGAAAGGGCCGCCATGCCGGGCGGCCGCGGAACAGCGGCGCCTGATATAGCGACGGGGCGACGGGACGTCATCCCGCGCGGGCGGAGCAATGACGCCGGTCGAACGGAGCGTCGGCACAGGGGGGGTGAAGAAGGGCCGCTTGGGGCCAGGGGCCCGTGGTACCGCCACCCCGGCTTGAACGGGGGACCTCCAGATCCACAATCTGGCGCTCTAACCAACTGAGCTATGGCGGCCTGACGGGGGCCGGTCAGGGCGCGCGGAACCTAGGTGAAAGCTCCGCGGCGGGCAAGCGTGTTCGACCTGCCGAAGACGCAAAAAAGCCCGGACGAGATCCTCGCCCGGGATTTTGCAGGCGGCGACGGCCGGTGGAGCCGGCCGTCGCCGAAACGTCAGATCTGGGTCTGCCGCAGGCTGCGGGAGGCGAGATCACGGAACGGCTTCGCGCTCTCGGCGGTCGCCTTCTGGGCGAGCGAGGAAAGCTCCCTGAGCTGCCCCGTCATCACGTCGAACTGCTGGCGCGCATAGGACGCCTGAAGCTCGACCGCCTGGCTGACCGACTTGGCGCCGAGCAGAGCCTGCAGGAAATCGAAATGCGCGTTGACGTTCGAGCGCGTCGCCTCGACCGACTTCCGGCCGAGTTCCTTGTAGCTCTTGGACGTGGTCGCGTAGGCGTCCTCGAGGGCGTCGGACGCCTCCTCGGCCACGGACTTCAGGCGGGCATAGCCGTCCTTCGCCTGCCGGAGGGTCTTGTCGGCGAGCTCACGAACGGCCGCCGGGGCCGCCTCGCTGGCCTCGCGCGCCGCCGCCGCGGCGTCGTCCACCATCTCTTCAGCCTTGGACGCGGTCTTCTGGGTGGTAGCCATCTGTCTTCCTCACTAGGTGCGGCGGACAGGTGAAAGGTCAGAAGGCCGCGCTCCGCCGGGCTGCGATCGCCTTCATGAGCAATGGTCGCGACGATACGCCCGCTGCCGCGACACTCTCTGGTGCGCTGCACACATAATGCTGCACTGCAAAATAATCAAGCGCCGGGGTTATCTATCTCAGGCTTTTGTGTCGCCCGGACGACCGGCGGCCCCGCCGAGCCGCTGCACCTGCCGGGTGAGGGTCTCGAGCTGGCTCTTGGCGAACTCCGTCTGGACGCGGAGCAGTTCCTCCACCGAGCCCGCGCGCAGCAGTTTCTGCGCGTAGTCGAAACTCGCCGCCATGTTCTGCTCCGCGAAGGAGACCGCTTCCCCGGCGACGTCGCGGAACCGCCCCTGCGCGCTCTCCGCCTGAGTCTCGAGCGAGGTCGCAGCCTTCAGGGTGGCGTCCAGGAAGCCCGAGAAGGCCTTGCGCGCCTGATCGACGCTCTGCTCTGCGAAATCGCGCAGTTCGTTTGGAATCTCGTAGTTTTCCGACGTCCCTTTGCGGGTGTCCGTCATGGCGGTGAGGCTCCTGGGGCCGAAGTTAACCCTGACGGCGGATCATGGCGGAACACGCGGGGCGCCGCCATAGACGGCCTCTCGAGCGGCCGGTATTTAACAGTTCATTAACGCAGCGCCGCTGCCGACCCCTCAGCCTGAGGACGATATGGGCCTGGACGCGCCCCTCAACGCTTTCGACGCGGAACGGACGCTTGCCGACGAGAGCGCCCCGGCTGCGTTCGTGGTCGACGCCAAAGGCGAAATCGTCTGGGCGAACCCGGCGGCCGCGCTTCTCAGGGCGCAGGGCGCGTTCGGCGAAGCCGCCCGGGCCGTGCTGGAACGGATCGGGGCTTCGACCACGACCGGACTGGTGCGCATCCGTACGGAAGGGGCCGGCCGGGCCGCGATGACGTTCAAGGGATCGCGCATCGTCGTCGGCGACGGGCACGGCGTGCTGCTGGAAAGCGTCGAGCCGGCGGCCGGCGGCGGCGCGGGAGCGCAGGCGGAACAGACCGCGCCTTCGCCGGACGTCGGCGCGACGCTCGAAGAGCTTCCGACCGCGCGACCCGACGAGCCTCTCCGCGGCGAGGAACTCCCCGCCCCCGAGCCTGTGGCCCGGGAACGCGTGGCCCGGGAGCCCGTCGCCGAGGCGCCTTTGGCGCAGGAAGACGTGGCGCAGGAGGAGTTGGCGCAGGAGCCCGCAGCCGATGAGCCCGTCGCCGAAGATGACGGCGGCGAGGCGGACGGCGGCGAGGAGCCCGCAGCCGCGCCGGCCGCAGCGCCGGACTGGTCCGACCTGCGTTTCGTGTTCGAGATCGACGCCGGCGGCAGGATCGCCTTCCTGTCTCCTGACCTGGGCGAAGTGGCGGGGGCGAGCGCGGCCTCGGCCCTCGGCCGCCCCTGGGACGAGGTCTGCGCCGAGCTCGGGCTCGACCCCGCCGGCGAGGTGGCGGAGCGGCTGCGGACCCGGGCGCCCTGGGCGGATGTCGGGATCGCCTGGCCGCTGGCCGGCGGAGGACGGCTCCCGCTCGTCCTGTCGGCGCTGCCGATCTTCGATCGCGGTCGCACCTTCATCGGCTTCCGCGGCCTCGGCCGGGCCACGCCGGCGACCGCCCCCGGGAGCGACGAGGCCGTGCCGGTCGCCCAGCCGGACGCCCTCGAGGCTTCGCCGGCCGAACCCGCATCGGAGCAGCAGCCGACGGCGGCGCTGGCCGACGCGCCCGAGACGCCTCCCTCCGACGCGCCGAGCTCCGGCCAGCCGGCGCCGCACGTGGAGGAGCCGGAGGTGGCGGCGCTCGCCGACGAGCCGCCGCCGATCGTCTCGCTGCCTCAGCCGGCCGAAACGTTCGAAGGCAACGTCGTCAAGCTGCGGGACCCCGCGATCGCGCCGCGGCCGCCGGCGCCGCAAGGGCTCTCGGTGGTGGAGGAGACCGCGTTCGACGAGATCGCGCGCCGCCTCCGCGACTTCAGCGGGCGGCTTTCGCAGGAGGCCCCGGAGCGGCCGGCGGCCTCGCTCCCGGAGACCGCCGAAATGGTGGTTCCGGCCAATCCGCCGGCCGACTGGACGCTCGACGACATCGACGGCCGGGCCCCGGACGCCTCCTATGCGGACGATCTGCTGCGGGTGCTGGACAAGCTGCCGCTGGGCGCCCTGATCCTGCGCGCCGGCGAGGTCGCGCACGCCAACCGCCCGGCGCTCGACATGCTGGGCCACAGCGACCTCGCCAGCCTGGTCTCGCGCGGCGCCGGGGATCTCTTCGCCGAGCAACTGCCCCGGGACGACGCCGCGCCCTCGAACCTTAGGGTCCTGGCCCGGGACGGGATGGAGATCGACGTCGAGGCCCGGCTCAACGCGATCAGCTGGCGCGGCGCCCCGGCGACGCTGGTGACGCTGAAGCGGGCCGAGGGCTACTCGGCCGAGGTTCATTCCGCGATCCAGCGCGAGAAGGAGATGGCGGAGATCCTCGACACCGCCACCGACGGGGTCATGACGCTGGATTCCGCCGGACGCATCCTGTCGGTCAACCGCAGCGCGCAGGCGCTGTTCGGGATCGACGCCCGCAAGGTGATCGGCAGCCTGTTCACGCTGTCGCTCGCGCCGGAAAGCCGCCGGGTGGCGTTCGACTATCTCGACAGCCTGAAGGGCAGCGGCGTCGCGGCCATTCTGAACGACGGGCGCGAGGTGCTCGGCCTCGCGAGCCAGGGCGGCGCGATCCCGCTCTATCTCACCATCGGGCGCATCGGCCCCGCCCATGAGGGCCGCTATTGCGCGGTGCTGCGGGACATCACGCACTGGAAGAAGGCCGAGGAGGAGCTGCTCGCCGCCAAGCGCCAGGCGGAGCGCGCCAACGCGCAGAAGTCCGAGTTCCTGACCCGGGTGGCGCACGAGATCCGCACCCCGCTCACCGCGATCATCGGCTTCGCGGACGTGATGATCGAGGAGCGCTTCGGGGCGGTCGGCAACTCGCGCTACAGGGACTATCTGCGCGACATCCGCCAAGCCGGCCACCACCTCATCGCTCTGGTCGGGGATCTGCTCGAGCTCTCGCGGGTGGAGACCGGGCGGCTCCAGCTGGATTTCGCGCCGGTCGATCTGAACGAGGCGCTGTCCCAGGCGGCCGCGCTGCTCCAGCCGCAGGCGAACCGCGACCGCGTCATCATCCGGACCTCGCTCGCGCGCACGCTGCCGCCGGTGCTCGCCGACCGGAAGACGCTGCGGCAGATCTTGACGAACCTGCTCTCCCACGCGGTGAAGCTCAGCCGCCCCGGCGGCCAGGTGATCGCCGCCACGGTGTTCACGGACGCGGGGCAGGCCGTGGTCAGGATCCGCGACTCCGGCGCCGGCATGTCGCCGAGGGACCTTGCGAAAGCCGTCGAGCCGTTCCGGCCGCTGACGGCGAGCAAGGACTCGGAACCCGGCGGCGGCCTCCCCCTCACCAAGGCGCTCGCCGAAGCGAACCAGGCGCTGTTCTCCATGCAGAGCGAAGTTGGCGTCGGCACTGTGGTGGAGGTGACGTTTCCTACCGCGCGCGTTCTTGCCGACTGATCACCTGGCCGTCCGGAAGGACGTCGCGCCGATGCGCCGTTGACTCTCGCTCAGCGCTCACGATATGAGCAAATAACGAGTGAGAACAGTAGTTTAGAGATCTTCCAAACTACTCGTAAGCGCGCGCTGAGTTGGACACGTCATGATCGTTTGTTCGTGCAACGTTTTAAGCGCGGCGCAGATCAAGAACACCATCGGCGATCCTGCGGCGAACCCGCAGACGCCCGGTCAGGTCTATCGGTGCCTGGGCTGCAGCCCGCAATGCGGACGCTGCGCCCGGACCATCAAGGCCATGCTGGCCGACATCAAGGGCCTTGAGCAGCCGGTCGAAACCGCTTGCGGGGCTTGCCCTGCCGCCTTCCCCGCGGTCACGCATGGCTCCGGCGACGTGCTCGGCATGTCCGGCGACGTGGTCGAAGTCGCCACAGTCGATCGCCGACGCTAGCTCCTGCCGCTCCGCCGCTCCGGGCCTCTCCGCCCTTGCGGCCGCGGCCGCGCGAGTTTAGAACACTTCTAACTGGTCGCGGACGAACTGCAGGAGAGCGCCATGAAGGGCGACGCCAAAGTCATCGAGTTTCTCAACCGGGGCCTCCGCTCGGAGCTGACGGCCATCAATCAGTACTGGCTGCATTATCGCATGCTGGACGATTGGGGCTACACGGAGCTCGCGAAGAAGTGGCGCGCCGAGTCCATCGAGGAGATGAACCACGCGGACAAGTTCGTCACGCGCATCATCTTCCTTGAAGGCTTCCCCAATCTTCAGGTGCTCGACCCGCTTCGGATTGGCCAGAGCATCAAGGAAGTCCTCGAGTGCGACCTTGCGGCCGAGTACGAGGCTCGCAAGCTCTATCAGGAAGCCGCGACCTACTGCGCGACCGTGGCGGACTATCCGAGCCGCGACCTGTTCGAGGAGCTGATGGCGGACGAGGAAGGCCACATCGACTTCCTCGAGACGCAGCTGAATCTGGTCGCGCAGCTCGGCGAGCAGCTGTACGCCCAGCGCCACATCGGCGAGTTGCACGACGACTGAGGCAGCGAACGCGGGCGCCATCTGCGCGCCCGCCACCTGCCTGTGGCATCGGAACAAATCCTTCGCGACACTCCTTCATTGATCTCGATGGAGGAGTGTCATGGATCCCAAGATCGAGAATATTCGAGAGCGCGCCCATGAGATCTGGCTCTCGGAGGGCCGGCCTGAAGGCCGCCACGACCAGCACTGGGCCCAAGCCGAAAGCGAACTGAGCGGCGGATCGAGCTGGCCTTCGGTGTCAGCGGCGGCGGTCCCGCCGCCCGAGGACCCGCAATCCAAGGCCAACGAAGCCGAGGCGGACCCGTCCGCGGGCGCGCCGGGCGAGAACCAACCCAGTTGATGAGAGACGCCGGCGCGGCTGACCGCGCCGGCCCTTCTCCTATCCGCCGGAGCCCGGCTCGGCCATGCGGCGGTGCATCTGGGCCGTCACCCCGGCGGGGATGACGTTCGCGATGGCGGACTGCAGCTTGTTCTGCCAGCCCGTGACGACATCGCCCAGACCCTTCATCATGGCCTTGAAGCCGATCTCCGCGACCTCGGCGGCGTCCTGCTTCTTCTGCGTGGCGAGCTGGGTGTCGAGCATGTCCGCGCGCTCGAAGAAGTCCGTCTCGGTCGCGCCCGGCATGAGGCAGGTCACCGTCACGCCGGTGTCCTTGAGCTCGTTCCGGATCGCGAACGAGAAGCTGTCCAGAAAGGCCTTTGAGCCGTTGTAGACGGCCTGGAAGGAGCCGGGCATGAAGCCGGCGATGGACCCGGTGATGAGGATCCGTCCCTCGCCTCGGTCGCGCATCTGCGCCCCGATCCGCTGGATCAGATAGATCGTTCCGGTGATGTTCGTATCCACTATCTGCCGGACGCGAACGAAATCCTGGTCGAGGAACGGCCCGCCAAGGCCGGTCCCGGCATTGGCGAGCAGCGCGTCGACCGGCCTCTCGCCGATGGCCGCGATCAGCTTGTCGTTGCCCTCCGTGGTGGCGAGATCGGCCTGTACGGTGATGACCCGTCCGGCGAACGCCTTGAAGGCCTCCGCGGCTTCCTCGATTTGCGGCTCATCGGCCGCGACCACGAGGTCGAAGCCGTTCTTGGCGCAGACAAGCGCGAGTTCGTAGCCAATGCCGGTCGACGCGCCGGTGACGACCGCGAGCGGCCGTGGCGGATTCATGGACGCCATAGGACCTTCCTGACGCTTCAGGGTTTCATGACGACCTTGATGCAGCCGTCCTCTTTGTCGCGGAACTTCTTGTAGAGCTCCGGCCCCTCTTCCAGCGTCGCTGTGTGGGTGATGACGAAGGAGGGGTCGATCTCACCCTTTTCGATCCGCTGGAGCAGGGTGGGCAGGTACTTCTGGACGGGGGTCTGGGCCATCCTGAATGTCAGGCCCCGATTGATCGCGGAGCCCATCGGCACCTTGTCCAGAAAGCCGCCATAGACGCCGACGATCGAAACGGTGCCGAAGTTGCGGCAGCAGTGGATCGCCTGGCGAAGCACATGCGGCCGGTCGGTGCCCATGAAGGTCGCCATCTTCACGCGATCCACCAGGCTGTCGAAGCTCGCGGTCGCGGACGCCTCGGTTCCGACCGCGTCGATGCAGGCGTCGGCCAGCCTGCCGTTCGTGAGCTCCCGGATGCGGTCGTAGACGTCCTCGTTCATGAAATCGATGGTCTCGGCTCCGGCCTCGCGGGCCAGGGCGAGCCGCTCCGGCACGGTGTCGACCGCGAGCACCCGTTCCGCGCCCAAGAGAAAGGCGCTGCGGATCGCCATCTGGCCGACGGGGCCGCAGCCCCAGATGGCGATCGTGTCGCCGCGCTGGATGTCGCAGAAATCCGCAGCCATGTAGCCGGTCGGAAAGATGTCCGAGAGGAACAGCACCTGCTCGTCGGTGAGCCCTGACGGCACCTTGATGGGCCCGACATCGGCGTAGGGCACGCGCAGGTATTCGGCCTGCCCGCCTGCGTAGCCGCCCAGCATGTGCGAATAGCCGAGCAGTCCGGCCGGCGACGCCCCCCACATCTTGCGGGCGATCTCGCTATTCGGGTTCGAGCGTTCGCAGCCGGAGTAGAAGCCGCGCTTGCAGAAGAAACACTGGCCGCAGGAGATGGTGAACGGCACGACCACGCGGTCGCCGATCTTCAGCTCCTTGTTGTCGGGCCCGACTTCGACGACCTCGCCCATCGACTCGTGGCCGAGAACGTCGCCGCTCTGCATCGTCGGGATCACGCCGTTATAAAGGTGCAGATCTGAACCGCAGATCGCGCAGGCGGTGACCTTGATGATGGCGTCGCGACCGTGCTGGATCGTCGGATCAGGCACGCTCTCGCACCGGATGTCGCCTTTGCCGTGCCAGGTGAGCGCCTTCATCAATGTCCTCCCTGTCGATGCTTCGGGTTTAGAAGGCCGGAAATCCCGAAACGTTCCCCGCGATCTCCGGCCGCCGCCCTGGGAACCAAAGCCTCGGGGCGACGTTCGCTTCTGTCATCGGGAGGCGAAGCGTGGCCCCACGCGCGAATTGGAAGGGCTTTCTGAAGGTCGGCGAGGTGACCTGCCCGGTGGGCCTGTACACGGCTGCGTCGACTTCAGACCGCATCGCGTTCCACACGCTCAACCGGGACACGGGTCATCGCGTAAGGCGGGAATTCGTCGACGCGGAGACGGGCAAGCCGGTCGAGCGGGACGACCAGATCAAAGGTTATGAGGTCGCCCAGGGCGAGTATGTGACGCTCGAACCCGAGGAAGTGGCGGCGGCGGTTCCGCAAAGCGACAAGACGCTTTCGATCGAGGCTTTCATCGGCTGCAGCGACGTCGACGACGTCTACTTCGACAAGCCCTATTATCTTGCGCCGACTGACCGGTCCGCCGAGGAGGCGTACAGCCTCATTCGCGAAGGCATGCGGAAGAAGAAGGTGGCGGCTCTCGCAAGCACTGTGCTGTTCCGCCGGGTGCGGACCCTGCTGATACGACCTCACGGAAGCGGTCTGATCGCGACGACGCTGAACTTCGACTACGAAGTCCGGTCCGCCGAGGAGGCGTTCTCGGACATCCACGACTTCAGCATCAAGGGTGAGATGCTGGACCTTGCGCGGCACATCATCGACACCAAGCGCGGCGAGTTCGATCCCAAGGCCTTCGATGATCGCTACGAGAGCGCCCTGGCGGAACTGGTGAAGGCCAAGATGGAAGGGCGCAAGATCGCCCCGCCGAAGAAGGCTCCCGCCTCCAAGGTCGTCGATCTGATGGAGGCGCTTCGACTGAGCGCCGGGGCGTCGGGCAAGCCTGGAGAAGGCAAGAAGGCGCCTCGCGCCAAGCCGGCTCCCCGGAAGAAGGCCGCGGAGCCGCGGCGCAAGGCGAGCTGACGATGGCGCTCGAGACCTACCGCCGCAAGCGCGACTTCAGCAAGACCAAGGAGCCTGCGGGATCGGACGCGCCGCAGAGCGCCGGCGACGGCTACCTCATCCAGAAGCACGCAGCGAGCCGGCTGCATTACGATCTGCGCCTCGAATATGAAGGCGTTCTGAAAAGCTGGGCCGTCGCCAAGGGCCCGAGCCTCGTGCCGGGCGAGAAGCGCCTTTCGGTCCACGTCGAGGATCATCCGCTCGAATATGGCGACTTCGAAGGGACGATCCCGAAGGGCGAGTATGGCGGCGGCTCGGTCATCCTGTGGGATCGCGGAAGCTGGTCGCCGATCGGGGACGCCGCGAAGGGCTTCGCCAAGGGCCATCTGGAATTCGAGATCCACGGCGAAAAGCTTCGGGGACGTTGGCACCTCGTGCGGATGGCGCCACGCAAGGGCGAGAAGCACGAAAACTGGTTGCTGATCAAAGGAGACGACGAGGAGGCCCGGACAGAAACCGATCCGGACATCCTCCAAGAGCGCCCGGAGTCGGTGAAAACCGGGCGGCTGATCGAGGACCTCAAGGGCGAGGCGCCTGGCTGGTCCTCAAAGACCGGCCGGATTGAAGCGGACCCCGCCGAGCCCGCCGCCGGCGGCCTGGACCCATCGAGGATCAAGAAGGCCAAGAAGGCGAGCCTGCCCTCCTTCGTGGAGCCCGCGCTGGCGACGCTCGTCGCCAGAGCCCCGAAAGGCTCGCGTTGGATCCACGAGATCAAGTTCGACGGATACCGGCTGCAAGCGCGGATCGAGCGCGGCGAGGTCAGGCTGCTCACGCGCAGCGGACTGGACTGGACCGCCAAGTTCGGCACGACGGTCACGGACGCGCTGGCCGCGCTCCCGGCGTCGGCGGCCCTGATAGACGGCGAGATGGTGGTCGAGAACGGCGCCGGCGCCTCCGATTTCTCCGCGCTTCAGGCGGATCTCAGCGAGGGGCGGCAAGATCGATTCACGTTCTACGCTTTCGACCTGCTCCACCTCGATGGCTACGATCTCACCTCCTGCGCCCTGCTCGACCGCAAGGCCGCTCTTTCGCAGTTGATCGGCAAGGACGCCGGCCGCGTCCGCTGCTCGGAGCACTTCCCCGAGAATGGAGACCTGGTCCTGCAGCACGCCTGCCGCCTGAGCCTCGAAGGCGTGGTGTCCAAACAGGCCGACGCGCCCTATCGCTCCGGGCGCGGGAAGACCTGGGTCAAGTCCAAGTGTTCCGATCGCCAGGAGTTCGTGATCGGCGGCTTCACTCCGTCGAGCACGTCGCGCCGTGCGATCGGTTCGCTGGTGCTCGGCGCCTTCGAGGATGGCGAACTGCGTCACGTCGGGCGCGTCGGCACGGGGTTCAGCGTCAAGGTCGCTGAAGACCTCCTGAACCGGCTCGAGCCTCTTGAGCAGAAGGCCTCGCCCTTCGCCGATCGCCTCACCGCAGACGAGGCGCGGCAAGTCCGCTACGTGAAGCCGGAACTGGTGGCGGAGATCGAGTTCCGGGCCTGGACGGCGGACCGGCATCTGCGCCACGCCGCCTTCCGCGGGCTGCGTGAGGACAAGCCCGCTGTGGAGGTGGTGCGAGAGACGGAAGCGGCCGAAGGCAAGACGCCGCAGCGCCCGTCCTCCGTCAGCCTCACCCATCCGGACCGGGTGTACTGGCCGGACGTCGGCGTCACCAAGCAGGGCCTCGCGAACTACTACATGGAGGTCTGGCCGCACATCGCGCCCTTCGTGGTCGCGCGGCCGCTGTCGCTGCTGCGGTGCCCCGGGGGCGTGACGGATCAGTGCTTCTTCCAGAAGCACCGTTGGAAGGGGATGAACCGGGCGATCGGCGTGTTCGACGATCCGAAAGACAAGTCCGACGAGCCGCTCGTGATGATCAACGACCGCGACGGACTGATTGGTCTGGTTCAGGGCGGCGTGCTGGAGATCCACCCCTGGGGATCGACGATCGCGGCGCTCGAGACGCCGGACATGATCATCATGGACCTCGATCCGGGCGAGGACGTCTCATGGGAAGAGATCATCTCGGCCGCCTTCGAGGTGAAGAGAAGGCTCGAGGCCGCCGGGCTCGCCGCCTTTGTGAAGACTTCCGGCGGCAAAGGCTTGCACGTGGTGTCGCCGCTGAAACCCCAGGCGACCTGGGATGAGGTCAAGCCCTTCACGAAGGCGCTCGCGGATTCGATGGCGGCCGACGAGCCGGACCGCTACGTGGCGACGGTCACCAAGTCGAAGCGCAAGGGCAAGATCCTGGTGGACTACCTGCGTAACGGACGCGGAGCGACGGCCGTCGCCCCGTACTCCACCCGTGCGCGGCCGGGAGCCGCGGTGTCCATGCCGCTCGACTGGAGCGAACTCGGACCCGCGATCGGCCCCGCCTATTTCACGGTCGACAACGCCCCCACCCGGCTTGCTTCGCTCGCCGCCGACCCTTGGGCGGACTTCCGCGCGGCCGCCAAGCCGCTGCCGTCCGCGGGCGGTCCGACCAAGACAAGGAGGAAGCGCGCCGCCTAGCGGGGCGCGCCCTTGCCCCCCTTCTTCCCCTCGGCCGCGAGGCTCTTGCGCAGCGCGTCCATGATGTTGACCACATTGCCCGCAGGCGTTTCGGCCGGTTCGTCCTTCGGACGCGCCGCCTTCTTGCGGCCCTTCTTCTTGGACGCGATCATCTCCAGGAGAGTGGCCTGCACGGGGTCGGCCACCATCTCCGGCGACCAGTCCGTGGTGCGCTCCGCGATCAGCTTCTCGACGAGGGAAAGAGCCTTCGGGTCGACTTTCTGGGACTTGCCCGGGAAGTATTCGGCCTCGTCCCGCACCTCGTCGCCATAGCGCAGCGTCCAGAGCACGATGCCCTTGCCGCGGGGCTCCAGCAGGACCGCGCGCTCGCGCCGGTACATCACGAGCCGCGAGATGCCCACGACGTCGGTCGCCGCCATCGCCTCCCGGATCACCCCGAACGCCTCCTCTCCGACCTCGTCGTTCGGCGCGAGGTAATGCGGCCGGTCGTACCAGATCCAACCGATGGACTCGCGTGGCGCAAAGGTCTGGATGTCGATCGTATGCGTGCTCTCGAGCGCAACCGCGTCGATCTCGTCGTCCTCGAGCATGACGTACTCATTCTCGCCGCGCTCGTAGCCCTTCACCTCGCTGCCCGGATCAACATCCTTGCCGGTCACCGAGTCGACGTAGTGGCTGGCGATACGGTTTCCCGTCTTGCGGTTGAGCGTGTGGAAGCGCACGCGCTCGCTCTCCGTCGTCGCCGGCGTCATCGCCACCGGACAGGTCACGAGCGAGAGCTTCAGGTAGCCCTTCCAGAACACGCGCGGGGCCATGAGGCCGAACTCCTCTGTACGACCAAACTGAACGGCTGCGCGCCGCGCGGGTTCCGATCGCGGAGGGCTTGTCGGTGCGAGAAGCAGTTCCGCCTCGCCCGTGCTAGAACGTTTATGGAACTCGATGCGAGGACGAGAGATGGCGAGACGCGCCGGAAGCGCCGATCTGCCGCTGCATGGCGGCCGCGTTCCGCGCTGGCTCGGCGAGCGCATGACGCGGCTCGGCGCCGTCATCTCGGAAGCGATCATCCATCACTATGGTCGAGACGAGCTGCTGCGCCGCCTCGCCCACCCGTTCTGGTTCCAGTCCTTCGGGGCCGTGATGGGAATGGACTGGCACTCCTCCGGCGTCACGACGAGCGTGATCGGCTCGCTGAAGCGGGGCCTCGCGCCTCTGGCGGGCGAACTCGGAATCCATGTGTGTGGCGGCCGCGGGAAGCAGTCCCGGCTGACGCCGACGGAACTTGCCGCCGTCGGCGACAGGGTCGGGTTCGACGGAGGCGCGCTCGCGCAGGCGAGCCGCCTGGTCGCCAAGGTCGACGGAGCGGCCGTCCAGGACGGCTTCGACCTCTATCTGCATGGCTTCATCGTGACCGACGACGGCCACTGGACCGTCGTTCAGCAGGGCATGAACGGCGATGCGCGGCAGGCCCGGCGCTATCACTGGCTGTCCGAAGGGCTGAAGGACTTCCTCGATCAGCCGCACGCCGCGATCGAGGGCGCGCCCGGCGGCCGGATCGTGAACCTCACGGACCGCCGCGCCGGGGCCTCGCGCCGCGGCCAGCTCGAGCTTCTGCAGACGCTGCCGCCCGACAGGATCGTAGACGAGCTCGCCCGCCTCCGGCCGGCGTCGGCGGCGCCCGCGCCGGAGCAGCCGCTCCTGCCGCATCTCGTGATGCCGGCGCACCATGACGTCCGGCCCGCCGACGTGAACCTCCGCCGGCTGCACGGCGCCCTGGCCGCTGCGGCCGAGCGCGGGCCTCAGGACTTCTCCGACCTTCTGCTTGTTCCGGGGGTCGGCGCCCGAACGGTCGAGGCCCTCGCCATGGTGGCGGAGGTGGTGCATGGCGCACCCTGCCGCTTCAGCGATCCGGCTCGCTTCTCGCTGGCGCATGGCGGCAAGGACCGTCATCCGTTCCCGGTTCCGCTCAGGGTCTATGACCAGACCATCGACGTGCTGAAGTCGGCCGTCCGGAAGGCGAAGCTCGGGCGCGAGGACGAGCTCGCGGCGATCAGGCGGCTCGACGCGCAGGCCCGGCAGGCCGAGCGCTATGCGACAGGTCCGTCGCTGGAGAATTTCGTGGCGGAGGAGCGGCGGCGCTCGCACGACTATGGCGGGCGCAGCGTGTTCGGCTGGGAGCCGCCGGCCGACGATGCGTCGGCGGCCTGAGGCTGCGTCTGGACGCGGGCGGCGGCGGTCTGCGATATCGGTCCTCTTCCTGTGACGTCCCGGGATCACCATGACCGCCTACTCCGAGCTCTCCGCCCACCACGGCCGGATCGCCGCGCTCTCGAACGCGCTTGGCATCCTGCACTGGGACAACGCCGCCGTGATGCCGAAAGGCGCAGCGCCCCGGCGCGCCGAAAGCGTCGCGCTCCTGCAGGTGCTCCGGCACGGCATGGCGACCGATCCGAGGATCGGCGACTGGCTCGGCGAGGCCGAGGCGGATGATGGGCTGGGCGCCTGGGAGCGCGCCAATCTGCGCGAGATCCGGCGCATCTGGACCGCCGAGACCGCGCTGCCGGCGGATCTGGTCGAAGCCTCGAGCAGAGCCACCTCGACATGCGAGATGGCGTGGCGGCAGGCCCGGCAGGATTCGGATTTCGTGGGCCTGCTGCCTCACCTGTCCGAGGTGCTCCGGCTGCAGCGCGAGATCGGCCAAGCCAAGGGTGAGAAGCTCGGCCTTTCGCCCTACGACGCGCTGCTCAACGATTACGAGCCTGGCGGACGCTCCGACCAGATCGACAGGCTGTTCGACGATCTGGCGGCGTTCCTGCCCGGCCTCCTGGACGAGGTTCTCGCCGCCCAGGCGCGACGGCCGACCGACGCCGAGCCGCAGGGGCCCTTCCCGGTCGAAACCCAGCGCGCCCTCGGCGTCAGGATGATGGAGGCGCTGGGCTACGACTTCGATCGTGGCCGGCTCGACGTCTCGGCGCACCCGTTCTGCGGCGGCGCGGACGACGATGTGCGGATCACCACCCGCTACGACGAGAACGATTTTTCCAGCGCGCTGATGGGCGTGCTGCACGAGACCGGGCATGCGCTCTATGAGCAGGGCCGCCCGCAAGGCTGGATGAGCCAGCCGGTCGGCCACGCGCGCGGCATGAGCCTGCACGAGAGCCAGTCGCTGCTGATCGAGATGCAGGCCTGCCGGAGCCGGGAGTTCCTCCGCTTCGCCGCGCCGATCATGCGCGACGCGTTCGGCGCCTCAGGTCCTGGCTGGGAGCCGGACGCGGTCTGGCGCCGCTACAACCGGGTGGCGCCGGGCTTCATCCGCGTCGACGCCGACGAGGTGACCTACCCGGCCCATGTGATCCTCCGCTATCGGCTGGAGAAGGCGCTGATCGCCGACGATCTGCCGCTGGCCGAACTGCCCGCCGCCTGGAACGCGCAGATGAAGGAGCTTCTGGGCCTGACGCCGCCGAACGACCGCGTCGGCTGCCTGCAGGACATCCACTGGCCGAGCGGCGGCTGGGGCTATTTCCCCACCTACACGCTGGGCGCGCTGACGGCGGCGCAGCTGTTCGACGCCGCCCGGCGCGCCGTCCCGGACATCCCGTCGGCCATCGAGCGCGGCGACTTCGCGCCGCTGCTCGGTTGGCTGCGCGCCAACGTCCACGCGCAGGCGTCCCTCCTCGAGACGGATGAACTGCTGATCCAGGCCACTGGCCGCACGCTGGATCCAGCCGTGTTCAAGGCGCATCTGCGTCGGCGCTACGTCGAGGAGTCGTAGGCCTAGGACGCGCCCGCGACCGGAGCGGGCGCCGCGGCCTCGGCCATATAGGCGCGCCAACCACCGAAGTCGGTGATCTCCCTGGCGCCCTTGACGCCCTCGGCCTCCGCCAGGAAGCCCTTCGGCGTGGAGCCGTCGGCGAGCCGTACGACGCCGATCCCGAGCGGCGCGCCGATGCCGGCGACGAACCGGCCGAAGCCCTCCGGGGGCAACGCCCAGACCTCCGTCGCGATCGCCGCGCCCTCGCCATCCGCGACCCGCAGCAGGCCGGGCCGAGGAATGGCGCCTTCAAGCGCAAACAGCCGGTAGTCAGGCGTTGTCTGGCAGGCGCGCAGGAAGCGTGCGCCGCAGCCGGTCAGCTCGCTGTTGAGCTTCATGCCGGAAAGATGCGCGCCCACCACCAGGAGCTCGATCTCCCCGGCGGCGGCGCGGGCTCCCGCCCGGTCAGGCGCCGGCGCGGGCGGACGGCCGATGGCGCCGAGCGGCGTCCCGCCCATCGCGTGAATCTTTTCGCCAAGGGCGGCGAGCCGCGCGTCCGCCCCGGCCGGGGCGATCAGCGTGACGCCCGCCGGCAGCCCATCGGGCCGCGGCCGCGCCGGGACGGCCAGGGCGCAGAGGTCGAGGAGGTTCACGAAGTTCGTGTAGGTCCCCAACTCGCTGTTGAGCCGGACCGGCTCGGCCGTCACCTCGGCGACCGTCCGTGGCCGCGGGAAGGTGGGAACCAGCATGGCGTCCACTCCGGTCCAGACCGACGAGAGCTCCCGCCGCATTTCGGCAAGACGATACTGAGCCCCAAAGGCCGAGGCGGCGTCGAAGCGGCGCGCGGATTCGATGATCGCCCGGGTCACGGGGTGCATCTCCTCCGGCTGTTCTTCGATGAAGCTGCGGATCGCCTCGTAGCGCTCGGCCACGAAAGCACCCTCATAGAGCAGGCTGGCGACCGCAAAGAACGGCTCGAAATCCAGCTCGACGACGGTCGCTCCGAGCGCCGCGACATCGGCCACGGCGGCGTCGAACGCGGCTTCCGCCCCCCGGTCTCCGCCGAACCGGCGGCTCGCCGCGTCAGGAACGGCGATTGTGAAAGTCCCAGGCGCCGGCGCGATCGTGGACGCGCGGACATCGCGCGAGAACGGATCCGCCGGCTCGAAGCCCGACGCGGCCGAGAACACCGCATAGGCGTCATCGACCGAGAGGGCGAACACCGATACGCAGTCGATCGTCCGACAGGCCGGCACGACGCCCATGGTCGGGACCGCGCCGAGCGTCGGCTTCAGTCCCACGATGTTGTTGAGCCCGGCCGGAACACGCCCCGACCCGGCCGTGTCCGTCCCGAGCGCGAAGGAGACGAGGCCTCGCGCGACAGCCACTGCGGAGCCGGAGCTCGATCCGCCCGGCACGATGTCGGGGCTGACGGCGTTGAGCGGCGCCGGGTAAGGCGTGCGCAGCCCGACGAGGCCGGTGGCGAACTGATCGAGATTGGTCTTGCCGACCGGGATCGCGCCGGCGGCGACCAGCCGCTCCACCGCGACGGCGCTCTTCTCCGGCTGATACGCAAACGCCGGACAGGCGGCCGTGGTCGGCAGCCCGGCCACGTCGATATTGTCTTTAACCGCGAACGGCACGCCCCAGAGCGGCCGCCCGTCCGGGGCCGCGCCCAGCGCCGCTGCGGCGGCGCGGGCGGCCGTCCGATCCGCGAGCGAGATGAAGATCCCCGGATCCCCGCAGCCGTCGATGCGGGCGAACACTTCGTCGATCACCGCTTCGGGCGACGCGCCCTGCGCATAGGCGGAGCGAAGCGAGGAAAGGTCCAGCGCGAGGTCGCTGAGCGAGGGGGTCATCTGCGCTCCCGAATGGTTGGGGCCGAGAAGCTCGGCCGCCTTTCCTATGGCAAAGCGCGCAGCAGCCGTGAAGTGTCGAACCTGTCGCGCGCTGGGCGCGAGGCGCCGTGCCGCAGACTGCAGGGACGCCAAAAACAATCACCGAAGGTCTCGGCGCGCGCCTTGCAAGCTGCCGCCGACTTTACCGACAAATCACCTGGGCTCGCGCGGCACCGTACCGGCCCTGCCGCGTTGTGATCGCGCGTCGTCGCGGCGGAGGCCCGGTTCGTTGAAGGAAGCCATGCACAGCTTTTTCGCCAGCCAGATGGACTTCATCTTCTTCTTCTACGGCTTGGCGTTCATTCTGCTGGGAGCGATCTGCTTCTCGATTGCGCGGATCTTGAGCCATGCGGGCCCATGGCGGGCTCTCGGGCTGTTCGGCGTGCTCCATGGCGCCCTCGAATGGCTCGATCTGGCCGCCCTGATCATCGGCGATCATCCTTGGTTCGCCGCAGGCCGCATCGCGCTCATGACGGCGTCCTTCGTCTGCTTGCTCGAATTCGCCCGTCTGCAGGCGCTGCGGATCGGCTGGCGGGTCCCGGGGCGGGGCGTCTACCTCCTGCTGATCCTGGGCGTCGCGCTGGCGGGCTTCTTCGCGGGCTCGAAGGCGGCCGGAGCGGCCGGGCGCTATTTCCTCGGCTTCCCGGGCTCGATCGCCGCCGCTCTGGTGTTCCTGCAGCATGCGAAGGTGCTCAGCGGCCGCGTCAGGACAGCGGCGTTCATCGCTGCGGCGGGTTTCGCGCTCTACGGCGTGGCCACCGGGCTCGTCACGCCCGCGCTATCCTATGGACCGGCGGCCTATCTCAACAACGACCGGTTCGCGCAACTGACCGGCGTCCCGATCCAGCTGGTGCGCGGCCTGCTCGCCTGCTGCATCTCCTTCTCCATCTGGGTGATCTGGGGCTATCGGGCCGCAGCGGATGTCTCGTCCGAAAAGTTCGCTCTTTATCTTCGGCGGCAGTTCGGCTGGACCCTCGCCGCGGTCGCCGCGATCCTCGTCTGCGGATGGACGTTGACCGAGTATCTCGGCGCCGTGTACCGCGCCAATGTCCAGGCCCAGGCGCAAGGCGAGATCGATCTTCTGGGCAGCAGGCTGGCCGCCGAGACCGCCATGGTGGACGGCATGGTGAAGGCGCTCGCGGGCTCGCCCTCGGTGGTGAAGCTCGCCACGGGCTCCGCCCCTGCCGAGACCGAAGCCCGCTCGGTGCTCAACCTGCAGGTCGACGCGTCGGGCGCCCGCTCCGGGTACATCCTCAATCCGGAGGGCGGCGTCATCGCGGCCTCGGACGGCGCGCCCCCGCTCGGCGCCAGGGAATCCGCAACTCCGCTTCGCGACGCCCTGGCGGGCCGTGCGAGCTTCTCCTTCGACTTCGATCCCGCGACCCTCGAGACGCGATATCTCGCAAGCCGGCCGGTTCGCGATGGCCGGCGGGTCGTCGCCGTCGCGGTGCTCATGAAGTCGCTCGAGGGCTTCGAGCGCGACATCCAGCGCCTCGACCGGCCCTATTTCTTCGTGAATCCCGACGGCGTCGTCGCGATGACGAACCGGCCCGCGGATCTGCGTCGAACCCTCTGGCCCATCTCAGACGAGCGCCGGCGGGCGCTGGAGCAAGCCTTCGGGCCCCTGATCGCGCGGCCGCTGCTGAAACAGGAGGTGGCGGACGACAGCTGGACCAGCGTCGACGGCGCGCGCGACTACGTCCGCCGAAGCCCCACCCCGCATGGCGGATGGTCTCTCGTGATCCTGAAGCCGACGCGGGAGATCTTCGCGAGCCGGCTGCTCGGGATCGCCATCACGCTTCTGGCGACCCTCATGGCTCTGATCTACATCCTCGGGCGTCAGCGCGCCGTCCGGGACGAGGTCGAGATGGACAAGCGACTGCGGCTCCAGAAGCTGGCCGACGATCTCGGCCTGCAGGCGGCGACGGATCCGCTCACCGGGCTGCACAATCGCCTCCACCTCGAGCAGACCTTCGCCGAAGAGATGGCTCGCGCGCGACGCGACGACACGCCGCTCTCGCTGGTGGTGTTCGACATCGATCGCTTCAAGAGCGTGAACGACGTCTATGGCCATCCGGTCGGAGACCGGGCGCTGGTGCGCATCGCCGCGCTCACGCGTCAGTTCGTTCGAAGCACGGATTTTCCGGCGCGATGGGGCGGCGAGGAGTTCCTGATCCTCCTGCCCGGGGCCGATTCATCGGCGGCGGCGCGCATCGCCGAGGCGCTTCGGGCCGCGATCGCGGAGGCGGAGTTCGACGGCGTGGGGGCGCTGACGTGCAGCTTCGGCGTCGCGCAGTTCTCCGAAGATCAAAGCGCGTCCGCCTTCCTCGCGAGGGCCGATGCTGCGCTCTACCGGGCGAAGCTGAACGGCAGGAACAGGGCCGAGATGGCCCCGGCCGAGCCCGGCGCGCTTGGCGCGGGCCGCTCGGTCGCGAGCGGGCTTGTCTGATGGCCCGGCGGCCGGCGACGGAGCCGCTGGGCTCTGCGCGGTCCGCCGCGTGGCGGTCCCTTACAGGCGGCGACGCCCTACCGCTTCAGCCAGGCCGTTTTTGTTTCTGTCTGTCATGTGCTGGAACGACGAAAGCCCGCCAGCTTTTGTGCTGTGCGGGCTTTTTGTTTGGTTGCGGGGACAGGATT
>NZ_JACIDR010000008.1 GCF_014196425.1 Hansschlegelia beijingensis
TCCCGGAAATAGCTCGATTCCGCCACGTAGCGGCAGAACGTCGACGAGTCCGAATACCAGGTCTGGGCGTAGAACTTGTCCCAATAGGCCTTGGTGCGCGCAGCTTCGTCTTCAAGAACGCCAAGTTCCGTCACGCTTGATCACCTGTCATTTGATTTTGATCTAACGACGCTAACAGCGCATGTTGCGACGCGCAATCGCGGCAAATGGCCCCGAGCGCAACGCCGTGGCCCCTGACAGGGCCCATAGCCGTCCGGCGGCTGGCTGGGCGAGCCCAGGCCCGATGCGCCGGTCTCGCCGCTCTTGCGCAGCAGTCCGCAAGGTTCGCGGTCCGCCAGGGACGCTTACGGGCGACGGTCCAGAAGACCGCTTCCCGAGAGCCCTGAGTCTAGACTGCTTCCGTCCGCTGAGGTTGAGGAAGAGCGGCGGCTACCACTTCGGAATGCAGGAAGGATGTGGCGTCCCGGAAGGGATTCGAACCCCTGACCTACGGTTTAGGAAACCGTTGCTCTATCCTGCTGAGCTACCGGGACGGAGGCGACGCGCAGGCCTCACAAGAGGCGCTGAACCGTTATCACGCAGCGGCGCGGCGGAAAAGTTCGCCGGCGCGCCGCGAACGCTCCCCGCGCCCCCTGTTCTCTGATCGAGAGGCCGAAAGCCTAGAGTTATCAGGAGATCAACTGCTCTCCGGACATTATTTGTGCGCCGCACACCCTTGTGCATGACACAAATGTCACATTATGGTCACGAGCACAGTGCTTCTGCGCACAGCGTCGACCGGCGCTGCGGTTCTCCGGAACCTTCGGGCCCGCCCCCCAGGGGAGGGCTCACCATGCTGCGATGCGGATTGTCAGCGAGGCTCGCACCTGTCGGAGAGAAGCCGTGGTCAAAGTGCTTACCTACGGAACGTTCGATCTGCTGCACATTGGGCACCTGAACCTGCTGGAGCGGCTCAAGGCTCTGGGCGACGAGCTGTACGTCGCGGTCTCGACGGACGAGTTCAACCACCAGAAGGGCAAGCGCTGCGTCGTCAGCTTCGAGGATCGAATCAGGCTGGTGTCCGCGCTGCGCTGCGTGACTGACGTGCTTCCCGAGAACAGCTGGGACCAGAAACCGCAGGACATCAAGCGGCTGGGCATCGACGTGCTCGGCATGGGCGGGGACTGGGTCGGCAAGTTCGACGCCATGAAGGCGCACTGCAAGGTCGTGTACCTGCCGCGAACGGAAGGGATCAGCACCACGTTCCTGCGCGAAACCATCATGCAGCGCGGAACCAGCACGGTGTCCTTCAAGGCCGCCGGAGCGCGCGCCGAGCCGAACTGACGCACTGAGCGAACGGCAATTCGCAGGCGCTCGTCGTCGTAGGTCGGCGAGGCTGCCGGGAGCCCGGCCCCCGGCGTGAGATCCAAGCCGCTGCTGCGAGATAGCGCGCCCCGCGACCGATTGTAGCCGCGCGCTGCGAACAGCGGCCTCGGCTCAGCGTCCCCTACGGCCATCACGGCCGGAATGCGCTCCTTCGGACATGCTGTTCTCGCGCTGCGCCGTCTGAAGCCTTCGCGCTCGAGCGGCCGATCGAGAACGAGCTCAGGACCGTCGGCCTGAGCCGGCTTAAGGGCTCTTCGGTGACGAGGGCCCGGGCGAGGCGCAGACGCCGCTCACCGGCCGGACGCAGGCGCTGCTCCGAGGTCGGGGACACGGGGACTGGAACGCCGTTGAGCCACGGTTGACCGTGGCGCGATCCGCAATTTACGTAGCTGAACGGGTTGGGGCCGTTGCGGCTCTTGGATCACGTCAGCGCGCAGGCCGCGGCCGCGCGAGCGACCGAGGGGCATGGGGTGCGTGTGGCGTTTGCGGTCCTCCCCCAAGATCGCCCACGGCCTGGCCGCCTTCCTTACCTTCGATGTGGAGCCCGGCGCGCGAGCGCCGGCGACCGCGTCGCGGAACTGTTGCGGGAGTTCGCGTCTTGATCCTGGGCCTCTGTCCGATCGCGGACGGGAGCGGGCGCGCCACATGATCGTCCGAGGGAGTCTGCCATGAGTCACGAGTCAGGCGACGCGGTGCTCGCGCTGAAGGTGCTGTTCGACGAGCTTTGCATCCACCTCGCGTCGAAGGATCTGCTCACGCAGCACGAGTATGAGGGGCTCTTCGCGTCCTCCGTGCTCAAGCTCGAGATGGCCGACTCGCCGAACACCGAAGGCGCGATCATGTTTTTGCGGGACGCGGCCCCGCCGTCGGCGGGCTTGCGGTCCTCGGATCCAAAAAATTGAACCGTCGTTCGGCGGCGTGATCGGGGCCGGACGGCCATCCCGCCTCCTCGCCCGGCGCGGCCCTCGACCGCGCGCCGTGAAGAGCGCTGGATTGGCGGCCGAAACCAATGCAGGCTTGCTGTCCGGAGGGGGAGATCAGGGCGAGGCGGATCAGCGCGAGGCGGGCTTCATCGGCGCCCAGCGCGTAGCAGGTCTGCTGCTGAAGCTGCCCGCCTGAGGCGGGCCAGCCGGGCGGTTGCAACTGCTTCGCAGCGGCGAAGATAACGGTTGCCCGCCGGAGAGGCCGCCGCTAGTCGCTCTCCTCCAAAACGGCGCGAACGGGGGCGCGAGATGGACGAAGCCGCGCGGCTCGCGAGCGCCACCTTGGCGGTCGGCCTGCTGGTGCTGGGCCTCAAGGCGGCCGCTTATCTGCTCACCGGATCGGCGGCGCTGTACTCCGACGCCGCCGAGAGCGTCGTCAACGTGGCGGCCGCGGCCGCGTTGATCGTCGCTGTCCGGCTGGCCGCCGCACCGCCCGACCGCAATCATCCCTACGGGCACCACAAGGCCGAGTACGTCTCCGCCGTGCTGGAAGGCGCTCTGATCGTGATCGCCGCCGGGGCGATCCTTCACGAGGCCTGGAGCGCGTGGCGCTATCCGCGTGAGATCGAGTTCTCGGCTGCGGGCCTCGGGGCCAATCTCGCCGCGAGCGTGATCAACGGGATCTGGTGCGCCGTGCTGGTCCGGCGCGGGAAGGCGCTGCGCTCGCCTGCGCTCGCCGCCGACGGCCAGCATCTGCTGGCCGACGTGATCTCGTCGGTCGGCGTGCTCGCGGGCATCGCGGCGGCGTTGCTGACCGGCCAGCTCTGGCTCGATCCCCTGATCGCCTGCGCGGTGGCGCTGAACGTCCTCTGGTCAGGCGCGAAGCTCGTCCGCACCTCGGTCGGCGGCTTGATGGACGAGGCGGCCTCGCCGGCGGCCCAGGACCGCATCCGCGGCGTCATCGCGACCAACGCGGAGGGCGCCATCGAGGCGCACGACCTCAGGACGCGGCACGCCGGCCGTCTGACCTTCGTGGATTTCCATCTGGTGGTGGCGGGGGACATGCGGGTGACCGAAGCGCATGACATCTGCGACCGGATCGAGCGCGCGCTTCACGAAGAGGATGCGGACATGGTGGTCACGATCCATGTGGAGCCGGACGACAAGGCCAAGCACGCCGGAATCGTCGTTCTCTGACGCGGGCTTAACGTCTCGTCGACCATAAACGGTCAGGGTCGTCGCAGCACCCCGTCGCACGCCAGCGTCATGAACTCACGACCGTGATTCGCCCGCCAGGTCTTCTCGCAACGGCGATCTGCGCGATCTCCGCGCCGGCGCACGGGCAGGCGCCGTGTTCGCTCGCCGCGCCGGCGGAGACGGTGCGGGTGGAGCGGGCGGTCGACGGCGACACGGCGCTGCTCGCCGACGGGCGCGAAGTGCGGCTGGCCGCGGTCGCCGCCCCCAAGACGCCGCTCGGGATGAAGCCGGAGGCCTGGCCGCTGGCCGCAGGCGCCCGCGCGGCTCTCGCCGCGGCGCTCTCAGGACGCACTGTCGAACTGCGGCTCTCGGGGCGCACCCCGGATCGTTATGGGCGGCTGCGCGGCTTTCTGTCCGAGCCTGGGGCGGCTGACCACACCGGCGTCGCGGCTGATCTCACGGCCCGCGGGCTCTTGAGGTGGACAGCCGACAACAGTGACTGCGCAGCCACGCTGCGCGCCGCAGAGGACCGCGCCCGCGCCGCGCGCCTTGGTTTGTGGGCGGAACCATATTACGAGGTCCGGGACGCGGCCGACGGCGAAGCCCTGATGAAGGCCGAAGGGCGGTTCGTGGTGGCCGAGGGCCGGGTCGCGAGCGTCAGAACCGCCGCGGGGCGGCTCTATGTTAATTTCGGGAAGCGATGGCGGAACGCGCTGTCGCTCACCGTCTCGGAGGCGACGCTGCGCAGGCTCGGCGGGGTCCACGCGCTCGATCTGCGGACCGGCGCCCGTGTTCGGGCGCGCGGCGTGGTGGAAGCGCGACGGGGGCCAATCATCGAAGTGCTCAACCGGGAGCAGATCGAGCGCCTTGACGGGGCGCCGGGTCGATGAGGCTCCACGCGATCCGGAAGATCCGCAGCCTGTTCGTGGTCGCGCTCGCGGCGGCGGTCGTCGCCGGCTGCGCCGCCGTCAAGCCGGAGGAGTCCGTTCGCGAGCCGCTGGTGCCTCCCGAGGCCCCCAAGGTCGCTCCCTCGCCCCCGACGGCGGTCAGCCAGGAGCAGGCGCGGATCGCGGCCGCCTATGGCGGCGTCTACGAAAAGCCGGATCTCAGCTCCTACCTGAACAGGATCGCTGACCGGCTCACGGCCGCCTCGGATCGTCCCGAGCTGCGATACAAGGTCGTGATGCTGAACTCGCCGCTCATCAACGCCTTCGCGTTGCCGAACGGCAGCCTCTACGTCACGCGCGGTCTGCTGGCGGTCGCGAACGACTCCTCCGAGCTTGCGGCGGTGCTTGCGCATGAGATGGCGCATGTCTCGGCGCGCCACGCGATGCAGCGCGCGGACGAGGAGCGGAAGGCCGTGCTGGTCAGCCGGGTGGTCTCCGACATCCTGCAGGACCAGGAAGGCGCAGCCGTCGCGCTGGCGCGCGGAAAGCTCTCGCTGGCGAGCTTCTCGCGCGCGCAGGAGCTCGAGGCGGACCGGATCGGCGTTCAGAACATCGCCCGCGCCGGGTTCGATCCCTACGGCGCCTCGCGCTTCCTGCTCTCCATGGGCCGGCAGGCGGACCTGCGCAGCGCGGCGCTTGGCCAGAAGCCGTCACAGCCCGGGCTCGACTTCCTCTCCACTCATCCGTCGACCCCGGAGCGCGTGCAACTCGCGGTCGAGGCGGCCCGGCAGATCGGCGCGCCGGGCGTCGGCGAGCGTGACCGCGACGCGTATCTGACCGCGATCGACGGCATGGTCTACGGCGACGACCCGAGCCAGGGCTTCGCCCGCGGGCGGCAGTTCCTGCACCCGCGTCTCGGTTTCAGCTTCTTCGCGCCGGCGGGGTTCACCTTCGAGAACGGCTCCGAAGCGCTGCTCGGCGTGGCGCCGGACGGACGCGCCTTGCGCATGGACGCCGCCAAGCTCGCGCCCGGGCAGACGCTGGAAGGCTACATCGCCGAGAACTGGGTCGACGGCGCCGCGCCGGGGCCGGTCGAGAAGTTCCAGATCAATGGCATGGATGCCGTCACGCTGATCGCGCGCGGCCGGGACTGGACGTTCCGTTTCGCGGCGATCCACTACGGCCCCGACGTGTACCGTCTGATCTTCGCCGCGCGCGACCTCACCCCCGAGGTCGACAACGGCTTCCGTCAGTCCATCCAGAGCTTCCGTCGGCTCTCGCAGGCCGAGAGCGACGCAGCGCGTCCTCTGCGGCTGGACGTGGTCCGCGCCCGGCCCGGCGACACGGAAGCCACCCTTGCGAGCCGCATGGCGTTTCAGGACCGCGCCCCCGAGCGGTTCGCCGTGTTGAACGGCCTCGCGCCAGGCGAGCCGATCCGGCCCGGCGCCCGGGTGAAGGTCATCGACGAGTGAACGCCGGCAGTCCCGCCGCGCAAGGCTGAGGCGCGGGCGCGGCATGCGCTTTGCTGAACTCCCGGGCGCGCCGGACGTTGAGGCGCGACAGACAGGAGGCGGTCATGCGCGTCGGCGTCATCGGGCTCGGGAACATGGGCGAGGGCGTCGCCCGCAATCTTCTGAAGAGCGGCCGCGAGGTCGTGGCCTGGAACCGGTCCCCGGCCGCCGTGGACGCGCTGGTGGAGGCCGGAGCCCTGAAGGCGGCCGACCCGGCGGAGGCGTTCCGGGCGGAGGTCGTGTTCTCGATGCTCAGCCAGGATGACGTGATCGAGGAGGTGGTGGTCGGCTCGGGCGCCTTGGAGAAGGCGGCGGCGGGGACGACCCACGTCAATCTCTCGACCGTTTCGGTGGCCTTCGCCGACCGCATGGAGGCGCTCCATCAGGAGCGCGGTCTGAGCTATGTGGCGGCGCCCGTGCTGGGTCGTCCGGACGTCGCGGCGGCGGGCCAGCTCAATGTGCTCTGCGCCGGCGAGCCGTCGGGCGTCGCCAAAGCGACGCCGCTGCTCGAGCTGTTCGCCAAGCAGGTCTGGCCGCTCGGCGACCGCGCGAGCAACGCCAACGTGGTGAAGCTCGCCTGCAACTTCGCTCTGGCGAGCATGATCGAGACGCTGGGCGAGGCCGGGGCCCTGGTCGACGGCTACGGCGTCGAACCCTCGCGTCTGTACGAGATCATGACCGGCACGCTGTTCGCGGCTCCAGCCTACAAGACCTATAGCGGCCTGATCGCCGAGCGGAAGTTCTCGCCGGCGGGGTTCAAGCTGCCGCTCGGCCTGAAGGATGTGCGCCTCGCGCTCGCCGCCGGCGAGGCGAGGCAGACGCCGCTGCCGATCGCCTCCGTGGTTCGCGACGCGTTCATCGAGGCGATCGCGCAGGGCGACCAGGACAAGGACTGGTCCGCGCTCGCGGCCGGCGCGTTCCGGCGCGCCGGAAGGCCGCTGGATTAGCCTTCCGGCTCCCCGCCTTCGGCCAGGAAGGCCGGGGCGCTCATGATGATGCGCTCGTCATTGCCGCCGATGGCGGCGAGGTCGCGTCCTTCGTACGGGACGGCGAGCAGCACGGCGCGGAGGCACGCGAGCCGCATGCGCGCCTTGTCGTTCGCCTTCACCACAGTCCAGGGGGCGAGCTCGGTGTGGGTGGCGCGGAGCATGCGGTCCGCCGCCGTGGTGTAGGCCTCCCACAGATTGAGGCCCGCGTAATCGATCGGCGACAGCTTCCATCGCTTGAGCGGGTCGTGCCGGCGGGCATGCAGGCGCTTGACCTGCATCTCGCGGCCGACGGTCAGCCAGAACTTGAACAGCCGGACGCCGTCTTCGACGAGCAGGCGTTCGATCTGCGGCGCCTCGTTCAGGAAATGGGCGGTCTGCGCCGGCGTGGCGAAGCCCATCACGACCTCGACCCCGGCGCGGTTGTACCAAGAGCGGTCGAACAGAACGATCTCCCCGGCGGTCGGCATATGGCCGAGATAGCGCTGGAAGTACCACTGCCCGGCTTCCGTCGAGGAGGGCTTGTCGAGGGCGACCACGCGCACGTTTCGCGGATTGAGGTGCTGCGTGAAGCGGTCGATCACGCCGCCCTTTCCTGCGGCGTCGCGACCCTCGAAGACGATCACGATGCGCTCGCCCGCCCTGCGGGCCCACGCCTGAAGCTTCAGCAGCTCGATCTGGAGCTGGTGCAAGGCTCGTTCGTAGAGCTTGTCGTCCAGCTTGTGCTCGTAAGGGTAGCCGCCGCTCCGGAAGGCGGCTTCCTCGATCGCGATGGGCAGCCGGTCGTCATCCAGGTCGACCTCGACGCCGCCGATCGTCACCAGCGGCGCTTCTTCCGTCCCGGGCGGAGCGAGCTCGACCGTCGAAGCGGCCGCCGCCGCCTCCCTTTCGGTCTTGCCGGACGCCGCCTCCTTGCGGCGGGCCTTCGCGGATTCGTGTTTCTCGGCCATGATGATCCTGCCGCCGTTGTCGCGGCACTGTCATGCAGGTGCTGTCGAGTGTCGAATCTCCCCGACAACCCGACCCGATAGGTTTCGCCACGGGATGACTGACTCTCCGGAGCGCGTGCGAACATCGGTGGTCGTGTCTGAGCCGCCCCTCGAACGGCTGATCGACGCGCGCTGGACGCTGGGCGCCGCCGTGCTGGTCATCCTGGCCGCCCTAGCGTTCGGCCGGCTGGGCGTGTGGGAGGCGTTGCTAGCGGCGGCGTTCGTCGCGCTGGCGGCGGTGGCGGCGCCCCGCCGCCGACGGGTCGCCGCCGCTCCCGATGACGCGATCGCCGGGCTGGTCCGGCCGGAGTCCAGGGCGATCCTGTCAGGACTGCCGGAACCCGTGCTGGTGCTCGATCGCCGCGGGCTCGTGCTCGCCTTCAACGAGCACGCGACGGCGGCGCTGGGAAAGATCCGGGCAGGCGAGCCGGTTTCGTTCGCGCTCAGGGCGCCGGAAGTCCTGGACGCCGTGCGGGCCGTCTCGGCGTCGGCTGAGCCGCAGGTCGTGTCCTATATGGAGCGGGTCCCGGTCGAGCGGTGGCGTGAAGCGCATGTGGCGGCCGGCGGGGTGAGCCCGCACCAGCCCTTCACGATCATCGTCACGCTGCGCGATCTCACCGAGCAGCGGCGGTCGGAGAAGATGCGGGCCGACTTCGTCGCCAACGCCAGCCATGAGCTGCGCACGCCGCTCGCCTCCCTGCTCGGCTTCATCGAGACTCTGCAAGGCCCCGCCCGCAACGATCCGGACGCGCGGGAGCGCTTTCTGACGATCATGCGCGCGCAGGCGAACCGGATGTCCCGGCTGATCGACGATCTGCTGTCGCTCTCGCGGATCGAGCTGAAGGCGCATGTTCGCCCACGCGCGCTGGTCGATCTTTCGGCGCTCGCGGGCGGGGTCACGGACGCCCTCGGGCCTCTCGCGAAGGAGCGCGGCGTCGAACTCCGGCTGGCCGTCGATCCTGAGCCTGTCCTCGTTCATGGCGACCGCGACGAGCTCATCAGGGTCGCCGAGAACCTGACCGAGAACGCGATCAAGTACGGGCAGTCCGGCGGCAAGGTGGACGTCTCGGTCCGACGGGGGGGCGGGGACGCCGCGCTGCTGGTCGTGCGCGACTACGGACCTGGCGTCGCCCCCGAGCATCTGCCGCGCCTGACCGAGCGGTTCTACCGCGTGGACGTGGCGGAGAGCCGCGACAAGGGCGGGACCGGTCTCGGCCTCGCGCTCGTCAAGCACATCGTGCAGCGTCACGGCGGACGCCTGCTGATTGACAGCGTCCCGGGGCAGGGGGCGAGCTTCACGGTCGCGCTCGCTCGCGCTGAAGACGAGCCGCACGACGCGTCGGAGCTCCCGCTCAAACAGGCCGGATAGGGCTCATTGTCTAGGGGTCTCGGGCGTCATCCAGCTGTCATGTCGACGTCATAGAAGAGTTGCGCCGGAGCGGTAGACCTCCGGCAGCCTCGATCGCGAACCAACGCGGCCGTCGGCCCAAGCTCTCATCGACGAACGCAGCAGGAGCAGATCGTGAAGCTCAATCGAATTTTCGGAGCGGTCGCCGCCACGATGCTGATGGCGGCGCCTGCCCTGGCGCTCGACATCTCCGGCGCCGGAGCGACCTTCCCGTATCCGGTCTACGCCAAATGGGCCGAGGCCTATAAGAAGGAGACCGGCGTCGGCCTGAACTACCAGTCGATCGGCTCCGGCGGCGGGATCAAGCAGATCCAGGCCAAGACCGTGACCTTCGGCGCGACCGACGCGCCCCTGAAGGGCGACCAGCTCGAAAAGGCCGGCCTCGTCCAGTTCCCGATGGTGATGGGCGGCATCGTCCCGGTCGTGAACGTCGAGGGCGTCGGCCCCGGCGACCTGACCCTCGACGGCCCGACGCTCGCCAAGATCTTCATGGGCGAGATCAAGAGCTGGGACGATCCGGCGATCAAGAAGCTCAACCCGGAGGCCAAGCTGCCCTCCAGCGCGATCGCGATCGTGCATCGCTCGGACGGTTCGGGCACCACCTTCAACTTCACCAACTATCTGTCGAAGGTCTCCCCGGACTGGAAGGAGAAGGTCGGCTCCGCGACCGCCGTCCAGTGGCCGACGGGCCTCGGCGGCAAGGGCAATGAAGGCGTCGCCAACTATGTCGCCCAGACCAAGGGCGCGATCGGCTACGTCGAATACGCCTACGCCAAGCAGAACAAGCTCGCGCACGCCAAGATGATCAACAAGGACGGCAAGGCCGTCGAACCGGTGATCAAGTCGTTCCAGGCAGCCGCGGCCAACGCCGACTGGAGCGCGGAGCCCGGCTTCGGCATCATCCTCACGGACGAGCCGGGCGCCGACAGCTGGCCGATCACGGCCGCCACCTTCATCCTGATCCACAAGCAGCCGAAGGATCCGGCCGCCGCGACCGAGGCGCTCAAGTTCTTCGCCTGGGCCTATAAGGGCGGGGCGGAGATGGCGGAGGCGCTGGATTACATCCCGATGCCGGAAAAGGTGGTGTCCGAGGTCCAGAGCGTCTGGGCCAAGGAGATCAAGGGCGCCGACGGCCAGGCGTTGTATTCGGCCACCAACTGAGCCATCAGCGGCTCTCCGCGGAGGCGCCTAAAAGGCGCCTCCGCTCTCCTCCCTCCCTTCCTGCTCGAGACCAGCCCGCATGACCGACGCGTCGCTGCAAGCGCCGACATTGTTGCTCAAGCCGGACGCCGCGCGCGCCAGCCGCCTGCGCTCCTTCCGGCTCAAGGACAATGTCTTCCGGCATCTGACGCGCGCCTCGGCGGTCGCGGTGCTCGGCATCTTGAGCGGCGTCATCCTCGCCCTGGTCATCGGCTCATGGCTGGCGCTGTCCACCTTCGGGATCGACTTCCTCACGACCGAGAGTTGGAACCCGGTCACCGAGAAGTTCGGCGCGCTGGCGCCCATCTACGGAACGGTCGTGACCTCGCTGATCGCGATGCTGATCGCGGTTCCGGTGGGCCTGGGGATCGCGATCTTCCTGACCGAGCTCTGCCCGCCCGTCCTGCGCCGGCCGATCGGGGTCGCGATCGAGCTCCTCGCCGGCATCCCGAGCATCATCTACGGGATCTGGGGGCTGTTCGTGTTCGCGCCCTTCCTGCAGGCGACGCTGCAGCCCGCGCTGATCTCGACCTTCGGCTCTGTCCCGATCCTCTCGACTGTGTTCGCGGGCCCGCCCTACGGCATCGGCATCCTGACGGCGGGCCTGATCCTGGCCATCATGGTCCTGCCCTTCGTGACCTCGGTCTCGCGCGACGTGTTCGAGACCGTCCCGGCGGTGCTGAAGGAGGCGGCCTACGGCGTCGGATGCACGCGTTGGGAGGTGATCCGCCGGATCGTCATCCCGTACACCCGGGTCGGCCTGGTCGGCGGCGTCATGCTCGGGCTCGGCCGCGCGCTGGGAGAGACCATGGCGGTGACCTTCGTGATCGGCAACGCGCACCGGATCTCCGGCTCGATCCTCGCGCCCGGAACGACGATCTCCGCCTCGATCGCGAACGAGTTCACGGAAGCGGTCGGCGAGCTCTACACCTCGTCGCTGATCGCGCTCGGCCTCATCCTGTTCATCATCACCTTCATCGTGCTTGCGATCGCGCGGCTCATGCTGCTGCGCCTCGAGCGCCAGCAAGGGGCCTGACCGATGTCGCTTATGGCGCCCATCGACCACTCCGCGAGCCGCCCGCGCTACATGCGCCGACGTCGCCTGAACTTCGTCATGATGAGCCTTTCGCTCGCCGCCGCGGCCTTCGGGCTCCTCTGGCTGCTCGCGATCCTCTCCACCCTCGTGTTCAAGGGCGTCGGCGGCCTGTCGCTCGACGTGTTCACACAGTCGACGCCGCCTCCCGGCTCCCAGGGCGGGCTCCTGAACGCGATCGTGGGAAGCGCGATCATGACGGCGATCGGCGTGGCGGTCGGCACCCCGATCGGCATTCTGGCCGGCACCTACATGGCCGAGTACGGCCGCCACAACCGCCTCACCACGACGGTTCGCTTCATCAACGACATCCTTCTGAGCGCGCCCTCGATCGTCATCGGCCTGTTCGTCTATGAGGTCGTGGTGATCCAGATGGGCAATTTCTCGGCCCTTGCGGGCGCGCTCGCGCTGGCGATCCTCGTGGTTCCGGTTGTGGTCAGGACCACCGAGGACATGCTGAACCTGGTGCCCAACCAGCTTCGCGAAGCCGCTTCGGCGCTCGGCCTCCCGCGGGCGGTCGTGATCCAGCGGATCGCCTACCGGGCGGCGCGCGCAGGGATGATCACAGGCGTGCTGCTCGCGATCGCCCGCGTCTCGGGCGAGACGGCGCCGCTGCTGTTCACCGCGCTCAACAATCAGTTCTGGAGCTCGGACCTCAACGCTCCGATGGCGAGCCTGCCGGTCGTGATCTTCCAGTTCGCCCTCAGCCCCTACACTGACTGGCAGCAACTCGCCTGGACGGGCGCGCTGCTCATCACCCTCGCGGTGCTCACGCTCTCGATCGCCGCCCGTATCCTCGCAGCCGGGAGTCGGAAATGACCAGCACTGATGTCGCGCGCGCGGCCATGATCGCCCCCGTGCCTGCCCGGTCGGCCGCCCAGCCGAAGGTTCATGTCGGGGCCGGCCAGGCTGAGAAGATCACCATCCGGGACCTCAAGTTCTTCTACGGGGACTCGCTCGCCCTCAAGGGCATCGACCTGCCGATCTACGAGCGCAAGGTGACGGCCTTCATCGGTCCCTCGGGCTGCGGCAAGTCCACGCTGCTGCGGGTCCTCAACCGGATGTACGACCTCTACCCGAAGCAGCGCGCAGAAGGAGAGGTGCTGCTGGACGGGATCGACATCCTGTCGCCGAAGCTCGATCTCAACCTGCTGCGGTCGCGCGTCGGGATGGTGTTCCAGAAGCCGACGCCGTTCCCGATGTCGATCTACGACAACATCGCCTTCGGCGTCCGCCTGTACGAGACGATCTCGAAGTCGGAGCTCGACGGCCGCGTCGAGGCGGCCCTCAGGCGCGCGGCGCTGTGGAACGAGGTCAAGGACAAGCTGGACGCCAGCGGGCTCAGCCTGTCGGGCGGTCAGCAGCAGCGGCTCTGCATCGCCCGCAGCATCGCGGTGCGACCGGAGGTGATCCTCCTCGACGAGCCGTGCTCGGCGCTCGATCCGATCTCGACCGCCAAGATCGAGGAGCTGATCGACGAGCTCAAGGCCGACTATACGATCGCGATCGTCACCCACAACATGCAGCAGGCGTCGCGCACGTCAGAGTACACCGCGTTCATGTATCTCGGAGAACTCGTCGAATTCGGCGAGACCGAGCAGATATTCATGAGCCCTCATGACCGACGCACGCAGGACTACATCACGGGCCGCTTCGGCTGAGATGTTGAGACGTCTCGGCTTCAACGTAGATGAGAGCACCAAGTCCATGACCGACCATATCGTCAGCGCGTTCGACGCCGACCTCAAGGAGCTTGGCGACAAGCTCGCCGAGATGGGCGGTCTCTGCGAGAAGCTGGTCGCAGAGTCGATCGACGCCCTTCTGCGGCGCGACACGCCGCTCGCCAAGCGGGTGATCGAATGGGACCGCTCGATCGACCGTCTCCAGGCCGAGGTGGAGGAGAACGCGATCCGCACGATCGCCCGTCGCGCGCCGGTCGCCATCGACCTGCGCGAGGTGGTGGCGGCGCTGCGCATCGCCAATGACCTGGAGCGGATCGGCGACCTGGCGAAGAACATCGCCAAGCGCGTGGTCGCGCTCGAGGGGCAGTTCCAGCCTCCGAAGCTCGCCGGCGGCGTCGCGCACATCTCGGATCTCACGCTTGCGCAGCTCAAGGACGTGCTCGACGCCTATACGCGTCGCGACGAGACCAAGGCGGTCGAGGTCTGGAACCGCGACGGAGAGATCGACGCGCTGTACAATTCGCTGTTCCGCGAACTCCTGACCTACATGATGGAGGATCCGCGCAATATCGGCTTCTGCGCCCATCTGCTGTTCTGCGCGAAGAACATCGAGCGGATCGGAGACCACGCCACCAACGTCGCCGAGACGGTCTATTACCTCGTTCATGGCGTGCCGCTCACTGACGAACGGCCGAAGGCCGATCTGACCAGCGCCACCGCCATCGACTTCGGCCGCTGACGGGGGGGCCCCGATGAAGCCGCGCGTCATGATCGTCGAGGACGAAGAGGCACTGACGACGCTCCTCCGCTACAATCTCGAGGCGGAGGGCTACGACGTGGACACCGTCGCGCGTGGCGACGAGGCCGAGATCCGGCTGCGGGAGTCGCCGCCCGATCTGCTGTTGCTCGACTGGATGCTCCCGGGCGTCTCGGGCATCGAGATCTGCCGGAGGCTGCGGACGCGGCGCGAGACCGAACTGCTTCCGGTCATCATGCTCACCGCGCGCGGCGAGGAAGGCGAACGCATCCGCGGTCTCGCGACCGGCGCGGACGATTACGTCGTGAAGCCGTTCTCGGTGCCGGAACTCCTCGCCCGGGTCCGCGCATTGCTGCGCCGGGTCAAACCCGAGCACGTCTCGCGGACGCTCAAGGCGGGCGACATCGAGCTCGACCGCGAAAACCGCCGCGTCCGGCGGCACGCCCGCGAGGTCCATCTCGGACCGACGGAGTTCCGGCTGCTCGAATTCCTGATGCAGTCAGCCGGCCGGGTGTTCACCCGGGAGCAGCTGCTCGATGGCGTCTGGGGCCGCGACGTCTATGTCGACGAGCGGACCGTGGACGTCCATGTGGGCCGCTTGCGCAAGGCGATCAATCGCGGCCGGAAACCGGATCCCATCCGGACGGTCCGCGGCGCCGGCTACTCGTTCGACGAAACGTTCGCGCGCCAGCAGTAGCGGGGGCCGGCGGCGGGCGTGTCGCTCAGCCGGAAAGAGAAAGACCGGGCCGAAGCCCGGTCCGTCCAGTCACCAAAGACGCACGCTGACCTCAGCCCCGCCGGGGCCGTCGGCCAGCGGGGACGTCAGTGCGTCAGGGCCGCAGCCGGGCGGCGGTCGCGCCGCCGGTCATGCGCCGGCTGGTAGGCGATCGCCGCGTGATGGCTGCAATAGGCGTCACCGGGCGACGAACGGCCGCCGCAGAAACGGAACTCCGCCTGGCTGGGATCGCCGAGCGGCCAGCGGCACATGTTCTCGCGGAGCTCCATGATGGTGACCCGCTCGCACACCAGCGACGCGTTCTCGACCACCTCGAGCGGCACGAGGCGCGGCGCGGCGATCGGCCGGGGAGCCGCGACGGGCGCCGCCGCGAGGGCGACGTTGCCGCGCACGCCGTAGCTCGGCTGGCTCGGCGCCGGGGCCGCGGTGGCGACGCGGCGCGGCGCGGCGGCAGGCTTCGCGCGAAGGCGGGCGACCCCGCTCGGCGCCGCCTTGGCCCGACCGGACAGGCCGAGACGGTGCACTTTCCCGATCACCGCGTTCCGCGTGACGCCGCCCAACTCCGCCGCGATCTGGCTTGCGCTCAGGCCCTCGGCCCAACGCTTCTTCAGAAGCTCGACCCGCTCATCGGTCCACTGCATCGGATCCTCCAGTGCCGCCGGCTTCGCGGAATCCGGCTGCGTCCGCCGTGACGCATTCTGCGCCCGACGGCGTCGCCGCCTCATCCGCTGGAAGACGAACGTGAGCACGAGATGTCGTGCCTTAACGGTTCTTAAAGTACGATATGCCGCGACTCACCGTAAAGAGTCTGGAATGCAACAGTGGGGTTTTCCCCAGCCGGATGCCGCCCGGTTGTCCACAGCCGGTCCACCGGGCCTGAAAGCCCTCAACGCCAAGCGTTCCTTCGCCCGTGGCGATTGACAGGAGGGGCGCTCTTTATATTATCGCGCCGATCGAAGAGCCGCTCGGCTGGGCGGCTCTTTTTCTTTTTCCGGCGGCTATCGGAGTGATCCGCGCGGTGCGCCGGAGCGCCGAAAAGGGTTCGCCGTGACCTCCGCCTCTGCGCTGATGCCAGTTTTTGCGCGCGCCGGTCTCGCCTTCGAGCGAGGCGAAGGCTGTTGGCTCGTGGCCGAGAACGGCGACCGCTATCTCGATTTCGCGGCCGGCGTGGCGGTGAACTCGCTCGGCCATTCCCATCCGCATCTGGTGCAGGCGCTCAAGGAGCAGGCCGAGAAGCTCTGGCACGTCTCCAACCTGTATCGGATTCCCGAGGGCGAGAGGCTGGCGCGCCGCCTTGTCGAGGCGAGCTTCGGCGACGTCGTGTTCTTCACGAATTCCGGCGCCGAGGCCCTCGAGGCGTCCATCAAGGTCGCGCGCAAGCACTTCCACGCCAACGGCCAGCCCGAACGCTACCGCCTGATCACGTTCGAGGGCGCCTTCCATGGCCGGACCCTCGCGACCATCGCGGCCGGCGGCCAGGCCAAATATCTTGAGGGCTTCGGACCGCCGACGGAGGGCTTCGACCAGGTTCCGTTCGCGGACGTCGCGGCGGTCGAGGCCGCGATCGGCCCGCATACGGCGGGCGTGCTTGTGGAGCCGCTGCAGGGCGAGGGCGGCGTTCGGGTGCTGCCGCCATCCGTTCTTCGCGCGTTGAGGGAAATCTGCGATCGCGAGGGCCTGCTGCTCGTCGTCGACGAGGTCCAGTCCGGCGTCGGCCGGACCGGCAAGCTGTTCGCTTACGAACATGCGGGCGTGCGCCCGGACGTCATGGCGATCGCCAAGGGCATCGGCGGCGGCTTCCCGCTGGGCGCATGCATCGCCACCAGCGAGGCCGCCGACGGCATGACGGCCGGCGTCCATGGCTCGACGTTCGGCGGCAATCCCCTCGCCATGGCGGTCGGCAACGCGGTGCTCGACGTCGTGCTCGAGCCGGGCTTCCTTGATCATGTGAACCAGATGAGCCTGCTGATCCGCCAGCGTCTGGCGGCTGTGGTCGACGCCCATCCCATGACCGTGGCGGAGGTTCGGGGGGAGGGGCTTCTGCTGGGCCTTCGCGGCCTCGTTCCCAACACGGACGTCGTGGCGGCGCTGAGGGAGCAAAAGCTCCTGACGGTCGGCGCGGGGGACAATGTCGTCCGTCTGTTGCCGCCGCTCGTGGTGGGCGAAACGGAGATCGCCGAGGCGGTCGAGCGGATCGATCGCGGGCTTTCGGCGATCGAACGCGCGGTCGGCCTCCTTACGCGGGGAGCTGCAGAATGAGCGGCGCGGTCCGGAACTTCCTTGACCTCAGCGAGCTGTCGGGCGCGACGCTTCGGCAGATTCTGGAGGCCGCCGCAGCGATCAAGGCGCGCCGGCGCACGCCGGCTGACGCCCAGGACAAGCCGCTTGCGGGGCGGGCCGTCGCGATGGTGTTCGAGCAGCCCTCGCTCAGGACCCGCATGTCGTTCGACGTGGGGATCAGGGAGCTCGGCGGCGAGCCCGTGATGGTCACCGGCAAGGAGATCGAGCTCGGCGAGCGCGAGGCGATCGCCGACACCGCGCGCGTGCTGTCACGCTTCGTCGACGCCATCATGATCCGCATGCTGAAGCACGACGCGCTCCGCGAGCTCGCGACCTACGCCACGGTGCCGGTGATCAACGGCCTGACCAAGGCCTCGCATCCCTGCCAGATCATGGCCGACGTCCTGACCTTCGAGGAGCGCAAGGGCCCGATCCGGGGCCGCACCGTCGCGTGGACGGGCGACTCCAACAACGTCCTCGCTTCGTGGATCCACGCCGCGGCGCGGCTGGACTTCAATCTGAGGATCGCCACCCCCCGGGAGCTCAGCCCGGGCGCGGAGATCGTCGAATGGGCGCGCCGCGAAGGCGCCGACATCGCGTTCGGCCATGACGCCGAGGAGGCGGTCGCGGGCGCCGACGCGGTCGTCACCGACAGCTGGGTCTCGATGGGCGACGGCGACGGCGAGCGCCGGCACAATCTGCTGAGGCCGTTCCAGGTGAACGAGCGGCTGATGAAAAAGGCCGCGCCCGACGCCATATTCCTGCATTGCCTGCCGGCGCATCGCGGCGAGGAGGTGACCGACGAGGTCATCGACGGACCGCAGTCGGCTGTCTTTGACGAGGCGGAAAACCGCCTTCACGCGCAGAAGGGCGTTCTGGCCTGGTGCTTCGGCGCCGTCGGGGCGTAACAGTCGAGCATGAGCCAAACTGACTCCGCCGCCATCCGTGAGGATGGCGACGACCGCATCCTGCCGTTCCAGATCGAGGAACTCGACGTGCGCGGTCGCGTCGTCCGGCTTGGCCCGGCGATCGACCGGGTGATCGAGCGCCACGCCTATCCGCCGGCCGTGTCGAAGGTGCTGGGCGAGGCGGTCGCCCTGACCGTGCTGCTGGGCTCGGCGTTGAAGATCGAGGGGCGCTTTCAGCTCCAGACCCAATCCGACGGGCCGATCGGCATGCTGGTCGTCGATTTCGAGGCGCCGGACAAGGTGCGGGCCTGCGCGCGGTTCGACGCCGCCCGCGTTCCCGACCGCGGCCCGACGGGCGCGCTGCTCGGCCATGGCCACATGGCGCTGACGATCGACCAAGGGCCGCAGACGTCGCGCTATCAGGGCGTGGTCGCGCTCGAGGGCGGCTCGCTCGAGGACGCCGCGCACGCCTATTTCCGGCAGTCCGAGCAGATCCCGACTCGCGTGCGGCTCGCAGTCGCCGAGACGCTCTCAGCCGGCGACGGCGCGGGCGCGAACCATGCGTGGCGGGCGGGAGGGCTGCTGGTGCAGTTCCTGCCCGAGGCGCCGGAGCGTATGCGCACGCGGGACCTGCATCCGGGCGATGCGCCGGAGGGCGCCGCCTTCTCCGACACGGAGGAGGATGACGCCTGGGTGGAGGCCGAGGCGCTGGTCGGGACGGTCGAGGATCACGAGTTGATCGATCCCACGCTCGCGCCGGAGCGCCTGCTGATCCGGTTGTTCAACGAGCGCGAAATCCGCGTCTTCGAGAGCCGCGGCGTCCGTGAGGCGTGCCGCTGTTCGCGCGGGCGCGTGCTCGGGATGCTCAAGAGCTTCTCCGCCGAGGAGCGCCGCGACATGCTGACGGATGACGGTTCGATCGAGGTCACCTGCGACTTCTGCTCGACCCGCTACACGTTCACGGCCGAGCAGGTGGCCTCTATCGACGCCGAGGATCCCGACGACGGCGCTCTCCACTGACCGCCGTCGGAATGGCGGCGGCGCGCTAGCCGCCGCCGTAGAGCTTGTTCGGCAGCCAGAGGCCGATCTGCGGGAACGTGTAGTACAGCGCCATCGCGAACATCACGATGAACAGGAACGGCATCACGCCGGCGAAGATCTCGTTGATCGTCACATGTCTTGGCGCGACGCCCTTGAGGTAGAAGGGCGCCATGGCCACCGGCGGCGACAGGAACGACGTCTGGATGTTCAGCGCGACGAGCACGCCGAAGAACAGCGGGTCGATGTTGAAGTGATTGAGCAGCGGCAGGAAGATGGGCAGGAAGATCACGATGATCTCCGTCCATTCGAGCGGCCAGCCGAGCACGAAGATGATGACCTGGGTCAGGATCAGGAACTGGATGGGCGTCAGGTCCAGGCCGACGATGAAGTTCTCGACGACTGACTGGCCGCCCAGATAGGCGAAGACGGCCGAGAACACGAACGACCCGACGAACAGCCAGCACACCATCGCGGAGGCGCGGGCGGTGAGGTAGACCGACTCCCGCAGCTTCTCATAGGTGAGCTGGCGGTACCCGATGGCGAGCAGGATCGCGCCCATCGCGCCGATCGCGGCGGCCTCGGACGGAGTGGCGTAGCCGCCGATGATCGCGCCCAGGACGCCGGAGATCAGCAGCGCGAGCGGCAGGAACGAGGTCGCGAGCGCCCACAGCACCGCCAGATAGGAGCCCGCGCGCTGCTCCGCCGGCAGCTTCGGCGCGAGCGACGGATTCAGCAGCACGCGGATGATGACGTAGAGCATGTAGAGCCCCGCCAGCATCAGTCCGGGGAAGAAGGCCGCGGCGTAGAGCTTGACGACCGAAACGCCGGCGGTCGCGCCGTAGAGGATCAGCATCACGCTCGGCGGGATCAGGATGCCCAGGCAGCCGCCCGCGCACACGACGCCGGCCGATAGCTTGGTGTCGTAGCCTGCGCGCAGCATGGCCGGGAAAGCGAGCAACCCCATCAGGGTCACCACGGCGCCGACGATCCCGGTCGCTGTCGCGAAGAGCGCGCAGGTGACCAGGGTCGCGAGCGCGAGCGAGCCCGGGAGCCCGCCTGCGGCGAGCTGGATCGACCGGAACAGCCGATCCAGGATGTTGGCGCGCTCGACCAGGTAGCCCATGAACAGGAAAAGCGGCACCGAGATCAGCACGTCGCTCGACATCACGCTGTAGGTGCGCTGCACGAACAGCTGAAAGACCGTGTCTCCCATCGCGTAGTAGCCAAAGGCCACTCCCAGCGCCATCAGCGTGAAGGCGATCGGAAAGCCGAGCATAAGAAGCACGACGAACAGGGCGAGCATGATCACGCCCATCATCGGATCGGAGATCAACGCGCTCACAGCTTGGCCTCGTCGACGTCGATTTTCTGAAGGTCGACCGTGACCTTGTTCGCGGCGGCCTCCGCCAGAATGAGTTGCTCCGTCTCCTCGACGTCGCTCTGCCGCGGCGGCCACTCTCCGGTCTTGAGACAGATCCAGCAGCGCAGGACCTCGACGACGCCCTGCATCGCCATCAGGACGCCGGTGATCGGGATGATCAGCTTGAACGGCCAGAGCAGAAGCCCGTCGGGCGAGAACGAGCTCGTCTCATTGGTCTCGTAGGAGAGCTCGAAAAAGATCCAGCCGGCGTAGACCATCGCGAGGATGCCGGGGAAGAAGAAGAGAATGTAGAGCACGAGGTCGAGCGCGGCCTGCGTGCGCGGCCGCCACTGCCGATACAGGAAATCGCCGCGGACATGCCCGTTGCGCGACAGCGTGTAGGCGCCCGCCGACATGAACAGAAGGCCGTAGAGCATGTAACTGGCGTCGAACGCCCAGGTGGTCGGCGCGCCGATCAAACGGCGCGACACGACCTCATAGGTGATGACGAGCGTCAGAACGACGATCGACCACGCGAACAGCTTGCCGACGGCCGCATTGAAGCGGTCGACGGCCAAGAGATAAAACTGCATGGAAGGCGTTCCCGGGGTGGCGGCGCGAGGCGAAACGGCCGGCCCGGAGGCCGGCCGCCGTCACAGGCGTCATGCCTGCGGGAAGAAGTGCTCATAGGCGAGGTCGCGCGGGGCTTCCATTTCGCGCGTCATGCCGACCACGCGCTTCGCGAAGCCTTTCTGGCTTTCGATCACCTTCTGGAAGAAGGGGTCCTGGGTGTTGGCGATCACCTTGTCCCAGGCGGCGAGTTGCGCCTCCAGCACCGATTTCGGCGTCGGGATCACCTTGACGCCCGCGGCCTTGATCGCCTCGAGGTCCTTGGAGTAGCGGTCCTGCGCCTTCCAGGACATGTCGGCGGAGGCGGCTTCGGCGGCGTAGCGCACGATCGCCTGCACTTCGGGCGGAAGGCTGTCGAACTTGCGCTTGTTGAACAGGATCTCGAAGCACTCGAGCGCCTGATGGTAGCTCTGGACCATGTAGATCTTCGAGACGTCCGGGAAGCCCAGCACCTTGTCGGAGGACGGGTTGTTGAACTCCGCGCCGTCGATCAGGCCACGGTCGATGGCGGGCACGATCTCGCCGCCCGGCAGGATGGTGACCGCGGCCCCCATCTCCTTCGCCAGATCAGCTCCGAGCCCGACGGTGCGGTACTTCTGCCCCTTGAAGTCCTCCGGGCTGGTGATCTCCTTCTTGAACCAGCCAAAGGGCTGCGTCGGCATCGGGCCGGTGAGAAAGCCCTGGACGTTGAGCTTCAGGACGCCCTGAACAAGCTCGTCATAGAGCTGCTGGCCGCCGCCATACTTGATCCAGGCGAGCAACTGGTTGGCGTTCCAGCCGAAGGGCGGGGCGGTGCCGAACAGCGAGAAGGCCTTGTTCTTTCCGTACCAGTAGGCGGCGACCCCGTGACCGCCGTCGAGCACGCCGGTCGAGACCGCGTCGATCAGCTGGAAGGCCGGCACCACGGCGCCCGCCTGCAGCAGCTCGATCTGAATGCGGCCTGCGCCCATGTCGTTGACGCGCTTCACGAAGTCCGACGCGAACTCGTGGAAGATGTCCTTGTTCGGCCAGGTCGACTGAAACTTCAGGCGAACCGGGGCCTGGGCGCTGACGACTGCGGGAGCCGCCACAGCCCCCGCGCCCGCAGCGGCCGCTGCTGCGAGGAAGCTTCGGCGACCGAGACTGTTCCTGGCGGACTTAGCCCGATCTGGTTTTTCAGGCGCATTCTTCACGTAGATCCTCCCCTCGCGCCGCCGCTCGGTCTTTGACCCGAGCGCGCGCGACCGCTGCGCATCTTCTTGGCGAGTGCGCTGTCGTTTCCCCTGGCCCGTCTTTAGTGATTTGTTCTTAGTCGTGCGGGCCAAGCCTCAGTAGATTTGACGAAATCACGCCAATCAAGCTGAATCTTCAGGCGGCGCTTCCGCGGCGCTCGCGGCCGGCGTTCACATCTCGTTGCTCTTTCGCGCCGAGAGCGGGCCAAAGCCGCCGCTTGACGGCCGCCGCGGTGGAGCGCTTATCCTGCTGTCATGACCGAGCCGACCGCGTCGACGCCCGAAGAAGCGCACTCCTGGACCGCGACCACGCGCGCGATCCGGGTCACCGTTTCTCCGCGCTTCCTGCCCTCCGAATCCGAGCCGGACGAAGAGCGCTATGTCTTCGCCTACACGGTGGAGATCGTGAACGAAGGCGAGGAGACGGTCCGGCTGATCGCGCGGCACTGGCGGATCACCGATGGCAAGGGACGGACCGAGGAGGTCCGCGGCCCCGGCGTGGTGGGGGAGCAGCCGACGCTCAGGCCCGGCCAGTCCTTCACCTATACGAGCGGAGCGCCGCTTCCGACGCCGTCAGGCATCATGGTCGGCGAGTACCACATGCTGACCGAGGCCGATCAGCCCTTCGTGGTCGCGATTCCGGCCTTCGCGCTTGAGAGCCCGCACGCGGTGCGCACGCTGCACTGAGCCTCACAGCCGCTCGCGCTGCGGCGGCTCGTCCTTCTGCATCTGCTCCCCGAGCTGCTTCAGCCGCCGCAGCGCGCGCTCCAGGAAGCTCGTGACCTGATCGATCTCCTGGTCGCTCGGCAGGCGGAGCGCGCCGTCCTTCTTGGCGGCGTCATCGTTCGGCAGAGGCGGGACGGGCGGAAGGTCAGGCGTACGGGAGAGGGCCTTCACCTGCTCCTCGAGCGCCGCCAGGCGCTTCTCGAGCCGCGCCACCTCGGCCCCGTTCGCCGCCGGCTCCTCGGACGCGGCGCGGCAGGCGTAGCCTTCCCCGGACGGCGAGCAGAAGGCGGTCGCGCCGGTCTCGCGATCCAGCCGCAGGAAGCCGCCATCGGTCGGCTGAAGCTGGTAGCGTCCGGGCGACTGCGGTTCGGGCGCTGCTGCGGTCAGCAGAAGCGCGGCGGGCAACAGCGCAGCAAGTGCGAGCGCACGCATCGATCGTCTCCTTGGCTTTCCGGCCGCGGGGGCGGCCGGCCCGGTCAGAAGTCCGCCACGAAGGGCGGGCGGCCGGAGACGAGCGCCTCATCGAGCAGATCGAGCCGATCCTGACCCCAGAAGACCTCGCCGTCGAGCACATAGGCCGGCGCTCCGAACACGCCGATGCGCTCCGCCTCGATCCGGTTCGCCTCATAGGCGGCCGCCACAGGCTCGGATGGGGCGGCCGCGAGCGCGGAATCGGCCTCGAGCCCGTTCGCGACCAGCAGCTCATGAAGGATCGCCGGGTCGGTCAGGTCGCGATCCTCCTCCCACACGCCGCGCATGGCCGCTCCGATGAAGCCGGCGGGATCTTCGCGGAGTCCGATCAGGGCCAGCGCCACGCTGTCCGCGAGGCGCGCGTCGAACGGCCAGTGTTTCGGGCGTAGGTTGAGGTTGCGGCCGCGCTTCTGCGCCCAGCGCTGCAGTTCGACGAAGCGATAGCGCTGCCGCTGCGGCGACCGCTTCGGCAGCGGCACGCCCCCGGTCGCGGCGAACAGCGGCGGCAACGCCATCGGCCGCCATCTGAGCGCGAGGGAATGCCTTGCGGCCAGCTCCATGAGCGGCGCATGACCCAGATGGCTCCAGGGAGAGGCGATGGAGAAGAAGACGTCGAGGGAACGCGGCATGCTCAGTCTCCGGACATGACCGCTCAACGCGGCGGCAGGAAGCGACCCTCGCCGCCGGCGCCCAGCCGCTGCGGGAAGGCGATGACGAGGTTGAAGCGGGGCGCGCCGAACTCCCGTCTCAGGTCATAGCGGACGCCGCTCTCCCGGAAAGAGCCGTCACGGAGCTCGTCGAGCGCGTTCAGGGCCGCGTCCGGGGTCGGAAAGCCGAAACCCCAGAAGATCTTTCGCAGCAGGTCCTTGGCGATCGCCTTGGCGACCGGCGCGGTGGACTCGTCGAGCAGGTTCAGCTTGATGCGGAGCGTCTCGATCCGTTCCGGATCATCGCCGCGGGCGGAGACGAACAGGCTCGAGACCGCGGCTTCGTCGCCGTCGACCGGCTTCAGAAGATCGGTCACGCAGGTCCAGCTGCGCAGCGGCGGCGCTCCGCCCTGGAAGGTCGGGTTCGCCAGACCCATGGGCCCGAGCGCCTCGCAGAACAGGGAGGGCTTCACGGTCGGCAGCAGCACGAACGCGGAGGGAAAATCCGGTTCCGGCGCAAGCAGTTCGGCGGCGGCGATCGCCTCAAGGGCCGCGAACGGATCCCGGGCTTCCGGAGCGGCCGCGGATCGCTCCGATGGCGACGGCTCCCGGAGCCAGTCGCGCGCCACATGCCATCCAAGCGCGAGCACGATCGACGCCGCCGCCAGCAGCGCCGCTCCGGCCGCGATCAGAGGAAGAAGCCTGCGTGCCGTCATTTCCCGTCCTGCCCGGCCGGCGCGGCTCGGGCGTCGGCCGTGGCTTATCGGACGCGCCACATTCCGCGCAAGACGGGGCCATTCACGCGGCCGCGACGGCGTGCTCTTCTGTGCGGGCGAAGCGCCCGTAGAACGTCTCGCCCTGTTCGGCGAGCTCCACCAGCAGCGCGTTGGGGCGGAACCGCGCGCCGTGCCGGGCCTCGAGCGAACGGGCGAGCTCGACGAACCGCGCCGTTCCCATTCCGTCGATCCAGGACAGCGGGCCGCCCGTGAACGGCGCGAAGCCGAAACCCAGGATGGCGCCGACGTCCGCCTCGCGCACATCCGTGATGACGCCCTCCTCGACCGTGCGGGCCGCCTCCAGCGCCTGCGTGACCAACAGGCGGTTGCGAAGTTCAGCCACCTCGAGCGTGTCGGGATCGAGCCTGGTCTGCTGGAGCTCGACCAGCCCGGGCCAAAGCCGCTTCTTGCCGCCCTCCGGATAGTCGTAGAATCCCTTGCGGTTCTTGCGCCCGAGCCGGCCCTCCTTTTCGACGAGCGTCTCTAGCAGCGCCTTCTGGGCCGCATTCACGGCCTGCGGCCCAAGCTGGGCTTCGGTCGCACGGACGATCTTGAGGCCAAGATCGAGCGCGACCTCATCGTTGAGCGACAACGGGCCGACCGGCATGCCCGCCTGCCTGGCGAGGTTCTCGATCATCGCCGGCGGAACGCCCTCTGTCAGCATCAGATGGCCTTCGAGCATGTACGCGATCACGCAGCGATTGGCGAAGAAGCCACGGCTGTCCTTCACCACGATCGGGGTCTTCTTGATCGCGCGGACATAGTCGAGGGCCGTCGCGAGCGCCCGGTCCCCGGTCTGCTTCCCGACGATCACCTCGACCAGCATCATCTTCTCGACAGGCGAGAAGAAGTGGATGCCGACGACGTTCTCCGGTCGCTTCGACGCCTGCGCCAGCCCCGAGATCGGCAGCGTCGAGGTGTTGGAGGCGAAGATGGCGTCCTCGCGCAGCGCAGCCTCGACCTTGCCGATCACCTCCGCCTTGACCCCGGGGTCCTCGAACACCGCCTCGATCACCAGGTCGCAGTCTGCGAGCGCCGCGTAGTCCTGGGCCGTCGTGATGCGGCCGAGCAGCGCGTCGCGATCCGCGCCCGTGGCGCGCCCCTTGGCGACCTGATCGGAGATCAGCTTCTGCGCGAAGGCCTTGCCCTTCGCGGCGGCCTCTTCGGTCTGGTCGATCAGCACGACCTCGAGCCCGGCGAGCGCGGAGACGTAGCCGACGCCTGCGCCCATGAAGCCGGCGCCCACCACGCCGACCTTCCGGAGCTTCGTGTCCGGAACGCTCTTCGGGCGCCGGGCGCCCTTGTTGAGCTCCTGCATGGAGACGAACAGGGTGCGGATCATCGCCGCCGCCTCCGGCGACCGCAGCACCTTGGCGAACAGCCGGCTCTCGACCGTCAGCGCGAGGTCCATCGGCAGCTGGAGCCCGTCGAACACCGCCTGCAGCATGGCGCGGATCGCCGGGTAGTTGTCCTGGGTCTCGCGGCGGTAGATCGCGTTGGCGGCCGGGAAGGTCATGAAGCCGGCCTTCGACCAGACGGGTCCGCCGGGCAGCTTGAAGCCCTTCTCGTCCCATGGCTTCACGGCCTTGGGGGCCCCGAGCAGCCAGGCTCTGGCGCGTCCGACGATCTCGTCCTTCGGCGCGACCTCGTCGACGAGCCGCATGGCGCGGGCCCGATCCGGGCGGATCTGCTCGCCCTTCATCAGCATCTGCAGCGCGTCCTGCGGCTGCATCATCCGCGCGATCCGCGTCGTGCCGCCGGCGCCCGGGAACAGGCCGACCTTCACCTCCGGCAGGCCGACGCGGGTCGAGGGATCGTCCGACGCCACGCGATAGTGGCAGGCGAGGGCGAGCTCGAAGGCGCCGCCGAGGCAGACGCCGTTGATGGCGACGGCCCAGGGCTTTCCGCTGGTCTCGATGCGGCGGTAGAGCAGACTGAGCTGGCGGCTTTCCTCGAACACGGCCTTCGCGGCCGCCGCCTCGCCATGCTGCCCTTTCTCGCGCGCATAGAGACGCGCGATGCCTTCCAGCATGGTCAGGTCGGCGCCGCCCGAAAACGCCTTCTTGCCGGACGAGACCAGGACGGCTTTGACCGCGTCGTCCGAGATCACCCGGTCGACGACCGCCGAAAGCTCCGCGATGGCCTCCGCCGTAAGCACGTTCATCGAGCGCCCGGCCATGTCCCAGACGACGGAGAGAATGCCGTCGCCGTCGAGCTCGGTGCGGAAGCTGGGATCGGTCATCGTTTCGTCTCCGTCATCCCGGCCGCAGCGAAGCGGAGAGCCGGGATCGTCATCCGGAATGACCTCGTCTTGATCCGCTTTGGGCGGACCGTCCGACGTCAAGCTCTACGGTCGGTATGGGTCCTCCGGTCAAGCCGGAGGACGACGACGAGAGGTTCACATGCCGATCCTGATCACGGTCCCGGCTCTCCCTGACGCTCGGCCGAGACGGCGCCATTTCACACCCGCTCGATGATCGTCGCCGTGCCCATGCCGGCGCCGATGCAGAGCGTCACGAGCGCCGTCTCCTTGCCTGACCGTTCGAGCTCGTCGATCGCGGCGCCCAGGATCATCGCGCCGGTCGCGCCGAGCGGATGGCCCATGGCGATCGCGCCGCCGTTCGGGTTCACCTTGGCGGGATCGAGATCGAAGGCCTGCAGATAGCGCAGAACCACGGCCGCGAAGGCCTCGTTGACCTCGAACAGGTCGATGTCGGCGAGCGACATGCCAGCCCGCTTCAGCACCTTCCTGGTGACGTCTATCGGTCCGGTGAGCATCAGCGCCGGGTCGGAGCCGATATTGGCGAAGGCCCTGATGCGCGCGCGCGGCTTCAGGCCAGCGTCCTCGCCGGCCTCGCGGGAGCCGACCAGCACGGCCGCAGCGCCGTCCACGATTCCGGACGAGTTGCCGGCGTGATGGACGTGCTCGACCCGCTCGACCTCCGGATGAGCGTAGATCGCGACGGCGTCGAAGCCGCCCATCTCGCCCATCTCGACGAAGGACGGCTTCAGGCTCCCGAGCGACTGCATCGTGGTCTCGGGGCGCATATGCTCGTCGCGGTCGAGCAGGATGATCTCGTTGACGTCCTTCACCGGGACGACGGAGTTCGCGAACCGGCCGGCCTCCCACGCGGCCGCCGCGCGCTTCTGGCTCTCCACCGCGTAGGCGTCGACCTCGTCGCGCGAGAAACCGTATTTGGTCGCGATCAGATCGGCCGAGACGCCCTGCGGCATGAAATAGGACTTCACCGCGATCGCAGGGTCCATCGGCCAGGCCCCGCCCGAGGCCCCGATCCCGACGCGGCTCATGCTCTCGACGCCGCCGCCCACGACGAGGTCGTGCTGGCCGGACATCACCTGCGCGGCGGCGAAGTTGACCGCGTCGAGCCCGGACGCGCAGAACCTGTTGATCTGCACGCCTGGGACCTGCACGCCGTAGTCCGCCGCGAGCGCGGCCGCGCGGGCGATGTCGCCGCCGGCCTCGCCGACGGGATCGACGCAGCCCAGCACCACATCGTCGATGCGGCCGGTCTCCAGCCCGGTGCGCTTCGCGATCGCGCGAAGCGCCGTGGTCGCAAGGCCAAGCGTCGAGACCTCGTGCAGCGCGCCGTCGGGCTTGCCGCGGCCGCGCGGCGTGCGGACCGCGTCGTAGATGAAGGCCTCGGGCATTGGCGTCCTCCTTGCGGCCGGCGGTCCGTTCTCAGAAAGCGTCGGCCGGCAGCGCCATGACCGTGTCGGCGCCGGCCGCGATCCTGGCGAGCCGCGTCGCGGTCTCGGGCAGCGTCCGCTCCATGAAGAAGCGGCCGGCCACGAGCTTGGCGTCCATGCGCTCCGCGACGCCGTTCCCTTCGGCCCTCTTCGCGACCGCCGCCTTGGCGATCCTCCCCCACATATAGCCGAGCCCCACCAGGCCGAAGAGGTGCATGTAGTCGGTCGCGCCCGCGCCTGCGTTGTCGGGCTTGCCCATGGCGTTGGCCATGAACCACATCGTGGCCTTCTGCAGGTCTTCCCGCGCGCGCCGGAGCGGTCCGGTGAAGGGCTTCAGCGCCCCGTCCTCGGCGTTGTCGGCGAGGAAGCCGTCGACCTCCTTGAAGAAGGCCATCACGGCGCGGCCGCCGTCACGCGGCAGCTTGCGGCCGACGAGGTCCATCGCCTGCACGCCGTTCGCGCCCTCGTAGATCATGGCGATGCGGGCGTCCCGGACGAACTGCTCCATGCCCCATTCGGCGATGTAGCCATGGCCGCCGAACATCTGCTGCGCCATGACGGCGTTGTCGAAACCGACGTCGGTGATCACGCCTTTGATGACGGGCGTCATCAGGCTCATGTGGTCGTCGCCCTCGCGCTTCTCGCGCTCGTCCTCGGAGACGCGGGCGACGTCGCCCTTGAGCGCGGTCCAGAGGATCAGCGCGCGCGCGGCCTCGTTGAACGCCTTGATGGACAGCAGGGTGCGGCGCACGTCGGGATGCACGATGATCGGATCGGCCGGGCGCGAGGGCTCCTTCGCGCCGGTCAGCGCGCGGCCCTGAAGGCGCTCCTTGGCGTAGGCGGCGGCGTTCTGGTAGGCGACTTCGGACTGGGAGAGGCCCTGAACGCCGACGCCGAGCCGCGCCTCGTTCATCATCGTGAACATGGCCGCGAGGCCGCGGTTCTCCTCGCCGACGAGCCACGCCGCGGCGCCGTCGTAGTTCATCACGCAGGTGGCGTTGCCGTGGATGCCCATCTTGCGCTCGATGGAGCCGCAGGAGATCCCGTTCCGCGCGCCGAGCGAACCGTCCGGGTTCACCAGCCGCTTGGGCGCGACGAACAGCGAGATGCCCTTGGTGCCGGCCGGCGCGCCGTCGACGCGGGCGAGCACCAAATGCACGATGTTCTCGGTGAGGTCGTGTTCGCCGGACGAGATGAAGATCTTGGAGCCGGTGATCCGGTACGAACCGTCGCCGGCGGGGGTCGCGCGGGTGCGGATCAGGCCGAGATCGGTGCCGCAATGCGGCTCCGTGAGGTTCATGGTGCCGGTCCACTCGCCCGACACCATCCGCGGGAGATATGTCCGCTTCTGCTCCTCGGAGCCGTGCAGCGTCAGCGCGGCGATGGCCCCCTGGGTGAGGCCCGGATACATGGCGAACGCCATGTTGGCCGAGGACGCATATTCGTTGACGACGGACGTCAGCAGGTGCGGCAGGCCTTGCCCGCCATGCTCCGGCGCGGCCGAGAGGCCGATCCAGCCGCCTTCCGCGAAGGCCCGGTAGGCGTCCCTGAACCCCTCCGGCGTCTTCACGCTCCCGTCGGGCCCGAGCGCGCAGCCGGCCAGATCGCCGGCCTGGTTGGTGGGCAGCAGCGTCCGCTCGCACAGCCTGGCGGCCTCCGCCAGGATCGCCTCGACCGTCTCCCGGCCCGCGTCCGCGAAGCCGGGCAGGTTGGCGTGCCGTTCATAGCCGAGCACGTCGAACAGCAGGAACAGCGTGTCTTCGACGGGCGCTCTGTAGGTCGGCATGCCCGGCCCCGCGATGGGTTGTGGTCATGCACGATAGCCTCAGCCCGCGCAGCCGCAACCCCGCCGAGCGGCCGAAGATCAGGCCGCGAAGATCGCCGCGTCGTCCGCGAAGGCCTTGAACTCGAGCGCGTTGCCCGAGGGATCGAGGACGAACATCGTGGCCTGCTCGCCCGGCTCGCCTTCGAACCTGACCTTGGGCCGCAGCCGCCAGTTCGTCTGCGGATCGGCCTCGAGCCGCTGCGCAAGGCTGCGCCAGTCGTCCATTCGAAGGATGACGCCGAAGTGCGGGATCGGAACGGCGTCGCCGTCGACGCCGCCAGTGGCCTCCGGCGCAGAGCTCGCGGGACGCAGGTGAGCCGAAAGCTGGTGGCCGAACAGATCGAAATCGATCCAGGCGCCGGGGCTTTCGCGGCCGATCCGGCAGCCCATCACGTCGCCATAGAAACGCCGGGTGGCCTCCAGATCGGAAACAGGGAATGCAAGGTGGAAGGGACGCATCAGTCTCAAGTCCGAGCAGCGGTGGCGAGTTGCTGGAGGGCCCGCTGCAGATCCTCCGTGACGAAGGGCTTCTGCAAGGTCGGAGCCTCGGGATAGCGGTCACGCACGCCGGCCCCGCCATAGCCGGTCACGAATACGAACGGGATGTTCCGTTCGATCAGGGCGTCCGCCACCGCGAAGCTCTGCTCCCCGCCGAGATTGACGTCAAGCAGCGCGCCGTCGATCTGCTCGGTCGAGATCATTTTGAGAGCGGTGGCGACAGAGCTCGCCGGACCGACCACCGCGGCGCCGCTGTCGATCAGCATGTCCTCGAACAGCATCGAGATCATCGCCTCGTCCTCGACAAGCAGGATGCGGAGGCCGTTCAGCTTTTCCGTCATGGAAGCATGACTTTCTGGGAGAGGGGGAACTGGAACACACATGCGACGCCGGTTGGCGTGAATTCAAGCTTGGCCTCGCCGCCGAGCTCGGCCGGGGCGCCGCGCTCGATCAGCCGCAACCCGAAGCCACGCCGTTGCGGCGCCTCGACCGGCGGTCCGTCGGCCTCCCGCCAGGCGATGCGGATTCCCGCGCGATCGGCCACGTCCTGCATGTTCCAGGTGACCGACACCCGTCCTCCTGCTCGCGACAGCGCGCCGAATTTCGCGGCGTTGGTCGCGAGTTCGTGCAAGGCGAGGCTGAATGTCACCGCCGCGGTGGGCGCAAGGCGAACGTCGGGTCCGCCGCTCACGATCCTGTCGGGCTCTGCAGAGCCGTAAGGAGCGAGCGTGGCGGTGACCAGATCGGCAAGCGGGGCGGAAGTCCAGGTCTCGCGCATCAACAAGTTATGAGCGTGCGAGAGCGCCATCAGGCGCGCGTTGAAGACGCGCTCGAATTCATCCACCGACGAGGTGGTCGCCCGCGTCTGGTGCGCGAGGGCCTGAACCGTCGCAAGGTTGTTCTTCACGCGGTGGTTCAGCTCGGCGAGCAACCAGGCGCGGATCCGCTCCTGTTCCTTTCGCTCGGTCACGTCGGTCGTGACGCTGAAAAACCCGTTGACCTTGCCCTTGTCGTCCAGCAGCCGCGTCACGTTGGTCTGCGCCCAGACGTACGAGCCGTCAGGGCGCACATATCGCTTCTCGATCGAATAGGGCTCGCCGCTCTCATGGGCCTCCGCCAACCGGCGGTCGGTCAGGGCCAGGTCGTCCGGATGGGTGACCTGACTGATCGTGAGACCGGACGCCTCGTCGACCGAGCGGCCGAGGATGCGCGCCATGCTCGGATTGATCCGGATGAACGCGCCTTTGTCGTCCACCTCCGAAAGCCCGACGCCGGCTTCCCCGAAAATGGCCGCGAAGCGCCGCTCGTTCTCGCGAAGGCGCGCCATCGTCTCGGCCCGGTCGAGCGCGACCCAGATCCGCTCGGCGGTCTCGCGGGCGAGATCGGTCTCATGCGGCGACCATCGCCTCGGCTTGTCGTCGTCCATGAACAGGAAGGCGATCGCGCGGCCGTTCCGCACGACCGGCGCGATGGCGTTGGCGCGAACACCGAAGCGCCGCAGGTTCGCGACCGCTTCCGCCGAGAATCTGGCGTCCTTCAGGACGTCCGCGCTCGAGACGGTCCGGCCGGACAGCATCTCCGCCATGACGGGGCCGCCGAAGTCCGGCAGTCGGAACTTGCCGTTTGCGACGTCCTGCATCGCGGGCTTGCGCCAGCTCCCCGCGACGTGGGCGACTTCGCCCTCGACGACGGAATAGCCGACCCGCGCAAGCCCCAGATGCCGCCCGAGCCGCTCAAGGATGATCGACAGCCCCGCGGCGGCGTCCTTCTCGCCCGAGGTCAGGTCGCGCAATCGGTCGCGCAGCTCAAGGGCGAAATCCTGGGCGCGCTGGGCCAGGACGCGGGCCGTCGTCTCCAGGCCCTGGTTGAAAACGCCTGCGACCCGCCCCGACGAGTCGAAAATGGGGGTGAAGCTGTAGTCCCAATACGTCTCGGCGGTCTCGCCGTCGCGCTGCAGCGGGAGCATCTGATCCGACGTCGAGAAGCCCTTGCCGGTCTGCATCACGTGTTCGAACTGCGGACCGACGATGGGCCAGATGCTCGCCCAGACCTCCGCCGCCGGCCGGCCGATCGCCCAGGGATGGAGCTCTCCCGCGACGGGCATCCAGGCGTCATTGTAGAGAAGCCGCAGCTCGGGGCCCCAATAGATCGCGGTGGGCACGCTGGAGTGCAGGCAGATCCCGAGCGCCGCCTTGAGCTCACCCGGCCACGCCGACGGCGACCCGAGCGGCGATCCGCTCCAGTCGAAGCCCTCGAGGCGCCTCGCCATCTCTCCGCCGCCGCTAAACAGCTCGGTTCCCCATCCGAGATGCGGACGGTCGCTTGCCGTGCGGCCGCCGAACGCTGATCGCCGCCGTTGGCGCCGCGTCGGCTGGATTATGGGAACGCATCGTCGCTTCGACAGGGTTTCAAAACGGAACAGGGCTCAATAAGACCATTTTTTGACATACCGATCCTGTTCTCCGCGACGCAAGTGCGAACCTGCCGCGACCGGTCCGCCTGTCCTTGGCCGCATTCATCCCGGAAGACACGCGTCAGCGATCGAATCACGCACCTTCAGGGCGCCATGACCTCAAAGTTCCCGCGCGTCAGCGCGCTTTGCTTCGTCGCCGCTCTGCTCGCGTCGCTCGCCGCCGGCGGCCTGGCGGGCGCGCAGACCACAGGCACTGGGCCGATCGACGCGGCGCGCGCCGATCTCGACCGCATCGAGGCGCGGCTCGCGGATCCCAACGTCAGGGATGAGGACCTCGCGGGCCTGCGGTCTCGCATCGACCCGCTCACGGTCGCGGTCGAGGCGGCGATCGCAGAGCTCACCACGCAGCGCGACGCGGCGGACCAGCGCCTTGCGCAGATCGGGCCGAAGCCTGCCGAAGGATCGCCGCCCGAAAGCGCGGACGTGACCCGCGAACGCGACGCGCAGACGGCCGCGCGCCAGAAGCTCGACGACGCCATAAAGCGCGGCCGGCTCCTGCAGGTCGAAGCCGCGCAGGTCGGCGACCAGATCACCCAGCGCCGCAGGAATCAGCTCGCGCAGCGCCTGTTCGAACGCTCCAACTCGCTGCTGGACCCCGGGCTCTGGGCGGCGGTGGTGACCGCCGCGCCGCGCGACATCAGTCGGATCCAGGATCTGGCGTCCGACTGGAAGAGCGCGATCTCGCGTAACGCGGATGCGACCTCCGTCGGCCTGATGGCGGTCGCGACGCTCGCCGCCTGGCTGTTGCTGTTCCCCGGGCGCATGTGGATCGGCGCGCTCGCCGAACGCCTGGTGGTCAGGCAGTCGCCGAAGACCCGGCTCAGGAGTTCGGCCACGGCGGTCTTCCGTTTGGTCGCCACCACGCTCGCCCCGTTGCTGGCGGCTCTCTGCCTCTATGTCGGCCTGAAGAGCGCGGGCTGGATGACGGTCAAGATCGAGCCGCTCATGCGGTCCCTGATCTGGGTCGCGGGCCTGCTGGGCTTCGCGCAGGGAATGATCCGCGCGGTGCTCGCGCCCGGACGGCCCAGCTGGCGTCTCGCGAAGCTCTCCGAGCCTGCCGTCAGCCAGATCAAGAACCAGCCGCTCTGGTGCATGCTGGTCTTTGTCCTCGGGCGGTTCGTGGACCGGTTCAACGAGGCGATCGTGGCGAGCCTCCCGGTCACGATCGCCACCAATGGCGTGTTCGCGGTGCTCGTCGCCGGGGCGTTCGCGATCGCATTGCGCAGGATGCGGTCCGCGCGCCTGATCGAGAAGGGGGCGGCCGAGGCCGTCGACGCGCCTGACCATCCGTTGCTGTCGCTGACGCGGCTGGTGGCATGGCTCGCGATCGCGGTCGTGATCGGCGCCGTGATTCTCGGCTACGTCGCGCTGGGTCAGTTCCTGGCGAACCAGATCGTCTGGGCCACGGCGGTCATCTCGCTCTGCTGGCTGCTGCTGATCTTCGTCAACGATCTGCTGACGACCGCGCTTTCGAGCCACACCGGCTTCGGCCGGTCGACGGCCGCCGCGGTGGGCGTTCGGCCGGAATCGCTCGAGCAGGTCGGAGTGGTTCTGTCGGGCGTCGCCCGCGTCGCGCTCATCTGCTTCGCGGCGGTGTTCGTGCTGGCCCCCTGGGGGGTGGAATCCACCGATGTCTTCGGGTGGCTCCGCTATGCGACCACAGGGGTGCAGCTCGGCGGGATCACCATCTCGCTCACCGGGCTCCTCGGCGCGCTCCTTCTGGTGGCGCTGGGCTACGCGCTCACCCGGACCGTGCAGCGGTGGCTCGACCGCGACCTGCTGCCGAAGAGCCGCATGGACGAGGGCCTGAAGGCCTCGGTCAGCACCGGCGTCGGATATCTCGGCGGCCTTGTCGTCATCGTCGCGGCGTTCGGTTACCTCGGCTTCAGCCTCGACAAGCTCGCGATCGTCGCCGGCGCGCTCTCCGTCGGCATCGGTTTCGGCCTGCAGGCGATCATCTCGAACTTCGTGTCGGGCCTGATCCTGCTCGCCGAGCGGCCGATCAAGGCCGGCGACTGGGTGGTGATCGGGTCGGATCAGGGAAATGTCCGGCGCATCTCCGTGCGATCGACCGAGATCGAGCTGTTCGACCGCTCGACGCTGATCGTCCCCAATTCCGAGTTCATCACCAAGAGCGTGAAGAACGTCACGCACGGCAATCCGCTCGGACGCGTCCAGATCGATCTCGCCGTGTCGTCCGCCATCGACCCGGATCTGGTGCGGCGCGTGGCGCTCGAGACGGTGAAGGCGCATCCGGCGGTCATCGACTTCCCCGAGCCGCTGTTCCAGTTCATCACGCTGGGCAAGGCCGAGAACGCTTTCTCCCTGTTCTGCAACGTGTCGAGCCCCCGCACGGCGGGGAGCGTCAAGAGCGACCTCAACTTCGCGCTGGTGAAGGCGTTCTCCGCCCAAGGAATCGCCCTCGGCGGCCCGCCCGACCGCACGATGGTCGACGCCGTCACGCGCGTGGCGGAGGCGTTGCGCGAGGCGAGGCCTGCGCCGACGCAGATTGCGCCCGACATGGGCGACGCGGCAACGCGGGGTTAACCGCTCAACCTGCGCAGTGTCGCTCACGTTCATCCGGAGAATACACGTCCATGCCGCATCGCTCGACGCGCCGCGCATTCATCGGCGCCGCCTGCATTGCGCTCGCGCTTGCGGGCTGCTCCTCAACGGCGCCGACGCCGCCGGCGACCACGCCGGGCCTGTATCAGAGCCAGTCCAAGGCCGGCGCCACGCTCGACCGGCGCGCCGCGGCCGAGATGGTGAGCGAGTTCCGCCGCGGCCGCGGCCTCGGCCCGGTGACGCTCGATCCGGCGCTGAACCGCATGGCGGAAGAGCAGGCGAACGCGATGGCGCGCGACAACAAGCTGAGCCACGAGACCTCGGCGGGCTCGCTGAAGGCGCGCATCGCCCGGTCCGGCTACCGCAATGGCGGCATGTGGGAGAACATCGGCGCCGGCCACGACACGCTGGCTGACGCCTTCACGGGCTGGCGCTCGTCGCCGCCGCACATGAAGAACATGCTGCAGCCCAAGGCGTCGCGCATCGGCATCGCGGCCGCGCGCGCGCCGGGCACCCGTTATGAGGTGTTCTGGGCGATGGTGCTCGCGGACCCGAACGATCCCCGGCCCGAGGTGACCGCCGCCCAGGTGAACCGCGCGGTCCCGTCGTTCCCGATCGGCGTGCCGGGCGGAATCTACGTGCCGAGCATCCACTGAGGGGAGGGCGCCCTCCGGCTCGCCGGAGGGGGCGCCTCCCGGCCGGTCGTCAGACCGGCCGGACCTCCTCGACTTCCGGAACGAAGTGCCGGAGCAGGTTCTCGATGCCCTGCTTCAGCGTCGCGGTCGACGACGGGCAGCCGGAGCACGACCCCTTCATGTTGAGGTAGACCACGCCTTCGCGGAAGCCGCGGAAGGTGATGTCCCCGCCGTCCATCGCGACCGCCGGGCGGACGCGGGTCTCGATCAATTCCTTGATCGTGTCGACGGTCTCGGCGTCGGCGTCCTCGAAGAACTCCTCGCCCGGCGCCTCGGCCTCGCCGCCTTCGGCCAGCAGGGGCGCGTCGGACAGGTAGTGCTCCATGATCGCGCCCAGGATGGCGGGCTTGAGATGCTGCCACTCGCCGGCCGACTTGGTCACGGTGATGAAGTCGGAGCCGTAGAACACCCCCGTCACCCCGTCGATCGCGAACAGCCTCTGCGCCAGCGGAGAGCGCGCGGCGTCCGCAGGCTCCTTCATCTCGAGCGTCGAGCCCGGAAGCACGTCGCGGCCCGGCAGGAACTTGAGCGTCGCCGGGTTAGGCGTGGCTTCGGTCTGGATGAACATGTCTGGGACCTCTCGAAGTTCACCGAGACATGGGGGTTTTGGGACCGGGGGTCAATCGCCCGGCCCCCGGGGCCGCTCAGGCGCGGCGGATCAGACCGACGATGTCCTTCACCGCCGCCATCGTCGTCTCGGCGATCGCGTCCGCGCGCTCGGCGCCATGTCCGAGCACCCGGTCGATATGGCCGGGATCGGCGACCAGCCGCTTCATCTCGGCGTTGATCGGCGCGAGCTTGTCGACCGTGAGGTCCACCAGCGCCTGCTTGAACGCCGAGAACTGGGCGCCGCCATACTGGGCGAGCACCGCGGCAGCGTCGCTGTCGGCGAGCGCGGCGTAGATGCCGACGAGATTGTCAGCCTCCGGACGATCCTTCAGGCCCTCGACCGTCTCCGGCAGCGGCAGCGGGTCGGTCTTGGCCTTGCGGATCTTGGAGGCGATCTGGTCGGCGTCGTCCGTCAGGTTGATGCGGGAGGCGTCCGAGGGCTCCGACTTCGACATCTTCTTGGAGCCGTCGCGCAGCGACATGACCCGGGTGGCGGGTCCTGCGATCAGCGGCTCGGGAAGCGGGAAGAACTTTTCGTCGAGGCCGTTCGCGGCGATGGAGGCGGCGAAGTCGTTGTTGAACTTCTGCGCGATGTCCCGGGCGAGCTCGAGATGCTGCTTCTGATCCTCGCCGACCGGCACATGGGTCGCGCGGTAGAGCAGGATGTCCGCCGCCATCAGGTTCGGATAGGCGTAGAGGCCGACGGAGGCGTTCTCGCGGTCCTTGCCGGCCTTCTCCTTGAACTGCGTCATGCGGTTCAGCCAGCCGAGGCGGGCGACGCAGTTGAAGATCCAGGCGAGTTCGGCGTGGCCCGACACCTGGCTCTGGTTGAAGACGATGTGCTTCTCGCCATCCACGCCCGCGGCCAGGAACGCCGCCGCGACCTCACGGATCGAGCGCCTGAGCTCGGCCGGATCCTGCCAGACCGTGATCGCGTGCAGGTCGACCACGCAGTAGATGCAGCCGAAGCGATCCTGCAGCTCCACGAACCGCTTGATGGCGCCCAGATAGTTGCCGAGGTGCAGGTTTCCCGTCGGCTGGACGCCGGAAAACACCCGCTGCGGAACGCTCGCCATCGTCTTCGATTGCCTCATGATTGACGGCGCGTTATGGCGTCCGGCTGACGGCCGCGCAAGGGCCGCGACCCCCATCCCACATTCGCCGTCAGGAGCTTACGGATGACGCCAGCCAAGTACGACGTCCTCGGCATCGGCAACGCGATCGTCGACGTGATCGCCCGAACCGACGAGGCGTTCCTGGCGCGCGAAGGGCTGGCCAAGGGCTCGATGAGCCTGATCGACGAGGCGCGGGCCGAGACGCTCTATGGAATGATGGGCCCGGCGATCGAGGCTTCGGGCGGGTCGGCCGCCAATACGCTCGCGGGGCTCGGCTCGTTCGGCGGCCGCGCCGCCTTCGTCGGCCGGGTCAAGGCTGATCCGCTCGGCCAGGCCTTCCGGCACGACATCACCGCCGTGGGCGTCGACTTCGACACGCCGGCCGCGCCCGACGGGGTCTCGACGGCTCGTTGCTTCGTGCTGGTCACGCCGGACGGCGAGCGGACGATGAGCACCTATCTGGGCGCCTGCCAGGCGCTGAGCGTCGACGACATCGACGAGGCCGCCGTCAAGAGCTCCAAGGTCGTCTATCTCGAGGGTTATCTGTGGGACCCGCCGGCCGCCAAGGAGGCCTTCCGCAAGGCGGCCGCGCTGGCCCATGAGGCCGGCCGCAAGGTCGCGCTGACGCTCTCCGACTCGTTCTGCGTCGATCGCTATCGCGCCGAGTTCCTCGCGCTGCTGCGGGACGGCGACGTCGACATCCTGTTCGCCAACGACAGCGAGCTCAAGGCGCTCTACGAGACCGGCGACATCGACGCGGCGGTCGAGGCGGTCGCACGGGACGCGAAGCTCGCGGCCGTGACCCTGGGCGCGGAAGGCTGCGTCATCGTTCAGGGCGACGAGCGGATCCGCGTGCCGGCCGCGCCGGTGGACGGCGAGATCGTCGACAAGACCGGCGCGGGCGACCTGTTCGCCGCCGGTTTCCTGTACGGCTACACCAACGATCTCGACCTGAAGCGGGCCGCCGAACTCGGGTCGCTCGCAGCGGCGGAGGTGATCAGCCATGTGGGGGCCCGGCCGCAGGTCGACCTGCGCAGCCTGGCCCAGGGCCGCGGCCTGCTCTGAGGGGCGCGGCGTCGCAGCCGGTTTGCCTCTCGGGTCAGGAGCCGGGCATCGTGAGCTCATGACGCCGCTCCCGGTCTTCGACGGTCATAACGACGTCCTGCTCCGCCTGCGCGAACTCGGGCGCCCCGACGGCGGCGTCCGGGCCTTTCTTGAAGGCGGCGCAGGCGGGCATCTCGACCTGCCGCGAGCGCGTGAGGGCGGGTTGTTCGGCGGCCTGTTCGCCGCCTTCACCCCGTCGCGGCAGCTTGGCGTCGACTATCTCGCGCTCATGCGCGCCGCCCAATACGACGTCCCGACGCCCGAGCCGCTGCCGCTCGCCGAAGCGCAGGCGGCCACGCTCGCGATGGCGGCGATTCTCCTGCGGATCGAGCGCGCCTCGGAGGGCGCGGTCGCGACTTGCCGCAGCGTCGCGGACATCCGCCGGGCGAAGGAGGCCGGCTCGCTCGCGGCCGTGCTCCACATCGAAGGCGCCGAGGCGATCGGGCCCGACCTGGACGCGCTTCACGTGCTGTACGCGGCCGGGCTTCGGTCGCTCGGGCCGGTCTGGAGCCGGCCGAACGTCTTCGGCTACGGCGCGCCGTTTCGCTTCCCGTCCTCGCCCGACATCGGCCCCGGCCTAAGCCAGGCCGGACGGGATCTCGTGGCCGAATGCGACGCTCTCCGGATCGTCCTCGACCTGTCGCACCTCAACGAGGCCGGCTTCTGGGACGTCGCGCGGCTATCCCGCGCTCCGCTCGTCGCGACCCACTCGAACGCGCACGCGCTTACGCCCCACGCCCGCAACCTGACCGATCGCCAGCTTGACGCGATCCGCGACACCGGCGGGCTGGTGGGACTCAACTTCGCGACCTGCTTCCTGCGCGAGGACGGCAGGATGCGCGCCGACACGCCGCTCGAGACGATGGCGCGCCACCTCGATCATCTGATCGGCCGGCTCGGCGTCGACCATGTCGGCTTCGGATCGGATTTCGACGGCGCGGTCGTGCCGTTCGAACTGCACGACGTCGCGGGCCTGCCGCGCCTGATCGAGGCGCTGCGCCAGTATGGTTTCGACCAGGAGACGCTGGAAAAGCTCGCCTGGCGGAACTGGCTCGCGGTGCTCGAGCGGATCTGGGGCGGCTGAGGTCAGCCCGGCCGCCGCGTCCATGGCCGGGTTCCTGCCGGCACCTCCAACTGCGCAGGCGCCCCGGTCGGCTGGAGATAGTACGGCACGTCCGGCCACTTGCCGGCCGCGAGCTGGCGCCGCGTGGGCTCGTTGACGACTTCGAAGGCGTCGAACCCGCAACGGCGCATCAGCGGCATCTGGTCGATCAGCACGTCGCCGGTGGCGCGCAGTTCGCCCGCAAAGCCGTAGCGCTCGCGCAGCACCCGGGCCATCGAGCTCGCCCGGCCGTCGGCGAATTTCGGAAACACCAGCGCGACCAGCGAGACGCGGTCCAGATAGGGCGCGAGCTCCTCGAGCGCTTCGTCCGGCTGGACCACGACGCCGAGCGGGGCGTTGCGGGCGGCGAGCGCCTGGCGTTCGGCGAGGAAGCGCGTGAGCGGCAGAAGGGCCGGGCCCTCCGGGACGGCCGCGTCGGGCGCCACGCGCTCCCATTCGTCGGCTTCGAAGCGCCCATTGCGCCACAGCGCGGGCTCGGCGGGAGCAGAGGCGGCCGGGGCGGCGACGGACGTCGCCGCAGGCTCGACGGGGACTCGCGCAAGGGCGTTCATATCCCGCTTCCTTCGTGTTCGAGCGTGTCGCGGACGTGAATGCCGCACTCGGTCTTCTGCAGTCCGCGCCACCGCCCGGCGCGGGGGTCCTCGCCAGGCTTGACCCGGCTGGTGCAGGGCATGCAGCCGATCGACAGATAGCCGCGCTTGACCAGCGGATGGGCCGGCAGATCGTGGTCGCGCCTATAGCTCTCGAGATCCTCCGCCGTCCACTCGGCGAGCGGATTGACCTTGATCCGCCGCCCGTCGCCCTCGAACAGCGGCAGGTTGGCCCGCTGCGCGTTCTGGAAGCGCTTGCGGCCGGAGATCCAGGCGGGGAAATCGCCGAGCGCGGCGGCGAGCGGCTCGACCTTGCGTATGCGGCAGCAGAGGTCGGGATTCGTCTGCCAGAGGAAGCTCTCCGGGTCGAGCCGCGCCAGCCGCTCCGGCCTTGGGCCGGTGGACCGGACGTCGGTGAGGCCGATCCGGCTGACCAGCTCGTCGCGGTAGGCGAGCGTCTCCTCGAACAGCTGTCCGGTGTCGATGAAGATGACCGGCGTGGCGGGGTTCACGGCGCCGACCAGATGCAGGAGCACGGCGGAGTCGGCCCCGAAGCTCGAGACGAGCGCGATGCGGCCGCGGAACAGGCTGTCGATCGCCGCGCGCAGGATCGCCTCCGCGCTCCGGCCGCGGTGCAGGCGGTCGAGATGCGCCGCGAGAGACGTCGCGCGCTCGGCGGCGCGGGCCTCGCTGACCCGCGGCAGCGGGAGATCAGGCCGCTCCATAAAGCGCCTCTTTGAAGGGCTTCTGCCCGACGCGCCGCACCGCCGCGAGGAAGCTCTCCTGCGGGCCTTCGCGCAGCTTCAGATATGTGTCGACCACGGTCTCCACCGCGCCTCCCACGTCCGCGATGGAGAAGCCCGGCCCGATCAGCGCGCCGACTGCGGCGTTCTCGTCGCCGGAGCCGCCGAGGGTGATCTGGTAGACCTCCTCGCCCTTCCGATCGACGCCGAGCAGGCCGATGTGGCCCGCGTGGTGGTGGCCGCAGGCGTTGATGCAGCCCGAGATCTTGATCTTGAGCTCGCCGATTTCCTTCTGTCGCTCCGGCGCGCCGAAGCGACGCGACAGGTCCTGGGCGACAGGGATCGAGCGCGCGTTGGCGAGAGCGCAATAGTCGAGCCCGGGGCAGCAGATGATGTCGGTGACGAGCCCGGCGTTGCCGTCCGCGAGCCCGGCCTCCCGAAGTCCGGCGTAGAGCGCCGGAAGGTCGTCCAGCGCGACATGCGGCAGGACGAGGTTCTGCTCGTGGCTCACGCGGATCTCGCTCTGCGAGTAGCGCTCGGCGAGATCGGCGACCGCCTCCATCTGCGCGTCCGTGGCGTCGCCGGGGATGCCGCCGACCGGCTTCAGCGAGATGGTGACCAGGCCGTAGCCGGCCGTCTTGTGCGGCGTCACGTTGCGATCGACGAAGTCCGCGAAGTCGCGGCTGTCGGCGCGGGCGGCCTCGAGCGCGCTCGAACGCGCAGGCCGCTCGGGCAGGGCAGGGGGGGCGAAATAGGCCGCGATCCGGCGGATCTCCTCGTCGGGCAGCCGCAGGATGTCCGTCTTCAGGACCTCCTGGAACTCGGCCTCGATCTGGCGGGTGATCTCCTCCGCGCCCGTCTCGTGGACCAGGATCTTGATCCGGGCCTTGTACTTGTTGTCGCGGCGCCCGTTCAGGTTGTAGACGCGCATGATCGCCTCGACATAGGCGAGCAGGTCCTGCTCGGGCAGGAAGTCGCGAACCTTGTGGGCGATCATCGGCGTGCGGCCCTGGCCGCCGCCGACATAGACCGTGAAGCCGAGAGCGCCTGTCGCGTCGCGCTTCAGCTGAAGGCCGATGTCGTGGAACTGGATCGCGGCGCGATCCTCGTCGGCGCCGATCAGGGCGAGCTTGAACTTGCGCGGCAGGTACGAGAATTCGGGGTGAACCGAGGACCATTGCCGAAGAATCTCGGCGTAGGGCCGCGGATCCGCGACCTCGTCCGCCGCCGCGCCGGCGAAATGGTCGGCGGTGACGTTGCGGATGCAGTTTCCGGAGGACTGCAGGGCGTGCATCTCGACCGAGGCGAGATCGTCGAGGATCGCCGGGATGTCCTTCAGCGCCGGCCAGTTGAACTGGATGTTCTGACGGGTCGTGAAATGCCCGTAGCCCCGGTCATAGGTGCGCGCGATGTGCGCCAGCATCCGCATCTGGGGCGACGACAGCGTGCCGTATGGCACCGAGACCCGCAGCATGTAGGCGTGAAGCTGCAGATAGACGCCGTTCATCAGACGGAGCGGCTTGAACTGCTCCTCGGTGAGCTCGCCCGACAGGCGGCGCTCGACCTGGTCCCGGAACTGGGCGGTGCGGGCTTTGACGAAGCCATGGTCGAATTCGTCGTAGCGGTACATCCGGATGGCTCCTCAGGCGCCCGCGGCCGCCGACGGATCCGGAAGGATCGTCGGGCCGAAGGCGCGAATCTGTTCTCTCAGGCGCAACGGGCGCAGGCCGGCCGGCTCGCGCGCCACGTCGATCGCATAGGATTCCACGACGATCTGCTGGGCCTCGGCGCGCTTGCCAGCGTCGAGCCCCGCGGCGAGCGCCGCCGGCCCGGAGAGCGGCGCGGCGTGGTCAAGGCGCGGGGTCCATCCCCCCTTGGGGTCGAGATAGACCACCACCCCGTCGTCGAGGCGATTGGCTGTGACGACCTGCGTCTCGGCCCGGGTCTTGGCGCCGGACTTCTGGATCGGTGCGGACATTCGAGAAGTTCCTTCAGGCGGCTTCGGTCGCGTCGCGCGGGCGCGGAGCGAGCACGTCGGCTTCCGCAGGACGCGCCTGCGCAAGCGCGCGGCCGATGAGGATGAGAACGGGACCATCGAGGTCCGCCCGCCCGGCGAGCGCGGGCAATTCGCTGAGGTCGCCGAAGAGGATCCGTTCGTTCGGCTGGGCCGCGTTCTCGACGGCGGCGACCGGCGTGTCGGCGGAGAGCCCCGCCTCGACAAGCCGATCTGCAACGCCGGCCGCGACGGAGCGGCCCATATAGACCGCGACAGTGGCGCCCTGCAGCGCCAGCCCGGCCCAGTCGGGCAGCGTGCGGCCATCGACGTCATGCCCGGTCGCGAACACCAGGCTCGACGCGACGCCGCGGAGCGTGAGCGGCGCGCGCGCGGACGCGGCGGCGGCGAATGCGGCCGTCACGCCGGGGACCACTTCAAAGGGAACTCCGGCCTCGGCGAGCGCCGTCATCTCCTCGCCGGCCCGGCCGAAAATCAGCGGATCTCCGCTTTTCAGGCGCACCACCCGGCGGCCGGCCGACGCCTCGCGCACAAGAAGCGCGCAGATCTCGTCCTGGGCGACCTCGTGCCGGCCCTTGCGCTTGCCGACCGAGATGCGCTCGGCGTCGCGGCGGCCCATCGCGACGACCGCCTCGGGAACGAGAGCGTCGTACACGATCACGTCGGCTTCCTGCAGAACCCGCTGGGCGCGCAGCGTCAGCAAGTCGGTGGCCCCGGGGCCCGCGCCGACCAGCCAGACGAAGCCGGAAGCGTCCGGCTTCTCGGCCATCATGCGCATTGCGGCCGAGCGCGCGCCCGCGATGTCGCCCGAGAGCGCGCGCGCCGCCACAGGCCCGTCGAACAGTCGCGCCCAAAACCGCCGGCGCGCCTCGCCGGCCGGCAGCAGCCGCGCGACCGTGCCGCGCAGGCCGTCCGCCAGCCCGGCCAGGCGACCGAGTTCGGGAGCGAGCATCGCCTCGATCCTCGCCCGCACGTGGCGCGCCAGGACGGGCGCAGCCCCCTCGGTGCCGACCGCGACGACGAGCGGCGCGCGGTTGACGATCGCGGGAGTGATGAAGTCGCAGAGTTCCGGCCGATCGACGACGTTGACCGGCACGCCGGCGGCCCGCGCGGCTTCGGCGATCCGCCGGTCTTGCTCTTCGTCCTCCGTCGCCGCGAAGGCGAGGGCCGCCTCTTCGAGGTGGCCGGGGGTGAAGGGCTCCACCAGCAGGTGAGCCTTAACGCGCGCGACGTCCGCGAGAAGTTCCGCGCCGGGACGATCCGAGATCACGACGAGCCGGGCCGACGTCTCGCCGAGAAGGCGCGTCTTGGCCGCCGCCGCCGGGCCGGAGCCCACGATCAGGACCTTGCGGTCAGCGACGCGGTGAAACGCAGGAAAGGATGAAAGGCGCGGCAATGGGCGCTCCGGCGAAAGGCGGATCTGAATTCTACATATGGAAGAGCGATGGAGAAATAAATTACAAAATGTAACTGTAATAATATTCCGCGCGCCCTGGTGATCTCGGCGATCGAGCCCGCGCTCGGCGCCGCGCGACGTTTTGCAGCGACCCGGCTAACATCCTGCCGCCTTCTTGCGCCGCCAATGGACAACGTGACCCGGCTCCCGCGGAGAAACAGGAGCTCTCAGGTTGCCGTTTCGGTCTCCGCCCTCTATCAACTCGGGCCGGGGACGTCTGGTATTGTTGCTTCACGTGCGCCGCTTGCGGCGCGCGTCCTTCCGCGCAGGTGGCCCATGTCCCTCATCTCCGAGCTCTCTGTTCCGGCCATCGCTCGCGCGATCTTGGCGCTCGCCGTGATCGTCGGCGGCGCGTCCGCAGGATCGCCCGCCATGGCGCAGGGAGCCCCGGGCCCGTTGCCCGTCTCGGTCGCGAAGCCCGTAAAGCGGGTGGTCACCGACAAGGCCGAGTTCACGGGGCGCTTCGAGGCCTCCGGCCTCGTCGAAGTGCGCGCCCAGGTCAGCGGCCAGCTGATGGAAGTGCTGTTCCGGGATGGCGCGGACGTCAAGAAGGGCGACCGGCTGTTCAAGATCGATCCGCGGCCTTACCAGAACGCCTTTGATCAGGCGCAAGCTTCGGTCGCCACCGCCCGCACGCGGATCGACCTCACCAAGGCGGACGTCGATCGCGCCAAGGATCTGCTCAAGACCGGCAACATCAGCGATCAGGTCGCCCAGCAGCGCAACCAGGCCTATCTCGAGGCGCAGGCCTCGCTGCAGTCCGCCCAGGCTGCGCTCGCCACCGCCAAGCTCAACCTCGAATGGACGGACGTCCGCTCTCCGATCGACGGGCGGATCGGCCGCAAGCTTGTCACGGAAGGCAATCTGATCGCGGCCGGCGCGGGCGCCACGCTGCTCACCACGATCGTCAACGTCCGGCCGATCTACTTCTATTTCGACGTCGATGAGCAGAGCTTCCTCCGCTATGTCGGCTACATCCGCGCCAATCTGGTGAACGACGCCGACGGCGGCGCGCCGGTGGAGATCTCGCTCCCGGGTTCCGAAAAGTTCACCATCAAGGGACGCATTGATTTCGCCGACAACCAGCTCGACCAGCAGACCGGCACCTTGCGGCTGCGCGCCACCATGCCGAACGAGGATGCGTCCTTGGTCTCCGGCGTGTTCGGCGTCCTGCGGATGCAGGCGAGCGAGCCCTTCGAGGCCCTGCTGGTGCCTGACGTCGCGATCCTGTCCGACCAGACCCGCAAGATCGTGATGGTCGTGGGGGCGGACAACAAGGTCGTCCCGAAGGTCGTCGAGCTCGGGCAGCTCGATGGCGATCTGCGGATCATCAGGAGCGGTCTGTCGCCCGACGACCAAGTCATCGTCGACGGCCTGATGCGCGCCCGCCCGGGCTCGCAGGTCATCCCGAAGACCGTTGATCCGACCGCGCCGGCGAGCTCGTGGGACAAGGCGGCGCAGCCGGCCGCGGGGAAGTAAGATGGGCTTCGGACATTTCTTCGTCGACCGGCCGATCTTCGCGTCGGTCGTCTCGATCGTCCTCACCATCGTCGGGTTCGTCGGGCTGCTCGGGCTGCCGATCGCGCAGTACCCCGAGATCGCGCCCCCCACGATTTCGGTCACCGCCCAGTATCCCGGCGCCAGCGCCGAGACGATCGCCGAGACCGTCGCCGCTCCGCTCGAGCAGCAGATCAACGGCGTCGAGGGCATGATCTACATGAACTCGCTCGCCACGGGCGACGGCCAGCTGCAGCTGACCGTGACGTTCCAGCCGGGCACCAACCAGGACATCGCGCAGGTTCAGGTTCAGAACCGCGTCAGCCAGGCGGATCCGCGTCTGCCGGAGGCGGTCCGCCGGAACGGCGTGCAGGTGAACAAGCGATCATCGGACTTCCTGATGGTCGTGAACCTGATCTCGCCGAAGCAGACGCTCGACACGATCTACATGTCGAACTACGCGTCGGTGAACATCATCGACGCGTTGAAGCGCATCGAGGGCGTCGGCGACATCCGGATCTTCGGCGAGCGCGAGCTCTCCCTGCGCGTCTGGCTCGACCCCAATTCGCTGGCCGCCTACGGCCTTTCGGCCGGCGACGTCGTCAACGCGATCTCCGAGCAGAACGTCCAGGTCTCCGGCGGATCGCTCGGCGCGCCGCCGTCTCCGCCCGGCACCGCACACCAGATCACCGTCACGACCCAGGGGCGTTTCAACGACCCGGAGCAGTTCAAGCAGATCATCGTCCGGGCGACCTCGGACGGGCGACTGCTGCGCCTGCGCGACGTGGCGCGGGTCGAACTCGCCGCCCGCTCCTATTCGTCGAACTCCTATCTGGGCGACGATCCGACCGTCGGCATGGGCATCTTCCAGCGCCCTGGCACCAACGCCACGGAGGCGGCCGAACAGATCAAGGCCACCATGGAGACGCTCAAGAAGGCGTTCCCGGAGGGCCTCGAATACCGCATCGACTACAACCCGACCGAGTTCATCAACGAGTCCATCGATGCGGTCGAGGAGACGATCTACGAGGCGGTGGCGCTGGTCGTCATCGTGGTGTTCATCTTCCTGCAGTCGTGGCGGGCGGCCATCGTGCCGGTCGCCGCGATCCCGGTCTCGCTGATCGCGACCTTCTTCGTGATGTCGGCGTTCGGCTTCTCGCTGAACCTGCTCACGCTGTTCGGCCTGATCCTGGCGATCGGCATCGTGGTCGACGACGCGATCGTCGTGGTCGAGAACGTCGAGCGCAACATCGCGCTGGGAAAGACGCCACGCGAGGCCGCCCACGCGACCATGGACGAGGTCGGCACGGCGGTCGTCGCGATCGCGCTCGTGCTGTGCGCCGTGTTCGTGCCGACGGCTTTCATCCCGGGCATCTCCGGCATCTTCTACAAACAGTTCGCGCTCACGATCGCGACCGCCACGGTGTTCTCAGCGATCGTCTCGCTGACGCTTTCGCCGGCGCTCTGCGCGATCCTGCTCAAGCCGCACCAGCATGGCGGTCGGCGGGGGCTCGGCCAGAGGGCCGCGGATTTCTTCAACCGCAACTTTGACCGCGGCGCGCACAGCTATTCCCGTTCGGTCGGCTGGATCGTCGGCCATCGCGCCCTGTTCCTGCTGATCTATGGCGTGCTGATCGGCGGCGCGGTCTACATGTTCTCGATCGTGCCGCGCGGCTTCATCCCGCAGGCCGACCAGGGCTATGCGATCCTGATCGCCCAGCTGCCGGAGGGCGCGAACCTGCAGCGCACCGACGAGGTGGCGCGGCGGGCCGCAAAGATCGCCCGCAGCGTTCCCGGCGTGAAGAACGCCGTCACGATCGCGGGCTTCAGCGGCGCGACCTTCTCCGCCGCCTCGAATGCGGCGACGAGCTTCATCATCTTCGACGCCTTCGAGGAGCGGAACAAGCATGGCGCGAGCCAGCGCGCGCCCGCCATTCTCGCCGAGGCGCAAAAGCGGCTCGGCGTGATCGAGGAAGCCTTCGTGATCGCGATCCTGCCGCCCACCGTGCGCGGCATCGGTCAGGGCGGCGGCTTCAAGATGTATGTCCAGGACCGCACCGGGATCGGCTTCCCCGCGCTCGAGGAGGCGGTCAACGGCATGATCCAGAAGGCCAACGCGAGCGGACAGGTGACAGGCGTCTTCACGGCCTTCAACACCCGGTCGCCGCAGGTCTATCTCGACATCGACCGAGTCATGGCGCAGCAGCTGAACGTGCCGATCCAGAACATATTCAGCGCGCTGCAAACCCTGCTCGGCACAGCCTATGTCAACGACTTCACCGCGCTCGGCCGCACCTTCCAGGTGAACGCGCAGGCGGATGCGCCCTTCCGGGTGAAGCTGGCGGACGTCTACCAGTTCAAGGTGCGTTCGACGACCGGCGCGCTTGTCCCGCTCGGCACGTTGATCACCGCGCGCAACCAGACGGGTCCCTACACGGTCGAACGGGAGAACATCTACAACGCCATCGCGGTGCAGGGTAACGCCGCGCCTGGCGTGTCGACGGGTCAGTCGATCGAGTTCATGGAGAAGCTGTTCGCCGAGACGATGCCGCCCGGGGTGCAGTTCGAGTGGGTCGACCTCGCCTATCAGGAGAAGCTCGCGGGCAACACGGCGATCTACGTGTTCGGTCTGGCGATCCTGTTCGTCTTCCTGTTCCTGGCCGCGCAGTATGAGAGCTGGGCCTTGCCGCTCGCGATCATCCTGATCACGCCGCTGTCGTTGCTGGCGGCGCTGCTCGGGGTCCACGCCCGCGCTTCGGACAACAACATCCTGACGCAGATCGGCTTCATCGTGCTGATCGGCTTGGCGGCCAAGAACGCGATCCTGATCGTGGAGTTCGCCCGGCAGCGCGAGGAGGAGGGGGAGAGTCCGGCGCAGGCCGCCATCGACGCGTGCCGGGACCGTCTGCGACCGATCATCATGACGTCGCTCGCCTTCTCGCTCGGCGTGGTCCCGCTCGCCTTCGCGAGCGGCGCTGCAGCCGAGCTCCGGCAGGCGATCGGCACCGCCGTGCTCGCCGGCATGGTCGGCGTGACGATCCTTGGCCTGTTCCTGACGCCGGTGTTCTATGTGGCGATCCGGCTGGCGGTGATCCGCTTCCGCGGGAAGAAGCAGGGCGAGAACGGCGGCCCTCCGGCCGGCGAGGACAAGCCGGGCGGCGGCGACAAGCCGCCCGGCGACGCCGCTCCGCACCCGGCCTGATCCGCACGTCCCCGCAGTCAAAGAAAAAGGAGCGGCCGCTCAGCGCGCCGCTCCTTTCTTATGTCAGGCGTGTCAGAGCCCCGGCGGTCGGATCGGGTCAGCCCTGGAGGGCGCGGGCCACGATTTCCTGAGCCTCGGCCTCGATCCGTCGGAGGTGGTCGGGGCCCAGGAAGCTTTCCGCATAGATCTTGTTGACGTTCTCGGTGCCCGAGGGCCGGGCCGCGAACCAGCCGTTCTCGGTGACGACCTTGATCCCGCCGATCGGCTCGCCATTGCCGGGCGCGCGGGTCAGGCGTTCCCGGATGGGGTCCCCTGCCAGCGCGTCGCCCTTGATCTGGTCCGGGGACAGGCTCTTCAGCAGCGACTTCTGTTTCGGCGTCGCCGGGGCGTCGATCCGGCCATAGAGCGGCGCGCCGAGCCGCTCCGTCAGCTCATGGTAGATCTCGCCCGGATCGCGGCCCATGACGGCGGTCATCTCGGCCGCCAGCAGGCCCATGATCATGCCGTCCTTGTCGGTGGTCCAGACGCTTCCGTCCCGCCGCAGGAAGGACGCGCCGGCGCTCTCCTCGCCCGCGAAGCCCATGGTGCCGCCATGGAGCCCGTCGACGAACCACTTGAAGCCGACCGGCACTTCCTTGAGCTCCAGCCCGAGCGACGCGGCCAGCCGGTCGATCACGCTGCTCGACACCAAGGTCTTGCCGACGGCGGGCCGCCCCTTCCAGTCCGGCCGGTGCGCGTAAAGGTAGGAAATCGCGGCTGCGAGATAGTGGTTGGAGTTCAGCAGTCCGCAGGACGGCGCCACGACTCCGTGCCGGTCCGCGTCGGGGTCGTTGGCGAAGGCGACGTCGAAACGATCCTGTAGTTCGATCAGCTTCGCCATCGCGTAGGGCGAGGAGCAGTCCATCCGGACCTTGCCGTCCCAGTCCGCCGTCATGAACCTGAAGGTCGGATCGACCGCGTCGTTGACGATCGTCGCGTCGAGGCCGTAGCGGTCGATGATCGGCGCCCAGAACTCGAGGCTGGAGCCGCCCAGCGGATCGATCCCGATCCGGACGCCTGCCGCGCGGATCGCCGCCATGTCGAGGACGTTGGCCAGGTCGTCCGAGTAGGCGGCGACGAAGTCGTGGCGCTGGGTGGTGGGCGCCGCCAGCGCCGCCCGCAGAGGCGTCCGGCGCACGTCCCGCAGCCCGTCTTCGATGAGGCTGTTGGCGGTTTTCTCGATCCAGCTGGTGGCGTCGCTTCCTGCCGGGCCGCCGTTCGGGGGATTGTATTTGAAGCCGCCATCCTCGGGCGGATTGTGCGAGGGCGTGATGACGACGCCGTCGGCGAGCCCGCGCTCCCGGCCGCGGTTGTGAGTCAGGATCGCGTGCGAGACCACGGGCGTGGGGGTGAACCGCGCATTGGCGGAGATTCTGACCTCGACCCCGTTCGCGGCGAACACCTCGAGCGCGCTCGCGAACGCCGCTTCGGAAAGCGCGTGCGTGTCCTTGCCGACGAACATGGGCCCGTCGACGCCCGCGCGCTGGCGGTGCAGGCAGATCGCCTGAGCGACCGCGACGATGTGCGATTCCGTGAAGTTCGACGCGAACGACGTTCCGCGGTGGCCCGAGGTCCCGAACGCGACGCGCTGCGCCGCGTCGCTCATATCAGGGCGGCCGGTGAAATACGCCGTCACCAGCGCGGGCACGTCGACCAGCGCGGACGGCGCCACCGGTTTGCCGGCGAGCGGACTGACATCTGCTGACACGAAGTTCCCCCTTTGGACGCGAACGCCGCGGCAAGATGGGGCGCCGGGGCCCCGCAGCCAAGTCAGCGGGCTAGCGTTCGAGCGTGAGCCGGTCGCGCGCGGTCTCGACCCGGCGCAGCCGCCCCAGGAAGCTCATGCCGAGCAGGTTCTCGTTCATCGCGCCGCGGGTGAGCACCACCGCGGGCACGTCGAGCACCTTGACCGATCCGATCCGGACGTCCCGGAGCACGACGCGCTTCGCGCGGACCCCGCCATTGGCGGTCGTGACGCGCGCGTCGAACCGGTCGCCGCCGGAGACGAGCCCGAGCGCCTCGCCCTGCTCGAAGGAGAGCGCCACGACGGTGGCGCCGGTGTCGACGAGCATCGGCACGCGGCGGCCGCCGATGGTGGCGTCGACGCGGAAGTGGCCGTCCGCGTCGGCCTGCAGCGTCACGGCGCCGTCGCTCTCCGCGAGCCGGGGCCGCGCAGGATCAGCGCCCTTCGGCTGCCTGAGGGCGCCCAGCTCCGAGGCCATGTAGACGGCCCCGATCACGGCGAAGGCCGCGAGCAGGATGATCTTGATCATGTCCGCGTCCGACGTGAGGTCGGGGCGGATCATGCCGCGCGGCTGGTGGGGCCCCGGTTAACGGCGCGCCGACGCGGGAGGACCTCCGCAAAAGCCCCTCAGCTTGGCTGTATGAGGCCTTTTTGGGTGATGAGGTCGACGACCTGCTGGGCGAGCTGTTCGGGTGCGTGCCGGGTGGTGTCGAGCAGGAGGTCGGGGGTCTGGGGGCGTTCGTAGGGGGAGGAGACGCCGGTGAAGTTCGGGATCTGGCCGGCGCGGGCGCGGGCATAGAGGCCCTTGGGGTCGCGCGCTTCGCAGACCGCCAGCGGGGTGTCGACGAAGATCTCCAGGAACTCGCCCTCGCCGACCAGGCTGCGGACCAGCTCGCGCTCCGCCTCGAACGGCGAGATGAAGCAGCAGATCGTGAGCGTGCCGGCCTCCACGAACAGCTTCGCCACCTCGCCCACCCGGCGGATGTTCTC
>NZ_JACIDR010000009.1 GCF_014196425.1 Hansschlegelia beijingensis
GATCAACTTGTCAAACAGCCAGCACCCAGCCGAAACCAGATGCGCACAGCCAAACGGGCATCCCCATCCAGCCGCTCAAGTCCGTCACAACCGGCCGAAGCCATGCTGGAGAGACTGATCGGGGCGTCGCCGGAACCGCTTGGCTCCGTCGTCGTCCCGGTGTGAGGGCTATATACGCTGCGAGGTTTCGGGGTGTCAACGACCTCGTTCCAAAAAATCGCCTGCCGATGAAACTTCTTACGAGATCCAAGAAGCTCAAGGGGAGCCGGCTCCCTCAGCCCGGCTCCGGCCTCTCAAACCCTTATGAACGCAGCCTTCCGGCCTTGTGATCGGTCGATAACACAAGGCCGGAAGGCCGCGCCCCCAGCCGCATTCGCGCCATAATGACGGGGCCTCTCCCTGCTCCCATGCTCGCGATCGCGGGCGTTGGCGGCCCGCGCGTCTCGCTATACGGTCGCGAGCCCGTTCGCAGACGCCCGAAGCTCAACCCCCTGGGGAGCGCCACCGCATTGCACGCCGGACGCTCAGCGCGCAGCCTTCCTTCCCGCGCGCCCGCACTTGATCTGGCGGTCGACGCGCTCAGCGTCGGCGGGACGGCCGGTCCGCCGGACCCGCGCGCCGTCAGCCTGCGCTGGCTCGCGGCGACCGTGCTCACCGGGATGGCCGGCGCGGGTCTGCTCGGCGGCGCGATCGTCTCGACGCTCCAGGACGGCGCCCACATCGCCGACGCCTTTCGGCGGACCGTCACGCCCGAGCGGCCGGACGATGAGCGTCTCAGCAATGGCGCCCGCAAGGGCGACCGCCTCTCGGCGGATTCCGAGGCGCCGGCGGCGCGGCAGACGATGCGCGTCAGCACCACGACCCGGCACGGCGACCGTGAGGTGGTGAAGATGCGTCCGTTCGTTCGGGTCAGCGCGCCGCTCGCGCGCGCCCCGAGCGAGTTCGCCTCGCAGGTGCCGCCATTCGATCCCATGAAAGTGGTCGCCGCCGAGCCCGACCGGACTCAGCCGGACGGCGACCCCGACGGCGACCTCTCCTTTACCGTCAGCGACCTCGGCCACGAGCGAATCGCGCCCGACCAGGGACCGACGGTGCCGCCGGCCGACGTGCGCACCGCGGTTCGCGAGACCGCCGCGTTCGAGCTCGCCTCGCGCTACCAGCCGGCGCAGATGGCGCCGGGCGCGCAGAGCCGGCTCGCATACGCGGCCGAAGCGACCGGGCCGATGCTGGCCTCCGTCAACGCGCGGGCCGCGCTGCCGAACATGACGCTGGTCGCCAAGTCAGCGCGCGACGAGGCCGCGGCCGCGGCGCGCGGCGAGAACATGGTGTCCGTCACGGCGGACGGGCCGCTCGCCCAGGCGCTGACGCGCGACGCCGGCGTCGCTCCGCAGGACGCGTCCCAGATCGCGGCGCGATTCGCCGGACGCGACGGCTATGGGATCGCGAGCGTCTCGAGCGGGCAGCGCCTGAGGGTGCTGATGGGCCGGGCCGCCGCGCCGGGCCTCAGCCGGCTGCAGCCGGTGCGGGTCAGCCTGTTCGACGCGGACGGCGGGCATGTCGGCTCTGTGGCGCTGTCCGACATGGGCGATTACGTGCCGATCGCCGACCTCGCCGACCTTGGAGACGAGCCGTCGCTCGAGGAGGAGAGCGGCGACGAGCAGGAGAGCGCCCGCCCGGACGGCGGCAAGAAGATGCGGCTCTACAACGGGCTCTACGAGGCGGCTCTTCGCAATGAGGTGCCGAAGCCGATCATCGACGAGATGGTGCGGATCGTCTCATACGACGTCGACTTCAACCGGGCTGTCGGCCCCACCGACAGCTTCGAGGTGTTCTACTGCGACCCCAATGAGCCCGGCGGCGACGGCGAAGTCGCGCTCATGTCGCTGCGCGTCGGCGGCGAGGAGCGGCGTTTCTATCGGTTCGAGACCGATGATGACGGCTTCACCGACTATTATGACGAGAGCGGCAAGTCGGCGAAGAAGTTCCTGATGCGCAAGCCCATGAACGGCGGCGTGATGCGCTCGGGCTTCGGCTTCCGCCGCCATCCCGTGCTCGGCTATTCGAAGATGCACACCGGCGTGGACTGGTCCGCGCCCACAGGCACTCCGATCATGGCGTCCGGCAACGGCACGGTCGAGAAGGCCGGGTGGACCAGCGGCTACGGCCGCCAGGTGCGGCTGCAGCACGCCAATGGGTATGAGAGCACCTACAACCACATGTCCGGCATCGCGCGGGGCATCAAGCCCGGGGCGACGGTGAAGCAGGGCCAGGTGGTGGGTTATGTCGGATCGACCGGCCTCTCGACCGGCGCGCACCTGCATTACGAGGTGCTGATCAACGGGCGCTTCGTGAACCCGATGACCATCAAGCTCCCCCGAGGGCGCGAGCTCGACGGCGAGCTGCTCGCCAGTTTCGAGAAAGAGCGCGAGCGGATCGACGGTCTGGTTGGTCGCGGGTCCCCCACCGCCGCCCGCGCCGGTTCCGGCAGTAACGGCGGCTGACGGACAAGGGCGGCGGGAACCCCGCCGCTCTTGTCCATCCAGGTGGTCAGGCCGCCGCCGGCACGGCCCGCGGGCCAATCACGAGGCCCGAGCCGGTCGCGGTCACCGGCACATGCTCGCCATCGCGCAGTTCGCCCGACAGGATCAGCTCCGCCAGCGGATCCTGCACGTATTTCTGGATGACGCGCTTGAGCGGACGCGCGCCATAGGCGGGGTCGTAGCCCTTGTCGGCGAGCCAGGCCCGGGCGGAGTCGTCGAGCTCGAGCGTGATCTTCCGATCCTCGAGCAGCTTGCGCAGCCGCCCGAGCTGGATGTCGACGATCGCGCCCATCTGCTCGCGCTTCAGCCTGTGGAACACCACGATGTCGTCGATCCGGTTCAGGAACTCCGGCCGGAAGTGCGCCCGCACGACCCCCATCACCTGGTCCCGGACCGCGTCGGTGTCCTCACCCTCCGGCTGGTTGACGAGGTACTCCGAGCCGAGGTTCGAGGTCATCACCAGCAGGACGTTGCGGAAATCGACGGTGCGGCCCTGCCCGTCCGTGAGCCGGCCGTCGTCGAGCACCTGCAGCAGGACGTTGAACACGTCCGGGTGCGCCTTCTCGACCTCGTCGAACAGCACGACCTGATAGGGCCGGCGGCGGACCGCCTCGGTCAGGGCTCCGCCTTCCTCATATCCGACATAGCCCGGAGGCGCGCCGATCAGGCGGCTGACGGCGTGCTTCTCCATGTATTCGGACATGTCGATGCGCACCATCGCGCTGTCGTCGTCGAACAGGAAGGCGGCGAGCGCCTTGGTGAGCTCGGTCTTGCCGACGCCGGTCGGCCCGAGGAACATGAACGAGCCGATCGGCCGGTTCGGATCCTGCAGACCGGCGCGCGCGCGACGAACCGCGGTCGACACCGCCTGCACCGCCTCCGCCTGGCCGACGACGCGCTTGGCGAGTTCGTCCTCCATGCGCAGCAGCTTGGCCCGCTCGCCCTCCAGCATCTTGTCCACCGGCACGCCCGTCCAGCGCGAGACCACGGCCGCGATCGAATCGGGGGTGACGACCTCCTGAACCATGGAGCTCGCGGCGCCCGCCTCCTCCGTCTCCTTCAGCTCGCCCTCGAGCTTCGGGATGACGCCATAGGCGAGCTCGCCGGCGCGGCCGAGATTGCCCTGGCGCTGCGCCTGCTCGAGCTCGATGCGCGCCTGGTCCAGGCTCTCCTTGAGCTTCTGCGTGCGGCCGAGCTTGTCCTTCTCGTTCCGCCAGCGGGTCTCGAGAGCCCCCGCCTCCTCCTCGAGGTCGGCGAGCTCCATCTCGAGCCTCTGCAGCCGGTCCTTGGAGGCGTCGTCGGTCTCCTTCTTCAGCGCCTCGCGCTCGATCTTGAGCTGGATGATTCGACGGTCGAGCTCGTCGAGCTCCTCCGGCTTCGAGTCGACCTGCATCCTGAGCCGCGCCGACGCCTCGTCCACGAGGTCGATCGCCTTGTCCGGCAGGAACCGGTCCGTGATGTAGCGGTTCGACAGCGTCGCGGCGGCGACGAGCGCCGAATCGGCGATCCGGACGCCGTGATGCAGCTCGTACTTCTCCTTGATGCCGCGCAGGATCGAGATCGTGTCCTCGACGGTCGGCTCGGAGACGAAGACGGGCTGGAACCGCCGCGCCAGCGCGGCGTCCTTCTCGACGTGCTTGCGGTATTCCTCGAGCGTGGTCGCGCCGACGCAGTGCAGCTCGCCGCGCGCAAGCGCCGGCTTCAGCAGGTTCGACGCGTCCATCGCGCCGTCCGCCTTGCCCGCTCCGACCAGCGTGTGCATCTCGTCGATGAACAGGATGATGCCGCCCGCCGCGGACTGCACCTCCGACAGCACGGCCTTCAGCCGCTCCTCGAACTCGCCGCGATACTTCGCGCCCGCGATCAGCGAGCCCATGTCGAGCGCCAGCAGCCGCTTGTCGCGCAGCGATTCGGGCACGTCGCCATTGATGATCCGCAGCGCCAGCCCCTCGACGATCGCCGTCTTGCCGACGCCGGGCTCGCCGATCAGCACCGGGTTGTTCTTGGTGCGCCGGGACAGGACCTGAATGGTGCGGCGAATCTCCTCGTCGCGGCCGATCACCGGATCGAGCTTGCCCTCGCGCGCCGACTCCGTGAGGTCGCGCGCATATTTCTTCAGGGCGTCATAGGCGTTTTCGGCGGTGGCCGAGTCAGCGGTCCGGCCCTTGCGAAGCTCCTCGATGGCCTTGTTCAGCGACTGGGCGGTGACCCCGGCGGCGGCGAGCGCCTTGCCGGCCTCGGAATCCTTCTCGAGCGCGAGCGCGGTCAGCAGCCGCTCGACCGTGACGAACTGGTCGCCGGCCTTCTTGGCGAGCTCCTCCGCAGAGGTGAACACACGAGCAGTCGCGGGCGCGAGGTAGAGATTGCCCGCGCCGGAGCCGCCCACCGTGGGAACCTTGCGCAGCGCAGCCTCCACCGCGGCGCGCGCATCCGCGGACCGTCCGCCGGAGCGATCGATCAGGCCGGCTGCCATCCCTTCAGGATCATCCAGCAGCACCTTGAGCACGTGCTCCGGCAGCAACTGCTGGTGGCCGGCGCTCGCAGCCGCCCCCTGGGCCGCCTGGAGGAACCCCCGCAGACGTTCGGTGTAGATATCCGGATTCATTCCCCATCTCCTATCGAGCGCGCCGACAGCGCCGCTGCCCTTCGGGCCTCCGCGGCCGGCGACCGATCGCCGGTCGGCGCCCCACATCCGACGCCGCACGCGCAGCGCCCGGAGCCCCCATGGCGGGCTCCTTCAGCCGATATGGTGTTGCCAATCCGCCACGGAAGGGGATGCTAATCCGAGGACGGCGCAAATCGTTGATCGCTATCAAGGGTCGAGATGAGTGACAGCACTGGCCGGGTCATGGCCATCAGACGATTCCCCGTGAAAGGGCTTTCGCCGGAGGAACTCCTCTCGGTCTCGACTGAGCTCGGGCGATCCATCGCCGGAGACCGGCGGTTCGCGATCGAGAACGGCCCGTCCGGCTTCGATCCGGCGAGACCCGCCAAGATTCCGAAGACCCGGTTTCTCTGCCTGATGAGGAACGCGCGGCTCGCCGCTCTTTCGACCCGCTATGACGACGCCACCGGGATGTTGTCGATCTCACTGCGGTCGGAAGAGGTGAGCTTCGATCTCGGATCCGAAAAAGGTCGCGCGCAGCTCGAGGACTGGCTCACCGGCTTCATGGGAGAGGAAGCGCGCGGTCCCCTCAGAGTGCTCCCGGCTCCCGAGGGGCACACCTTCTCGGACACGGCGCTCGGCGTGCTCTCGATCATCAACCGTTCGAGCGTCGCAGCGGTCGGCGAGATGATGGGAGCTGCGGTCGACCCGCTGCGGTTTCGCGGCAACCTGGACATCGACGGGTTCGAGCCATGGCAGGAACTCGACTGGGTCGGGCGGACGCTGAAGATCGGCGAGGTCGAGCTGCGGGTAATCAAGCGCACCGTGCGGTGCGCGGCGGTCGAGGTGGATCCTGCGACCGCCCGCCGGGATCTGGCGATCCCCGCAACGCTGCAGAAGCGCCTCGGCCATGCCGATTGCGGCGTCTATGCCGAGGTCGTTTCGCCCGGACGGCTCGAGCTGGGCGCCCCTGTCGAGCTCGTCTGAGCCGAAACGAAAAAGCCGGAGCTGGGCCGCTCCGGCTTTCTCATGCCTTGCTGAAAACTCGGACTACTCCGAGGGCGCTTCGGACGCCGAAGGAGCGCTCTCGTCTCCGGCTCCCTCGTCGCCTGCGCCCGAGCCCCGGCCATAGCGGCCATACCGGCGACGCCTGCCGCGCGACGACGGCGCGGGCGCTTCGTCGGAAGATGCTTCACCGTCGGTCGCGAACGCTTCGCCGGCTGCAGCAGCAGGCGCAGCGACTTCGCTCACCACAGGCTCCCGCGTCGGCTGCTCGGCCGGAGCCTCGGCGGCTACTGCGGGCGCATCCCCGGTGATGAACGCCGGAAGTTCGCCAACGAAGGGCGGCTGGTCATCCTGCCGCTCGGGCCGCGGGGCGCGCTCGTTCCGATCGTTGCGCTCCGGACCGCGCTCGCCCCTCCCCTCGGGACGATCGTTGCGCTCGAAGCGAGCGTCGGGACGGTCTCTCCGATCGTTGCGGTCATTGCGGTCGAAGCGGCGCTGCTCGCCGTCCCGGTTGCCTTGCTGATGACCGTTGTTCGGCCGGTTCGGCTGGAACCGCTGCTGGGAGCTGCCGCCATTCTGCTGGCCGCCGTTCTGGGGCGCGGCCTGCTGGCCGTTCGCCTGGCCATTCGGCTGAGCGTTGCCCTCGCCTTCGGCGCCTTCTTCGTCACCGTCGAATTCAGAGTAGTCGTCGGCGTCGGCCCGCACGAAGGTCTGATGCGGCTGATACTGCGCCTGCGCGGCCGCCAGGAGCCGGTAGTAGTGCTCGGCATGCTGGAGATAATTTTCCGCCGCCACCGGATCGCCGGCGGAAAGCGCGTCGCGCGAAAGCTGGACGTACTTGTCCGCGATGGTGCCTGCGGTGCCGCGGATTTTGACGTCGGGTCCGTTCGACTCATAGCTGCGCGTCAGCGGGTTCGGGCCCTTGCCGCCCCCACCGCCGCCACCGCCGCCGCCGCCCCCACCGCCGCGGCCGCGTCCCCGCATCCGCTTCGACTGTCCTTGCCTCATGGGGTTCAAGATCAACACTCGTCTTAGCTTGTGATGGCCCATCGGGCCGGGACCGACCGTCCGCGTCGTCCGCCACATGCAGGTTGCGCCGAGAACCCGGCGCGTCCCGAAGGAACACGTCGAGCCGTCAGCGGCACGGCCGACTGCAAAGGCGTTAAGCCTCGCCGAAGACCCCGGCATGATCGAAGCTGTGCGTCGATCTTTCAGTGCTCGTCGAGGCCAACGGCCAAGTCGACGAAGCGCCGAAACCATCCATCCGTCGCTCACTGTCGCACCAGAAGGCGCGATGGGCGTCAGATGATTCCGATCACAAGCATAGACGCCGCGCCGGCGTATTCCAAGGTTTTTTTGCCGAGAACCCTTTGGGCTCTACGGCCGGCCGAGAACGAGCGCACGCGGGATGCCGGCGAGATCGTCCTCCACGCCGAGCGTGACGAAGCCGGCTTCCTGCGCGAGGCGAACAACGTCATCCCTCTGGCCGACGCCAAGCTCCATCGCCAGAACGCCGCCTGCGGTGAGAAGGCGCGGCGCGGTCCGCAGGATCGCCGCGTACGCCGCCAGACCGTCCTCGCCGCCGTCCAGCGCCAGCATTGGGTCGTGCGCGGCGACCTCGGTGGCGAGGCCGGAGAGGTCCGGGCGTGGAATGTAGGGCGGATTGGAGACGATCAGACCGAAGCGCCCCTCAAGAGCCGAGGCCCAATCGCCGACGATGAACCGCGCCCGGTCCCCAAAACCGAGCGAGGCCGCGTTCGCCCGGGCCGCCGCGGCGGCGCCCGGTGAGCGGTCGACCCCGACGCCGCGCGCGTCCGGCCGCTCGCTCAGCAGCGCGAGCAGAAGGCACCCGCTGCCTACGCCAAGATCCAGGATCTCGAGCGGCCCGGCGAGCTGCGCGACCGCCTTCAACGCGGCCGCCACCACGGTTTCGGTGTCTGGCCGAGGCGACAGCGTCTCAGGCGTGAGCCGGAACGGCATTCCCCAGAATTCGCGCACGCCGAGGATCCGGTCGGTCGGCTCTCCCGCGGCGCGGCGCGCCAGCATCGCCTCGAGCCTCGCCTGCTCGGATGGCCCGACGGGCTCATGTCCGCTCGCGAGAAGCGCGGCGAAGTCCACGCCGAAGGCCGCCCGGGCGAGAAGCCGGGCGTCGGGCTCAGCCTCGTCGACTCCGGCCTGGCGCAGTTTCGCGGCCGCCTCGCGGACCGCCTCGCTCCTCGTCACGCGGCCTCGTTTTCCGTCGCGAGCAGCCTCGCCCTCTGCTCCGCAGCCAGGGCGTCGATGATCTCGCCCAGCGCCTCGCCTTCCATGACGGCGTCGAGCTTGTGAAGCGTCAGCCCAATGCGGTGGTCGGTGACCCGTCCCTGCGGGAAATTGTACGTGCGGATGCGCTCGGACCGGTCGCCGCTGCCGATCTGGCCGCGCCGCGCGTCCGCTCGGGCGCCATGCACCCGCTCGCGCTCGATGTCGAAGAGCTTGGTGCGCAGCAATTCCAGCGCGCGGGCGCGGTTGCGGTGCTGCGAGCGCTCGTCCTGCACGGCGACCGCGAGGCCGGTCGGCAGATGCGTCACGCGCACCGCCGATTCGGTCTTGTTGACGTGCTGGCCGCCAGCCCCCGAGGCCCGGAACACGTCGAAGCGCAGCTCGGACTCATCGAGCGCGACGTCCACCTCCTCCGCCTCCGGCAGCACCGCGACGGTCGCGGCCGAGGTGTGGATCCGTCCGGAGCTCTCCGTCGCCGGCACGCGCTGGACCCGATGAACGCCGGATTCGAACTTCATCCGCCCGAACACGCGAAGCCCGTCGATCTTGGCGACGATCTCCTTGAAGCCGCCTGCGGTCCCCTCGCTCGCGGTCAGCACCTCCACCCGCCAGCCCTGCGAATCCGCGTATCGCTGGTACATGCGGAAAAGATCGCCCGCGAACAGCGCCGCCTCGTCGCCGCCGGTGCCTGCGCGCACCTCAAGGATGACGCCGCGGGCGTCGGCGGCGTCCTTCGGGAGAAGCTCGATCTGCAGCGCGTCGACCGCCGCGTCCCTGCGGGCGCGCGCCTCCGCCTGCTCGGCCTCGGCAAGCGCCCGCATCTCAGGGTCCGCCGCGGCGTCCTCGATGAGTTTTCCGAGATCGGCGAGCTCGGCGTCCGTCGCCCGCAGCGCCTGGATCGCCTCGACGACCGGCTCGAGCTCGGCGCGCTCGCGGCCAAGCTTCGCCAGGGCCTCGCCATCGGTCGTCTCGCCCAATGCGTTCTCGACGACGGCGAAACGCTCGAGCACGGCCTCGAGCCGCTCTTCTGGAAGTCCCGCGCTCACATTTCGACCTGAAGGTTCTTTCTGGCGGCGAACTCGCTGAGCTCGGCGCGCAGCGACGCCGCACCGTCGCGCCGCTCCAGCAGCGGCTGCATGAACGCCGAAATCTCGCCGGCGTCGACGTCGAGCAGCGCCGCCTTGACCTGGCCGATCGCGGCCGGGGACATCGACAACGCCCGATAACCAAGTCCGACCAGCGCCATGGCTTCGAGCGGCCGGGAGCCGATCTCTCCACAGAGCGTCACGGGCCGGCCGGCTTCATTGGCTTTCCTGGCCACGCGCGCAAGCGTGCGCAGGAAGGCCGGGCTCAGCGGATCGAAGCGGCCGGCCACGCGGGCGTTGCCGCGATCGACCGCGAACAGGAACTGCAGCAGATCGTTCGAGCCCACCGACAGGAAGTCGGCCCGCTCAAGGATCTCGTCCAGCTGGAACAGCAGCGACGGGACCTCAATCATCACGCCGAGCGAGAGTGAGGACGGCACGGGATGGCCGTGCCGAATGAGGCGCGCATGCTCACGCCGGACGATGTCGCGCGCAGCGTCGAATTCGGTGACCGAGGCGACCATCGGGAACATGATCTTGAGATCGCGTCCGCCGGCCGCGTGCAGCAGCGCGCGGATCTGCGTGCGGAGCAAGGCCGGCCGGTCGAGACCCAGCCGGATCGCCCGCCAGCCGAGGGCGGGATTCTCCTCCGGCTCGGCCCGCATGTAGGGGAGGATCTTGTCGCCCCCGACGTCGAGCGTCCGGAACGTCACCGGCTTGTCGTCGGCCGCGTCCAGCACGGCGCGGTAGAGCTGCTGCTGCGCCGCCGTGCGCGGCATCGAGGCCGCCACCATGAACTGAAGCTCGGTCCGGAACAGCCCGATGCCGGCCGCGCCGGTCTCGGCGAGATGCGGCAGGTCGACCAGGAGGCCGGCGTTCAGCATCAGCGAAACTTTCGCTCCGTCGCGCGTCTCGGAGGGCCGTTCGCGAAGCGCGCGATACTGCTCCTGGCGCCGGGCGCGAAACCGGACCTTGTCCACATAGGCCCGTTCGACGTCGCCCGTGGGACGGACGTGGATCTCGCCCGACACGCCGTCGACGATGATCGGGTCGCCGCTCTCGACCAGGGCGCTCGCGTTCTCGATCTGCCCGACGGCGGCGATGCCCAGGGCCCGGGCCACGATCACCACATGGCTGGAGGCCGACCCCTCTTCAAGGACCAGCCCGCGCAGCCGCGTGCGATCGTAGTCGAGCAGCGCGGCCGGCCCCATCGAACGTGCGACCAGGATCGCGTTCTCGGGAAGCTGCGTCGTCTCGGGGATCATGCCCTTGCCGGGGGAGACCAGCTCGCGCAGCAGACGGTTCGCCAGATCGTCGAGATCATGCAGGCGTTCGCGCAGATAAGGGTCGGTCTGGCGCTGCATCCGGGCGCGGGTGTCGGACTGGACGCGCTCGACGGCGGCCTCGGCCGTGAGGCCGGTGAGCACGGCCTCCTGCAGCCGGCGGCCCCAACCGCGGTCATTCGCGAACATGCGAAACGCCTCGAGCACGTCGCGATGTTCGCCGGTGCGGGCGAAATCACCCTCGTCGATCATCACGTCGATCGAAGCCCGCAGCCCTGTCAGCGCGGTCTCCAGGCGATTGAGCTCGGCCGCCGAATCCTCGGCGATGAGCTTCTTCACCACGACCCGGGGCTCGTGCAGCACCACATGGCCGAGCCCGATGCCTTCCGAAAGCGCGAGACCCGTCGCATGAGCCGGACGCCGCGTCGCGGGTTCGAAGCCTTCGCCGACGCCCGCGAGCTCGCCGCTCGCGATCATCTCCGCGATCACCATCGCGGTGGTCTGGAGCGCCTCGATCTCCTCGTCCGAATAGGTCCGGTGCGACTTGTTCTGGACGACCAGCACGCCGAGCGTGTTGCCGGCCCGCAGGATCGGCACGCCCAGGAACGAGTGGTAGATCTCCTCGCCCGTCTCCGGCTTGTAGGAGAACGCGGGATGCGACTGCGCGTCCGAGAGGTTGACCGGCTCCGCCTCGTCGGCGACGAGGCCGACCAGGCCCTCGCCCTTGTGCATCGTCGTGCGATGCACGGCCGCGCGGTTCAGGCCTTCGGTCGCGTAGAGCTCAAGGTCGCCATCGGTGCGCAGCACATAGACCGAGCAGACCTCGGCGACCATGTTCGCTGCGATCAGGACGACGATGCGGTCGAGACGTTCCTGGGCCGCGACCGGCTCAGCCATGACCTCGCGCAGCCGGCGCAAAAGCACGCGCGGGCCGCCATACGCGCCTCGCATCTTCCGCTCTCCGGATGGAGGGAGCTCCCCCGCCTCAACCGCCCTGTGGGCCGCCGCCGCCGCGCGCCCGAAAGGCCTGTGACTCTCAGGCCTTGTCCAGCCCGTATAGCGAATGCAGCGTTCGCACGGCAAGCTCGGCATAGGCCGAGTCGATCAGCACGGAGATCTTGATCTCCGAGGTGGTGATCGCGCGGATGTTCACGCCCCGCTGCGCGAGGGCCTGGAACGCCTGAGCCGCGACGCCGGCGTGGCTGCGCATGCCGATGCCGATCACCGAGACCTTGCAGGCGTCCGCCTGCGTGTTCAGGCCGGCGAAGCCGATCTCGGCCTTCTTGGCGTTGAGGATCTCGATGGCGCGCGCCTGGTCGGAGGTCGGCAGCGTGAAGGTGATGTCGGTCGTCTTGCCGTCCTCGGAAATGTTCTGGACGATCATGTCGACATTGATCGACGCTTCCGCCAGCGGGCCGAACACGCCGGCGGCGACGCCGGGCCGGTCCTCGACCCGGCGGAGCGTGATCTGGGCCTCGTCCTTGGTGTAGGCGATGCCTGTGACGACCTGCTGTTCCACGATCTCGTCCTCGTCGCAGATGAGAGTTCCGGGCGGCAGTCCGCCGGGCCCGGTCTGGGGCGCGTCCGGCGCGTCGAAACTCGACCGCACGAAGACGCGCACCTTGTGCACCATGGCCATCTCGACCGAGCGCACCTGAAGCACCTTGGCGCCGAGCGACGCCATCTCAAGCATTTCCTCGAACGCGATGCGATCAAGGCGGCGAGCCTGCGGCACGATCCGCGGGTCCGTCGTGTAGACGCCGTCGACGTCCGTGTAGATGTCGCAGCGATCGGCCCCGACCGCGGCGGCCACCGCCACCGCGCTCGTGTCGGACCCGCCGCGCCCGAGGGTCGCGATCCGGTTGTCCGGCGCGATGCCCTGGAAGCCTGCGATCACCGGCACCTGGCCGTCCGTCATCCGGGAGATGAGCGCGTCGCCCTCGATCGAGGCGATGCGGGCGGAGCCGTGGGCGCCGTCGGTCCGCAACGGGATCTGCCAGCCTTGGAAAGAGCGCGCCGGCACCCCGATCGCCTGCAGGGCGATGGCCAGCAGACCGGCCGTCACCTGCTCGCCCGAGGAGACGATCGCGTCGTACTCGCGGGCGTCATGCATCGGCGAGGCTTCCCGGGTCCAGGCCACGAGCTGATTCGTGGCGCCCGCCATGGCGGACACCACCACGGCTACTTCGTGCCCGGCTTCGACCTCCCGCTTGACGTGCTGCGCGACGTTGCGGATCCGTTCGACGTTCGCGACGGAGGTGCCGCCGAACTTCATGACGATGCGGGACATGGCGGGAACGCGGCTTTCAGAGAGGTCGGACCGGCGGGCGGGTGTGAGCCGCCGGCCGAAAAGGCGCGTATAGATAGCCAAGCCCCTCCGCCGACACAACGCCGCAGGAACCTGCTTATGGTTATGGACGACCGAGCGCACGCTCCCAGCCTCGACAAGGACGAGGTCGCGCGCTTCGAGGCGCTCGCGGCGCGGTGGTGGGATCCGGAGGGGCCGATGAAGCCGCTTCACCGCTTCAATCCCGCCCGGGTCGCGATCTTCCGGGACGCGATCGCCGCCCGCTTCCACCGTGACGCGCGCGCCATGCGCCCGCTCGAAGGGCTACGGCTGCTCGACGTCGGCTGCGGCGCCGGCGTGCTCGCGGAGCCGCTGGCGCGGCTCGGCGCCGAGGTCACGGCGATCGACCCGGCGCCCGACCTGATCGCCGCCGCCCGTGCGCACGCGGCCGCGCAGGATCTGCAGATCGACTACCGGTCGGCCACTGCGGAAACCCTCGCCGCCGAAGGCGCGAGCTTTGACGTCGTGGTCGCCTCCGAGGTGGTGGAGCACGTGACGAACGTCGAGGCGTTCGTGGCGGTGGTCGCCTCGCTCGCCCGCCCGGGCGGCCTCGCGCTGTTCTCGACGATCAACCGGACGCTCGCGGCGCACGCGCTGGTGATCATCGGCGCCGAGTATGTGCTGAGGTGGCTGCCGCGCGGCACCCACGCCTACGAGAAGTTCGTCACGCCCGAGGAGCTGGGTCGGGCGTGCCGCCTCGCCGGGCTTGAGGTGTCCGACGTGCGGGGCGTCAAGTTCAACCCGCTCAGGAACCTATGGGCGGCGAGCGACGACGTCGCCGTCAACTACACGCTCGCCGCGGCGCGTCCGGACGTCGCCTAGCGGACGGCTCGCGCCTGTTCGATCGGCGCCGGAGCGGCCTCGGCGGCGCCGGCGCCCATCGCGAAGGCGAGATGCATCGCCACGATCGGGGCGAAGATCAGCCCGAGCAGGACGATCATCACCAGGTCGGTGCCATGCTCGCTGCGGGCGATCTCGCCGGGCGCGACGACCCGCTCGGCGCGCGGACGTACGTGGAAGCTCTTGAGAAGGGCCATGGCTCACCTCTTCCGACCGGCGGCGAGCGCCGGTCGCGGGCGAGCCCGATCGACGATCAGGCGCGCTGGGCGCGAACGGCCGCGTGCGGCGCGGTCAATCGACTACTGTCGTCGTCTGACATTGAAGGTCCGAAGTGCTGTGGAGGCTGCGCGGCCAGGGCCGCCGCAGCGCGTGCTGAGCTATCTGTTCTGGGCGGGAAGTCAAGCACCGCCCGATCAGTTCTCATCGTCCGGGAAGGTCGGCAGGGGACAGACCGGCACCCCCTCATCGAGGAGCGCCTTCGCCTCCTGCGCCGTCGCGCGACCCCGGATCGGCCGATGCTCGATCTCCTCCGCGTGCATCTGCCGCGCAACCTCCGGGAAGCGGTCGCCGACATCCTCGGAGGTGCTCTGGATGTGCGCCTTGAGCTCACGCAACAGTCCGCGAAGCTTCTCGTCGCGGCCGGAGACGAGCGGGACGGCCGAGCTTCCGGCTTCAGGCGGCGCAGCCTCCATGGCCGCGCCAGAACGCCCGGCGGTCAACGCCGGAGCCATCAGCGCCTTGCGGACTTCAGCCGACCCGCACACCGCGCATGACAGCAGGCCCCGCTCCGCCTGCTGGTCGAAATCGCTCGCGGAGCGAAACCACGCGTCGAAGCCGTGGCCGTCGCCACAGACGAGGTCGTACCGGATCATGGATCAATCAGCCGCCGACGGCGTCGCGCAGAAAGGTCGGTTCGTTCGAGAGCGGCAGTACGCTGAAGCGACGGCCGTTTTCAAGCGAGGGGATCCGGCGCCGGATTTCCGGCGCCTTATCAAGGTCGATCTCGGCCAGAACCACGCCCGGGGAGTCGCCGGCCTCTGCGAGCACGCGCCCCCAGGGATCGATGATCAGGCTGTGGCCGAAGGTCTCGCGGCCGTCCTCGTGCTTGCCGCCTTGCGCGGCCGCCACCACGAAGGAGCCCGTCTCCACGGCTCGCGCGCGCAGCAAGACGTGCCAGTGCGCCTCGCCGGTCTTCTTGGTGAACGCAGCCGGGGAAGCCAGAACCTCGGCCCCGGCCTCCGCAAGCGCCCGGTGCAGGGTCGGAAAACGGACGTCGTAGCAGATGGTCAGCCCGATGGCGCCCCATGGGAGGCGAGCCGTGACGGCCTGCTCGCCGGGGCGATAGGTTTCTGATTCCCGCCAGGTCTCGCCGTCCGGGAGATCCACGTCGAACATGTGGATCTTGTCGTAGCGGGCGACGATGTCGCCCTGCGGGTCGATCAGGAAGCTGCGGTTGGCGGCGCGCTCGCCTTCAACCCGGATCGCGAGCGAGCCGAGATGAAGATAGACGCCCGTCCCCCGCGCGAGTTCCTGGAAGGCGGCCAGCGCGGGGCAGGCCTCCTCCGGCAGGATGGCGTCGAACAGCTCGGCCCGCGAACGAACCAGGATGTTCGTCATTTCGGGCGTCTGGACGTAATCCGCGCCCTGCGCGGCGGCGTCGCTGACGAGACGGACGGCCTCCTCGACGTTCCTCGAAACGGTTCGGCCGGACCGCATCTGCACGCAGGCCGCGATGAAGGTGCGCTTCGTCATGGGCTCCGTCACGCCGCAAGCAGGGGATCGAGGCCGCCAGACCGATCGAGCGCGTAAAGGTCGTCGCAGCCGCCGACATGGCGTCCGTCGATGAATATCTGCGGCACCGTCGTGCGCCCTCCGGCGCGCGAGATCATCTCGGCGCGCCGCGCCGGCTCCCGGCCGATGTCGATCTCCTCGAAGGAGACGCCCTTCCGGTCGAGCAGGTCCTTGGCCATGTCGCAATACGGACAGGTGGACCGCGTGAAGATCGTCACGGACGGCATGTTCGCCTCTGGCAGCGGATCGGAGCCTCGACGATATAGAACGTCAGCCGTCCTTCACAACCAGCGCGAACACCAGCACGTCGACGCTGGCCGCGCCGGCGCGGCGGACAAGGCGGGCGAGCCGGTCGACGGTCGCGCCCGTGGTGAGCACGTCGTCGACCAGCACCACCGCGCGACCGGCGAGACGGGGCGCGGCTCCGTCAGCGAGGCTGAAGGCTCCCGCCAGGTTCTGCGCGCGCTGGCTCGCGCTCAGCCCCACCTGAGGCGCCGTGCGCTTGCGCCGGATCAGCAGGTCCGGGCGCAGTTCCGCGCCCGATGCCCGGGCGACCGACCGCGCCAGCAACGCCGCCTGGTTGAACCGCCGGCTCCACAGGCGGAAGCGATGGAGCGGCACAGGCAGAAGAAGCGGCTCTCCGCCGAGAAGCTCATGCCCGGCGCGCGCCATCATCGCGCCGAGCGGCCAGGCCAGATGAGCTCCGTCGGAATATTTCAGGCGATGGACGAGCTCCCGGGCGGCGCCGTCGAAGCGCGCGACCGCGCGAGCGCGGTCATAGGCGGGCGGATTTGCGATCGCGGCCGGAGACAGCAGGCCAGGGCCGTAATCAGCCGGGAACGGCGTTCCGAGCCGCTCGCAGAACGGGCGCTCGATGAGGCCAAGCCCGCTCCAGCAAACAGCGCAAACGCAGCCCACGCTGGTGACAGGCCTGGAGCAAGCGAGGCATTGCGGCGGGATCGCAAAGTTGAGCGCCGCGCTCGCGCCGCGCGCGGCGGCCGCGCGAGCGAACGAAAGCGCCCGAACCGCGGAAGACCCTGGCAGGGTGACGGGCGCGTCAAAGGGCATCGCAACTCGGCTCGCGCTGCACTAAAGCAGATGTCCGCACGCCGCTCCGGAGCCGTCAATGCCTGTTCTGAACACGATCCTCGGCGATTTCATCCGCACCGGGTCGCTCACAATCGTCGACGGCAAGGGCCGCCGCCACGTCCTCAGCGGCGCGCCGGGCCCGACCGTCACCGTCAAGCTGCATGACACCAAGCTGCACCGGCAGCTGTTGCTGAACCCCGAGTTCCACACGGGCGAAGCCTATATGGACGGGCGGCTCACCATCGAGCAGGGCACGCTGCGCGACCTGCTGACGCTCTATGCGATCAACCGCACCAGCCTGCGCGCCCAGCCGATTCAGCGGACGCTGCGCGGCTGGATCAAGCGCATGCGGCGCTTCGCGCCGAAGAACGACCTCGGCCGCTCGAAGAAGAACGTCGAGGCGCATTACGATCTCTCGAACGAGATGTATCGCCTGTTCCTCGACGAGGGGCTGAACTACTCCTGCGGCTATTTCCGCTCCCCCGAGGACACGCTCGAGCAGGCGCAGGTCAACAAGCTCCGCCATATCGCCGCAAAGCTCGATCTCAAGCCGGGCCAGAAGGTGCTCGACATCGGCTCCGGGTGGGGATCGATGGCGATCTACCTCGCCGAGGCCTGCGACGTCGAAGTGCTCGGCGTGACCCTGTCGACCGAGCAGCACGCGCTCGCCACGCAGCGCGCCGCCGAGCGCGGGCTATCCGGCCGCGTCCGCTTCGAGTTGCGTGACTACCGCGAGGTCGCGGGCAAGTTCGACCGCATCGTCTCGGTCGGCATGTTCGAGCATGTCGGCCTGGCGAACTTCCCGGCCTTCTTCGGAAAGGTGCGGGAGCTTCTGACCGACGACGGCGTGGCCCTGCTGCACTCCATCGGCCGCAAGGGCGGCCCTGGCTCCACGGGCGCCTGGATCAAGAAGTACATCTTCCCGGGCGGCTATGCGCCGGCCCTCTCGGAGGCGACCGCCGCGATCGAGGGCTCCAAGCTCTGGATCGACGACATCGAGATCTGGCGGCTGCACTACGCCGAGACCCTGCTCGCCTGGGGCGACCGGTTCGCCGCCAATCGCGACAAGGCGAAAGCCCTGCTCGGAGAGCGGTTCTGCCGCATGTGGGAGTTCTACCTGCTCGTCAGCGAGTTCAGCTTCCGCTACGGCAAGCACATGGTCTTCCAGATCCAGCTGAGCCGGAACGTGGACGCGCTGCCGCTGGCGCGCGACTACATGGGTGAAGCGGAACTTCGGCTCGAGGAGCGCGAGCGGGAGCGCCGGGCGCATCCGGCCGCTGCGGCGTCGCACGCCTGAACAGCGGGTTGCGCGCGCCGCCCCGAGCCATGATGTGACCCGCATGGCCGAACCACGCCGCCTGATAGACCGCCGCGCCCTCTGGCTCCGCCGGCTTCGCGCCGGAGCGGGCGGCGGGCCCGACTTCCTGCGGGCGCGGATCGCGGAGGACGCCGAGGATCGCCTCGCCGTCACCCTTCGGCCGTTCCCGGTCGCTCTCGATCTCGCGAGCTCCGGAGACGAGGTCATCCGGCTTCTGCGGCGGCGAAATCCAAGCGGGGCGGCGTTCAGGGCCACGCCGGAACCGGCGTCCTCAGCCTCTTTCATCTGCGACGACGAGGCGCTGCCGCTCCGTTCCGAGAGCCTCGACCTGATCGTGTCGTCGCTGGCGCTGCAATTCGCCGACGATCTTCCGGGGCTGCTGGCGCAGGCGCGACGCGCCCTCAGGCCCGACGGCCTGTTCCTCGCCGCGCTGCTCGGCGGCGACAGCCTGTCCGAGCTTCGCCAGTCCTTTGCAGCGGCCGAGGCGGAGATGGAGGGCGGCGCAAGTCCACGCGTTCTGCCGTTCGCCGATGTCCGGGCGCTCGGCGGTTTGCTGCAGCGGGCCGGGTTCGCGTTGCCGGTGACCGACGTGGATCGCGTCGTCGCGCGCTACGACAACCCGCTCGACCTGATCGCCGAACTGCGGGCCTGGGGCGCGACGAACGTGCTGGCCGAGCGCCGGCGGACGCCGTTGCGCCGCGCGACGCTCACGCGCGCGTTGGAAATCTATGCGGATCGCTTCGCCGACGGTGACGGCCGCGTCCGTGCGACATTCGAGATCGTCTGGCTGTCGGGCTGGGCGCCGGACCCGGGACAACAGCAGCCTCTGCGCCCCGGCAGCGCGCGCGTGCGGCTCGCGGACGCGCTGGGCGTGAAGGAGAGCCCCGCCTCCTGAGCGCCGGTCAGAGCAGATCTATGAGGTGCGCGATCAGCGGCTCGTCCGCCGGCGGCATGGGAAAGTCGCGCAGCCGCTCCGGACGAACCCAGCGGGTGGCCTGGCCCTCCAGGCCCTGCACGACGCCGGTCCAGCGCCGGCACACGTAAAGCGGCATCAGCAGGTGAAAGGCCTCGTAGGCGTGGCTCGCAAAGGTCAGGGGCGCGAGGCAAGGCTCCTCGACCGCGATCCCGAGCTCTTCCGCCAGTTCCCGGATGAGGGCCTGCTCCGGGCGTTCCCCGGGCTCGAGCTTGCCGCCGGGAAATTCCCACAGTCCCGCCAACGCCTTGCCTTCAGGGCGCTGGGTGATCAGCACCCGGCCGTCGGCGTCTACGAGCGCGCAGGCGACCACAAGCACGAGCTTCGGAGCAGCGCCCGCGGCGGTCATGGCCGCTCCCGGCTGAGGCGGCTGTTCACGAGCGGTAGTCGGCGTTGATCGCGATGTAGCCTTCGGTCAGATCGCAGGTCCAAACGCGCGCCCTGCCCTGACCGAGACCGATGTCGACGCCGATCACGATCTCCTCGCGCTTCATGTAGGCGGAGGCCGTCGCTTCGTCATAGGCGGGATCGCGCGCGCCGAGATGCGCCACCCGGAGGTCGCCGAAGCGGATCGAGAGCAGGTCCCGGTCGGCCGGCTCGCCGGCCTTTCCGACCGCCATGACCACCCTGCCCCAATTGGCGTCCTCGCCCGCGATGGCGGTTTTCACCAGCGGAGAGTTCGCGATCGAGAGCGCGATCTTGCGCGCGGAGAGATCGCTTTCAGCCCCCTCGACCTCGACGGTCACGAATTTGCGCGCGCCCTCGCCGTCCCGGGCCACCAGCTGGGCGAGTTCGACAAGCAGGTCTTCGAACGCCGCCGCGAATCCCGCGAGCGCAGGGTCCTGCGCGTCGGAGACCGCCACATTGCCCGCCGCGCCGGTCGCGAAGGCGAGCAGCGTGTCGGAGGTCGAGGTGTCGCCGTCGACGGTGACGCAGTTGAACGAGCGCTCCGTCGCGGCGGCCAGGACCGCCTGCAGCGCGGCCGGCGTGATCGCCGCGTCGGTCGCCACGAAGGCGAGCATCGTCGCCATGTCGGGAGCGATCATGCCGGCGCCCTTCGCGATGCCGTTGATCGTGACCGTCCGCCCGCCGAGTTCGACGCGCCGGGTGGCGAGCTTCGGGAAGGTGTCGGTGGTCATGATGGCGCGGGCCGCCGCCTCCCAGCCGTCCTCCGCGCCGCGCTCGGCGAGGCCCTCCATCACGCCTGCGAATTTCGAGGCGTCGAGCGGTTCGCCGATGACGCCGGTCGAGGCCAGGAAGATCTCGTCCTCGGAGCAGCCGAGCGCCTTGGCGGCGAGCTCGGCCGTAAGCTTCGTCGCCGCCCGCCCGCTGGCGCCCGTGAAGGCGTTGGCGTTGCCGGAGTTCACCACCAGAGCCCGGATCCGTCCGCCGCCGATCCGCTCGCGGCACCACTCGACCGGCGCCGAGGGGCAGCGAGACCGCGTGAAGACGCCGGCGATCGAGGTTCCGGGCGCGAAATTCGCGAGGAGCACGTCCGTCCGCCCCGCGTAGCGGATGCCGGCTTCCGCAGTCGCCAGCTTCACTCCGGCGAGGGCGGGGAGCGTCGGCAGGGATTTAGGCGCGAGCGGCGACACGGCCGAGGACATTGCTGAGCCCATTGCTTGGCCGGGCTTCGGGCCCCCGGCCGCAGCCGGGATCATGCCCGCGAAACCGGGACGGGAGGACAGGGGGGCGAGGCCCGGGAGGCCGGGCGTCGCACTTTAGCGTGGCCCGCCAGGGGACGGACGACGAGGCGCGCCGATCGCGCCCCCACGCTCCTACTTCGGGGCGGCGTTCTGCTGCTGAGCGCCAGGAACAGGTTCAGAGGGCGCCAGCGGCTTGCCGGCGTCCGTGCGCTCGACATTCGCGTCGTTTCGCAGCTTCAGAACGAGATCCTGCTGCGCGGTCCGCACGACATAATTCTCGATCTGCGGCCGAACCTGCTCGAAGGCCGGGATCGGGCGCGTCCGCTTCTCGTCCACCTTGATGACGTGATAGCCGAACTGGGTCTTGACCGGAGCCGAGACCTTGCCGGGCTCCAGCTTGAACGCCGCTTCCTCGAACGCCGGCACCATCTGGCCGCGGGCGAAGAAGCCGAGGTCGCCGCCCTGCTTCGCCGAGCCCGGATCGATCGAGACCTCGTTGGCGATCTTCGCGAAATCCTCGCCCTTGGAGAGCCGCTCCTCGACCTTCTTCGCCTCGTCCTCGGTCTTCACCAGGATGTGGCGGGCGTGGACCTCTTCTTCCGGCTTCAGGTTCTTCGCCGTCTCATCATATAGTTTGTGCAGCCGCTCGTCGGTGACGGCGGCCTTGGCCTCGCGCTGGAGCAGCTCCTCCATCAGCGCGCGATCCTTGAGGTAGGCGAGCCGCTTCTTGAACTCGTCGGTGTCGCCGAGCTTTTCCTTCTCCGCGGCCCGGGCCGCGAGCTTCAGGTCGATGAGGTAGTTGAGCGCGTAGTCCCTGCGCTGCGGCTCCGTCATCGACGACATCGACTGCTCGAGATCCTCGCTCGCCACCGCGACGTCGCCGGCCGTGATCTCCACGCCGTCGACCTTGGCGAGCACGGTGGAGGGATCCTGCTTCGGGGCTTCCTTGGCGTCAGCCGCGGCCGGGGCGGGAGGCGTCTGGCACAACGCCGGAGTGGCCGCCGCCAGCGTGAGGGCAAGCGCCGCTCCGAGCGCCTGCGCGCGCCGGGTCCTCAGTGCAGAGAATGTCATGAACACCATCCGTTTTGGCGTCTTCGCGCCCCGACGGCGCGGGAATGTGTCGGAAAGGCCCCGCATTGACAACCCTCCGGCCCCCTCTTATCTCGGTCGCTGGTCTACGCCGCGTGATCAGCGCCTCGAAAAAGAACGGATTTCGAGGTGACTTGCGGGCTCCGGGCCCGACCGGAGCCGGCGCCTTTCGCGCCCTAGGTCCGCGTTCATCGAGGAAGGTGCCCATGTTCGGCGGTCTCGCCCGACGTTTGTTCGGCTCATCCAACGAGCGGCGCATCAAGGCCATGCGGCCGCGCGTAGCCGCGATCAACGCCCTCGAGCCCGAGATGGCGGCTCTGACGGACGAACAGCTGCGCGCGAAGACGTCCGAATTCCGCGAGCAGCTCGCGAACGGCAAGACTCTCGACGATCTTCTGGTTCCCGCATTCGCGGTGGTTCGCGAAGCCGCCAAGCGCGTGCTCGGCCAGCGCCATTTCGATGTCCAGCTGATGGGCGGCATCACCCTTCACGAGGGCCGCATCGCCGAGATGAAGACCGGCGAGGGCAAGACGCTCGTCGCCACCCTGCCGACCTATCTCAACGCGCTCGCCGGCAAGGGCGTGCACGTCGTCACGGTCAACGACTACCTGGCCCAGCGCGACAGCGGCTGGATGGGCCGCGTGCACGGCTTCCTCGGCCTTTCGGTCGGGGTGATCGTCCACGGCCTCGACGACGACCAGCGGCGCGAGGCCTACGCGTGCGACGTCACCTACGCGACCAACAACGAGCTCGGCTTCGACTATCTGCGCGACAACATGAAGTATGACGTCCGCGCCATGGTCCAGCGCGGCCACGCCTACGCGATCGTGGACGAGGTCGACTCCATCCTGGTCGACGAGGCGCGCACGCCGCTCATCATCTCCGGGCCGATGGAAGACCGCTCGGATCTGTACGTCGCGGTCGACGCCCTCATCCCGCAGCTTGTGCCCGAGGACTACGAGGTCGACGAGAAGCAGCGCACCGCGACCCTGACCGAAGCGGGCAACGAGCATATCGAGCGCCTGCTCGAGGAGGCGGGGCAACTTAAGGGCGACAACCTCTATGACGTCGAGAACGTCACGGTCGTCCACCACGTCAATCAGGCGCTGCGCGCCCACAAGCTGTTCCAGAAGGACAAGGACTACATCGTCCGCGGCGACGAAGTGGTCATCATCGACGAGTTCACCGGCCGCATGATGCCGGGCCGGCGTTACTCCGAGGGGCTCCATCAGGCGCTCGAAGCCAAGGAACGCGTGAAGATCCAGCCCGAGAACCAGACGCTGGCCTCGATCACGTTCCAGAACTACTTCCGCATGTACTACAAGCTGTCGGGGATGACCGGCACGGCGCTGACCGAGGCCGAGGAACTGCTCGACATCTACGGACTCGAAGTGGTCGAGATCCCGACCAACCTGCCGGTCTCCCGCATCGACGACCATGACGAGGTCTATCGCACGGCGGGCGAGAAGGAGAAGGCGATCATCGAGCTGATCCGCGACTGCCGCGAGCGTCAGCAGCCGATCCTCGTCGGCACCACCTCCATCGAGAAGTCCGAGCAGCTCTCGGAAGCGCTGACCAAGGCCAAGATCCCTCATCAGGTCCTGAACGCCCGGTACCACGAGCAGGAGGCGCATATCGTCGCCGACGCCGGCGTGCCCGGGGCGGTCACGATCGCGACCAACATGGCGGGACGCGGCACCGACATCCAGCTCGGCGGCAACCTCGAGATGCGCATCGAGCGCGAGCTATCGAGCGTCGAGGACCCCGAGGAGCGCGAGCGCCGGATCGCGGAGATCAAGGCCGACATCGCGGCCAAGAAGGAGATCGCCCTCAAGGCCGGCGGCCTGTTCGTGGTCGGCACGGAGCGGCACGAGAGCCGTCGCATCGACAACCAGCTGCGCGGCCGCTCCGGCCGTCAGGGCGATCCGGGTCGGTCGCACTTCTTCCTGTCGCTGCAGGACGACCTCATGCGCATCTTCGGCTCCGCGCGCATCGACGGCATGCTGCAGAAGCTCGGCATCCAGGAGGGCGAGGCGATCGTCCATCCCTGGGTGAACAAGGCGCTCGAGAAGGCTCAGAAGAAGGTCGAGGCGCGCAACTTCGACATCCGCAAGAACCTGCTCAAATACGACAACGTCATGAACGACCAGCGCAAGGCGGTGTTCGAGCAGCGGCTGGAGTTCCTGCGCGCCGACTCGATCGCAGCCTCGATCACGGAGATGCGGCACGACGTCATCGAGGACATCGTGGCGCGCCACATCCCGGAGAACGCCTATCCGGAGCAGTGGGATTCCGAAGGTCTCGAGCAGGAGGTCCGGGAGATCCTGAACCTCGACCTTCCGGTCGTCGCCTGGGCGGCCGAGGAAGGCATCGCGGACGAGGAGATCCGGGCGCGCCTGATCAAGGCCGCCGACGAGGCGGCCGCCGAGCGCACCGCGCGTTTCGGGCCCGACGTGGCCACCCAGATCGAAAAGGCGGTGCTGCTGCAGACGCTCGATCATCTGTGGCGGGAGCATCTCGCGACTCTTGATCACCTGCGGCAGGTGATCGGCCTGCGCGGCTATGCGCAGCGCGATCCGCTGAACGAGTACAAGTCCGAGGCTTTCGAGCTGTTCCAGGCCATGCTGGCGAGGCTGCGGGAAGCCGTGACGGGGCAGCTGATGCGCATCGAGCTTGTGCAGACGCCTCCGCCGCTCGCCGACGAGGGGATGTCGGACATGCAGGCGGTCCACCTCGACCCGCTTACCGGCGACAATGAGTTCGCCCTCGCGGACGCGCCGCCTGCGACCGCGTCGGCCACGGCCACCGGCTGGCTGCCGCAGGACGTCGACCCGAACGATCCGACGACCTGGGACCGCACGCCGCGCAACGCCGCCTGCCCTTGCGGCTCGGGCAAGAAGTACAAGCACTGCCACGGCCGGATCGCCTGAGCCGGTCTACCGGGGCCTGCCTCTTTTTCCCTGATCTCGGAGCGCGCCCCGGCGCGCTCCGCAAAGCCGCTCGCAAGCGGCAGGGCCTCGCGCTCGCGTACGGTCGTCGCCGACGGCAAGACGCCGGGCGGGCGCCCACGTCCATGGATCTCTTGGAATGAAGGCCGTGGATCGCGCCTGCGCGGCGCGATCCAGAGAGCGTCAGCGGTAGCCGGCGAAAGCCGACGCCACCCGCGGGTTGGCCTTGGCCGACGGTGCGGCGTCAGCCGAGCGGGGGCGGGCCTTGGCTTCCGGCTGCGCCGCCGCCGGAGCTGAAGGCGCCGCGGTCGCCTGCGCGTCAGCGGCCTCGCCGCGGCCGAGCACGCCCCGCAGCCATCCGCCAATGCCGGCCGGCTTCGGCTCCGGGCCCACAGAGGACGCCATCACGGGCGCCTGGTCCGCCGCCACCTGGCGCGGCTCGGCCTTCGCGACCTGAACCGGGGCGGAAGCCGACCCAGTCGTCTCAGGCTCGGCCTGGCCGCGGAACATCCCCGCGAAGAAGCCGCCACCCTCCACCCTGGCCGGCGGCGGTCCATCGGTCGCGACGGCCGTGTTGAGCGCGACCGGCGCGGCGGGAGGCATCGGGGCCGGAGCGGACTTGGCGCCGCCGACGGAGGCGAGCTCCGGCTCGACCGCTGCATAGGACTGCGCGACCGGCGGCGCCACGGAGGCGACCTGGACCAGCGGCTCGTCGAGCGAGCGGCGCATGCGTCCGTTCTGCGCGACATACTCAGGAGCCGGCGGGATCTCCTTGCTCAGCTGCGCGATGAGGATGTTGTCGGCCTTCTCCTTCGCCGCCACCGCCCGCGCGATCTCGGGCTGCACCTGATAGCTCGGGCACTGCGCGGTGGGCTCGAAGGTGGAAAGGGCGGAGGGCGTCGCGTTGAAGACGTACTTCTTGCCGCAGGCGTCGACCTTGGGCTCAAGCCGGGTGACCTCGAAATTGTCCGAGCCCTGCTTCAGGTTCTTCCAGAACGCGATGTTCGCGTCGTTCCGCCGGCGCGCCATGTTCTGCGCGGTCATCCGGAACGGCAGCGCCTGGACCTGGAACGACTTCTGCCCGCCGGCGAAGGCCTCGCGGGCCATCGTGTAGATTTCCGCGATCTGCGCGTCGGTCATCGCGTAGCAGCCCGCCGACAGGCAGTCGCCATGCATCATCACATGGGTGCCGGTGCGGCCGAGCGCGCGATCATAGGCGTTCGGGTAGCCGATGTTGAACGACAGATAGTAGTTCGAGCGCGGGTTCATCTGCGCCGGAGTGACCTGATAGAACCCTTCCGGCGCCTGCTTGTCGCCTTCCTTGATCTTGGGCCCGAGCTTTCCGGAGAAACGGCAGATGTCGTAGGTCTTCAGCAGCGCATAGCGGCCGTCAGACCGGCGCTTCTTCCAGACCTCGGCCTTGGCCTCTTCCTTGTAGATGCGGAGCAGGATCGGGTCGCGCGGGCTCATGCCCTTCTCGGTCATCAGCGACACGAGCTGCGGCGACAAGGGCTGGATGCTGCGGGCGGTGGTGGCCTGCTCGCTCTTGCACCCGGCAAGAGCGACGGCCGCTGCGAGCGACGCCGCGGCGACCGCAAGGCGTGCTGCCGACATATAGAGCCTCCCGAACCGCCTGATCGACGACCCCGACAGCTAAGACCGATACTCTTACCTGCCGGTTACCGCAAGTCGGGCGCGCGCGGGGAGAAGGCCTACAGACTGCGCCCGATCGCCAGAAACTTGCGTCGGCGCTCGGCCCGGACTTCCTCGGGCGGCAGTTCCGCGAGCCGCGCCAGCGCGCGCTCGATCGCGTCGCCCGTCGCCTGAATGGCCGCGCCCGCGTTGCGGTGCGCGCCGCCGAGCGGTTCGGAAATGACGCCGTCCACGACCCCGAGCCGCATCAGATCGGCGGAGGTGATCTTCATGTTGGTGGCCGCTTCCTGGGCCTTGGCGGCGTCGCGCCACAGGATCGAGGCGGCGCCCTCGGGCGAGATGACGCTGTAGACCGCGTGCTCCAGCATCAGCACCGTGTTGGCGGTCGCGAGCGCGATCGCCCCGCCCGATCCGCCCTCGCCGATCACGACCGCGACGTTCGGGACCGTAAGGTTGAGGCAGGCCTCGGTCGATCGGGCGATGGCCTCGGCCTGGCCGCGCTGTTCGGCCTCGACGCCTGGAAATGCGCCGGCGGTGTCGACCAGCGCGATCACCGGCAGGGCGAAGCGCTCGGCCATCTCCATCAGGCGGACCGCCTTCCGGTAGCCCTCGGGCTTGGCCATTCCAAAATTGTGCTTCAGGCGCGTCTCGGTGTCGGCGCCCTTCTCCTGGCCGATGACCATCACGGGCTCGCCCCGGAACCGCCCCGGGCCGCCGACGATCGCCTCGTCCTCGCCATAGAGCCGGTCGCCGGCCAGAGGCGTGAACTCCTCGATCAGCGTCCTCACGAAGTCGCTGAAGTGAGGCCGGTTCGGATGCCGCGCCACGAGCGTCTTCTGCCAGGGCGTGAGGTTGGCGTAGAGCTCCTTCAGAGCCTGCTCGGACTTCGCCTCGAGCCTGCGGACGTCGTCCTCGATCGCGACGCCGTCGTCGTTCTCGCCGAGCGCCTTGAGCTCCGCGATCTTCGCCTGCAGCTCTGCGACCGGCTTCTCGAAATCAAGGTAGCTTTTCATGACCCGGGCTCCGCGCCGTCGACGCCGAAGGTGGCGGTGGTCCTGCGGAGCGCCGGCACGTTTGAGGGCCGCGGCCGCCAAAGTCAACTCAATGGCCGACTTTAGGACGATGGCTCGTCCCCGAGCGGATGGAGGTCACGGACCATGCCGGCCGCGCGCTCGTCCAGCACATGGGTGTAGATCTGGGTCGTCGCGATGTCGGCGTGTCCCAGCATCTGCTGCACGGCCCTCAGGTCCGCGCCGTTCTGCACGAGATGGCTCGCGAAAGCGTGACGAAGCACGTGCGGGCTGACTTTCCCGGGCGCGAGGCCGGCGCGCAGGGCCGCGGCCTTCAACTCGCGGGCGAAGACCTGCCGGCTCAGACGCCCGGCTTCACCCCCGCCGGGGAAAAGCCACGGCCCCGCAGCGTCCCGTCCTTCCTCCGCGAGCGCCGCCAGATAGGCGGTCATCGCCCGCTTGGCGAGCGGCGTCAGCGGCACGAGCCGCTCCCGGCCGCCCTTCCCCTTCACGGCGATCACGGCTGCGTCCGGGCGGGCGGCGGACCTGGGAAGGCCGACCAGCTCCGAGACGCGCAGGCCGGTCGAGTAGGCGATCTCGAGCAGGCAGACGAGCCGCGCGGACGATAGCCGCGCCCGTGGCGTGGGCTCCGGTCCGGGATCCGCCGCGGCGGCGATCAGAGCCTCGATGTCCGCTGTCGAAAGGGTTTTGGGCAGCGCGCGACCGCGGCGCGGGCTGTCGATCGCCGCAGTCGGATCGTCGCTCCTGATGGCGTCGGAATAGAGGAACTTGTGGAACTGGCGAACCGCGGAGAGCTTGCGGCTCGCCGATGAGGCCTTGAAGCCGCGCGCCGCGAGGTCGGCGACATGCGCGCGCACGTCCTCCGGCCCCGCCGTGTCCGGTCCGACGCCGCGGACGGCCAGAAAGGCGACGTAGTCTTCGAGGTCCCGCCGGTAGGCCTGCAGGGTGTTGAGCGCCGCGCCGCGTTCGGCGCTCGCCATCTCCAGGAAGGCCTCGACGTGACGCCGCGCGGCCCCGCCGCTCATCGCGTCGCCGTGTTGGGCGCGGGCGCCTCCGCTCCGGCGGTCCGCGGGTGCGCGACGGCTGCTTCCGGCGCGGGCGGGCGGAGACGCGCGGCGGGAATCGTCACCACCATCTCGCGGCTTCGCGGCTTGACGAAGGTTGCGAGCGCGTAGACCGCGCTGAACCCCAAGGCGCCGACGACGCCGAGGACGGTCAGGAATCTGATGAGGCTCGGCATGCGCCACCCATCGTTTCGCGGCTCGGCCGCGCGCGCCAGATCAGGTCACCATGGGACCAGACCGTCGCAGTTATCGACAATTGTGTCTCCGGAGGCTTTAGGAATAGGTTGCGCGCCGCCCCAACAGGAGTTTTTGCCGCAAGCCATGACGGCGACGCCACATCCCGACGAGCGCCGCGCCGGCGTCCAGGAGGACGGAGCAGCTTCGGCCCCGGCCAGTCAGGCGGCGGCCGTGCGCGCGAATCTCGGCAGCCGCTCGATCGTCCTGGTCGGCATGATGGGCGCGGGAAAGACGTCGGTCGGCCGCCGCCTCGCCCAGGCGCTCGAACTGCCTTTCTTCGACGCCGATGCAGAGATCGAGGCGCGCGCCGGGATGACCATACCGGAACTCTTCGAGAAGCACGGCGAGCCGTATTTCCGCGCCGGCGAGGCCCGCGTGATCGCGAGCCTGCTCGGCCAGGGACCGCAGGTGCTCGCGACCGGCGGCGGGGCCTGGATGAACCCCGACACCCGCGCCCGGATCGCGGAGGCCGGCCTCTCTGTGTGGCTCAAGGCCGATATCGACGTTCTGTTGCGGCGCGTCCGCAAGCGCAACAACCGGCCGCTGCTCGCGTCCGGCGACCCCGAGGCGACCCTGCGCGCCCTGGTCGAGACCCGCTATCCCGTATACGCGCTGGCCGATCTCACCATCCTGTCCCGCGACGCCCCGCATGATCACGTGGTGGCCGACCTGATCGAGGGGCTGCATGCGAAGCTGGCCCCCGGCGCGCCTTTGGAGAACCTGACATGACCGCGCTTGAGGCGGTCGAGCACGAACGCGTCCGCGTCGCGCTCGGCGAACGCTCCTACGACATCCTGATCGGGCCGGACCTGCTCGGGACCGCGGGCGAGCGGATCGCCGCGCTCGGGGCCCGGACGGTCGCCGTGGTGACCGACGAGAACGTCGCCGCCCTGCACCTGCCGGTGGTCGTCGCCGCGCTGCGCGCCGCCGGTCTGAAGGTCGAGACCGTCACGGTTCCGCCGGGCGAAACCTCGAAATCATTCGAGACGCTCGGCTTCGTGGTCGACAGCCTGCTCGCGGCTCGGGTCGAGCGGGGCGACGTCGTGCTCGCCCTCGGAGGCGGCGTGATCGGCGACCTTGCGGGCTTCGCCGCCGCGATCCTGAGGCGGGGCGTGCGCTGCGTCCAGGCGCCCACCTCACTGCTCGCGCAGGTGGACAGCTCCGTGGGCGGCAAGACCGGGATCAACTCCCCGCGCGGAAAGAACCTGATCGGCGCCTTCCACCAGCCCAGTCTGGTGCTGGCCGACACCGACGCGCTCGACACGCTTCCGCCCCGCGAATTTCGCGCGGGCTATGCGGAAGTCGTCAAATACGGGCTGATCGACGACGCGGCCTTCTTCGGCTGGCTTGAGGCGAGTCACGGCGAGATCTTCGCGGGCGGCCCCGCGCGGGCCCGTGCGATCGCGACGAGTTGCCGGGCGAAGGCCGCCGTGGTGGCGGGCGACGAGCATGAGCATGGCGACCGAGCCCTGCTCAATCTCGGCCACACCTTCGGTCACGCGCTCGAGGCCGAGGTGGCCTATGACGGGCGACGGCTGATCCACGGCGAAGGCGTCGCGATCGGGATGGCCATGGCTTTCCGCTTCTCCGCGGAGCTCGGGCTGGCGCCCGCCGAGGACGCGGCCCGCGTCGAACGCCATCTCGCGGCCGTCGGACTGCCCACACATCCTGGCGCGGTGCCCGGAGGCGTCGGCGGCCCGGGCGCGCTGTTCGCCCACATGCAGCAGGACAAGAAGGTCGAGCGCGGCCGGCTGACCTTCATCCTCGCGCGCGGGATCGGGAAGAGCTTCGTCGCCCGCGACGTCGACCCCGCCGCCGCCATGGCGTTCCTGGAGCGCGAGCTGGGCTGAGCTAGCCCCGCAGCCCGCGCTCGGGCGGGGCGCCGCACGGCTTGCGGCGCCCCGCCAAAGGGTCTATCGGATTTCGGACGTAGATTGAGAACATAATACGTTATCTTCTCGTATTTTATCCGGATCCCATGTCTTCATCATTATCGTCTCATTTGCGGGCGCTGGAGTCGGAGTCGATTCACGTCATCCGTGAGGTTGCGGCTGAGTTTCGCAATCCTGTGATGCTGTATTCGAT
>NZ_JACIDR010000010.1:0-2500 GCF_014196425.1 Hansschlegelia beijingensis
GCCGTTTTTGTTTCTGTCTGTCATGTGCTGGAACGACGAAAGCCCGCCAGCTTTTGTGCTGTGCGGGCTTTTTGTTTGGTTGCGGGGACAGGATTTGAACCTGTGACCTTCAGGTTATGAGCCTGACGAGCTACCGGGCTGCTCCACCCCGCGCCATGTCCGGACGTTTTGTCGACGGACGTCGAGCGCAGATCTGATCATCGTGAGGTTTGACGAAACGCACTTCGCAGGCCTGGCGACGACCTACTCTCCCGCGCCTTAAGACGAAGTACCATCGGCGCAGAGGGGCTTAACGGCCGAGTTCGGGATGGGATCGGGTTTTTTCCCCTCGCATAGCCACCAGGCCGGCGAAGTGCGTTCGAAGCAAGCTGGATTTGAACTTTCAGGATGGTTTCGGCGAATGCCTTGGCATTCGCCGGATGGGCGCGGATCGCAAGAGCGATCAAGCCAATCGAACGATTAGTACCGGTAAGCTTCACGTGTCGCCACGCTTCCACACCCGGCCTATCAACGTGGTCGTCTTCCACGGTTCTCAAGGGAGATCTCGTTTTGAGGGAGGTTTCCCGCTTAGATGCCTTCAGCGGTTATCCCGTCCGCACGTAGCTACCCTGCAATGCGGCTGGCGCCACAACAGGTCCACCAGAGGTGCGTTCATCCCGGTCCTCTCGTACTAGGGACAAATCCTCTCAAATCTCCGACACCCACGGCAGATAGGGACCGAACTGTCTCACGACGTTCTGAACCCAGCTCACGTACCACTTTAATCGGCGAACAGCCGAACCCTTGGGACCTGCTCCAGCCCCAGGATGTGATGAGCCGACATCGAGGTGCCAAACACTGCCGTCGATATGGACTCTTGGGCAGTATCAGCCTGTTATCCCCGGCGTACCTTTTATCCGTTGAGCGATGGCCCGTCCACGTGGAACCACCGGATCACTATGACCGACTTTCGTCTCTGCTCGACTTGTCTGTCTCGCAGTCAGGCAGGCTTATGCCATTGCACTCAACGACCGATTTCCGACCGGTCTGAGCCTACCATCGCGCGCCTCCGTTACTCTTTGGGAGGCGACCGCCCCAGTCAAACTGCCTGCCATGCATTGTCCCGGACCCGGATGACGGGCCGCGGTTAGACGATCGTGACGATAAGGGTGGTATTTCAAGGACGGCTCCACCCGAGCTGGCGCCCGAGCTTCAAAGCCTACCACCTATCCTACACATGCCAACACAATCGCCAATGCAAAGCTACAGTAAAGGTGCACGGGGTCTTTCCGTCTGACCGCAGGAACCCCGCATCTTCACGGGGAATTCAATTTCACTGAGTCTATGCTGGAGACAGCGGGGAAGTCGTTACGCCATTCGTGCAGGTCGGAACTTACCCGACAAGGAATTTCGCTACCTTAGGACCGTTATAGTTACGGCCGCCGTTTACTGGGGCTTCGATTCAAAGCTTGCACCTCTCCTCTTAACCTTCCAGCACCGGGCAGGCGTCAGACCCTATACGTCATCTTGCGATTTCGCAGAGCCCTGTGTTTTTGCTAAACAGTCGCCACCCCCTGGTCTGTGCCCCTCGCAAATGGTTGCCCATCTACGAGGCCTCCTTATCCCGAAGTTACGGAGGTAATTTGCCGAGTTCCTTCAGCATAGTTCTCTCAAGCGCCTTGGTATACTCTACCTGTCCACCTGTGTCGGTTTCGGGTACGGTCTCATGCGGGAGCTATTTCCTGGAACGTCCAGGCCGCCTTCGGAATCCAATAACCTCCGACAGCTTTCGACATTCGTCACTACCCGCTGGCTGGGGAATATTAACCCCATTCCCATCGACTACGCCTTTCGGCCTCGCCTTAGGGGCCGGCTAACCCTGCGCAGATTAGCTTTACGCAGGAACCCTTGGACTTTCGGCGGGAGTGTCTCTCACACTCCTTTTCGTTACTCATGTCAGCATTCGCACTTCCGATACCTCCAGGATGCCTCACGGCTGTCCCTTCACGGGCTTACGGAACGCTCCGCTACCGCTCACCTTGCGGTGAACCCTAAGCTTCGGCTCGTGGCTTGAGCCCCGTTACATCTTCGGCGCAAGAACCCTTGTTTAGACCAGTGAGCTGTTACGCTTTCTTTAAAGGATGGCTGCTTCTAAGCCAACCTCCTGGTTGTTTTGGGATTCTCACATCCTTTCCCACTTAGCCACGAATTGGGGGCCTTAGCTGTAGGTCAGGGTTGTTTCCCTCTCCACGACGGACGTTAGCACCCGCCGTGTGTCTGCCGGATAGTACTTACTGGTATTCGGAGTTTGGTTAGGTTTGGTAATCCGGTAAGGACCCCTAGCCCATCCAGTGCTCTACCCCCAGTAGTATTCATCCGACGCTCTACCTAAATAGATTTCGCGGAGAACCAGCTATTTCCGAGTTTGGTTGGCCTTTCACCCCTAGCCACAAGTCATCCGAGACTTTTTCAACAGGCACCGGTTCGGTCCTCCAGTGCGTGTTACCGCACCTTCAACCTG
>NZ_JACIDR010000011.1:0-1180 GCF_014196425.1 Hansschlegelia beijingensis
CCGAACTCGCGCGGCGGCTCGATCTTCATGCATGAGCGGGTGCGGGTCGGCTCGGAGCTCGTCATCAGCATGCCGGTCAACCTGTTCCCGCTGGTTCACGCCGGGCGCAAGCACATACTGGTCGCCGGCGGCGTCGGGATCACGCCGATCTACGCGATGGCCGAGGAGCTCAGGAGCCGCAGCCAGCGCTACGAGCTGCACTACGCGATGCGCGACGAGGCGCATGGCGCGTTCGCCGGGGAGCTTGTGGCGCGGCACGGCGACAAGGTCCGGCTTTACCGCGACGACCGCCAGGAGGTGATCCGGGTCGACGAGATCCTCCCCAACCAGCCGCTCGGCACGCATCTTTACGTGTGCGGGCCGGAGGGCATGATCGACGCGATCCTGGCGGGCGGCCGGGCGGCGGGCTGGCCGGCGGAGAACCTGCACTCCGAGCGCTTCCTCGCGCCCCCGGGCGGCGACCCGTTCCGGGCCGTGCTGGCGCGGGCCGGGATCACGGTCGAGGTCGGGCCGCATCAGAGCCTGCTGGAGGCGATCGAGGAGGCCGGGGTCGACGCGCCCTTCCTGTGCCGCGGCGGGGCCTGCGGCCAGTGCCAGACGACGGTGCTGTCGGCCGACGGCGAGCTCGCCCACAACGACCATTACCTGACCGAGGACGAGAAGGCCTCGGGCGGGAAGATCATGACCTGCGTCTCGCGCCTCAGGGGCCGCGAGCTGGTGCTGGACCTGTGAGGATCAGGCCGCTCGCCCCGCTCGCCCCCGCGCGGCCCCGCCTCGCCGACAAGCCCGATTGAACGGAGCCGCCCGATGACGATCCAGTTCAAGACAGAGACGTTCCGCGACGACTTCACCTTCTCGAACTCGCCGGAGGCGATCCGCCGCTTTCCGTTCCCGTTCGACAAGGACGAGTACATGTATGCGGTCAACATCGAGCAGCACATGCCCGGGCCGCCGAAGTCGGCGTTCGAGTTCCCGATCGACATCGACGAGCATTACGTCGCCGAGATGCAGGACCGGGCGCTGGTGCTGAAGGAAGACCCGCTGCGCTGCCAGTCGCTGCCGCACATGATCACCGCGGAATGGGACCTGGTCGAGCTCCTGATGGAGTCGATGGCGAAGCACTATCCCGAACACTTCACGCTGACCCGGGACGGCGACCGCTGGCATTGGGTCAACCGCC
>NZ_JACIDR010000011.1:1273-2692 GCF_014196425.1 Hansschlegelia beijingensis
ACCGCCCGCTCGGGATCGACCAGACCTTCGCCTTCGGCGACGCCGCGACGCTGCCCTGCCCGCCGATGGAGTACATAACGCGGCAATGTCAGGGCGACTTCTGCCTGCTCGACCAGCGCCAGGACAATCTCTGGATGGACGCCGGCATCGTCACCACCCAGGCGGACTGGTCGCTCGACTTCGACATGGGCATGAACTTCATGGAATGGCACGGCCCGGTGCCGCTCGCGCACGATCTCGGCGTGTTCGACCGGGCGCTGAAGTTCCTGCTCAACCTGCAGCAGGGCCGTCCGGTGCGCCGGCTGAACTGGACGATGACGGTCAATCCGCGACTCGACACCAGCCCGGAGAACTACCACCGCTGGGGCGTCGACCGGACCACGGTCACGCCCGACAACGTCGGCGACAAGGTGCATCTCCGGGTCGAGCTGCAGGCGCTGTGGCGGCTGCCGCGCTCGAACGCCATCGTGTTCTCGATCCGCGCCTACATGATCAAGATGCAGGAGCTGGTGACGATCCCCAAATGGGGCCGCCGCCTCCACCGGGTGCTGAAAAGCCTGCCGCCCGAGCTCGCCGACTACAAGGGCCTGACCCGCTACCGCCAGACCACGGTGGACTGGCTCGCCCGGCATGACGACGGCGCCCCGACCTCGCCGGGCTTCTTCCCGGACTGAGCAGCCGGACTGACCCAAGACTTCTCCGCCGACGCAAACCGCCAGATCGAGAGGACGCCCATGGGCCCCGAAGACTTCCCGCGCAGGAACGCCCTCGTCAGCCGCCACCAGGCGCTCGGCTCCGCGCTCGACAGCGAGTGGAACGGGATGCCGATCCCGCAGAGCTATGCGACCGACCCCTATGAGGAGACCGCGATCGTCCGCTCGAAGGCGGGGCTGTTCGACGTCTCGGGGCTGCGCATGATCGACGTGTCGGGGCCCGACGCGGTCACGGCGCTGAACCGCATGCTGACCACCGACGTCGACCGGCTGCGGCCCGGCCAGTCGGCGATCTCCAACATCGTCGACCAGGACGGTTCGCTGATCGACGACGTGCTGGTCTATCGGGACGGGCCGGACGCGTTCCGCCTGAGCCATGGCGGCGGCCGGCTCGAGGAGGTCATCGACGGCTTCTTCCAGGGGCTCGACGCGCGCTGGGCCAAGGACGACGACGTCCACATCCTGTCGCTGCAGGGGCCGCTCGCGCTCGACATCCTGAAGCCGCACGCCGATTTCGACCTCGCGACCCTCAGATATTTCGAGCACCGCCCCGCAAAACTGTTCGGCAGGGAGGTCTCGATCGCGCGCGGCGGCTATTCGGCCGAGCGCGGCTATGAGGTGTTCTGCTCGGCCGCTGACGCGCCCTTCCTGTGGGACAGCATCATGGAGGCCGGAAAACCCTACGGGGCGTGCGCGGCGTCCTGGG
>NZ_JACIDR010000012.1 GCF_014196425.1 Hansschlegelia beijingensis
AGCTGGTCGTCGAAGATCAGCCGGGTGTCGTAGAGCAGCCGCCCGATCAGCGTCGACTTGCCGTCGTCGACCGAGCCGCAGGTGATGAAGCGCAGCAGCCCCTTGCGGGACACCGCGTCGGCGAGCGAGCGCGCCGAGAAGTCCGGGGCGTTCATCAGAAATAGCCCTCGCGCTTCTTCTTCTCCATCGAGCCGGCCTCGTCGGCGTCGATCAGCCGGCCCTGCCGCTCCGAGGTCGTCGAGGCCAGCATCTCGGCGATGATCTCCTCGAGGCTCGCCGCCTCGCTCTCGATCGCCCCGGTCAGCGGATAGCAGCCGAGCGTGCGGAACCGCACCCGCCGCATCTGCGGGACCTCGCCGGGCTCGAGCGGCAGCCGCTCGTCGTCGCGCATGATCAGCGCCCCGTCGCGCCGCACCACCGGGCGCTCCGCCGCGAAATACAGCGGCACCACCGGGATCCGCTCGGCCAGCACATATTGCCAGACGTCGAGCTCGGTCCAGTTCGACAGCGGGAACACCCGGATCGACTCGCCGGCCTTGACCCGCGTGTTGTAGAGCCGCCAGAGCTCCGGCCGCTGGTTGCGCGGGTCCCAGCCATGGCCGGCGGTGCGGAACGAGAACACCCGCTCCTTGGCCCGGCTCTTCTCCTCGTCGCGCCGCGCGCCCCCGAAGGCGGCGTCGAAGCCGTATTTGTCGAGCGCCTGCCGAAGCCCCTCGGTCTTCATCACCTGGGTGTGCACGCTCGAGCCCGACGCCACCGGCGACACCCCGCGCCGCACCCCGTCCTCGTTGACATGCACGATCAGCTCGACCCCGAGCCGCCGCGCCGTCTCGTCCCGGAACGCGATCATCTCCCGGAACTTCCACGTCGTGTCGACATGCAGCAAAGGAAACGGAGGCTTCGCCGGATAAAACGCCTTCATCGCAAGATGAAGCATCACCGAAGAATCCTTGCCGATCGAATACAGCATCACAGGATTGCGAAACTCAGCCGCAACCTCACGGATGACGTGAATCGACTCCGACTCCAGCGCCCGCAAATGAGACGATAA